>NZ_JAALJI010000004.1 GCF_011064595.1 Paludisphaera soli | reverse complement strand
GATCCGGAAGACGCGGCTTCCCCCGTGTCCGATCGCCTGGGCGGTTTCGAGGCCGCCGCCGACGCGATCCTCGCGAAGCCGCCCGACCGGTCGTCCTCCCGCCTCCGGGTCGGGCCGACGCCGGCCCGCCCCCGCCGGCCGAAGAAGCCGGCCTGACGTCGTCCCCGAGACCCGTCCCGATCCCCATCGGCCCTCGGGCCCTACGACGCCCCGATTCGCAGGAGGAGCCATCGTGATCGACCAAGAACTGCTCAGACGCCACAAGGCCAACCGCGCCGCCGTCGCCGCGGCCGAGAAACGGGCCAGGGCGACGCGGGCCGCCATCCTGGCCGCCGGCGAGGCCGTCGAGCCGGGCGGATACCGCCTGGTCGTCAAGGACCGGGTCGGACCCCTCGTGACCGCCGCGACGGTCGCCGAGGCCCTCGGCCCGGAGGCCTACGCGGAGCTGATCGAATTCCTGCCGACCCGAGAGACCGCCGTCGTGACGGTCGCGACCGTCGCGACGACCCCGGAGGCCGCGGTCGAGGCCTGGCTGGCGGAGTACGGCCCGATCGACGGCGGGAGGGGACGATGACGACCGTCGGACGCGACGCCGGGGGAGGCTCGGCCGCGAAAGCCCGGCTCTTGGCGATCCGCGACCTGGCCGAGCGCCGGGGCGTGGACGAGCGGCGGGTCCGCGCGACCGTGCTGGGCTGCGGCGTGCCCCGGATCGACCTCAAGCCGCCCGGCAATTACGTCTCCTGGCCGACGGTCCGGTTCCGGGTCGAGGCGGTCGAGGCCTGGGAGGAGTCGCGGGAGCGGCGGGCCGTCGAGGCCGCCCCGCGTTCCCGAACCGCCGCGGCCGGTGGTGACCGGCCCCGCCGACCCGAGGGCCGCCGCCGCGGCGACGACGTGGTCGTCGCAGAGGTGCCCGTAGGTCCTCGCGATCATCGCCGGGGAGGTCCCCGGCAGCTCGCCGACGGTCGGCAGGTCGACGCCGGACGTCACCAGACGGGACGCCGCGACGTGCCTCCACACGTTGCCCCCGGCCCGCCCCTCGCCCTCGCCGTCGAGCGCGCCCAGGCCGAACCCGGCCGCGGCCGCCGTCCTTCGAGCGTGCGCCGTCGCCTGTGCCAGCAGCGAGGGGTCCCACGTTTCCCCCCGCGCCGACCGGAAGATCCGCTCGCCGTGCCCGGGGCGGAGCCGGTCGTGAAGGCGACGGAGAGGTCGGAGGACCCCCGGCAGCAGGACGATCCGGCGGGGCCTGCCGGACTTCCTCGCATTCTTCCACTCCTCCCGCGTCGGCGTCCCGTAGACGGCCCCCGTCGCCGTCCTCCCAGCCCACCAGTCGACCTCGCCCCACGTCGCCCCGGTCCACTCGCCGGGCCGCGCCGCGATCTCCCTCGAAGTCCGCCAGGCCGCCCTGGAATTCGTCGAGGGCCGCCACGTGGGCGCGAGCGCCGCCCTGGTCGCCCAGGAACTCGACCGCTCCGAGGCCGCGGTCGCCGTGGTCCTGGAACGACCGGTCGCCGAAGAACTCGCAACGGTCGACGACGCCGGCGTCTACCCCCCGATCACTCCGGCCGCCCCGAAGTCCGCGCCCTCGCCGACCCCGTCGTCCCCGCCGCCTCCGGCCGTGGTGCAGCGTCGCCGCCGCCGAGAGAACCTCCCCAAGGCGGTCCAGAGCGTCAACGCCTGATCGTCGACGTCGATTAACGATAATCGCCAGGCAACCCGAGGAATCCCGCCATGGATACGCAATTCGACCGCTTCGATCCGGCCGGCTACGTCCTCGCGTCGATCGCGGCGGCCGACGCCGAGAAACTCCCCGGGCGTCGAAAGAACGCCGGCGTGAGATTGCCCCGTTGCACTGTTCGGCGCGTCGTCGCCTACGTCTCGCCGGAGGACGACCTCGACCGCCGAATTGCCACGCTCGACGACGACGTGGTCGCCGCCTACGACGTCTAAGGTCGGCGATCCGAAGGGCCAAAGCCAGGCGTCGCGTCGACCGTTCGACGCGAGGACGAACATCGACAACGCGAGGAACTTTGGAATGCCGCCGAACCGCCCCGAGGACGAAGCTGCGGGACCTCCCGGCCGCAATGCAGTCGAGGCGTCCGCGCCCGCCGATCTGCGGGACGCGACGGCCGCCGAGGCCGGTCGGGACGCTGATCGCGTCGCCGCGTTCCTGCGTGCGATCGGGATCGCGCCCGCCCCTGCGAGACCAGTCCGCCTGCCGGCGGCGTCGCTGCTCGCGCTGGGGGCCGCGCTGCGGCTCTGGCAGTGGGAGCGCAGCGGCCTGGACGTCCACCTCCAGGCCGGCCTGCCCTCGGCGGAGAGGGCCCTGACCGAGGCGCTCGAGTCCTTGGGGGCCGCCGAGGCTCGCAGCATCGACGAGCTGTCCCGACGGGTCGTCGCCCTGTTCGCCGAGCGGTTCGCCTGGAGGGGGCGCAGCGAACTGGGCGCCGACGTCGTCCTCGACGACCCGGACGACGACGTTATGCTGGAAGCCCTCGCTCAGTTGCTCTGGGCGAGCCGACGTTCCGGGCGTGGCCGCCCGGACGGCCTGACGGAGAGCCCCGATGAGTAAGCGACCCGCCGCCGGCCGCGCCCTGTTCTACACCCGCGACTCCGGCGGCAAGCACGAGACCACCCCGGGCGAATACGTCCTCTGGGGGCGGAGGACGGCCGCCCGGCTCGGCGTCGCCTTCGACGGCACGCCCGAGCGGATCGAGGCGATGATCCGCTCGGGACGCGCCCGAGACGGCGACCTGTTCCTCGACTACGGCGTCACCGGCAACAAGCTCTCGCGGGCCGGCCTCGACGCGCTGATGCGGACCGCCCTGGCCGACCCCGGCGTCTCCCACGTGCTGATCCCCCGCCGAGACCGCTTCGCACGACCGGACGACCCGATCGACGCCCTGAAGCTGGAGAACCTCCTGCGCGAGGGGGGCCTGACTCTCGTCTTCGACGACCGCGTCTGTGCGCCCCTGGAGCGCGGCCGCCGCCGCGACGTCGGCGAGCTGATCGTCGCCATGCTCGACTACAACTACGCCGGCGAGTTCCGCCGCGAGCTGGCCCAGAAGATGGTCTACGCGCAGACGGCCCTGGCCAAGGCCGGGTTCTCCGTCGGCGGTCGGGCACCCTATGGATTCCGCCGCTGGCTGGCGAAGGACGACGGCGAGCCGGTGCGGGAGCTGGTCGAGGGCGAGCACGTGAGGATGGCCGGCCACCACGTCGTCTGGCTGCCGGGGCCGGAGCGCGAGCTGGCCGTCGTACGCCGAATACTCGCCATGCTGGAGACGACGCCCGCCTCGCGGGTGGCCGCGAGGCTGACCGCCGAGGGCGTCCCGACGCCGGACGCCGGCCGGATGCGGACCGACCTGGGGGTCCGGCACGCGACCAGCGGGGCCTGGAGCCAGCCCACGATCACGAACATCGCCCGCAACCCGCTGCTGCGGGCGGTCGTCTCCTACGGCCGCCGCTCGATGGGCGACCAGCTCAGATACTCGGCCGAAGGGCCCCGCGTGCTGGTCGACGCCGACCTGAGGCCCGACGGCAAGCCCAAGGTCGTCGCCAACCCGGATTCGGCCCGTCTGGAGGCACCGGCGCGATTCGATCCCCTGGTCGACCCCGAACGCCATGCGCGACTGCTGCGGACGCTGGACGAGCGGGCCGGCACCCAGAGGGGCAAGCCGCGGTCGTGGGACCCGGACCGCAACCCACTGGGCGGCCGCGTCTTCGACATGGGCTGCGGCTGGCCGCTGTACCGCCAGCCGTACAACGGCAGCTTCCGCTACCTCTGCGGGCTGTACCAGCAGAGCCACGGGGCCGAGTGCCGGCACAACCTCGTCGCCGGCCCGGCCGCGACGCGGTTCCTGCTCGGCTGCATCCGGCAACGCGTCCTGAAGCCGTCGTTCCGGTCGAAGCTGGAGGAGAAGGTCCGGGCGATCGCCGTACGCGATCTGGGCGACACCTCCGACGGCCGGGGGGTCGAGGCGAAGCGGTCGGCGCTCGTCGAGGTCCTCGGCCGGAAGGAGCGGGCGGCGCGGAACCTGGCGTTGGCCGAGGACGAGGCCCAGTACCGGGCGGTCTCGAACGTCTTCGAGCAGCTGCGGCGGGAGGAGCAGGCGTTGGAGGGCGAATTGCGCGAGGCCGAGCGGGCCGCCGGCCCTGCGACGGACGTCGACACCGAGGTGGGGGCGGCGTTGAGAACCCTCGACGAATTGGAGGGGCTGGCCGCCGACCCGGAGCACCTGGGCGCGGTCGGCGAGCTGTTTCGGCGGCTGAACGCCCGGCTGTTCCTGAAGTTTCGGGAAGTGCGGCCGAAGAAGCGGACGATCAACCGCGTGGCGGGCGGGGTGGTGACGTTCGGCGCGACATCCCCGCCGGTTCGTCTCTACGAGGGCCCGACCGGCCGCCGAGCCCTTAACGCGAAGGCGGCGACGGCCGGCCAGCTGCCGAGCGTCGCCGCCATGTCGTCGGATTTGAACCCTGACACCCCGAATGGAGACTTGTCAGGAAAGATCAATCGGGGCGAGAGGATTTGAACCTCCGGCCTCACGGACCCGAACCGTGCGCTCTAGCCAAGCTGAGCTACGCCCCGTTATCTGCGTGTCGCGTGAGAAGCATAATACCGTACGCACGGCGTCTGTCAACCGCATCACTCGCGAGACTTCAATTCCGAAGCCGTCGGGGGGTGCGGGGCGTGGGCTTCGAGGGGGGATCGCGTCTCGTCGAGGAACGCGTGCCATTCGCGTTCCAGGCCGACGAGGTCGTCGCCGAAGGCCCGGATGAAAAGTTCGGAATGGCTCGGCGGGGCGTCGGAAGGATCCATCGGGGCGCGCAGCAGGTCGAGAAACCTGACGAACGACTCACCATGACGGGCTCTCAGGAAGTAGACCAGGGCCCAGGCCTGGGCGTAGGGGTCGCGACGGTAACCCTGGCCGAAGCCCCGGTCGCGGATCAGCGGATCGAGGGGGGGCGGGGGCTGCATCCTCCGCCAGTCGCCCAGCCTTATGTCGTGCGGGCGTCCGATGCCGGCCCAGGTTCCGCCGCGGACGACCTCGAACTGCATCGCCAGGCCCTCTTGCAGCCAGACCGGGAAGGAGTCGTGGCGGGGCCGGAGGCCGCTGTCGGCGGCGAGCAGATGGATCATCTCGTGGGCGGCCATGCCGTCGTCGTAGGCCAGGCGTTCGGCTTCCAGCAGCAGCTCCGACCGGCGCACGTCGCGGTCGAGCCGATCGACCAGGGCCCGGCCTTCGGCCTTCCCGAGCACTCGAGGGCGCTCGCCCGCGAGGCCCACGCGGAATCGGCCGTTCGCGGGAAGCCGATCCAGGGTCGTCCGGAACGCTTGCAGCTCGTCGCGGCGGCGGGCGAGGTCGGACCGATCCTGGCGCTGGAGATCGCCGCCGCGGGCGTCGTACGCGACCACGGCGTTCCAGGTCGGATGGTAGTAACCTCGCGTGGAAGCGAACGCGGCGGCGTCCTGGGCCTTCAGGAAAGCTTGGTAATCGGCGCGGTTCGAGAACCAGGCGAAGACCAGACGACGCCGGGGCGTCCGGATCGAGACCCCCGAGCCGGCGAACAGCAGGTGATAGCCGGTCGTCACCCGCTCCAGGAAGGCGACTCGCCCGGCCGCCTCGGCCTCGGGATGCTGGTGGAGAAGCAGCACATGCGGCCCGCGCTCGACTCGCGTCGCCACGCCGAGCGCCTTCTGGAAGTCCACGAAATCGGGGTCGTCGCAGGGGGCTTTGAGTGCCTCCAGGACCTCGACCATGCGACGGGTCGGCTGGTGGCCCGGATCGACCTCATGGATTCGCTCCAGTTCCTCGACGGCCTCGCCCACCAGCCCGTTCTCCAGGGCCCACCAGGCCTCGGCGAACCGATCGGCGGGAGGCTTCCCGTGGACGAGCTTGCGACGGGCGTCCCACTCCTCGGCCGGGATGAAGCCGGGGACGCGTTTCTCCAGATCCTCGGCCTGGAAGACGTAACTCACGTCGGCGAGTTCGATCGCGACGCCGGAGCCTTCCGAGACGGCCGGGGCCTGGATGCGGCCGCCGTTCCGGAAGTAGATCAGGTCGGCGCGGAGGACGGCGGGCGTCACCAGCATGACCGCGAGGGCGACACGCGTCAGGCGGGCGGGACGCGGCCAGATGATCGCCCTGAACTCGCTGAGCAAGCGGCTTTTCCGATCCATGGCGACGTCCCCCGGGAGCGAGATGGTGACGGGTTCCGGCCTCTCCGCCGCTCCATGAGAACCGGACTTCGCGCGGCGGTCATCGCGAACCAAGTCGGGCGGTGTCTCGTAGAGATCGGCATGACCGGCGCGGAAATCCGCCGGTTTGTAAAAATGGTGTCGTCTCCCAGGGCCGAACTTCGTCGTATCGGGTGACGGAGCTGATGCAAACGGGACGCGAGCCAAGTCCGACTTCAGGGCGATTGGTCCACGACAAGGAGGTCAAGATGCTGGTGCTCAGCCGCAAAGCGATGCAGTCGGTGATGATCGGTTCGGACATCCGGATCACCGTGGTCCGCGTCGAGGGCAATCAGGTCCGTATCGGGATCGAGGCCCCTCAGGACGTACGGATCCTCCGGGGCGAACTTCTTGAGGACGGCCCGGATGAGGCCGTCGACGCGAATCGCCTCCAGCAGTTCGTCATTTCGGCCTCCTGACATTTCGGCCTCCTGAGACGGTCGGACCCGTCGGCAGGGCGAGAGATCGGGGCCAGCGGGCTGGGGCCCACCCACGTCCCCACCAGGCGATGTTCCTGGCGTTTCCGAAGCGGCCGGCACCTTGCCGGACCTCGGACGCGGACGAATCCGGACGGCCGTGACAAGCCCGCACCGCATTCGGCGGGCTGGCCTGAGAGCCGCCACGCCCGCCGTTCGAGCCGAGCGACGCCTACCCCGCCTTTCGTCGCGAAGCCGGGCCCCCTCCACGCCTTCCGACCTCGAACGACCGCGATCGGGGTCCCCTCGGACGGCCGGCCGCCTCGCGAGGGTCGCGGCGCTCGGCCTCGTCGATCGCTCTTCCTCACGTCCCCTTCGGCGGAAAGCTGCGGGACCTCCCGGGATTGGGATCGGGCGTGCACCGAAGCATAAAGCCGGCCGGGCCGAGGAGATCGGCTGCGACCGGCTTGATAGATCCGAGGGATAGCGAAGCTCTCGGACGCGATCAGATGGGGGGGCCGGGCTCGCCGGCGGCCTCGCCGCCCTCGGCCGATTCCTCGCCGTCGCCGCCGCTGAACGCCTGCCGGGCGATGTCGCCCACGGCGAAGGTTTCCAGGCAGAGGCCGATCTTGGGGGCTACGGCGTTCTTCTCGGAGGTCGGGTATTCGAAGATCAGCGCCACTTTGTAGGGCGAGGCCTTCGAGCCGTACAGGTAGACCTGCAACTCCTTGGCCTCCATGGCGACGGTCTTCGCCAGGAACGAGTTGTCCTGCCGCTTCCCCTTGACCTGCTTGGACTCCTGCTTGAACTGGCTGAGATCCACCTCGGCGCCGGTGGCGTTGCGGACCAGTTCGACGACCTCTTGATTGAATTGATTCGGGTCGAGGCGGGGGGTGGCCGCCTCGGGCTGCGGCGGCGCGCCCTTCTTGGCCGCCGCCTTGGGCCGCTCGACGAGGGCGAGGACGTGCAGGCTCTGTCGCTCGGGCTCCAGGAAGGTGTTCTCCAGGTCGAACCGACCGGGCTCCAACGCGGCGAACTGGAAGGTCTGAGTGGGCCCGGTGAGGTTCTTCGGCGGGCGGATGTAGATCCCCAGCTCCTCAAGCTTCCCCTTGCCCACCGGGGGGTTGAGGTTCTCGTCGAGCCGCCGCTCGTACTTGATCCGGTCGAGCGTCTGCTCGATGCGGTAGTCGTAGTTCTTCATCCCGCAACCGACCGCCATGAGCAGCCCGAAGCCGGCCAGCATCGCCCCTGCGCGTTTCATCAAAGGATTGGCCCCTCTCGCCTGACCCGCCGACGCCCCCCGGCGCGTCCCGAGGCCCTTTCCCTTCCGAGCGGGGGGGCCGGCGCGTTCCCGAGTGGTCTCGTTCATGGTAGTCTCGATCATAGCCCCCCGGGAGGACCGACGCCAGCCGGCGGCCGGGTTTGACGACGAGGCGGACCCATGGCCGAGACCGACGACCCGACGCCCCTGCCCGCCCCCCCCGACGAGCCCGTGAAGCAGGGCCGGCCGGTCCAGATCATCGCCCTGGTCAAGCCGTTCCGGGCGCAGGCCGTGCTGGCCGCGCTGGAGTCGGTCGAGATCCTCGGCGGGGCCGTGCGCGAAGCGATGGGCTACGGCCGCCAGAAGAACCGGCTGAATCAGTATCTGGGGAGCGAGTACAACACGTCGTTCCTCCCCAAGGTCGAGCTGACCGTGTTCGTCGAGGAACCGCACGTCGCGGCGGCGGTCCGGGCCATCGTCGGCCAGGCCCGAACGGGGAGGATCGGCGACGGCAAGATCCTGATCCTGCCCTGCCATCACGAGTATCTGAGCTGGTGAACCGACGACCGACGTCGGGCGCGTATCAGCGGGCGGCCTCGATCCAGAGGACGCGACGGAGCCGGGCGGCCTCGGGCTCGCCTTGGAGCCCCAGGGGGATGCGGACGGGGCGCTTCTTGACGTCCTCGGCGCGGAGCAGGCCGTGGTCGCCCTGGTCCTGGAACCAGCGGACGATCGGGGTCCCGTCCACCCAGGCCACGACCATCCGGCCGTCGAGGGCGGTGGGCGGCTCCTCGGCCCCCGCGTAGGCCACCGACGCCCCCCGGACGAGCACCGGCGCCATCGCGTCGTCGGCCACCGGCAGGCAGCGGCCCTCGCGGCGAGCCGCGAGCCACTCGCGCTCGCCCCGGCCCCGATCGGCGCGGAGTGCGTCGTGCTCGCCCCGGGCCGCCGGCGGGGCCGCGGACTTGGGCGACGGGTCGGCGGGGGCCAAGGAACGCTCCGACTCCAGGAACCGCGCGGTCGCGGTGCCCAGCTCCGGCGACGCGTCACCTTCCAGGAGCTGCAACGCCGTCCGCAGTAGGGCGCCGACCATCATCGTCGGCTGGGCCTGGCCGTCGCCGCGATCCGGCCGCGCGACGGCGCGGAACTTGGGGCCCTTGCCGTGCAAGAGCCAGGCGGGCTCCACCGACGTCAGCTCGATGATCTTGAGCACGACCTCGGCCGGGACCGTCACCCCGCCCTCATAGTTGTACCAGGTGCGCACGGGGATCCCGAGCCGCCGCGCCATCTCGGGGCCGCCGCGATCGCCGAACAATTCCAGCCGCAGGTGGGTGAGACGCTCGGCCAGCTCCATCTTGGCGCGTAACGACTCCGGGAGGGTTTTTCGCCGAGCCATGGAAGTACCATCCTGATTAAAATCGACGAGAGGTTATCGAAACCAACTAATCGCAACGCTCCGGGCTGGGAGCGGGCCCCGTCCTAGGGCTTTTTATAGCATGCACACCGGAAATGCAATCGCTGCAACCGGACGATGCCAAAGTTCAACAAAGACGAAGGCGGCGTCGCCCTGCGGCGACGGTCCGCGAGGTCGCTCGGGACGGACGGGCGAGGCGGGGCCGGGGCCTCAGTCGTCCTCGTCGAGCTTGAGGTCCATGAGGAACTGGGCCACGGCGTCGTCCTCCTTGACGGGCTCCTCGGCCTCGGCGGCGGCCGCCGGCTGGGCCGGCTTCTTGGCGGACTTCTTGGGCTTGGCGGGCTCGGGCTTCGGCTCGTCGTCGAGGGGGATGGCGTCCGGGAATTCGTCCAGGTTCAGGTCGAAGCCGTCTTCCTCCTCGACCTCGACGCCGACCTCGAAGTCGTCGGCCTCGTCGACCTCCACGGCGTCGGCGACCGCCTCCAGCTCGGCGGTGTCGCTGCCCGGCTCGACGGCGCCGGCGCCCGGGCCCCCCGCGGGGTCGACGCGGAGCGAGACTCCGCCTATGCCGATCACGTCGCCGAGCTTCAGCGGCTGCTGGCCGAGCACCCTCTTGCCGTTGACGTAGGTGCCGTTGGAACTCCCCAGGTCGCGCACCATCAGGTGGTCGTCGGCCTCGAAGATCTCGCAATGACGCCGGCTGACCTGCGACGAGCGGATGCGGATCACGCAGTCGTCGTGACGCCCCACGCTGTTGACCCCGTCGATCAACCTGAGGGCGCCGACGTCGCTCCGCCCCTTGACCACCTGAAGTGTGTAATTCATCGCGAATCGATCTCGGCTGCTGGCGGAACCGCGGGTTGGGGATCGCGAACGCGACCTGAAGAGACGACCGGGGGCACCGCGTCCCCTTAAAAGTACAATCTGGCCGGGCGGCACGCAAATAGAAAGCCCGGCCTCCGCCAAGCCTCGCTCGGGGTCACTTTCCCGGGTTTTCGGACAGACCGCTTGCAATCCCCGACGAGGTCTCTATACTAGGTCTACCGCTCGACGAGAAGGGCTCACACGGCCCACCCCATCGTCGACCGGCGCGGCCTTCCGGCCTCGATTCGCGGGAGTAGCTCAGGGGTAGAGCACCACGTTGCCAACGTGGTTGTCGTGGGTTCAAATCCCATCTCCCGCTCTTCTTGAATAGCCATCTGGGTTGGCCGTTTTCGCTCGAGCGCGTCGGGTGCGTGTTGGCGAGTTAAGCCGCCCAGCCCGACGTGACCCGAGGAAACGCCTCTCATGACACCTGGCGAAGAGAACGAGCTCAATACGTCGGCCGCCGTCGAGGATTCCGGAGACGAGGCGACCCAAGCCGAGCCGGAGAAGCGGAAGCTCGACCTCGACGTCCAGATCAAAGACGCCGGGGCCTGCAAGAAGCATATCACGGTTACGATCCCTCGGGCGGAAATCGATCGCCAGTATGAGGAATCGCTCGGCGCTATGCAGAAGGAAGCCCAGGTCCCCGGCTTCCGCCCCGGCCGCGCCCCCAAGACGCTCGTCGTCAAGCGGTTCAAGAAGCAGGTCGCCGATCAGGTCAAGTCGTCGCTCCTCATGGAGACGCTCGAGCAGATCGATCGCGACTACGAGCTCAACCCGATCACCCAGCCCAAGCTGGACGTGGCCGCCATCGAACTCCCCGAAGAAGGCCCCATGGCCTTTGACATGGAAGTCGAAGTCCGGCCCGATTTCGCCGTCCCGAGCTATCAGGGCCTGAAGGTCAAGCGTCCGGTGCGGACGGTGACCGAGAAGGACGTCGACGGCCAGTACGAGCGGTTCCTGGAGCGCTACGCCCAGATCGTCCCCAAGCTCGAAGGGGGCGCCGAGATCGGCGACTACCTGACGGCCGACCTCACCTTCCTCCGCGACGACGACACCGTCATCAACGAGGTCAAGGAGGTCCAGTTCCGGCTCCAGCCCGAGTTGCGGTTCCAGGACGGCCGCGTGCCGGAGATCGGCAAGGCCCTCGCCGGCGTCAAGCCGGAAGAGACCCGCGAGGCGCAGGCCGAGCTGGGCACCTCGGTCGCCGACCCCTCGCTGCGAGGCAAGGCCGTCAAGGTCAAGGCCCTCGTCCACGACCTGAAGCAGGTCCGCCTCCCCGAGGTCGACGCCTCGTTCCTCCAGACGATCGGCTTCGAAAGCGTCGAGGAGCTGCGCGAGGCGGTCCGCGACGCGCTGGCCCGGCGGATCGAGGCCCAGCAGCGCCAGGCGGTCCGCCGCCAGGTGCTCGACGCCCTGATCGACGCCACCCCGTTCGAGCTGCCGGCCGACCTGGTCTCCCGCCAGGAGAAGAGCACCATCTCCCGCCTGGTGATGGAGCTCCGCGAGGAAGGCTTCTCGCCCGAGGACATCCGGGCCCGCCAGGCCGAGATCCGGGCCAACGCCCACGAGATGACCCTCCGCTCGCTCAAGGAGTTCTTCATCCTCGCCAAGGTCGCCGAGGCCGAGGCGATCAAGGTCGAGGAGGAGGACCTGGAGCTGGAAGTCGAAGCCATGGCCGAACGCTCCGGCGAGAGCGTCCGTCGCGTCCGCGCCCGGGTCGAGAAGGAAGGACTGGCCGACGCGCTGGCCACCCAGATCCTGGAACGCCGGGCCCTCGACCACATCCTCAAGGCCGTCGAGTACGAGGACGTCGCCGCCGACGAGCCCGAGGTCGCCGTCGAGACCCTCGACGAGGCCGCCACCCCCGAAGCCGAAGCCGGCGAGGCCGGAGCGGCCGACGCCTCGGAATGAGGCCCGGCCCCCCTTGATTTCCGGCCGCCGCCGTCTCCAATAACACGGGGACGGCGCGACCGATCCCCCTCCGACCGCCCACGACCTCGTAGCAGCCGACAGCGAAAGGGATCGTCTCATGCCCTTCGACCACCCGCTCGCGGAGCCGAAGCTTCAGCGCTACCGCGACTATGCGCGCCAGAGGCAGATGACCCTCGGCGACCTCCTCCTGGAGAACCGGATCGTCTTCCTGGAAGGCGTGATCGACGACGGCGTGGCCAACAACGCCGTCATGAAGTTCCTGTACCTCCAGTACGAGAACCGGACCCAGGGCATCAGCTTCTACATCAACAGCCCCGGCGGCAGCGTCAGCAGCACGCTGGCGATCTACGACACGATGCAGTTCATCGAGTGCCAGATCGCCACCTACTGCATCGGCCTGGCCGCCTCGGGTGCCGCGGTGCTCCTGGCCGGCGGCAGCAAGGGGCGGCGGTTCTCGCTCCCCCACTCGAAGATCATGATCCACCAGCCGTACGGCCAGGTGGGGGGCCAGATCTCGGACATCGAGATCCAGGCCGAAGAGATCATCAAGAGTCGCCAGGTCATCAACGAGATCCTCGCCCGCCACACCGGCCAGCCGATCGAGCGGATCGCCAAGGACACCGAACGCGACCGCTACCTCTCGGCCCCCCAGGCCAAGGAGTACGGCCTTGTCGACGAGGTCGTCGGGCGGATCGCCGGGTTGAAGGGGGTCGACGGCCTCGGCGCGGGGGGACCCGGCGCGGGCCCTGGTCCCGGCGGCCCCGGCCCTGGACCCGGCCCCGGCTCCGCCCCCTCGGCGTCCCCCGGCTCCTACTGAGCCGAGGGGCGCGTCACGACGATCTCCTCGATCTCGACCCGACACCGCTGCGGAACGCTAGGCCGGCTCGCATCCCGACTGATAGAGAGGCTCATCTCCGATGCCACTGGTTCCCATCGTCATCGAACGTAGCGGTCGCGAAGAGCGGGCGATGGATATCTATTCCCGCCTGCTGCAGGACCGCATCATCATCCTGGGCACCGCCATCGACGACAACGTCGCCAACCTGGCGGTCGCCCAGATGCTCGTCCTCGCCCACCAGGACGCCAAGGCCGACATCCACCTGTACATCAACAGCCCCGGCGGCAGCGTGACCGCCGGCATGGCGATCTACGACACGATGCAGTGGGTCCCCTGCGACGTCGCCACCTACTGCATGGGCCAGTGCGCCAGCATGGGCTCGCTGCTCATGACCGCCGGCGCCAAGGGCAAGCGCTACGCCCTGCCCAACAGCCGGATCATGATCCACCAGCCGCTCGCCGGCATGGAAGGGACCGCGTCCGACATCCTGATCCATGCGGAGGAGTTCATCCGCATGAAAAAGGCCCTCAACGACATCTACCGCAAGCACACCGGCCAGAGCCTGGAACGCCTCCAGGAGGACACCGACCGGGACCGCTTCATGTCGCCCGAGGAGGCCAAGGACTACGGCCTGATCGACCACGTCGTCGACCGCGCCCCGACCGCCTTCCCCGCCCCGGCGGAGAACCCGGACAAGATCTGAGCGGCGCCCATGACCCGTCGTCGGCCCCTCCTGATCACAGCCATCCTCGCCGCGTTCCTTGTGGGCGCGGCGTTTTTCATGCGCCTCGGCCGGGGCCCCCTGCCCCTCTCCCCCAGCCCCTATCTGCGCGATGTGGTCGAGCCGATCACGATCGTCGAGGCCCTGTCGTTCGACGACGGCGGCAGCAAGGGGGTCCGCTTCCGCGACGCCCGGGGCGAAGTCCGCGACTTCTGCCTGGTCTCCTTCGCCCTCGACTTCGACGATCCCCCCCGACCGCCCGAACTGGTGTTCGGACATTTCTATCCGGCCCTAGGAACTGTCGCTCCGGGCGGCCCCGATGAGCGAGCCCTCCTCGGCCTCCTGCAACGATGGGCCGCGACCGACCCGCAAGGCGTCGAGCTGGTCCTTCGCTACGACCGCCTCGAACGGGGCGAGCTTTCCTGGGAGACGTTTCGCGACGGCCTCCCGGACGAGGCGTTCGCCCAGGTGGACGTCGTCAGCGTCCTGCGGACCCTCCAGCGTCGAAACTGACGTCCACTGACTGAAACGTCCGGCCCCGACAGATTGGGTTCGTTCGCGACGCCCGAAAGCGAACCCATCGGCCGCAAACTATTACCAGCAAACCTTTTAAACCCTACGATCGGGCCTGGAGATTGGGTTCGTTCGACGCGCTTCGACCCATTCCGTCGCGGCTCGGACGCCTCCTTGGATTCGATCCACCCGCGTTCGACTCTTCAAATGGCCCGGCACCCGGGGCGGAGATGGGGCCGGACGAGACATCACGCGCACGACGACGAGGGTTTTGCCCGAGAGTCCCTCAGATTGAGGATGCGACGACTTGTCGAGTTGCGGACGACAGAGCCGAGAATTCATCTCGCCTGGAGGCCGCCGGGAACCTGGCGACGCAGGAATCGGCCGGGAACGCCCGGGGGGCTCAGGCCTCATCCTCGGCGACGAGTTGGTCGAGGATCGGCTCGTTCGCCTCGGGGAAGCGGTAGGTGGAGAGATCGGAGGCGGAGACCCAGCGGCAGCCGTGTTCCGGGTCGGGTTCGGCGGAGGGGTCGACGGGCGAGCAATCGAAGAAGTGGAGTCGGACGAGACCGTGGGGGTAGGCGTGCTCGATCACGGCCCGTAGTCGGTTAGCGACGATTTCCAGACCGGTCTCCTCGCGGCATTCGCGGACGGTGGCCTGCTCAACGGTCTCGCCGGGCTCGACCTTGCCGCCGGGGAACTCCCAGTAGCCGGCGTAGACCGTCCCGGGGGGCCGCTGCCGGATGAGGAAGCGGCCCCCGCGACGGATGATCCCGATGCCGCCCAGGATCGGTCCTCCCGGGCGGCCGGTCTCGGCGTCGGCCACGTCAGGCCTTGGCCTTTTCGAGGGCGCGACCGGGGGAGCCCATCACGTTGTAGCCGCAGTCGACGTGGAGGATCTCGCCGGTGATGCCGGTGGCCAGGTCGGACAGCAGGAACATGCCCGAGGCCCCCACCTCGTCGCGGGTGATGTTGCGCTGCATGGGGGAGACGGCGTCGTAGAGGCCGGAGAGGTCGTCGAAGTCGCCGACGGCCGAGGCGGCCAGCGTCTTGACCGGGCCGGCGGAGACGGCGTTGACGCGGATGTTCTTCGGGCCGAGGTCGTACGCCAGGTACTTCACCGAGGCGTCGAGCGCCGCCTTGCAGACGCCCATCATGTTGTAGCCGGGGACGACCTTCTCGCCGCCGTAATACGTGAGGGTGAGGATCGAGCCCCCCTCGGGCATGACCTTGGACGCATAGCGGGAGACGGCGGCCAGGCTGTAGGCGCTGATCTCCATGGCGGTCTTGAAGCCTTCGCGGCTGGCGTCGACGAAGGCGCACTTGATGTCGTCGAGCGGGGCGAAGGCGATCGAGTGGAGCACGAAGTCGAGCGTGCCGTAGACCTTTCCGGCCTCCTCGAAGACGCGGGCGATGTCCTCGTCCTTCTGGACGTCGCAGGGGGTGATCAGCTTGGCCCCGATCGGCTCGGCGAGCTTCCGCACGCGACGTTCCATCTTGTCGCCGGGGAGGTGGGTGAAGCCGACCTCCGCGCCCTCGTCGACGAGCTTGCGGGTGACGGCCCAGGCGATGCTGAAATCGTTCGCGACCCCCAGCACCACGCCCTTCTTCCCGGTGAACAGTCCCATCGGAGATCCCTTTCGGCTGCGTTTCGGCGTTTGCAGATTTTCGAAGGCGGTCCCGATTCGTCGACCGGGGCGCAGTCCAGTACAATACCCGGTCGAGGATGGACGCTTCAACGTCCAGTTTACCCGCGCGACGCCGCCATGAGACGAGGCGCGAGTTGGAAACGGAACCGTCCGAACGCGTTATGCCGACGAGCCCGACCGAGCCCCCCCCTCCAGCCCCCCCGGGCCCCGGCCGACTGGAGAAGCTCGTCCGGCTGGGGGTCCTCGTCGGCCTGGCGCTGCGGCTCTGGGAGTACTCCACGCTGCGCGACCTTTACATGGATGAGACCGCGCTGCTCAAGAACCTCGTCGGCGTGCCGGTCTTCGACTTCCATCACGTCCTCAAGCAGGACCAGCTCGCGCCGCCGGGGTTCCTGGCGATCGAGCGGGCGCTCGTGCGACTGCCGATCCGGGTCGAGGCGTCGGGCCGACTCTTCCCCCTGCTCTGCGGGCTGGCGTCGATGTTCCTGGTCGCCCCCCTCGCCCGCCGGTACCTCGATCGCTTCGCCGTGCCGATCGCGGTCTGGATGCTGGCGATGGCGGATCACCTGATCTACTACTCGGCCGAGATCAAGCAGTACTCGTGCGACCTCGTCGGGGCGATGGCGACCTTGCTGCTGGCCGTGCCGCCGGGACCCGAGCCTCCCTCGCGACGAAGGTTGGCGGCGCTGGCGGCCTGGGGGATCGTCGTCCCCTGGTTCTCGTTCCCGGTGGTGTTCGTCCTGGCGGGCGTGGGGTTCCACCTGATCGCCCGAAGCTACGCGACGGGAGGCCGGCGGGCGGCGGCCGTGGCGGTCGCGATCTGCGCGGGGTGGTTCGCCAGCTTCCTCGGATGTTTCGCCGTGTCGAAGGCGATCGTGAGCAAGGGGGACTTCCTCTGGACGTGGTGGGATTTCGCCTTCCTGCCGATCCCGCCACGCTCCTGGATCGACGCCCGGTTCACGATGGAGACCCTGGCGAACGTCTTCATCAACCCGGGGAGCGTGCTCACGCCGTTCGGCCTCATCGCGACCGCCGTGCTGGCGACGATCCTGGCCGTCGTCGGGGCGGCCTCGCTGGGGAGGCGATGGCGAGGGGGCCTGTTCGTGGTGGTCGCCCCCCTGCTCTTCCACCTGGCGGCCTCGGCCCTGCACCAGTATCCGTTCCACGGCCGGCTGATCCTCTCGCTGGCGCCGACCTACCACCTGCTGCTCGCCGAGGGGATGGCGGCGGCCGGCCGGCTGACGAGGCCCTGGATCACGCTCGTCCTGGCCCTGATCTTCCTCGGCGGTCAGGCGGGGGACATCGCCTGGAACCAGGTCGTGATGCCGAAGTCGCGCTGGCGGCCGTTCGACACGCACGGCGACCTCAAGGACGATCTGCTGGACGAGCTGGACTACCGACGGAATCCCCGGCGACCGCTGAGGTTCTCGCCCGATGAGCCGCCGAAGCAGGAGGCGACGCCGACGGATCCTGATTGAGCCGCCCTCGCCGCAGGCTCTAATGTCCGGCGACAAACGGCCTTCCCCCCGGCGGGGGAAGGACCTTCGTCTTACGGACCGGGGGCCGCCGGCGGCTTTTCCGGGGTGGTCGTCGGCTCCAGGACGGGGAAGGCCAAGGCGTTCATCTCCTGGGTGAAGGCCGAGCGGGCGAGGCTGAGGGCGCGGCTGGTGGCGGCGCCGATGCGGAGGCTCCGCTCCTTCATGTCGGCGGTCACGGCACCGAGGCCGAGGGATTCGGCGATGTTGAAGACCGACTGGATCTGGGGGTCCTGGGCGATCCCGGCGGCGGCGCCGGGCTCCACGTCCTCGGGCCGGACGACGGCGTTGCGCGATCCGTAGACGCCCCAGCCCCGGGGGCCCCGGACCCACAGGGCGACCTCGACCGCGACCCGGCTGAGGTCGGGGGCCATCTGCAAGGCCGTGACCACGGCTCCCGTCCCCCCCTGCGCGGCGATCTGCTCCAGGGCGGGGGCGAGCGGGTCGACGGCCCCGGCGTTCGGGTCCAAAAGCCGGCCGATGTCGTTGAGGATCATCGACGGGTCGAGCTTCGCGCCGAGGGGCTGGCCGTCGGTCGGGTCGGGGAGGAGCAGGCTGTTATAGCGGATGAACCGGCGGCCGGTCTCGACGGCCAGCTCGGTCGCGGCGCGTCGGGCGTACCACTTCGCCTCGGGCTCGGCGACGATCGGCAGGAGGCGGTCGAGCGAGGGGACCTCGGCTCCCTCCAGATCGAAGCCCCGGCCTTCGAGCGCGTCGCGGATCTCGGCGGGCGACTTGTCCTCGACGTCGGTCAGGCCGGCGAGCCAGCCCAGGGCGAGCATCCGCCGGCCGGCGTCGGTCCCGCGCTCGGCCGACCGGCTGCCGTCGCGCGGGATGCGGACGGCGAGCAAGGGGGCGTCGAGGCTCGCGGGGTCGTCCATCCGCTTCAGTTCGGAGTCGATCCAGGCGACGACCCGGTCGGCCCCGCCGACGGCGTTCGCCCGTTCGGCCCGCCAGGCTTCCAGCCGGCGGCGGCGCTCGGCGAGGGTCGGCTTGGTCATCGTCGCCGCGTTCCGGGCCCACCGCGCGGCGTGCTCGGGGACGTGGGCCTCGGCCCACTCGCGACGGACGAGCATGTCGAAGCCGACCCTCGGCCCGGCGGCGGTCGACGTGACCAGTCCCAGGACCTCCTGGCCGTCGCGCAGGACCACCCGGTCGCCGAGCGCGGGCGCGGCCGGGGCGTCGGCCTCGGCCGCCTTCGCCTTCGGCTCCTGCCCCGCCGGGGCGTTGATCAGCAAGGCCGCCAGAAACACGACGCAGAGCATGGGGCACCTCGTCCGGTTTTCAGGGTCGACCCGGGGCGGGGACGGCTCCCCGCAGTATGATGGGATGCGCGAAGGCCGGCCAGAATCAACCTTGCATTTTTGGAGCCGTGGAGGAGAGGAACGGATCGTGACCACCCGCCTGGAGCCGCTGGGCGATCGGGCGTTCCTCGCCCGATTCGACGCCGAGGACGACGCCCGGCGCTGGGCCGAGGCCGTCCGCGCACGCTCCCTGCCGGGCCTCGTCGACGTCGTGCTCGCTTATCGCTCGGCGGCCGTGCTCGCCGACCCCGACCGCGTCGATCTGGACTCGCTGGAGCGGACGCTCCGGTCGATCGAGCCGGCCGACGGCCCGGCCGACGAGCCCGCGCGGCACGTCATTCCGATGCTGTACGACGGGCCCGACCTCGGCGACGCGGCGGCTCGGCTCGGCCTGGCGCGTGAGGAGCTGATCGCCGCGCACGCGGGCCGGGATTTCCGGGTCTTCGCGATCGGCTTCCTGCCGGGCTTCCCCTACGCGGGGTATCTCCCCGAGGAGCTCTGCGGCCTCGCCCGCCGGGACGACCCGAGGTCGTCGGTGCCCGCCGGCTCGGTGGCCATCGCGGGCCGGCAGACCGGGATCTACCCGATCGCCTCCCCCGGCGGCTGGCACCTGCTGGGCCGGACGCCGCTGCGGATCGCCGACCCCGAGGCCGGCCGGTTCCCGATCCGCGCCGGCGACGCGATCCGGTTCCGGCCGATCGACCGCGACGAGTTCGCAGCGAGGACCGATGAACGCCTTTGAATCCCTCGACGTGAACGCCGACCTGGGCGAAGGGTTCCCGAACGACGAGACGTTGCTGGATCGGGTTTCGTCCGCGAGCGTCGGCTGCGCCGCCCACGCGGGCGACCCCGCGACGATCCGACGCACGCTGGCCGCCGCGCGGACGCGGGGCGTCGTCGTCGGCGCCCACCCCGGTTACGCCGACCGCGAGGGGTTCGGGCGTCGCGAGCGCGACCTGGGCGCCGCCGACGTCGAGCGGCTGATCCGCGATCAGGTCGCCGAGCTTCGGCGGATCGCCGACGAGGTCGGCGTGGCGATCCGGTTCCTGAAGCCTCATGGGGCCCTTTACAACCAGGCCCAGCGCGGGGGGGAAACGGCCCGGGGCGTGGTCGCGGCGGCCCTCGCCCTGGGCCTGCCGCTGCTGGGCCTGCCGGGGACGCCGCTGGAGTCGCTCGCTCGGATCGGGGGGGTCGAGTTCCTCGCCGAAGGCTTCCCCGACCGTCGCTATCGCGGCGACGGCTCGCTGACGCCTCGCGGGGAGCCCGGCGCCGTCCTGCACGATCCGGACGAGCTGGCCGCGAACGTCCGGGCGCTGGCGACGGGCGGACGCGTGCGGACGCTCTGCCTGCACGGCGACGAAGCGGAGGCCGTCGCCAACGCCGATCGCCTGCGAGCGATCCTGGCGGGGCTCGGGATCGCGGTCCAATCCTTCCTCGAACGGTAGCGGTTCAGGAGCGGAAGACGTCGTCGCCCGGCGGGGCCGCTTCGCGGTCGACGCGGAACGAGGCGAGGTCGATGCGAGGGGGACGGCCGAGCACGAGGTCGGCGACCAGCTCGGCGGTGGCGGGCGAGAGCTGGAGCCCCGCGCGCTTGTGGCCGGCGGCGACGATCAGGTTGCGGAAGCCGGGGGCTGGGCCGATGTAAGGCCGGGTGTCCAGGCTGCCGGGGCGGAGGCCGGCCCAGGTCGCCTCGATCTCGGCCTCGCGGAGGATCGGGCAGAGGCCGAAGGCCACGTCGAGGAGGCCGCGATAGGAGTCATCGGTGGGGAGGACGTCGAACCCCGCGTCCTCCTCGGTCGCCCCGATCAGGACCCGGCCGTCCTCGCGAGGGACGAGGTAGTGCTTGCCGTGCTCGACGATCCGCCGAAGCAGCGGACGGCCGCCGTGCAGCAGGACGATCTGCCCCTTCACCGGCGGCGTCGGGGCGCGGACGCCCAGGCCCGCGAGCAGCCCGCCCGACCACGCGCCGGCGGCGACGACCACGAAATCGGCCCCGATCGGACCCTCGGCCGTCGCGACGCCCGTCACGCGGTCGCCTCGGGTCGCGAAGCCCTCGACGCCCCGCCCCGCGAACACCCGGCCCCTTCGGCCCTCGATCGCCGCCGCCAGCGCCCGGAGATGCCACGGGTTGCGGACCTGGGAGCGGTCGGGGAGGAAGTAGGCGGCGCGGAGGCCGGGCGCCAACGCCGGCTCGACCCGAGCGAAGTCGGCGGGGGCGAGCCGTTCGTGGGCGATCCCCTCGACCCGCCAGCGGCCGGCGGTGGTGCGCAGGGCGTGCTCCTCGGCCTCGGTCCGCGCGACGTCGACGCCGCCGGTGCGTCGGTAGCCGTTGTCGAGCCCGGTCTCCTCGCGGAGCCTCGCCGACCATTCGGGATAGAGCGACGCGCTCCAGGCCCGGAGCTGGAGCGTCGGATGGGTGGGGCGACGATCGGGGTCGCTCGGGGCGGGGAGCAGGCCCGCGCCGGCCCATGAGGCCTCGCGGCCGGGCTCGCGACGGTCCAGGACGGCCGTCGAGATCCCCTCGCACGCCAGCGCGTAGGCGACCGAGAGCCCGACGACCCCCCCGCCCGCGACGACGACCTCGTACCGCTCCGCCATCCTGGTCCCCTTCGTCAACGACCCTTCGTCCTCGCGCGCGGGCGGCGGGCTTTCCAGTCCTCGGCGGCCAGGCGGTCGAGCCCCCCCTGCTCGCTGGCGAGGATCAGGTCCTCGTCGTCCCAGGCGACCCCCTCGACCTGCGTCTTCCCCTTCAGGCGGACCTCGGAAGCCAACTTCAGCCCGTCCCACGAAGGGGGCTCAGGCCGTCTGTAGACGCGGACCACGTCGACGCCGCAGACCGCCAGATGGCGGCCGTCGCGCGAGAGGTCGGCCCCGGTGGCGGGCTCGACGAAGCCGGGCAGGACGCCGATCCGCCTCGCCGCGGACGGTCGCAGGAGCGGGGCCGGGGGCGTGATCGCGACCTCGCGCAGCTCGGCCTCGCCGCCGTCGAGCCGCTTGGTGACGAGCACCGCGCGGTCGCCGTCGATCACCAGCCCTTCGGCGTCGAAGCAATCGTCCGACGGGCGGGCGAAGAAGGAGGCCGAGACCTTGAGCGGGCCGGCCGCCGGCGCGTCCAGATCGGGCTCGTCCAGCGTGTAGACGGCGCGGAGGCGGAGGATCCCCTTGTTGTCGCCGATGTCGCCGAGGGTGAGCCGCCCCCGGTCGTCGATCGCCACGTCCTCCCAGTCGAGGTTCGGGGCGGCGACGTCGAACTGGCGGAGGACGCGGCCGTCGCCCGCCACCGCGAACAGCTTCGGCGCGTTGCCGGAGTCGTTGTGGACCCAGAAGACGTCGGGCCGTTTGCGGCCGCGGACGACCCCGGACGCCTCGGGGATGAGGCGGGCGTCGAACGTCCCGAGCGGCTCGGGGCGGACGCGGGGATCGTCCCAGCCGAGCAGGGCGAGACCGACCAGGAGGGTGACTTTCATGGGGCGGCGACCTTTCCGGGGAGGAGTCCCCATCGTAACAGCCGACCTCCCCGCTTGGCCACGCCCCGGCCGGCCCCCGCTTGCGGCGGGGGGGCGTCGCCGTCAAACTGATCCCGGGCGCGGCTCGCCGATGGGGGCGGGCGCGGCCCTCCGGCGGCCCGGCCGTCGGCCCCGACCTCCTCCCTCACGCCTCGCGCCCGGCCCTCACCATGGAAACTCCGCTGATCCGCCCCGGGGCGGTCCAGAGCCCGGAATCGCCGCTCCGGCTGGCCGTCCACTTCTACAACGCCGCCGAGGGGAACCTGGCGATCCAGATCCTGGCCACGCTCGGCGTGCCGGGCGACCGGATCGGCGTCGTCGACCCCGATCGCATGGAGCGGAAGAGGGGCATGGTCCTGGCGGTGGAATGCCCCGACGAGGCCACCCGCGTCCGCGCCGAGGACGTCTGCCGGCGGCTCGGCGGCGAGGTCCATCGCTGGCGAGGCTGACGAGGAACCATCCCGACAACCGAAAGGCGTCGTCCGACATGCTCACCCGATCCGCCCTGGCCCTCGCCCTCGCCTTCGCGCTGCCGCCGACCTGCCCGCCTTCGGCCGCCGCGGCCGACCCGAAGCCGCTGCTCCAGTTCAACGGCAAGGACCTGACCGGGTTCTACACCTACCTGCACGACCACAAGTTGGAAGACCCCGACGGCGTCTTCACGGTCGTCGACGGCGAATTGCGGATCTCCGGCAAGGAGTGGGGCGGGGTCGTCACCCGCGGGGATTATTCGAACTACCGGCTGGTCGTCGAGTACAAGTGGGGGAAGAAGGCCCATCCGCCCCGCGCCGACAAGGCCCGCGACTCGGGCGTGCTGCTCCACTGCTTCGGCCCCGACGACGCCATCGGCGGCCACTGGATGCAGTCGATGGAGTGCCAGCTCATCGAGGGGGGCTCCGGCGACTTCATCGTGGTGGCCCGGCCGGACATCCAGCCGCTCAGCCTCAGCAGCGAGGTGGTCAAGAAGGAGGACGGCCAGTGGTACTACCAGCCCGACGGCTCCGGAACCCTCCGCGCCTTCGACGGCGGCCGGATCAACTGGTGGGGCCGCGACCTGGGCTGGAAGGACGCGATCGACTTCCGGGGGGCGAAGGACGTGGAGAAGCCGGTGGGCGAGTGGAACACCCTGGAGGTCGTCTGCGACGGCGACTCGATCACGAACATCCTCAACGGCCAGGTGGTCAACGTCGGCGTGAAGTCGAGCCTGACCAGGGGCAAGCTGACGTTCCAGTCGGAAGGCGCCGAGATCGCCTTCCGCAAGATCGAGATCCTGGCCCTGCCCGCCAAATGAACGGGCGCGGCCGGTTCAGTCCTCGACATGGACGAACCGGTCGATCGCCTCGCGGGTCGGCAGGGCCGACTGGGCCCCCGGCCGGGTGACGGCCAGCGCGGCGGCGGCCGTCGCCCAGGCGAGGGCCTCACCCAGCGGCCGGCCCTCGGCGAGCACGGCCGCCAGCGCCCCGTTGAAGGCGTCGCCGGCGCCCACGGCGTCGACGGCCTCCACCTTGCGCGAGGGGACCTCGTAGACCTCGCCGCCGGTCGTCGCCAGGCAGCCCTCGCGGCCCAGGGTGACGATCACGGTCTTCGGCCCCCGGGCCCGGATACGTTCCGCCAGCGCGAGCGGATCGTCCCCGCCACCCGGTCCGGCCGCGGCCAACGCCCGGGCCTCGCCCCGGTTCGGGGTGACCACGTCGGCCGCCGCCAGCAGCTCGGCGATCGCCGGGGCGTCGGCCGAGGGGGCGGGGGCCGGGTTGAGGATGACCGTCATGCCCGCCGCTCGTCCCCGACGCATCGCGGCCAGGGCGGTGGCGTGCGGGATCTCCAGGCCGGCGACGAGCAGGTCGCCGGGCCGGAAGAGGGCGTCCGGGAGCGCCGCCACGTCCTCGGGGGTCAGGCTCAGGTTCGCCCCGGAGGCCACGGCGATCATGTTCTCGCCGTCGTCGGCCACGTAGATCAGGGCCACGCCCGAGGCCGTCCCCGGCACAATGCGGACGTGCCCCACGTCGATCCCCTCGCGGCGGTAAAGCTCCAGGGCCTGTCGCCCCAGGTCGTCGTCGCCCACGGCCGCGACGAACACGACCTCGGCCCCCGCGCGACTGGCCGCGACCGCCTGGTTCGCCCCCTTGCCCCCCGGCGTCGTCGCGAAGGCCCCCCCCAGCACCGTCTCCCCCGCCGCCGGGAGCCGGGGGACGCGGACCGTCATGTCGGTGTTCGACGAGCCGAAGAGGACGATTCGGGGCATCTTCGCGCGAGCCTCTCGATTCGGGGCGGTTGAGGGTCGAGACATCCCCAGACACCTTACGCCCGCCCGGGCCGCGAGTCGAGCGAGCGGGCCCCGCGCCCCCCGCTTGCATCGGGGCCGCCGCGATGACACGATGGGGCTCGACCCGTCGCGGGGACGCGGGGGAGAGCACTTCAACGACGAAGGGCGGGACTCATGAGGCGCTGGGCGGCCATTACTTTCCTCGTCGGGGCGGTGGCGTCGGTCTTCGCGACCGAGGCCCGCGCGGGCGACCTGCGAATCGAGCGGATCTTCGGGCCCGAGGTGAAGACCGGGCCTTACAAGCATCCCGCGGCGCTCGAGGAGCTTGCGAACGGCGACTTCTACCTCGTGTATTACGGCGGCGAGGGGGAGTACGCCACCGACACCGGCGTCTTCGGCTCGCGGCTCAAGAAGGGGACGGACGCCTGGACCGCCCCCGCGAAGATCGCGCACGATCCGTTCCATTCGGTCGGCAACGCGGTCGTCTGGCAGGCGCCCGACGGCCTGGTCTGGCTCTTCTACGTCGTCCGCTACGGCGACACCTGGTCGACCTCGCGGGTCGCGGCCAAGGTCTCCGCGGACGGGGCCGAGACCTGGTCGGACGCCTCGCTGCTCGTGCTGGAGGAAGGGACGCTCGTCCGCAACCGGCCGATCCTCCTGAGCACCGGCGAGTACCTGCTGCCGCTCTATCGCGAGACCGGGAACGACACCGAACTCAGCGGCGCCGACACCTATTCCTACTTCCTGCGCTACGACCCGAAGTCGAAGTCCTGGGCGCCGACCGGCAAGATCGTCTCGGCGAAGGGGAATTTACAGCCGGCCCCGGCGGAGCTGTCGCCCGGGAACCTCGTGGCCTACTGCCGACGCGCGGGAGACTACAAGCTGGAGACCGTCGGCTACATCGTCCGGTCGGAGTCGCGCGACGGCGGCCTGACCTGGTCCGAGGGCCGCGACACGACCTTCCCGAACCCCAACGCGGCCGTCGACCTGCTGAAGACCCGCAAGGGGAACCTGCTGCTCGTGTTCAACGACAGCATGAACAGCCGGACGCCGCTGACCGTGGCCCTCTCGCCCGACCTGGACCGCTCCTGGCCCGTGCGCCGGAACGTCGTCGAGGGGGCCGGCGATTTCGGCTACCCGATGGCGTTTCAGGCGAAGGACGGCTCGATCCAGCTGGTCTTCACGTCGGAGCGGCGGTCGGTGGTCAACCGGGCGGTCTTCGACGAGGAATGGGTCGAGAAGGGCCGCTGACGGAGCGGCTTCCGCCCCGGGGGGTCGGACCTCCCCGGGGTTGACCGGGCGTCGTATCATGGGATTGTTTCCGGCCCTTCCCAATTCGGCTCAACCGGGTGAACGTCATGTCCGCCACGCAGCTCAAGCATCTTCGGCTTCGGGAGGTCGACGGCGTCGCGGTGGTCGGCTTCGTCAACTCGGAGTTGATGTTCGCGACGGACCTCATCACCGAGATCGGGGCCGAGCTGAAGTCGGTCCTGAACGACCTGAAGCACACCAAGATCCTGCTCGACTTCGACGCCGTGCAGTACATCGCCAGCAGCATGCTCGCCCAGCTCGCCGGGCTCGACCGCGAGGTCCGCAAGGTGAAGGGCCAGCTCAAGATCTGCGGCCTGGGCCCGGTGTTGCGCGACACCTTCCGGATCGGCAGGTTCGACACGATCTTCTCGATCTACGACGACGAGGCCTCCGCGCTCAAGCACTTCATCTGAATCGCGGTCGTCCCGCCCGCCCCCTTACGGAGGAGGCCCCCGAATCGTTATGATCCGGGGGACGGATCCGTAGGTCGAGTATCCGAATAGGACGTTCGAAGGCCGACGGCCGGCCCGGCGCTGGTGCGCCCGCGACCGGCCCGGCAGGGGTGAGACATGCTCTTCGCGATCATCATGGCGGGGGGGAGCGGGACGAGGTTCTGGCCCAAGAGCCGCCGCAACCGGCCGAAACAGCTTTTGAACCTGCACGGCGATTCGACGATGCTCCAGCAGACCGTCGCGCGCATCGCCCCCCTCGTGCCGGCCGAGCGGGTCTTCATCATCACCGGGGCCGACCAGGCCGAGGCGACGCGCGAGCAGCTCCCGCAGCTCCCCGCCGCCAACGTGATCGCCGAGCCCTGCCCGCGCGACACCGCCCCCTGCGTGGGCCTGGCCGCCGAGATCGTCGCCGCCCAGGACCCCGACGGCTCCATGATCGTCATGCCGGCCGACCACGTCATCGAGCCGGCCGACGTCTTCCTGAGGACCGTCAAGGCGGCCGTCGCCGTCATCGACGCCGACCCCTCCGCCCTCGTCACCTTCGGCATCAAGCCCACCCGCCCCGAGACCGGCTACGGCTACATCCAGCGCGGGGAGTTGATCGAGACCCGCGACGGCGTAGCCGTCAACCGCGTCGTCCAGTTCCGCGAGAAGCCCGACCGCGACACGGCCGAGCAGTTCCTCGCCTCGGGGACGTTCGCCTGGAACTCCGGCATCTTCCTTTGGCGGGCGCGCACGATCCTCCAGGAGATCAACCGCCACAAGCCGCTCCTCGGCGCCGCGCTCCACCGCGTGGGCGAGGCCTGGGGGACCGCGGCCGGGCCGGACGTCCTCGCCGCCGAGTTCCCCGAGATGGAACGCACCCCCATCGATAAGGCGGTCATGGAGAAGGCCGCCAACGTCAAGGTGCTGGAGGTCGTCTACGACTGGAACGACGTGGGCGACTGGCGGGCCCTCCGCGCGCTCCTCCCGGCCGACGCCCAGGGGAACTCCGTCCGGGGCGACGTCATCGCCCAGGACACGAAGAACTCGCTGCTCATCTCCGATGACGGCGGCCTGATCGCCGCGATCGGGCTCGACGACGTGGTGGTCGTCCAGTCCGGCAAGGCCACCCTCGTCGCCCGCCGCGACCAGCTCGACAAGCTCAAGGCCCTCGTCGAGAGCCTGAACGACCGCGGCTACGGCTCCTACCTCTGACGACCAGACGAAAGGGGCCGCCCGATGGGCCGCGTGCTGGGGATCGACTTCGGGCTGAGGCGTGTCGGCGCGGCGATCAGCGACCCCGGGCGGTCGATCGCCACGCCCCTGGAGGTCTACGAGCGCAAGGACCCGTTGCAGGACGCTCGCCACTACAAGAAGCTCGTGGAGGAAGACGAGGTCGAGCGGATCGTGATCGGCCTCCCCGTCCACACCACGGGCCGCGAGGGGGAGTCGGCCGCGCGCGCCCGCGCCTGGGGCGCCTGGCTGGCCGGGGCGACCGGCCTCCCCGTGGACTACTACGACGAACGCTACACGACCGTCCTGGCGGAGGACGTCCTCATCGAGGTCGGCTTCTCGCGACAGAAGCGCAAGGGGATGCGCGACATGCTCGCCGCCCGGATCCTCCTGCAGAACTACCTGGACGCCGGCTGCCCGGAGTCCCCGGAGAAGCTGGCGTCGCTGACCGACGAGGGAGAAGCCGGTCCATGAGTCTCCTGATCGTGGGCTGCGGCTACCTGGGCCGTCGGGTCGCCGTCGACTACGTCGGCCGGGGCGAGGCCGTCCTCGGCGTGACCCGGTCCGAAAAGGGGGCCGAGGAGTTGGCCGCGATCGGCGTCCGGCCGGTCGTCGCCGACGTCCTCGACCCCGAAGCGCTGGCCGCCCTGCCGGCCGTCGACCGGGTGCTGTACGCCGTGGGCTACGACCGGAACGCGGGGCCGTCCAAGCGCTCGGTGTACGTCGACGGCCTGCGCAACGTGCTGGAAAGCCTGCCGTCGGGCGTCTCGCGAGTGGTCTATGTAGGATCGACGAGCGTCTATGGGAACGGCGACGGCGGCTGGGTGGACGAGGAGACTCCGGCCGAGCCGATCACCGAGGCCGGCCGCATCTGCCTGGACGCCGAGCACGCCCTGGCCGACTGGGCCTCGCGATCCGGAGTCTCGACGGTCGTCCTGCGCTGCTCGGGCCTCTACGGCCCCGGACGCATCATCCGCCGCGCCCTCATCGAGCGCGGCGAGCCGATCCCCGGAGATCCCGACCGCACCCTGAGCCTCATCCACATCGACGACGCCGCCCGCGCCGCCGCCGCCGCCCTGGACGCCCCCTCGCCCGCTCCCCTCTACCTCGCGACCGACGACCGCCCCGTACCCCGCCGCGAATACTATGAG
Source organism: Paludisphaera soli (assembly GCF_011064595.1). Lineage (GTDB taxonomy): Bacteria > Planctomycetota > Planctomycetia > Isosphaerales > Isosphaeraceae > Paludisphaera > Paludisphaera soli. The sequence goes on along the minus strand of NZ_JAALJI010000004.1, from coordinate 330,817 downwards.
GTCGTCGCCCAGACCCTCGACGCCCCGACCCCGACGTACGTCCCTCCCGCCCCCGGTTCTCCCGAAGCGGCCCGCGACGTGGTGGATCGCAAGATCTCCAACCGTCGGCTGAGGGCCGAGCTGGGCGTCGAACTGCAATATCCGGACGTGACGGCGGGGGTCCCGGCGGCGCTCCGGGGCTGAGCCGCTCGGCTTCGGACTCGAATCACTCGGCGTCGCCATAGGCCATGGCGACCCAGTCGCCGGTCTCGGCCAGGAAGGTCTCGCGGTCGGCACCGTAGACTTCCTTCACGACGTCGTCGAGCTTTTCGCCCCCCTGGCTCATCCCCTTGAGGAAGTCGGCGAAGAGGGGCCGGAACTTGGGGGAGGCGAGGCATTCGACGAGGGCGAAGCTGACGCCCCGGAACTCGTCGGCCGAGACCTGATCGCCGCCGCCGAGGACGTCGGTCGCCCGGGTGGGCCAGCCCTGGCGAAAGGCGTCGAGGGCGAGGCCGCGGAGCCGCTGGTAGTGGGGGCTCCGACGTTCGACGCCGCTGGCGAGATAGGAGCCGAGGCCCTCGGCGAGCCATCGGGGGGACGAGCCGTTGGCCAGCACGAGGCCCCGGCCCAGGTTCTCCGTCAGCAGGCCCGCGAGCGTCCGTCCCGGCCCTTCGTCGCCGCCGAAGCCGCGACCGCGCGACTTGCGCCTCGGGGCCGCCGAAGGAGCTTCGGGGGGCGCGACGACCACGACGTAGGGCTGGGCCACCTTCAGGTCGGCGTCCCCCTGCTCCTCCTCGTCGACCTCGCGCGGCTTGACCGTGCGCACGAACTCCACGTAGTCCTTGCGGTCCGAGAAGACGTACAGGCCGATCTTCTCGGGCCGGTCGGTCGCCTGGGGGCCGAGCACGCGGCGGATCGCCGGGAGCTGCGTCTCGATCGTCTTGAGCGTACTGGTCGCGCGGTCCTTGGGGAGCGTGCTGAACAGGGCGAAATGCTCGGTGGTCTCGACCTCGGGCTTGAGGTCGGGGTTGGCCTTCTTCCAGCGGTCGAGCCCGGCCTGCTTCACCTTGGCGTCGCGCTCGTCGGGGCTCATCTCGGCCGCCTTGGCGTTGGCGACGTCCTGGGGAGACGCCGCGTAGCTCTTGATCGGGGCCTTGGGGTCGAGCCCCGGGTCGAGCTTGGCGCCGGCGGCGACCCAGGACGCGAACGCGGCGATCGCCGGCTCGCCCACCCGGGCGTCGTTGCCGGGGGGCATGCGGGGCTCCTCCTCGCCCTTGACGCGGAGGATCAGGTGGCTCTCGTCGGGCTTGCCGGCGACGGCGGCGGGACCGCCCGCCCCCCCCTTCATGAGCTTCTCGAACGTGCCCATGTCGAGCTTGCCGCGCGAGAGACCCGGCCGGCCTGCGGCGTGGCAGTCGATGCAGCCGGCGGCGACCAGCACCGGGGCCACGTCGCGTGCGAACGAGGGGCCGGCGGGTGCCGCGGCGGCGGCCTGGGGCTGCGCGGCATCCGCCGTCCTGGTCGGCTCCTCGGCCGGCCCGGGGGCCGCTTCGGCCCTGGGACGCGTCGCGGCGTTCTTGCGCGCCGGGCCTCGGGTCCGGGGACGGGTGCGTCGCGGCGGCGGCGCCTCTCCCGGCGGGAGGTCGCCGGGCTCCTCCATCGCGGCGCCGTCCGGGTCGGGCGGGACGGCCCCGTCCGGAGTCGGCTCCTGGGCCGAGGCGACGACGACGAAGCCGCGCGCGTCCGGGAGCCAGAAAGGCGTGGACGCAAGCAGGAGGACGGCAGTCAGGGCGCGAGGCCGGATCGCGAGCGTCATCGTCAGGTCTCCCCGGGAGGGCGACGGGCGAGGTGAATGCCGATGCATTGTCGCCCGCCCTCGCGGCCTTGGCAAGAAGCGCAGACGCCGGCCGCCCTGGGGAGACGGAATCAGCGGGCGATCGTGACGGGGATCTCGGCGGAGGCGGTGCGGCCCGAGGTCGCGTCCGCCTGAGAGAGCCGGAGCGTGTAGGCGCCCGGCGCCAGCGACTCGGGCAGGGTGATGAGCGTGCCGACGTAGGAATCGCGGCGCTTCGCCCGGCAGCGGTCCTCGGCCTCGCCGGAGACCTCCCAGACCCGGGCGTCGTCCTCGTCGCGGACTAGTTCGACGCGGGTCTCGACGTGGGAGACGAACTCGTCCCCCTCGGCTCGGTAGCTCAGGCCCGCCAGCTCGCAATAGACCAGGGCCGAGCGGCCCGGCTTGAGCGCGTTCGCGTTCATCGGCTCGAACGAGCCGAATCCGTGGATCTTGCGGCAGAGTTTGGCCGCCTGGATCGTCAGCTCCTCGAACTCGGCCTCAGGCTCGGGCTCGGTCGTCGGCGATGCGGGGGGCTGGGGTTGCGGCGGGGTCGGGAGCGGAGCTGGGTCCGGGTCCGGGTCCGAACCGGCGTCGGGCCCCGGCGCTGGGGCCGGATCCGGCGAAGCGGTCGGGGCTTCGATCCGGCCGAGTTGGGCGTCCTTCAGGGCCTCCGACTGGGCGTCGACGGTCGGGGGGGCCTCGACGGCGGCGGGCTCGACGGCCCGGTCGACCTTGGGCCCGGCCGGCCCGGGCTGCTCCGCGTCCTTCGGAATCTCAACGGAGTCCGGGGCGGGCTCGGGCTTCGACTCCTCGGTGATGAGGGCGGGCGCGATCACCTCCGGCTCCAGCGGCTCGGGCCGCGAGGGGGGCGGGGCGGTCGGCGCGGCTTCGGGCTCCGGGTCGGGGGCGCGACGGGGGGCCAGGGCCTCCAGGAGCGATCGGCGTTCGGCCTCCTCGTCGGCCTCGGCGCGGCGAAGGGCGGCGTCGAGCATGGGCGTCGGGGCCGGAGTGAGTGCGGCGACGGCCTCGGGGGCGGCCACCGGATCGGCCTCGGCTCCCGCCGACGTCTGGGCGGCCGCGGCGGCCGCGGCTTCGGCCGGGGCGGCCTTCGTCGCGACGACGGGGGCCAGCTCCGGGATCGCCGCCCGTTCGACGGCCGCCACGGAGTCCGGGCGCGGCGAGTCGGCGACGCGATGGAACGGCGAGTGGCGGCAGCCGGCGCCGGCGGCCAGCATGACCGCGCAGGCTGACATCACCGCCAGGACGCGCCGGTTTCGGCGAGCTTGCGACATCGAACGACCCCTGCCTGGAAACCCCGAAAGGCGACGTGGAGAGGCCGTGGTGTACACCAATCCGGCCTTTCGAGCAAGCTCAACCGAGCCCGTCGCGGGCCGCCGCCGCGATCCGCAGCGACAGGCTGCGGAGTCGCATTCGGCCCTCGCGGTCCAGCGCGCGGGCCTCGGCCGTCGCGACCGTGCGGAAGGCGATCGGGTCGCCCGGCCGGAGCCTCCCCAGCCGGTCGAGGTCGGCCGAGATCACCTGCGCGACGTGGGGATAGCCCCCCATCGTGCCGCACGAGACCCCCAGCACGATCAGGCGGCCGCCGGCGGCCTGGATCGCCCCGGGCGTCACCGGCGCGGAGAGCCGATCGGCCGTCGTCGCGACGGAGATCGATCCCCCCTCCCCCTCCAACCGCAGGCCCATGCGGTCGCTCCGCGAGCCGATCCGGAATCGGGCCGAGCACACCGCGTCCGGGTCGTCCAGCAGCGACCAGTCCGGGCCGGGGAGGATGCGGAGGGCGTCCGGGGGTTCGCGCCGGTCGACCGCCGCGGGCCTTCGGCATGGAAGCCGGCTGGGGCCGGCGGGGAGGAAGTCCCCCTGGCGGACGGGACGCTCGTCGGAGCGGCTGCCGAGCCAGGCCCCGACCTGAAAGCCGCCGGGCGTCGCCAGGTAGGTCCGTGCGCCTTGATCGGCCCGGCCCAGCTCGATCCGCTCGCCCCGGCGCAGCCAGGCGCTCGAAGGCACCGCGACCGGCCGCCGCGAGCCGTCCTCGGCGACGATCGCCGCCGGCACGGCCGCGCCGGCGACGGCGATCCCCAGGTCGCAACGGGCTTCGAACGCGCCGCCGCGCAGGGTCATCTCCAGCGCGGCGGGGCCGGGCTCGTCGCCGGCCAGGGCGTTGGCGAGGGTCAGCGACTCGCGGTCGAAGGCCCCGCCCAGCGGCACGCCGAAGGCCCGCGCGCCGGGGCGGCCGAGGTCCTGGACGGTCGTGAAGAAGCCGGGATCGACGACCAGCAGCCCCATGATCGAGGGTCCTCCGGGAGGGGAGCGGCCGGTCGCGAGCGTCGGGGCTCAGCGGATCTCGACGAGCACCTTCTCGGCGGCGGCGGTGCCCAGGGCGACGTCGCGGTCGCCGAGGCGGCAGACGACGGCGCCGGCCTCGGGGCGGTTCTCGCGCAGGGTCCCCTCGGCGTTGAGGTCGAGGCCGCACTCGGTCAGGTAGCGGAGGAACGCCGGGTCCTGGTCCATCACGCGGACGACCCGGAAGCCCGAGCCGGGGGCGCAGCGCGCCAGGGGCGTCCCCTTGGGCTCGTTGAGCGATCCGTCGGCGGCGGGGATCGGGTCGCCGTGGGGGTCGACGGCCGGGTGGCCGAGGAACCGCTCCATGCGGTCGATCAGCCGCTCGGAGACGGCGTGCTCCATGTGCTCGGCCTCCTCGTGGACCTCGTCCCAGGTCATGTCCAGCGTCTTCGCGAGGAACAGCTCCAGCAGGCGGTGGCGACGGATCACCATCAGGGCGAGCCGGTTGCCCGACTCCGTCAGCCGGGCGCCCTCGTAGGGGGCGTACGTCGCCAGGGCGGCCTCGGAGAGGGTCTTGAGCATGCCGGTGACGGTCCCCGGCGAGACCCCCATCGCCTGCGCCAGCGCGCCGGTGGAGACGGCGACGCCGGGCGGGTTGCGATCGGAGATCAGGGCGATCGTCTTGACGTAATTCTCGACGGTCAGGCTCGCCACGGCGGTCGTCGCCTCGTTCTCGATGTCGGGATGTCGGAGATCGCGCCCGGCTCAGCTTTCCGGGGGCGGGGCCGGGGCCGGGGTGAACGTGGGGTTGAACGCGGGGCCGATCGGTTCGGGGAGGCGCTCGCCCATCCGGAGCCAGGCGACCTTCAGGTACGAGCCCTCGGGCGCGTCGAGGGCCACCGGGTGGTCGGCCGACGCGCCGGTCATCCCCAGGAGCTGCACGCTCCGGTTGGCCTTGCGTGAGGCGGCCTTGAGGAGCCCCTGGAACTCGGCCGCGTCGAGCAGGCCGGAGCACGAGCAGGTGAGCAGGAGCCCGCCGGGCTCGACCAGGCCCATCCCCAAAACGTTCAGATCGAAGTACTTCCGCTTGCCGGCGGAGACGTCGTCCCGGTCCATGATGAGCTTGGGGGGGTCCAGGACGATCACGCCGTATTCGCGGCCGTTGACGCCCATCTGGCGCAGGTAGCCGTAGGCGTCGGCGTGGACGACGTCGAGCCGGACGTTGTTGGCGTTGCCGTTCTCCTTCGCCAGGGCGACGGCCTTCTCGTCCAGGTCGATGCAGGTGACCTCGCGGGCCTTGCCCCGGATGAGGGCGTTCAGGCCGAAGCCGCCGGTGTAGCAGCAGGCGTCCAGGACGGTCCGGTCCTTGCAGAACTTCGCCAGCTCCCGGCGGTTGTCGCGCTGGTCGCAGAAGAAGCCCGTCTTGTGCGACTCGGCGAAGTGGATCCGGTAGCGGACGCCGTGCTCCGTCACCGTGATCCTCGGGGGGAGCTGGGGGGTGGACACGGGGCGGCCGGCGAAGTCCTCCTGGAGCGCCACGCGGTCGTCGACCCGGACGCGGAAGTGCTTGGTCCCCAGGCGTTTGGCCAGAAGGTCGAGAATCGGCCCGATGCGCTGGTACATGCCCAGGCTGTTGACCTCGACCGAGAGGACGTCGTCGTAGCGGTCGACGATCAGGCCGGAGAGGCCGTCGCCCTCGGCGTGGATGACGCGGTAGGCGTTGGACTCGGCCTCGACGTTCAGCATGTCGAGCCGGAGCTTGACCGCCTCATCGATCCGGCGGGTCCAGAAGTCGGGCCCCGGCGCGGCGGGCTCGCGCGAGATCATCCGCAGGCTGATCTGCGATCGCGGGTTCCAGAGGCCGTAGCCGAGCGGGTTTCCGTCGCGGTCGAGGACCTGCACGAGGTCGCCCGGCCGGGCGACGAGCGGGCCCTTCACCCCCTCGATCATCTTGCGGAAGATGAAGGGGTGGTTGCCCGGCGACCGGATCGCCACGGCCGGCAGCGGGATCTCGGGATCCAGCGACCGATCCGGCACCGGCGCGGGGGGGAGGTGGGACGCGGGGCCCCGGGGGGGTTTGGGCCGGAACTGGCTCATTCGTCGTCCCCGTCCAGGTCGTCGAGGTCGTCGGCACCGACCTCGCCCTTGCGGAGGATGCGTCGCAGGCGGACCAGAAGGGCCGTCGCATAGCGTTGCACGGACAGTTGTTGCGTCAGGACTTCCTCGTCGACGGCCGACCGGGGGATCTCGGCCATGAGGCGGTGCGCCTGCATGAGGGCGTCCCAGCCGGCGTCCAGGACGCGGGGGCCAAACGCGGGGTTCTCGCGGGCCATCCGCATGGCCTGCCGGGCTTTCTTGAGGGTCGCATGCGCCTGCTTCAACTGCCGAAGCGCCGTGCCCGGTGTCATCTCCGCCATCCTCGAATCTCCCTGCCGGCGAATCGTTCCGCCGACTTCTTTTCGGTTCCCTCTTCTTGCGAGGAAACAGTATAACGAGTTCTGGGATTCGGTGTGCGAGAGCCCGTCAGGAGCCATGCCCGATGTCGGACGAGCAGGGAGCGGCCGCCGAGGCCGCGGAGCCGGAAGTGGTCGTCGCCGTCGCCGAGGAGCAGGAGACGCGGACGAAGAAGCTCCCCCCCTACAACGTGATCATCCTCAACGACGAGGAGCACACGTTCGAGTACGTCATCGAACTGCTCATCAAGCTCTTCCGCCACCCCCTCCCCACGGCCGAGAACCTCACCTGGGCCATCCACAACCGCGGCCGCGCCGTCGTCTACACCACCCACAAGGAGAAGGCCGAACTCAAGCGCGAGCAGGTCGTCTCCTACGGCGCCGACCCACGCATGAAGGAATCCCGGGGGCCCCTCGGCTGCTACATCGAACCGGCGGAGTGAGGAAAGCGGCCCTCCACCCCACCCCGCTCGCCGATCCAATGACTTTCGCGATAGGATCGAGGCTATGAGCACGCACATCCCGGCCGCCCATTTCCTGGACCGGATCCTCGACCCGCTCGCGACCTCGCTCAACGACGAGGCGGCTCGGAGCATCCTGGACGTCCGCCTCGACGCCGAGGTGCAAGCTCGCGTCGCCTTCCTCGCCGGGCGCGCCAACGAGGGCGAACTCACCCCGGAAGAGCGGGACGAGTACCTGAGCTACGTCGAGGCCGCGGACATGCTCGCCATCTTCAAGCTGAAGGCCCGTCGGCACCTCGAAGCCAACGGCTGATGGACGCGGCGACCCGTGCACTCGTCTGGGCGCGATCCGAGGGCCGTTGCGAGTACTTTCGAATCTGAGGCACGGATCCCGTCCCTGCTGTCGAAAATCTCCGCTGGGGCTAGTAGTCCGCCAGTTTTAATTTGCGGGTGGATCTGAGATCGGTTCTCCTGGTGGCGACACCGCCACAGGAGGGCCCGATGAAGGTCTACGAGGTCACGCTCGAAGCCGAGGAACGTCAGCGGCTTCACGAGATGCTCGCCGCCGGCAAGTCGGCGGCCAGGAAGCTCGCCCACGCCCACATCCTGCTGAAGGCCGACGCCGCCGAGGGCGGCCCCGCCTGGCCCGACGCCCGGATCGCCGAGGCCTTCGGCGTCAGCGTCGCGACCGTCGAGCGGGTCCGCAGGCGGTTCGTCGAGCAGGGCCTCGACGCGGCGCTGGACCGCAAGCGGCGGGGGCGGCCGGCCCGCGAGCCGAAGCTCGACGGCCGGGCGGAGGCGACGCTCGTCGCCCTGGCGTGCTCGGCCCCGCCCGACGGCCGCAAGCGTTGGACGATGCAGCTCCTGGCCGACCGCCTCGTCGAGCTGCGGATCGTCGACGCGATCTCCGACGAGACCGTCCGGGTCGCCCTCAAAAAAACGAGATCAAGCCCTGGCTGACCGAGCGTTGGTGCATCCCGCCGGAGGCGAACGCCGAGTTCGTGGCGGCGATGGAGGACGTCCTGGACGTCTATCGCCGCCCCTACGACGAGAGACGCCCGCTGGTCTGCCTCGACGAGGCGAGCAAGCAGCTCGTCGGCGAGGCGGCCGCGCCGATCCCCGCGGCCCCGGGCCGGCCCGAGCGGGTCGACTACGAGTACGTCCGCAACGGGACGACCAGCCTGTTCATGGTCGCCGAGCCGCTGCTGGGCTGGCGGGCCGTCAAGGTCACGGGCCGCCGGACGGCCAAGGACTTCGCCGAGGTGGTCCGCTGGCTGGTCGAGGACGTCCACGAGGAGGCCGAGAAGGTCGTGCTCGTGATGGACAACCTCAACACCCACAAGCTCGCCAGCCTCTACGAGGCGTTCCCGCCCGAGCGGGCCCGGCGGATCGTCCGGAAGCTGGAGGTGCACCACACGCCGAAGCACGGCTCGTGGCTGAACGTCGCCGAGATCGAGCTGTCGGTCCTCTCCCGCCAGTGCCTCGACCGCCGCATCGAGACGCGGGAGGAGTTGGAGCGGCAGGTCGCCGCCTGGGAGGAGGCCCGCAACGAGCAGGGCGTCGGCGTCCGGTGGCGATTCACCACCGCCGACGCCCGGATGAAACTCCGACGCCTTTACCCGACACTTTGAGGCTGGCGATCTACTAGGGGTGAGATAGCCTATCAGGCACCAAGCCGGTTCATTCGCTTGGCAGGAGGGTCGGGCCAAATGTCCATGGCTGGATCGCCGATATCTCGGGCCAGTCGCATTCGCAGCTGCGGGGATACGCGAGATCCAGACGCCAAAGCCTCGAGCGCCACATTAACTAGATTCAAGTACAACGAGATATTAACACCATAAACAGCCACAGTATTTGTATCAAGCCGCCTGGGCTGCACCCCCGCGCACTCCGCCAACATATTATTAACAGACCTTCGATACCTCAAACCGGTCTTATCATAGGGATCCACGGAAACCACACTCGCCAGATATCTGCTAGCCTCAGATTTCATCAACACATTAACAGCCGATTTATTCGAAACATCGTGCGACACCTTCACGATATTGTACTCAAACATCTTCCAGCGAAACCAGGGCTCCCACCCCCCCGGCACGCTGCCTTCGTTCTCAGATCGAATAAAGTCCTGCACACGCTTGGGCAGCTCTCCAGAATACATGAGAGATCCAACCGACGTTGACCTAAGACACGCCTTGCCGCGATTACGAAGAGCCGTGAACAATTCATCGGCATGCGACAGCAAGCAGAGAAGAAAAACCGACGTATCTCTCCACCTTATATCCTCTAACAGCTCATCCAACAATCTAGCGTGCACATCAGCCGCAGACCTAGACAAGTGCAAAGCAGCCAAAAACTCTTGAATCGTTAAATGCGAAAACGAATATATATGACGCGCACGCTCAATCAAGAGTCCGTGATTCTCTTCAAATTCAGCCAGAAGGTCGCGTCCACTCACTTTTTTTCCTGGCATCACCTCCGACAGTTCTTCAAATTTCCTCGCGGCCTCCTCTTTTGTGAAGAACAACTCGGCGTCACAAAAAGTGTCACAAGCCATTTTCGCCAGAATTAGTTTCTTGGACTCAGAATCAAAACCCGGCACAAATGACTCTCTGCGCAATTGCTTCGACGAATCCCAATCAAGAAGCAGCGCATCGAGACAAGCTAGATACACGAAAGACTTCTGCTCCGGAAATTTCTGATGGCGATTAAACGCCACACAAAGCATAGCTAGCAAAAGAGGGGTGGTAGTCAATTCACTCAAGCCAGGCTTGCGAGCCAGCTCAGCCAAGAAGCTAACTGCAACAGAAGGAGTACCTGCAAACCAGTGCCTCACAAAATGCGATATCTGAGCCTGGCCAAAATCTGCAATTTCAAGTTCAGAAAATCGCTCGAGCTGCCCCAGATAGTTGGCCGTGCGACACGAGACAATATATTGATTATTTGGATACTTTTTAGCCAGCTTGGTTATCTCTACAACGACCTCAGACTGCTGGGACCGCGGCACTTCGTCCAAGCCATCAAACAGCACAGAACACTCCTGACTGGATTTCAACATCGTCTCTAGAACAAGTTTAGGCTCTGCAAATCCATAAGCTCCAAACTGCCGTTCTACAAAATCGAATATGGTGCTTTCCTTCGACGCCTCGTACTCTCGCAAGTTAATCAGAAGCGGAATCCTTGGCTTATCGGGGAGGCCCCCCGAAGCGAGGGGCAGACGAGGCATGCAAACATATCTCTTTGCAATATGCTTCAGCGAAGTGCTCTTCCCAGCTCCCGGCCTGCCCAATAAAAGCAATCGATCTTTAGACGACACGATGTTCCACAATGGTTGCTTAGGCCCATCGATAGAAACACCATGACCAAAGTCGTCCAAAACCTTTTGGGCTAATCCTTCCTGAACTCTCTGACTAAGTAGCCTCTCTACCATCAACGGTAATTGCTCTTCAACAACACGGGCCTGCTCATCCGTCAATGCATCTCGCTCAGATCTCTTGCGCGCCTTGATCAACTCGTTCTTTCTTCTCAATTCAATACTTCCTCGTTCATCGCTCACAAAACCCGACATGCGCGAGGAATGGGAATTTTCAATAGGCCCCCTTAGATCAGGACTCGATTCATCCTCCGAAAGCAATGCTAGAAGTGCATCGTACTTCGCATTTACACCTGCCTCGGCCGACCTAAACTGAGCCTGACGCTGAGACCTCTCCAGTTTTTGTTTAGCCTCCTGTTCGATACGCGCTACATCGGAGTGCGGTATTGCAGATCGAACCTCCGACTCTAACTGCTGAATCGAATTATATTCTCTCGACTTGATCCGAGAATTTATTTTCACTTCTGTATATATATCATCCAACGGAACCGGCTGGTCCATGCCCATGATTTTAACGAACGAGCATGAATCAATGGTTTCTCTGACATAGTTTTCGATTGCTTGCGATGCAGTGGCATGCTCCTCCACACCTCGTATTGAATCGGCGAAAAGCTGGGTCACAACCGGCGAGATCTCCAATATGCTTTGAGATAGTTCTATGCTGGACTGATCTGATTGGCCCGCCGTAGCTCCGAGCGACGACGGCGGGCCGACTAAGGGTTTGAGCCAAGCCCTCCCATTAAGTACACGCTGCCAGCATCCACTCCTGCTTTGACAATTAGGCGTGGCCGATCCTGCTGACCAGGGCTGGCCATATGGATCTGATCTATTCCAAGATCAAAAGACGTCTGAATGGAACGCCCATAGGCCAAACCTTGATAAAAGCCTAAGGCAAACGCGACTGCCGCGTCGTCTGCGATAGATCGCGCAACCCCAACAACACAATCTATGGACTTAGCAATAGCTTGCGCCTGAATCTCAGAGTAACACGCATTTAAGACTACACACTTTACGTTGTCGCGAAGCGTAGTGAATAGACGCTCCAACGCTTCTGGCTCGACTGGGTGGCTATAACCACTGTGATCCTCAAAGACTATCTGGCCTGCTGGACTTCCATGTCCACTGAAGTGAACAATGTCGGGGCTATAATGCAGTAAATGCAACTGCATATCGCCAGTTCGCACAGCGAACTCTTGATGAACCTCAAAATCATCGCGACCCCTCGCAAGCCTGATCCGCTCTCTAATCGTCCTTGCTTCCTCCCCCAAGCGAAGGCTGTCAGTATCTTTCGGATTGGACGCTACGAATAGAATCTTGACCACAACTGGGATACTCCCGAACAATTAGACTACGCCCTGTAACCGCAAGCAGAGTAGTAGGGCCTACCGTTAGCTCTCCACCCAAATGCGAAGCACTATCTGCAACCTAGTGGTCCCATCACCCTGCGTGAACGGGATTCTCCAATTGAACTTCTGAGCAACAATTATATTCGAGGTTCAAGCTGCAGCGGACCAGGTTCTCTTGCTTCCTTGAGCAACTACTACTCCCTCGTTACTCGATACCGCAGCGACTTCGGAAGACAGAGTACTGGCCGAGAGCCAGCATGATCCTTTACTTTGTCATCCGGAAGCTTGACATCAGGAATCTATCAGCGAGGGCGATGGCGTGCAAGCATCGAGCTTAAAGCAGGCGAGCCCCTGTTTTTATCACTGGGTCTCCCAGCTATCAAGGTAAAGCTTTACCTAAAGGCTAGGAAACGGTGAGGTTTGAATCAATCATGACCCATAAGATCATCGCCGACCGGAGGGTGGAACTCGGCCCGTCGTTATCGCATGATTGGGTAGGCCCCGGTCGCCGTCGGATCGAGGGCCGCGTCGGGCTCCGGCCCGGTCGGCGGATTACCCGAAGCGAGATGCGTTCCCCGAGGAAGACATGATCCGAGCCTGGACACTGGCGTTTTGGATGGTCGCGGCGTCGGCGGCTTTGGGTCAGGAACCCGCGATCGAGACGTCGACGGACCTCGTCGGGCGGTGGCGGGACGACGTGATCGTCACGCCCGTCAATCAGCTCCTGACCCCCTACGGGCGGCAGGTGGAGCTGGCGGGGCTGCGTCCCCAGGCGCTGGCGTTGTCGCCGGACGGGAAGCGGCTGCTGGTCTCGGGGAAGACGAGCGAGGTGCTCGTGATCGATTTGGACGAGGGGAAGGTCGTCCAGCGCGTGGCCCTCCCCAGCGAGGACCAGCACGAGCCGCCGACCGTCGTCTCGCCGAACATCCTCAACCCGGACAAGAAGGGGCAGGTCAGCTACACGGGCCTGATCTTCTCGCACGACGGCAAGCGGGTCTACCTGAGCAACGTCGACGGCTCGATCAAGGTCTTCGCCGTCGCCGACGACGGCACGATTCAGCCCACGCACACCTTCCGGCTCCCCGAGGCCAACGCCCCCCGACGCAAGCCGGAGATCCCCAGCGGGCAGGCGCTGTCGGACGACGACTCGCGGCTGTACGTCTGCGGCAACCTGTCGAACAAGCTGCTGGAGTTGAACACCGCCGACGGCGCCGTGGTCCGCACCTGGGACGTGGGCGCCGCCCCTTACGATGTCGTCCTGACGGGTGGGAAGGCTTTCGTCAGCAACTGGGCCGGCCGTCGTCCCGAACCGGGCGACCTGACCGGTCCGGCGGGGCGCGGGACCGAGGTGCGCGTCGACTCGGTCCGGTTCATCGCCAGCGAAGGTTCCGTGAGCGTCGTCGACCTGGCGGCGAATCGCGTGTCTCGGGAACTCCTCACCGGCCTGCACGCGTCGGCGCTGGCCGTCTCGCCGGATGGCAAGCACCTCGTCTGCGCCAACGCGGGGAGCGACAACCTGAGCCTGATCGACGTCGCCCGCGAGGAGGTGATCGAGACGGTCTGGACCAAGGCGAAGCCGTCGGACCTGTTCGGGGCGTCGCCCAACGCCCTGGCGTTCGACGAGACCGGCCGCAGGCTGTTCGTCGCCAACGGCACGCAGAACGCCGTCGCCGTCCTCCACTTCGACCCCGAGGACAAGGGGGACACGAAGCTGGAAGGGCTGATCCCCGCCGGCTGGTTCCCCGGGGCGCTCGCCTACGACGCGAAGCGGAAGTCGCTGTGCGTGGCGAACATCAAGGGGCTGCCGATCGCCCCGAAGAAGCAGAAGGACGGCAAGGAAGGGTTCAACTCGCACCACTACCACGGGTCGGTCTCGCTGATGCCGTCGCCCTCGGCGGAAGACCTGCCGAAGCTCTCGGAGCGGACGGCGAAGAACCTCCGGCGCGGCAATATCGCCCAGGCGGCCCTACCGCCGCGCGAGGGCCAGCCGCCGCGGGCCGTCCCCGAGCGGATCGGCGAGCCCAGCCTGATCGAGCACGTCGTCTACGTCATCAAGGAGAACCGGACCTACGATCAGGTCTTCGGCGCGAACAAGCGGGGCCGGGGTCGGGCGGACCTCTGCATCTTCGGCGCGGACGTGACGCCGAACCAGCACAAGCTCGCCGACCAGTTCGTCCTCCTGGACAACACGTACTGCGCCGGGATCCTGAGCGCGGACGGCCACCAGTGGAGCACGACGGCCTTCGCCACGGACTACATGGAGAAGAGCTTCGCCGGCTTCCCCCGGAGCTATCCCGACGGCATGGGCGAGGACGAGGCCGACGCCCTGGCCTACTCCCCCGCCGGCTTCCTGTGGGACAACGCCGTCGCCCACAAGAAGACCATCCGCAACTACGGCGAGTTCATGGCCCCCAAGGTCCGCTGGAAGGACGAGACGAAGAAGGGGACGCCCGACTACCTCGCCTGCTACCGCACGTGGAAGGGGGAGTCCGACGAGGTCGTCTTCGCGAGCGAGCCGTCGGTGGAATCCATCCGCCCGTTCTCGCCCACGGCCTACGTCGGCTGGGAGATGGCGGTCCCAGACCAGTATCGCGCGGACTTCATCATCCGCGAGCTGAAGGAGTTCGAGGCCAGGGGCGACTATCCGAACCTCGTCATCATCTGCCTACCCAACGACCACACCAGCGGCACGAGCGCCGGCAGCCCCACGCCGGCCTCGTGCATGGCCGACAACGACCTGGCGTTCGGCCGGATCGTTGAGGCCCTGAGCCATTCGAAGTTCTGGAGCAAGATGGCCGTCTTCGGGATCGAGGACGACCCGCAGGCCGGATGGGACCACGTGAGCGGCTACCGCACGACGGCCTATTGCGCCAGCCCCTTCGCCAAGAGGAACGCCGTGGTCAGCACGCAGTACAACACCACCAGCATGATCCGCACGATCGAGCAGATCCTCGGCCTGCCGCCGATGAACCAGTTCGACGCGGGCGCGACGCCGATGTTCGACTGCTTCGTCGACGAGCCCGACCTCACGCCGTTCGATTCCGTCGCCAACCTCGTCCCCCTGGACCAGATGAACCCCCAGCCTCGGGCGATCCGCGACGAGGCGCTCCGGGAAGACGCCCTCCTCTCCGCCCAGCTCAACTTCCGCGAGGTCGACAAGGCGCCGGAAGACGTCCTGAACCGCATCCTGTGGCGGGCCCGGAAAGGCTCGACGATCCCCTACCCCGAATGGGCGATCAGCTTCGCGGAGGATGACGACGACTGAGCGGGCGACGACCCGGGGGCGGGCCATCGGGAGCCCCTTCGATGGCAACCGCCCCGGGACGTGTTAACATGTCGAGGGGAAATCCCCCCGCACATGCCGTCGTCATCGAGCCGCGTCCGACCGAGGCACGACCCGCGAGACTCGCCATGCCCCAGGCCTGGATCCCACCGTTCGCCGTGCTTCGGGCCCTGACCCTCGGGGTCGGTTTGGTCGCGGCCTCGACCTCGGCGGGCGCGCAAGGCGTCGACTTCGTCCGCGACGTCAGGCCGATCCTCCAGCAGCGATGCGACTCCTGCCACGGCGCGAAGAAGCAGAAGGGGGGCCTCCGCCTGGACGTCAAGTCCGAGGCCTTCAGGGGGGGCGACGCCTACGGCCCGGCCGTCGTGCCGGGCGACGCGGCGGAGAGCCCGCTGGTCCAGCTCGTCGAGGCCGAGGACGCCGACTCGCGCATGCCCGCCTCGTCCGAGCCGCTCCCCGCCGCCGAGATCGCCACGCTCAGGGCCTGGATCGAGCAGGGCGCGGTCTGGCCCGACGGCGTCGACCTCGCGAAGCTCGAAGACCGCCTCGACCACTGGTCGTTCAAGCCGGTCTCGCCCCCGACCGTCGCCCAAGTCGCACCCGAGTCCTGGGCTCGGACACCGATCGACCGCCTGATCCTCGCCAGGCTGGAACAGGAAGGGCTCGAACCGTCCCCCGAGGCCGACCGCGTCGCCTGGCTCCGGCGCGTCTGCTTCGACCTGATCGGTCTGCCCCCGCCCCCCGAACAGGTGGCCGCGTTCCTCGGCGACGATCGCCCCGACGCCTACGAGCGGATCGTCGAGGGCCTGCTCGCGTCGCCGCTGCACGGCGAGCGCTGGGCGCAGCACTGGCTGGACGTCGTCCGTTACGCCGACACGCACGGCTTCGAGGTCAACACCGAACGCCCCCACGCCTGGCCGTACCGCGACTACGTGATCGCGGCGCTCAACACGGACACGCCGTACGACCGGTTCATCCGCGAGCAGCTCGTCGGCGACGCGCTGGGCCGCGACGCGGCGACCGGCTTCCTGGTCACGGCCTCGGTCCTGCTGCCGGGCCAGATCGGCGCGGACGACGTGTCCAAGCGGCTCGCACGCCAGGACGCGATCGACGAGATCGTGGTGAACATCGGCCAGACGTTCCTCGGCCTGAGCATCGGCTGCGCCCGCTGCCACGACCACAAGTTCGACCCGATCACCGCCCGCGACTATTATTCGATGCAGGCCTTCGTCGCGGGCGTGGAGTACGGCGACCGCGAGATGCGGACGCCCGAGTCCCTGGAGAGGCGTCGGCAGGCGGCGGGCCTCAAGGCGAGGGTCGCCGAACTCGACCGGAAGCTCGGCCGATTCGAGCCGCCCGCTCGTCCCGGCCGCGTCCGGGTCAAGGAGCCGAGCCCGTCGCTCAACGAGGAGAGCTTCGCCCCCGTCGAGGCCCGGTTCGTCCGCTTCACCATCCACGATGCGAACCGGCACCCGACGCTCGGGCTGATCGAGCCCTGCCTCGACGAGATCGAGGTCTTCACCGACGAGCCGAGCCCGCGCAACGTGGCGCTGGCCGCCAACGGGGGCAAGGCCACGGCCTCGGGCAGCCGCACCTCGGACATCCATCGGCCCGAGCACCTGAACGACGGCCGTTTCGGCAACGCCTGGAGCTGGATGTCCGACGAGCCCGGCCGAGGGGCGGTGACCGTCGAGCTGGCCGCGCCGACCCGCATCGTCAGGGTCGCCTGGAGCCGGGACCGGGAAGGCGTCTTCGGCGACCGACTCGCGACCGCCTACACGATCGAGGCGGGGCCGTCGCTCGACGCCCTGACCACCGTCGTCGACGCAGCGCCCTCGCGTCCCGGCGTCAACGCGCAGGCCAACAACGACCGCTTCGCCCCGGTCGCGACCCGACGGGTGCGCTTCACCATCAACGCCACGAATCAGCTCGAACCCTGCCTCGACGAGCTGGAGGTCTTCGACACCTCCGGCCGGAACGCGGCCTTGGGCCCCGAGGTTACGGTCCGCTCGTCCGGCGACACCGTCGTCGCCGACCGGCACGAACTCCGATTCTTGAACGACGGCCAGTACGGCAACTCGCGGAGCTGGATGTCGAACGAGCCCGGCAAGGGATGGGTCGAGATCGACTTCGGCTCCGAAAAGACGGTCGAGCGCGTGACCTGGGGCCGCGACCGCCACGGCGAGTACGAGGACCGGCTCGCGACCGACTATCGGATCGAGGTGCAGGCCCCGGACGGCTCCTGGCGCCTCGTGGCCGACGCCTCGGACCGTCGCCCCCCCTCCGCCGGGAAGCGTGAGGCCTCCGCCGCGGCCTCCACGGCCGGGCTCGACGAGGAAGACGCCCGCAAGGTCCGCGCGATCGAGGCCGAACGCAAGGCGGTTCAGGATCAGCTCGCCGCCGCCAGCCGCGAGGACCTGGCGTTCGCCGGAACCTTCCGCAAGCCCGACGCGATCCACCTGCTGAATCGCGGCGACCCGGAACAACCCAAAGAGGAGGTCGTCCCGGCCCTGCTCGCCGCGCTCGGCGGAGCGAGGCTGGACGGCGAGGCGGGCGAGCAGGAGCGGCGTCGCGTGCTGGCCGAATGGATCGCGTCGCCCGAGAATCCGCTGACGGCGCGGGTCATGGTCAATCGCATCTGGCAGGGGCATTTCGGAACGGGGCTGGTCGAGACGGCGAGCGACTTCGGCCGGATGGGCGCCCGGCCGTCGCATCCCGAGCTGCTCGACTGGCTGGCCTCCGAATTCGTGCGCGGCGGGTGGTCGATCAAGCGGATGCATCGCCTGATCGTCCTCTCCGCCGCCTACCGCCAATCCTCCCGGTCGAGGCCCGAGCCGGCCGCCCGGGACGCGGACGCGCGGCTGCTCTGGCGCTATCCGCCGCGGAGGATCGACGCCGAGGCGATCCGCGACTCCATGCTGGCGGTCGCCGGCCGGCTCGACCCGAAGCCCGGCGGGCCGGGGTTCGACCTGTTCGACAAGCGCGGGGGCCTCACCGGCTTCACGCCCGTCGAGTCGTTCCGGGGCGACGGCCTGCGTCGGATGATCTACGCCCACAAGGTCCGTCGCGAGCGCGACGCCGTCTTCGGCGCATTCGACTGCCCGGACGCCGGCCAGAGCGCGGCGAGCCGTCGGGAGTCGACCACGCCCATCCAGGCGCTCAACCTCTTCAACAGCCGCTTCACGCTCGACCAGGCCGAGGCCCTCGCCGACCGCCTGACGCGGGAGGTCGGCCCCGACGCCGACCGCCAGGTGCGGCGGGCCTATCAACTGGCCCTCTCGCGCGAGCCGAGCGAGGCGGAGGCCGCCGAGGCCCGGGATGTCGTCGACCGCTTCGGCGCGGCCGCGCTCGGCCGCGTGCTGCTCAACTGCAACGAATTCCTCTTCCTGCCCTGAGGTGTCCCGATGACCCGTCACGCCGAGGGCCTCTCCGCGATCGGCCGGGGCTGGCTGGATCGCCGCCGCTTCCTCTCCAACGCGGCGACCGGCCTGGGCTCGATCGCGCTGGCGAGCCTCCTGGGACGTGACGGCCTGCTCGCCGCGGAGCATCCAGCCCCCGTGATCGATCCCGGCCGCCCCTTCGCCCCGAGGCCGCCGCACTTCCCCGCTCGGGCCAAGAACGTGCTGGTCATCTTCTGCGCGGGCGCGGTCAGCCAGCTGGAGACGTGGGACTACAAGCCCGAGCTGATCAAGTACGACGGCCAGCCCCTGCCGGGGGGCCCGGCCGTCACCTTCCAGGGGCCGGCCGGCGCCCTCGCTCGCCCTCAGTACGAATTCCGGCCGCGGGGGCAGACCGGAAAGATGGTGTCCGACATGCTCCCGCACCTGGCGGAGCTGACCGACGACATCGCGTTCATCCATTCGCTGACCAGCAAGAGCAACACCCACGGCCCCGCCGAGAACTTCCTCTCGACCGGCTTCGTCCTCGACGGGTTCCCGAGCCTCGGCTCCTGGGCCAGCTACGCGCTCGGCAGCGAGAACCAGGACCTGCCCGCCTACGTCGCGATCCCCGACCCGCGCGGGGTCCCGCAGAACGGTTCGAACAACTGGGGCCCCGGCTTCCTGCCCGCGGCCTTCCAGGGGACGCCCCTGAGCGCCAAGGACCCGGTCCGCCACCTGGCCGCGTCCGGCGTCGGCCCCGAGGCCGACCGGGCCGCGCGCGACCTACTGCGGCGCATGAACCAGCGCCACCTGGAGGACCACCCCGGCGACGGCAAGCTCGCCGCGCGGATCGCCAGCTATGAGCTGGCCGCGCGGATGCAGCTCAGCATCCCCCGGATCGGCGACCTGTCCACGGAGCCCGCCCACGTCCTGCGGCTGTACGGGGCCGACGACGAGTCGAACCCCATCAAGGCGGCCTTCGCCCGCAACTGCATCCTGGCCAGGCGGCTGATCGAGAGCGGCGTCCGCTTCGTCCAGCTCTTCAACGGGGCCTACGCCAGCGGCGGCGAGCTGAACTGGGACGGCCATAGCAAGCTCCGGGAGCAATACGATCGGCACGCCGCGATCCTCGACCAGCCCGCCGCCGCGCTCATCCGCGACCTCCGGCGACGCGGGCTGCTGGAGGAGACCCTCGTGGTCTGGTGCACGGAATTCGGCCGGATGCCGATGTTCCAGAAGGGGGCCCAGGGCCGCGACCACAACCCGGACGGCTTCACCTGCTGGCTCACCGGCGCCGGGGTCAAGCCGGGCGTCAGCCACGGGGTCACCGACGACCTCGGCCAGCGCGCGATCCAGGACGTCCACCCGCTCTACGACCTGAACGCCACGATCCTCCACCTCCTCGGCCTCGACCACGAGGCGCTGACGTTCGAACACAACGGCGTCCGGCGTCGCCTGACCAACGTCGAGGGGGACGTCATCACCCAGGTCCTGGCCTGAACGGACGGCTCGACGAGCCCGCCGCGGCGCCGATGCGTCCGAATTGACCTGTCGCCGGAACCGGATCGGGGGTATGAACGGGGGCCACGTCGCCTTGCGCGGCCCGGACGCCGGGATTCGAACTCCCGATCGGCGTGAGCCGGGCCGACGGACTTCCCCCGACACACAGGCCCCGCCTGGCCGATTCGCCCACATCGCCGCCGCCCCATGCGCCAGGCCGCCGAACGCTTTGGAGAGCGGCCGATGAAGCGGCAGGTACGAGCGCGTCGCGCACGCCCCCTGGGTCAGGTCGAGCACCTCGAGACCCGCGCCCTGATGACCATCTCCGCGGCGGTCCCGCTGCCGGACGTCGGCCTCGCGGCCGGCTCCGCGGCGACGGCGGTGGACCTGGGCGCCCATTTCACCGACCCGGACGCCTCGCCCGACTTCGCGATCTTCGACACCTCGCTGGGGACGATCCCGGTGCTCCTGACCCCCTCGACCACGCCGAAAACCGTGGCGAACTTCCTCAGTTACGCGAACAAGGGCGCCTACGACGACTCCGTCGTCCACCGCTCGGTCCCCGGCTTCGTCTGGCAGGCGGGGGGATTCCAGCTCACATCCAAGCCGGACATCGCGACCACCGCGACGGACGCCCCGGTCCAGAACGAATTCGGCGCGTCGAACGTCCGGGGCACGATCGCGATGGCCAAGCTCGGCAGCGACCCGAACAGCGCCACCAGCCAGTTCTTCTTCAACCTGTCGGACGAGAACGCTTCCAACCTCGACAAGCAGAACGGCGGGTTCACGGTCTTCGGGCGGGTGGTGGGTCAATCCGGCCTGGGGGTGATGGACGCGATCGCGGCGGTGCCGGCGCCTTCGCCCGGCCCGATGGCCTCGCCGCTGGACTCGGCCCCGCTCCAGAACTACAAGCTCGGGACGTCGGTCCAGCCCGCGAACCTGGTCCTGATCCGGAGCGTGACCACGGCGGACGAGGCCTTCTCGGCGCTCAGCGACTCCCCCGGGGTGGCGTCCGCCTCGCTACAGGGGAGCCGGCTCGTCGTGACCCCGCATGCGGCGGGGACGGCGAGGATCACCGTCGTGGGGTACGGCTCGGACGGGAGTTCCGCGACGGAGACCTTCACCGTCACCGTCTCCCCCGGCGCGCAGCCCGCGTCGCCCCCGCCGACGTCGACGCCCTCCCCGGCCCAGCCCAGGTCGGCCCTGACCCCCACCGTCCAGGGCGTCCTGCCCGCCTCGGTGGTCGCGGGGCAGCGGGCCGGGATCCGGCAGACCGTCTCCCTCTCCGCCTCGGGCGTGGAAGTCGCGGGGAGGGTCCAGGCCGCCCTGATCCTCGCCGCCGACGCGACCGGATCCCCGGGCGACTTCACGATCGCGACCGCGACGGCGAACGTCCGGGCGAGGAGCGGCCGGGCGGGCCGGATCAACCTCTCAGCCAGGCGATTGGACCCGGGCGTGCCGGCCGGCACGTATCACGTCCTGGTCTCCGTGACCGATCCCGACGGCGCGAGGACGACGGTCGACACCGGCAAGACGCTGGTCGTCCAGCCGCCTCGGGCCGTGACCTCCAGGAGATGAACGGCCGGCGAGTTGCCGGAACGGCCGCCATGTCCTAGAGGTTTGTTGGACGAGGAGACGATTCCACCCGATCGGACACACCCGAGGACCATCGAATGCGCGAGTGGGAATGGCGGCGTATTCGAGCGTTCTCCCTCGCGACGGCCTGGGCCGCGATCGTGGCCTCGGGGTTCGCGGCGCTTTACCGTCACGCCGGCGAGCCCGGGGACCCGGGGACGCCCCCACTGGTCCGGCCGACGGGATCGCGACTCCTCCCTTCGACCGACCTGGACCATCTCGTGATGTTCGCCCATCCCCGCTGTCCTTGCTCGGCGGCCGGCGTCTCCGAGCTGGCGAGGCCGGTGACTTCTTGCGACGGCCGCATCCTCGTCGACGTCGTGTTCTTCCGGCCCGAGGGCTCCCCCGATTCGTGGGGGCGGACCTCGCTCCGGCGGGCGGCGGAGGCGATCCCCGGAGTCCGGGCGGTCGACGACGTCGGGGGGAGGGAGGCGGCCCTCTTCGGGGTCGTCGCCTCGGGGCACGTCCTCCTCTTCGACCCATGCGGCCGGCGGCTGTTCTCGGGCGGGATCACGGTCGCCCGCGGGCATGAGGGGCGGAACGACGGGTCCGACGCGGTGATCCGACTCGTCAACCGCGCGGGGCCGTCGGCGTCGACCCACCCGGTCTTCGGCTGCGCGATCCGCGTCCTGGGGGGCCCCGCATGACCCCGCCGGCCGGCGACGGATTCGACGGCGGGAGCTCGCCCCTGGCCCGCACCGATGCGATCCTCGCCGCGGCCCTCGACCGGGTCCATCGCGAGACGGACCGGCTGTTCGCGGCGCTGCTGCCGCTGCAGTGGTCGGCCGCCGTCGCGGCGGCGTTTCTGGTCTCGCCGCGGGCCTGGTCCGGCGACCAGAGCTGGGTCCACGAGCACGTCTGGGCCGCGGTCGGGCTCGGGGGGGCCGTCGTCTCGTTGCCGACGATGCTGGCGATCGCGTTCCCCGGAAGGGTCTCGACGCGGCACGCGGTGGCGGCGGGCCAGATGCTCGTGGGGTCGCTGCTCATCCACCTCAGCGGCGGCCGG
Organism: Paludisphaera soli; assembly: GCF_011064595.1. Taxonomy (GTDB): domain Bacteria; phylum Planctomycetota; class Planctomycetia; order Isosphaerales; family Isosphaeraceae; genus Paludisphaera; species Paludisphaera soli. The sequence continues at coordinate 308,269 of NZ_JAALJI010000004.1, read as the reverse complement.
ATCGAGACCCATTTCCACATCTTCGGCTCGCTCGCGCTGCTGGCCTTCTACCGCGACTGGACGGTCCTGGTCACGGCCTCGGCCCTGGCCCTGGCCGACCACCTGCTCCGGGGGATGTTCTGGCCCTCGTCCATCTACGGCGTGCTGGCGAGCACGCCTTGGCGGGCCATGGAGCACGCGGCCTGGATGGGCCTCATCGACCTCTTCCTCGTCCGCTCCTGCCTCCAGTCGGTGCAGGAGATGGGCGAGGTCGCCGCCCGCCAGGCGACGCTGGAGGCGACGCGGGCCGGGATCGAGGAGACGGTGCGGCAGCGGACGGCCGAATTAATGGAGACGACCGAGGAGCTGCGGAGCGTGGCCGAGCGGCTCCACCACCGGGACGTCCGCCTGTCCGACGCGGCGCGGTTCGCCGCGGCACTCAACCATCCGGAGGCCCTGGCGACGTATCGGGCCGCGCTCGAATGCCTCGCCCGGGCGCTGCGGGCCCCCTGCGTGGCGCTCTACACGGTCGGGACCGACGGCCTCCCCCCGGCGGCCCGATGCGCCGCGACGCTCGACGGCGAGCCGCTGGAGGCCGCCGCGTTCTCCGGCGAGGGCCTGCCCTGGGCGGTGGCCCGATCGGGCGCGCGTCGGACGCTCCAGGGCCCGTTCCCGCCCGCGTCGCTGCGGATCAGGGCGGGGTTGGGCGAGGCGGACCTGGACTCGGTGATCGGCTGGCCCGTGTCGTTCAACGGCCGATGCGTGGGCGTGGTGCTGACGGCGCACTTCGCCGCCCCCACCGAGGAGCAGGCCGAGTTCGTCGCGGCCTCGCTCGACCAGCTGGCCGTCCGGATGAGCGCGTTCGGCGTCGAGGAGCAACGCCTGCGGCTGATGGCCGACCTCCGCGAGCAGTCCAGGGCTCTGGAGGAGGCGAAGGCCGAGGCCGAGCGGGCGAATCGGGTGAAGAGCGAGTTCCTGGCCAGCATGTCGCACGAGCTTCGCACGCCGATGAATTCGATCATGGGGTTCACGGCGCGGCTGATCCGCAAGCTCGGCGGGTCGATCCCCGGGCGCGAGCTCGACGCCCTGCACACGGTGGACCGGAACGCCAAGCACCTCCTCGGGCTGATCAACGAGATCCTCGACCTGTCGAAGATCGAGGCCGGCCGCATGGAGCTGGACCTCGAGCGGCTGGACCTGGCGCCGATCGTCCGCGAGGCGTACGAGCAGGCCGCCCCCCTGGCCGACGGCCGGCCGATCGACCTGGTCTTCGTCGAACCCTCGGGCCCGCTGACGCTGCAAGGCGACCGGACGAAGCTGCGGCAGGTGGCCACCAACCTGATCTCGAACGCGATCAAGTACACCGAGCGCGGCGAGGTGCTCATCCGGGTGGAGGAAGCCCTGGACCCCCGGCTGGGCCGGGTCGCCCGGCTGTCGGTGAGGGACACGGGCGTCGGCATCCCCGCCGAGCAGCGGCATCGCCTCTTCCAGCGGTTCACCCAGCTCGACGGCGGCGCGGCGCGGAAGGCGGGGGGGACCGGGCTGGGCCTGGTCATCAGCGACCAATTCGCCCGGATGCACGGCGGCCGGATCGACGTCGAGAGCGAGTTCGGCCGGGGGAGCGAGTTCGCGGCCCTGATCCCGCTCAAGGCCCCCGAGCCGCCGAGGACGATTCCGGAGCGGGCGGCCGCCGCGGGCCCGGACCGTCCGAGCCCCGCCGGGCCGGCGGGGCGGGGCGTGACGGTGCTCTGCGTCGACGACGACCCGGACGCCCTCAAGCTCCTCGAGGCCTCGCTGAGCGACGCCGGCTACGACGCCGTCCCGGCCGGGGGCCACGACGCCGCCCTGGAGGCCGCCCGAGTCCGCCGCCCGGACGTCATCTGCCTCGACCTGGCGATGCCCGACAAGGACGGCTTCGAGTTCCTCCGCAGCCTCCACGCCGACCCCGAGCTCGCCTCGGTGCCGGTGATCGTCGTCTCGGCCACGGGCGAGCAGGCCCGCGCCCTCGGCGCGGGGGCCCGTTGCTGCCTGACCAAGCCCGTGGACTCCGAGGGGTTGGTGGCGACGGTCCGCGACCTGCTGAGCCGCCGATCCGGGACGGCGCTGGTCGTCGAGGACGACGCGGACGCCTCCAGGCTGATCCGCGCGGCGCTGGACGAGTCGGGCATGCAGGTCCAAACCGCCTCGGACGGCCGGGAGGGCCTGGCGAGGCTGGCCGAGGCGACGCCGACCATCATCGTACTGGACCTGATGATGCCCGTCATGGACGGGTTCACGTTCTTGGACCACCTCCAGCTCGACCCGGTCTGGAAGTCGATCCCCGTGATCATCCTGACGGCCAGGGAGCTGGGCGCGGGCGAGCTGCTGAAGCTCAGGCAGGTCGGGGCGACGGTCCTGGCGAAGGGCCGGGGCGACGCCGAGCGGGTCGTCGACGCGGTGCTGGCCGCCGTGGTACCGGGCAAGCGACGCCGGCCGGCGGGGGCGATTGCATGAGCCGCTCCATCCTGGTCGTCGAGGACAACGCGGACAACCGCAAGCTCTTTGAGTGGGTGCTCGAGGACGAGGGCTATTCCGCCCAGTGCGTGGCCACCGCCGAGGAGGGGCTGGCGGCGCTGGAGGCCCGCCCCTTCGACCTCGTGCTCATGGACGTGTCCCTGCCGGGGATGGACGGCAAGGAGGCGACGCGGCGGATCCGGGCCGACCCGCGGCTGGCCGGGCTGCCGATCCTCGCGGTCACGGCCCATGCGGTGACGGGGGAGGCGGAGGCGATCCTCGCCTCGGGGGTCACGAGCTTGCTCACCAAGCCGGTCGACGAGTCCGTCCTGCTGGCCGTCATCCGGTCCGCTCTCGGGGGAGGCTGAAGATGGCGAGGGTCCTGGTCGCGGACGACATCGCGGACAACATCGCGCTGCTGGCGGCCGAGCTGGAGGACGAGGGCCACGAGGTGCTGGAGGCCCGCGACGGGGCCGCAGCCCTGGACCTGGCCCGCGCCGCCGACCCGGACGTGATCCTGATGGACATCATGATGCCGGTCATGGACGGGATCGAGGCCTGTCGCCGGCTCAACGCCGACCCGGCCACCGAGGCGATCCCGGTGATCCTGGTCTCGGCCCTGGATCGCGAGGACGACGTGGTGGCCGGGCTCGCGGCGGGCGCGCACGACTACGTCACCAAGCCGTTCAACGCGCCGATCGTCCTGGCGCGGGTGCGGGCGGCTGCGCGGGTCAAGTCGGCCGCCGACGAGGCCGAGGCGCTGGTGCGGGCCCGCACCGCCGAGCTGACCGCGGCAAACGCCCGGCTCCGCGAAAGCGAGGCGCGGTTCCGCTTCCTGGCCGACGCGATGCCCCAGATCGTCTGGACCGCCCGCCCCGACGGCTTCCCCGACTATTTCAACCGCCGATGGTACGAGTACACGGGCCTCCCCGATGCCGAGGGCGACGGCTCCGACTGGGCGTCGATCCTCCACCCCGACGACCGGGACCGCAGCACGCGGGCCTGGGCCCGGGCCGTCCGCTCGGGGTCGCCCTACGAGATCGAGTACCGCTTCCGCGACCGGGCCACCGGCCTCCACCGCTGGCACCTGGGCCGCGCCCTCCCCTGCCGCGACGCGGCGGGGGCGGTGACGCACTGGGTGGGGACCTGCACGGACATCGACGACCGCAAGCGGGCCGAGGAGGAGGCGGTCGCCGCCCAGTGGAAGGTCTCCCGGATCCTCGAGTGCATCACCGACGCCTCCTTCGCCCTGGACCGCGAGTGGCGCTACACCTACCTGAACCCGCAGTGGGAGAAGCTCTTCGGCCGACCGCGCCGGGACGTCCTGGGGCGGTCCATCTGGGAAGTCTCCCCGTCCCTCGCGGGGGGCCTGGTGGAGGAGAAATATCGCCTGGTCGCGTCCTCGCGGTCCCCCGTCACCTTCGAATACCACGCGAGCGACCTCGGCAAGTGGCTGGAGATCCGGGCCTATCCGGCCGCGGACGGCCTGATCGGCTACATCCACGACGTCACCGACAGCAGGGAGATAGAGCGCGAGCGGCTGCGGGCGCAGCAGGAGCTGGAGCAGCGGGTCGCCGACCGCACCGCCGACCTCGCCCGGGCGAACGCCCTGCTCCGCGAGGGGGAGCAGCGGTTCCGAGGCGCGTTCGACGCCTCGGCCATCGGCATGGCGCTGGTCGCGCCCGACGGCCGCTTCCTCCAGGTCAACCGCTCGCTGTGCGACCTCATCGGCTATGCCGAAGGCGAGCTGCTGGCGCGCACCTTCCAGGACATCACCCATCCCGACGACCTGGACGCCGACCTGCGACAGGTCCGCCGGGTGATCGACGGCGAGATCTCGTCGTACCAGATGGAGAAGCGGTACATCCACAAGGACGGCCACGTCGTCTGGATCGTCCTGAGCGTCACCCTGGTCAGGAACGGGGCCGGCGTCCCCCTGCACCTCGTCGCCCAGATCGAGGACGTGACGGCCCGGAGGGAGGCGGAGGAGGCGATGCGACGCGCCCGCGACGAGGCGCTGGAGGCCACCCGCGTGAAGGGGGAGTTCCTGGCGAACATGAGCCACGAGATCCGCACGCCGATGAACGGCGTCCTGGGCATGACCGAGCTGGCCCTGGAGACCCAGCTGACGCCGAGGCAGCGGGAGTACCTGTCGCTGGCCAGGTCGTCCGCCGAGTCGCTGCTGACGATCATCGACGACATCCTGGACTTCTCCAAGATCGAGGCCGGCAAGCTGGCGATCGACGCCGTGCCGTTCGACCTCGTGGTGGCGGTCGAGGACGCCCTCAAGGTCCTCGCCCTTCGCGCCCACGCCAAGGGGCTGGAGCTTGCGTATCGGCTCGACCCGTCCGTGCCGAGGTCCCTGGTCGGCGATTCCAACCGGATCCGCCAGGTGCTGCTCAACCTCGCGGGCAACGCCATCAAGTTCACGGGTCGCGGCGAGGTGGTCGTCGCGGTCACGGCCGACGAGGATCCGGCGGCCGGGATCCTCCTGCATTTCCGCGTGTCCGACACGGGCGTCGGGATCCCGGCCTCGGCGCTCGGGCGGATCTTCGAGCCGTTCGAGCAGGCGGACGGCTCGACCACGAGGCGGTTCGGCGGCACCGGCCTGGGCCTGGCGATCTCCTCGAAGCTCGTCGGCCTGATGGGGGGGCGGCTCTGGGCCGAGAGCGAGCCCGGGGTCGGCAGCACGTTCCACTTCACGGCCCGCCTGGGCCGGGGGCCGGGGGTCGTCGGGGGGGGCGACGCGACGGTCGGGCCCGCGGGGGCGCTCGTCGGCCGGACGGTCCTGGTGGTCGACGACAACGCCACGAGCCGGCGAAACCTGGAGGAGATCCTCGCGGGGTGGGGCGTGCGGGCGGTCGCGGTCGCCTCCGGCGCGGCGGCCCTGGCCCGGCTTCGCGAGGCGTCGGCCCGGGGCGAGTCCTTCGCGGCGGCCCTGGTGGACGAGCGGATGCCGACGATGGGCGGCCTCGAGCTGGCCCACGCGATGCGGGAAGGCCCGGGGCTCGACGCGGTCCCCCTGATCCTCATGACGCCCGCCGGGGCGGCCGAGGACCCCGATCGTCTCGTCGACCTGCGGGTCGCCGGCCGCCTCACGAAGCCGGTCTGCCGCGCCGGCCTCCGGGTGGCGCTCGACGAGGCCCTGGGGGCGGACCCGCCGTCGAAGGCGGCCCCCGCCGCCCTCGCGGCCCGCGCGACTTCCGAGGTCGGGCTTCGCATCCTGCTCGCCGACGACAACCCGGTGAATCAGCTCGTGGCGACGCGGATGCTCCAGCAGATGGGGCACGAGGTGTCCGTCGTCGGCGACGGGCGCAAGGCGGTCGAGGCGATGGCCGGCCGCGCCTTCGACGCGGCCTTGCTAGACGTCCAGATGCCCGAGATGGACGGCTTCGAGGCGGTCGCCGCCGTCCGCGCCCGCGAGGCCGGGACGCCCCGGCGGACGCCGCTGGTCGCCGTCACGGCGCACGCCATGGAAGGGGACCGCGAGCGTTGCCTCGCCGCCGGGTTCGACGACTACGTCTCCAAGCCGATCCGCAAGGCGGAGCTGGCGAGGGCCCTGCGGGCGATCGCCCCTCGACCCGCCCTCGAGGAAGGCGAGGGCGAGCGGATGCTCCGGGAGCTATCCCGGGCGGCCGGCGACGACGAGGCGTTCGCGCGCCAGGTCCTCGCCTCCTTCCTCGAGTCGGCGCCCGGCCTCATGGCCCGGCTCGACGCCGCCGCCGAGGCCGGAGACGCCCGGACGGCCGCCGCCGAGGCCCACGGGCTGAAGGGCATCAGCCGGGCGATCGGGGCCGACGACCTCGCCGAGGCCTGCCAGTCCGCGGAACGGGCGGCCGCGAGCCGCGACGTGGACGCCGTGCGCGCGGCCGTCGAGGCCGTCGGCCCCCAATGGGAGCGGGTCCGGGGCGGCCTGACGCGGGTGCTCTCGGGGGCGGCGTGAAACCGCCCGCGAGCCATCGCGCCGCGTCCTATGTTCTGTGGGGGGGACGGAGCCGGCTCGCCGCGACGGGGGCGTTCCCGTCGCGGTCGGCGGGGCCCCCCGATCCGCATCGGAGGTGAGGATGGTCGTCGCGTTGCAGCCCGAGGCGAAGACGTGCGGGGGACCGACCGCCGAGGGCCGAGAGGTGCCGGTGGTCCTGGTCGTCGACGATCAGCCGGTCGAACGCCTCCTCGTGGGGAAGATCGTCGAACGCCTCGCGGGCCTCCGGACCGTCCACGCCAGGGACGGCCGCGAGGCGCTGGATCGCCTCGCGGAGACCCCCGTCGCCCTGGTCCTGACGGACCTCCAGATGCCCGAGATGAACGGGCTGGAGCTGGTCGAGGCCGTCCGCGAGCGATACGCCCAGGTCCCGGTGGTCCTGATGACGGCCTTCGGCAGCGAGGACGTCGCCGTGCGGGCGCTCCGGGCCGGCGCCGCCAGCTACGTCCCCAAGCGCGCCCTGGAGAGGGAGCTGGCCGCCACGCTCCGCCAGGTGCTGGCCGTAGCCGAGGCGGCGCAGACCCGTCAGCGCCTGCTGTCGTGCCTCGAGCGGCACGAGTCGGTCTTCGAGCTGGAGAGCGACCCTGAGCTGATCGCCCCGCTCATCGACCGGTTCCTCCAGAATCTCACCGGCATGCACATCGGCGACGCCACCGCGCGGATGCGGATCGGCGTCGCCCTGCAAGAGGCGATCGCCAACGCGCTGTTCCACGGCAACCTCGAAGTCAGCTCGGACCTCCGACAGGAGGACGAGCGCGAGTTCTACGACCTGGCCCGGCGCCGGCGATCGCTGGAGCCTTACCGCTCGCGGACGCTCGAGATCCGCGCCGCGCTCGACAAGGACGGGGCGACTTTCGTCATCCGCGACGAGGGTCCCGGCTTCGACGTCGCGTCGCTCGAGCGGCCGATCGACCCCGAAGACCTGACGCGGATCGGCGGCCGGGGGCTGCTGCTGATCCGGACCTTCATGGACCAGGTGGCCCACAGCCCCACCGGGAACGAGATCACCCTGGTCAAGCGACGGAACCCCTCGGCCTGAGCGGTCGTCGCGTCAGGGCCGATCGGCCGTCGCGTCGAGGCCGGTCGAGAGCCGGTGCCTGCGAGCCTCGATCACGGCCCAGGGGTCCGCGGGGACCGCGTCGGGGTCGACGTAGCGGGCGAGGTCGCGTAGGGCGATCACCCGGTATCCCTCGTCGGCCAGGTGTCGCACATACGATTCGAACAGGGGCGTCGGCGTGTCCACCCAGGAATGGGCCGTGTCGGGGACGCCGTGGAGCTGGATCACGGCGATCCGGCCGTCGCGCGCCTGGGAGACGGCCCGCTTGAAGTCGTCGAGCGTCCAGGCGGGTCGGGCGTCGCCGGCCGAGGGGATCAGAAGGGGATGGTCGAGCCCCGGCTCGTAGGCGAAGCCCCGGCCCGCCTCGTAGGGATGCTCGGGCGCCCCGCCCCTCCTGGCGAAACGGATGCCGAGCCCCTTGAGGAGCGGCAAGACGTCCCTGTCCAGCGCGTTGCCGGGATACGCGAAGCTGACGGGCCTGGGGATGCCGTGTTCCCGGCAACGCGCGTCGACGGCCTCGATCTGCTCGATCGTCCCCTTCGCGTCCTGCGCGTCGGGGGCCTTGTGGTCGCGCGTGTGGTTGCCGATCTCGAAACCGTCGCGATGGAGTCGGGCGATCTCGTCCCAGGTCATGTAGTCGCGCTTGTTCGTGGGGAAGTCGAACCCCTCGGTGACGAAGAAGGTCGCCCCGAAGCCGTGCCGCTTGAGCAAGGGCGCCGCGACCTCGACGTGCGATCGGCTGGCGTCGTCGAACGTCAGCACGACGAGCTTGTCGGGGATCGGCTCCAACGCGGGGGCGGGGGCCTGGGCGAAGAGGAGCAGCAAGGTAAGCAGGCGCATGGGGAGGGTCCCGCTGGACGGCCAGGGATGGGTTCGACCTGCCCACGAGTCTACGCCGCCCGCCGCCGGGATTCGATCTCGTCCAGATCCGATTCCCGCCGCCGGGCCGAAATCGGTACACTCGACCAGGCCCGCCAGGCCGCCGCGACCCCCAAATCCGCCGCCGCCCCGGCGACACGCAACGCGTGGTCGCGAGGGCCGACCGCGAGTGGAGCGCACGGGCGCACCTGGACGAGATTTGACGAAGCCCGATGGGTCGGATCGACCTCGGTCCGACTGACTCTCCGAGGTCCACCCGGGAAGGAGCCCGCGACATCATGCACGATCAGGCAATCGCCGCGAAGCCGCCGAGGCGCTTCCGCCGCCTCGTCCGCTGGATCGCCGTCCTCTCGATCCTCCTCCTCCTCGTGCTCGCGTCGATGCCGACCGTGCTCAGCACCCCCCCCGCCCGCCGCATGCTGGTGCGGGCGATCAACCAGAAGCTCCACCCTGGCCGGGTCGAGCTGGGCGGGGCCTCGTTGTCCTGGAATCGCGGGATCGTCCTGCGCGACGTCGCGCTGATCGACCCGCGGGGCAAGACCGTCGCCACCGCCGAATCGGTCCGGACCGACCGGGGCCTCGTCGGCCTGCTCAGGTCGGGATCGGACTACGGGACGATCCACGTCGACGGCGCGACCGCCGACTTCGAGCGCCGCGCCGACGGCTCCATCGATGCGTTGGAGGCCGTCGGCGGCCTGCTGGCCCCGAGCGTGGCGGCCGAGCCCGGGCCGGTCGCCCCGGCTCCCGCCGCGGGATCGGGCCTCGCGGTGACGGTCGTCGTGAAAGGGGGCCGCGCGCGGATCGCCAGCCCGGAACTCGCCGAGCCGATCGTCGCGGGCGCCTTCGAGGCCGAGGCGAAGGTCCTGCCCGGCAAGCCCGTGGGCGTGACCGTGAAGCTCCGGGAAGGGGAGCGTTCCCTCGAACTCCTCGCCGCTTACGACATGGCCTCGGCCGACCAGACGCTGACTTTCGAAGGCAAGGACTGGCCGCTGGCGATGAAGCAGGCGGGCTACCGGGCCGAGGGCCGCCTCGCCGGGGTCCTCCAGGCCGAACGCAAGCAGGGGTTGTGGTCGGCGCGGAGCGACGCCGTGCTGCACGGATTCGCCGCCGAGGGTCCCGGCCTGGGCGGGGATCGGCTCGCGCTGGAGTCCGTCGCCGCCGAGGGCGACGTCCGGCGGACGGAACTGGGCTGGTCGATCGGGAAGCTCGACGTGAAGTCCGCGATCGGCGAGCTGACGGCGGCCGGCGACCTGCCGGCGACCGCCGGAACCCCCACGCGACTGACGGGGCAGGTCGACCTGGCCGCGGCGGCCAAGCTCCTGCCGAGGGCGATCCCGCTGCGTGAAGGCATCGTCCTTGAGGAGGGCCGGGCGCGGGTGGCGGCCGATTTGAGCCGGATCGAGGGCGTCGAGCGGCTGCGCGTCTCGGCGGACGTGACCGACCTGACGGCCACCGAAAACGGTCGGGCCCTGACCCTCCAGAAGCCCGCGACGCTCACGGCGGCCCTGGTCCGCGATGGGGCGACGATCGCCGTCGAGTCCTTCGCCGTGAAGGCGGCGGGCGTCGACGCGAAGGCCACGGGCGACCTGGACAGCGGGGTGAAGTTGTCGGGCGTGGTGGACCTCGCCGCCGTCGACGCCCAGGCCCGCGAGCTGATCGACCTGGGCGCCGTGAAGTTCGCCGGCAAGGGGAGATTGGCCGCGGACTATCGCCCCGACGGCGGCCGGTTCAAGGCCCGGCTCGCGGCCGAGTTCGACGGCCTCCGGGTCGAGGGCTTCACCGAAGATCCGATCGAACGGGACCACGCCCGCGTCGACGGTGCCTCCAACGGCCCTCGCGGCGCGAACGGCCTGCCGACCGCCTGGGACGCCGTGCGGCTGGCAGTGGACGCCGGCGCGACGAAGTTGAGCGTCCTGGTGAAGGAGCCCGCCGGCGACGCCACGTTCACCCTCGAAGGCTCGACCCCGGTCACGGCGCCCGCGCCGGCCGTCGTCTCGGCGAAGGTCGCCCTGCGCCGGGCGGGCCGGGTCTACCAGCTCGACGACGTCCAGGCGACCGCCACGCCCACCGACCCTCAGGCGGCCTCGGCAGTGATCGCCCTGCATGCGAAAGGCGAGTACGACCCGGCCGCCGGACGACTGGTCCTGATACCCGTGGGGGCCCAGCCTTCCCAGGGCCTCGCCGTCGGTCCCGAGGGGTTCATGCTGAGCGGCCTCGGCAAGCCCGACGCGCCGATGGGCTTCGACGGAGTGCTCCGCGGCGACCTCGCCGCGCTCGACGGAGCACTCGCCTACTGGATGCAGGCCGCCCCGAAAGGTTTAGGCGGCGCCTGGTCGGGAAGGGCGACGCTCGCCCGCCATCAGGACGGCCGCCTCGATTTCAAAGGCTATGCGACCTCGCCCGACCTGATCATGACGACCCCCCGCGGCCCCGTCACGCTGACGCTCGACGGGACTTATACGCCGTCCGGCGACCACGTTTCGCTGACGAGTTTCGACCTGTCCACGGCTCATGCGCGCCTGGCCGGGACGGGGACGATCGCCGAATTCGGCGCCAACCGGATCGCCGACGTCAGCGCCGTCCTGGAGCCGCGTTGGGAGACGCTCGACCCGATCCTGGCCGCCGCCGTCGAGCCCGGGGCCCAGGTCCGCGCGACCGTGAAGCCGTTCCACCTGAAGGGGTCGCTCGCGGCGGGCTCGACCTCGCAGATCCTCAAGGGGATGGAAGGGGTGCTGGAGGTCGACCTCGCGTCGGCCCGGGCGTTCGGCATGGAGGTCGGCCCGACGCCCCTGGTCCTGCGCATGGGGGGCGGCCGGGCCGCGTTCGACCCGATCGCGACCACGCTCAACGGCGGCCGGATGGAGATCGCCGCCGACCTGATGGTGGACGACCCGGACGCGCTCTGGCTCCGGATGGCCGAGGGGACGCGGATCGAGGGGGCGGCGATCAACAAGGCCGTCTCGGACGACGTGCTCTCGTACATCGCTCCGGTGCTCGCCAAGTCCAGCAACGTCTCGGGCCAGGTCTCGCTCACGGTCGCCGGCGCGGCGATCCCGCTGATGGGAGACGGGGCCCTGCGCGTCGACGGCCAGCTCGTCTTCCAGGACGTCGTCTTCCAGCCCGGACCGTTCGGCTCCGAGTTGCTCGCGCTGACCGGCCGGCCCGAGCGTAAATTGACGCTGCAACAGCCGCTGCAGCTGCAGATCGCCGACGGCCGCGTCCGGCAGAGCGGCCTGACGTTCCCGCTGGGCGACGACCTGACGGCGAAGCTCGACGGCTCGGTCGGCTTCGACAAGACCCTGGCGATGCGGGCCACCGTGCCGATCACGCCCCAGATGCTCGGCGGCAACGCCGTCGCCCGCGAGTTCGTGGCGGGGACCGACATCACGCTGCCGATCGGCGGCACGATCTCGAACCCGACCATCGACCGCAACGGCCTCCGAGTCGCGCTCAAGGAGGCCGCCCGCTCCATGGTCCGTCGCGGGGTCCAGGCCGAGGCGAACCGATTGATCGACCGGGTCCTCCCCCCGTCCGCCGCCGGCGGTCGCGACCCGAACGCCCCGAGCGGTTCCCTCGGCCGCGACGCCCTGAAAGCCCTCGAGGGCATCGGCCGCGACCTGGCCCAGCCGAAACGACGCTGATCCCCGGCGCGGGGGCGGCGTCCAGGCCCGAGGAGCCGCCCCCCCTGACGCATGTCAAATAATTGTTGAAGCAGGAAGTCGAATCGGTTAAGTTCAGCCTGTGGCGGGATGGAGATTTCATGAGACCGAGGCGACCAGGATGCGTGCGACCCCCTCCGGCCTGGTTATCTTCCTGGGAGTCCTGACCCTCGCGGCCCCCCTGACCTCGGGCGCCGAGCCCGCGGCCCCGGTCACGTTCGAGAAGGACGTCGAACCGATCCTGACGCGGGCGGGCTGCAACGCGGGCGCCTGTCACGGCAAGGCCAGCGGCCAGAACGGTTTCAAGCTCTCGCTGCTGGGCTTCGACCCGACGTTCGACCACATGGCCATCGCCCGCGAGGCCGGGGGCCGCCGCGTCCTGCCGTCGATCCCGGACCAGAGCCTGTTCCTCCAGAAGGCCACGGCCGAGCTGCCCCACGGCGGCGGGAGGCGGATCGAGCCCGACGGCCCGTTCTACGAGACGCTCCGTCGCTGGATCGCCGACGGCCTCCCCCGGACCCCGGCCGACGCGCCGAAGCTGGAGCGGGTCGTCGTCGAGCCGGCCGAGCGGACGCTGGGCCGCGAGGAGGCGTTCGACCTCCGCGTCGCAGCCCATTTCTCGGACGGGTCGACCCAGGACGTCACCCATTTGGCCGCCTACGGCTCCAGCGAGTCCACCCTGGTCGCGGTCGACGCCGAGGGCCGCGTGAAGGCCGGCCCGATCGCCGGCGAGGCGACGATCTCGGCCCGCTACGAAGGGCTGTTCGCCAACTGCGACGTCTCGATCCCCCTGCCGGGCGAGGTCGACGCCGCGCTGTACGACGCCCTCCCCCGGTCCAACTTCATCGACGACCACGTCTGGGCCAAGCTCAAGAAGCTCGGCCTGACTCCCTCCGCCCCGGCGGGCGACGCCACCTACCTGCGCCGCGCCTACCTCGACGTGATCGGCCGCTTGCCGACGCCGGACGAGGCCCGCGCGTTCCTCGACGATTCGGCCCCGGACAAGCGGGCCCGGCTCGTCGATCGGCTCCTGGAACGGCCCGAGTACGCTGAGCACTGGGCGAACAAGTGGATGGACCTGCTGCGGCCGAATCCCTACCGCGTGGGCATCAAGGCGGTCTTCAACCTCGACGGCTGGATCCGCGACGCCTTCCGGCGGAACCTGCCCTACGACCAGTTCGTCCGCGAGATCGTCACCGCGCGCGGCAGCACGTTCGAGCAGGGCCCGGCGACGATTTTCCGCGACCACCGCGAGCCGATCGAGATCGCGCCAGTCGTCAGCCAGCTGTTCCTGGGCATCCGCCTGGATTGCGCCAAGTGCCATCACCACCCGTTCGAGTCGTGGGGCCAGGAGCAGTTCTACGAGTTCGCGGCCTTCTTCGCCCGCGTGGATCGCAAGGGGACCGGACTCTCGCCGCCGATCTCCGGGAGCGAGGAGGTCGTCTTCAGCGGCAAGAAAGGCTCGGTCGAGCACCCGCTGACCGGCGAGGCCCTGCCCCCCAAGCCCCTGTTCGGCTCCCTGCCGCCCGACGTCGATCCCGAGGCCGACCCCCGCGAGGCGCTCGCCCGCTGGATGACCGCGGCCGACAATCCATATTTCGCCCAGGTGATGGCCAACCGCGTGTGGGCCGACCTGATGGGGCCGGGGATCGTCGATCCGGTGGACGACCTTCGCGCCACCAACCCTCCCAGCAACGGCCCCCTGCTCGACGCCCTGGCCGTGGACTTCCGGGATCACGGTTATGACGTGAAGCACCTGGTCCGGACCATCATGGCGTCGTCGGCCTACGCACTCAGCTCCGAGCCCAACGACCGGAACATCGCGGACACCCGCAACTACTCCCGGCACTACCGCCAGCGGCTCCGGGCCGAGACGCTGCTGGACGCGATCAGCGACGCGACCGGCGTCCCCGACGACTTCGACGCCGCCCCCCCGCGCAGCCGCGCCGTCAACATCTGGACCAACCGGGTCCCCTCGCTGTTCCTCGACACCTTCGGCCGGCCCGACCCGAACCAGGACCCGCCCTGCGAGCGCACCAGCGACACGGCCGTCGTCCAGGCCCTCCACCTGATGAACGCCCCCGGGGTCCACGAGAAACTCGCGTCCGACGAGGGCCAGGCCGCCGCGCTCGCCAAGGGGGACAAGTCCCCCCGGGCGATCGTCGAGGAGCTGTACCTCCTCGCCTACAGCCGACTCCCCACCGACGAGGAGCGAACCGTCGGCGAGTCGCTCTTCCAGGAGCCCGGGGCCGACCGCCGGGCCGTCGTCGAGGACATCCTCTGGGCCCTGCTGAACGTCCCCGAGTTCGTCTTCAAGGACTGACCCTCCCCCCGCCACGCCCGCCGGGCGCCGCCCTCCCACCTGAACGAGGCGAGACCGATGGCCATCTCCAGGAACTGCGAATCGACGACCCGGCGCGACTGCCTCCGCCTGGGCCTGGGCGCCCTGATCGGCGGCGGCCTGGTCGACGCCCTGCGCGTCCGCGGGCAGGCTGCGATCCCGGGCGCGAGGCCGACGAGTTGCATCCTCATCTGGATGGACGGCGGCCCCAGCCACTACGAGACCTTCGACCCCAAGCCCGAGGCCCCCGCCGAGATCCGCGGCAAGTTCGACGCGATCGCGACCTCCGTCCCCGGCGTCCGCTTCTCCGAGCCGATGAAGCGGCTTGCGGCGATCGCCGACAAGCTCACGATCGTCCGGTCGATCCGTCACGACCAGGGGAACCACGGTGCGGGCAACCATTACATGATCACGGGGGCGCCGCCGCGCATCCCCGTCGGCTGCGGGGCCTTCGTGAGCTTCCACCCCAGCATGGGCGCCGTCGCCGCCCATGAGCGCGGGGCCGAGGGGGGGCTGCCCGCCTATTTCTCGATCCCCAGCATGCTCCGCTCGGGCGGGCCGAACTTCCTGGGCGCCAAGTACGCCCCGTTCGTCGTCCCCGACGACCCCAACTCGGCGAAGTTCCGGGTGCGCGACGTCGCGCCGCCGCGCGACATCGCCTCGCCGCGGGCCGACGGCCGCCGCAGCCTCCGCGACCGGCTCGACCACTTCAAGCGATTCGCCGACAAGTCCGCCGGCGACCCCGCCCTGGCCCTCGACGAATACTACGAGCAGGGCTACGAGCTGATGGGCTCGCGGCAGGCCCAGCGGGCCTTCGACCTGTCGCTCGAAGACGACCGCCTCCGCGATCGCTACGGCCGCAACTCGTTCGGCCAGCGCTGCCTGCTCGCCCGCCGTCTGGTCGAGGCCGGCGTCCCGTTCGTCACCCTGAACGAAGGGGGCTGGGACCACCACGTCTCCCTCTTCGACGGCTTCGAGAAGCGGATGCCCTCCTTCGAGGGCTCGATCGCCGCGCTCATCCAGGACCTCGACCAGCGGGGCCTGCTGGAATCGACCCTGGTCCTCGCGCTCGGCGAGTTCGGTCGGACGCCCAAGATCAACAAGGACGCGGGCCGCGACCACTGGTCGAACGCCATGTCGGTCCTGGTGGCCGGCTGCGGCACGCCGGGGGGGCAGGTCGTCGGCGCGACCGACGCCCGGGGCTACGCGGCCAGCGAGCGCGTGCTCTCGCCCGAGAACCTCGCGGCCACGGTCTACACCAAGCTGGGTATCGACCCCGGCAAGATCCTCCACACCCCCAGCGGCCGGCCCACCTACCTCGTCAGCGACCCGACGCCGATCCGGGAGCTGATGGGATGAGGCGACGGTCCTTCGCCGCCTCGCTGCTCACGCTCACGCTCGTCGTCGCCGGCCCGGCGACCTCGGCCAAGCCTCCCACGCTGACCGGCTTCTTCCCGGCCGGCGCCGCGCGCGGCCAGTCCCAGGCCGTGACGATCTCCGGCACGTTCGACCACTGGCCGGTCCAGTGCTGGGTCGACGGCGAGGGGCTCGCGATCAAGCCCGGAGACGAGAAGGGGAAGCTGACGATCGAGGTCGCCGCCGACGCCGCGCCGGGACTTCGCTGGGTGAGGGTCCACGACGAGGAGGGGGCGTCGAGCCCCCGGCCGTTCCTCATCGGCACTCTCCCGGAAGTCGCCGAGGCGGAGCCGAACGACGACCCGCGCCAGCCGCAGCCGATCGAAGGCTCCCGGGTCACGGTGAACGGCAAGCTGGCGAAGCGGGGCGACGTGGACGGCTTCTCCGTCACCCTGGAGAAGGGGCAGGTCCTCGCGGCCGACCTGGAGGCCAACCGCCGGCTGGGCTCGCCGATGGACGCCGTGCTGCAGGTCGTCTCGGCCGACGGATTCGTGCTCGCGCAGAACGACGACGCCGTGGGTCGCGACCCTCGCATCGTCTTCGAGGCCCCCGCCCCGGGTGTCTACACCGTCCGCCTTTTCGCCTTCCCGGCGACGCCCGACAGCACCATCCGGTTCGCCGGGGGCGACGCGTACACCTACCGGCTGACCCTCACGACCGGCGGCTTCATCGAGAACGCCTTCCCACTCGCCGTCTCGGCCGAGAGTGCCACGGCGATCCGCGCGGTCGGCCCGAACATCGCCGAGACCGACTCGGTGCTGGAGATCCCCGCCGGCGATCAGTCCGACCGGATCTTGCTCACGCACCCGTCCCTGGCGGGGGACGCCGAGGTCCGTCGCGTCGCCGGCCCGGCGATCGTCGAGGTCGAGCCAAACGACCCGGCCACGCCCCAGGCTCTGCCGGATCGAGGTTCGGTCAGCGGGACGATCGACCCGCCGGGCGATCGCGACGCTTATCGCATCACGCTGAAGAAGGGGGACGCGCGCCGGTTCCGGCTGGAGTGTCGGTCATTCGGCCTGCCGCTGGACGCGGTCCTCCAGGTCCTCGACGCCGACGGCAAGACCCTGGCCGAGGTCGACGACTCGGGCAACCTGAACGACCCCGAGGTCGCCTTCGCGCCGCCGGCGGACGGCGACTTCCGCGTGGTGGTCCGCGACCTCAACGGTCGGGGAGGGCCGCGCCACGCCTATCTGCTGGGCGTGATCGCGCCGGAGCCCGACTTCCGGCCGTCGCTGGCGGCCGACGCCTTCACCATGACCCCAGGGGCGACGACCCAGGTCGTCGTGGCCGTCGACCGCAAGGACGGCCACGTCGCGCCGATCGAGGTGACGGCCGAGGACCTGCCGGAGGGAGTCGCGGCGACCACGGTGGTCTCGCATCCGGCCGACGCCTCCGCGAAAGTGGTGACGATCGAACTCCGGGCCGAAGCTTCCGCCCGCTCCGGCCCTTTCCGAGTCGTCGCCCGTTCCGCCGACGGCCTGGCCCCCCGGCCCGCCCTCGCCAAGCTCGCCGAGTTCGAGGCCGAGACCGACCGCCCCTGGGTGACGATCCTGGCGGACCCCGAGGCGAAGAAGCCGTGACGGACGTCGCGGCCCTTCGACTCGTCCGGGGGGGCGATCAGAGCTGGCCGCAATCCTCGACGACGATCTTCGCCGACGGCCGGCCGCTGGAGGAACCGAGGGCCTCGATGGCCTTGACGACGTCGGATCCCTCCTTCACCTCGCCGAAGACGACGTGCTTGCCGTCCAGCCACGCGGTCGGGACCGTCGTGATGAAGAACTGCGAGCCGTTGGTGTTCGGGCCGGCGTTGGCCATCGACAGCAGGAACGGCCGGTCGTGCTTGAGCTGGAAGTTCTCGTCGGCGAACTTGGCGCCGTAGATCGACTTGCCGCCGGTGCCGTTGTGGTTGGTGAAGTCGCCCCCCTGGAGCATGAACTGGGGGATCACCCGGTGGAACGACGAGCCCTTGTAGCCGAAGCCCTTCTCGTGGGTGCAGAGGGCGCGGAAGTTCTCGGCGGTCTTCGGCGCCACGTCGTCGAAGAGTTCCATGGTGATGCGGCCGGCAGGCTTGCCGTCGATGGTGACGTCGAAGAAGACGCTCGGTCTGGCCACGCTTGGGAGTCCTGTCTTGAAGTCTCGCGGTCGAGTAATCGGGAACAGGGTAACGTACCGCCGGGCCCCGCGAACCTCAACCCCGCAGGGGAGGCCGAGGAGTCGATCGGCCAACCTTCTCGGGCCCGATCGAGGCTTGCGACCCGGCTTCGTCGTCGCTAGGCTCGCAGGCGTCCGCGACGTGCGGCGGTGTCGGAACGACCGGGGCGGCCGCAGGGAGCGATTCGGCCGCGGGAGCTTGCCATGTCCCAGAATTACGTGCTGACGCTGACCGGGCCCGACCGGATCGGGATCGTCGAGGAGGTGACCCGGCTGGTCCTCGCCCGCGGCGGCAACGTCGAGACCAGCCGCATGGCGAGGCTCGGCGGCGAGTTCGCCGTGCTGATGCTCGTCGCGCTCCCCGAAGGCCGGGGCGAGGGCCTCGAGGGCGATTTCGAGGGGCTGGCGGCCAAGGGCTACAAGGTGACGGTCACGGCGGCCGACGGCGAGGCTTCGCAGTCGCACGTCGGCTGGTCTCCCTACCGGATCGCCGTCGACGGGGCCGATCACGAGGGGATCATCCACGAGGTCGCCCGGCTGCTCGCCGGGCACGGGATCAGCATCGAGGAGATGGACTCCGAGTCCGCCCCGGCGCCCACCAGCGGCTCGCCCCTCTTCGCCATGCGGGCCCTCGTCCTGGTCCCGCCCGACGTCGACGACGCCTGGACCGCCGGGATCGAGGAGATCGGCTGGCGGATGAACCTGGAGATCGAAGTCGAGGCCGTCCCGGACGACGACTCCGGCCTCGGCGACCCCGAGTATTGATCGGCGAGGGCTTCGGCGGATGCAGTCGGACGAGGTCGAGCAGGAGTTCGGGGTCCCCATCCCGGGGCGGATCCTCCCCCAGGAGGAATGGGCGCGCACGGCCGTGAAGCGGCTCCCCGAGGCGGGCCCGCTCGACTTCGGGTCGATCTTCGGCCGCGAGGCCCCGCTCATGCTGGACCTGGGATGCGGGAACGGCCGTTCGACGCTCCTCAGCGCGCTGGCCCGGCCTGAGGTCGACCACTTCGCGATCGACGTCCTCCCCGTGGTGATCCGCTACGCCACCCGCCGGGGAAATCAACGAGGCCTCGCCAACGTCCGGTTCGCGGTCAAGGACGCCGAGACGTTCGTCGCCCGTTACGTCGGGGACGCTTCGGCGAACGAGGTCCACCTCTACCACCCTCAGCCCTATCACGACGCCCGCCAGGCGCATCGGCGGCTGGTCACGCCTCGGTTCGCCGTCGACGTCCATCGCGCCTTGAAGCCCGGAGGTCTCTTCGTCGTCCAGACCGACAACCCGGACTACTGGGCCTACATGACCCGGCTGATCCCGCACTTCTTCGACTTCGAAGAGCATCCCGACCTCTGGCCCGACAGCCCGCAGGGCCGCACTCGTCGCGAGATCATCGCCCTCCAGCGCGGGCTGAAGGTCTTCCGAGGCGTGGGGCGTCGCCGCAATGCGATCGACGAGGGACAGGCGCTGGAGCTCGCCCGGAAGCTGCCGGCCCCCACCTTCCGGACCCGCGGCCCGTGGTGCGACCTCGACCGCCTGGAGCGGGAATCGCCCTGAGCGCGCAGCAAGACGGCCGACCCGAAGGCCGGCCGTCTTGCTTGCTTGAACGAGACCGCGACGAAGGCGGGCGCGACTAGGTAGCGACCTTGCGCGCGGCCGTCACGCCGAGGATCAGGGTCACGATGAACATGACCGCGAAGACCAGGGCCATGAACTTGGCGATCCCGGCGGAAGCGTCGCTCACGCCGTAGAAGCCGAAAGCCGCGGCCAGCATCGAGATGATCGCGAAGAGGATCGCGAGGCGCAACATGAGCGGGCCTCCTTTTCATGATTTGGTGGGAAGAACGCCGGTGCGCCGCCCGTGAGGGGAGTCACGGGCGGGTCGGCCGGCCGTCGTCTCGACCGATCAGAAGAAGCGGCGCGTCTGCGGCTGCGAGGCGGCGCTGCTGGTGTAGCCGGCGATCATGCCGGCCAGGAAGCCGATGCCGAAGGCCGCGGCGACCCACTGGACGGGGTTGCGGACCACCATCTCGCGGGCGTGGCCGAGCTGCTCGCCGGCGATCTCGCGGGCGTGGCCGAACTGCTGGCCGGCCTGGTCGCTGATCTGGGAGTAGCCTTCGCGGATCCGATTCGTGGCCTGATTCGCGGCCTGGCCGACCGACTCGACGGCGTTCGAGAGCACCGAGGAACCTTCGCTCAGGAGGCCGTCGAAGTACTTCTCGATCTGGTCACGCTTCTCGCCGGTCCGCTCCTGGATGCGACCGATGAGCTGATCGACGTTGCCGTTGGTCCAGCGAAGGTCGTCGTCGGTGAGCTGGCCCCACTTCTTCTTGACATCGCCCTTGATCTGGTTCCACTGACCCTGAAGGCTCTGGAGGTTGGCGGCCATGATTCGTTTCCCCTTGATTGGTGTGCCGGGCCGGCTGTGACGAGGGCGGCCCGATTTCCTTGGTTCCCGAAGTCTCGGGCCTTGATCGCGGGGCGATCGCGGTCCGATCCTGCCAGGAGCCGTCTCGACGTCGCTCGACGCGTCGGCCCTGGCGGTCGGGATAGGGAAATCGCAATCGACGTGCCATTCGACCGCGGAACCGCGGGATCTTCCCAATTCGCGCCCGGGGAGCGAGACGGAAGCTCCTGCGGGACAACGGACTCGCCCATTCGGAAGAGGAGCGACCATCGCGGCGCGGCGAGGGTCGTCGTCGGCGTACGGCGGGTCGGCCGCCCGGTCGGGGATTCCGGGCGGCGGAGAACGCCATTGCTCAGGGGTGGGAACTCTTCCCGACATCGCTCGAGAGAACGCGTCGGGGGCCGAGGAGGGGGGGGTCGTCGGGAGGGACCTGGCCGGCGTCAGACCGTCGCGGCCCCCCTCGGCTTGAGCGCTTGCTGGATGGCCTTCCAGCCGAGCAGGCCGCACTTCATGCGAGTGGGGGTGAGGGGCATGCCGAGGAGCTTGACGACGTCGGCGGGGCCGAGCTTCAGGGCTTCCTCGACGCTCGCGCCTTCCAGGTGCTCGGCCAGCACCGACGTCGACGCCTGGCTGATGACGCAGCCCTTGCCGTCGAACCGGATCTCCTTGATGCGATCGTCGTCCCCCACCGTCAGCTCGACGTGGATCTGGTCGCCGCAGAACGGATTCTCCAGGTCGCAGACGCAGTCGGGGCGCTCGATCCGGCCCCGGTATGGGGAAGAATAGTAGTGGTCGAGGATCTCTTCACGATACAGCGGGTCGTCCATATCGGTTCCTTGGCGGCGGGCGGGACGGGCGAAGGGTCGGCCTGTTTCAGCGACGGCGGAGCAGGCCCTTGATGGACCCGAGCGCGCCGGCGAGGTGGTCGATCTCCTCGGTCGTATTGTACAGGGCGAAGCTGGCCCGCGCAGAGGCCGGAATCCCCAGGCGGGCGTGCAGCGGCATCGCGCAATGGTGCCCCGCGCGGATGGCGACCCCGGAGCGATCCAGGAGATGCGAGAGGTCGTGCGGGTGGGTCCCATCCAGGGTGAAGCCGACGATCGGCCCCTTGCCCGCCGTCGACCGCGGGCCCAGGATCCGGAAGCCCTCGACCGCCCCCAGGACCTGATGGGCGTGCTCGATCAGCGCCCGCTCGTGCCGGGCGACGGCCTGGTGGTCGAGCCCTTCGAGATAATCCACCGCCGCGCCCAGGCCGATCGCCTCGGCGATGGGGGGCGTGCCGGCCTCGAACTTGTCGGGCAGCTCGTTCCACACGGCGCGGTGGCGTTCGACCCGCAGCACCATGTTGCCGCCGCCCAGGACCGGCTCCATGGCCTCCAGGTGCTCGCGACGGCCGTAGAGCACGCCGACCCCGGTCGGCCCGAAGACCTTGTGGGCGGAGAACGCTGCGAAGTCCACGCCGAGCCCGGCCACGTCGAGCCGCTCATGGGCCAGGCTTTGCGCCGCGTCGATCAGAACCCGGGCCCCCCGCTCGCGCGAGCGCCGGACGATCTCCTCGATCGGCGGCCGGATTCCCGTGACGTTCGACATGCCGGTGGTCGCGACCATGCGGACTCGCCCGTCGTCGAAAAGCCGGTCGAAGGCGTCGAGGTCGTACTCCAGCTCCTCGGTCAGCTCGACGTAGCGCAACTCGGCGCCGGTCTCCCGCGCGATCATCTGCCAGGGGACGAGGTTCGCGTGGTGCTCCAGCTCGCTGACCACGATCGCGTCGCCGGGCCGCAGGGAAAGCTTGCCCCACGAGCGGGCGACGAGGTTGATCGCCTCGGTCGTCCCCCGGGTGAAGATCAACTGGGCCGGATCGTCCACGCCGAGATACGCGGCGACCTTCATCCTGGCCCCTTCGAAGGCCTCGGTGGCGCGCTCGCTGAGGACGTGCAGCCCGCGATGGACGTTCGCCGGGTATTCGGCCATGCATTCGCGGACCGCCTCGATGACCGACCTCGGTTTCAAGGCCGTGGCCGCCGAGTCGAAATAGCGCAGGGAGACGCCCGGGCGCACCTCCTCGCCCAGCGGCGGGAAGTCGGCCCGCACCCGCTCCACGTCCAGCCCCGCCCCAACACCCGACACGACCGCGTCCGCCATCCGCTTGATCCCTCGCCAGGTCCGTCTCGCTCGGCCGCCCGAGCCTCGTTCTCGATCCCTCTCATTCTATACGCCCCGCCCCCCGCCGCGCAGGGGTTCGGATCGACGGCCCGCTTCAGGCGGCCGAGAAAGCGTCGGGCCGTTCGAGATTCCTTTTGAATTTCTGTTTCGACAGAATAAACTGGAATCATACTCAGCCGTGTAATTCGGCCGCCGACGGCCGCTCTCGCCGACGAAATCCCTTCCGGTTCGGCGCCGTCGCGACGGGGAGAGACTTCCGATGTGCGATGAATGCCGTTCAGACGCCGACGTCGCCGACGCCCGACGTGAACGCGTCTATGAGTTCCTGTCGGCCATCCTGGCCCACCCCGACGCCGGGACCTGGGGCCGGGCGACGAACCCGAATGAGCAGGCCCTCGACGTGGCCGCGGTCGACGCCCTCCGGGACGACGAGGCCGACGCGGACGACCTGGATCTGCGGTCGTTGATGGTGGAATTGTGCCAGCCGTTGAACCACCTGAAAGCCGACTACGACCGTTTCTTCGTGAGGTCGCGGCGGAACTCGCACTCGCCCCTGGAGATGGACCACAAGTCCGCCTGGATGAGGCGGCGGCCCGACCGGGTAGTGGAGGAGTTGTCGCGGGAGTACGACGCGGCCGACGCCCCCGAGCACGATTGGGAACCTTCGCGGCCGGACCACGCGGCGAGGGAGCTGGGATTCATGGCCTGGTTGATCGCCCGCTCCCGTTTCCAGCGTCGGATGGCCTGCCTGGGGGCGGTGGACGAGAAGGCGGTCCGCGGTTGTGACCTTGCCCAACTCGAGTTCTTCGGCCATCATCTGGCGGGGTGGCTCCCCGAGCTTGCGGCCCAGTTGCGGGAATACGCGGGCGGGGGCTGCCTGGCGCAACTGGGGCGGTTCCTGGCTGCCTGGATCATCCGGGAGCGTCGCTACCTGGACGCCGATCCCCGGTTCGCCGGCGAGATCGCCCCGCCCGAGGATACGGCGACGGACGCCGGTCGCCGCAGCGTTCGGCGCGATGTCGTCACCGCCTGAACTCGGATCGAGACTCGTCCCACTCCGCCCCGGCGTCGCGGCGGAAGCCGAGCCGGCGTTTCGAGGGACGTGAAGGAAGACAAGGAGGTCGGAGCCATGGACTTCGGATACTCGGCCGAGCAGCGGAAGTGGTACGACGCGGCCGTCACGTTCGCCCGCGAGGAACTCGTCGACCCGGACGCCCTCGGGCGTGACCAACGCGGCGAGTTCTGGCGCGAAGGGTACGAGCGCTGCGCCCGTTTCGGCGCCGCCGGGCTCCCCGTGCCGAAGGAGTACGGCGGCCAGGGCGAGGAGATCGCCACCACCGTCGCCGCGATGGAGGGCCTGGGCTACGCCTGCGTGGACACGGGGCTCCTCTTCGCCCTGAACGCCTCGCTCTGGACCATCACGATGCCGATCCTGATGTTCGGCGACGAGGCCCAGAAGCGGAAGTACCTGCCGGGCCTCTGCGACGGCCGCTCCTTCGGCGCCAACGGCGCCAGCGAGCCCGAGGCCGGCTCGGACATCTTCAGCATGACCACCCGCGCCGAGCGCAAGGGGGACGCCTGGGTCCTCAACGGCCGCAAGGTCTGGATCACCGGCGGCCCCGTCGCCGACGTCTTCCTGATCTTCGCCACCACCGACCCGACCAAGGGGGTGCTGGGCATCACCGCGTTCCTCATCGACCGCGACACGCCCGGCTTCCATGTCGTCCGCGAGATCGACAAGCTGGGGATGCGGACCGCCCCGATGGGCGAGCTGGTCTTCGAGAACTGCGAGCTGCCCGCCGAGAGCCTGCTCGGCCGCGAAGGACGAGGCTCGCGGATCTTCAACCAGGCCCTCGAATGGGAGCGAGGGGCGATCCTCGCCAGCGTCGTCGGCACGATGCAGCGTCAGGTCGACCGCTGCATCCAGCGGGCCCGCCAGCGCAAGCAGTTCGGGCAGTCGATCGGCAAGTTCCAGTCGGTCTCGAACCGGATCGTCGACATGATGACCCGGGTGGAGACCAGCCGGTACATGGTCTACCGCTACGCCTGGATGAAGAACCAGGCCAAGGACGCGACCATCGCCGCCTCGATGGCCAAGCTCCACGTCTCCGAGTGCTTCGCCCAGAACAGCTTCGACGCCGTCCGGATCTTCGGCGCCCAGGGCTACACCGTCGAGGCCGGCCTCGAACGCGACGTCCGCGACAGCACCGGCGGCGTCCTCTTCTCCGGCACCAACGACATCCAGCGCAACATCATCGCCCAGCACCTGCGGATCTGAGCCGGGTTTCAGGCGTGTGGCTCGACGGTCACGAGCCCCACGCTTGATCCAATTGCCGACCGGGCCGCGCACCCGGACCTCGTCGAGGACGCTCGGCGGCCCGGTCTACAGATCACGACACACCTTCCGAACTTTTCACGACCGCAGCCGAGGAAACCAGTCTCGATTCGTCGATGAGGCAAGCCGCCACACATCCCAGGACGGCTCCGACAACTTGTCCGAACATACCGAGCTTTAAAGAATCGTTGTAAGGATCGAGCAAGGCTTTCCTCAGGAGCCAGGTCGCGCCGATCGCCAGCAAGGCTCCGCATAGAGGGCCGCCGAAGAGGATGCGCCTGGTCCATCGATCACGATAGGCCAGGCCGATCCTCGCACCAATGACTAGGCCCGCGAGCGGTTGAAGAAAGAGCAGCACGAGGAACAAAGGCATATACCATTCAAACTGCAAAGGATCGTCCAGCTGAGCCGGATCGGCCGCCGGACCATGACCGATGATTAATGCGAAGCCGAGGCCCTCGCCGCAAGCGGCCCCGAGACCTCCCCAGGCGAACATCCGAACAATGGGGTGATTCAGGATCCCCGTCGAGCTATTCGGCGACTCGCCGGGGGCCTTCGACAGCCGGACCTCGCCGAACGAGACGAAGAACGCCGTCGAGCCGAGCAGGCAGCGGTAGGCTCCCTGCGCCTCGTTCAGCTTGACCGCGAGGGCGGCAAGTTCCCAGGCGCGGGCCTCGTCGCCGAGGTTGAGCCTGGGCTCGGTCAGGAGGGGGAGGCCTCGCTCCTCTCCATAAGCCTTGACCTTGAACACGTCGCGTTTGAGGTCGTCGGGCAAAGAGGGGTTCGCCCAGGCCCACAGCCAACCGCCGTCGTCGCGGTTGTAAGTGCCTATCGCTTGCGCGGGGCAGGTGGCGGTGAATCCGTCTTTGTTGGTGAAGCGCAGCTCACCTTTCTGGGTGTCCATGCACCATCGCTCGAACTTGCCGAACCCCCAGCCATCGCGATGGGATCGGGTCTTCATCTGTAGCTCAGCGACACCCGCCTTGATCAGCTCCTCGAGATCCATAGCCTCGTCCATGACGGTCCGCTCCCTGATGGCTGGAAAAGAGACGGCGACCGTCTCTGGGCCGTGAGATTAAGAATTGAGCGAGACGATCGCAACGGAGGAAGACCGCTTCGCTTACGGCACTCAGCGGCCGAGGTCGCGGTAGTAATACGTCGTGCTGCAAGGTGAGCCGTCGGGCATGAGCGCGAAGCCGGGGACGTCGCCGACGCGGACCCAACCCAGGCGTTCGTAGAGCCGGGCGGCGTCGCCGTCGGTGACGGCGTCGAGGACCAGGAGCATCTTGCCGCACGCGCGGGCGGCGTCCTCGGCGGCACGCATCAGGGCCTCGCCGACGCCCCTGCGGCGGGCCCGGCGCGGCACCAGCATCTTCGCCAGGTCGGCGCGGTGGGGCTGGTTCTCGGGGAGGTCGACGATCAACTGCACGGTGCCGCAGAGGCCCTGCGCATCCTCGGCAGCAAGGACGATCCGGCCGCCCGAGGCCGCTTCGCGCGCCACGCGACGCCAGAAGGCCTCGGCCCGCTCGCGCGTGAGCGGGAGCATGAAACCGACCGAGGCCCCGCCTTCGACGCAGTCGATGAGCAGGTCGGCGAGCCGGCCCACCGTCGCGTCGTCGATCGGGTCGAGCCGCCGAATGGACCAGAGCGAAGCGCTCATGTTGACGGCCTCGTCGCAGACCAGCGCAGATTGCAGGGCGGTGAGGTGCCAATAAAGAATTGACGCCAGTACGGAGGCTGGTAGAAGGCCGGATCCGGGAGGGCCACCAGCTCTTCGAAACGGGCGACGAACCACTCCGGCCAGCCGGATGTGTCGTCGTTCGGCGCGAAACAGCCGCCGATCACCCGATGCCCACCGCCCTCGACCGGGAGGGTGGAAGAGAGTTCCGCTCGATCAGCCTCGGAAAGCCGCCGCCACCAGGCGACGACGGCTTCGACCTGGTGGGGCGAGAGTTCTTCGAGGCCGAGTGATGACAGAGGATCCATCGAGGTGACGCCCCTACGGCCGGCTTAGCCCGATCGCCCGAGGTCCGCACTGGATGCTTACGAGAAAGGTTCGTCCTCGCGTGCCTTCAGGCGCTTTTCGAGGTAATGCTCCAGATGACCGGCGGACCAGGAACGCGAATCCGTCTCATGATCCCAGCGGAAGATCTTCCGCCTGTGGATCTGGCCGTCGGCCTGGATGACGAAAGCGTATCGGTCCCCTCCCGAATCGTCCCCGAACAAGAACAGGCTTTCGAACGACATGTAGAGCCTGCGGAAAGGCCCGTCGTTCCGCATCTCACGGTTCCGAGCCGCGATATCCGACGCCGACCAGACGACGCGGGATCCATAATCGGCGATCAGCCCGTCGGTTTCACGAAGGAAATCGCCGAGGGAGTCCGGCACCTGGATCCCGAGGGCGACCTGGACTGCGGCGAGTTGGTCCTCCGTCGCCGGCCGCCGGAACTCGCAGTCGGGCTCCAGGTCGCTGCAGAGCGACTTCCAGGAGGGGGCGTTGTGCGGCGGCATCGTTTGATCGTCACCCTTCCGAGGGTCGGCCTAACGACGAAAGACCAGCCAGGGCCAAGGCTGACGCCCGGGAACCCGGCTGGTCTTTCGTGTGAACCCTCTGGCTCTTGCGATCAGCGCTTGGAGAACTGGAAGCTCTTACGGGCCTTCTTGTGGCCGTACTTCTTGCGTTCGACCATACGGGCGTCGCGGGTGAGGTAGTTGCCGGCGCGGAGGGCCTCGTCGATGTCGGGGCGGAACTCCTTGAGCGCGCGGGCGAGGCCCTGGACGACGGCGCCCGACTGGCTGGGCTTGCCGCTGCCGACGACGTTGACCCAGACGTCGACGCGCTCGGTCATCTCGGTGGCCTTGAGCGGGGCGCGGATGTCGGTCTGCTGGACTTCCAGGGGGAAGTACTCGCGGGCGTCCAGGCCGTTGACGATGAACTGGCCGGTGCCTTCGGCGATGCGAACCCGGGCGACCGCGGTCTTGCGCCGGCCGGTGCCCCAGGTATACGTTTTCGGTGCGGTCGCGGTCGCGGACATGGTTGTGGTCTAAACCTCTGGCTGTCGGGGGGGTTCCGGCTCGCTGGGGCCGTCCGTGTTCGTTCCGGCGGGGGCTCGGCTCACTCGGCCGAAGGTTCGGTCGTGGCTTCGGCGGGGGCCGGCGCTTCGGTCGCGACCGGGGCGGCCTTGGGGGCCTTCTCGACCGGCGGCGGGGCGATGATGGCGCCGGAGGGGGCCGGGCGGCCGGAGTAGGCCTCGAGCGGGGCCGGGGTCTGGGCCTGGTGCGGGTGGTTCGGGCCGACGTACAGCTTGAGCTTGTCCATCATGTGCCGGCCGAGCTTGCTCTTGGGCATCATGCGCTGGATCGCCAGCTCCAGGATGCGCTCGGGGCGGCGTTCGAGGAGCTTCCAGGCCGCCTCTTCACGCTGACCGCCGGGGTGGCCGGTGTACCGCTGGTAGCTCTTCTGACGCCACTTATCGCCCGTGAACACGACCTTCTCGACGTTCGTGACGATCACGTAGTCGCCGGTGTCGATGTGGGGCGTGTAGGTGGGGCGATGCTTCCCCATGAGGATGGGGGCGATCTGGGCGGCGAGCCGGCCGACGACCTGGCCTTCCGCGTCGATCGTGAACCATTGAGGCGTCAGCTCGCCGGTCTTCGCTTGGTAACACTTCATGGGGAAATACGCCTGAATCGCAAAACGCTTCACGCAGGAACGCGCAGTCCTTGGAAAAATACCATCCTACAAACGCCGGGGCGGGCGTCAAGGGTGCACCCACGATTCGTCACCCGCGCCAGGCGTCCCGATCGCGACGGTCGCGGCGATCTTCCGGGCTCAGGCCCCTCCCATTTCCTCGCGGATCACGGCCCAGGCGAGCTCCAGGGCGTCGGGGATCTTCGCGGGGTCCTTGCCGCCGGCCTGGGCGAGGTCGGGGCGTCCGCCGCCGCCGCCGCCCACGGCCGGGGCCACCTTCTTGAGCCACTGCCCGGCGTGCCGACCGGCGTCGACGAGGTCCTTCGTGAACCCGGCGACGAGCTGGACCTTCCCCTCGCCCGACGAGGCCAGCAGCACGGCCAGCCCCTTGTCGCGCTTGCGGCGGAGGCCGTCGACCAGCACTCGGAGTTCGTCGGCGGACGCGTCGGGGACGGCGGCGAGGACCACCGCGTCGTCGCCGACGGCGCGCGCCGAGGCCAGCAGGTCGTCGACGGTCGCCTTGGGGCCGGCCTCGGGCTTGCGCTGGGCGGCCTGCTTCTTGAGGTTCTTGACCTCCTCCAGGAGCGCCGCGACGCGGTCGTTCACCTGCGAGGCGGGGACGCGGAGGCTGGCCGAGAGGTTCCCCAGCGTCTCCTCCTCCTGGTGGACGAAGTCGAGGGCGGCCTTGCCCGTCAGGGCGATGATCCGCCGGGTGCCGGCGGCCACGGACTCCTCGCCCAGGATCTTGAAGAGGCCCACCTGCCCCACGTTGTCCAGGTGGGTGCCGCCGCAAAGCTCGCGCGAGAAGTCCCCCATCTGGACCACGCGGACGACCTCGGGATATTTCTCGCCGAACAGGGCCATGGCGCCGAGTTGTTTGGCCTCGGCGATCGGCATCAGGCTCCAGTTCACCGGCGAGCCGGTCATCACCAGCTCGTTCACCGTCTTCTCGATCGCCTGGAGCCGCTCCTTGCCGACGGCCTCGGGGTTGGAGAAGTCGAATCGGAGCCGGTCGGGCTCGACCTTGCTGCCGGCTTGCTGGGCGTGCTTGCCCAGGTGTTCGTGAAGGGCCTTGTGCAACAGGTGGGTCGCCGAGTGGGCGCGTCGGATCGCCTGCCGACGCTCGGGGTCGACCGTCGCCGTCGCCTCGGCGCCCACGTCGATCGTCCCCTCGACGACCCGGCCCAGGTGCAGGAAGAAGTCGTTCTCCTTCTTCGTGTCGTCGACCCGGAACGAGAACCCCGCGCCCCGGATCTTCCCCACGTCGCCGACCTGGCCGCCCGACTCGCCGTAGAACGGGGTCCGGTCCAGCACCAGGGCGATCGGCGGGCCGTTCGGGGACGCCTCGGCGGTCTCGGCGAGCCTCCCCTGCTCCAGGATGCCGATGACCGTGGCCTTCGCCTCGGTCTCGGCGTAGCCCAGGAACTCGCTCCCCCTGTGGTAGGCCTCTTTCAGCGAGTCGAGCGGGCCGACGGCGAAGACGTCGGCGGCCTCGGTGGTCCCTCGGGAGACGGCGGCGAACTTCGTGCGGGCGGCCTCGAAGCCCTTCTGGTCGACCCGCAAGTTCTGGTCGGCGGCCAGGCTCTCGGTGACCTCGACGGGGATGCCGTAGGTCGAGTGCAGGTCGAACGCGTCCGCGCCCGAGATCACGTCGGAGCCGGCGGCCTTGGTCTTGCGGAAGGCGTCGTTGAGCAGGCTCATGCCGTTCTCCAGGTTGCGGAGGAACTTCTCCTCCTCGTCCCGGATGGCGTGCTGGATCCGCGGCACGCTGTCCGCCAGCTCGGGATAGCCCCCCCTCATGGCCTCGGCGATCACCGGGGCAAGGGTGTAGAGGAAGGGCTCGCGACGGCCCATCTGGTAGGCGTCGAGCACGGCGCGGCGGAGGAGGCGGCGGACGACGTAGCCCTGCTTCTCGGGGCCGGGTCGGATGTTCTCGTGGAGGCAGAAGGTCAGGGTGCGGGCGTGGTCGGCTGCGCGTCGGATGCGGACGCCGTCGTGGGTCCCCTCGACCTTGGCGTAGTCGATCCCCAGAGCGTCGGCCGCGGCGGCGACGATCGGCTTGAAGATGTCGATCTCGAAATTCGACTTCGCCCCCTGGAGGGCGGCGGCGGCCCGTTCCAGGCCCATGCCGGTGTCGATGTTCTTGTTCGGCAGCGGTTCGAGCTGGCCGGGGCCGACGCGGTTGAACTGGGTGAAGACGAGGTTCCAGATCTCGACTTCCTCGATTCCGTCGCCGTGGTAGAAGATCTCGGAGCAGGGGCCGCAGACGCCGTTGGGGCCCTGCGTCGGGGCGCCGGCGGGCCAGAAGTTGTCGTCCTCGCCCATCCGCTTGATCCGGTCGGCGGCGACGCCCACCTCTTTATGCCAGATGTCGAACGCCTCGTCGTCGTCCTGGTAGACGGTGAACGTCAGGCGGTTCGGGTCGATGGCGAGCCGCTTGGTGAGGAACTCCCAGGCCCAGTGGATGGCCTCACGCTTGAAGTAGTCGCCGAAGCTGAAGTTGCCCAGCATCTCGAAGAACGTCATGTGCCGCGGGGTCTTGCCGACGTTCTCGATGTCCCCAGTGCGGATGCACTTCTGGCAGGTCGTGGCCCGCTTGAAGGAAGAGTCCCCCAACCCCATGAACTCGCGCTTGAACTGGTTCATCCCGGCCGGCGTGAAGAGGACCGTCGGGTCGTTCGGCGCCAGCACGTCGCTCGGCTTGCGGACGCAGCCCTTGGAGGCGAAGAAGTCGAGATAGGCTTCACGGAGGTCGTCGGTTTTCATGGAAAGTCCGCAAGCTGACGGGGGACGGGATCACCGCGAGGCGCGTGGGCGCCAGGGAACCATTGTGCAGGACGAGGCGACCGGGGACAACCCGGCTTGCACCCCGGCGGGGCGTCGATGGGGCCTGGAACCGCGCCGATCGGCCGTGGTATAGGGGGAGTTCGACGTCCGGCCGCCGGCCCGCCCCCTCCCCCACCCCGCGGATCCCTCCCCATGAAACCTCCCCGCCTCGCCCTCTCCTCGACGGTCTTCCTGGGCCTGCTGATCGCCTCGGCGATCGGCGGCGAGCCCCCCGCCGCCCCGGGCGACTTCCCCCGCTTCGTCGTCCCCGGCGAGGAGCCCGCGATGGCGAGGCTCGAGGAGCTGTTCCGGCTGCATCACGGCCGGGCCGCCACGAACTGCACGCTCTGGGACTCGTGGCTGCCTCACGCCACGCTCTGGCCGGCGGTCGGAAACCCGCCCTCGGCCCAGGCGGCGCGCGATTACTACCGCGACGCCTTCCTGACGCGACGGATCGACGACGAGGGTTACGTCGCGATGCAGCAACACCGCGGCCTGGCCCACAGCGAAGGCTGGCCCTTCCCGACCTTCCAGCAGGCCGGCGGGACCGGCTGGTACTTCTCGACGGCCGGCGAAGGCTACCTGATGGACTACTTCCCGACCAAGGCCCTGACGTCCACCGACGGCTGGGAGCTCCGGGGGGCCGTCGTTGAGGGGATCACGCCCGAACTCGGCCTGAAGCTCCGCATCACCGACGACGCGGCGAGCCTCGCCACGCCCGAATTCGCCTGCAAGACCATCGTCGCCCCGTACGTCCGACTGGAGTGGGGGGCCGAGGGGCTGGGCGAGGGAGCGAAGGCCTCGCTCTCGTGGCGGCTCCAGGGCGAGGAAGGTTGGAAGGCCGACCGCCGTATTGCGATGGCCGCTCCCCCCGCGACCGGCACGCAGGCGTTCGCGAACGTCCCGGTCTACCGCGATCCGGGATACGACGGCACGCTAACCGGCGTCAGGTTCCAGCTCGACGGGGCGAAGGGGGCCGTGGTCACCCTGAAGTCGATCATCACGGCGATCGACACCCGCCATCCGATCACCAACATCAACTTCGTGCGCGGGTCCGACGAGTACTTCGCCTGGACGACCGACCTGGCGTTCCTGAAGGCGAACGTCGGCCGGACGCGCGAGGCGCTCCGGTACGCCCTCCGCGAGTTCGGCGTTCGGGAGCACCATCTGGTCCGCGTCCCCTGGGCGGGGCACGACGGGCGGACAGGCCTGTCGTTCGGCCCTAACGGGGAGAAGACGCTGCTCCACGGCACGGGGGTCGGCAACAACTACTGGGACCTGCTCCCCTTCGGCGGCGACGACGGCCTGGCGACCATCTACCTGTACGACGCCCTCCGCCGCCACGCCGACTTCGAAGCCTGGATCGCCGAGCACCCCGAGTGGGCGATCCCAGCCGACGCCGAGCCTTTCGCCGACGACGACCTGCGCGACCTCGCCGCGAAGGTTAAGGCGAAGTTCGACGCGACCTTCTGGAACGCCGAGACCGGCCGCTTCGCCGGCTGGATCGACCGCGACGGCAAGGCCTACGACTACGGATTCGTCTTCGTGAACACCGAGGCCCTCGCCTACGGCCTGGGGACCGCCGACCAGGCCCGTTCGATCTACGACTGGCTCGACGGCCGCCGGATCGTCGCCGGCGACACCTCGCAGGGCGCCGACATCTACCACTGGCGGTTCGGCCCCCGCTCCACGACCCGGCGCAACGTCGACACCTACGGTTGGGTGTGGTCGGCCCCCGAACAGATCCCCTGGGGCGGCCAGGTGCAGGACGGCGGCGCAGTGCTGGGCTTCTCGTACTACGACCTGCTCGCCCGGATCCGCACCAACGGCGCGGACGACGCCTGGGACCGCCTGCGCGTCATCCTCGACTGGTTCGGCGAGGTCCAGGCCGAGGGGGGCTATCGCGCCTACTACGCCAAGCCCGACCGGGGGACGCTGCAAGGCGGCGGCCCGGCGGGGGGCCTGGGGATGGACCAGGAGTTCATGGAGAGCGTCCTGGTGCCGCAGGTCATGCTCTACGGATTCCTGGGGGTCGAGCCCCGTCCCGGCGGCCTGAAGATCGCCCCGAAGCTGCCGACCAAAGTCCCCTCGTTGACCGTCACCCGCGTCCAGGCGGGGGGCCACGTCGTCGACCTCGCCGCCGAGCCGGACCGGATCCGCCTGACCGCCCGGGTCGTCGACGGCTCCGAGCTCGCCGTCTGGCTGCCCGAAGGCCGCTGGACGGTCGAGGGCCCCGGCCAGCCTCACACGTTCGCCTCGGAAGGCGAGCCCCTGAAGCTCCGGTTCCGCGAAGGGGACACCTACACCTGCCGTCGGCGCCACGACTGACGGAACCGTCCGCCCGAAGGTCGACTTCGAGGGCTTCTTGATGCGACGCCTCCGATCCCTGCTCCCACTGCTTGCGGCCTTCCTCGCGACCCCCTCGGCTCGTTGCGAGGAGGGCCCGCGGACGGTCCGGGTGATGACCTGGAACATCTGGCGCGGGGGCGATCGGGCGATGGACGAGGAGTCGCCCGAGGCGAAGCTCGCCAAGCAGAAGCGGGTGGCCGACGTGATCCGCGACAGCGGCGCCGACGTGGTGGCGATGGTCGAGACCTACGGCAGCGGCGAGGCGATCGCGCGCGAGCTGGGCTTCCACTTCCACCCGCGCGGGACCAACGTCTCGATCCTCAGCCGCTGGCCGATCCGGAGGGACCTTTCGGTCTACAAGCCGTTCCACTGCGTCGGCGCGCTGATCGAGCCCCCCGGTCGGCCGCCGATCGCCGTGTACTCGGTCTGGATCCATTACGTCGACGACGTCTGGACCGATCCTCGTTCACGCGACGGCCGATCGGCCGAGAGGCTCGTCGCCGACGACGGCCCGAGCCGCGTCGAGGAGGTCCGCGCGATCCTCGAAGGCGCCGCCGCCAAGACCGCCGAGCCGGCGGGCCTGCCGGTGATCGTGGCCGGGGACTTCAACAGCAACTCGCACCTGGACTACACCGAGGTGGCTCGCGACCAGTACGGGATGGTCGTCCCCTGGCCGGTGACGCGGGCCGTCGCCGAGGCGGGGTATCAGGACGCCTACCGCGTGTGCAACCCGACGGTCGACCGCGCGAAGGACCGGACGTGGTCGCCCAGGTTCCCCGACCAGATCCAGGACCGGATCGACTTCGTGTACTGGAAAGGGGACGGGATCTTCCCGATCTCGGCGAGGCGTCTCGACGAATCGGCCGGCGTCTGGCCGTCGGACCACGCGGCCGTGCTGGTCGAGTTCGAGGCGCGCTGATCCCGTCGGGTCGGGCCTTGTCGCGGGCGGTCGCCGACCGCAAGGATGGAGACGACGCCCTGCACGCTTCGACGACGAACGGAGGCCCCGCAAGGGGGTTCGCACCGCAATGGCCGCATCCCCGACCGGTCCCGACCCCGATCCCGAGAAGGACGCCGACCACGCGGCGGCCGAGTGGCTCTTCCAGGACGATCCGAAGCCGTCCGAGCGTCCCCGCCAGCCGACCGTCGCCCCCGGGGGCGAGGCCTTCGACCTGGCCGACGCCCCGACCCCCGTCCCGAGGAAGCCGGCCGCGCCGGCGCCGTCGTCCGAATGGGAGCTGGCCGCCGAGTCCGCCTACGCGGCCAAGGCCGCCGACCGCGCGAGGCCGAAGGAGGCCGCCCGCGAGGCGCCGGAGCGGGATCGTCGGAAGCCGGGAAGGCTCGAGTCGGCGTCGAGAGTCGACCAGGTCTGGTCGAGGGGATCGGAGTGGGGCCCGACGTTCGCGGTCATGCTCCTGTGGGCGGGGGTCGCGCTCTTCGTGCTCTGGCTCTGCCTGGCCTCCGAGATGTACACGGCGGCGCTCGTGGTCTTCGGAGTCGGGACGATCGTCGGCCTAGCCCTCTTCTACCCGATCGTCATCACGCTGGAGCGGCCGGTGCGGATGACCCCCGAGCAGGCGCTTCGGGACTATTACACCGCGCTCTCGCACCACTTCCCGCACTACAAGCGGATGTGGCTGCTCCTGGGGAACGCCGGCCGGACGACCTCGCAGTTCGCGTCGTTCGAGGGCTTCAAGCGGTACTGGAAGGGCCGGCTCAAGCAGCTCCGCGAGGGTCGCGTGAAGGGCTCGGCGCCGCTGGTCTTCGTGATCGCCGAGTTCAAGTCCGAGAAGAGCGGCGGCAAAACCGAGATCGACGCGACGTGGACGACGCGGATCTTCGTGCGCGGTCGCCGCGAGCAGGGGCCGATCTGGTCCCTGGCGATGGGGGGGAGCTTCGTGAAGGGCCCCGACAACATGTGGTACCTCGAGGACGGGACGCTGGCCGAACGCGCGCCGAAGAAGGCCGCCGAAGCGGCGGAGTGAGCCCCCGGAACGTCGCGAGTCTGCTCGGAGGTGGTCGGTGACACGAACGCACCTCGCGAACTCCGCGTACCGACGTCCGACGCTGGCCTGCGGCGCGGCGGTCGCGCTCGTCGGGGCGGCGGCGCTCACGGGCTGGGCCGTGGGGCATCCCCTGCTGCTGGGCCTGCGGGCCAGCTACATCCCGATGGCGCCCAACACGGCCCTCGCGTTTATCGTCCTCGGCTTCGGGCTGTTCGCGATCGGCCTCGGCGGGCGTGGGTCGGGGCTGTTCGCCGGCGCGGGCGGCGTGCTGGTCGCGCTGATCGGTGCCCTGCGGCTGGGGGAGTTCGCCGGCGGCGCCGGCTTCGAGGTGGACGAGTGGTTCTTCCGGGTCCGCGGCGGCCGGTTCGGGCTCGCGCCGATCGGCAAGATGTCGCTCCCCACGGCGGCGGCGTTCGTCGCGTCCGGCGGGGCGACCGCGGTCCTGTCTCGTCCATCGCGGCCGAAGTGGCTGGACCACGCGGCGGGAGCCTGCGGCGCGGTCGCCGCGATGACCGGCCTGGTGTTCGCGCTGGGATACCTCTTCAGCCCGAACTCCCCCCTGCTCTACGGCACCGAGTCGATCCCCATGGCGCTGAACACGGCGCTCAGCTTCATCGTCCTGGGAGCGGGGATCGCGTCGGCGGCCGGGCCGGAGGCCTTCCCGCTGCTGCGGCTCTCCGGGCCTTCGATCCGGGCCCGGCTGCTGAGGATCTTCCTCCCCCTGGTCGTGGGGACCGTCGGCGTCGTGTCGTGGATGACGCACCTGATCACGACGACCTCGGGGGCCTCGTCGGCGGCGATCTCCTCGGCCGCGCTGGCCGCCGCCTCGATCCTCCTCTTCGGGATGATCTGCGAGCGGATCGCCGGCCGCGTCGGCGGCCAGATCGAACGGGCGGAGGCGGATCTGCGGCAGGCCCACGACCTGCTGGAGATCAAGGTCGAGGAACGCACCCGCGAGCTGAATCGCACCAACGGCGAACTGGCCGAGGCGCTCCGGGAGGCCCGCAACGCCCACCAATCCCTCCAGGGCGCGCACCTCGAACTGCAGCTGGCGCAGTCCCGGATGCTCCAGCAGGCGAGGATGGCCAGCCTGGGCCAGACGGCGGCCGGGGTGGCGCACGAGATCAACAACCCCCTGGCCTTCGTCACCAACAACCTCGTCGTCCTCCGGCGCGAGGTCGGCGGCCTGCACGACATCCTCAAGCTCTACCAGCAGGCCGCGCAGACCCTGGAGGAGTACCAGGCGGACCTCTACGCCAGGATCACCGGCATGGAAGCGGAAGTCGACCTGCCGTTCGTGCTGGAGAACCTCGACGGCCTGCTGGAACGCTCGCGGGTCGGCCTGATGAGGATCCAGAAGATCGTGGCCGACCTCCGCGACTTCGCCCACCTCGACGAGGCCGAGTTCAAGGAGGTGGACCTCAACGCCGGGATCGGCACGGCCGTCCGCCTGATGCGGAAGCTCGCCGACGACCGCCGGGTGTCGATCGAGACGACCCTCGCCCCGCTCCCCCCCACCACCTGCTTCCCGGCGAAGATCAACCTGGTGGTGCAGAGCCTGATCTCGAACGCGATCGACGCGTGCCGGCCGGGCGGACGCGTCCTGGTCGCGACCCGCGAGGTCGGCGGCGGCTCGGAGATCCGGGTGTCGGACGACGGCCGCGGCATCCCCGCGAAGGATCGCGACAGGATCTTCGACCCCTTCTTCACCACCAAGCCCGTGGGCGAGGGGACGGGGCTCGGCCTGACGATCAGCTACGGCGTCGTCAAGGAGCACGGCGGGACGATCGAGTTCACCTCGACGCCCGGCCGGGGGACCACCTTCACGGTCCTGCTCCCGACCGCCCCGCCCGCCGACGCCCTCGCGTCCCCCGCGCCAATCGTGACCGATGAGCGGGAACCGGCGGCCCCGGCCTGACGGGCCGCTCCCGCCCGCTACGCCCCGTCCCCGGCTTTCCACCAACGCCAGAGGAAGGCGATCCAGGCGACGCCCGTGAAGGCCGCGGCGAGGACCGGGCAGGCGACCAGGAAGACCAGCCAGACCGGGACGGACCAGCCGCCGGGGAACGCGGCCGGCGGGGGCGTGACGAAATCGGTCCGGTCGCCGCCCCAGGCGTCGCCGGGCCGGTAGGCGTGCATGGGGACGCTCGTCGCGGCGGCGTAGGGGCTGGTCACGGTGATCAGCGCCAGGCGGCCGGGCGAGAGGTCGTACTCCTCGGAGACGCCCTGCAAATACCAGCGCACGCCCAGGGGGAGGACGAACAGGATCAGCAGCGTCAGGTACGACAGCACCATCGCCGTCGACGTCCGCCGCGACAGGGCCGAGCACATCAGGCCGACCGACGAGGTCGTCAGGCAGGTCGCCGCGATGATCAGCAGGAAGACGATCAGGGTCCAGGGCCGCCCCCGGAGCTCCGGGAGCATGATGTAGGCCAGGAGGATCTGCTCGGTCAGCAGGAACGTCAGCACGGTCGAGACCCGCATGGCCGCCGTCAGCTTCGCGAGCACGATCCGGCCCGGCGTCAGCAGCGTCGTCAGCAGCAGGGCGAGCGTCTGCCGCTCCCGCTCCTGGGTGATGCTCCCCGCCGAGAAGACAGGGCCGACCAGCAGGTTGAACGTCAGGACGTAGGCCACGTAGTACGCCGCCAGGTCGGACCGCAGGAACAGGAGCCCGGCCATCAGGGGGATCGAGAGCAGCATGCTCACCTGGATCACCACCCGCAGCATCAGCGTCCCCTGGCTGAAGATCTCGCTGCGTAGCTCCTTGTCGAGGACCGGGTTGGTCCCGTCGGGCATCAGGTCGTTCCGCTTCGCCGGCGCGAAGAGGCGGTCGGGGAAGGCGTCGCGGTCGATGACGACGCCGATGGCGTACTTCATCTCTTCTTCCTCGTCGACCACGCCGCCCCCCTGGCCGCCGACGTCCGACGGCCGCAGCAGGCGGTTGTTGACGACGATGCCGACGACCGTCCAGATCATCAGGCAGACCGGCGGCAGGATCGCCACCGACGCGAAGTCGCGCGTCGACGGGTCGTCGGCCCGGGTCAACGCCACGCAGATCGCCGCCAGCGGCAGGACCACCAGGTAACTCACCACGAGCGCGGAACTCGTCCGCCCGAACCCGCTCGAACAGGCCACGCTCAGGAGCCCGAACGTCCCCGCCGCCAGCACCAGGACGATGTAGCTCCGCGCGATCTCCGACAGCAGGAGCCCCCCCAGCAGGTAGCAGAGGATCATGAGCGGCAGGCTGGAGAGGATCAGGATGACCAGGTACGAGAGCGAGCTGAGCAGCTTGCCGATCAGGATCGTGTGCGGCCTGAGCGGGCTGACCAGCAGCATCTCGTACGTCTTCCGCTCCTTCTCGCCGGTGATGCTCCCGGCCGCGAACGTGGGCGCCAGCAGCGCCACCAGGCAGAACTGGCCGAGGAAGAAGATGTCGTACAGCCGCTTCGCCACGCCGGGCCCCACCATCCGCGAGCCGTCGTCCACCCCCGCCGGCCAGTAGAAGTACACCAGCGCCCCCAGCGCCGCGACGTAAACGAACTGGAGCACGAACGACCGCGGCGACCGCAGCGTCGTCAACAGCTCGCGATTCAGGACCGGATTCTCGCGCATCCACATGACGATTCGCCGCCGGGAAAGGGGACCAGGGGCCGCTCGACGCCGCTATCGGGGCCGCCCTTATTCCAGCTCGGCGACCTCGACCGCGCCGAACCGGCCGACGAGGCGGACGATCAGCTCGCCGAGGTGGCGCTTCGATCCCCCCTCGTCGGTGAACCGGACTCCGTACGACTCGATCCGCAGCGAGGCGTCGGGCCGACCGCCGGAGTTCTCCTCGTCGCGGGCCTCGAAATCCGAACCGCCGCGATCGTTCCGGTGGAACGTGGGGGTCCCTTCCAGGACGCCCAGGATCGCCATCGGGTCGACGTGCCGAAATCGCAAGGCGTACTGCCGGGCCATCGCCCCTCCGCTTTCTGTCCGGTCCCCGGACGGTCGGCCGCCCGATCACGGGCGTCCTCAGTTGACGATCCCCTTGGTGATCATCATGAACACTTCTTCGAGGCTCAAGGGCTCCTCGGCGAACGATTGGACCGGGACGCCGGCGGCCATCAGGCGGCCGAGCAGCCGGCCCATGTCCTCGTCGTCGCCGTGGAACTCGGCGGTGACGGAGCGGCCGTAGGCCTCGACGCTGTCGATCGCCGGGTCGTCCCGGAGGATGGTCGCGGCGCGGTCGGTCTCTCCGGACGTCAGTTCGACCTTCAGGACCCGGTGGGCGCGGATCTTCCGCTGGATGTCGCGGATGCTCCCGGCGGCCAGCAGGCGGCCCCGCTCGATCACGCCGATCGAGGTGCAGAAGTCGGCCAGCTCCGAGAGGATGTGGCTCGACACCAGGATCGTCTTGCCCATCCGCCGCAGCTCGTTCAGGAGCGCCTTCATCTCCAGCCGGGCGCGGGGGTCCAGGCCCGAGGCGGGCTCGTCGAGGATCAGGACCGGCGGGTCGTGAACCAGGGTCTTCGCCAGGCAGAGCCGCTGCTTCATCCCCTTCGACAGGCCGTTGACGTAGTCGTCGCGCTTGTGGGTCAGATCGAGGAGCTCCAGGACCTCGCCGATGATCCGCCGCCGCATGGCCTTAGGGATCTCGTAGGCGACGGCGAAGAAATCGAGGAACTCCCAGACCTTCATGCCGTCGTAGACGCCGAAGTCGTCAGGCATGAAGCCGATCACGCGGCGGACGGCCATCGGGTCCTCGGTGACCGAATGGCCGGCGATCCGGCCCTCGCCCGAGGTCGGCCGCAGCAGGGTGGCCAGGAACCGGATCGTCGTGCTCTTGCCGGCGCCGTTGGGGCCGATGAAGCCGAAGATCTCCCCCTCGCCGATGGAGAAGCTCAGGTCGTCGACGGCCGTGAACTCGCCGTAACGCTTGGTGAAGTTGATCACCTCGATCATGGGCCGCTCCTCGCCGGGTCTCTTCCTTCTCGGGTCGGTCTCATTCTTCGGGGGCCGTCAGGTCGTACCGGCGTCCACCGGGGGGCGGCGGCGGGGCGTACTTCAGGTGGGCCAGCACGACCGTCGCACCGCGGTGGCGGTCGACCGCCGGCTCGATCCGGGGGCCGGAGACCGGGCCCGGGGTCCACGCCACCAGCCGCGTCTCGCCCACGCTCTCGGGCCGGTCCTCCCAACTCTCGCGGAGGGCCGCCAGCACGGTCGAAGGGTCCGGTCCGTCGAACTCCCGGACATGCTCCGGCGCGTCCCTCGGCTCGATCTCGTCGAGGTCGATCTCGGCGTCCGGGGCGATCGGGCCCAGGTAGGTCTCGCGGACGTCGTCAGGCCCGAGGTACTCCAGCAACGTAGCGTCGCGAAGCTCCAGGCCGCTGCCGTTGCGGAGCGTCCGCGCGCCGCCCTGTTCCTCGGCGTCGGTCTCGATCACGATGGCGCCGGGCATCGCCAGCATCTGCTCGGCCCGGAACATGGCGAGGCTCCGGGGCTGGACGGTGAAATCCTCCAGCGCCGGGACCGGGAAAGACCGCCAGGCCGAGGTCGTGCGGTCCTCGCCGGCGATCGAACGCCCGGCGGCGAACGGCAGGGCCAGGGCGGTCGGCTCGTCCGGGAACCGGATCGCGAACCGGCCGTGGCCCGTGCTGTAGAGCGAGACGAAGCGGCTCAGGTGCCCACGCGGGTAATCCCCCTGGAGTTCCAGCAGGTCGACCTCGTCGCAGGCCGAGTCGAACCCCAGGTCGTAGGCGGCGGCCCGCTCGACGCCGATCGCGAAGCCCAGGGCCAGGACCGGCACCACCACCCAGGCGGCCTCGCGACGCC
The DNA here is from genome assembly GCF_011064595.1 of Paludisphaera soli. Classification (GTDB taxonomy): domain Bacteria; phylum Planctomycetota; class Planctomycetia; order Isosphaerales; family Isosphaeraceae; genus Paludisphaera; species Paludisphaera soli. Next base: position 266,726 of record NZ_JAALJI010000004.1, on the reverse strand, counting down.
GCAGGATCACGCGGCAGACCAGCCAGTTCAGCGGGGCCACGGCCAGGACGTAGGCCAGGATCACCTTGAGCACGAACGACGAGCTGGGCACCTTGATCCCGGAGGACAATTCCAGCACGTCGCGGCCGATCCGGGGGATGCGGGCCTCGTCGCGCCACTCGGCCACGCCCGCCAGGTCGGGGAGCCGCGTCTCGCCCCCCGCCAGCCCGTAGTCGACGCCGATCGCGTCCGCGGCCGTGGGGCCGCCGGGCCGATCGTAGAACTGGAGCGAGCCGGGCCGATCGGGGTCGGGAGGCGGCGGCGGCTTCGGGGCGCCGATGTCGCGGGCGGCGATCCGATACCAGCTGAGGTCCGGCCCCTCCATGCTCCGGATCGACAGGCTCGGCCCGGCCGCCGTCCCGAGCGCGACCGCCGACTCCTCGGGCCGTCGGAAGACGACCCGCCGCACGAAGGTGTCGATCCCCTTCCACGAGGCGAGCGCGGGGTCGGTGGGGTTGACGGCCAGCATGGTGATCCGGCCCCGCCCCACCCGCCGCTCCACGGCCAACGCGGGGCCGTCCGCCGCGCCGATGGGGACGATGGTCGCGCCCGGCCGGGGCCGTAGCCCGGCGAGTTGAAGCGGCCGACCGACCTCGGGATGGATCGGATCCGGCGCGTCGTAGCCGGGACGTCGGCGAGGGGCGGCGTCGAATTCGAGGCCCTGGCCTCGCCCGAACATAACCTCCCTTTTCGCCTGGATCGTGCGATCGGAGGGCGCCGCCTCGTCGTCGGTCGTCGCGATGGGGATCACGCCCGGGGGCGGTCGATAGGCGGCCGACAGCGCCTGCAGCTCCCCAGCGTCCAGGGCGCGGCCCTCGCCCGAGGGGTCGGCCGGGAGATACGGCTCCAGGAAGCTCTCGCGGAGGACCGAGAACTTCGGGCCCGCCCCCCCCATCATGACGAGCTGCCCCCCCCAGTGGATCCAGTCCAGCAGCGCCTGCTGCTGCGAGACCGAGAGCACGTCCGGCTCCAGGCCGTCCCAGACGACGTGGCTGACCGCGGTCCAGGTCAGCGGGTGTGTGGGCAAGAGCGGCTTGTCGGGCTCCAGCGGCAGGACCAGGCGATAGTAGCGGAGGGCGTCGGCCGCCTGGACGTCCTCGCGTTCGAGGGTCGAGGGGAGCGTGGCGTTCAGGCGGGACCAGGGGGCGTAGCCGCCGTTGGCCTCCTTCGTCAGGATCAGGGCGAGCATCTGGTGGGGGGCGAGCGGGCGCAGCGCCGCGCTGTAGACCTGATCGGGCCGGATCGCGCCCTCGCGGATCAGCTCCACCGGGAGCTCCTTGGCGTTCGCGCGGGGGAGCAGGATGGGCATCCCCAGCCGGCTGCGCTGCTCCTTCACCAGCCTGGCCTCGCGGCCGAAGGTCAGGTCCTGCGAGGTGCCGGGGAGCTGGATCGCCGTGGTCTGGAGGCTCCCGGAGTAATCGTCGAGGTTGGCCCGCATCTCGACCGTCAGGCCGTGCCAGTGCCGGGCCTTGACCCAGGGGAGGACGTCGTTGGGGGCGATCTGCGAGCGGTAGAACTCGAACGGCGGGCGCAGCTTGTCCTTGGCCGCCTCCTTCTTCAGAGCCTCGGGGTCGCTCAGCATCCGCAGCCGCTCCTCGTCGGCCGCCGACAGCCCGCTCGGGCCCGCGGCGGGCTCCTGCCCGCGCATCGGCGACGGGGCGGCGAGAACGCCCAGCGTCAGCAAAAGGATCCGTACGGTCGCCTGGCGTCGCTTCACGGTCGACGAACCTCCCCCGCCCCGGGGCCGCGGGAACGATGCGCCTTCGGCGCGAGGCCCCCGCTCGCGCACCGGCCTACGGAGCGTCGAAGCCCCGCCGCGGCGGCGAGAAGCCCGCCCTCGCGCGACGACAAGTGTACCACCCGACGAGGCCACGAGAAAGGGCGAGGGGGTTGCGGAATTCTCCGCGATCCCGCCCGCGGCTTCCGCCCCCCCTCACCGCCCTGACACTCCGAACCGCCGGGTTAGGGATGTCCCCGAAGCCCTCCGCGACGATCCTAAACCGCCTCGGGGTCCGCGATTCGGCCTCGGCACGACGTATGCTTGACGAGTGGAATGTCGATGCGGTGGCGACCTGGTCGGGGACGGTTCGCCGCGAAGGCGCATGCCGGCGGGGCGAAAAGGACTCCTTCCTGGTGCGTCCCAGGCCCCGTGCCGTGAGGGATCGACTCCACGAGCGGGATCCCCCTCGAACTCCATGGAGAGGCGCCCATGCCGTCCTTGCGACCCTTGTCGCTCGTCGTGACACTCGTCGTCCTGTCGGCGCAGGTCCTCGCGGCCGACGCAATGCCGCGGGGCTATGTGGACGACATGGCCCAGCATGGCGATCGGGTCGACGTGATCGGCTGGGCGATGGATCCCTCGGCCCCGGCCCACGCCTGCGAGGTCCACTTCTACCTGGATGGATTTCCCGGCAAGGGTGGCCGATTCCTCGGCGCCGTCAGGGCGGACGAACCGCGACCCGACCTGAGGAACGGCGCCCCGCCGCGATTCGGCGACGATCGGCACGGATACCGGTACTCCTTCACGATGAGGGGCGAGGAAGCTTCGCAGCCGCACTCCTTGCACGTTTACGCCGTCGCCTCGGACGGCCGCGCCGTCATCAATCTTTCCCAATCGCCTCGCCTCATCAACCTGGCGAGGGCCGAGACATATTGGGACCCCGGCATGGATCAAGCCCGCGCGGCGACGATCAATCCCGTCCTCCCCTTCGGCTTCTGGGTGGTCGGGCCAGGCGGGGTCTCGGGATGGGCCTTCGAGAGGGACGCGCACCAATCTTCGGTCGACATCCATGTGTTTCGGAACGCGCCGGACGGATCCAGATCGTTCGTCGCCGCGCTCAGGGCGGACGAGCCGCGCCCCGACGTGAAGGCGGCCCTGCTCGACGCGGGGGTCGAGGCCGGCGGCGCCGTCGGGTTCCACTGGACCCCGCCGGCGGAGGAGCCTGGGGTTCGATGGGAGTTCCTGGCCCTCGATTCGCAGGACGCCATGCAGGCCGCCCCGCTCGAAGGCCCCGGGACGGAGAAGACCCTCGCCGACCTCGTCCGGCGGAGCCAGACCCCCGACGCCGCGCTCTACTTCGAGGCCCGTAGCCCCGACGCCGCGGGGCTCCGCCGATGCTGGGCGCCCGGCGCCGGCGGCATCCCGCCCGGGGGCGGCTTCTACACCCTGGCGAACGACGAGGGCTCCCACGAGCTCGATTCGACGGGACGCCACAAGCAAACGTGCCGCATCAGCCCGCTGGGCACGGCGCTCGCGGCTCGCCAGACCTACGACAACACGTCCCCGCACAACGTCTCGGTGGCGTGCCCGTTCGAGTTCGGTTGGGGCGGGGCCGGAGATCGGACGATCGCGACCCTGGTCGTCGACACCCGGCATTTCCCCAGCAACAACACCCGCAACAATTACCTGGGCCTGCAACTAAACCGGCCCAGCGGCATCTACGCCGGCATGCCCGCCCCGCCGGACATGACGCGCGTGCTCGGGGCCGAGGTCTGGCTGCGGGACATGGCCGGCGCGGGCGGGAGGGAGGAAGCCCGGAGCGTGAGGATCCCCTATTACTTCTCCTGGATCAGCCACCGCACCGGAAAAACCTACTCGATCTCGGTCAATCTGCTGGAATACGAAGAAGGGACCGACGTCCCGTTCATCGGACACGCCGGCTATTACGCCGAGCCCCACGAGGGCCCCGGCACCGTCATCACGCTTCATCTCTCCGGCCGGAATTCCGGGCTCCAGCATCCCGAACAGGACTTTATGCAATGGGTCCCCGCCTGGGACGTCACCTGCTCAACGCCCCCGGAGCGGATGCGATGGCGCCGATACACGATCCCGATCGCGGACCTCGTGAAGCAGCTGATCGTCGATGCGGCGATCACCGGCGTGACCGAGGAGGCGATGGCGCCCGACGGTCGGGGCAGGCCGCCGATCCTGAGCAGCCTGATCATCGGCGGCATCGAGCAGTTCGGCCGGACCCGCGTACGTCTCGACGTCGCCGACCATGCGCTCTTCCTGAAAGCTCCTCCGGCTCGCTGATGCGGAGGAATCCCCGAGACCTGCGACTCCGATCGTCCGACGGCCACCACGCCGGCCGGTCCGCCTCGGCCCATCGGCGGCCTTCGCCTATAATCGGGGGCGGGCCGGGTGGTGACGAGGAGGGTCGGGGGCGATGGACATGGCGAGCAAGCAGGACGCCGAGGCAGCACCGGCGACGGCGATCGCCGTCCGGGGGGCGCGGACGCACAACCTCAAGGGCGTGGACGTGGACGTCCCGCGCGACGCCTTGGTGGTCCTCACCGGCGTCAGCGGCTCGGGCAAGAGTTCGCTGGCGTTCGACACCATCTTCGCCGAGGGCCAGAGGCGGTACGTCGAGTGCCTCTCCAGCTACGCCCGCCAGTTCCTCGACCAGATCGAGCGCCCGGACGTCGACCAGATCGACGGCCTGCCGCCCACCGTCGCCATCGACCAGCGCGCCGGCCGGCCCAGCCCGCGCAGCACCGTCGGCACGCTGACCGAGATCAACGACTCCCTGCGCGTCCTGTACTCCCGCCTGGGCGCCCCCCATTGCCCGAAGTGCGGACTGCCGATCCGCAGCCAGACCCCCGAGCAGATGGCCGCGACGGTCCTGGCCTACCCGACCGGCCGGAGGATCATGGTCCTGGCCCCCCTCGTCCGGGGTCGCAAGGGGGCCCACGCCGAGGTCTTCCAGGCGATCCGCCGCGCCGGGCTGATCCGCGCCCGGGTCGACGGCGAGATCGTCGAGATCGACGAGCCCCCCAAGCTGGCGAAGACGAAGAACCACACGATCGAGGCCGTGGCCGACCGCCTGGTGATCCGCGAGGGGGTCGCGCCCCGGCTCGCCGAGAGCCTCAACCTCGCTCTCAAGCTGTCGGACGGCGTCGTGACCATCATGGCCGACGTGGACGGAGCGTGGGAGGACCGGACCATGAGCGTCCACCACGCCTGCCCGGACTGCGGCGTCAGCCTGCCGGCCCTGGAACCGCGCGGATTCAGCTTCAACAGCCCGCAGGGGGCCTGCCCGCGCTGCGACGGCCTGGGCGTGATCGCCGAGTTCCAGCCCGACCTCGTCGTCCCCGACCGCTCGAAATCCCTCGACCGCGGCGCGGTCGAGCCCTGGACGAAGCTCGGCCCCCGGCTCCGCGAATCGCTCCGCGACGACCCGGCCGTCTCGGCGTTCCTCGACCGCCACAAGCTCACTCGGGACAGGCCGTTGGACGAATGGCCCGAGGCGCTTGTTTCCTCGTTCCTGCACGGCGAGAAGGACGGCTACCCCGGCGTGCTCGCGGGGCTCGCCGACCTGGATCGCACCGCCGATCGCGCGGCGGTCAAGGCGACGCTCGCCGCGTATCGCGAGGAGGCCCCCTGCCCGGCCTGCCTCGGCGCGAGGCTCCGTCCCGAAGCCCTCGCGGCGCGGGTCGGCGGCAAGTCCATCGCCCAGGCGAGCGACCTGACGATCGAGGAGGCCCGGGGGTTCTTCGACGGCCTCCGGTTCGACGAGGAGGGCGAGGCCGTCGCCGCCCCGTTGCTCCGCGAGATCCGGGGGCGGCTGCGGTTCCTGGCGGACGTCGGCCTGGAGTATCTGACGCTCGGCCGGGGGGCGCGGACGCTGTCCGGCGGCGAGTTGCAACGGGTCCGGCTGGCGACCCAGCTCGGCTCGGACCTCGTCGGCGTCTGCTACGTCCTCGACGAGCCGACGGCCGGGCTGCACGCGCGCGACACCGACCGCCTCCTGGACGGCCTTCGAAAGCTCAGGGACCTGGGCAACAGCGTGCTGGTCGTCGAGCACGACGAGGCGGTCATTCGCGCGGCCGACTGGATCCTCGACGTCGGTCCCGGCGCGGGGCCGGACGGCGGCGCGATCGTCGCGGAGGGCCCGCCGGAACGGATCGCGGCGGCCCCCGCCTCGCTGACCGGCCGCCGGCTTCGGGGCGAGGACCGCCACGCGCCGTCGCGGTCCGATCGGCTGGCGAGGTCGCCCGGCTGGCTGACGATTGAGGGCCCGACCGTCCACAACCTGCGGGACGTCGACGTCCGCATCCCGCTCGGCGCGTTGACCTGCGTGACGGGCGTGAGCGGATCGGGAAAGAGCAGCCTGGTGTTCGACGTGCTGGCGAAGGCCTTCCGCCGCCGCGACCGGGTCTCGCTGCGCGAGTCGCCCGAGCTGGGCCGGATCGCCGGGTGGGAGTCGCTCCTGGCCATGGTCGAGGTGGACCAGTCTCCCATCGGCCGCACGCCCCGGTCGACCCCCGCGACGTTCACCGGCGTGTTCGACGAGATCCGCCGCGTCTTCGCCAAGGCCCGCGAGGCTCGAACGCGGGGCTACGGCCCGGCCCGCTTCAGCTTCAACGCCAAGGGGGGGCGGTGCGAGACCTGCCAGGGGCTGGGCCGGCGTCGCGTGCCGATGCAGTTCCTGCCCGACCTGTACGTCGTCTGCGAGGACTGCCGGGGCAAGCGGTTCAACCGCCAGACGCTGGAGATCCTGTTCAAGGAGAAGTCGATCGGCGACGTGCTCGACATGCGGGTCGACGAGGCCCTGTCCTTCTTCGACGCCCAGCCTCGCGTGCTGCCGGGGCTGCGGGCGCTCCACGACGTCGGCGTGGGCTACCTGACACTCGGCCAGTCGGGCGCGACCCTCTCCGGCGGCGAGGCCCAGCGCGTGAAGCTGGCGGCCCACCTGGCCCGGCCGGTCGGCGGCGATCGTCTCTACATCCTCGACGAGCCCACGACCGGCCTGCACTTCGCCGACGTCGACCGCCTGCTCGGAGTCCTCGAACGCCTGGCCGACCAGGGGAACACGCTCGTCGTCATCGAACACGACCTCGACGTCGTCGCCGCGGCCGACTGGGTCGTCGATCTCGGCCCCGAAGCCGGCGCCCGCGGCGGCCGCGTCGTGGCGATGGGGACGCCGGCCGAGGTGGCCGAGGCACCCGAGAGCCTGACCGGCGGGTATTTGAAGGCCGAGCTCACCGGCCGTGGTGCCGGCTGACCTCGCTCCCCGTGTTCCAACGCAGGCCGATAGGCCGACCGGAAAGGCTCGGAGGCGTACCGCCTTGGTCGCCGGGTTCGAAAGGGGGGGGACGACATGAGCCGTTGGCAAGATCAGGATTTCGCCGGCATCCTGGCGCGTAAGCCGATCAAGCGGGTTTCCGAGACGCCCCCTGTACGGGCCTGGACCGACGTCAACGCCGTCAATCTCCCCGTCCCGCTGTGGATGGGCTGGATCATGGGCAGCGATAGCGGCAGGGTCGGCATGGTGCTTGGCGTGGTCGTGGTCTACCTGATCGGCCGCCGCATCTGCTTCACCTCGCCTCAGGAGATGCGCACGGTGACGCGAGGCGGCTGGCTCGTCGCCGCGTTGCAATTCTTCCCGATCCCCCAGATGGTGGCCGGGACGATCGGCGTGGAACTGGTCCGAGGCTTCGCCCTGGCCCAGCCCGGGGAACTGGGCACAGTCGATACGCTGCTCGGCGGCTTCCTCGCGACCCTCACGACCGGCGGCATCCTGGTCGTCGTCGCAGCCGCGTTCGGGGCCGCCAGCCGCGGCTTGCGACGGGCGGCGAGCCTCTCGACGGAAGGGTGAACGGCGATCGGGGACCGGCCCCTCGGGAGGCTCCTGCTGCTTTCACGGGCGGGGGGAGCTGGGATCAGGCTCACTCGCCTATCGGGAATACCGAATTCAAGTACGGACCAGCCAAGAGGTGCGGCATGTCCCTGATCGACGACCCGGACTTCGGCGACGGCAAGGCTTACAAGTTCGGCAAGGCTCCTGCCGGAACGCCGCCGGTGCGGGCCTGGACGCTCGTCATGGTCGCCAACCTGCCGGTCCCGCTCACCTTGGGGATGATCGTCACGGACGCCGGCGGGAGGCTGGGCATGGCGTGCGGCGTGGCCCTGATCTACTGGCTCGGCCTCCACGCCTGCCGCGTCGCGCGGCAGACGATGGTCGCGGTGGTTCGTGGCGGCTCGGTCGTCGCCGCGTTTCAGATCCTACCCGTCTTGCAGATGGCGGCCGGAATGGCGGGCGTGATCCTGGCGTCGGTGGTGGGCTCGGCCCGGTTCCACGTCTTCCCGCACGTCGACGCCATCGTCGACGGCTTCCTCGCCACCGTCGCGACGGGCGCGATCCTGATCGCCGTCTCCGCCGCATTGGGCTCCTTGAGGGAGTTCGAGACGAGCACCCGGCCCTCGTCGACGTGAGGTGCGATGGGGATCCGTCCCCCCGGCGGCTCCTGCCTCTTTCTCAAACGACGGGGAGGGCGGGGATCAGCCGCTCTTGCCCATCAGCATGCCGAGGATCATCAACTCGAGCTGCTCGTACTTCTTGGCGGCGCGGAGTTCCTCGACCTTCTTCTCGTCGACGGCGCGGACGACGTCGAGGAGGCGGAGGAACATGGTCTTCGAGTTCGACAGGTGGAGCAGCGAGTCCTCGAAGGTGGTGGTGCGCATGGCCTTGATGTCCAGGCCGACGCACTCGCCGTTCTGGCCGTAGCCGTTCTTGTCGAGCACCCAGACCTGGTTGAACGCCTGGCGCAGGTTGACCGAGCCGAAGGTCTTGTCCTGGTCGTACTTCAGGCCGTTCTGGTCGTTGAGGTGGACGCTCCAGAGCTTGTTGAAGTACAGGGCGAAGGCCATGTCTTCGGAGGGATCCAGGCCGGCGAGGAGCGAGTGGGCGCTCTCGATGAGCACGCCGGAGCGCGCCGGGTCGACGGTCTTGAGGCCGATCGCCATCATGTGGCCGACGGTCGGGATGAAGGCGGAGTCGGTCGGCTCGTTGGGCTTGGCTTCGCCCATGACCCGGACGTTCTTGTTGTGCTCCAGGATCGCGTTCCAGGCGTCGACGATCCGGGCGACGGCCGTCTTGGCGCACTTCGCCTCGCGGATGTAGGTCCCTTCGCGGGCCAGCCAGAGGACGTAGTTCTTGCAGCCCACCTCGTCCGCCAGGTCGGCGCAGCGCTTGGCGCGGTCGATGGCGTACTGCCGCTCCTTGGGGTCGTTCGAGGTGAAGCCGCCGTCGAGGGTGCGGGGGTCTTCCCAGAGGCGCGGGGCGATGATCTCGACGAAGAGCCCTTCGCCGTCGAGGATCTTCTTGACCTCGGCGGTCCCCTTCAGGGTCGCCTGCCAGTCGAGGTCGGCCGGCACGATGTCGTCGTCGTGGAACTGGACGCCGTCGAACCCGAGCTCCTTGTACGTCTTCAGCTTGCGGGCGTATTCCATCTCCTTGCGGGCGGGGGGCCCGAACGGGTCGGCGCCGGTGCTGATGTTCCAGGGGCCGAACGTGAATCGGTACTTGGTCGGGGTGCTCATGCGTCGGATGCTCCGGGGAACTGGCTGGACGACCGGCTGGCGGTCTCGCTCTCGCGGCCTCGCTGGCGTGGGGGACCGACGGGCGGATCGCCGTCGGCCCTAGTACTCTAAACCGAACGCGGGCGGACTCTCAATGGGCCTGTGGCCCCGGCCGGCGGCGGTCGCGGGGCGTTGACAGCGGTCGGCCCGCGCGGGGATGATCCCAGTTGCGGCGGAGGTCCGAAGGGGGGCCGGGCGAGGAGGGCCGGCGGGGTGAAGCTCCAGACGCTCGCGTTCGTCATTCTGATGGTGGCCTTCGTCCTGGCGATGTGCCGCGACCCGGCCGGCCGGATCGGCGTGATCGTCTTCATCACCGGCGTGGGCGCGGTCGCCCTCGGCCTGGCGGCGGTCATGGCCCTCTTCCAGACGATCGGCTCGATCGGCCTGGCCCGCGGCCTGCTGGAGCACGCCGAGGCCCTCGCCGCGACGACCCTGGTCCTCGTCGTCGGCACGGCCGCGATGTCGTGCTGGATCTTCGCCGGCGCCTGGTGCGTCCAGGCCTCGCTCCCCTGAGCGCGGCCCCGACCCGACGGATCGACGACCTTTTTCATGTCATGACCGAGGAAGACAGGCTGGCCCGATGAGCACGACCTACGCCCCCGAGACGTTCCCCCGCACCTGGCTCCCCGAAGGCGTCGAGCTGAAGACCTGGGAGCAGATCGAGCCCTGGTACCAGAAGCTGCTGGCGATGCCCGTCGACACCCCGGAGCAAGTCGAGGCCTGGCTGACCGCCTCGGGCGAGCTGAACGCGGTCGTCGGTCAGGAGGGGACCGCCCGCTACGTCGCCATGACCTGCCAGACCGACGACCCCGCGCGCGAGGCCGCCTACCTGGAGTTCGTCCGCGAGGTCGAGCCCCGGCTCAAGCCCTACCTCAACGAGGTCCGCAACAAGTTCCTCGACGCCCCAGGCCGCGCGGGCCTTTCGGCCGAGCGTTACCACGTCTTCAGCCGCTCGCTGGAGAACCGCCGGGCCCTCTACCGCGAGGCCAACATCCCGCGCGAGACCCGCCTGGCCGAGCTGGAGCAGCAGTACCAGAAGGCGATCGGCGCCATGACGGTCGAGTTCCAGGGCCAGGAGCGGACGCTGGCGCAGCTCTCGCCGTTCCTGGAGTCGCCCGACCGCGACGTCCGTCGTCAGGCCTGGACCCTCGCCGCCGAGCGCCGGCTGGTCGACCGCGAGACGCTCGAAGCCCTCTTCGACGAGATGCGGGCGATCCGCCTGGAGATCGCCCGCGAGGCCGGGTTCGACGACTACGTCGCCTACGCCTACCGCAACCGCGAGCGGTTCGACTACGGCCCGGCCGACGCCGCCAAGTTCCACGAGGCGATCGAGAAGACCGTCGTCCCGCTGGCCGCCGCGATCCACCGTGAGCACCGGGGCGGGCTGGGCGTGGAGTCGCTCCGCCCCTGGGACGTCGCGGCCGACCCGCTGGGCCGCCCGCCGCTGAGGCCGTTCGAGGACGTCTCCCGGCTCGCCGAGGGGGCCGAGGCCATCTTCCGCGAGGTCGACCCCGAGCTCGCCGACCAGTTCGGCTACATGCGCGAGCACAAGCTGCTGGACCTGGCCAACCGCAAGGGGAAGGCTCCCGGCGGCTACCAGACCACGTACGAGGCCGACCGCCTGCCGTTCATCTTCATGAACGCCGTGGGGGTGGACTCCGACGTCCGCACGCTGCTGCACGAGGGGGGCCACGCCTTCCACACCCTCGCCTCGCGCGGGGAGCCGCTCGCGGCGTATCGCGAGAGCCCGCTGGAGTTCTGCGAGGTCGCCTCCATGACCATGGAGCTGCTGGGCGCCGGGGTGGCCGACCCGTTCTACGACGGCGAGCAGGCCGAGCGCTCGTACCGCAAGCTGCTGGAGGGGATCGTCACGATCCTCCCCTGGATCGCCACGGTCGACGCCTTCCAGCACTGGATCTACACCCACCCGGAGCACACCCGCGACGACCGCAAGGCCGCCTGGCGCGACCTGATCGCGCGGTTCGGCGGCGAGGTGGACTGGACCGGCCTGGAGGAGGCCCGCGACCACTCCTGGCACCGCCAGCTCCACATCTTCCTGTACCCGTTCTACTACATCGAGTACGGCCTGGCGCAGCTCGGCGCCCTGCAGATCTGGAAGCGGAGCCTGACCGACCGCGCCGGGGCCGTGGCCGACTACCGCAAGGCCCTGGCGATCGGCGGCGCGAGGCCCCTGCCCCACCTCTTCGAAGCCGCCGGTGCCCGCTTCGCCTTCGACGCCGCCACCATCGCCCCCCTCATGGCGACCATCGGCGAGGAGCTGGACCGCCTGGCCCCGTAAGGCGCGGCGGCGTGGCCGCCCCGCGCGGGGCGGCCACGCCGGACTCAGGCTCGGCGCTCAACGCTCGGCGTCGGGGGGGAAGTCCACGGCGGGGAGGGCCGCCACGGCCTGCCGAAGCGCCTGCTCCCACTGGGAGTGGATGGCGGTGAAGTCGGGGTCGCGGTCGCGGAATCGGCGGCGGCGGTCGAGGTTGAACTCGTCGCGGGCGTAGACGAGCAGGTCGACCGGCGGGCCGACCGTCACGTTGGACCTCAACGTGGAGTCGATCGAGATCAGGGCATAGCGCGCGGCTTCCTCCAGCGAGGTCGTGTCGAAGCGCACGCCCCGGTCGAGGATCGGCCGGCCGTACTTGCACTCGCCGATCTGCACGAAGGGCGAGTCCTCGGTGGCGCGCAGGGGGTTCCCCTGCGGGTAGATCATGTAGACGTCGTGGGGCTGGCCGCGGATCTGCCCCGCCAGGATGACGTGGACGTTGACCTTGTAGCCGTCCTGCTCCAGGGCCTTGCGATCCAGCTCGGAAACGCGGCGGACCTGCTCCCCCACGCAGCGGGCGGCCTCGTACATCGTCTCGACCGCGGCCAGCCCCTTGCCGGACTCGAAGTCCTTGCGCAGGAGGGTCACGACCGACTGGCTGCACGACAGGCTGCCGCTGGTCATGGCGACGAAGACCCGGTCGCCCGGCATCTCGAACAGGTGCATCTTGCGGCAGACGTTCACCTGGTCGTAGCCGGCGTTGGTCCGCGAGTCCGACGCCGCCACGAAGCCGTCCTTCGTGGTGATGCCCAGGCAATACGTCATCGTAACCAGTCCTCCGCGACGCTCACTTCGATAATCCCGCCCGATCGAGCGTCCGCGCTCAAAGGCCCCCCCCTGAATACCATCTCCGTCCGTCCCGTGGCAAGGTCACCGCCCGCCCGCCGGAGGGCCCGCGACGCCACGAATTCGCCGGCCGGTGGACGCGGGTCGGCGCGGTTGGTACGATTTTCGCACCTCTCGCGCGGGCCGCCGGTCCCATTCCGACCAGGCATTCCCCCTAGCTCCGGGCCCCATCCATGTTCATCCGGATCGGCTACGATCTCGAGTTCGACGTCCCCGCCCCGATCGCCATGATGATGCTCCTGCGCGTGCATCCCTCGGTAGAACCGTCCCTGTGCGGGCCCGAGGCGCTCGTCATCGAGCCGGACGTCCCGGCGACCGACTTCGTCGACGAGTTCGGCAACCGATCGCGGCGGATCCTGGTCCCGGCCGGCACCCTCCGCCTGAGCAACGACGCCGTCGTCCAGGTCGACGGCCTGCCCGACCGCATCGTCACCGAGGCGTGCGAGGTCCCCATCCACGAGCTGCCGCCCGAGGTGATGCCGTTCCTGCTGGCGAGCCGCTACTGCGAGGTCGACCGACTCAGCGACATCGCCTGGAACCTCTTCCAGAACACGCCGCCCGGCTGGTTTCGCGTCCAGGCGATCGTCGACTGGGTCCACAACCACATCGAGTTCGGCTACCAGTACGCCCGGTCCACGAAGTCGGCCTACGACGCCTACATCGAGGCCCAGGGGGTCTGCCGCGACTTCACCCACCTGGCCGTGACCTTCTGCCGCTGCATGAACATCCCCGCCCGCTACGTCACCGGCTACCTCGGCGACATCGGCGTGCCGATCTCCCCGGACCCGATGGACTTCAGCGCCTGGTTCGAGGTCTACCTGGGGGGCGCCTGGCACACCTTCGACGCCCGCCACAACAAGCGCCGGATCGGCCGCATCCTGATGGCCAAGGGCCGCGACGCCGTCGACGTCGCCCTCACCACCAGCTTCGGCCCCTCCAGCCTCAAGAAGTTCGTCGTCTGGACCGACGAGGTCACCGACGCGACGGGTAAGACGAAGGTGAACTGATCCGCCCGCTCGTCGACCGGACGAGGCCGAGGCCCTCCTTTTGGGAGGCCCGCGTTCGTCGGGTCAGGCGCGGTCGAACGAGGAGGCGAACGGGGAGGCGGCGGGCGCGGCCTTGCGGGTGCGGCGGTTGGCGGGCTTGAAGTCGGTCTTGTCGATCTGGTAGCGGCGCAGCTTCTCGCTGATGCTCCGCCGCGAGAGGCCGCAGTGCTCGGCGCACTGGTCGATCCGTCCGCGATACTTCTCCAGCACGCGGGCGAGGTAGGCCTTCTCGATGCGCTGGGTGAACTCCTCGGTCAGCTCCTGGAGCGGCCGGAAGTGGTCGAAGTCCAGGCTGAAGGGCTCCTCGCCCCGGGGGACGATCTCGTCGGGCAGGTTCTCGGGCTCGATGACGGGGCCGGGGGTGGTGACGACCATCAGCTCGATGACGTGCTCCAGCTCGCGGACGTTGCCCGGCCAGTCGTAGCGGACCAGCCGCGAGAGCGCCGCCCGCGACAGCGTCTTGGCCGGCAGCCCGCGCTCCTCCATGTTGTGGAGGAAGTGGTGGACCAGGAGCGGCACGTCGTCGAGTCGGTCGCGGAGCGGGGGCGTCTCGATGGAGACGACGTTGAGCCGATAGAACAGGTCGCTGCGGAACTTGCCCTGGGCGACGGCCTCGGCCAGGTCGACGTTGGTGGCGGCGAGGACGCGGCAGTCGGCCTGGATCGGCTCGGTGCCGCCGACCCGCTCGAAGCGGCCGTCCTGCAGCACCCGCAGGAGCTTGGCCTGCATGCCCATCGGCATCTCGCCGATCTCGTCGAGGAACAAGGTCCCGCCGGCGGCGGCCTCGAACCGGCCGATCTGCTGGCGGTCGGCCCCGGTGAAGGCCCCCCGCTCGTGGCCGAACAGCTCGCTCTCCAGCAGGTGCTCCGGCAACGCCGCGCAGTTGACGGCGACGAGCCGGCCGTCGCGACGGCGGGTGACGTCGCTCTGGTGGATCGCCTGGGCGACCAGCTCCTTGCCGGTCCCGGTCTCGCCGGTGATCAGGACGGTGCAGGTCGACGAGCCCACCCGCTCCACCTTGGCGAAGACCTCGGCCATCCGGCGGCTCCGCCCCAGCAGGTTGTGGTAGGCGAAGCGGCGGCGAAGCTTGGTGTTCAGGTCGGCGATCTCGTCGACCAGCCGACGGGCCTCCAGCGCCTTCTCGACCTGGTGCTGGAACAGGTCCGGGTCGATCGGCTTGACGACGAAGTCGTAGGCGCCGAGCTGGATCGCCTCGACGGCCGATTCCACGCTGGGCTCGCCGCTGATGACGATGATCGTCGCGGGGAGGTCGCGCGAGCGGATCTCGCGGATCAGGTCGAGCCCGTTGAGGTCAGGGAGGTTCAGGTCGGTGACGACCAGCGAGAAGGATTTTTCCACCAACATTTCCAGGGCCGTGGTGCCGTCCTGGACGATCGTCACTTCGCGACCCGGGCCGGAAAGGATCTGATCGAGCTGCTGGCAGTAAAGTTCACTGTCTTCAACAACGAGGATGCGTCGATCCATGGCGCCCTCATCCAGTTGAGGCGTAGTCCAATCCTGTTGCGGGGCCGAGGCCCGAGCCGCCATGATGCGAAAGAGCAGAAAGACGCGCAATCCGGCTCTATCGTCTCATCCGTGACTATACCAGGTCACCCCGGGCGATCAACCCCAGAAAATCCCGCCGTCCCCCCGGATTCTCCGCCATCGCCGGCTTGCGGAATCCCCGGCGGCGGTCCGTCGCGGCGGGGGCGGCGCCGGGGCTACAATGGCCGCCGCGCCGGGATCGCCCCGGCCGCCGACCCTCCAGGACGAGGACGCGTTTCCGCCATGCCCGACCATCCCGCCTCCGGCCCCCTACCCCCGCCCGCCCGAGTCGCGCTCGACCCCCGGGCCGTCGAGATCGCACGGGTCTGGATCACGTCGGAAGGCCAGCGGGCCAGCCTGGCGGCCGACCTCTGGGACGACCCGGCGGCCTGGGGCCTGATGCTCGTCGACCTGGCCCGGCAGCTCGCCGACTCCTACGCGAAGGACCAGGGGATCGACCCGGCCGACGCCCTGGCGCGAATCCGCGAGGGCTTCGACGCCGAGTGGGACCACCCCACCGACGCCGTCGGCTGATCCGAGGTCAGCGCGAGGATTCGCGGAGCTTCTCCAGCAGCTCGCCGCGCGTCAGGGCGAGGGCCTGCTCCAGGCCCATCCCCGCCCCCCCCGCCCGATCGAGCCAGTCGCGGGCCTCGGCCTCGGTCGGCTTCTCCTCGGCCCGCGCGAGCCAGGCGTCGGGGCCGAGCCAGCCCCGGAGGGCGAACGCCTGGACGGCCTCGAAATGGGGCGCGCCGGGCTTCAGGTCGCGGAAGTACATCAGCACCGCGCCATGCTTCAAGAGGCGGCCCTGGAGCGCGGCGACGTCGACCCGGCGGGGGGCGACGCCCGTCTCGACGGCGAGAGCCGCGGCCTCGCCGGCGGCCTCCCCCAGGGCCATCCAGCACGGTTCCATTCGGAGCGTGCTGAAGCCGACGTGGCTCCCCGAGACCGGCACGGGCGTGAGCAGGCCGTCGATCTTCTTCGGGACGATCACCCCGTAAGGGACCGTGTAGGGCCGGCTCGGCGAGCTGAAGAAGCCGTCGAGGTGGGCCCGCCCCGGCTCGCGCTTGCGGACGGCGTGCGAGTCGAGCGCGTAGTGGCTGGCGGTGATGCTGTCGGCGTGGAGCGGCGGCCGGCCGTCTGGGCGGACGGGGACCGCGTCCTTCGCCGTGAACCAGGATTCGCCGACGATCCGACGCCCCTCGCGGACGTACACCTGGCGCGGGAAGCCGCCGTTGTCCACGAACTCGCTCCGCGCCAGGCCCCATTCGCGGCAGCGGGCGCGGAAGTCCGCGGGGAGCGACTCGTCGTTCTGGGCGAAGTAGAGCAGGCCCAGCGTGTAGTCGCGGAGCCGATCGGCGAACCGGTCGCGCCAGTCCCAGCCCGAGGTCGGCCAGGGCCAGTTCTCCTCGGGGAGGTCGGACGACACGAAGTTCCAGTGCTGGTTGTTGGCGTCGACCTTGCCGTTGGGGGTGGCGACCGGGTTGAAGATCCGGCCGACCGCATTCCAGGCCAGGGCCGTCGGCTTCGGCCCCTTGTCGTCGGCCGGGGCCGTGGTGCGGCCCTCGCGGATATCGTCGGCCAGCGAGAGGTACTCGGCGCGGTCGTAGGTCGCGGGCCGGGGCGTCTCAAGCCGATCCTCGGGGTCCTTCGTCAGGCAGAGCCGGTAATTGAAGGCCTGGATGGCGTTGTCGGCCTGGCCGGTCGAGCCGGCGGCGGGCTGGCCCCCCCAGGGCTTGTAGAGCCGGCCGGCCATCGCCTCGCCGAACTCCTCGCGCCCCTCGCGACCGACGCGGTACTCGCAGCCGGCCGCCGCCGCGAGGTCTCCTTCATAGGTGGCGTCGACGAAGACCTGCGCCCGGTAGGTCTCGACGGCGCCGGTCTTCCGATCGCGGACCCGGATCGCGACGAGCCGGCCGTCCTCCAGGTCGACGTTCTCCGGATCGGCGTCGAACTGGCGATTGCGGACGACGGTCAGCCGATCCAGGTGCTCGGCCAGCATCTGTTCGAACACCGCCTCGGCCACGCGGGGCTCGAAGTGGTAGCCGTCGGAGCACTCGCGGACCTGCTTCGAGTCGGCCCCGTAAGTCTCGACGTAGTGCCGCTTCACCCGGCCGACGAACTCCAGGAACAGGCCCCCGGTCGCGCCTCGGGTGCCGATGTCGGTCGCCCCCAGGCCGTTCGCCGGCAGCCCGCCGACGTGCTCCCCGCGCTCCAAAATGACCGCCGACCGCCCGGCCCGCGCCGCCGCGACCCCGGCCATGATCCCGCCGGGCGTCGCGCCGACGATGACGACGTCGTGGGTAGCGTCGGCACCTCGTGCGGGCGACGGGACGTGGAGTGTAAGGAGCCCGACGATCCAGGCCGCGAGCAAGCTTGAGCGGTTCTTCATGATTTCATCGACCTGCCGAGGCATCGAGATCAGCCATACCGCCGCCGAGTATGCACGCGAATCCAGGCGGCCGCAACCGTCGGGCGGCCCCTGGAACCGGGTCGTCGGACGGGCGAAGATGTCGGTCCGCCGCGAACCCTCCGCCGGGTTCCGGGTCCAGGAAGCGGGTCGAATCGAGGAGGTCGCCATGCTTCGCCGCGAGTTGCTCCGCCTGCTGGCGTCCGCCCCCCTGCTCGGCCGGCTGCGGAGCCTCGGGGCTTTCACGCAGGCGGCCGCGGCCGAGGCTCCCGACGCGGCGGTCGTGTATCGCCGAGCGTTCGCCTGGGCGGAGCGCGTGCCGCCGGGGGACTGGGCGAAGGCGCGCGAGGCGTTGGAGTCATCGAGGCTGGGCACGGAAGTCGACCGCTGGATCGACCAGGCCCGCCCGGCGCTGGCGGCCCTCCGCGAGGCGGCGAGGATCGACGCCTGCCGGTGGGGCGACGAGGCGATGCCACCCGAGATCATCGACCGCGACCGATTTCGGATAAGCAACCGCCACCTCACCCGGCTCGCCTGCCTCGCGGCGCGGCGGCACGCCGAGGCGGGGCGGTTCGAGGAGGCGCTCGACGACGCCTTCGCCGCCCTGAGCTTCGCGCGGCGGACAGGGGCGGACGCGCCGATGATCGGGCGGCTCTTCGAGTGCGCCGACGAGATGGCGACGCTCCAGACCCTGGGCGGCCTCCTCCCGCTGCTGGACCGCGCGGCACTCGACTCGCTGGCCCGTCGGCTCGACGCCCTGCCCCCGGTCGCGCCGGCCTCGGCGATGATCGGTCCCGAATCGCGGTTCATCCTGAACGCGATCCGCGCGGGGCTCGCCAAGGCGGGGCCGATCCTGGTCGAGGAAGACTGGGAACGGACGGGGTGCGACGACGACGAGGTCGAGGCGCTGAAGGTCCTGACGGGCGGGCACCGAGACCGGCTGCTCGTCCACCTGGACGCAACGACCCCGGGCTTCGCGGAGCTGGGACGACGACTGGACCTCCCCCGCCCCGAGCTGGACGCGGCGATCGAGGAGTTCGCCCGGACTCGCCGCGGGACCGACCCGATTCCGGTCGGGCTCGTCGCGAGCGCCCGCTCGTTTTGCGACGCCGTCGACCGGGCGGTCCTCAATCGCGCATTGCTCCGCGCCGGGCTGGTCCTCGTCCGGGACGGTGAGGCGGCGTTCCGGGCCCTGCGCGACCCGTTCGGCGACGGGCCGTTCGGCCTCGAAGGCCGCAAGGGGGGCTGGATCGTCCGCTCGTCTTTCCCCGGAATCAAGTCGCCCACGACCGAGTTCCGGGTCGGCGATCCGAGCTGACGCGTCGGCCGGGGCGAGCCATCGGCACGACCGGAACGCCCATCGCCGGGATCGTGAAGATTCCATGAATTCAATGCTTGCATACGGGCGATGTATCGGCTACGAAGTTAGGCGACCACCAGGCGGTCTCGCGATCATGCGAGCCGGCCCCTTCGCCCTCGACGTGCGGTTCTCGCGCGTCGGTCTGCTCGGACCTTCATCCCATCTCGTCCCGGTCGCCGTGGAGGATTCGCATGGTTCGCTGGAATCGGATCTCGGAGGATCCCGCGGGGGAGTCCCGTCGCGGCTTCACCCTCATCGAGCTTCTCGTGGTCATCGCGATCATCGCGGTGCTGATCGCGCTCCTGCTGCCGGCGGTGCAGTCGGCGCGCGAGGCGGCCCGACGGATGCAGTGCACGAACAACCTGAAGCAGATCAACCTCGCCCTGCACAACTACGTGGACGTGGTGGGGAGCTACCCCTACGTCGGCGGCTTCGGCACCGGCGGCAAGGGCTGGGGGTGGATCCCGATGATCCTGCCGCAGCTGGAGCAGACCTCGCTGTACAACGCGATCAACTTCCTGGACAGCTGCGACTGCTCGTCGATGTCGACGGTCCGCCGCATCGTCATCGCCTCGTTCTTCTGCCCGAGCGACCCGAACACGGGGCGGCTCAACGACGATCGGACCACGCCGGGCGTCGCCTGCTTCGGCGGCGACTCCACGCGCGACAACCCGGCGACCAATCGCCAGAACGGGATGCTCAACAACTACACGGGGAGCTTCGGCGACGGCTACAACAACAACCCGGCGAACCCCTACGACACGGCCGGCTCGGGCCTGCGCTACGGCTGCGGCGGCTGCAACGCCTCGGGCTCGGCGGCCGAGACGCCGACGGCCGACTGCCAGACCCCTACGGGCGCCTACGGCTCGGGGCCGAACCACCGCGGCCTTTTCGACTACCGCAGCCTCTCGGGCGCGGTGACGATGGCCTCGGTCAGCGACGGGCTCAGCAACACCTTCGCGCTGGGCGAGGTGGCCTCGGTCGTCCGCTCCGCCAGCGCGGTCTGGTACACCAGCACCGGGGCCACCAACGGGACCTGCCTGCCGATGAACTGGACGCTCCAGAAGTGCCTGCGCGACCCGACCTACGCCAACGCCAACAGCTGGTCCGGGCGCGGCTTCTCCAGCTTCCACCCCGGCGGCGCCAACTTCGGCATGGCCGACGGCTCGGTCCGCTACGTCAAGCAGACGGTCGACCAGCGCACCTACAACGCGCTCGGCAGCCGTCGCGGCGGCGAGGTCATCAGCTCCGACGCCTATTGATCCGCCCCGTCGCGGCCGGTTGGAGAAGCGACCCCATGCGCGTCCTGAATAAGAAGCTGCTGACGGCCGCGACGGCCGGCCTGGCCCTGGCGATCGCGCCCGGGCTGGCCGGCTGCGGCGGCGAGCCCGGCCTGGTGAAGGTCACCGGCCGGATCACCTATAAAGGCCAGCCGGTGTCGAAGGGCCAGGTCTTCTTCACCCCGGAGAAGGGGGGCCGCGCCGCCGACGGGGCCCTGGACCCCGACGGCAACTACGGCCTCGGCACCTTCGACCTGGGCGACGGCGCCTACGCCGGGCCCTACCTCGTCTCCGTCGTCTCGCGAGGCGAGGACAAGGCCCCGCCGACCGGCAAGAAGGCCCGGGCCGTGATGGAGGAGGACATGCAGGGGACGGGCGAGCCGCTCATCCCCCGCCGCTACTTCTCGCCCGAGACCTCGCAGCTCAAGGCCGAGGTCCCCGAGGGGGGGGCGAGCGGCATCAACTTCGATCTGACCGACTGATCGACCGCCCCGAGGGCCGTGCGCCTCAGCGCGCGGCCTTCAGGTGCTCATCGAGGAACTCGTACGCCTTCATCCGGGTGCCGCGCTCGAAGGAGTGCTCCGCGTCCGGGAACTCGGCGACGAGGTCGTCCTCGGCGCGGTAGAGGGCGTAAATCGGCCGGGCCGCGCGGAGGCAGGCGCGGACGCCGTCGACCTCGAAGTTGGCGTCGCGCAGCGGCGAGCAGGTGAAGAACGGCCGGGGGGCCAGCGCGCCGATCAGCTCGGGGAAGTCGAACGGGATCTTCGCCAGGTCCAGGCCGTAGACCTCGCGAAGCCGGGGCATGTAGCCCTTGTGCGACCAGCCGGCCACGTCCCCCTTGTAGTAGTAAGGGAAGGCGTTGAACCCGCACGACGTGACCACCGCCTTCAGCCGGGGCTCGAACAGGGCCGTGAAGATGGCGTTGTGCCCCCCCAGCGAATGGCCGATCACGCCGATCCGCTCGGGGTCGACCTCGGGGAGCGAGGCGAGCAGGTCGACCGCCCGCTTGTTGTTCCAGATCGCCTTCATCGAGGCGCTGGCGTAGCCCATCTTGTAGACGTCGCGACGGTACTCGCCGAAGTTGGGATAGTCCGGGACGATCGCGACGTAGCCCCGCCGGGCCAGCTCGCGGGCGTACCAGAGGTCGGGATTGCCCCCCAGGCCGGCCGGCTCGTCCTTGCCGATCGCCACCGTCTGATGGAGGGCGAGCACCGCCGGGCGCTTCGGAGCCGCGTCACCCTCGGGGGCGTCGGGGATGAGCAGCCAGGCGGGGACGCGGTCGCCGGGCTCGGCCTGGAACTCGACCCGCTTGCGGACGTAGCCCTCTCCCGGGAACTCGGCCGTGACCTTCCAGTCGAGCGGGACGAGCTTCTCGGGGCCCGGCAGGGGCCCCATGACTTCCTGCAGATGCGCCAGGATGTGGCCGCGACGGACCTCCCAGTCGGCCACGTCTTCCACCGGCCGCTGAACGCCTCTCGCGTCCCGGACGACCAACAGGTTCGCGTGGTCCGGGTAGTCCGGCGGGGCCTGGGCCCTCGCGGGGAGGGCGATCGCCCAGGCGGTCGTGAGGAGCAGAAGCGGGGTACTGGGACGGCGGATCGAGCCCATCGGCGGCCTCTCGTCGTGTCGTGCCGGGACGACCGTCGGGACGCCGACGGCCGAAGGGCCATTATACGACGGGGCCGTTCGCCGGCGAGGTCGGAGCGTTCTCGTTCATGCTGAGGGTCTGCTGCCGGAGGGCCGCCGCGCCGAGCATGCCGCCCAGGCCCATCGACTCGACGGCCGTGCTGGGGACGAGCATCAGCGCGCCCTTCTCCTTCAGGCCCTCGTAGAGGATGTTCATCGCCCGCAGGTGGAGGGCGGTGGGGTTCCCCTCGTAGTGCCTCGCGGCCTCGTGGAAGAGGTGGGCGATCTCGACCTCGGCCTGGCCGAGGATGATCCGTGCCTCCTTCTCGCGGGCGGCCTGGGCCTCGCGCGACATGGCGTCCTGGAGCGACTCGGGGATGATCACGTCGCGCATCTCGACCGATTGCACGGTGACGCCCCAGGGGTTGGAGCGCTCGTCGATCAGCTTCTGGAGGTCGGCCTCGATCTGCTCGCGGCCCTTGAGGAGGACCGTCAGCGGCGTGCGGCCGATGATGTCGCGGAGGGCCGTCTGCGCGGCCCACGAGACGGCCTCGCGGTAGTCCTGGACCTCGAGCGCCGCCTTCTCCGGGTCGTAGACCATCCAAAAGAGGACGGCGTCCACGTTGACCGGGACGGTGTCCGAGGTGAGCGTCTGCTCGGCGGCGAAGCTGGTGGTGATCGTCCGCTGGTCGATCCAGGCCGAGATCCGCTCGAAGAACGGGACGACCCAGAACAGCCCCGGCCCCCGCAGGCCCGCATACCGCCCCAGCCGCAGGACGATGCCGCGCTCCCACTGCTGGGCGATCCGCGGCGAACCCGCGATGATCGCCCCCAGGACCACGCCCGGGACGATGAGCCAGGACCGTCCCGTCAGGAAGGCCGCACCGACGCCGGCGGCGACGCTCGCGAGGAAGAGCAGGAACCCGATGAAGTTCAGCCCGTTCATGTTCGGCGCCTCGAGTCGGATCTGGATGTTCTTAAGGTCGACGTTCGTCCGGTTGATCGGCATGGCCGCCCCCCTCCGAGGAGACTCTCGCTTCGAGCGCCGCGATCGCCTCGCGGGCCGAGAACCCCAGGGCCTGAGCCTCGGCCAGGAAGCGATCCCCGAGCGCGAGGAGTCGCCTCTCCAGGCCCGGGCGGCCCGCCGCCCCGACGCCGGAGGACGTCACGAACGTCCCCACGCCGCGACGGGTCGCCAGGACCCCCGACCGCTCCAGCTCCGCGTAGACCCGGGCCACGGTGTTGGCGTTCACCCGGAGGTCCACCGCCATCTGGCGGACCGTCGGCAGCCGGTCCCCGGCCTTCAGCCGGCCCGTCGCCACCGCCGTGCGGATCGCCCGCCCGAGCTGGGCGTAGAGCGGCGTCGGATCGTCGGAGTCGAGTTCAAACACGGCCGCTTGCCCCATTGTTCTAGTTCAATGGTACAAGTCGCATTGAAAGCTGTCAACACCCTGGATTCGGTGCCGCGTTTTCCCCAAGTCGCTCTGGACGAAACCGGGCGGCTGGGGTCAACTCAGCAGAACGCGAACAGGGGGCCGGCGCGCCCCGGGGGATCCGCGAGGACCATCCGGGACGCGGGCGCACAGGAGGTGTCGCCGGGAGGAATCTCGACGGCCGGCATTAAGGAGGGACTGATGCGGAGACTCGGATACGCGGCGGCCTTGGCGGTCTGGTTGGGGGCGGGGTCGTCCGCCTCCCTCGCCGCCGACCTCTCGCCGCAGAAGATGCTGGAGATCAAGCCGACGCAGCAGAGCGGCGTCGATTACGAGACGCCCGCCGACCAGGCCGCGATCGACGCCTGCAAGGTCGAGACGGTGACCGACGCCCAGAAGCGCGCGGTCGGCTACGCCCTGCGCGACAGTCAGGGCAAGCTGCTGCGGCGGTTCATCAGCACCAACGGCGGCAAGAGCCTGACCCAGTGGAGCTACTACCAGGACGGCTTCGAGGTCTATCGCGAGAGCGACGTCGACGGCGACCGCCGCCTCGACGAGTGCCGCTGGATGAACACCGGGGGCACCCGGATCGCCGTGGTCCAGGGGAACAAGATCGTCGGCTGGAAGCGGCTCTCGGCCGAGGAAGCCACCAAGGTCGCCGTGCAGGCCCTCGCCGCCGGCGACGCCGCCCTGGTCGACACGCTGGTCGCCACGCCCGACGAGCTGACCGCCGCCGGCCTGCCCAAGGCGGTCGTCGCCAAGGTCTCGGCCTCGGCCGAGAAGCGGAACGACCAGATCGCCGGCCTCGTCGCCGCGCTCAAGGCCGGGGGCGAGAAGCTCGCCTGGAACCGGTTCGACGGCGCGATGCCGCACGCGATCCCCGCCGACCCCGAGGCGGGGGTCGCCAAGGACCTGGTCCTCTACGAGAACGCCATGATCTTCACGAGCGCGCCGGCCGCCGCCGGAGCCCCGAGCGCGAAGCTCTCGATGCTCCAGGTCCCCGAGATGATCCAGCTCGGCGAGGTCTGGAAGTTCGTCGAGCTGCCGCGCTCGGTCGACCCCGAGAAGCCGGTGGTCGCCGCCGCGGCGGGCATCCGCTCCTCGCTGTATGAGACGGTCGGCGGCCCCGCCGGGGGCGCGCACGACGAGGCGATGGAGGCCGCCCTCCGCGCCCTGGCCGAGTACGACAAGGCCAACAACGCCGCCCTCGACAGCGGCGACAAGCGTGAGATCGCCCAGTTCCACCTCAAGCGGATCCCCCTCCTCAAGGCCGTCGCCGACGCCGCCTCGGACCCCGAGGAGAAGCTCAGCTACGACAAGCAGTCGGTCGACAGCTTGGTCTCCGCCTACCAGACCGGCGTCTACCCCAAGGGTCGCGAGGCGCTCGAGGCCGTGATCAAGGGGGGCGGCGCGCTCGCCTCGTACGCCTCCTACCGGCTGATCGGCGCCGACTTCGTCATGCGCAACGAGGAGCCCAACGGCAACTACGTCACCAACCAGAAGAAGTGGATGGGCGACCTCGAAGCCTTCCTGAAGCTCTTCCCCAAGTCCGACGAGGCCTCGGAGGTCTGGCTCCAGCTCGGCAGCTCCAACGAGTTCAACGCCGAGGAGGACAAGGCCCGCGAGGACTACAAGAAGCTCGTCGACGAGTTCCCGGACACCCCCGCCGGCAAGAAGGCCGCCGGGGCGCTCCGGCGGCTCGACCTGGAGGGCAAGTCCTTCGCCGTCACGGGCGCCGGGATCGACGGGGCCGCCGTCGACACCGCCTCGCTCCAGGGCAAGACGGTTCTCGTCGTATTCTGGGCCTCGTGGGGCGGCCAGTCGGTCCGCCGCGAGCTGCCCGACCTGATCAAGATCGCCGAGAAGAACCGCGACAAGGGCTTCCAGGTCGTCGGCGTCTGCCTCGACAACGAAAAATCCAAGGTCGACGCCTTCCGCAAGGAGCACAACCTCACCTGGCCCGAGATCTTCGAGCCCAACGGCATCGACGGCCGCCTCGCCGTCGAATACGGGATCATCTCGCTGCCGACGATGTTCCTGATCGACGCCCAGGGCAAGGTCGTCAACCGCAACCTCCGCTCCGCGTCCGAGGTCGAGCGCCAGCTCGAGAAGACCCTCGCCGCCAAGCCCGCCGGCGTCGCCCTCGGCGTCAAGTAACCCGGCCCGACGACCGCCCGACGCGACCCCCCCAGGCCGGGGCCCCCCGATTCGTTCGAGGGGCCCCGGCCTTCGGCTTTCCCGGCACGGGAATTTGGCTTCGTTCGCCCCGGCCCGAAAACGAAGCCAATCGACGCAAATCCTTCTGCCACTGATAATTAAAACGGGATTTCGCGGCGTGAGATTGGGTTCGTTCGACGCGCATCGCGAGGTTTTCCGCCCGTCGGCTCCCATCCCCGTGCCCCTCCCCGCCGCCCTGAGCCTGATTGGCTTCGTTCGCACGGCGCGCAAACGAAGCCGTCGGCTGCAAACCCATTCTGGATATTGACTTACTTGCATTTCCGGGCTCGGGTTTTGGCTTCGTTCGGCGCGCTTTCGCGGTTTCGTCGACACGCATCGCCATGGGTCCCCATCGCTAGCGGATCCGACGATGAGCCGGGCGCGGCGCGTAAGGGTTCACTTTAAGGATGGTCCCGGATCGCCCGATGCGGAGGACGGCCGCGAGGTCGACACTGGGGAGCGTCGCTCCGGGCCGATCCGGCGACGGGCCGGTTTCCTCGGCGATTTCTGGTCGGACCTGGCACGGAGCCGAGCCGGATGGGTATGACTTCGCAGAGGTTCTGGCGCGAGCGACGCCGCTTCGTGCAGTCTCCAGTGAGCCAACCCCATGATTCCCGACGGCCTCTCCTTCCTCATCCTGTTCGGATTGATCGCCTGGCAGGTCGCGCAGACGAGGCGGCAGACGGACGAGATCCGATCCCTGGGCGCCCGGCTCGAAGGGCTGCGACGGCTCCTCCAGGAAGAGCGCCGTCGGGACGGGTCGACGGCGGTCACTCAGGTCTCCGAGCCGGTCGCCGAGCCGATCCGGCGGACGCTGGAGACGACGCACGTCGCGGCCCCGACGCCGCCGACCGCTACCCGGCCGAGTCGGCCGATGTTGGACGAACCCGTCTCGGCGTCGGACGCCCTCTGGAAGCCCTCGCCACCGGCCTCCCGCCCGCCGACCGCGCCGATCCCGAGCCGGCCGGTCGCGCCCCCGCCGCCGCCGCGACAGCCGAGCCGATTCGAGACGGCGGCCTGGGAGGCGCTGGCGAGGATCGGCAACTGGATCGTGGTGGGCGAAGAGCACCGCCGGCCGGGGGTCTCGGTGGAGTTCGCCGTGGCGAGCACCTGGCTCTTGCGGCTGGGCGTGGTGGTCCTGGTGACGGGGCTGGGGTTCTTCCTGAAGTACTCGATCGACCACGGCTGGCTCGCCCCCGAGGCGCGGGTGGCCCTGACGATCGTGGCCGGGGCCGGGCTGGTCGGCGCGGGGATCCAGCTGCTGGGCGGGCGGTATCGGCCGCTCGGCCACGCGTTCCTCGGGGCGGGGATCGCCGCGTTCTACTTCAGCATCTACGCGGCTTCGGAGTTCCACCACCTGATCGGTCCCACGCCGGCGTTCGCGTTCATGGCGCTCGTGACCGCCTCGGCCTGCGTGCTGGCGGTGCGGTTCGACTCCCTGCTGGTCGCCGTGCTGGGAATCTGCGGCGGGTACGGCACGCCCTTGATCCTCTCCAGCGCGAGCACCGACTACCGGGGGCTTTACGTCTACCTGCTGATGCTGGGCGCGGGCGTGCTGGCGGTCAGCGCGCGGCGGAACTGGCGGCTGCTGAACTACCTGGGGCTGGTCGCGACCTACGCCCTGTTCCTGGCGACGCTGTTCCATTACGAGCCGTCCCGGTTCGGGGCGACGCTGCCGTTCCTGGTCGCGATCTTCGCCCTGTACTCGGCCTCGCTGATCGTCTTCAGCCTGGCGCGGAGGGAGCCGTCGACCCTGCTCGAATGGCTCGGCCTGACGGCCAACGCCGGCTTCTTCTTCTGTCTAGGCGGCGTGGTCGTGCACGAATCGTACGGGTCGATGGGCGTGGCGACGCTCGCCCTGGCCCTGGCGATCTACCACCTGGCCCACGTCGCTTACCTGCTCGCCCGCCGGATCCAGGACCGGGGGCTGGTGTTCGGCTTCCTGGCGCTGGCGAGCTTCTTCCTGGCGGTGACGATCCCGCTGGCGTTCTCGCGGCAGTGGATCACGGCCTGCTGGGCCCTCCAGGCTTTGACGACGCTCTGGCTCGCCGGCAAGATGCGGAGCGGCTTCCTCCGGGGGGCGGCGTTCGTGCTCTACGGCCTGGTCCTCTACCGGCTGGGCCTGGTGGACCTGGAGCGCGCCTACGGCGGGTCGGGTTTCACGGGGGCCGCCGACGCCTCGTACTTCGGCCTGATGCTCCAGCGCATCCTCGCCCTGGGGGTGCCGATCGCCTCGATGGCCGCCGCCTCGTATCTTCTGCGTCGGCCGGGAGGGCCCTGGGAGGTCACGCTCGACGACGACTCGGCCTTCGTCCCGCGCGGGCCCGAAACGGCGAAGTGGCTGACGATCGCGACGGCGGGGGCGGCCTTCCTGTTCCTCCACCTGGAGCTGGCCCGGACGGTGGGCGACCTGTTCCCGGCGGCGCGGGCGGCCACGCTGACCTTCCTGTGGCTGGCCGCGTGCCTCGCCCTGCTCCTCCGCGCCGGGGCCGACGGCGCGGCCCCCCGCGCGGCGTCGATCGCCCTGGGGTGCGCGGTCGCCGCCGTCTTGCTGAAGCTCGCGGTTTTCGACCTCGCCGCGTGGCGGCTCGGCCCGTCGTTGACCTACGGCGGGGCCTACTCGCCGCTCGAAGGCCTGATGCGGGCGATCGAGTTCGGCGCGATCGGCGCGTTCCTGGCCTTCGCGTCGGTGCGAATGCGAGGGATAACGAAGGGGAACGAGGCGTCCGTGGCGGCGGCCGGCGCGGCGATCGGGCTGGGGTTCGTCTTCCTCACGCTGGAGACGAACACGTTCCTCGCCCGGTTCGTTCCGACGCTCCGGGCGGGCGGGATCTCGATCGTCTGGACGCTCTTCGCGCTCGGGCTGATCGCGGCCGGGCTGCGGCGGCGCATCGGCCTGCTCCGGCACGTCGGGCTCGGGCTGTTCACGATCGTCGGCTTCAAGGTCTTCCTGGTCGACCTGGCGTCGCTGGACCCGTTCTACCGGATCGTGGCGTTCCTGCTGCTGGGCGTCCTCATCCTCTTCGGCGCGTTCGTCTATCTGCGTTCCGAGGCGGTCTTCGACCGCCCCGTCGACCCGACCGACGAGGGAGTCCGATCATGACCGCGAGCCCGCGAAGGCGACTCCACCCCCTGCTCCTCGCCGGACTGGCGCTAACGACGGCCGCTTCGGCCGATACTCGAGTGCGGTTCACTCGGGCGATCGACCGCGAGGGGCGAGGCGACGCCGTGCTGGCCGTCCCGCTCGACCGCGCCGTCTTCGCCGCGACCCGAGACGGCTTCCCGGACCTTCGGATTGAGGACGACCGCGGCGTCGAGGTCCCTTATTCCCTGGAGCGAGCCGTGCGGCGGCGGACGGTCGCCGAGCGGGAAGAGATCTCGGCCCCGGTCGTCTCGCTGGACGTGATCGAGGGCGAGGCGATCGAGATCGTCGCGAAGCTCGACGACGACGCCCCGGAGCCCGACGGCGCGGTCTTCCACACCCCGCTGCGCGACTTCGAGCGGCGGGTGCGCGTGCTCGGCTCGGCCGACGGCCGGTCGTGGACGCCCCTGAAAGAGGACGGCCGGATCTTCGACTACTCGCGGTTCTTGGACGTCCGCGAGGTGGACGTCCCCTTCCCCGCCCGGGGCTTCCGCTGGTTCAAGCTCGTGATCGAGCGCGAGGCCGACGAGGCGCGATCCCCCTTCTATGAGCTGAGCCGCAGCCGGATCGAGGGGGAGCGCGAGCGCCGGACGGAGGTGGAGACGATCCTCCGCCGCCCCTTCCGCATCGACCGGATCGCCTTCCGCCGGACCGTCGAGCGCACGACCGACGAGGAGTCGGCGACGATCCGCGAGCCGCTCGACGACCTGAAGGTCGAGATCGATATCCCCGAACGGGTCACGCGGTTCGAGGTCGCGGCGGACCGGCTGCCGCTGGTCGGCCTGGCCCTCCGCACGCCGAGCCGGAACTTCGACCGCCCCGCGCGGGTGGAGGCGCTGACCGACGCGAAGGCCGGGCGCTGGGTCGAGATCGGCCGAGGTCGGCTGTTCCGCCACCAACTGGGCGATTTCCGTCGCGAGGGCCTGACGCTGGACTTCCCGGAGCGTCGGGCCGAGCGGCTCCGGATCGTCGTCGACGACGGCGACAGCCCGCCGCTCGACGTCGCGGGCGTCGACGGCGATCGGCTCGACCTCCGCGCCACGTTCCTCGCCGAGCCGGGCCGGACCTACCGCCTGGCCTACGGCTCCGACGCCCTCGACCCGCCCCGTTACGACGTCGGGACGGTCCTCGCCGCCCTCGGCCCCGACCGCCCCCGCGAGCCCGCGACCCTCGGCCCGCCGACCCCGAACGCCGACTACCGGCCGTCGGCCGGGCGGTCGCCGATCGACGGCGCGGCGTTCCTGACGCTAGCCTTCATCCTCATGACGATCGTCCTGGCCTGGGCGATCGTGAAGGCCGCCCACCGGGCGGACAAACTGCCGCTGGACGAGTTCGAGGGGTGAGCAGAGACGCGGGGCGGTCAGAGCGAGGCGACGACGTCGACCTCGGGCACCTCGGCCGTGCGCCTGGGTGCCACGGGTTCCCCGAACCCGTGGATCGGCGTCGGACCGCTCCCGAGCCGTCGCCGAGATCCCTGGCCGGTCAACGGGTTCGGGGAACCCGTGGCACCCGAGGATCTTCCGTCACATCGGTGGAGTTGAGTGAGGAGTGTCCTGTCCAGGTTCCTCCGCGCCCGCTTCGCACCCGATGGCTCAAAACTCGGTGAAGCCTTGCTGCGGGCCGGGGTCCTCATGGCCAACATATGCCAGGCCATTCTCATCCATGAAGTAGTGTTCCAGGAAGAAGTCATGATGAGCCACTCTGACGTGCGGGAGAAGGACATCGGGCCAGACCTTGACCCGCACCGCCACACCGTCCGGGGCGACTCGATACTCCTGGATCTCCCCTCGCCAGCAGATCAGCTCAGCTCCAAAGTCGTTCATCCACAGGAAGTGCTGGATTCGCGCGGGCGGTGGCGAAGGGAGGTTTCGCAGCGCCCCAAGGATCGGCGTCAGCAGGACCTTCTCGTCCGGAAGGGCCATGGCCGCTACGGTGGCGGAGATCCCCGAGGGAACGACCCGGCGAACGGCCAGGGGATCCGACTCCACGACGCGAGCCGCGTCGCCCTTCCTGACCACCGCCACAGCCTGGATCGCCGGTGCACCGGCGGCCCGTGGTGGCAGGGCGGATTCCTCGTCGGTCCAGCCATCCGAAGCCGCGACGAGCGCCAGGCCGGTCAGAAGACCAGCGAGCAGGACAACAACCGCACGCTCAAACCACGCATGCACGCCACGACTCCTGAACCCAATGTTCCGACAAAGTTCTCTCGATACACGATGAGCCGACGTCGCAGCTTCCCGGCAAGCTCCCGCATCACCGACGTCTTTCCGTCCTTCGACGCCTTTCGAGGCTTCCAGGTTTCGTGATCGACTCGAACAATCTCGGCGTCTCGCGTGCCGGGCCTCGGATCGGGCCCTGACGGCGGCGGGGTCGGATCGCGAGCCGTAAATTCCCGATCGACCGCTTCGCGCGGGGGGCTGGATCCGGTAGGATGGGATTTTCCACACACGCTGAGGGTCGATGCTCGTCTGCGCGCGTCTTGCACGCCTTGCGCCCGGCCGAAGACCTCCGGATAGACCTGAACTCGATCGAGACACGCGTCCCATGATCATCGTCCTGAAGCCCCATTCCTCTCCCGAAGTGGTGGCGCACGTCATCGAGCGCATCGAGGCGCTCGGATTCACGCCCCATCTGAGCCAGGGCGTCTCGCGGACCGTGATCGGCGTGATCGGCGACGAGCAGAAGCTCCAGGCCGAGCCCCTGCAGGCGATCCCGGGGGTCGAGCAGGTGGTGGCGATCCTCAAGCCGTTCAAGCTCGCCAGCCGGGAGTTCCACCAGGACGACTCGGTCTTCGACGTGAAGGGGGTCAAGATCGGCGGCGGCCACCTGGCGATGATCGCCGGCCCCTGCGCGATCGAGGGCGAGGAGCTGCTGTACGAGACGGCCGTCAAGGTGCGCGAGGCCGGCGCCAACATCCTCCGCGGCGGGGCGTTCAAGCCGCGGACGAGCCCCTACAGCTTCCAGGGGCTGGGCGAGGAAGGGCTGCGGATCCTCCGCCGCGTGGGCGACGCCCTCAACATGCCGGTCGTGACCGAGGTCATGGACCCCCGCCAGGTCGAGCTGGTGGCGAAGTACGCCGACATGTTCCAGATCGGCGCCCGGAACATGCAGAACTTCGACCTCCTGAAGGAAGTCGGCAAGGTCAAGCTGCCGGTCCTGATCAAGCGCGGGATGAGCGCGACGGTCAAGGACCTCTTGATGTCGGCCGAGTACATCCTGGCCCAGGGGAACCGCGAGGTCATCCTCTGCGAGCGCGGCATCCGGACGTTCGAGGACTCGACGCGGAATACGCTCGACCTCTCGATGGTCCCCAACGCCAAGTGCCTGAGCCACCTGCCGATCATCGTCGACCCCAGCCACGCGACCGGCCGGCCGGAGCTGATCCCGGCGATGGCCCGGGCGTCCGTGGCCGCCGGGTGCGACGGCGTGCACGTCGAGGTGCACACCTGCCCCGAGAAGGCGCTGTCCGACGGCCCGCAGGCGCTCCTCCCCGACCAATACGCCCGCCTCATGGACGAGCTGCGTCAGCTCGCGGGGCTGCTGGGCAAGACGATCGACGTCTGCGAAGGAGTCACGGTCTGATGCGTACGCTGCTGATCGCCGGCAACTGGAAGCTCAACCCCACCACGGCCGAGGCCGCCGCCGCCCTCGCCGACGGGGTCAAGCAGGGCCTCGGCTCGGCGACCGACGTCCACGTGGCCCTCGCCCCGCCGTTCGTCTTCCTGACCCGGGTGGACCAGGTGCTGGAAGGCTCGCCGATCGGCCTGGCCGCGCAGGACGTCTACTGGGAGACCAACGGCGCGTTCACCGGCGAGATCTCGGGCCCGATGCTCGTCGACGTCGGCTGCACCCACGTCATCATCGGCCACTCCGAGCGCCGACACGGCCAGGGCGAGACCAGCGGCCACGTCAACCAGAAGCTTAAGGCGGCGCTGGCCGCCAAGCTGATCCCGATCGTCTGCATCGGCGAGACCAAGGACGAGCGGCTCTCCGAGAAGACCGAGGAAGTCCTGCTGGAGCAGCTCAGCGGCTCGCTCGCCGGGCTCTCCCCGGAGGAGATGGCCGGCGTGGTGCTGGCGTATGAGCCGGTCTGGGCGATCGGCACCGGGCTGACGGCCTCGCCCGAGCAGGCCCAGGCGGTGCACGCCTTCATCCGGGGCTGGCTGACCGAGGTCTTCGGCGAGGCGACCGCCCGCCGGGTCGTCGTCCAGTATGGGGGGAGCGTCAAGCCGGACAACGCCGCCGAGCTGCTGAGCTGCCCGGACATCGACGGCGCGCTGGTCGGCGGCGCCGCGCTGAAGGCCGGCGACTTCCTCGCCATCATCAAGGCGGGCCAGGAAGTCGCGGCTCGCG
This sequence comes from Paludisphaera soli, assembly GCF_011064595.1. GTDB lineage: Bacteria > Planctomycetota > Planctomycetia > Isosphaerales > Isosphaeraceae > Paludisphaera > Paludisphaera soli. Next base: position 233,739 of record NZ_JAALJI010000004.1, on the reverse strand, counting down.
GCAAGTCGTGATCGGATCTCGACGCCCGAACTGACCCGACCGCCCCCCGCATCGAACCGCACCGCCCCCGCCCGAGCGTAAAGGATTCCTTCCGTGGCTGTACTGACCGCCATCTTCAACACGCTGCTGGTGTTGCTCTCGCTGTTCCTGATCTGCCTGGTCCTCATCCAGCGCGGCAAGGGGGGCGGCCTGGCCGGCGCCTTCGGCGGCGCGGGGGGCTCCAGCGCCTTCGGCACCAAGGCCGGCGACACCTTCACCCGCATCACCATCGTCGCCGCCTCGATCTGGATCCTGATGACGATGCTGCTGGTGATCCTGACCAACAACCAGCAAGGCTCGTCGATCTTCGACGACGCGCCGTCGTCGCTGACCCGGGACCTGACCCCGAAGTCCGACGTCCCCCCCGCCCCGTCGCCGGTCGACGGCGCCGCCGCCCCGGCCGCCGGGTCCGCCCCGGCCCCGGCCCCCGCGCCCGCCCCGAACATCCCGTCGATCCCGGACACCAGCAACTTCCCGCTGACGCCCGGCAACGACCCGCCGCCGACCCCCAAGTGACCGCGGTCGGGGCCGGCGACGCCCCGATGGACTTTCCGACGCGACCGGGAGCGAGGCGGACGACCACCGCCTCGCTCCGAGCGTTCTCCGACCCCGACATCGACCGACGACGAGGCCGCCCTTGCTGCTCAGCATGACCGGATTCGGGGAAGCCCGGGGCCAGGACGCGACCCTGACGGTCGCCGCCGAGGTCCGCTCGGTGAACAACCGCCACCTCAAGATCAGCGCCAAGGTCAACGACCCCTACGGGGCCCTGGAGCCCGAGCTGGAGCAGCTCGTCCGCGAGCGCGTCCGCCGGGGCGCGGTACAGGTCTCGGTCCGGGTCGAGCGGCCCCGCAAGGCGGCCGACTACCGGCTCAACGCCGAGGCCCTGGCGGGCTACCGCGACCAGCTCCAACGCCTGGACGGCGCGCCGGTCGCGCTGGTCTCGCTGCTCGGCCTGCCGGGGATCGTCGAGGAGAACCGGACGACGACCCCCGACGTGGCCGGCGAGGGGCCGTTCATCGTCAAGGTCGCCGCCGAGGCCCTGGAGAACTTCGAGGCCGCGAGGGCCCGCGAGGGGGCCGCGATGGCCGCCGAGCTGCTCGCCCTCTCCGGCGCGATCCGCGAGTCGCTCGCCCTGGTCGCCGACCGCGCCCCCCTGCTCGTCCAGGCCTACCAGAAGCGGCTGACCGAGCGGATCCAGGCGCTGGTGCAGGAGCACGGCGTGGTCGTCGAGGCCAAGGACCTGATCCGCGAGGTGGCCGTCCTCGCCGACCGCAGCGACGTCTCGGAGGAGCTGGTGCGGCTCCGGGCCCACCAGGACCAGTACGAGGAGATCCTCGCCGCGCCCGAGAGCGGCGGCCGGAAGCTCGAATTCGTCGTCCAGGAGATGGGCCGCGAGGTCAACACGGTGGGCTCGAAGTCCAACGACGTCGAGATCAGCCGCCTGGTCGTCGAGATCAAGGGGGCGCTCGAGCGGATCCGGGAACTGGTGCAGAACGTCGAATGACCATCAAGGGGGCGGCCGTGGGCGTGGAGTCCGATCGGACGAACGGGGTCGACTGGGGATCGCTGCCGGGGCGGCTGGTCGTGCTGTCGGGGGCCTCGGGCGCGGGGAAGAGCACGATCGTCGAACGCCTGCTCGACCGCGTCGGGCCGAAGGTCGAACGGTCGATCTCGGCGACCACCCGCGCGCCCCGCGAGGGGGAGGTCCACGGCCGCGACTACCTCTTCCTCTCCCCCGACGAGTTCGAGTCCCACCGGGACGAGCTGCTGGAATCCGCCGAGGTCCACGGCGCGTGCTACGGGACCCCGGCCGTGCCGGTTCGGGAGGCGCTCGCCCGGGGGATCTGCGTGATCCTGGTGATCGACGTCCAGGGGGGCTTCCAGGTGCGGTCGAAGGTCCCCAACGCCCTGCTCGTCTTCATCCAGGCCCCCTCGCTCGACTCGCTGGAGAAGCGGCTGCGAGACCGGGGGGCCGACGACGACGCGACCATCGCCCGGCGGATGGCGAACGCCCGCTATGAGATCGAAGCCGCCCGCGGCTACGACGTCCAGCTCGTGAACGACGACCTCGATTCGTGCGTCGACGCGCTCGTCGCGACGCTCGCGCGTTACCAATGTGGAGACGGGATCGGCCATGATTGAAGAACTGAAGGAAGAAGAGATCGTCAACAAGGTCGGCGGGCGCTTCAAGCTCTCCACCCTGATCCAGAAGCGGATGATCGCCCTCAACCAGGGGGCGAGGCCGCTGATCGACGGCCGCGGCCTGGACAAGATTTCGATGGTCATCCAGGAGATCATGCAGGACAAGATCTACCTGGACATGACCGGCCAGCTCCAGACCAACGAGCCGACCGAGGACTACGAGGCCGACGGCGGGACCGTCGATCTTACCCAGTCGTCGGAATGAGCAGCGCCCGAGCCTGAATCCGCCCCGCGCCCGATTCCCCCGAAGCCGGCGCGGCGGCCCGACCGATGACAGGGGATGCCGACTCCGTCATCGATCTGGTGCGATCCTGCGCCGGCCCCCCGCGGCCGGCCGGGACGTTCGGGGGGACTCATGCTTCTGCGACAGCGCCTCTACCGCTCGGCCCCCGGGCTCGCCTTCCTGATCGTCAACCTGTTCCTGGCGCTGAGCCTCGCCGGCTACGACCCGGCCGACGCGACGCCCCGCCCCGCCGAGGGGAGTGCCGCGGCCGTCGCGCCGTCGAACCCCTGCGGGCCCGTCGGGGCCCGGCTGGCCGAGGCGGCCTACCAGACCTTCGGCTGGGCCTCCTGGCTCGGGCTGGCGGCCCTGGCGGCGCTCAACCTGCTGGTGGCGCGCGGTCGCCGCGTCCATGACGCGGTCGGCCCGGCGGTCGGCCTGTCGCTGGTCCTGGTCGTCGCGGCCGCCCTCGTCGACAAGTTCGCCGCGGGGCTGCGTCCCAGCGCGCCGGTCGGCCCCGGCGGCTACGCCGGCGCGATGGCCGCGACCGCGCTGGAGGCGCACTTCGGCCTGGCCGGCCTGCTCCTGATCCTGTTCGCCGCCGCCCTCCTAGGCGCGGCGCTCTGCCAGGAGCTGTTGGTCACGCTCCCCGCCCAGGAGCTGTCCGCCCTGCTCCCCGGCCGCCTGCGCCGAGGCCGCCGCGAGGCCGCCCAGCCCGGCCACGCCGGCGTGCCGGCCCTGGCCGAATGGCAGGCCGCCCCCGGCCCGCTGGGCGTCGAGCACGCCCACGCCCCGCGACCGGCGTTGGCCCGAGCGGGCGCCGTGGTGACCGAGGTCGCGACCCGGCCCGGCCCGATCGTCCAGCGGGCGCCGTCGGTCCCCGCGACGACCCGTCCCGCCCAGCCGCAGGGGACGGCCGTCGCCCACTCGGGCCCCGCGTATCCCCGGGTGGACCCCGACTCGCCGTTCCAGCTCCCGCCGTTCGAGCTGCTGGAGCCGGCCTCGCCGACGCCCGTGCAGGAGCACGAGGCCCAGATCCACGCCCGCGCGATGCTCCTGGAGCGGACGCTGCTGGACTTCGGGTTCCAGGTCCGGGTGGTCCAGATCGACACCGGGCCGGTCATCACCCAGTTCGAGATCGAGCTGGAGGCGGGCCTCCGGGTCTCCCGCGTCGCCAGCCTCTCCGACGACCTCGCCCGCGCCCTGGCCGTGCCGACGGTCCGGATCGTCGCGCCGATCCCGGGCCGGACCACGGTCGGCATCGAGGTCCCGAACGAGCGGCGGACGATGGTGCGCCTCGGCGAGGTGATCGAGGGCGTCGCGAACATGGGGGCCAAGTGCCGCATCCCCCTGTTCCTGGGCAAGGACGTGAAGGGGACGCCCATGGCGTTCGACATGGCCGACATGCCCCACCTGCTCATCGCCGGCCGGACCGGGACGGGCAAGTCGGTCTGCCTCAACGCGATGATCCTGTCGATCCTGATGACCCGTCGGCCCGACGAGGTCAAGATGATCATGATCGACCCCAAGGTGGTCGAGCTGTCGCAGTTCAAGAAGATCCCGCACCTGATGCACCCGGTCGTCACCGACATGAAGAAGGCCGAGTCCATCCTGGCCTGGGCCTGCGACAAGATGGACGAGCGCTACGGCTACCTCGCCCGCGCCGGGGTGCGGAACATCTCCTCGTTCAACGCCCTGAGCCCGGACGAGATCCTCGAGCGGATGCAGCCCGAGGACGACGACGACGCGCAGCGTATCCCGACCTTCATGCCCTACATCGTGATCGTCGCCGACGAGATCGCCGAGCTGATGATGACCGCCGGCAAGGAGGTGGAGCAGCACATCGTCCGCCTCGCGCAGAAGTCCCGCGCCGTGGGGATGCACCTGATCCTGGCGACCCAGAAGCCGACGGTCGACGTCGTGACGGGCCTCATCAAGGGCAACATGCCCGCGCGGATCGCCTTCCAGGTCGCCAGCCGGAGCGACTCGCGGGTCGTCCTCGACGAGATGGGGGCGGACAAGCTGCTGGGCAACGGCGACATGCTCTTCCTGATCCCCGGCACCTCGCAGATCGTCCGGGCCCAGGGGACCTACGTCTCCGACGCCGAACTCAACCGGGTCACCGACTACCTGAGCCAGTACCCGGCCGAGTACAGCCGCGAGATGATGCAGCTCAAGGTGGGCGGCGGCCCCTCGGGCAAGGAACGCGGCGCGGCGCTCAAGGAGCGAGACGACCTGTACGAGCCGGCCATCGAGATCGTCGTCCGCGAAGGCCGCGGCTCATGCTCGCTGCTCCAGCGGGCGCTGGGGATCGGCTACGGTCGGGCCTCGCGGCTCATCGACTTCATGGCCGAGGACGGCATCGTCGGCGAATTCAAGAGCGGCTCGGCCCGCGAGGTCCTCTTCTCCTGGGAAGAGTGGGAGGCGATGAAAGGCGGCGGCGAGCCCGGCGGCGACGCCGGCGACTCCAACGAGGCGGCGGCGTGAACGCCCCGGCCTCGCGAGGCGTCCGACGGGGGCTTCTCGCCCTGCTCCTGACGCACGGGACCCTGGCCGTCGCGATCGCGACCACCTACGCGACGCTCCCGGATCGGGTGGCGTCGCACTTCACCGCGTCGGGCCGGGCCGACGGTTGGTCGTCACGCCCGGCCTATGCGGCGTCGCTGCTGGGCGGGGCGGCGCTGACCTCGATCCTCTGCGTGGCACCCCTCGCGCTGTCGCGGCATCTGCCCGACTCGCTGCTGAACATCCCGGACCGCGAGTACTGGCTCGCGCCCGAACGTCGCGACGAGGCGTACGCCAAGCTGCTGGCCTTCGGGCTGGGGACGGCCTCCCTGGCCACCGGGCTGTTCGTGGGGCTGCACCTGCTGACCGTCCGCGCCAACCGCGTTCAGCCTCCCCGCCTTCCCCTCTCCGAGGGGATGGGGCTGATGGCGGTCTTCCTGATCGGCCTGGGGCTGCTGATCTACCATTTCCAGCGCCGGGCCTGGCGGGTGCGATCGCGGCCCGAAGGCTGAGGGCCGCGAGCGCGGGGGCGGTCAGGGGCGGCGGGTGACCGCGGAGGTCGGCGGGCGATAGGTGCTGCGCGACCGACGTCCGGGGTCGGTGTCGTAGCGGGTCGAGAAGCTGGTCGTGCGGTCGCGTACCGAGAAGTAGCCGGAGACCGAGCGGCCCGACATGTCGAACCGGCCCGTGCCGTCCGTCCCCCCGTAGTTGGGACGGGCCTTCGGGGCGGACATGTTGGACCGCCGGGGTGCGGTGGAATACTTCTTCTGGTTGGAGACCTGGGACTTGGCTTGCCCTTGGATCTGGTCGGCGAGGCCGCCGAACTGGGCCGAGGCCGGGCTGGCGAAGGCCGCCGAGACCAGGGCGAAGGCGGTCAACGAGAGGGCGCGCTTCATGATGGTTGGCGTCTCTGGGGAAAGACCAAGCATCCCAGGCGACCGGGACCGATCGCCTCCGACATCTCCATGATCGCCCGGAACCCGCCCGAGATCAAGCCGATCGGGCCGAGAAGAGGTCCGGCCGGGTGCGCCGGACGCCCCCGCGGTCATCGCCGGGCGAAGCGTTCGCGGACGGCCTTGCGGTAATACTGCTTGGCCAGGATCTGGAACAGGTCGTCCTTCTGGCCCCCTCGGGTGAGGTCCTGCCCCTTCTTGACCACCCCGATATAGCCGACGAGCATCTCGTCGGTGGCGGCCGGTCCCCAGGTCACGAGTTTGGGCGGGCTGTGGGGGTTCCGGGGGTGGGCCGAGTTGTCGAAGTGGGCGACGACGTGGACCGTGGACCCTTTGGGGAGCGGGATCCGCTCCTTGAAGTAGAAGGTGTTCTGCCAGGCGGGGTCCCAGGCGGGGATGTCGATCAGGTCGCGGTTGGAGCCGTCGGGCAGGGTCGCGGTCATGCGGAAGTCGCGGCCGAGCTGATGCATGTGGGGGGTGACGGCCAGGGCCTCGACGTCGACGGGGACGTACCAGTCCGCCTTGATCTCGACGTTGGGATCGCCGGCCGGGAGCCGGAGCTTGTCGTTGGTGGCGTTGGCCCAGTGGATCGACTGCTCCACCGGCTTGCGGCAGAGGTGCAGGCCGATCCGGGAGCGGTCGACCTCGGGCTTGCCGGTGGGATGGTAGTGGACCTGGAGGATGACGTCGGACCCTCGCGAGATCAGCCGGCCCACGCCGTCGGGGAGGTGGACCACCTGGTTGCCGGCCGCGAAGCCCCCGAGGTCGCCGTCGACCGGGACGCCCGCGCCGGAGTACGAGGTATAGCCGGGCCCCGCCTCGGCCTTGTCGCGCAGCCGGCCGCCGCCGTTCAGGTCCAGGAACCCCATCATGTGGTGGACGACCTTGCGGTTGCCGGGCAGGTATTCGACGGCCGAGATGTAGACGTCGCGCGAGAGGCGGGAGGGGATGACGAAGCAGCGATAGATGTCCGGCCCGTCGGCCGGGACCTGGAACTCCTCCAGCATCTCCAGCTCGACGTCGGGCTCGCCCAGGATCCAGGCCCCGTCCCCGGCGGCGACCGCGGTCGTCGTCTCGGCCGGGTCGTCGCCGCTCGGCTCCCCCTCGGGGGCGTCGGCTTCGGCCCAGGCGCGGAGGGTGGCGATCTCGGCGTCGCTCAGGGAGGGGTCGTGTTTGAGCGCGGGGCCGAATTTGGGGTTGGCCTTCCACGGCGGCATCACGCGCGACTCGGCGACGTCCGCCAGGTCGTGCGCCCGCTTGCGGGCCTGGCCGTAGGTCTCCAGCTGGAAGGGGGCGACGTTGTCCTTGCGATGGCAGCCGACGCAACGGGCCTGGAGGATCGGCCGGACGTCGCCCCAGTAGGTCGGCGCCGAGCCCGAGGAGCCGCCGAGCGCGGATCCCGCCCAGGACGTGATCGTCGCGAAGGCCAGGACGAGGGCCGCGGTGCGAGCGGCCCCTTCGAAACGTCGAGTCCCCATGAAGACGCGTTCTCCAGGTTGTGCGGAGCGAGAACCGAACGGTCCGGACGACTCCCTTCAGGACCGATCCCCGCCGGGGCCGCCCGGTCCCGGGACGCGTCTCCCCGACGAACGACGGGGATCGAACCGGCTCGCTCGGGGGATGGCGCGCGACGCACCGCGCAAGGGCGGACGACGAACGGGAGCCCGAGGAAGGCCCGACTTGAGAACGCGATGGATAGTCTTGAAATTTGTCGAGAGAAGAGACGAAGCGACCTTTACGGTATCATCCCGCATCGGCGTCGACAAGGCTCTGAGATCGGAATTTCTTCGGATTGGCACCTCTGATTCCCAGGACCGACACCCGGCGTCGGGTTGCATGGCGAGGCGGGGGGGGGTCCAATGAGGGATGAGTTCGAAGACGCGACCCCTGGAATGAATCGGAGCCTCATCATGAACCGCTGGATCCCCCGCATCCTCGCGCTGGCGGCCCTGGCCCTGGCGACGTCCGCGACGGCGGTCGCCGCCGACGACGCCGACGCTCCGGCCCGGAAGATCGCCGAGAAGGTGACGACCGAAGGCGCGGCGATCTTCGACACCTTCGACGCCCACGCGATGGCGGCCACCTACGCCGACGACGCCGTGCTCACCCTGTACAAGAAGGAAGACGGCAAGCTCGTGCGCGAGGTCCGCGAGGGCCGCGCCGCCGTCGAGGCCGCCTACGCCGAGCTGTTCAAGAACCCGGAGACGATCAAGTCCCGCAACACCGTCGAGCATGCCCGGCTCGTGAGCCCGGACGTGCTGACGATCGGCGGGGTGTTCGACACGAACTCGCTCAAGCCCGACTCGATCAAGGTCCCGTTCCACCAGGTTCGCCGCGAGAAGGACGGGAAGTGGGCGATCGCGAGCATGGAAATCTACCTGACCTTCGGCAAGTAAGCGCCGCGGCGGCGACGGCCGCGGCGTGGCCCGACCGGGCGCCGCGCTGGCCGGTCGCGCCGATGGCGCCGGTGCTGGCGGCCCTGGTCGTCGGGACGGTCCTGGACCGCCGGTTCGCCCCCTGGGGGTCGGCCGTCTGGTCGTCCTGGCTCGTCGCCTTCGCGGCCGTCGCGCTTCTGACGTCGCGGCGGCCCCGGATCTCCGGCCTGGCCCTGGCGGCGGCCCTCGCGGCGGCCGGCGGGGCCCATCACCACCTCCGCTGGTTCGACGTCCCGCCCGACGACCTGGCGGCGGTCCTGGACGAGACGCCGGCGCCGGCCTGGGTCCGCGGCCACGTCGAGGAGGTCGTCGGCCTCCGCCGCCGCGAGGGCCGCTCGCCGGGCGACGACGCGCGCGAGCGGACCCGCTTCACGCTCCGCATCGCCGCCGTCAGCGACGGCTCGACGTTCCGACCGGCGACGGGCCGGGCCGACGTCTTCGTGCAGGGCGACCGCTCGGACCTGGTCGCCGGCCAGCCCGTGCAGGTCGCGGGACGGCTGGCTCGCGTCGCCGGCCCGCTCAACCCGGGCGAGTTCGACCGCCGCGCCCACCTCCAGGCGCGAGGGATCCGGCTGACGATGGGGGTCGACGAGCCCTCGGGCGTCATGCCCGACCCCGAAGGATCCTGGTCCTGGCGGCGGGGCTGGCTCGGCTCCCTGCGGGCCTGGAGCCGGGATCGCCTGGTCGAGGGGCTCGACCCGGCCGTCGCGCCGCTGGCCTCGGCCCTGGTGCTGGGCCTCCGCGACGAGATCGACGCCGAGGTCGACGACGCGTTCGCCCGGACCGGGACCACGCACCTGCTGGCGGTGTCCGGGCTCCAGCTCCAGGTGCTCGCCTGGGCGATCGGCATGGTCCTGGTGGTCGTCGGCGTCCCCAGGCGTCTGCGGTACGCGCTGGTGGCGCTCTCGGCGATCTGGTACGCGATGCTCGTCGGCTGCTCGCCGTCGGTCACGCGGTCGATGGTCATGACCGTCTCGTTCTGCGCGGCGCTGGCGGCGAGCCGGCAGGCGCGGGCCGGCGACGCCCTGGCGCTGGCCGGGACGCTGACGATCCTGTTCAACCCCGCCTTCCTGTTCGACGTCGGCTGCCAGCTCTCGTTCCTCGCGGTCGTCGCCCTCATCTGGCTGACCTCGCCGGCGACGCGGCTGCTCGGGGCCTTGCGGGCGCGGGCGTTCGGCCCCCCCGACCCGCTCGACGAGTTGGAGTCGTGGAACCGGACGCCGCTCGAACGCTTCCGACGGTTCGTCTCGCGGCAGGCGGCGCAGCTCGCGATGGCCTCGGCGATCGTCTGGGCCGTGGCGGCGCCCCTCTCGGCGCTCCGATTCCACCTGATCTCGCCGGTGGGGATCCTCCTGAACGTCCCCCTGGTGCCGCTGACCTCGCTGGCCCTGCTGGCGGGGGCCCTCAAGCTGACGATGGCGGCGGCGGGCCTCTGGCCGGCGGCCTGGGCTCTCGGCCGGGTCGTCGGCGGGCTGCTGGGGCTCTCCGAGGTCGTCGTGAAGTGGGGCGCGGCGGTCCCCGGCGGGCACTGGTACACGCCCGGCCCGCCCGAGCGCTCGGTCTTCGCCTTCTACGTCCTGCTGGCGGTCGCCGTCTACCTGTTGCACGCCGGTCCCCGCCGGGAGGGCCCTCGCAAGGGCTGGATGTGGGCGCGAGGGATCGCCTGGGGCCTGGTGCTGGGATTCCTCCCGGGCTGGACCTTCTCGGGGATCGGCCGGCGGCCGGCGACCCTGGAGGCGGACGTCCTGGCGGTCGGGCACGGCCTGGCGATCGTCGTGCAGACTCCCGAGGGGAAGACGTTCTTGTATGATTGCGGGAAGATGGACGATCCCGGGGTCGGGCGCCGGATCGTCGCCCCGGCGCTCTGGTCGCGCGGGGTCTCGCGGATCGACGCCGTGTTCCTCAGCCACGCCGACCAGGACCACTTCGACGGCCTGCCGGACCTCCTCGACCGATTCGCCGTCGCCGAGGTCGTCGTCCCCCCAGACTTCGTCGGCCGCGACAACCCGGCCGCGATGCAGCTGATGGCGACGCTGGGCGAGCGGGGCGTCCCCGTCCGCACGCTGGCCGCGCCGGCCGTCTGGCGGTCGGGGACGACGCGGTTCGAGGCGGTCCACCCCCCGGCCGGCTGGTCCCCCGGCGCGGCCGACAACGCCCGCAGCCTGGTGCTGGACGTGGAGCACCGGGGCCGTCGCCTGCTCCTGACCGGCGACCTGGAGCAGCTCGGCCTGTCCGAGCTGCTGGCGAGGCCCGAGCCCGAGCCGCCGATCGACGTGCTGCTCGCCCCTCACCACGGCGGCCGGGCGGCCAACCCTCCGAGGCTCTTCGAGTGGGCGCGGCCCCGGGTCGTCGCCGTCAGCCAGAAGCCGCCGGTCGCCGGATCGGCGGACGCGTTGACGCCCCTGGAAGGGGGGGATATCGTGATCCTGAGGACCTGGAAGGCCGGCGCGATCCTCCTGAGATGGTCGCCCGAGGGCATCGTCGCGCGAGGGTTCCGAGAGCCCGAGCGTGATACGGAGGGGCGGCCGGGATGAAGTGGCTCATCGCATCGCTGGGGTTCGGCTCGGGGCTGTTCGCCGCCCTGGCGATGGTCGTCGTCGAGTTCGGCGCGTGGGCGCTCGTCATGCCCAGGCGGATCTCCGAGCCCGCTCCGCGTCGCTGGCGCCAGGGCCGCCGACCGGCCTCGGATCCGAAGTCGGCGGTCGAGGGCGAGGCGGCGGCCGGGGCGGCGATCCTGGAGGAGAGCGGCGCGATCCAGGTCCGGGCGGCCGACGGCGTGGAACTGGCGGGGCGATGGGCACCGGCCGACGGGCCGACCGGCCGCGTGATGATCCTGGTCCACGGCTTCATCGACGGCCCCGGCATGATGATGGTCGACCGCGCGCCGGCGATCCTGGCTCGGGGATGGAACGTGGCGGCGATCGACCTGCGGGGATACGGCGAGAGCCAGGGGGAATACTCTAGCTTCGGGGGGCGCGAGGCCGGCGACCTCCGCGCCTGGCTCGACGCCCTGGCCGACCTCGTCCCGGCCGGCGAGCCGTTCGCCCCGGTCGTCTGGGGCCGCTCGATGGGCGCGGCGATCGCGCTCCGGGCGGGCGTCGAGGACGAGCGGGTGCGGGCCCTGGTTCTGGAGGCGCCGATGGTCGACCTGCAGGCGTCCGTGGCGACCGTGATGCGCAACCGCCGCCTGCCGATGGCCCCCGTGCTCTCGCGGCTGGTCGTCCGCCGCGCGGGCCGGATCGCCGGGACGCCGCTGGGCCGGCCGAGGCCGCTGGACCTGGCCGGCCGATTCGACCGGCCCGTCGTGGTCGTCCACGGGACCGACGACGACCTGATCCCGACGTCGTTCGCCCGCCGGCTCGCCGAGTCGTTCCCCTCCCCCGCCCCGCTCCTCGAAGTCGCCGAAGCCCGACACGCGGACGTCGCCCGCGTGGGGGGCCGGGCCCTGCTGGACGAGGTGCTCGACTTCGTGGATCGGTCGATCTGACCGGGGCGGATCGTCGACGAGGCCGCGTCAGGGCTTCCGCGCGACCTGCTCCGTCCGATCCAGCCGGGCCAGCGTGGCGAGCGCCAGGTCGGACGCGACCGAGCGGTCCACACTGTGGGCGCGGACCCATTCCAGATGCTCGCGCGCTTCCGCGACCTTGTGCTTGCGCAGGAGATCGAGCGCGACCATCGTGCGGGCCTCGGCCCGCTGGACGTCGTTGCCGGCTCGGTCGACGAGGTCGGCGTCGGCGAGGTCGCCGTTGAGGTGCATCAGGACCGGCCGGGGCCAGGCGTCCTGCTGCGGCAGCTTGGCCAGGGCTTCTTCCAGGAACGCGTAGGCGGCCGGGTCGCGGCCGACTCGGCGCTCGGCCAGCACCCCGAGCATCGCCATGTAGGGAGAGGCCGGGTCGTCCCAGCCCTTCAGGTTGAGATAGGCGCGGGCGTCGGTCTCGGCGCCGTCGACGTCGGCGCAGAGGCGGGACCAACCTCGGGCGATGTAGGATTCGCCGCGGCGGGGGTCGGCGGCGACGGCCTTATCGAAGGCGGCGATCGCCCCGGCCCAGTCGCCCGACGCCTGGAGCGAACGGCCTTCCGCCAGGCGCGTCTGGGCCTCGCTCGCGGGCTCGACGCGCGGCGCGGGGGTGCGTACGGCCATCCGCTCGCGGGACATCTCGGCGAAGACCTTGTGGGCTCCGCCGTACGAGGCCAGGAGCTTCGGGTCGGCCTCCTCGACGGCCTGGTAGTCCGCCAGGGCCTGCTCCCGGAGCCCGAGCTTGGCGTAGACGTTGCCCCGGTTGAAGTGGACGATCGCGTTGCGAGGGGCGAGCTTCACCGCCTCGCCCAGGTCCTCCAGCGACCGCTCATACTCGCCGAGCATGAAGTAGGCCAGGCCGCAGTTGGTCCGAGCCCCGGCGTTCTTGGGGTCGAGGGCGATGGCGCGGTCGAGGTCGGCCACGGCGTCTTCGTAGCGGGCCAGGCTGTTATAGGCGGCGCCTCGGTTCTGGTACGCCTTGGCGTTCTTGGGGTCGATCGCGATCGCCCGGTCGAGCGCGACGAGGGCCTCCTGATGCCTCCCCATCCGTTCGAGGACGCCGCCGCGGTCCTTGAGCGTCTCGGAGTCGTCGGGCCGGAGCCGGCCGACGACCTCGAAGTCGGCCAGGGCCTCGTCGTTGCGACCGAGCCGCGAGCGGAGCGCCCCGCGCAGGCGGTAGGCGAAGGCGTAATTCGGGTCGACCTCGACGGCGCGGGAGTAATCGGCCTCGGCGCGGTCGTCCTGCTTCAGATCTTCCAGGAGCCGCCCCCGGCTGGCGAACGCGCGGGGATATCCCGGCCCGAGGCGGACGGCCTCGTCGAGGTCCGCCAGCGCGCGGGGGAAGTCGCCGAGGGCGCGATGGACGTCCCCCCGGCCGATGTGGCTGTTCGGGTCGCCGGGGAAGATCCGGATGGCCTGGTCGTACTCGGCCAGGGCCTCGTCGTTGCGGTTCAGCCGATGGTGGACCTGGGCGAGCCCGGCGAAGGCGGTCGCCCTCGCCTCCTGCACCGCATCCCGCCCGCCGCGGCCGATCCCCCGGGCGCCGTTGAGCGGGACCTCCCACAGGCGGATGGCGCGGACGAAGGCCGCCTCGGCCTCGTCCAGGCGGCCGAGCATCAGCAGCGCGACCGCGCGGTCGGTGTGGCCCGAGGTGTTGAGCGGGTCGCGCCGGATGACCCGGTCGAAATCGCCGACGGCCTTCGACGGCCGGTCGAGCCGCAGGTAGACGTTGCCGCGCCGGACCAGAGCCTCCAGGTCGTTGGGATGGCGTTCGAGGACGGCGTCGAGCCGCGGCAGGGCCTCGGCGTATCGCCCGGCGCGTTCGAGCGTGAACGCCTCGTCGCGGAGGTCGTTGGTCGACGCCGCCAGGGCCGCGAGGCCGCTCCAGCAGGCCAGGACGAGCCAGGCCGCGAGCGGGGGCTTCTTCACCGTCATTGCGAGCGACCGTCCTTAGTCAGGCCTCGGCTTCGATCGAACCCACCCCCTTCCTCATCGGCCCGCGCGGCGGCCCGCCGACGCCGTATGGCGCCCCGGAAATCCGCCGCCGCGCGGGTTCTCGCAAGCTTTCCGTCCTTCGCGGAAACGACCGTGGGCGCGATGAATCCGCGCCTCGCGACGGTCCGCCCTGTCCCGAATGTTCCGGGCGCGCCGGGCCGGGGCGGACGACCGGCCCGATCGCCCCGGTCGGCGTCATCGGAGGCCGGCGATCACCGACCTCGCGTCCGCGAACGTCTGCATCTGCGAGGTGCTCTTTTCGAGGATCGCCTGCTGCTTCTGGGCGAGGGGCTGGAACTTGATGAGCTCCAACTGCGCGCTCGATTCGATCATCGGCGACCTGACGAGAGCCCCCAGGGGGGCCTGGCCCCTCGGGGCAGGTCGTCCTTCGAGGCCCTCGACTCCGGGACGGGCCGTGGGGCCACCCGTCGTCCACGCGGGCATTGCGCGGGGCACGATCGCCGACTACCGAGATCGGGTCTTAACCTTGACGATGCCGATCGGCTGCAGCCGGCGAGTTTCACGACAGGCGGCTTCCTTCCTCAGTGAGGACGAACGTTCGGGAAAGGCCTTGCTGCTCGCCGGCGTGGACGCCCTTGTGGATTGCAGCGATTGGCCGGCCTGAGAACTGCCGTCGAGTACGCCGCGGCCGTTGATTCGGACCGGTGCCCCCGCCCTGAGTGTTCCATCCATGCATGGTCGGGAAACATGGCGATTCGGTCGATTCGTCGGGATCGATCCTAGTCGTGCCGCCCTCTCATCCGACAGTGATAGCAGCATGTCGCGTCGTGCGCGACTCGGAACCGTCCGGATCGTTCGCGGCCGACCGTCGACGACGACGGAGAAATCCAACTCATTTCGGAGCCTGAGAGATGGCAGGAAGCCGATCCGTTCGACCATCCCGTACGTTGCGGCCGCGCTCGCCGTCCTGACCATCGGCGCTGGGGCCGCGACGCAGGCGCAAACACTCGCGCCGAGCTATGCCGATCTGGTCGGCGCGGACTCGGCCGACGCAAGGGCGGCCGGGCTGATGGCGCAGCCCGGGACCGGCCTGACGCCGACGAGGCCCCGGGTCGAGATGGGGATCTTCGACACGATCACGTCGTCGATCTTCGAGGACCCCGACGACCCGAACGAGTGGCGCCCGCTGACCCTCGGGACGTTCTTCAGCGAGGGCTGGCGGGAGGCCTGGGCCGGCGGGCCGGCCGGTCAGTCCGGCCTGACGCCGCGACACGGCTGGCTGGGGTCCTTCGAAGGCGTCTTCTACCGTCTCTGGCTGGTGGACGGGATCTACCAGAACAACCTGAGCAAGCCGTTCGGAGGGGAGGGCTACAAGGGGGATTTCGCCATCTTCCTCCCCTTCAGCCGGCGGTTCGAGTTGTTCCTCAACGTCCCGTTCGTGACGGCCAACGGCACGGACGATCCGAGGCGCGGCTACCGCTCGGACTTCGGCGACATGTCCATCGCCGGCTCGTTCCTGCTCTCGGAGTCGAAGGCCTTCACCCAGCTCTTCACGCTGGGCACGATCGTGCCGACGGGCCAGGTCGAGACCGGGGGGAACCTGATGACCATCTTTCCGCGCTACTCGTTCTGGAGCAACCCGGGGGGCTCGTGGGTGGTGCGCGGCGGGACCGGCGTCAACGTGCCGCTCAACAAGAACGACCAGCGGCCCGTCCAGGCGTCCTCGGGCGGCGGCGCGCTGTTCGGCGAGTCCCCGTCCCAGACGAACCTCAACTTCGACGTGGCGGTCGGCCGCTACTTCACGCCCCACGACGTCGCATTCGGCGACCTGGTTGTCTACGCCGACTGCAACGTCGTCGTGCCGATGGAAGACCGCAACCGGTCGACCTACGTCGGCGTCGGCCCCGGCACGCGGTTCCAGATCGTCGGAGACTGGTACTTCCTCCACTACTGGGAGTTCCCGCTGACCGGCGACAAGCCGTTCGACTATCAGATGTCGACGGCCGTGGTCAAAGCGTTCTGACCCGTCGACGCGCGGACGGAGCGAGCGTGCGTGGCATCGGGACATTTTGGAACTCATTATATTCAAGGGCTACCTTTCGCGCATGGCGCGATCTAGGATGACGCCCACGGGGTCGGCGAGACGTCGCGTCGCACCGCGATTTCGCGGTCGGACCGCGAACGTCCCGGTCCCGTGGAGGATCGATCCATGACGCGCACCTTGTTGCGGAGTGTGGTTGCGGTCTCGCTGGTCGTCGCGTGGGCGACCACGACGGAGGCTTGCCACAAGCGGAGGGCCCGGGCCGCCGTCGCGTGCGTCGGCGCGCCGCAGGGCGACGCGGGATACGCCGCTCCGGCCTCCGCCCAATCGGGCTACTATGGCTCGCCGCAGGGCTACGCGGCACCGGCGGCCTACTCCGACGGCGGCTACCCCGCCGGGGCCTATGGCGGCTACCCCGCCGGGGCCTATGGCGGCTATCCCGCCGGGGCCGCCGCCGGCTATCCGGCCGGGGCGTACGGCGGCTATCCCGCCGGGGCCGCCGCCGGCTATCCGGCCGGGGCGTACGGCGGCTACCCCGCCGGGGCCACCGGCGGCTACGACTTCGGTCGCCCCGGCTACAACCCGGGCGGCCTCGGCGGGCCGGCGTCCGGGCTGGGTGTGCGGCCCGGCATGGGCCTCGGCGGCTTCGGCCCGGGACGTTGATCCGGAACCTCCGCGGGCCGAGAGGCCCGCGGAGGGGCCCGGGGCGGCGAGCGACCGCGAGGGGACGAAGCGAAGGAGAAGGCGAGATGCCTCGTCTCGGACTGGCGCTCTCCGGCGGCGGATTGCGGGCCACGCTGTTCCACCTGGGCGTCGTGCGGTTTCTGCACGACGCGGGTCGACTCCGCGACGTGACGCACATCGTCTCGGTCTCGGGCGGGAGCATCCTGGGGGCCCATCTCGCCCTGAACTGGGATCGGTACACCGGCACGACGGCCGACTTCGAGGAGGCCGCCGCGCGGATCATCGAGTTCGTCCGGTCCGACGCGCGGAATCAGATCGCGCGGCGGATCCCGTTCCTGTTCCCGCTCCGCTTCCTCCAACGGCTCTCGCTCAGCGGCGCGAGCCGACGCTTCACGCCCACGGGGCTCCTGGAGGGCCTTTATGCGAGCCGGCTCTACGGCGACGCCCGCGTGCACCAGCTGCCGGAGACGCCGGAGCTGCACCTGCTCACCACGAACGTGAGCGAGGGGGGCCTCTGCTCGTTCACCAGGGCCGGGCTGCTCATGCAGCGGAGGACGAGCGGGGGCGTCAAGGTCGACCTGCTCCCGGCCCGCCTGGCGACCGTCGCCCTGGCGGTCACGGCGTCCTCGGCCTTCCCCGGATTCTTCCCCCCGGCCTTGATCACGGCCGACGACCTCGGGCTCTCCGAGGGGGAGTTCCCGCCGCAGACGTTCACCGACGGCGGGGTGTACGACAACCTCGGCGTCCGGGCGTTGGACCTCCTCGAAGACCTCGACCCGACGCTCGACCAGCTCCTCGTGAGCGACGTCGGCAAGACGTTCCGCGTCGTCCGGCCCAGGCCTCTGGGGATGATCGGCCGGGCCCTCCGGGCCACCGACATCCTCTGGGACCGCGTCGGCCAGCTCGAGAAGCAGAAGTTCCAGGACGACCCCCGATTCCTGTTCGTCGCGGCCCTGGACCGGGTCTCCCCGGACGAGGACCCCACGGCGCTCCACCCGGTCGTCCAGACCGAGGTGGCCAACATCCGGACGGACATCGATCGCTTCTCCCCACTGGAGATCTCCGCGCTGGTCCAGCACGGCTATTGCGTGGCCCGGAAGCAGTGCCGAAGCCGCCCCGACGTCTACGGCGCGGACCTGCCCTCGACGCCGCCGTGGGACCCGATGAAAGGGGCCGGCGAGGCCGATCCCCGGCCCGCGCCGGCGGCCGTCGGCGACGCCTCCCCCGCGTCCCACGCCGCGCCTCCCGTGACCGCGCTGGTGACCAGCCAGGCCCTGGAACTCCGCCGCTCGGCCGACCGCCGCGTCTGGAGCACGCTGCTCGACTTCCACGACTGGCCCACCTACGTCTACATCCCGATCCTCGTCCTGCTCCTGGGCGTGCTCCCCGTCGCGGCCTACCGATACCGCCGCCAGGCCGTGGCCGACGCCGCGATCGTCGAGGCGATCGCCCACGGCAGCCCGGATTTCCGCAAGATCCTGGAGGTCGTGCAGCGGGCCGACCAGAGGGCGCGGACCCCGATGCCGGTCCTCGAGGCGTCCCGGGCGGCGGACGTGGACTACAAGGGCTTCGATTTCCTCAGCGACACCAGCATCGTCGACCTCCGCGACTGGCGATCGGGATCGCGAGACGCGGCTCGCTACTATCGCCGGGTCCGCGTCCGGAGGCGGGCGGGCGAGGACAGGCTGGTCCTCCAGTATCCCGGCATCCCGTTCGACCGGATCGACTTCCAGGCCGGCCCCGAGAAGCTGAAGCCCGTGGCGCGCCGCATCCCTCCCGAGGTCGGTGGCGGGAAGACGACCTGGGAGCTGGAGTTCGACATGTCCGGCGTGCGACCCGAGACCCCCGTCGACGTCGAGATCGAGGCGATCGTCCACGACTTCGAGGCCCGCAAGGGCAAGCAGGAGAACTGGCTGCGCTACTCGCCCCCCGCCCGGACGGAGCAGGCGTCTGTCTGGGTCCTGTTCCCGGACTCGCGGCCGTATAAGGACTACCGCCTCGTCCGCTACGCGGCCGACGACCCCTCCACGGCCCGTGAGATCGAGTCGCAGTACACGATCGACCACCCCTACGGATCGATCATCGCCTGGTCGATCCTCAACGCCGAGCCGGGTTACGTCTACGAATGCGAATGGACCGTCGACACCTCCGATTGACCGCCGATCGCACCGCGTCGATCCAGCAGCATGCTCGTGCGGAGACCGCCCGCCGAGTCGTCGCCGCGCTTCCCTTCGTGGTCGCGACCCCGCCCTGCGAGAGGCCCCTGCTTGACCGGCCTGGATTTCGACGGGCGGCCTCGGGCCTCCGCGTCCACGCCCTTGGCACCGGCCTCGGCCGTTCGACGCCAGGCGGACGAAATCCAACGCTCCGCGCCGACAAGGGGTGCGACGACGCCGACGTCCGCGAGGTCGTGGAGCTGTGAGGGTTGACGGCCCACATCAAGGCGCGGGGCGAGGAGGCGGCGGAGCAGGCCGCGATCCCCGGGCTATCGGGCCCGCCGCCGGGTCGATAGGCTCTCGCCGTCGGGAGCGTGACAGGATCTTCGCCGGGTCGATTCGAGCCGCTTGGTCACTCGGTCTCCTCGATGGACCGGACGACGGCCAGGACCTGGTCGGAGAGTTCCTTGTCGGCCAGGTCGGACCACTGGGCGAGCGCCAGGAAGGTCCGCCTCGGGGTGCGGAAGCAGCGGATCGAGGCGGCGTTCGTCATGTCGAGCGTGAGGAATTCCAGGTCGTGCCCGGTGGCGGCGTGGTCGTTGATCGTCTCCAGGACCGGGTGCGCCTCCAGGTCCGGGTAGTCGTCGCGCATCGCCTGGAGGGCGGCGTCGGCGATCTCGGCCGGGTCGGGCCGCGAGTCGTCGGTCTGGATGACGGCGAAACCCAGGCCGTCGGGGGCCTGGACCGCCACGGTCCGCACGGCGCCCTCCTCGGTCTCCTCCAGCACCCAGTCGGGGGGATACTCGAACCGGAGCCCCTGCTCGTCGTAAGTCTGGACCGACACCGCGCGCCTCCTTCGCTGGAAAGCCTGCCGCCACGAACCCGGACGCGCCGCGATCCCGAGCGCCGCAAGATCCGGACGGCCGATGGTAACGCGCCGCGGGGCGACCGCCAATCGCGAGCCGGCCGCGCGGCGGCGAGGCTTGACCCGCCGCGCGCGCATTCCCTATAGTTCGGTCTCCGCGCCGCCGGGGCGACGATCGGCCGACTCCAATCCACGGGCGAGATCTCGATGAAGCGACCTTTTCGGATCATCACGGCGGGACTGCTGGCCGCGACGGGGCTCGCGTGCGCCGGCCCGACCACGGCGGCCGCCTCGGATCGGAAGCCGAACGTGGTGTTCATCCTGGCCGACGACCTCGGCTACACCGACGTCGCCTGCTACGGCAGCAAGTTCTACCGGACCCCGAACATCGACCGGATGGCGACCGAGGGGATCCGCCTCACCGACGGCTACACCTGCGGGCCGAACTGCCAGCCGACCCGCGCGGCCCTGATCAGCGGCCAGTACGGGCCCCGCACCGGGATCTACACCGTGGGGTCCATCGAGCGGTTTCCCTGGCGGACCCGGCCGCTCCGGCCGGTCGACAACGCCGCGAAGCTCCCGCTGGACACCTACACGCTGGCCCAGGCCGTGAAGGAAGCCGGCTACGCGACGGCCCACTTCGGCAAGTGGCACCTCGGCCAGGACGACGCGCACCACCCCTCGAAGCGAGGCTACGACGAGGCGATCGTCTCCATGGGCCGGCACTTCGACTTCGAGACCATCCCCAAGGTCGACGTGCCCGAGGGGGCGTATCTCGCCGACTTCCTCACGGATAGGACGGTCGACTTCATCGCCCGCCACAAGGACGAGCCGTTCTTCGTGGCCCTCCACCACTTCGGCGTGCACGCGCCGTATCAGGCCAAGCCGGACGTCGTCGCCCGGTTCGTCGGTACGAAGCCGGTCGGCGGCCACCACGACACGACCTATGCGGCGATGATCGCCAGCGTCGACGAGAGCGTGGGCCGGGTGCTGAAGACCATCGACGACCTGGGCCTGGGCGCCGACACGCTGGTCGTCTTCACGAGCGACAACGGCGGCGTCGGCGGCTATTCCCGCGAGGGGATCCAGACCGGCAAGGAGCCCACCGACAACGCCCCCCTGCGCGGCGGGAAGGGGATGCTCTACGAGGGGGGCGTGCGCGTCCCCTACGTCTTCCGGTGGACCGGCAAGATCCCGGCCGGGACGACGAGCGACCAGCCGATCAACAGCGTCGACCTGTATCCGACCCTCCTGGAAATCACCGGCGGCCGCGCGAAATCGACGCTCGACGGCACCGGCTACCTGCGGCTGCTCACCAGCGGCGGCAAGGACCGCCCGGGGCGTGACGCGCTGTACTGGCACTTCCCGGGCTACCTCGGCGCCTCGAAGGGCGACTGGCGGACCACGCCCGCCGGCGCGATCCGCGACGGCGACTGGAAGGTCGTCGAGTTCTTCGAGACCGGCAAGGTCGAGCTGTACAACCTCCGCGACGACCCCGGCGAGACCCGCGACCTCGCCGCCGCACAGCCCGACCGCGCCGCCGCCTTGCACGCCAAGCTCGTCGCCTGGCGGAAGCACGTCAAGGCCCCCATGCCCACCCCACACACCCCCCAGCCCGAGGCCGCCAAGAAGAAGCGGAACCGCGCCGCCGACCCGGACGACGACGAGCCGGAGTGAGTCCGTCGCGCGTAGCACCTACCACCCGAGCAGGTGGATGCACAGGTCGAGGAAGCCGGGGGCGTCCGACCGGAGCGGCATGGCGAGGGCTCGGTGATCGGCCACGTCCTCGGCGGTCACGGCGACGGCAATCGGCGGGGACTCGATGCGACCGACGCCGCCGTCGGCAGTCCGGACGTAGGTGATGACCAGCCGGGCGGTGTAGGACCCGGGAGCCGGGAGCGAGGCGGGATTCAGGCCCGTCCAGATCGAAGCCCTCTGCTCGACGCTCCCACCCGGCTCGATGGTCGCGGTCGGGTCGCCGGGCAGACTCGTCCCGAGCCACTTCAGGCCCGATTCGCCAAGGCCCCGGAAACCGACCGGACGGCCGGCGGCGTCCTCCAGGCGAGTCTCGATCCGGAAGGCGTCTCGGGCGCCGCCTCTCGCGTTCGCGAGCGTCAGCAGCCCTCCGGAAGCGTTCCGGATCGTCGCCTTCAGGTCGTCCGCGAACAGCGGATTGGCGAGCACCCGGGCGGTGAGCAACGACGGATGGCGGGTGAAACCCCAGCTCGTCTCCGGCGAGCCCGCCCGCAGGCTCCGCGCCTGATCCTCCGGGCCGACGAGCGTGACATCGACGACCAGGCCGTCCTCGTTCGGAGCGGGCGCATGGTCGGCCAGGACGCGGACCGCCGGATCGCCACGCGGGGCGGCCCGTCGGACGACGAGGCAGGTCGCGGCGACCACGAGGAGCGCAGCCGCGAGGCCGATCCGAAGACTCCTCATCTCACTCGCCGACATGGCGTCGCCCCCGAGGCAGGAACGAGCCCGGCCCGGCTCGCGAGGTGTGCGAGGCCGGGCCCGGGGATCAGGACCGACAGAGGTCGGGCCGACGCGTCAGAATGCGTCGGAGCTGACGACCTCGCCCCCCTGGGTGGAGGCGATGGCCTGGTAGGTTGGCGGGCTGACGGAGTTCTTGATGAACTTCACGCTGCCGTCGCAGAAGCCGACGTTCACGCCGCCGGAGTGATTGCTGCGGGCGGCGATGATGACGAGGTTGTCGGGGCCGCCGATGCACGGAGGGTTCTTGCCGAAGGGGTAGTTGCAGTAGCCGGAGCTCTGCATCCAGTCGGGCTTCGAGCTGTTGGGGGTCAGGAAGCCGGAGAAGTTGGCGGCGTAGGCCCAGTGCGAGAAGCCGCGGAGGTCCCAGCTCGCGCCGGACTGGCCGACGATGACCTCGGAGACCATCATCGTGTTGCTCAGGCCGTCGGTGATCGAGGAGAACCGGATCGTGCCGTTGCGGGCGCCCTGGCCGCCCCCCGCCGCGATGTCCGGGAAGGGGGAGCCGACGTCGCCGAAGGGGGCGCCCCGGAAGTCGTAGCGGATGCCGTTGTCTAGGAAGTAGGGCTGGAATGAGCCCCCCTGGACGCTCCCCTGCTGCATGGTGATGTTGCCGAAGTTCACGACGTAGTTCTGCGACGTGACGAGCTTGCCCAGCGCGCCGATGCCGACGGTCTGGGTGTTGTTGCCGTCGCTGGGGCACATGTAGGCGTTCACGCGCGTCGACGTGACGGTGATGTTGGCGTCGCCCGCGTAGCGGAACAGGCCCTCGGAGCCGATGCTGGCGGCCAGGCTCGAATCGTTGTTGCCCGAGGCGTTCCACGAGTTGAAGAGCGCCTGCTGCTCGACGAACGGCAGGACGGGGATCAGCCACGAGCCCCAGCAGCAGCCCCGCATCCCCTGCGGGAGCGCCCCGTTGGAGCTCTCGTAGTTGTGCATGCCCAGGCCGATCTGCTTGAGGTTGTTCACGCATTGCGCCCGGCGGGCCGCCTCGCGCGCCGACTGGACGGCGGGGAGGAGCAGGGCGATGAGGACGGCGATGATGGCGATCACCACCAGCAGCTCGATCAGGGTGAAGCCCGACTTCCGACGCGACTCGATCATGATGGATGTTCCTTCGATTTCGACGTTTTGCGACGAGGGCGAGGCGGTCACTTCGTGGTCAGCTCGAAGTTGGCCTCGGTCGACCCGCCGGGGCCGACCTCGGCGGTCAGGGTGGACGCCGCGTTGTACTGCTTGGGGATGGGGTCCGGCGCGGCCTTCTTGGGGGGCATGCCGGGGGCGGCCTTCTCGGCGGGGGCGTCGCCGCCGGCCGATCGGATCGAGACCTTGTACTTGCCCGGGGTGGGGCCCTGGGCCGCGTCGATCGAATAGGCCCCGTCGATGACGGCGCCCCCGGATCCCACCGCGCCGGCCTGGCCCTCGGCCGGGTCGAACGTGATGGCCCCCTTCGTCAGGGGCGCGCCGTCGAGTGTGACCTTGCCGTAGACGGCCTTGCGGTCCAGGCCGTCGTACGACCCCTCGGAACAGCCGGCCGCGAAGATCGCCGCGGCGGCGGCCGACCACGCGAACGCGCGGGGGCCGATCATTGTCTGTCGGATGACACACCTCCTTCGGGCTTCGAGCGGGGCGCGCGGAGGCCCCGCGGCGGAGGGCCGAGCCCTCCCGCATGAATGGAGACTGGGACTCAAGAGGGCTTGCGGACCGTCCCCGAGGCTCGGGGAGCGGCGAGTGGGGCGTCGGCGCGGAGAGGTCGCCGGTGGAGCAAGGTTTCCGGAGAGATCATCGGTAGATACCGCGCGGCCTGTGTCATGTCAAAGACATTCTCTGGCGTGACATCGGATTTCTCTCGCGCACTCGCTTCTGGATATTCCCCCGCATCGCCGCCCGGGAGGAGCCGGGCTTGGCCTGCCACGACGCACGTCGGATTACGGGGACGGCCGCCCTAAGATCAATCCTGGCAAACATCCTCATGTAATCGGACGCTTGTCGCAGCGGGCTCGCTCGCGGCCCCCCGCTTGGACGCGGCGGGGCGATCCTGGTAGATTGGTCGGACGCGGTCGCCCGCGAGGGACGGGGGGCCTCGGCTGAGGAGGAATCGATGAGGATCTTGTCGGGGATTCAGCCTTCGGGCCCGCTGCACATCGGCAACTACCTGGGCGCCATCCAGCAGTACATCACGCTCCAGGACGAGAATGACGCCTATTACTTCGTCGCCGACTATCACGCACTCACCAGCGTGCGCGACGCGGCGACCCTGCGCAAGTACGTCTTCGACGTCCTGGTCGACCTGCTGGCGCTCGGGCTCGACCCGGAGAAGGCGGTCCTGTTCGTCCAGTCGGACGTGCCGGAGACGGTCGAGCTGTCATGGCTCCTGACCTCGGTCACGCCGATGGGCTGGCTGGAGAAGTGCGTCAGCTACAAGGACAAGGTGCAGCAGGGCCTGCCGGCGGAGCACGGCCTCTTCGCCTACCCGGTCCTCCAGGCGGCCGACATCCTCCTCTACGACGCCGACCTCGTCCCCGTGGGCCAGGACCAGAAGCAGCACCTGGAGATCACCCGCGACGTGGCCGAGCGGTTCAACCACGTCTACGGCGGCAAGAAGGGGGTCTTCCGGCTCCCCAAGCCCTACATCCTGGACAACGTGGCAGTGATCCCCGGCCTCGACGGCCGCAAGATGTCCAAGAGCTACAACAACACGATCGAGATCTTCGAAGAGCCCGGCGCGATCCGCAAGAAGGTCAAGAAGTTCGTGACCGACAGCACCCCCGTCGAGGCCCCCAAGGACCCCGACGCCTGCCCGCTGTTCGGCCTCTTCAAGCTGTTCGCGAAGGCCGAGGACCGCGACGAGGTCGAGCGCCGGTATCGCGAGGGGGGGATCGGCTACGGCGAGGTCAAGACGCGGCTGGGCGAGGCGATCGTCGAACGCTTCGCCGAGGCCCGCGAGCGCCGGGCCGAGTGGGTCGCGCACCCCGAACGCGTCGCCGAGGTCCGCGCCGCCGGCGCCCAGAAGGCCCGCGCCACGGCCCGCAAGGTCCTCGATCGCGCGCGGGCCGCCTCCGGCCTGGGCTAATTCGTCATCCCCGCCCCGCTCCCCCCGACCGGAGTCGCGTCATGCTCTTCTCCCTGCTCTGGTTCCTCCTCATCGGCCTGGCCGCGGGCTGGCTCGCGGGCCAGCTTACCCGCGGGCGCGATTTCGGCGCCGTCAACAACATGATCGTCGGCGTCCTGGGAGCGGTCCTCGGCGGCGTCCTTTTCCGGATCGTCGGCCTGGGGCCCACCAACATCATCGGCGACCTGATCAGCGCGACCGTCGGCGCGGTCCTGGTCCTGACGCTGCTGGCCCGCTACGGCCGGCGGCTCTGATCCCGACGTCGGCCGGCGGGGCGTCTCGATCGCCCCGCCGGTTCGTCCGCGTCAGATCTCCCAGCCCTTGCGATACGTCCCCTTCAGGAGGGCGGCGGCGTCGGAGCTGTTGGTGATCCGACCGGCTTCGCCGTCGTACGCGATCGCCTCGCCGGTCCGCATGGCGACGTTGCCCAGCAGGATCGCCTCGGTCTGCACGGCGGCGAACTCGAAGTTCGAGAAGGCGATCTCGGGCTTGCCGGCGCGGATGGCCTGGAACCATTCGAGCTTGTGGTTGTCGTCGTTGTCGCGACCGCCCTGGATCCGAGGGATCGTGGGCTCGGGGGCCTTGAAGTCCTTGAAGCGCCCCTCGGGCCAGAGCCGGCGGCCGCGCGACTCGCCCCGGGCGGAGACCATCGAGCCCTCGGACCCGATGCAGAGCCAGCCGTTGTCCTCGACCTGGTAGCCCTCGGGGAACAGGTCGGTGGGGGGCCGGTTGACCCGACCGTCCTTCGCCCCTTCGTACCACGTCAGCTTGACCGGCGGACGCTTTCCGCGCGCGGGGAACTCGTAGACGACGGTGGCCCAGGCGGGGAACGTCTCGGGGTTGATCTCGCCGCTCTGGGCCGAGACCCGCGACGGCAGGCCGAGGTCCAGGCCGTGGAACGGGACGTTGGTGTTGTGGCAGGCCATGTCGCCCATCACGCCGGTCCCGAAGTCCCACCAGCCCCGCCAGAGCATGGGCGTGTAGACCGGGGCGAACGGCCGCTCCGGGGCGCCGGCGAGGAAGAGGTCCCAGTGCAGGTAGTCGGGGACCTCGAACGTCCCCTCGGGCCTCGCGGTGATGACGGGGGCCTGCTTCCAGTACTGGGCGGGGCGGTCGGTCCAGACGTGGACCTCGGCCACGTCGCCGAGCACTCCGGCCTGGAGGATCTCCACGCTCTGGCGGAGGCCGTCGGTCGCCGACCCCTGGTTGCCCATCTGGGTGCAGACGCCCTGCTTGCGGGCGGTCTCGCGCATCAGGCGGGCCTCCCAGACGGTGTGGGTCAGCGGCTTCTGGCAGTAGACGTGCTTGCCGAGTCGCATGGCGGCGACCGAGGCCGCGGCGTGCGCGTGGTCGGCCGTCGAGACGGTCACGGCGTCGATCTTGTCGCCCATCGCGGCGAACAGCTCGCGGAAGTCGTGGAACGCCCGGGCGTCCTTGTACTTCTCGCGCTTGGCCTGGAGCGGGCGGTCGTCGACGTCGCAGAGGGCGACGAGCCGGCCGTGGTTGCCGGCGTGGTCGGTGTCGCTGCTCCCCTTCCCCCCCACGCCGATGCAGGCCACCTGGATCACGTCGTTCGGCCCGACCCCGGCCGCCCGGCCGTTCCGGCCCTGACAGAAGACCCCGAACCCCGCGAGCGAGGCCCCGTACAGGAACGCGCGACGATCCACTCCCGGCTTCGACGTCATCGTGAGACTCCCTGGAGGGTGATGGAGGCGGGGGCGGCCGATCGTCCGCCGGCCGGCGGGATCGACGCCACGCCCACCCTAGCGCGCGTCGGGGCCGCACGCCAAGGAAATCCAGGGGCGTCGCCGCGCCTTCCTTCGCGAGACCTTCTCGCCCGGTTCATCAAATCCGGGGATGACCGCGGATAGGGTACATCCCTCCGCCGACCTCATCCCCTCCCCCGACCGCCGAGACGAGGATCCAGCCTTGATCGAACTCAACGTCCCGACGACTCGCACCCGCCGACCGGGCTTCACGCTGATCGAGCTGCTGGTGGTGATCGCGATCATCGCGGTCCTGATCGCGCTCCTGCTGCCGGCCGTGCAGTCGGCGCGCGAGGCCGCTCGGCGAGTCCAGTGCCTGAACAACCTCAAGCAGATCGGCCTGGCCTCGCACAACTTCGAGTCGACCAACGGATTCTTCCCCCCTGCGGCCGTGGACCAGCCGTTCCCCAAGTTGAACATCAACATGGGGCCGAACGGCCAGCCGCTGCCGACGGACCAACTCGTGCAGCACGGCTGGTCGATCCTGCTGCTCCCCTACGCCGAGCAGGCGAACCTCGCCAACGCGTACAACCTGACGCTGGACTATCGCCACCCGGGCAACTCGACCGTCATGACGACGCAGTTGAATATGATGACCTGCCCGTCCACGCCGAGCCCCGCGCGGATCGACACGCACAACTCCGGCGGCTACCGGGGCTGGCAGGCGGCCTGCGGCGACTACGGCCCGAACAACAGCGTGCAGGCCCCGCTGATCGCGGCGGGATTCGTGGCCCCCGGCAACTACGCGGGGGTGATGCAGGCCAATGTCGTGCGGACGATCGCCGAGATCACCGACGGCACCAGCAACACCGAGGTCATCGCCGAGGTCGCCGGCCGCCCCGACCGCTGGCGGCGGGGGAACAACTTCACGGCGTCCAACCCGCCGGGCTCGACGCCCCGCGTGCGCGTCTCCGGCGCCGGCTGGGCCGACCGCGAGAGCCCTTACGGCCTGCACGGTTTCACCATGGACGGCCTGGTCACGCCCGGCCCTTGCCACACCAACTGCACCAACGCCAACGAGGTCTTCAGCTTCCACCCCGGCGGCGCGCACAACCTGTTCGCCGACGGCTCCGTCCGATTCATCAAGGAAACCGCGTCGATCCAGGTGTACGCTAACATGATCTCCCGGGCCGGCGGCGAGATCATCTCGGCCGACTCGTTCTGACGACGACACGACCCGACACGACCCGAGAAAGCCGATCATGCCCAAGCCCACCCGCCTCCAGGCCGCCGCGCTGGCGACGGCCGCCACCCTGGCGTTCCCGCTGCTGGCCCAGGAGAAGACGCAGGCCCCCGCGCCCGTCCAGGCGAAGGAGAAGCCTCGGACCGCCGGGCCGGTCGAGGGGGGCTACCTCCTGCCCAACGGCTGGACGATCACCCCCGCCGGCGAGCAGGTCGTCATCCCGGACCTGCCGCTCGACATCCTCCCCCTAGCCGACGGCGAGCGCGTGTTGGTCACGAGCAACGGCTACAACGACCACGACCTCAGCCTGATCGACCTCGGCCGCAAGGAGGTCGTCGCGAGGCAGAACGTCGGCCAGAGCTGGTTCGGCCTGGCGCACGACCCGGCCACCGATCGGGTCTGGTGGGCCGGCGGCGGCGGCGGGATCCTCCATTCGTACAAGCTGGACGGCCGGACCCTGGAGCGCGTGGGCGCCGACGAGCCCGACGACTCCGGGCTGACCAAGAAGGCCAAGGCGGCGAAGGCCCTCGCCACGTCGTTCAAGGGGGGGCTGACCTTCGACCCGGACCGCAAGGTGCTGTACTCCCTGGGCGTGGACGACGGCTCCCTCACCGCGATCGACGCCTCGGGCGCGGCCCCCGAGCGGACGGCGACGATCGGCGGCCGGCCCTACGACCTGGCCGTCGCCCGCAACGGCTCGCGGCTCTACGTCTCGGACTGGGCCGGCCGGGCCGTGCTGGCGATCGACCCGGTCGACCTCCGGGTGGTCGCCAAGATCGGCGTGGGCGAACACCCCAACCAGATCGCCCGCCACCCGCAGGACGACCGCCTGTTCGTCGCCTGCGCGTCGAGCAACTCCGTCTCCGTGATCGACACGACGAAGGGGGTCGTGATCGAGACGATCTCGACCGGCCTCTTCCCCCGCTCGCCCGAGGGGAGCACGCCCGACGCCCTGGCCGTCAGCCCGGACGGCGAGACCCTCTACGTCGCTAACGCCGACAACAACTGCGTGGCCGTCGTCGACGTCGAGGTCCCCGGAAAGAGCGGGATCAAGGGGTTCATCCCGACCGGTTGGTATCCCACGGCGGTCGCCGTGACGCCCGACGGCAAGTCGCTGCTCGTCGGCGTCGGAAAGGGGAACCAGACGAAGGCCAACCCGTTCTTCACCGATCTGGAGAAGCGCGTCGCCGAGGCCAAGGCGCAGCCCACGGCCAAGAAGAAGGCCGGGCGGCCGTTCCCCCACATCGGGACGACTCTCTCCGGGGCGCTCTCCATCGTGCCGATCCCGGACGAGAAGCAGTTGGCGACCTACACGGAGCAGGTCTACAAGAACTGCCCCTACTCCGACGAGCTGCTGTCCGACGCTCCTTACGCCGGCAAGACGGCCATCCCGACGAAGGTCGGCGACCCCTCGCCGATCAAGCACGTCATCTACATCATCAAGGAGAACCGGACCTACGACCAGGTCTTCGGCGACATCGAGAAGGGCAACGGCGACCCGAGCCTGGTGATGTTCGGCCGCGAGGTCACGCCCAACCACCACAAGCTCGCCGAGGAGTTCGTGCTGCTGGACAACCTCTACTGCAACGGCCAGGTCTCGCGCGACGGCCACCCCTGGTCGACCATGGCGTACAACACAGACTACGTCGCCCGCGACTGGATGCTGACGTACTCGCGCCGCGAGGGGATCGACGACGACGACGAGGGCAACCTGACCAAGGCGCCGTCCGGCTACATCTGGGACGCCTGCGCCCGAGCCGGGCTCACCTACCGGAGCTATCGCGAGGCCGGCCGGCGGGTCAGCGAGCCCGACGGCTCGCTCAAGTTCGAGGCCGCCGTGCCGGGGCTCGTCGGCCACATGGCCCCGGACTACGGCATCCCCAAGGTCCCCGGCGAGCGCGACCGCGACACCGACAACGTCGAGGCCTTCCTCGCCGAGTTCCGCGAGTACGAGAAGAACGGCGACCTCCCGCGATTCATCGTCACGAGCATGGGCGAGGACCACACCTCGGGCACCACCCCCGGCGCGTTCACGCCCCAGGCCTGCGTGGCCAGCAACGACCTGGCCCTCGGCCGCCTGGTCGACGCCGTGAGCAGGTCGAAGTACTGGAAGGAGACGGCGATCTTCGTCATCGAGGACGACGCCCAGAACGGCCCGGACCACGTCGACGCCCACCGCACCGTCGGCCTCGTCGTCAGCCCGTACACGAAGCGGAACCACGTCGACAGCACGCAGTACCAGACCGTCAGCATGATCCGCACGATGGAGCTGATCCTCGGCCTGCCGCCGCTCTCCCAGTTCGACGCCGCCGCCCGGCCCATGTTCGAGTCGTTCACCGATACGGCCGACCTCACCCCGTACGACCACCTGCCGGCCCGGATCGACCTCAACGCCCGGAACACCGAGCTGGCCTACGGGGCCGACCGCTCGTCGAAGATGGACTTCAGCGAGTACGACCGGATCGACGACTTCGAGCTGAACGAGATCCTCTGGCACGCGATCAAGGGGCCCGACGCCCCCCAGCCCCCCTACGTGCGGCGGGCCATCGCGTACCGCCCGCTGCGGAAGGAAGCCCGCTGACCGACGGCGGCCCCGCGACGGTCTGGATTCGCGGCCGGGTTCGTGGTGTCCTGGAGGCGGCGCTCGCGAGAGCGTCGACTTGACGCCGACCGTCCCCGGGGCCGCCGCATGAATCGCCTTCGCCTGCTGATGTTTGCGAACGTTTTCCTGATCGCGGTCCCCTGCACCGCGACGGCTTCCGGCCCCGACGAGGCCGCCCCGCCCCGCCCCGCCTGCCGCGCGAGGATCTGCTGATCCGTCGCGCGGCCGACGGCTCCCCCGCTCCGGTCCGATCGGTCGACGACTGGCAGGCCCGGCGGGCGGAGATCGTGCGGGGCGTCGAGTCGATCATGGGCCGTCTCCCCGGCGAATC
Organism: Paludisphaera soli; assembly: GCF_011064595.1. Classification (GTDB taxonomy): domain Bacteria; phylum Planctomycetota; class Planctomycetia; order Isosphaerales; family Isosphaeraceae; genus Paludisphaera; species Paludisphaera soli. The sequence goes on along the minus strand of NZ_JAALJI010000004.1, from coordinate 202,676 downwards.
GAAGCGATCGCCCCTCGACGTGACGACCGTCGAGGAGGTGGACTGCGGGAGCTACGTCCGGAAGAAGATCCTGTATCAGTCCGAGCCCGGCTCGCACGTGCCGGCCTATCTGCTCATCCCGAAGACCGTGCTTCAGAATGCCGGCGCTAAGGTCCCGGCGATCCTCTGCCTGCACGGCACGGACAACGTGACGGGCGCGGGGACGGTCGTCGGCATCGGCGGGAAGCCCAACCGCCAGTACGCCAGCGAGCTGGCGGAGCGCGGGTATGTGACCCTGGCGCCGAACTATCCGCTGCTGGCCGAGTACCAGCCCGACCTGGCGAAGCTCGGCTGGGAGAGCGGCAGCCTGAAGGCGGTCTGGGACAACATCCGCGGGATCGACCTGCTGACCTCGCTGCCGTACGTCCGGGCCGAGGCAATCGGCGCGATCGGCCATTCGCTGGGCGGTCACAACGCGGTCTACACGGCCGTCTTCGACGACCGGATCCAGGCCGTCGTCTCCAGCTGCGGGCTCGACTCGTTCCTGGACTACAAGCAGGGCGACGAGGCCAACTGGCGCCCCGAGAAGGGCTGGTGCCAGACCCGCTACATGCCCCGACTCGCCGACTATCGCGGCCGGCTCGCGGAGATCCCGTTCGACTTCCACGAGCTGATCGCCGCGCTCGCCCCGCGCCGAACCTTCATCGTCGCCCCGCTCGGCGATTCCAACTTCGACTGGCAGAGCGTCGACCGGATCGCCGCCGCCGCGAGGCCCGTGTTCGGCCTGTACGGCACCGCCGACCACCTCCGCGTCGAGCACCCCGACGGCCCGCACGACTTCCCCGAGCCGATGCGACAGGCCGCCTACAAGCTGTTCGACGACGAGTTCGGCGCCCCCGCCAAACCCTGACCTCTCCACGCGATTTCGGGATCCCTGCCATGTTGCGACTTCTGTGCATCCGCCTCGCGTCGCTCGCGGGCCTGATCGTTGCCGCGAACCCGATTTCGGCCGAGACGCTGCGGTACGACGTCGTGATCTACGGCGGGACCTCGGCCGGGGTCGCGGCGGCGGTGCAGGCGAGCCGGATGGGAAAATCCGTGGTCCTGATCGAGCCGGGCCGGCACCTCGGCGGGCTGACGACGGGGGGCCTCGGCGCCACCGACATCGGCAACAAGGCGGCCATCGGCGGGATCTCGCGCGAGTTCTATCGCGAGGTCGCGCGGCATTACGCCCAGGACTCGTCGTGGCGGCAGCAGACCCGCGAGCATTACTCCGAACGCCGAGGCGGCGCGAGCGAGGACACGATGTGGACCTTCGAGCCCCACGTCGCCGAAGCGATCCTCAACCGCTGGATCGCCGACGCCAAGGTCCCCGTCCGCTTCGGCGAGCGGCTCGACCGCAAGGTCGGCGTCCGCAAGCGGGGGGCCGCGATCGAGTCGATCCGCATGGAGAGCGGCCTCGTGCTGGAGGGCTCGATCTTCCTGGACACGATGTATGAAGGGGATCTGATGGCCGCCGCCAGCGTGTCGTACCACGTCGGCCGCGAGGCGAACGCGACCTACGGCGAGACGCTCAACGGCGTGCAGTTCGGACACCCGCACCACCAGTTTTTGAAGCCCGTCGACCCCTACAAGGTCCCCGGCGACCCGTCGAGCGGCCTGCTGCCGGGCGTGCATGACGGCCCTCCCGGCGTCCACGGCGAGGGGGACCGCCGCGTGCAGGCTTACAACTTCCGCGTCTGCCTGACCGACGCCCCCGAGAACCGCCTGCCGATCCCCAAGCCCGAGGGGTATGACCCGCTCCGCCACGAGCTGCTCCTGCGCTACATCCAGGCCGGAGTCTACGACGCGCTCAAGCTCAACACGCCGATGCCCAACCGCAAGACCGACATCAACAACCACGGGGCCGTCTCGTCCGACAACATCGGGATGAACTATGACTATCCCGAGGCCGACTATGCGCGCCGGGACGAGATCATCCAGGAGCACGTCACGTATCACCAGGGGATGCTCTGGTTCCTGGCTAACGACCCGCGTGTGCCGGCCGAGGTCCGGGCCGACGCCGGCCGCTGGGGGCTTTGCAAGGACGAGTTCCTCGACACCGGCGGCTGGCCTCACCAGCTCTACGTCCGCGAGGCGCGGCGGATGATCTCCGACCACGTCATGACCCAGCACGAGTGCCAGGGTCGCAGCGTGGTCGAGGACGCGGTCGGCCTGGCGGCCTACACGATGGACTCGCACAACGTCCAGCGCTACGTCAAGGACGGCAAGGCCTGGAATGAGGGGGACGTGGAAGTCGGCGGCTTCTCCCCCTACTCGATCGCCTATCGGTCGATCGTGCCGAAGGAGGCCGAGTGCACGAACTTGATCGTACCGGTCTGCCTCTCGGCGTCGCACATCGCCTATGGGTCGATCCGGATGGAGCCCGTCTTCATGGTGCTCGGCCAGTCGGCGGCCACGGCGGCGGGCCTCGCTCTCGACGCCGGCGTTTCGGTCCAGAAGGTCGACGTGCCCGCGCTCCAGGCGAGGCTCGCCCAGGACGGTCAGGTCCTCCGCTGGACCGGCCCCCGACGCACCCCGCCGCTCGACGCCGCGAGCCTCCCCGGCGTGGCCCTCGACGACGCCCAGGCCGAGTTGACCGGCGACTGGGGCCGCAGCGCGACCCTCGCCCCCTACGTCGGCGACGGCTACCTCCACGACAACAACGAGGCCAAGGGCGCCAGGTCCGCCCGCTTCCTCCTCCACGTCGCGCAGCCCGGCCGCTACGAGGTCCGCGTCGCCTATACCCCGAATCCCAACCGCGCGTCCAACGTCCCCGTCGCCATCCGCGACGCCGACGGCGTCCACCCCTTGCAAGTCGACCAGCGGAGAAAGCCCGCCGACGCCCCCTTCCACCCCCTCGGCGTCTTCCGCTTCACGGCCGACGCCCCCGCCGAAGTCGTCATCTCCAACGCGGGGACCGACGGCCACGTCGTCGTCGACGCGGTGCAGGCCGTGCCGGTGGCCGAGGAACCCTGATCAGCCCGGAGGCTCTACCGCCGGTCGGGGCCTTCGCGACGCCAGGTGTTCTTCCATCTTCTGAAAGCCGACGACGCCGACGGTGGCCTGGGCGAGCTGGGCGCCGAGGTATTTGAGGCCGGTCTGGGGGGGGATCTGGAGGACGACCTCGGCACCTTCCTTGAGGAGTCGGAAGGGGGCCCAGGTGGAGAGGCGGAGGCCGGCCTTGGCGCAGAGGGGGCGGGCGACGGCGGCGAGTTGGGCGAGGGGCATGCGCGGGAGGGCCTCGGGGGCGCGGCGGAGGACCTGATACAGGCCGCCGGCGGCGCGGACGGTCCACCAGCGGGCGAGGCGGCGGGCGGCCAGGTCGCCGGACTCGCGGGTCGCGGCCTTCGCGGCGGTCTCGACGCCGTTTTCGAGCGTCTCGCGGGCGACGGAGCGGGAGGCCTCGCGGACGGTCGCCTTCACCTCGGAGCGGGCGGCCTCGACGGCCACGGCCGCGCCGGGCTGGATGGCGGCCAGGCTCAGGACGTCGGTCACCACGAAGCAGGCGTCGAGCAGGGCCCAGGCCGTCTCGCCGGTCGTCGGCGCGTAGCCCCGACGCAGCACGTCGCCCAGGTGGATCATGTCGTACAGCGGCAGGAACTGGTAGTACCGCATCTCCTGGTCGCCCAGGCTGGCGATCCGCTCCAGGCCGTCGTTGCGGATGGCGCGGACGACGGCCTGGCCGTCGTCGCCGGAGAGGTACAGGGCGGTCTTGGCGAGGTTCTCGGTGAACGTGGGCCGCTCCTTCGCCTGGAGGAAGGCGAGGGTCTCGGGCCCGGCGTCGGCGCGGGCGATGGGGGGGATGATCGCGCCGCCGTGGAGGCGGAGGATCTCGCGGAAGTCGGGATCGACGGCGTACTTCTCCAGCATCGCCAGGGCCATCGCGCCGTGGTCACCCAGGGCGGCGGCGGCCTGGCGGCGGAGGACCGGGTCGGTGAAGTCGTCGTAGACCACGTCGGCGGCGTCGGGCCCGGCCTTGGCCAGGGCCTTCTCGCCGACCTCGCCGTACTCGACCGCCAGCCGCAGCGCGTTCGGGCTGCCGCCGACCTCCTTCACCAGCCCCGCCGCCTTGACGTGCGCCAGCCGCCGCGCGACCGTCTCGGGCCGGTGGGTCTGGAGCTGCTCGTCGAGGAACTCGGTGTTCACGCGGAGGACGATCAGGCTCTCGTCCAGCGGCATCGCCGAGCCCAGGCTCTCCAGCACGGGCCCGTAGAGGCCGACCAGCGCGAAGCCCTCGGGCCCGTACAGGCGGAAGGCGTCGAGAGCCAGCGTCGGGTGGTCCTCCAGGATCCGCAGGGCCGCGCGGACGTCCGCCGCGCCGTGCTCCAGGCTGACCAGGCTGAGGACGACCAGGCGGTCGACCAGCGCGGGGTCGTCGGCGTGGGCGGCCATCATCTCGGCCACGCGTTCGGGCTCGGCCAGCATCAGGGGGAGGGCGTTGGGATGCTTCGCGACCAGCCGGCGCTGCGCGGGGCTGAGCCCTTCCAGCTCGGCGATGAGGATCTTGCGGTCGGTCTCGTCGGCCCGCTTCATGCCGAAGTACTCCCGCCAGTGCAGGAGCAGGTCGGCCGCGGCGGCGTCGTCCAGCAGGTCGCGCAGGCGGCGGAACTCGCTGGGGTACTTCTCGTGGAGGAAGAGGGCTTCCAGGTCCAGTCGGTCCAGGAGCTTCAGGCCGCGGAGGCCGTCGGAGCGTTCGACGGCCACGGCGTTGCGTCGATAGCGCTCCACGGTGCGGGCCACCAGCTCGCGATCTTCCGCCGAAGCGTCCTTGTAGCGGGCCACCAGGGCGTCTTCCTCGGTCGCCTCGGCGACGGCCGCGCCGTCCCGGCCCGCCGCGTCGGGGCGGGCGGGCGCGTCGGGGCGCGCGGGGACGCCCGCCGGCTTGACGGTCAGCTTGACCATCACGCCGAGGGCGGCGAGCAGGACGACGACCGCGAAGGTTCGCTTCATGATGGGGGCCGGCCTCGTGGTGGGGGGAACCCGATGATCCCGACGGCGACCGCCGTCCCGAAAGTCCCCGGCGCATTCCACACCCGCCGCGTCAGGATCGACGCGATGAGGGAACACTGGGCTCCCGGGGGCGGACGGGCTCTTTGGGGATTCGCGGCGGGTCGGCCTTTGTTTGGATCAACCTTCCAATTGTCCGCGACGTTCGCCGATTCGTCAATTCCGCCCGGCCGGACGGCCGCGCCGGCGTGCGGGTTGGGAGCGATCGGGGGGTCGGCCGGCCCGGGGGCCGGCGACGGGCGGCGGAGGATCGGGGCGGGTGACCTGGGCAGGAAGGGCCGGTCTTTCTAGAATCATGGGCCCGTGGGACTTCCGCGTCGGAGCGGCCTCGCGACCAAGCACGGCGACTTCCAACAATCAGGACGGCTTATGACGGTCAATCAGGTGGAGCCGCTGGGCAAGGTCCGGACCAAGATCGTCGCGACGCTGGGGCCCGCCTCGCGCGAGCCGGCGATGCTGCGGCGGCTGGTCGAGGCCGGGGTGGACGTCTTCCGGCTGAACTTCTCGCACGGCTCCCACGAGGAGCATTCGAAGACCTTCGACGCGATCCAGGAGATCGGCCGCGAGACGGGCCGGCAGATCGCGATCCTGCAGGACCTGTGCGGGCCCAAGATCCGCCTGGGCTCGATCGCCGGCGACGTGGTGGCCTGCGACCTCGACGCCCAGTTCGTGCTGACCCGCAACCCCGTCGCCCCGCTCGACCCCCACGAGCTGACCTGCACCTACGAGGAGCTGCCCGACGACCTGGACATCGGCCAGACCGTCCTGTTCGCGGACGGCACGGTCGGCATGATGGTGATGGAGAAGCGCCCGGGGTGGGTGCGGATGAAGGTGACGCTCCCCGGCCGCATCCGGTCGAACCAGGGGATCAACGTCCCCGGGGCGGCCCTGAGCGTCTCGGCGCTGACGGCCAAGGACCTGGCCGACCTGGAGTGGACGGCCAGCCACGCGGTCTCGTACGTCGGCCTGTCGTTCGTCCGCCACGCGGCCGACGTGACCCGGCTCCGGGCCGAGTTGCAGAGCCGGGGGAGCCGGGCGCGGATCATCGCCAAGATCGAGAAGCCCCAGGCGGTCGCCAACCTGGAGTCGATCGTCGCCGAGGCCGACGGCGTGATGGTGGCGCGCGGCGACCTGGGGGTCGAGATCGACGTCTCCAAGGTGCCGGCCGTCCAGAAGCAGATCATCGAGGCCTGCCACCGCGCCCGCGTCCCGGTCATCACGGCGACCCAGATGCTCAACAGCATGGAGTCGTCCAGCCGCCCCACCCGGGCCGAGGCGTCGGACGTCTTCAACGCCGTGCTCGACGGCTCCGACGCGGTCATGCTCTCGGGCGAGACGGCCATCGGCATGTATCCGGTCGAGACCGTGGCGACCATGAGCCAGATCGCCCACGAGGCCGAGATCCTGGCCTTCAACCGCTCGCAGAGCGGCTACGGCGGCTGGCCGATGGGGGCGGAGACCTGCCGGAACTGCCCCTGCGGCCCCACCGGGACCGTCGCCCGCGCCGGCCAGGTGCTGCCGATCACCGAGTCGGTCGTCGAGGCCGCCAGCCTCGTCGCCGCCAAGCTCCGGGCCGCCCTGCTGGTCGTCGCCACCCATTCCGGCCGGACCGCCCTGGCCCTCTCCAAGCAGCGATCCGCCACGCCGACCCTCGCCCTGACCGACGACCTGGAGGTCGCCCAGGCGATGGCCCTGTACTGGGGCGTCACCCCGCTGCACGTCCCGGAACTCTACCAGTCCGGCCAGGTCGCCGCCTTCGCCGACGAGTGGTGCCGCGAGCACGACCTGATCAACACCGGCGACCGCCTGGTCGTCGTCCGGGGCGTGATCCCGGGCAACCCCAGCCACAACGCCCTGCTCGTCCACGAAGTCGAGTGACCGACCCGCCCTTCGCTTCTCGAACGACGCGATCCGAGAACCGACCGCGGGGGTCGCTCCTTCCTGGATGAGCCGACGTGGACGAGACCCCCCGCGAGAATTGGTCCGAGTATCTGCTGCTCGCCGTCACGGTGATCCCGGCCATGATCGCGAACGGCCTGATGCCATCCTGGGACGTACTCCCGTTCGGCGGCTGGATGGCCGTCGCGACCCTCGGCGGGGCCGTCGCCGGCGCGATCGCGACGCCTCTTTCCCTTCGCGGCCTGGTCTCGGGCCTGGTCGCCGGGGTCGGGATCTTCGCGGGGATCTGGCTCCAGGTCGCCCTCCGATCCTGGTTGACGGCCGGCGCCGCGATCTGGCGTCCCGAACTCGTGGTCGGCGCGCTGATCGGCTGGGCCCCGGGGATCTGGCTCCACCACGCCTGGGCCCGTCCCCAAAGTTGACCGTCGGGACGGCCGCGGGCCCATTGCACCGCTCCCGTTCCGTCGCCGCCTCCTTGAGCCGCCCCGCGCCGCCGGGTATGTTCGCGAAAGGTCGAACCCTGTGGCTCAAGCGAACGGGAGGCGCGACGATGCGAGTGCGGACCGGCGGTGATCGGCGGGAGTTCCTGCAAGTTGGGGCGGCGGGCGCGGCGCTGGCGATCCTGGGCGAGGCGCCGCGGGCGGCCCTCGGCGCGGGGTTCCGGGCCAAGAACGAGCGGCCTCGGCTGGCCCTCATCGGCGCGGGGGGGCAAGGGACCTGGGACGCGATCGGTGCCGCCCACTTCGGCGACTTCGTCGCGGTGGCCGACGTCGACAAGAACCACGCCGAGAAGGCCCGCGACAGCGAGCGCATCGGCAAGAAGAAGGCCGAGGCTTTCGAGGACTACCGCAAGGTCCTCGACCGCAACGACGTCGACGCCGTGGTCATCGGCACGCCCGACCACTGGCACACGAAGATCTGCATCGACGCCATGAAGGCCGGCAAGGACGTCTACTGCGAGAAGCCCCTGACCCTCACGATCGACGAGGGCAAGAAGCTCCGCGAGGCCGTCGAGAAGACCGGCCGCGTGCTCCAGGTCGGCACCCAGCAGCGCAGCGACCACAACAAGGTCTTCCTGATGGCCGTCGCCCTGGTCCGCTCGGGCCGGATCGGCAAGATCAAGAAGGTGACCGCGGCCATCGGCGGCGGGCCCTCCGGCGGGCCGTTCGCCAAGGAGACCCCGCCCCCCGAGCTGAACTGGGACGTGTGGCTGGGCCAGGCCCCCAAGGTCGACTACATCGCCAAGCGCGCCCACGCCGACTTCCGGTGGTGGTACGAATACTCCGGCGGCAAGCTCACCGACTGGGGAGCGCACCACGTCGACGTCGCCCACTGGGGCCTCGGCAAGGGCGACACCGGGCCGACCACGATCGAGGTCGAGCGGGCCGTCCTGCCGGTCGCCTACAAGGCCGGATACGCGACGGTCGACGACTGCTTCAACACCGTGAACTCCTTCCTGGTGAAGGCGACCTTCGCCGACGGCACGCCGCTGGAGATCCGCGACGACACCGAAAACGGCGTGACCTTCCAGGGCGAGCGGGGCAAGATCTTCGTCACCCGAGATCGCATCGACCTCGAAGGGGGCGCGGTCGGGGCGCTCTACAAGGACCCGATCCCGGAGTCGCTCCTGGCCGAGCTGCGCAACGGCAAGGCGCTCGACGGCCACATGGAGAACTTCTTCGCCTGCTGCAACGACCGCGGCAAGCCGGCCGCCGACGTCTGGAGCCACCACCGCGCCCTCTCCACCTGCCACCTGGCGAACATCGCCATCCGGCTCGGCAACCGAAAGCTGACGTGGGACCCGGAGAAGGAACTCATCGTCGGCGACGACGAGGCCAACGGCTTCCTCACCCGCCCCCAGCGCGACGGCTACGAGATCGTCGTCTGACGAGACGTCCGGCCCTTGGATTCGACGCACGGCCCCTCCCCGCCCGTCGGGGGCGAGGGGCCGTCGCCTTTCATTCGGCCAGGTCGAGGTCGTGCAGCGAGCTTTCCAGCGCGGCGAGGTCCCAGACCTCGACCGGCGACTCGGGCCCGACGATCGCCAGCCGTCGGCCGTCCGGCTGGAAGGCCAGCGCGAAGGCCCGACCCCCCTGCCAGGGGAGCCGCAAGGTCGGGACGGGGGACGCGGGGCGGGTCACGTCCCAGAGCTGCACGCCGAGCTGCGAGCCGGCCGCGAGCCGACGGCCGTCAGGCGAGAAGGCCAGGGCCGTCGCGATCGATTCGGCGCCGTCAGGCCTCGGCGGGATCCGACCCAGGACCTCCAGCCGGCGGGCGTCCAGCAGGACGATCGCCCCGGCCCAGTCGCTGATCGCCAGCAGCCCGCCGTCGGGGCCGAGGGCCATCGCCACCGGGTTGACCGGCGGCGGCTCGGCCCCCCAGGGCTCCAGCTTAGCCTCGACCCGCTCCCCCTCGCGCCGCAGGGACCAGGCCTGGACGGACGACGGCTCCGCGATCAGGTAGAGCCGATCCCCCCCCGGCGCGAGCTGGAGGGCGCGGACCCGGCCCCCCCCCCAGGGGTTCCCCTCGGGCGCCCCCTGCGGGCGTCGACGCTCCCCTTCGGGCGGAGGCCCTGCGCCGGGACGGCCGGGCGGGGCGCCCCCCGCGCCGCGCCTCGGAGTCTCCTCGCCGGGGCCGTCGCCCCAGGGCGAGGCGGGGCCGACGAGCGGCTCGTCCGTGCGCGAGACCGGGATCAGTCGGTCGGGGCGTTCGACCTCCCAGAGGTAGACGGAGCGGCCGCGCGCCAGGGCGAAGGTCCGTCCGTCCGACGACCGGGCGAGCGGGCCGGAGCCGCCCGGCGGGCGCGAGCGTGCAGCAGCCGGCGGCTCGACGCGACGCACGGGCGCATCGGGGGAGAGGGCCGACGGGCGGACCTCCAGCCCCCGGGCATCGTGGGCGACCAGTCCGCCGTCGGCGTCGAAAGCCGGCGCGACCGCTCGCGATCGGTCGCGGCCGCGGGGGCCGCCCCCCCGGAAGTCGTCCCGCCCGGCGGCCTCGGCCGGCGGGCCGACGAGGTCGTCGACGGCCGCCTCGGCCACGGTCGGGCCCAGCCGATGCGCCGAGCCATCGGCCGACGCCCCGTCCGAAGGGCTCCAGATCCAGACGTCCCCCTCGCCGTCACCCACGGCCAGCAGGCCGTCCGCGCGGAAGGCGGCCGAGGCGGGCCGGCCTCCGATCCCGCCGACCTGCACTCGCGCGGCCGGCTCGCGGATCGTCCAGGTCGACGTGGTCATGGTCCGGCCGCCGGCGGCGAGGGTCCGCCCGTCCGACGAGAAAGCCAGGTCGGCCACCGGCTCGGCGCTGGGGAGGACGGCGACGAGCTTATGGCTGGCCGCGTCCCACAGTTCCACCTGGGCGCCGACGGGGTTGGCCGCGGCCAGGAGCGTCCCCTGGGGGTTGAACTGGAGCCGGAAGGCCTGGCTCTGCGACGGCAGGCTGATGACGAAGCCGCCGGCGTCGGCGCTGCCGAGCTTCCAGAGGTGGATGTTCCCTTCGGAGGCCGCCGCCAGCAGGTCCGCCCCCCCCAGGGCCAGCGAGAGGACCTCGGCCGGGGCGTCGACCGTGCGCAGCTCCGCCCCGTCCTCGGCGGCGAGCAAGCGGATCGTCGTCCCCTTCCAGGCCGCCGCGGCCACGGTCTTGCCGTCGGCCGAGACGGCGACCAGCATCGGCGGCGGCCCCCCCCCCCACTGGGGCCGGCCTTCCAGCTCCAGGTCGAGGACCCTGGCCCGGGGCTCGGCCCGCTCCAGGTCCCAGAGGGCCAGGCGGAACAGGGTGCGCACGGGGCCGCCGCCCGGGGGCGGCGGGAGGCGGTCCAAGCGGTCCGGCTCGGCCTCGACCGCCACCAGACGCTTGCCGGTCGGGTCGCCGAAGGCTCCGAAGACGCGCGACTCGCCCGGGTCCAGTTCGCGCGCGAGCCCGCCGGTGGCGGCGTCGAGGAGCAGGATCGACGACCCCCCCTCGGGGACAACGGCCAGGTTCGGCCCGCAGGAGACGAGGCGGTCGCCCCAGAACCAGGAGCTCCCCCGCCGGGGCCCGCCCCCGCCGCGCGGGCCGGGGCCGCCGGGCGGCGGGGCTTCTCCGGCCCCGGGCTCGGCCCCGGCGAGCCGGCGGATCGACGTCGCCTCCCCGCGGCGGCGGCAGGCGACCTCCCAGAAGGCCAGCTCCTCGCCGTCGACCGGGGCGGTCAAAGCGGCGAGACGTGACCCGGCGGCGCCGAGCAGCACGTCGCGGGTGGGGCCGGTCGCCAGGTCGATGCGGGGGGCGATGTCCCGCAGCGTCAGGAACTCGACCGCCTCGTCGCGGAGCCGGGCCTTCATCTCCGGGTCGGGCCCGAGCGCGGCCGACTGCCGCAGCAGGTCGAGGCCCAGGGAGCGGCGGTCCGGGGTGTCGGTGCGGCGGACCAGCTCGGCGTGCCGCCAGAGGCCCGCCCGCAGGGCGGCGCGGGTCTCCTCCATCGCCCTCTCGGTGCTGGCCTTGGCCGAGACGGCCTGCGCCAGCGCCGCGACCTTCAGGTCGCGCTCCCGCTCGGCCAGGTCGCGGGCGCGGTCGACGCGGTGGTAGGCGAACGCGGCGACCGCCAGGATGATCAGGCTGGCGGCGGCCGTGACCGAGCTGATGCCCGGGTGCCGCCGCACGACCCGCCAGGCCCGCCCCGGCAGGCTGATCCGACGGGCCTTGACCGGCTCGACGTTGAGGAATCGCTCCAGGTCGGCGGCCTGATCGGCGGCCGTCGCGTAGCGGTCGGCGGGCCGCTTGGCGAGCGACTTCAGGACGATCGTCTCCAGGTCGCGGGGGATCTTCGGGTCGATCGCCCGGGGGGCGACCGGCTCGCGGCCGGCGATCTGGTCCAGCAGCTCGGCGGCGCTGGAGCCGTCGAACGGCGGGCGGAGGGTGAGCAGCTCATAGAGGGTGGCGCCCAGGCTGTAGACGTCGGTCCGGCCGTCGATCACGCCGGTCCGGCCCTGCTCCGGGCTCATGTACCGGGGCGTGCCCAGCATCCCCTCGTGGTGGGTGAGGCCCGGGTCGGCCAGCCGGCGGGCGAGGCCGAAGTCGGCGACCCAGATCGAGCCCTCGGCGTCGATCAGGAGGTTCGAGGGCTTGACGTCGCGGTGGATGACCCCATGCTGGTGAGCGTGGGCGAGCGCCTCGGCGGCCTGCATCCCCACCCGGGCGACCCAGCGGTGGTAGGCCGAGCCGCGGGGGGGCGCGAACGGGGGGACCGCGTCGTCGTCGGCCGGGCGGCCCGCCGCGAGGGCCTTCGGGTGCTGCGAGAGGCTCCAGGTCGAGGTCGGATCCTCGCCGCCCGAGGTCGACCGGGCCGGCAGCGATCGGGGGCCGGGCGAGGCCGCGCGGCGGTTCCACGAGAGGCCCGAAGAGGCGCGGGCCCACGCCCCGAAGAGCCGGGCGGCGGAGGACCCCGCCCCGCGCGGCGACCCGGAGTCGCCCGACCGCGCGCCGCCGGGCCCGCGTTCGCGGCGCATCCAGCGGACGACCCGATCGAGGCCGCTCCCCTCGATCCGCTGCATGGCGTAGTAGCAGAGCCCGCCGACCTGGCCGACGTCGAAGACCGGGACGATGTGGGTGTGGTGCAGGCCGGCGGCGACGCGGGCCTCGTTGAGGAAGCGGCGGCGGGCCGAGGAGTCCGGGGCGGCGTGCGTCCCCAGGACCTTGAGGGCCACCGGGCGGTCGAGGCCGACGTGGACGGCCTCGTAGACCGTCCCCATCCCGCCCCGGCCCAATTCGCGGACCACGCGATAGCCGGCGATCCGCCGCCCGGACTCGATGTTCCGCCCGGGGCCCGCGTCCGCGCCGGACCCCGAGCCCCCGGCCCCGCCGACCAGGCCGTGGACCAGCTCCAGGCCTTCGAGGGCCGCCCGGACGTCCCCTTCGAGGTCGCCGTAGCGGGCGGCGAAGGCCTCGGCGGGCGGGGCCTCGCCGCGCTCGGCCAGCTCCAGGTAGAGCTCGATGGCCTCGCCCAGGAGCTCGTCCTCGTCGAGGGGGGCGTAGGGGGTCGCTTCGTCAAGCGGTCGAGCCATCTTCATACCTCAATGATCCGCCCGGCGGGCCTTCGAGGGAGCGTTTCAGGCGCTTCAGGCCCCGGGCCCAGACGCCCCGCACCGACTTGCGGCTGAGCCCCATCCGCTCGCCGATCGTTTCGAACGAGAGGTTCTCGGCGTGGTAGAGCCAGAGGACGTCGGCCTCGCCCTCGGGGAGCGCCCCGAGCGCGTCGGCCAGGAGCACGATCAGCTCGCGGCGGCTGACGACCTCGCTCGGGCTGGTCTGGCTGAGGGCCAGCACGTCCAGCAGCCGCCCGCCGCCCCCGCCGCCCCCCCCCGGCTCGGCCTTCCCCTCCCCCCGGCCGCCGTCCCAGAGGGCGTCGAGCGGGACCGCGGCGACGCCGCCGGCCCGCTTGGTCCGGCTGTGGTAGCGCCCGAGGTCGGCGAGCTTCTGGCCCACCAGGCGGCGCAGCCAGCCCACCAGCGCGGCCTCGTTCTGGCCGGTGAACTGGGGGAACTGGCGGACGACCTCCACCAGGGCCTCCTGGACCACGTCCGATAGCTCCAGCCGCTCGCGCAGCCGGGGGCCCAGGCCGGTCCGGACGACCATCCTCAGGTAGTTCCTGTAGAGCGCGCACAGCTCGCCGAGCGCATCGGCCTCTCCGGCTCGCGCCCTGGCCAGCAGCTCGATCGGCCCTTCGGCCATGACGGTCGCCCCCGCCTTCTTCTGTCTCTAGTCAAGTAGGCGACGCCCCGGCCCCGGCCGGACCGTCGAACGCCCGAAATCGCCGCCGGGCGAGACGGCCGATGGCGGACGCCCCCCGTTTCCATCATCGGGAGGCCCCCGTCCGCCGGCAAGTCGGGGGGCGAGGCGCACGCGAAAACCCCCGGGCGATCGAGGGATCGCCGGGGGTCCGGAGGAAGGTCGTCGTGTCGGATTTGTTCGGGCGGAGCGGGAGAGGCCGGCCCGTCGGGGCCGGGTCTCGGCTCAGGCCTGCTTGGCGCGGCGGCCGGAGACGTACTGCCGGAGGCCGAGGCCGCCCAGCGTCGTCAGGACCAGGGCGATGGTGCTCGGTTCGGGCACCGGGGCCTCGGAGTTGGTCGAGGTGATCAGGGCCTCGACCGTGGTCAGGCCGCCGTTCGACTGCGAGGGGACCAGCAGCTTGGCGCCGTCCGGGAAGCTGAACGTGAGCTGCTGCGAGCCCAGGTCCAGGGTCTCGATCGGCTGGTCGAAGGTCGCGGTGACCGTCGAGTGGTAGGGGCTGTCGATGACGCCGTTGAGCACGCCGGTGATGACCGTGGACAGGGCCGTCAGCGGGGTGCCGTTCAGGTCCTGGGGCAGGACCGTGATGGCGAACTTGACGTTGTCGTAGGTGGTGGCGGCGCCCGCGGCCGGCGGGGCGACGACGAACGTACCCAGGCCGGCGTTCACGGAGCCCGAAGCCAGGTCCACGCCCGCGGCGCCGGCCGGGGTGAAGCTGATCAGGTTCGGTCCGCTGATCCCCTTGCTCAGGTCGATCGCGGTGGCGGTCTGATACTTGAGGATGGCGGCGGCCTCGACGTTCGAGCCCAGGCCCATCCCCACGACGATCCCGAACGCGATGGCCGCGGATCGCAGCTTGGTCAATCCCTTAGTCATGCCCATCTCTTCCTCCTGAACAAGATCGGATTGTCACGACGCAATCCTGGTCCTTCGGTCGCTTCATTCGACTCGCGTCGTGACGGCCTCGCCCGCTCGGTGGAGACGCGGTGCGGAACGGACGTCGCGAGACACGGGGATCACGACCCGGACAGGCTTCCCGGACGGGCCCCCTTGCGAGAGGCCGCGAGATCGCGACGGACTTGATGGGGACGAGAGGGACGAAAGCTGAAGGCTATCGCATCCATGCCCGCCTCCGCATGAAGACTCCGCCGTGAGTCTCTTCGTCAAGGTGTCCGTGATGTGAGCCAACGGCGGGGAAGATACCCCCGGTCGCCGATCCTGTAAACGTGAGTTTGGCCCTTTGTCGGAAATTCCGTGGATTTCCCCCGGGCGATTGCCGAAACCGCCCGGCCAGGCCCGGCGGCTCGCCCGAACAGGCCGAAACCCGCCCGATCAGAGCATGCTGACCGGGTCCACGTCGACCGCCAGCTCAACCTTGGGGGGGAGGGGAGGGTTGGAGAGGTCGCGCAGGAGGGACCGGAGCGGCCCCGCCGTCGCGCACCGGAGCTGGAGGTGGAACCGGAACTCCTCCTTGATCTTCAGCACCGGCGCCGGGCAGGGGCCGAGGAACCGCACCGAGGGGTCGGCCCGGTCCCGAAGCGCCACGGCCAGTCCCTCCATGTAGGCCTTCACCCGGGCCTCGTCGCGGCCCCGGGCCAGCAGCCGGACGATCCGGCCGTAGGGCGAGGCCAGGACCCCGGAGCGCTGGGGGAGTTCCTGGGCGACGAAGCTCTCGTAATCATGCCTGGCCGCGTGGAGGATCGCCGGGCTGTCCGGGCTGTAGGTCTGGACCAGGACCCGCCCGGCGCGGCTCCCCCGGCCGGTCCGGCCGGCGACCTGCGCCACGAGCTGGAACGTCCGCTCGGCGGCGCGGAAGTCCGGCAGGTGCAGGGCCACGTCGGCGTCGACCACGCCGACGAGGGTGACGTTGGGGAAGTCCAGCCCCTTGGCGATCATCTGCGTCCCCAGCAGGATCCGCACGTCTCCCGCCTTGAACGCGGCGAGCGTCTCCTCGTGGCTGCCGTGCCGTCGCATCGTGTCGGAGTCCATCCGCCTGGCGGCGTGGAACGGGAACTCCGAGAGGACCTCGCGCTCCAGTCGCTCGGTGCCGATGCCCCCGTAGTGGAGGACGGGCGCCTGGCACGACGGGCAGGCGGGGGGGCACGGCCGCTCGGCGTCGCAGGTGTGGCAGATCAGGAGCCGCCGCCCCTTGTGGAAGGTGGCGGCCACGTCGCAGTGGCGGCACTTGACCACGTCGCCGCACTTGGGGCAGATGACGAACGTGTTGTAGCCCCGGCGGTTCAGCAGCAGGATGACCTGGCCGTCGTCGTCGAGCGCCTGGTGCATGGCCAGGCGCAGGGAGTCGCTCAGGCCGCCGTGCAGGTTCTTCTCGTGGCGGAGGTCGATCAGCTCGACGGCCGGCATCGGCCGGCCCTCGACGCGGCTCGGCATGGCGATCCGCGCGTACCGCCCGCGCTCGGCGTTGGCCCAGGATTCGAGGGACGGGGTCGCCGAGCCCAGCATGACCGGGACCCCTTCGAGCTGGGCCCGCTTCACGGCCACGTCGCGGGCGTGGTAGCGGGGGACGGACTCCTGCTTGAAGGTGCTCTCGTGCTCCTCGTCGACGACGATCAGGCCGAGCCGGCGGGCGGGGGCGAAGATGGCCGAGCGCGCGCCGACGACCACGTCGACCTCGCCCCGGGCGATGCGGCTCCAGTGGCGGTGCCGCTCCACGTCGCTCAGGTGGCTGTGGAGCACGGCCACCCGGCGGAACCGCCGCTTGAAGCGGCGGATCGTCTGGGGCGTCAGGCTGATCTCGGGGACCAGCACGATCGCCTCGCGGCCCCGGGCGACGACCTGCTCGATGGCCGACAGGTAGACCTCGGTCTTGCCGCTCCCCGTGACGCCGAAGACCACGAACGGGGCGAACGCGTCCCCCTGCAAGGCCGGCGTCAGCGCATCCATCGCCGCCTGCTGCTCGGGGGTGAGCGCCGGCCTGGATGCCGCCTCGACGGCCGCTGCGGCGTCGACGGCGGCGGGGCCCTCGGCTTCCGCCTCCTTCGCCGCCTTCCGGGACTCGTCGAGCGAGAGCCGACGCTTGACGGTGTGGATCACGCCGTCCTTCCGGAGCCCGGCGAGGACGCCCGGGCCGCAGCGGGCGCGCCGGCAGACGTCGGCCGCGGTGAGCGGCTCTTCCTCAGACCGGCAGAGGGCGTCGATCGCCGCGGCCTGCTTGGCGGTGAGGGTCGCCTCCAGGGTGCCGTCCCGCCAGGCCTGGCGGGTCTCCGGCGTGACGACCAGGAACGTGCCGATGCGCGTCCCCGCCTGATTGCGGACCCCGGCCGGCACCACGGCGTCGAGGGCCTGGCCCCACGAGCACATGTAGTACCCGGCCATCCAGCGGGTCAGCTCCAGCATCCGGTCGTCGATCAGCGGGACCGGGTCGAGGATCTCGACGATGTTCTTGATCCGAGACGGATCGAGGCCCTCGGGGGGGAGCAGGCCGACCGACACGCAGTAGCCCGTGACGGGAGCCCCGCCCCTCCCCAGCGGCACCCGGACCCTCTGCCCGACCTTGACGCCCCCCACCAGCTTGCGGGGGACGCCGTAGGTGAGCGCCTGGTCGAACGCCCGGTTGACGACGACCTCGATGAACAGCCCGCCGCGATCCGCCCGGGCTTCGTCCTCGCCCCCGAACCAGGACGGGGGGCGGACCAGCCGGCCCGGGGATCGGGCGTCTTCGCCGTCCTGATCCTGATTGACAACGCTCATCGGGCGGACCTATCGTCGGGTTTCCGGGTCGTCGGCTGACTACCGTCATTATACGCCGAACCGCCGGACTTCTGCACGCCTGTCCAGACGGCCGGGGGCGAGGTCGCGGCGGGTCGGAGGGGGTTTGCTCGTCCATGCGATTGGGGATTTACGGCGGCACGTTCGACCCGATCCACCTGGGGCACCTGATCCTGGCGGAGCAGTGCCGCGAGGCCTGCGAGCTGGATCGGGTCTGGTTCGTCGTGGCGAACGAGCCGCCGCACAAACGCGGGGCCAAGCGGTCGGCGGTCCACCACCGGATCGAGATGACCCGACTGGCGATCGCCGGCCATGCCGCGTTCGAGGTCTCGGAGATCGAGGCTTCCCGCCCGGGCCCTTCCTACAGCGTCGAGACGCTGGCCCAGATCCGCGAGCAGCGGCCCGAGGACGAGCTGTTCTTCCTGATCGGCGGCGACAGCCTGGTGGACCTGCCGACCTGGCGCGAGCCGGGCAAGATCGCCGCGATGGCGACGATCGTCGTGGCCAACCGGCCGGGTTCGGACGTCGAGCCCCCCCCGACTTCCCCCTTCGGTCCCGATGCCCTGCCCCTCCGTCTCGTCTCCATCCCCCCCATCGGCGTGGCCTCGCAGGACCTCCGGGCCCGGCTGGCCGAGGGGCGGAGCATCCGCTACATGACGCCCAGGTCGGTCGAGGCGTACATCGAGGCGCACAAGCTCTACCGCCAGGCCCCCTGACCGGCCCGGTTCAACTTTTGCATTCGAACCGGGCTTCACCTGGGAATTCCTTCCGGGCGATACAATAAGGGGACGGCCTCGGCCGAATCGACTTCCTCTGGGTCTCGGAACACGCGCGGAAGGAAAGGGAACATGCAGCTCCTCTCCCACAGCGGACGCCCGGCCGGCCGACGCGGCCTGATTTTGACGCTCGGGCTGGCCCTGGCGACGCTCGGGGTCTCGGCCCCGGCGCGGGCGGGGGCGTTCTCCTGGCTGGACGAGGTCGTGCAGCAGATCATCGTGGAGGCCCGCGGCGGCAAGGCGGTGCTCCAGGGCGGCGACGCCGCCCGGGTCGAGGCCCGAGGCGTCGGCAAGCTGTTCGCCCGCGGGTCGGAGGAAGGGCTCGAAGGCCTGGTCAAGCAGTCGGACGAGTTGGCGACGGCCGCGCGTCGGGTCGAGACCCCGAGCGAGCTACTGCTGGAAACCCGGTTCGGCCAGCTCGTGGGCCGCGACGCCGACGCCCTGCGGACCTTCTCCGCGCTCAAGCCGGCCGAGAAGCGGGTGGTGGTCGAGATGGGCGAGTCGGCCCGCCGGATCGCTCAGCGCTACCCGCAGGAGGCCGAGACCATGGTCCGGCAGCTCGGCCCCGAGGGCCTGACGGCCGTCCGGGTCTTCGGCGACGACGTGGCCGAGGTCCTGGCAAAGGAAGGCCCGGAGAGCCTGGGCGTCCTGCGCAAGACCGGCCGGGGGGGCTGGGAGTTCCTGACGACCCAGGTGCTCCCGCATAAGAAGAAGCTGGCGGCGGCCGGGGTGCTGGCCGCCTTCTACGCCAACCCGGACGCCTTCATCGACTACACCGGCCGCGCCACCGAATACGCCGCCCGCGAGTTCGCCCGCGCCGGAGTGGCCCTGGCGACGACGGTCGGCGGCGGCCTGGCCCAGGGCCTGGAGGCGTCGATCGGCGAGGCCCTGGCGAGCCGCGGCCTGGACGTCCCCATCTTCCGTCGGATCGGCGCGGTGCTCGCCGGGCTGGTGGCCTGCGGGGCCCTTTTGGTGGTCGTGGGGATGCCGGTCCGCACGCTGCTGCGGCCGTTCACCGGGGCCGCCTGGCTGTTCCGCCGGGCCGTCCTCCGACGCCCGACCTGATCGCGGCCGGGGCCGAACCCCGGGGCCTCGACGCTCGTAGCGAATCCGGGATCGTTCCGCGCCGGATGGGCCGGCAAACTCGTCGGGCGCGGAGCAACCGTCCCGAAACGCCTCGGGACCATTCCGGGGCTTGCGGGTCGGGGGTGGGATCGGTCGATGAAGCCAGGGGTTCGCCTCTCTCGCGGGCCCGTCTACCGTGGGCATGGATGCCCTCACGTCTCGGTGAACCAGGATATCGGGGACGAGCGTGTCAAACCGCAACGCGCGACTGGACGCCCTGGAGGCCAGGCTCACCGGCCCCAAGCGGATCGCCCTGTTCGGGCATCGCAACGTCGGTAAGACGACCCTGCTGGCGATGTTCTACCGCCAGGCCGCCGGCGGGCTGGTCCCGGGCGTGCGCCTGGCCGCCGCCGATGCGCCCACGGCCGAGTACCTGGCCGAGAAGATCGCCCAGATCGAGTCCGGCGACCCGACCTCGGGCACGCTCTCGGAGACCGAGCTGCACTTGCGGCTCTACCACGGCCCGGCCCGGTTCGAGCTGATCGTCAAGGACTATCAGGGGGAGCACGTCACCCTGGGGACCGACGAGCCGATCCAGGAGTTCTTCGCGGGCTGCGACGCCGTGTTCCTCTGCCTGGACCCCGAGGGCTCCACCGACGTCGCCGAGCGCCGACGCCGCCAGCAGGAGGTCGAGAACCTCCTGGAGCGTTACATCGAGCGTTCCGAGGACATCAGCACCGACCGCCCCGTCGCCCTGCTGCTGACCAAGTTCGACCGCGTGCTCGACCGCGAGGGCCGGGGGTCGACGGCCGACGAGGCGTTCGTCGAGGCCCTGGTCGACCGCCAGTACGGCATGACCCGTCACGCCCTCCGCCAGCACGCCCCCGACGGCGTGATCTTCGCCGTCAGCTCGTTCGGCTCCGGCTCGGACGGCAACCGGCCTCCGTCGGAGATCCGCCCGATGGGCCTCGAAGGCCCTCTGGGCTGGGTCGCCGAGCAGCTCGAAACCCGCGACCGGGCCCAGATGGAATTGCTCTGGGACCTCGCCCCGAAGGACCTGCCGAGGCTCCGGCGCTGCCTGGCCGCGTACGAGAAACGCTACCCCCGCTCGAACCGGACCTACGAGTTCCGGGAGCGGCTGAAGCGCCGCGAACGGGGCCGGAAGCTGGCCCGGTTCGGGAAGCTCGCCGGGGCCGCCGCCATCCTGGCGGGCCTGGCCGTCGGCTACGACTACTGGGGCTACACCCGGGCCTCGGCCTTCGAGCGCGACTCGGGCAACGCGGCGACGGCCGTCGCCCGGAGCTGGTCGGATCTGCTGGAGGCCCACCCCACGCTCCCCTACTTCCTCCCCCGCCTGGCCCGCGAGGCGGCGAACAAGAGGGCCGAGTGGACCGTCAAGGCCACCGGCGTGCAGATCGCCGCCGGTACGGTCGTCCCGGACCTCGACGCCCGGCTGGAGGCCGCCCGCACCCAGGCGCCCGAACTCGCCCCGGCGATCCGCGAAGTCGAGAAGTCCCGCGAGCAGGTCCGCCACGACGAGCGCTGGAAGGACGTGTACGCCCAGGTGAACTCGCTGGAGACGGTCGACGAGCCCGACAAGGGGGTCGCCGCCCTCGACGGCTTCCTCCGCGAGTTCCCGGACACCACGCGACGGCCCGAGATCCTCAAGCTGGCCCAGGGCCTCAAGGCCGAGCTGACCACCCGCCGCACCGCCGCCGAGCGCCGGACCGTCGACGACCTGGTTCGGTCCGAGGCCCTCCCCAACGCCTCGCTCGCCGACCTGATCGAACGCTCGCGGAAGTTCCTGGACGAGCACCCGGAGAGCCCCTACCGGACCGAGGTCCAGGACCGGCTCGACGAGTACGTCCGCCGCCTCGACGACCGCGACATCGCCCGCGCCCGCGAGTATTCCCAGCGCCAGCCGACGAGCTTCGCGGCGCGGATCGAGAAGTACCAGGAATACCTGAAGGCCCACCAGGCCGGCGGACGGTACATCAGCGAGGCGATCGAGGCCCGCGACAAGATCCTCCGCGAGTGGGACGCCTACTCCTACCGCCAGGCCTACGACCACGCCGCGTCCCACCCCGACGACGTGGCCGAGGTAGCCCGCCGCCTCCGGGACTACCTCCGCGACCACCCCGACGGCCGCTTCGCCGAGACCTCCAAGACTTACCTCGACTGGTGGGACAAGGCGTCCACCCCCCACGGTTACCGTGTCACTCTGCGCCGGGGCGAGGTGGCTTCGTCCACCGGCAAGTACCTGGCCGGCGGCGGGCCCGACCTGGGGGTGACGATCCAGGTCGGCGGCGTGACCTACGGGCCCTCGCCGGTCATCGCCAACTCCACCCGGCCGATCTGGGACTACACGTTCCCCCAGCCGGTCGTCTGGAAGTACGGCGATCCCGTCACCATCCGGGTCGTCGACTACGACTGGTCCGCCTCCGAGATCGCCGTCCTCAACAGCCGCCAGGGCGACCCCCTCGCCATGCGGCTGCTGGACAACACCATCAAGTTCGCCCGTGGCGGCCAGACCTCGCTCACCTTCGCCTCCGACTTCGCCATGCCCGCCCTCGCCCGGCCGAGGTAGGCGAAGCCCTGCGACTCACCCGGCGAGCGCCTCCGGATCCTCGGTCACGATGAGCACGAAGGAGCCGGTCGGGCTGCGCCGCAAGATCCCGAACCGCCCGAAGTCGACATAGAGGAAGCCGTCCCTCCCCACGTCGAATCCCTCCGGGTTGCCCGAACTGATCCTTGTGATGGAGCCGGCGATCCAGGTCCAGAGGCCGAACGGGCCGTAGTCGACGAACAGGGTCCCGTCGGGCGCCGCGGTCAGGCCCTCGGGATTGGCGACGCTGATCTGAGAGATCGAGCCCCCGCCCGCGGTCATCCGCCAGAGCCCGAACTGGCCGTAGTCGATGAAGAGCGAGCCGTCGGCCGCCGGTACCATGTTCTCGGGGTTCGCCCCGTTGACGATCCGCAGCCCCGACGCCGTCAATCGCCAGAGGCCGAACGTGCCGTAGTCGACGTAGAGCGAGCCGTCGGCCGCCGGTACCATGTTCTCGGGGTTCGCGCCGTTGATGATCCCCAGCCCCGACGCCGTCAACCGCCAGAGGCCGAACGGGCCGTAATCGAGATAGAGCGAGCCGTCGACGGCGACCGCCATGTTCTGGGGGTTGGCGGGGTTGATCTGCACGAATCCGGCCCCGGTCCTGGTCCAGAGCCCGTTGGGGCCGAAGTCGACGAAAAGGGTCCCGTCCTGCGCGACGGCCATCGCCTCCGGGTTTCCCGAGTTGAGCGGCGCGACGCCGACGCCCACCGTCCAGCCCCACAGGCCGTCGGCTCCCCGGTCGATGTAGACGTTCGGGTGCACGGCGGAGATGGTGAGGGTGTAAGGCCCGGTCAGGTGCTGGCTGCCGACGAAGTCGGCCTCTCCTTCAGCCGCCGAGTATTGGGTGTTCTCCCAGTTCGAAACTCCGATGTAATAGACTCCCGCGGTCCCGAAGGTGCGCCGCACATAGGAGTCGAAGAAGGTGGAGACGTGCGAGGCGCCCGACGGGGGCTGCGGCTCGTCGGGGGCCTGGGCGTCGTTGTTCGCGGCGAGTTGAGTCCCGTTCGCGTCGAAGATCCGGATGTAAGAGCCGAGGCCGGGCACCCCGTTCGTGGGGGTGTCGATGTCGAACTCGACGACCTGACCCGCCTGGACCTCGAATGCGTACATATCGACGTCGGCCGCTTCGGAAATGGTCCCTGCAACCGACCTGGACGAGGCGACGGGTCCCAGGAGCACGGCCTCGCTCAACTGGTCGTCGAGGTCCACGGCCAGCAAAGCCCGCGCCTCCAGGCGTTCGCTCCAGGGCCTGAAGTTCCGGCGGCGGGACGACCTGTTTCGATGATGGGGCGAAGGCATGGGCTGCTCTCCGGCGCGTGTCGAATCCACCGGCAGGGTCGACGGGACCGTGCGGCGATCCCGGCATTCTGGCCACGCCCGGCCGCCAAACACAATTAGGGTCCCGTCGATTCAAAACCGGTCCGTTACTCAACCTGGCACCGGAACAAGCTCGGCTGCGGACCCGGGCCCGGCCAAACCAAGCCACCCCTCACCCGTCCAGCACGAAGACATCCCAAAACGACACAGCCTGTTGAACGCCGAACGAAAGCAAGATCCGTCAAAACTCACCGTGTTTCGTCAGGTCGAGCCTCCCGAAAGCCAGACCTTCGCAGCCGGTGAAGTGGGTTTGAGATTGGCTTCGTTCGCGCCGACCCCAACGGCACACTCCGACCTTAAATTCATATACAGTAGAGACTAACGAAAGGCAAACCGCCTCGCGAATTGGCTTCGTTCGACGCGCTTCGCGTGTTCGAATCCTCGGCGAGGTCAGGCCCTGACGACTCCACCCGCGACGTCGTCGCGCAGCTCTCCATCCTGACAGTGCGCCCGATCAGGCCAATGCAAATGCGCCGCCCGCCGGTCCCTCGGCCGCCGCCCCCGTTCGACGCGGCGGAAATCCCGCTACCATGGGGCGAGATCCGGCCGACGAGCACGCCGGCCGGCGATCCACACCCCCGAGGTCCGACGACATGGCGACGCGCAGGGGATTCCTCCAGCAGGGGCTCGCGGGCACGGCGGCCGGATTGGCGGGCGTCCCGAAACGGACGGCGCAGGCCGCGGCGGCCGAGGATCCGACCGGGCACCTCCACATCGGCATCCTGATCTTCCCCCGGATGGACCAGATCGACTTCACCGGGCCATTCGAGGTCCTCTCGCGGGTGCCGGACTCGACGGTGCACGTCTTCGCGAAGGACAAGGCACCCCTGCGAGACGTCAAGGGGCTGATCCTGACCCCCGAGGAGTCGCTGGCCGAGGTCCCGCCGCTCGACGTGCTGGTCGTCCCCGGCGGGCCCGGCCAGGAGGCGCTGATGGAGGACGAGGAGGTCCTGGCCTTCCTCCGCGATCGCGCGGCGAAGGCGCAGTACGTCTACTCGGTCTGCACCGGGGCCCTGATCTGCGGGGCGGCGGGGCTGCTCAAGGGCGTCCGGGCCACCACGCACTGGGCGTCGTTCGACCTGCTCCGGTACTTCGGCGCCTTGCCGACGGACGAACGGGTCGTGCTCGACGGCAAGCACCTGAGCGCGGCCGGCGTCACGGCGGGGATCGACGGGGCCCTGAAGCTCGCCGCTCTCCTGCGCGGCGACCTCGCGGCGCAGGCGATCCAGCTCGGCATCGAGTACGCGCCCGAGCCCCCCTTCCAGAGCGGCACGCCCAAGACCGCGCCCCCCGAGGTCCTCGAAGCAGCCCGGTCCGCCACGGCCCCCCTCACGAAGCAGCGTCTCGAAACCGCCCGGCGCGCCGCGGCGAGGCTCGGCGTCGAGGTGAAGGGCTGAGGCGGTTCGGATCAGACCGAGGATTCGCCGCGAGGCTGCGTCGGGGATCGCCGGGCGCGCGTCCCGGCCGCGAAGGCGAGGCCCAGGCCGCCGGCCAAGAGCGACAGCGAGGCGGGCTCGGGCACGGCGACGGCCGTGAAGGCCTGGAAGCCGTCGGCGCCAAGATAGGCGCCGACCATCCGGCCGCTCGCGTTGATGCCGTAGACGTAGGTCCGCCCGACCGCGTCGGGGGCGTCCAGCGTCGTGAACGCGCCGTTGCTGTACAGGAAGCCGTGCGCGCCCCCGGCGGCGTCCTCGTAATAGCCGACGATCTGGCCCAGCCGGTTGATCCCCGTGGCGTAGGTGTCCACGTCGTCGGCGAAGGAGAGCGTCGTATAAAGGCCGCCGCTCAGCACGAAGCCCCGGTATCCGTCCTGCCCGAGATAGCTCCCCACGACGTCCCCCGCGTCGTTGATCCCGCGCGCGGTCGTGGAAGCCCCCGGGGCGTCGAGCACGGTGAAGTTCGGGCCGTCGACGAGGAAGCCGGACCGTCGACCGTCGGCGGCCTCGAAGGTCCCCACGATCCGGCCGGCCGCGTTGATCCCCAGGGCTTGCGTGTTGCGGGCGTCGGGGATGTTGAGCGGCAGGGTCGAGCCTCCGAACGTCTTGAACCCGCCGGGGTTCGAATCGAAGGCCAGTGCGTAGTATCCCACCATGTCGCCCGCGTCGTTGACGCCCGCGACCGACGTGCCGTAGAGCAGCCCGTACGAGACGGTGGAGTAAGCCCCTCCGCTCAGCAGGAACCCGTGCGACTCCCCCCCCGCCGTGGCGTAGTTGCCGACGATATCCCCCCGATCGTTGATCCCGTAGGCGAAGCCGTTGACCGAGCCCGTCGGCCTGAGCGTGGTGTAGGCGAAGCCTCCGCGGGCGACGGGAACCGACCAGGGCAGGACGGACGCCGTGAGGACGAGGTAGATCGGCAGGATGCGACGCATGGCCCACGGCCTCACAGAGGTTCGATGAGATCGACGACGACGCTCCGACGGTCGACGGCCTCGGAGAGCGTCCGCCCCGGCCGAGGCCCTTCCCAACGCCGGATCATGACGTCAGCCGCGTTCCCATGCAAGAGCCCGGCTCGGCGGCACGGCCGCGGCTTGCGAGCCTCAGTTCAGCGCGTGCAGGAACGAGACGGGCCCGCCGGCCAGCCAGAGGAACCAGCCGAGGGTCCAGCAGCCCAGGCGGAGGGCCCGCGCGCCCGGGTCGTTCCCGGGGATCGCCAGCGAGGCGAGGATGCCCGCCGCCAGGATGGGGGCGAGCCAGGCGGCGAGCCGGAGCGAGAACTCCAGGCAGCACGACTGCCCGCCTCGGGCGATCGCCCCGGTGAACGGCCCGGTCGCCGTGGCGAGGGTGGTCAGCATCCTCGGCCGCTGACGAACGTCGCTCGGCGAGCCCGACGAGACCGCCAGGAACGTCAGCAAGGTGAAGGCCGCGAGCAAGGCCAGCAAGAGCGCCAGCCGCGCCCCGGCCTCGCCCTCGTCGGCCCCCGGAGCCTTCGGCGGGCCGTCGAAATCCCCATCGGGCGTCGTCCGAGCCATCGCCACCCCCTTTGCAAACGAACTTGAGCCCGGGCTTCGAGGCTCGCTCTGGCGAATTATTCGGCCGCAGATGGAACCGGACGACCCTCGGACCGCGGTATCCTGAGGAGATGGGAATCGATCGACGGGGGGCCGCCGATGACGAGATCCGGTAAAGGTCTGGTGTTTCATGACTTGGATCGCCTGTTCCGCCGAGGGACGGTGCCGTCCGGGGATGGCGCGTTGCTCGACCTGTTCCTGAGACGGGGGGACGAGTCGGCCTTCGAGGCGCTCGTAGGTCGTCACGGGCCGATGGTCCGGGGCGTCTGCCGTCGGCTGCTGGCGAGCCCGCACGACGCGGACGACGCGTTCCAGGCGACCTTCCTGGTCCTGGTGCGGAAGGGGGGGCGGCTCCGCGACCCCGACCGCCTGGGGCCGTGGCTCCACGGCGTCGCGACCCGCGAGGCCCTCAAGGCCCGCGCCGCGCGTCGAGGGGACCGGGCGCTGCCCGACGTCCCTTGTCAGGAAGGGGCGGCCCCGGGGGCCGAATGGTCCGACGTCATGCCGATCATCGACTCCGAGCTGGCCCGGCTGCCGGCGAAGCATCGCGAGGTGCTCGTCGCCTGCCTGCTCGACGGCGCGACGGTCGAGGAGGCCTCGCGACGGCTCGACTGCCCGGTCGGGACCGTCAAGAGCCGCCTGTCCCGCGCCCGCGAGGCCCTCCGCGCCCGCCTGACCAGCCGAGGCGTCGCCCCGGCCGTGGCTCTCTCGGCGCTGGCGGGCGAGGCGTCGGCGTTCGCATCTCCCGTGTCGTCCAATCTGATCCGCGCGACCCTGACGGCGGTCGCGGCCCGAGCCGCGTCGCCGAGCGTCGCCACACTCCTCGCGGGAGTCGCACCGACCATGATCTCGAAATCGACCCTCTCGGCCCTGGTCGTCGTCGGCCTGGGCGTCGCCGGGCTCGCCTCGGCCACCTGGACCGCCCCTCCCCCGATCCAGGTCGAACCACCTCGCGGCACACCCGCAAGCGCGTCGTCCCCGGCGTCGGCCGAGACCGACGACGCGCGCAGGCAGGCGAGGAACCTCAAGGAGATCCTCCTCGCCGCGGTCAATCACGAAGCGGCCAACGGCTATTTCCCTCCCCCGGCGATTCAGGGCGATGCCGGCCCCCTGCTGAGCTGGCGGGTGGCGATCCTCCCCTACCTCGGCCAGATGGAGCTGTACCGGGAATTCCACCTGAACGAGCGCTGGGACAGCCCGCACAACAAGACCTTGATCGGCCGGATGCCCGCCGTCTTCGAAACTCCCGCCTCCCCCGCCCCGCGAGGCTTCACGCGCTTCCGAGGCGTCGCCGGCGAGGGATCGGTCTTCGACCCGAAGCTCGGCCCGCAAGACGCCGCCCAAGGCGGCCGGTCGTCGATGATGGGGATGGGCGGCATGATGGGCGCCGCCGACATGGACGGGGGTATGGGCATGATGATGGGATCGCCCCCTCCATCACCGGGGCGACGGGGCGTCTTGTCGGCCGAGATTCTCGACGGCACGTCGAACACCGTCTTCGCCGTCGTGGCCCGCGACGCCACCCCCTGGACGAAGCCGGGCGAGTTGCCGTTCGTGCCCGGTGAGGAACTCCCGGCGCTCGACGATTCCGACCCCCGGGGCTACCTGCTGGGCCCCTGTTACGGGGAACCCCGCCTGCTGAAGAAAGATCGCCCGGACGTCCAGGCCGTCCTGACCGCCCTCATCAGCCGGGCCGGCGGCGAGATCATCTCCTCGGACGTCTTCGCCGACCCCGACCCTGCGGCCGCCGAGGGCGCGGGGGCCGCCAGGAGCAATGCCGCCGCGCCCGCCTCGGGCTCGCCCTCGATGGAGGAGCGGCTCCGGTCGGTCGAGGAGAAGCTCGACCGGCTCTTGAAGCGGTTCGAGGGGAGCTGACCCCAGTCGGCCCCGGCCCTCAGCGGCGTCGGACCTTTCGCGCCGCGGGGGCCTGCGAGGTGAGGGCGAACTCGTAGGCGTTGTCGCCGTCGGGCTTGACCTCGGCGGTCAGCTCGGACTTGACGTTGTAACGCTCGGGGACGAGGTCTCGCTCCTCCTCGATCGTCGCGCCGGGGATGTCGGGGCTGGGGATCGTCTTGCCGGTCGACTCGACGGCGTAGATTTCGACCTGATACCGGCCTGGCGCGGGGCCGGTGGAGCCGTCGGTCTGGAACGCGCCGTCGCGGACCTCGGCGACGGAAGCGGTCCGGCCGTCCAGCGGGACGAAGGTCAGCTGGCCCGCGGGGAGCGGCTTGCCGTCGAGCGTGACCTTGCCCGATACCGGCAGCCGCGGCGGCTCCGAGGAGTCGCCGCAGCCGACGACGGCGGCGACGACGAGGGCCGCCGGGACGAGCCTCGCGGCGAGTGAGACGAGCGAACGGTTCCGGGGGCGATCGGTGCGATTCGTGAGCATCAGAGGGAGTCCGCGCTGATGACCTCGCCGCCGGCGATGCTGCTGAGCGCCCGCCAGGTCGGGATCGAGATCGAGTCCTTGATGAACCGGACGGAGCCGTCCCCCAGCAGGACGTTCACCCCGCCGGGGTGCTTGCCGCGCGAGGCCATGTAGTGCGTGGGCCCCTGGGCGGTCCGCCGGACGCAAGGGGCCTTGCGCGGGTCGGTGGCGGGCCAGCAGGCGCCGAGGTCCGGGACCTGGCTGTTGGGGCCGTTGCGGGTGGAAATCTGGTGCGACGACGGCTGATCGCTCCAGATCCGACCCCGACGGTCGATCACGTTGACCGGCTGCCCCGCCGGCTGCGGGAGCTGGATCTGCTCGGCCATCAGGAACGTGTTGCTGGTGCCGTCGGTGATCTCGGCCAGCGAGGCCCCGTAGTTCAGGGCGAAGGGGGCCTTCAGGATCGGGTCCCCGTACGTGTCCTGGCCCCAGTTGATCCCGTAATTCCCCTTCACGTCGGCGTTGGTGCCGTCGGAGTTCAGGAACAGGACCTGCTGATCCGAGGGGCAGTCGAATACGTTCACCCGCGCCAGCCGGGTCGTGTCGTTGGTCCCGTGCTGGAACGACTGGTTGAAGTTGTAGCTGGCGGCCAGGTTCCCCTGCTCCACATACGGCAGCAGCGAGGTGACGAACGGCTGGCGGTAGTCCCGCGTCGGCGTGATCGCCACCGTGATCGAGCCCGGGGCGAACCGGCCGTGCACGTCGTGGTAGTTGTGCAAGGCCAGGCCCAGCTGCTTGATGTTGTTCGTGCACTGGATCCGCCGCGCCGCCTCGCGGGCCGACTGCACCGCCGGCAACAGCAAGGCGATAAGCACGGCGATGATCGCGATCACCACCAGCAGCTCGATCAACGTGAACCCGCCTCGTCGTCCGTTCGCATCTTGGTTCAGCATCTCAATCCTCGTTCCGTCGTCCCGCGATCGACCGGCGGTCGTCGCGGGAGCGCCCTCTCCTGGAAGAGTCAGGCTCGCTCCCCTGCGGGGGCGGCTCACGGCCCAATACTGGCAATCTCTATCGGCATTGTCAACTTGGATAACCGCTTTTTTCTATCAAACAACTAGAGAATCCCAATCCGCTCCCGTTCGTCGGGTCGCCAGATCTTTGAAGTCGACGCACGCCGTGGTTGTCAGAGGGAGTCCGCGCTGATGACCTCGCCGCCGGCGCGACTGCTGAGGGCACGCCAGGTGGGGATGGCGATCGAGTCCTTGATGAACCGGACGGAGCCGTCCCCCAGCAGGACGTTCACCCCGCCGGGGTGCTTGCTGCGCGAGGCGAGGTGGTGGGTCTCGGGGGAGCCGAGCAGGCGGGTGCAGGGGGCCTTGCGAGGATCGGTGTCGTGCCAGCAGGCACCGTAGTCGGGGACCTGGCTGTTCGGGCCGTTGCGGGTGTTGATCTGGTGGGACGAGGGCTGGTCGCTCCAGACACGTCCGCGGCGATCGATCGTGGCGACGGGCTGTCCTACCGGGTGGGGGAGCTGGATCAGCTCGGCCATCAGGAACGTGTTGCTGGTGCCGTCGGTGATCTCGGCCAGCGAGGCCCCGTAGTTCAGGCCGAAGGGCGAGGCGAGGATCTGGTCGCCATACGTGTTCTGGCCCCAGTTGACGCCATAGCTCCCCTTCACGTCGGTGACGTTGCCGCCGTTGTTGACGAAGACGATCTTCTGGTCCGTCGGGCAGTCGAACGAGTTCACCCGCGAAGCTCGCGTGGTGATGTTGCTGGGGTTCTCGAATGAAAGGTTGAAATTGAAGCTGCTGGTCAGATTCCCCTGCTCCAGGAACGGCAGCAAGGATGTGATGAACGGCTGGCGATAGGTCGCCGGCGTCGTCACCTGGATGGAGCCCGGGGCGAACCGGCCGTGTACGTCGTGGTAGTTGTGCAGCGCGAGCCCCAACTGCTTGACGTTGTTCGTGCACTGGATCCGTCGCGCCGCCTCCCGCGCCGACTGGACCGCCGGCAGAAGTAAGGCGATCAAAACCGCGATGATCGCGATCACCACCAGCAGCTCGATCAGCGTGAAGCCGACCCGACCTGCCTGCCGTACTTTTCGTCCCGCTCGCATCGAAAACCTCCAGTAAGACGCTGGCCCATCACTTCCCTGGCTGAACCGCGGCATCTTTGTTTTTCCTATCGGATTTGTCAACATTAAAACCCAAGTTTCTTGACCGAACTAATAGGACATTGCTATGGTGGGTCGCCGACGGAACGGTCGGCGTTCGAGTCGGGTTGAATGCGGAGGGGCGGACCGCGATCGGCGCGGAGCCGGATGGACGAGGGAATGAGGAGGATGGGGCCGCGATGAAGTTCATGATGCGATCGACGAGTCTGGGCCGGCGGGTCGCTGCGGGCCTGACGCTGGGGCTGGCGGCGTTAGCGGCCGCGAGGACGGCGGGGGCGGCGGAGAAGCGGCCGAACATCGTCGTCCTGATCACGGACGACATGGGCTACGCCGACCTGGGCATCCACGGCAACCGGGACTTCCCGACGCCGAGGATCGACGCCCTGGCGGCGAGCGGCGTGCGGTTCACCGACGGCTACGTCTCGGGCCTGTATTGCAGCCCGACGCGGGCCGGGTTCCTGACGGGCCGGTATCAGCAGCGGTTCGGTCACGAGTGGAACCCCGGGGGGAGCCCGAAGCAGGGCTTGCCGACCTCGGAGAAGACGATCGCCGACCGGCTCAAGGCGGCCGGTTATGCGACGGGGCTGGTCGGCAAGTGGCACCTGGGGGGGACGCCGGAGCTGCACCCGCAGAGTCGCGGGTTCGACGAGTTCTTCGGCTTCCTCGGCGGAGCGCACACCTATTTCGCCGAGGCGACCGAGAACGTCTATCGGGGCACCGAGGTCGTCAGGGAGAAGGCTTATCTGACGGACGCTTTCGCCCGCGAGGCGGCGGACTTCATCGACCGCCACAAGGAGGGCGCCCCGTTCTTCCTGGAGGTCGCCTTCAACGCGGTGCACACGCCGATGGACGCGACCGACGAGCGGCTCGCGCGGTTCACGGCGATCGCGGACCCGCAGCGGCGGAAGTACGCGGCCATGCTCACGGCGCTGGACGAGGCCGTCGGGACGATCGTGGACAAGATCGAGGCCGCGGGCCTCGCCGAGGACACGCTGATCGTCTACTTCAACGACAACGGCGGGCCGACGATGCCGGGGACGACCCAGAACGGGTCGAGCAACGCGCCGTTCCGGGGCTCGAAGCGGACCTCGCTCGAAGGGGGCGTGCGCGTGCCGTTCGCCCTGAGCTGGAAGGGGAAGCTGCCGGCGGGGGCCGTCTATCGCAAGCCGGTGATCCAGCTCGACGTGCTGCCGACCGCGCTGGCGGCGGCCGGTGTCGAGGTGGCGCCCGAGGGGAAGCTGGACGGCGTGGACCTGCTGCCGTTCCTGACCGGGGCGAACGCCGGGACGCCCCACGAGGAGCTGTTCTGGCGGATGGGCGCCCAGGCCGCCGTGCGGAAGGGGGACTGGAAGCTCGTCCGCTACGACGCGGCGGTCGACGCGCCCGGGGCCCGCTCCAACGCGGCGAAAGTCGAGGTCACGCCGTTCCGCCTCTATAACCTGGCCGAGGATCCGGGCGAGTCCCGCGACCTGGCCGCCGAGCGTCCCGAGAAGGTCGCGGAGCTGCTCGCCGCCTGGAAGGGCTGGGACGCCCAGCTCGTCGAGCCGCTGTGGGGCCCCGGCGGGCCGGCCCGGGACTGAAGAACGGCGCCCATCCTGAAATCGGATCGATCAACAAGAAGGTGAACGCATGAGAATCCTGAAGCTGACGGCCCTCGCGTGGCTCGCGCTGGCGACGGCCGCGCCGGCGTGGGCCGGCGAAGGCGACGGGCGCAAGCCCAACGTCCTGTTCATCGCCGTCGACGACCTGAACCACTGGGTCGGCCACCTCGGCCGCAACCCTCAGACGATCACGCCCAACATCGACCGCCTCGCGTCGCGGGGCGTCCGGTTCACCCGGGCGTACTGCGCCGCCCCGCTGTGCAACCCGTCGCGGGCGGCCCTGATGAGCGGCCTGCGGCCGACCACCACCGGGGTCTACCAGAACGACGAGGACTGGCGGCCGGCGATCTCTCGCGACCTGCCCCTCACGACCGCCTTCCGCGAGGGGGGCTACGAGGTCCTGGGGGCGGGCAAGATCTACCACGAGGCCTACAACCGCCGCGACGAATACGACGACTACCTCGCCGACTCGGGACGCGACCCGAAGCCCACCGGGGACGTCGGCGTCGGCGGGATCAAGTTCGCCCCGCTCGACGACGCGAAGGACGAGGACCTGCGCGAGTGGAAGATCGTCCAGTACGGCATCGATCAGCTGGAGCGGAAGCACGACAGGCCGTTCTTCCTGGCGGTCGGCCTGCACAAGCCGCACATGCCCTGGAACGTGCCTCGGAAATACTACGACCTGCACCCGCTGGACTCGATCCAGCTCCCGCCCCACCGCGAGGACGACCTCGACGACGTGCCGCCCGCGGGCCGTCGCATGGCGAAGCCGAACGGCGACCACAAGGCGATGCTCGAATCGGGCCGGTGGAAGGAGGCGGTGCAGGCGTACCTCGCCGCGATCTCCTACGCCGACGCCATGATCGGCCGGCTGATCGACGGCCTGGACCGCTCGGCCTACCGCGACGACACCATCGTCGTGCTGTGGGGCGACCACGGCTGGCACCTGGGCGAGAAGAGCCACTGGCGGAAGTTCGCCCTCTGGGAGGAGGCCACCCGCGCGCCGCTCATCTGGGTCGCCCCCGGCGTGACCACGCCCGGCTCGGTCTGCGAGCGCACGGTGGACTTCATGAGCCTCTACCCGACGCTGACCGACCTGTGCGGGATCGAGACGCCGAAGCACGTCGAAGGGCCGAGCTTCCGGTCGCTCCTGAAAGACCCGGCCTCCGCATGGGACCGCCCCGCATTGACGACCTTCGGACGCGGCAATCACGCCGTGCGCTCGGAGGGCTGGCGATACATCCGCTACGCCGACGGCAGCGAGGAGTTGTACGACGAGGCCGCCGACCCCTACGAGTGGACCAACCTCGCCGCGGCGCCGGAGCACGCCGCGCGGAAGTCCGAGTTGGCGAAGTGGCTCCCCAAGTCCGACGCCCCGCCGCGCGGGTCCGACTGAGCCTCGACCCGGGCCCCTCGCCACGGCGGCCGAAGGCCGGGCGAGGGGGGCCGTCGAGGAAGCCCGCGGGAGGGAGCGACGGCCCTCGCGCGCGTCCGATTCTCCGACGGCCCTCGTACTCGTCCTCCCCCTCATCCGGCCCTGCGGGCCAACTTCCCCCGCGGGGAGGGAAGGGCTTCGGGATCGGAACGCCCTCTCACCGCGAGGCGGCGACGCGGGCCTTCGGCTTCACTTCGAACTCGGTCCCGCGCAGGGCCTTCACGGCCTCGTGGGCGGTCTTCTGCAGGAACCGCGCGTACTCGGCGTTGATCCCGTTGGGCCGGAACGTGCACCCGAGGACCGAACTGGCGTAGAGCGACTCGTAGAAGACCAGCGCGCCCAGGTACTGGCCGGCGACGTTCGCGTGGTGACCGTCCATCACCAGGCCGTAGGTCCCGTCGGCCCGCTTCGACCACCGGCGGCCCATGTGCAGCGAATGCGTCTGGTCCGGCAGCGCGGGATGCGCGGCCGTCGCCAGGTCGAACGACGCGTCCGGCTTGTAGCCCCAGGTCGGGTCGGCGTCGGCCAGGTGGAAGGCGTCGCCGACCGGAATCAGCGGGGCGCCCAATTCGTGAGCTATGGCTCGATAGGCGTCGGCCAGGCCGCGATGCATGGCGGCCTGGTCGGCGGGCTCGCCGGGCGCGTGCTCGGCGGCCGGATCGAATCGGGGGTCGTCGATCCGATAGGCCCAGGACTCGTGGAGGACGACCCGCGCGGAGGGCGCCTCGCGGCGGAGGATCTCGACGAGGCGGGCGGCGAAGGGGCGGTAGGTCGCGACGTCGTGGCTGCGGAGGCTCGCCTGCTGGACGGTGATGAAGTCCCAGGGCTCGTCGTGCAGCTCCTGGACCAGGCTCCGACGGCTGCCGAGGTAGAACCCCCGGGGGTCCTTCGGCTTCGCGGCGTGGACGTCCGCCTTCTCGCAATGCTGCTCCAGCGTGCCGCCGGGGATGGCCGCCGAGTGGTGGACCAGCGCGTCCCCCTGCGCGCGGACGACGTCGGCCAGGTAGCGGGTGGCGTTCTGCGAGAAGCTGTTGCCCACGGTGAGGAGCCGCACGGTCTCGGGCTCGCGCATGGGCGCGTCCTGGGCGCCGACGTTCGCGGCCGCGAGGAGCCAGACGCCCAGGATCAGGGCGCGGGCCGGGCGCACTCGGCGGGGGGGCGTGGAGGGGGCCGCGTCGCGAGGGCCGCGAGGATTCATCGACGTTCAACCTCGGCCTGTGGGGTGGGGGGGGCCGCCGCCGGCGCTCGGGGCTGCCTCGCTTTTTCAAGCTTAGCCGGCGGTGCGGGGTTCGTAAATCGCGAGCCGCCATGGGTGCGGAATCCGGCCGTCTCGTCTTGCAACCCCGCGTAGGCGTTCTATTAGAATAGTGTTCACGCAATTCCCGGCCGCCAATCTCCGCATCACTGTGGGGCTGGTGGACGCACCGCATCGCCCGCAACCCGATCGCCGCGCAATCCCCTCGACCGCTAGGACGTCCGCCTCGCCCGCCAGGGTTCCGGGCGTCCTCACGGCTGGCCGGATCGCGCCGCGCCGATTCCTTGACGCGTCCTCACAACGAGATCTGCACCTATGAGAATCCGGATGACGAATCCGAGGTCGGGAAGGGCCCGCCTCGGCCGCCAGCGAGGCGTCTCCTACGACGTCCTCGAGGCCCGTACGGTCCTGAGCACGACGCCGACTTCGGCGCTGCTCGTGCAGCTGAAGGACGCCTCGCTCGCCGAGGTCTCGGCCGCGGCCGGCCGCCTCGGCGCGACGCTGATCCCGACGCTGGAACCGGGGGTCCTGCAGATGACCGGCACATCGATCACCCTGAACCGGCTGGCGGGCCGCCTGGAGTCCACCCCGGGGCTGGGGTACGTCGAGCCCCGGGTCTCGTTCTCGGTCGCCGTGGAGCTCCCCAACGACCCGTACTACGCGAACGGCTTCCTGTGGGGCCTGAATGGGGCGGCCGGGGCCGCCGCGCCGACGGCCTGGGACTACGGCCAGGGCTCCAGCAAGGTCGCGGTCGGGATCGTCGACACGGGGATCGACTACGACCATCCCGACCTCTATCTGAACGTCTGGATCAACCAGGGGGAGATCCCGGCCTCGCGGCGTGCCAACCTCACGGACGTCGACGGCGACGGCCTGATCACGTTCTACGACCTGAACCACACGGCGCCGGACGGCTCGAAGCCGAATCAGGGCCCCGGCAAGGTCGCCGACTCGAACGGCGACGGCCGGATCACCGGGTCCGACCTGCTGGTCTCCCTGTATCGGACCTCGTCCGGCGGGGACTCCGGACAGGGAGGCTGGGCCGACGGCGTTTCGAGCGACGGCGACGCCTACGTCGACGACATCATCGGCTGGAACTTCGTCAACAACACGAATCGGCCGTACGACGACCACGGCCACGGCACCCACGTCGCCGGGATCGTCGGCGCGGTGGGCGACAACGGGGTCGGGGTGACGGGCGTGAACTGGCGGGTCCAGCTCATGGCCCTGAAGTTCCTGGACGGCTCGGGCAACGGCTTCGACTCCGCCGCGGCGGCGGCCGTCCGCTACGCCGCCGCCAAGGGCGCCCGCGTCACCAACAACAGCTACGGGGGCGTCGGCGCGGTGAGCAGCACGCTCGCCTCGGCCATCGCCGCCGCCGCCGCGGCCGACTCGGTCTTCGTGGCCGCCGCGGGCAATAGCAGCCTGGACACCGACGTCACCGCGTTCTCGCCGGCCTCGTCCTCCAGCCCGAACGTCGTCTCGGTGGCCGCGATCGGCTCGAACGGCGCGCTGGCGAGCTTCTCGAACTACGGCCGGACGACCGTCGACCTGGCCGCGCCCGGCGTCGGCATCCTCAGCACGCTCCCCGGCAACCGCTACGCCTCGATGAGCGGCACGTCCATGGCCGCCCCGTTCGTCGCCGGGTCCGCCGCGCTGCTGCTCGCCGGCCACCCCGAATGGACCTACACTCAGATCGTCGACCAGCTCCTGAGCACCGCGAGGCCGCTCACCGCCCTGCAAGGGAAGGTGGCCACCGGCGGCACGCTCGACGTGGGCGCCGCGGTGAAGCAAGCCGCCCCGCCGCCGGCCGTCGAAGTCGATTTGGGCTTCCAGGGGACGGACGCGACGACCCGGGGGACGTGGAAGGGGACCTACGGGGCCGCCGCATACGCCGTCGCCGCCACCACCTCCGCCCTCCCCCCCGCCGGCCTCGCCACCTCGGGCGCATCCCTCTACACCTGGGCCGCATCCACCGCCGACCCCCGCGCCCTCCAGACGCCCGCCGGCACCTCCCGGATCGCCTCCACCTGGTACTCCAACAGCTCCTTCACCGTCGCCCTCGACCTCTCCTCCGGGCCCCGCGACGTCTCGCTCTACTTCCTCGACTGGGACACCAGCTCCCGCTCCCAGCGGATCGACGTCCTCGACGCCGCCGGCAACGTGATCGACTCCCGGTCCATCGCCTCCTTCCGCGACGGCGTCTACCTCACCTGGCGGCTCGAAGGCCGCGTCTCCTTCCGCTTCACACGCCTCGCCGGACACAACGCCGTCCTCAACGGACTCTTCGTCGACGCCGTGGAGGATTCGGAGCCGCCGCCGCCGGCCGACGACCTGGGCTTCCAGGGGACGGACGCGACGACCCGGGGGACGTGGAAGGGGACCTACGGGGCCGCCGCATACGCCGTCGCCGCCACCACCTCCGCCCTCCCCCCCGCCGGCCTCGCCACCTCGGGCGCATCCCTCTACACCTGGGCCGCATCCACCGCCGACCCCCGCGCCCTCCAGACGCCCGCCGGCACCTCCCGGATCGCCTCCACCTGGTACTCCAACAGCTCCTTCACCGTCGCCCTCGACCTCTCCTCCGGGCCCCGCGACGTCTCGCTCTACTTCCTCGACTGGGACACCAGCTCCCGCTCCCAGCGGATCGACGTCCTCGACGCCGCCGGCAACGTGATCGACTCCCGGTCCATCGCCTCCTTCCGCGACGGCGTCTACCTCACCTGGCGGCTCGAGGGCCGCGTCTCCTTCCGCTTCACACGCCTCGCCGGACACAACGCCGTCCTCAACGGACTCTTCGTCGACTGAGCGGCCAGGTCGCCGCGTCGCGTCGCGATCGAGCGGCGCGGCGGCGGCCGACGGTACGGCGATTGCCTGTGAGGTCCTCCATCACGCCCCTCCCCTGTCGGAGGGACGAGTCCCGGAGGTGGGCGACGAGCCATCCTCGCTCCGGGCGGGCTCCGCCCATCCTCGGGAAGCGAACCGATGGAGGGATGCATCATGGCCGTCGAATTCCTCAGCAAGGTCCAGTCGCTCTTCGACGCCTCGGTCGTCCTGGACCTGGGCGTGGCGCTGGACGAGCAGCCCGACCGCGTGGAGCAGACCCTCGCGCTCGGCGCGCCGACGATCCTCGCGGGACTCGTCCGGGCCGCCCACTCCCCGGACGAGGCCGGCCGCCTGATCGACGCCCTCGGGCGCGATCCGGGTGCGACGCCCGGTCCCGAACCGGCACTTTCGGACGTCTCACCGGAGGCCCTCGCCCGAAGTGGGCGGCCTTTGCTCCGCTCGATCTTCGGCGACCGGCTGGGCGGCGTGATCGACCTGCTCGCCGACGATACGGGCGCGCGATCGACCTCGGTCGCGGCCCTCCTGGCCGCCCTCGCCCCGGCGCTGGCGGGCTTGATCCGCGAGTCGCTCGACGGCCGGGGGGCCGACCCGGACGCCCTTCGAAGGCTCCTGGCCGACCAGGTCGGCTCCGTCGCCCGCCGGGCCCCCGGCGGCCTCGCCGACGTGCTGGAGGTGCGGAGCTTGACCGACCTGGCGGCGACCCCTCGCGACCCGTCAGCGATCGCTCCGGGGCTCCGGATCGAACGGGTCGAGCCCCCCCGGCCGCGATGGGTGGCCCCGGTCGCGCTCGGCGTGCTCGCGCTCGTGGTCGGGTTCCTCATGCTGCCGCGGAAGATCGACCCGGACGCCGCGCAGGATCCGCTCCGGGCCCCGGCGACGAACGAGCCCGCGACCGACCTGGCCCGCGAGTCGGCCGACGCTCCTCCGCCCGCCGACGACGTCGTCACGGCCGAGGGCCGGCAGGTGGTGGAGACCGCCGCCCGACGGGTCTCGCTCGCGCTTCCGCGCGACGTCAAGCTGGAAGTCGCGGCGGGCTCGTACCTGGAGGGGATGGTGCAGGCTCTGCGACAGGGGAAACCGACCGTGTCGCGCGGGTTCGTCGCCGGCGAGCTGACCTTCGACGGCGACGGCGCGCTGACGACCGGGGCCGTGGCCTCGATCGGGCAGCTCGCCAGGGTGGCCGAGGCCTACCCGGACGTGAAGCTCCGGGTCGACGGCCGGGAGACGCTCCGGGACGCCGACCCCGACGAGGCCCGCGAGGCCGCCCTGCGCCGGGCGGAGGCCGTCCGCGAGGCGCTCGTCCGGGCGGGAGTGGCGACCGATCGGGTCGCCGCGGGGACCGTCCCCGCCAACCTCCCCGCCGGGCATCCGGCGGCGGTGTCGGCGGCCGACGTGCCGATCAGCATCTCGCTGATCGCCGAGTGACGGATTCGCTCGCGCCCGTCCCGTCGGCACCCGGGATTTCTCCGCGTCGCCCCCGGCCCTCGGCCGTTTGCGGTATCCTGGGAGGGCGAAGGGAAGTCCAGGCCTCGGGTCCGGGGGGCGGAGCCTCGATGTTCGGCGGGATACGATACGAGCAGGCGGTGTACGGGAGCTTTCCATTCTGGTCGAAGGGCTACGCCCTGCTCGCGGCCTCGCCCGGCTGCCCGCCGGCCTGGCGAGACGCCCTGAAGCGGGCCTGCGGCCGGTTCGGCGAGCGTCCCGCCGGGGTGGGCCGTTTCCGCAGCGTGTTCGCGATGCCCGTGGACCGCTCGGCCTGGATGGTGGTCCAGGCGGACTCGCTAGGCTGCGACGACCAGGGTCGCCCGGGGGCCCTGGCGTTCCACGGGCTTTTCGTCTCCTCGTGGTCGTATCGCCGCGCGGGGGCGTGTCCGTTGGCCTTCGAGCCGGCGTTCCGGACCGACTGGACGGCCTCGGATCAGGACGCCCCGCTCGCCCAGGGACGGCTGAAGCCGGCCGGCCTCGGGGGTCGCGAGGAGGACGCGGCGGACCCTCGGGTGGACTCGATCGTGGAGGCGCTGTCACGGAATCGTCGCGTGGTCGTTCAGACGGGGGAGCCTGCCGACGCCCTGCTGCGCTCGACCTGGCGGCGGCTCTCCGGCAGGACGCGACGCGCGACCAGGGCGGCGTCGTGGGCCTTCGGGAACGCCAACGGCTTCGATTTCCTCGCCCTGCCCCGCCTCGGGAGCCTCGTGCTCGACGGGACCGAGCTGGTCCTGGCCGCCGGGTGGACTCCTCCCCGTTCCTGACCCCGACGCCGGGGGCGACCTAGACTTGCCTTGGAGTGGAATTCTTGCGGGTCGAAAACGCCGAAGGCCGCGCCGGCCGGCGGCCGGACCGATCCGGGGGGCACTTGCGATCGTGTCCACATTCAGCCGGAAGACGCCCGATCAGCAACGGTCGTGGAGCCGAGCCGCGGCGCGTTACGACGAGGTCTTCCTCGACCCGTACGGCCCCAAGGTCCGGAATCCGCAGTGGGAGGCGCTCGACGCCGTGGCCGACGCCGGCTCGAAGACGGTGGCCGACCTGGGATGCGGCACGGGCCCGCTCATCAACACGCTGCTGGGGCGTTTCGGCCGGGTGGTCGCCCTGGACTTCGCGCCCGGGATGCTCGCGAAGGCCCGGGAGCGGGTCGCGCCCGAGGACCGGCCTCGGGTGACGTTCCTCCAGCGGTCAATGGAGGATATCGACGACCTCGCGGGCACGCTCGACGTGGCGATCGCCAACAACTCGCTGGTCATGCCCGACGTGCGGCGGATCCACCGGGTGCTGACGTCGATCCGCGCCGCCCTGCGGCCCGGCGGCGTCTTCCTCGGGATCGCGCCGTCGATGGACGCGATCCAGTACCACACGATGCTGCTCTACGAGCAGGCGCTCGACCAGGGGCTCGAGCCCGCCGACGCCGAGCGGTTCGCGGCGCTCCACGGCGAGCATCGCTACTACGATTTCGCGTTCGGCCGCTTCCGTTTCCAGGGACTCCGTCAGAAGTTCTGGCAGCCCTTCGAGTTCGAACACCGCTTCAAGAAGGCGGGGTTCCGATCGGTCGCGCTCGATCGCGTGCTCTACCCCTGGGACGAGAACTTCGCCGGGGCCCTGGAGCTGGCGGGCGAGGCCCCGAGCTGGGACTGGTCCTTCCGGGCCGAGGTCTGACGCCGACGCCGAAGCCCGCGCTTCCCTTGTGCGGGCCGCGCGGCGTCACTAGTCTGGAGTGGCGGACCAGGATCGACGGGGGCTTCGGCCCCGCGCGGAGAACGGCGGCATGTCCGGGGAGCGACGCGACCATCCCGAGCAAGAGATCTCGATCAGGCGGCGCGAGCACGAGCTGTTCGTCCAGGAATCGGTCGCGTCCGGGGGCCCGGTCAAGAGCTTCCCGGAGTATCTCCGCGAGGTCCCGGCGGCCCCCCTGTCGGCGGGCCTGAAGGCGGCGCTCTGGGCGGTCGCGCTGCTCGCGGCGATCCTGTTCGCCGTCGCGCTCTGGCGGCTGGTGAACCGGCCGACGCCGAGAACTCCGTCCGGCCGGGGGCGGGCCCGGGCCTCGTCGCCCGCCGCCCCGCGCAAGGCCGCCGCCGCGCCCACCGCGACGCCGATCGTCGCCGCACGCTCCACGACCCCGCCGAACCAGGAGGCTTCCCGATGACGCGCCGCACCCCGTCCGCCCCCGACCGAGCCGCTCGCCGAGGCCGAGCCCAGGCCGCCCCCGCGGCGGCGCTCGGCCTGCTCCTGTCCGCCGGCGCGGCGTGGGGGCAGCAGGCGCCGGCCGTCGCCCCGCCCTCCGCCTCCCCCGCGACGACGACCAAGGGCGAGTCGGCGAACCTCAGCCGCCCCGAGAAGGGGACGGCCGAGGCCCTGCTCGCCATCGACACGGCCTACGCCGAGAAGCTCAAGGGGTTGGACCTCGCCCGGCTGAAGCAGCTGAACACGCTGGCCGCCGGGCTGCCCCCCAAGGGCGCCGCCGCCGTCTTCGAGCAGCTCTTCCGGTCGGCCATCGCCGCGGACCTCTTCGTCGAGGCCGAGCCCGCCGCCGACGCCGCGATCCAGGCCGGCCTCCCCTCCCCCTCTTGCCTGGCGCTGGCCCACCTCGTCAAGCTGATCGCCGAGTGCGACCGCGGCGACCACGAGCAGTCGCTGAAGGACCTGGCGGCGCTGCTCGCGAAGAAGGACGGCCCGGACCAGGCGGCCGACGTCCTCAGCACCCCGGAGCTGATCGGCGTCGCCGACGCCTATTATCAGCGGCTGGTCCACGCCGGCCGCTACGACGTCGCCACCCGGGCCTTCCAGC
The DNA here is from genome assembly GCF_011064595.1 of Paludisphaera soli. GTDB lineage: Bacteria > Planctomycetota > Planctomycetia > Isosphaerales > Isosphaeraceae > Paludisphaera > Paludisphaera soli. Next base: position 160,464 of record NZ_JAALJI010000004.1, on the reverse strand, counting down.
TGGTCCTGGGCCAGGCCGAGTCGGACGAGGTGAAGGACTACCTGGCCTCGCGGCTGGACCGGCTCAAGCTGATCGGCCGGCCCGCCCCGGCGATCCGGGGCGTCGACCTCGACGGCCGCCCCTTCGACCTGGCCGAGCACCGCGGCAAGGTCGTCCTGGTCGTCTTCTGGGCCACCTGGTGCCTCCCCAGCGCGGCCGAGACGGCCTATCTCCAGGAGACCTACGACGCCGACCACGCCAAGGGGTTCGAGATCGTCGGCGTGAACCTCGACCCGCTCCAGGACGAGAAGTCGGACGTCGCGGCCTTCGTCCCGGGCGTCCGCCGCTTCGCCCTCGACTACAACCTGCGCTGGCCGATCCTGATGAACGGCCCCGGCGACGCGGACGTCGCCAAGGCCTACGGCGTGGCCGAGATCCCCGCCAGCGTCCTCATCGACGCCGAAGGGAAGGTCGTGGGCATGGACCTGGTGCGGAAGAACCTGGAGCCCACCGTCTCCAAGCTCCTCGGCCGCTGATCTTCGGCGGCCCCGGCGCGGCTCGGCCGGGCCTCGCCTCAGCGCGAGACCGGCGGGGCCGGCGGGATGCTGGCGGCGGCGAGGGAGTCGTAGAGGGCCATCAGGAACCCGTGGAAGGCCTCGGCGATCCGAGGGGAGGATTCCTCGCGGATCTCCTGGAGGGCCGGCCGGCCGTAGTCCAGGAGCTTCTGGCGGGCCTCGGCAGCCAGGGCGATGGGCGCCCAGCCCTGGGCGTCGACCTCCTTGCGGACGGCGGAGACGGCCTGGTCGGAGACGTCCCGCTTCGCCTGGAGGTCGCCGGCGGGCGAGTCCGACGGCCAGACGAGCCGGCCGGCGGCGTCGAAGAAGCTCGCCAGCGAGGGGACGGGCCGCGACGGGGCGGCGGGCTGGGGGGCGGCCTCGGCGGCCGGCCGCGCGGCGGCCGTGGGCGGCTGGCCGAGCGAGGTCGAGGCTGCGGAAGACGCCGGGCGACGGCGGCCCGGCGAGCGTCCCCGCGCGTCGTACTGGGTGACGAAACCGTTGTCGCGCACCCGGTTGACGTAGGAGTTCGGGTTGTTGGCGTAGACATTGTTCGAGGGGGGCCGGCGGCCGCCCCGGGCGGCGTTCTGCAACGCCCAGTCGTTGATGAAGTTCGTCGGCGAGGGGACGTTGTTCCAGGGCATGAACCACCCTATGCCCATGTCCTGGGCGCGGGCGACTCCCGGCGAGGCGGAGACGACGGCCAGGCTGATCACGAGGGCCGGCGCGAGTGGCGTCTTCATAATCGTCGGGCACCCGAATCGGGACGAGGGGGAGCCGTCGAGGGCGGCGGGCGCCCGGGACCGTCCCCGCGGCGCGCCCGACGGTCGATCGAGGGCGGATGGCTTCGCGGCTCCCATTCTAAGTCGGGCCGACGGGGAATTGAAGCGCCGGGGCCTGGGAACGACGCGCCGCCGCGCGCGGGACCGCCCCTCGGCCTTCGGGGTTCTCCCGAGAGCCGGGGGGCGGGCTCGGCGGATCGGATCGATTCGGTTCGGAGGGGATCGGATCGGCGCGGGACGGCCGGGGGCCCGACGCAGCCGTGCTCGGGCTCGCGACTCGTCCGGCGCGGCGGCCGGATCGGGTCGAGGCGGGACCTCGGCGGGTCAGGTCCCGAACTCGGGGCGGCGCTGCGAGAGCTGCGACTGCAGCCGCTGGATGATCGACGAGTGCATCTGCGAGACCCGCGACTCGCTCAGGTCGAGCGTGGCGCCGATCTCCTTCATCGTCAACTCTTCATAATAGTAGAGGATGATGATGAGGCGCTCGTTGCGGTTGAGCCCCTTGGTCACCATGCGCATCAGGTCCTTGCGCTGGAGACGCCGGGTGGGGTCCTCCCCCTTCTTGTCCTCGAGGATGTCGATCTCGCGGACGTCCTTGTAGCTGTCGGTCTCGTACCACTTCTTGTTGAGCGAGATGAGGCCGACGGCGTTGGCGTCGGACGCCATCTTGTCGAACTCCTCCATCGGCAGGCCGAGGCGCTCGGCCAGCTCCGCGGGGGTGGGGGGCCGGCCGTGCCGGGCCTCCAGCTCCTTGCGGGCCTCCTCCATCTTGGTGGCCTTGGATCGGACGAGCCGGGGGACCCAGTCCATCGTCCGCAGCTCGTCGAGCATGGCCCCCCGGATCCGCGGGACGCAGTAGGTCTCGAACTTGACGCCGCGCGTCAGGTCGAAGGCGTCGATCGCGTCCATCAGGCCGAAGACGCCGGCCGAGATCAGGTCGTCGAGGTCGACCCCCTCGGGCAGGCGCTGCCAGATGCGTTCCGCGTTGTACTTGACCAGGGCCAAGTAGCGCTCGACCAACTGGTTCCGCATCTCCGTGGTGGGCTGTTCCTTGAACTCCCGCCAGAGTTCCGTCACATCCACATCCACCTTGGTTGACATCCTGACCTCCGTGTCGGCTGCGCGAGGGGGGCGCACATCCCTGTGCGGCCTCCGAGGAAGGGACGAGGATCCCGTCCGCCGGCGATCGCGGGGCGTCCCGTCCGATCCGCCCGCCCGCCCCGCCGGGGATTCGGGCCGCGTCGGCCGGGGCCGCCGCCCCATGCCCCTCGCCATTCAAGGAACTCGATCCTCATTACTCATCGGACGACCCGCCCATTCGTCTTGAGCCTCGCCGTCCGAAGAATCCGAACAATCCGCCGATCGGGCCCGATCCCACCCATCCCTGGTCGCGGCCGGCCCGGCCTCGGCGTTCACCTCGGGTTTCGCGAGTCTCCGCGGCCGGCCCGGGGGGCCGGGGCCGAGGTCGCGCCGGCACGCCGGGGGGCGTCCCGCGAGGCCGAACCTTCGCGGTCGGCGTCGGGCCGAGGGGCCGTCGGGGGGGCGGCCGTCAGCCGTTCCCAATCCCGATGGGCTCGGACCAGTCGTCTCAGGCTCTCGGCTTGGTCGTTCATGGGACGCCTCCGTGAAGGACGCGGCGGAAGGGACGCGGGACGGCTGCGCGATCGGGTCTCGGCCGGGGTCATCCCGCCGACTCCTCGCCCAGGATCAGGCGGGCGAGCCGGCCGCGGGCGGCGGGCTCGATGTCGTCGGGGACGGCCTGGCCGGTGGTCAGGTAGCCGACCGGGGGGTCGGAGCGACCCAGGACCGCCAGCAGCGGCCCTAGAGTCTCGGCTTCGTCGAGCTTGGTCAAGATCAAGCGGTCGGGCCGGGCCGGGGCGAACAGGTCGGCCGCGGCTCGCAGGCTCCGGCGCGAGGTGGAGGCGGCCAGGACCAGGTGGACCTCGTCGGGGCGTAGGCGGGCCAGCAGCTCGCCCAGCTCGCCGATCCGCTCGCGGTCGCGAGGGCTGCGGCCGGCCGTGTCCACGAGGACCACGTCCAGCGGCCCCAGGTCGTCGAGCGCGCGGCGGGCGGCCTCGGGCTCGTCGGCGACGGCCAGGGGCACGTCGAGGATCTCGGCGTAGGTCCGGAGCTGTTCCACGGCGGCGATCCGATAGGCGTCGACCGTGAGCAGCCCGACCTTCACCCCGCGGCGGAGCTTGAGCGTCGCGGCGAGCTTGGCGATGGTCGTCGTCTTGCCCACCCCCGTCGGCCCGACCAGGGCCGCGACCCGTCGCAGGCCCGCGACCGCCCGGATCGGCGGCGCGACGGCCAGCGAGTCCTCCAGGACGCGCCGGACGGCCGCCAGGGCCGAGGCGGGCGTCCGCAGGTCCTCCGGCCCCGAGGCCCGCGCGGCCTCCAGGACGAGGGCCCGAGCCGAGGGCTCCGGCGCGTCGGCCTCCAGGAGGCGGGCGTAGGTTGAGGCCAGCTCGGCCGGGAGGTCGGGCGACCACTGCTCCATCAGGCCGCGTCGGCTCAGCTCGCCGACCATCGCGTGGACCCGGCCCAGGTCGCCCGGGAGCCCCCTCGGGGGCCTGGCGGGGGCGGGGGCCGCGACCCATTCCGACGAGGGCGAGGAGGCGTCCACCTCGACCGTGTCGCGGGCCGACAGGCCGAACAACCGGCGGCGGCGGACCTCGCGGGCGGCGAGGATCACGGCGTCGCCGCCGAGGTCCCGGCGCACCCGCGCCAGCGCCTCCCGCATCGTCCGGCCTCGGTAGGTCCTGGCGGCCGCTTCCCCCTCTTTCGCCCGGCTTGCGGGCCGCTCGCCGATCATGCGAACGCCTCGGTCGTCGCGAACGTCACCGGATCGACGGCCGGCTCGGCCGCGTCGTCGCCCTCGGCGGGCTCCTCGACGATCGTCCCCAGGACCTCGACGGGCGTGTCGCGGGGGATCTCGCGCTGGCTGAGGACGACCAGCCGGGGCAGGTCGGCCCGGGTCAGGTCCTTGAGCACGGCGCGGGCCGGGGCCGAGGTCAGGACGATCGGCGGCAGGCCGGCGTCGACCAGGGCTCCGACCCCCTGCGCCACGGCGCGGAGGATGCTCCGGACGGTCTCGTCGCCCAGGGCCTCAGAGGGGTGCGCCTCGGACTGGCCCGCCACGATCGAGAGCCGGGAGTTGAGGTCCTGCGACAGGGTGACCACGCGGATCCGGCCGTCGACCGAGCGGTGGCTCTCGGTGATCTGCCGCGCCAGGCTCTGGCGGGTCAGCTCGGTCAGCGGCTCGACGTCCTTGGTCTTGCCGGCGTGCACGGCCAGGGTCTCCAGGATCGTCTCCAGGTCGCGGATGCTCACCTGCTCGCGGAGGAGGTTCTGCAGCAGCCGCTGCAGCTCGCCGGGGCGGAGAAGCCCGGGGACGACCTCGTTGGCCAGCGTGGGGGCGGTGGTCCGCACCCGGTCGAGCAGGCGTTCGATCTGGTCGCGGGTGAGCAGCTCGTCGGCGTGGCTGCGGACGATCTCGCCGAAGTGGGAGGCGACGACGGCCGAGGCTTCGAGGATCCGGCAGCCGGCCAGCTCGGCGACCTCGCGGCCCTCGGCGTGGATCCAGACGGCGGCCCGCCCGCTCGCGGGGTCGACCGCCTCGCGGCCCTCGGGGGGCTCGGCGGCGTCGGCCGGAGGGATCGCCAGCAAGCGGCCGGCGTAAGCCGACCCGCCGCCGACCACCGTGCCCCGGATCTTCACCCGGTACTCGTGCGCCGAGAGCCCGATCTCGTCGTGGATGCGCACCTGAGGGACGATCAGGCCCAGCTCGCGGGCCACGTTCTGGCGGACGGTCCGCAGCCGCTCCAGCAGGTTGCCGCCCCGCGTCGAGTCGGCCAGGCTGATGAGCCGGTAGCCGATCTCCAGCTCCAGCAGGTCGACGTGCAGGAGGTTCTCCATGTCGTCCGACGTCGGGTCGCCCGAGGAGCGGGCGGGTTCCGGCCGCACGTCCGGAGCCGGCGTCGCGGGGGTCGTCGCGGCGGTCGGCCGGGCGGTTTCGGGGGCGTCGGCGCGTGATGGCGACCGTCGCGGAGCCGGACGGGCCTCGGGCTCGGCCTCCTCCGCCTCGATCGGCGTCGAGCCTCGCAGGCGATAGGCCCGCCAGCCGAGGACGCCCGAGAGGGCCAGGAGCGGGATCTTGGGGAGCGGCGTGAACGCGAGCAGGCCGAGGAAGGCCGACGAGACGCCCAGCACGGCCGGGTTCGTCGTGAGCTGACCGACCACGTCGCGGCCGATGTCGCTGGCCGACGAGGACCGCGTGACGATCAGGCCCGCCGCCAGCGAGATCAGGAACGCCGGGACCTGGCTCACCAGGCCGTCGCCGATCGTCAGCTTGGTGAACACCTCGACGGCCTCGCCCACGGCCATGCCGTTCTGGACCACGCCGATGAACAGCCCGCCGGCGACGTTGACCAGCAGGATGACCACGCCCGCCACGGCGTCGCCCCGGACGAACTTGCCGGCCCCGTCCATCGCCCCGAAGAAGTCGGCCTGGCGATAGACCTCGTCGCGCCGGGCCTGGGCCTGGCGCTGGTCGATTAGGCCGGCATGGAGGTCGGAGTCGATCGCCATCTGGCGGCCGGGCAGGCCGTCGAGCATGAACCGCGCGGCGACCTCGCTGATCCGCGTGGCGCCCTTGGTGATGACGACGAACTGGATGACCACCAGGATCGAGAACAGGATCACCCCCACGAGGACCTGGTCGCCGGCGACGAACTCGCCGAACGCCCGGATCACCGAGCCGGCCGCGTCGGCGCCGTGCTCGGCCCCTCGGGTGAGGATCAGCCGCGTCGTGGCGACGTTCAGGACCAGCCGGGTGAGCGTGGTCGTCAGCAGGATCGTCGGGAAGGCGCTGAACTCCTGCGGCGATCGGATCGCCAGGGTCGTCAGCAGGACCAGGACGGCGAGCGTCAGGTTCGCCGCCAGCAGGAGGTCGAGCAGCTCCGGGGGGACCGGCACGACGAAGACCAGGACCGCCCCGACGAGGGTGATCGGCAGGACCAGCCCCGAGGCGGCCCGCCAGGCGGAGGCGGCACGATCCGAAGTCGACGGGGGCATCCATTCCACTCCCAACGGACCGAACGACGCACCAAATCCACACGCCGACGCGGCGGGCGATCCACGCCCCGCGCCCACTCGCCGGAACCTTCCATCCGCCCGCCTCGGCCACCCGTCGCGAGCGAAGGGGGGCGGCCGGTCGAGCCGTCTCCAGCAGGCCCGAATCGGCCCGCGTGATGTGTGCGGGGACAATACATCCATCGCCCCGGACTGTCCAGGTCGAAAGCCCCCCCGGGCGGGGTTTCGCCGGCCTGATCAGGCGGACGGCCAGACGCCGCGAAGCTGGGCGGTCAGGAGCGGATCGGCGACCGCCGCGCGCGGCGATCCGGCGTCCGGCCGCGAGGCGATCCGCAGGGCGAGCGACGCCGCGTCGACCATCGGCAGCCCCGACCGCGCCGCCGCCCCGCGGATCGACAGCGCCGCGGCCCCCCGCGCGACGACCCGCACGAACACCTTGCGCGGCGGCGGGCCCCCGGCGAGGACGACGATCAGCCCGGCGTCCCCCAGCAGGGCGAGCGACGACCCTTCGAGCAGCTCGGGCGTGCCGTCGCGCAGCGCCTGGGCGAGCCGCCGTCGCGAGGCCCGGACCTTCGGGTCCCCCTCGATCGTCTTCAGGTCCTCGCGCTGCTCCTCGGGCGTCGTCCGCAGCATGGCCTCGAACCGCGCGAAGCGGAGGCCGTAGTCGACGAGCCCGACGGCGATCATCGCCGCCGCCAGCGCCCAGGCGGGCGCCGTCAGGATCGCGAACGCCCCCCGCGCGGCGTCGGGGAAGTCCAGGAAGCTCAGCCCCTGCAGGGCCCCCCAGCGCGAGCGGACGCCCCAGGCCGCGACGGCCGACAGGATCAGCGCCTTCGCCACCGACCAGACGCCCCGCTCGACCTTCATCCCGAACCCGCCGCCGCGGCCGACTCGCCAGAGCCGCGAGGGGTCCGGAGCCAGCAGCGCCGGCGCCCAGAGCCCCCGGGTCTGGAATTGATGCGCCGCGAAGGCCCCCAGGGCGAAGCCGGCGAGCACCGCGGCGACCGGGAGGACGACCCCCGCCGCCGCGTCGCGCACGACCCAGGCCAGGTCGGCCGCGTCGGCCAGAGGTGCGGCGGGGCCGGTCATCGGCGCGCGGACCAGGGCGACGAGGGAGCCGGTCAATCGCGTTTCAAAGGCGGTCAGGAGCGAGACCGCGACGAGCCAGCCGGCGGCGGCGGTCAGCTCGGGGCTGTGGGCCGCCTGGCCCTGCTCGCGGGCGAGCTGGCGACGCATCGGGGACGCGGGCTGCGTGCGATCTTCCGACATCGGGCCCTCCCCTCCTCCGCTCGCGTTCGATCAGAATCCGGCCCGCGCCCAGTCCATCCAGGCGGCTTCCAGGCAGGCCGTCAGTGCGACCAGGCCCGCCATCACCAGCAGCACGCCCAGGGCCGCGCGGATCGGCAGCGAGAGCGCCATCAAGGGGACGCTCGGCGCGAGCCGGCCGAGCCAGCCCAGCGCAACCCCGGCCGTCGCCAGCGCGACCGCCGGCGGCGCCGCCGCGCGGACCGCCAGCTGGAGCGCCTCGGCCGCCTGCGCGAACATCGCCTGCACGGTCGACCGCTCGAAGACGAGCCGCCCGGCCGGGACGGTTTCGAAGCTCTGGAGCAGGGCCTCGGTCATCCGCAGCGGGCCGTCGACCGCCAGGAACGCGGCGATCGCGATCAGGCCGTAGAGGTGGCCCAGCGCCGTCAGCTCCTCGCCCGACTCGGGGTCGAACAGCGAGGCCGTCGACAGACCCGCCTGCGCCGCCACGATGTCCCCCGCCTGCTTCGCCCCGGCGACCACGAGCGACGCCGCCATCCCGATCAGGGCGCCGACGAGCCCCTCGTTGATCGCGAGCCAGCCCAGCCCGTAGGGCGAGGACGGCGTGCCGACCAGCGGCGCGGCCAGGGGCGCCATCCAGGCCCCGAGCAGTAGCGCCAGCACGATGCGGAACCGCCAGTCGACGCCCGGCGCGGCCAGCACCGGGGCGGTGAAGCAGACGCCCGCCGACCGCGCCGCGATCAGGGCGCAGGCCGCGCCGTTGGCGGTCAGCCAGCCGACGTCGAGCGGCAGGTCGGTCATCGCGGCCCCGTCCTTCGCATCGAGGTCAGATCATATCCGGGATCGAGCCGATGAGGTCGACCGTGAAGTCGATCCAGCGGGCCGCGAGCCAGGGGAGCAGGACCAGGGTCGCCAGGACCACCGCCACCAGCCGGGGGACCAGGCCGACGACCGGCTCGTTGAGCTGGGTCAGGGTCTGGAGGATGTTCACCGCCAGCCCGACCGCCAGCGCCGCCGCCAGAAGCGGCCCGCCGAGCAGCAGCGTGAGCCGGAGCGCCTCGCGGGTCCAGTCGATCGCCTGATTGATGTCCACGTGGAGCCTCCCTTCTAGACCGAGAAGCCGGCGAGCAGCATGTCGGCCACCAGCAGCCAGCCGTCGGCGAGCACGAAGACGATCAGCTTCGCGGGGGTCGAGACCAGGGTCGGCGGCAGCATGAACAGGCCCATCGCCGCCAGCACCGCCGAGACCACGAGGTCGATGACCAGGAAAGGCAGGTACAGCAGGAAGCCGATCTTCAGCGCCGTCGTCAGCTCGCTGAGGATGTAGGCCGGGGCGACCACGCCGATCGCGAAGTCCTCGGGGGCTTCCGGCTGGGCGGCGCCGGGGGTCCCGCCCCGGGCCCGATCGTGAAGGGTCGTCAGGTACTCGCCGTGGTTGGTCATGACGATCTGATCGACCATGAACTTCTTGATCGGTTTCGACCCCGCGTTCCAGGCCTCGACCGGGCCGGCCTTCCCGGCCATGTAAGGCTCGACGGCCTCGGCGTAGACCCGCTCCGCGACCGGCCGCATGACCAGGGCGCTCAGCAGCAGCGCCAGCGCCATGAGCACCTGGTTCCCCGGCACCTGGGGGCTGCCCAGCGCCTGCCGCAGCAGGATCAGGACGATGTTGATCCGCACGAACGGCGTGATCATCAGGAGCGCTACGGGTGCCAGCGAGGCCGCGCCGAACAGGACCGCCGACTGCAGCGTGCGGGTCAAATCCGTCGGGGCCGGCGGCTGGGCCTCGGCACTCCTCGGCGCGGGCTCGACGTCCTCGGCCGGGGGCTTCTCGACGACCGCCGCCGGAGTGTTCAACCGCGACGGGGCTGCAGGCTTGCGGGCTTCCTTCGAGGTCGTCTGCGCCAGGCCTGAGCCGGCGAAGACCGTCGTCAGGAGGACCAGCACGGCGATTCTGACGAACCATCCCTTCCCCCCTGGCGGGGGAAGGTGGCCCGCAGGGCCGGATGAGGGGGAAGACGAGCATGAACACCCTTCGGAGTGACGGGCGGCCCGAAGATCCCATTGCGGACTCGCGCAGTTCGCCTTGATGGTCCCCCTCATCCGCTCCTGCGGGCCACCTTCCCCCACCAGGGGGGAAGGGGATACGGCTCCTGGCTCGTCGTGGCGCCCGCTCATGATTCGTCTCCGATCCGCACGTCGAAGCGGCTTTGCGAGGCGATCGGTCGGTGGGCGGGGGGGACGGCCGCGACCCGTGCGGCCGGCGGCGGGGCCTCGGCGACGGCCTCGTCGTCCAGCTCGCCGAGGAGCGCGGGGGCCCCCTGGGGGCCGACGCCGATGAGCAGGGTCCGGTCGCCCGCCTTGACCGCGAAGACGGCGTGCTTGGGCGGAAGCGAGACGCGGCCGACGACCTGCAGTTTGACCGAGGGCCCGCCGACCGCCTGGCGCTTCGCCGCGATGCAGACCACGCCGGCCGCCCCCAGGACGACGACCATGAACGCCGTGCCGAGCCACCAGCCTTGCGAGCCGGGCGCCAGCGAGGCCCCTCGCGACTTCTTGCTCGCGGCGGTTTCGATATGGGGTCGTGCAGGGACGGCTTGCGGGGCGGCGACGTCCTGCGCCGACGCGGCCGGAGCGGTCGCCAACGCCAGCAGCAGCGCGACGAGGAGGGAGAGCTTGGCTCGTTCCATGCGAGGGTCCTTCATGAGTCGCGGGAGCCGTTCGGCGGGGCGAAGCGCGGGGGATCGCGGGTCGGGGCGGGTCCGGTCAGACCAGCACTTCCTCGCGGCCGCTGGGGTCGGGCAGGTCGATCACCCCCTGGTCGTAGAGGATGCGGAGGCGTTCCGAGACCTCGACCTGGGCGACCTCGGTGTCGGAGAGGCGGAACGGGCCCAGGTTCTCCAGGTAGCGTTGCAGCGTCTGGCCGGCCGAGGCGTTCAGGGCGCCGATCACCTTGGCCCGCAGCGGCGGGGCCGAGCCGGCGAGGGCCAGGGCCCAGGCCTCGGCGTCCTCGGCGCGGAAGGCGGCGCGGATCTCGCGGTCGTCCATGCGGAGGAGGTCTTCGAAGACGAAGCAGAGGCGACGGAGCCCGAGGCTGAGGAACTCCTCCAGCACCACGGCCTGCTCGGCCGGGTCGACCCTCTCCATCCGGGCGATCTCCCAGGTCACCGCGTCGACGGCGTCGCGGTCGAGGTGCGCGAGCATCTGCGACGAGAGCGACTGCTCCAGGCTGACCAGGACGATCGCCGCCTTGCGCAGCGGCGGGATCGAGGCGATCGACGGCGCGTCGGCGGCCTCGGCCCCGGGGGCGAGCGGGTCGAGCCCGGCGCCGGCGTCCCCGCGGAGGGGGTCGGCGCCGACCTGGGCGTGGGGCTTTCGGACGGAAGCGGACGCGGTCGACGGGTTCATGACCTTCCCCCTCCCTGGCTCGTCCAGCGGTTGAGCACGCTGAAGGCGGTCTCCGGGTTGCGTCGCACGAATTCCAGCACGCGCTCGGTCGGGGGCGGGGTGCCGGCGGTCCCGCGATGGTAGCGCAGGTCGCCTCGGGACGGCGAGGCCCGCCGCGGCGCGGGTCGGCTGCCGAAGACCCACGTCCCGAAGGCGACGAGCGAGGCGGCCGCCGCGCCCGCCGCGCCGGCCATGGCCCACTCCCGGCCCGTCCGCCGCGACGAGGTCGAAGCGGCGGCCGGCGCGTGGTCGGACGGGATCCCGTCGGGCAGGACCTCGACGAGCGTCGGCTCCCAGTCGACCGGGTCGGCCTCGGGGACGATGAGCCGCACCGTGTCGCGGACCAGGGCCTCGGTCCGGTCCTTGAGCGCGAGGTACTCCTCGTGCGAGGCGTGGCCGCCGTCGGCCATGAGGCCGGTGTTGTAGTAGTAGCTCCGGGGGACCAGGACTCGGACGCGGCCCTGGGCCCGTCGGGCCGGCGCGAGGATCGCGTCCGCCTCGGGCGCCGGGGCCTCCTCGTCGGGGTCCAGCTCCATCGCCCGGTTGAGCCCGACGGCCAGGGCCGGCCGCGGGGCGGAGGCCGAGGGGATGGGCGTCGGGGCGGGGCGGAGGGCGACCGGCTCGGGCTCGGCCGGCGCGTCCTCGATCTTCACGTCGACCCGCGCGCCCTTGATCCAGTCGAGCTTGTCGTGGATGCGGCGGCTCAGCTCCTCCTCGCGGGCCCGGTTGTTCGAGAGCGCGGCGAGGGCCGGGTTGTCGGCGTCGCGATAGACGCGGCCCTCGCCGTCGACGACGGTGAACGACTGCCGCGTCAGGCCGCGGACGCCCGCGGTGAGGATCGAGGTGATCGTCTCGACCGTGGAGGAGGGGAGTTCGCGGCCTTCCACGGTCTGGACCTGCACCACGGCGGTGGTCCGAGTCGTCGGCCGCAGGACGCCTCGCTGGGCCTCGCTCTTGAAGAACACGAACGAGCTCTCGACGCCCGGCAGGTCGTCGATCATCGCCTCGAAGAGCTTGGCGTTCTCGCGCTGGGCGCGCTCTTCCTTCTCGCGCGGCGACTCCCAGAAGGAGGAGCCGGCGGCGGCGCTCTCGCGGAGCTCGCCGGGCGATCGCGGGCCGAGGTCGAGCTTGGCGAGGATCGCGGCCGCGGCGACCGACGAGCGGCCGGCGACGCTCACGCGGCGGCCCTCGATCCTGTAGTCCACCCCCTGGGCCCGCAGCGCCCGCCCCACACGCCCCAGGTCCTCGCGCGGGAAATCCCGCCCCGATTCGAGATAGACGCGATCGGCCGGCGCGATCGACCAGGCGGCCAGGCCGCCGGCCGCGGCGATCCCGCCGGCCATCAGCGCCAGCAGGGCGAACCGCGAGGTCGCGGAGCGTCCGGCCGTCGCCTTGCGGGTGCGGTCGAGCCAGGAGCGAAGGCGGGCCGGCGTCTTGCCGAGCGCGTCGATGCGGAAGGTCGCCATCCATCCTCCACGGATCCGCCCCGGTCGGGAGAACCGCCCGTCGTCATGGCCCGTCCCTGGGCCGGACGCCGGACGCGTCGCGGGGCGACCGTGTTATCCACATTCCGCCCGATCTGTCAATCGCGGGCGGCCTCGGGCGGGACCCTCAGGAGAAGAGCGACTCGACGAACGCCTCGGCGTCGAACGGCTGGAAGTCTTCGATCCCCTCGCCCACGCCCAGGAACTTCACCGGCAGCTTCAGCGTCTGCCGGACGGCGACGACGACGCCCCCCTTGGCTGTGCCGTCGAGCTTGGTCAGGATGACCCCCGTGCAGCCGATGCTCTTGGTGAAGACCTCGGCCTGGCGGATGGCGTTCTGGCCGTTCGTGCCGTCCAGCACCAGCAGCACCTCGTGCGGAGCGCCGGGGATCTGCCGCTGGACGACCGACTTGATCTTCTCCAGCTCGCGCATCAGGTGGGTCTGGGTGTGGAGCCGGCCGGCGGTGTCGACGATCAGGACCTCGCTCCCCCGCGCCAGGGCGCGCTGGCAGGCGTCGTGGGCGACGCTCGCCGGGTCGGCCCCCGGGGCGCCCCGGACGATCTCGCAGCCGGAACGCTCGGCCCAGATGGAGAGCTGGTCGGCGGCCGCGGCGCGGAAGGTGTCGCACGCGGCCAGGACCACGGACTTGCCCTGGTCACGGAGACGCTGCGCCAGCTTGGCGATCGAGGTCGTCTTGCCCGAGCCGTTGACGCCGGCGATCAGGTAGACGCTCGGCTTCTTGGCCGAGACGGTCAGGGCGTCCGGGCTGGGGTCGCGAAGCAGCTCCTTGAGCTGATCCTTCACGAACGCGACGAGGTTCTCGTCGGCCGTCTGGTCGGCGAACGCCTCGCGCACCGACTCGATGATCCGCGAGGTCGCCGCCACGCCGACGTCGGCCTGGATCAGCCGCCCTTCCAGCTCGTCCAGGAACGCCTGGTCCACCTTCCGGCCGAACCACGACCGTACGTTGAACAGCTGCGCCGTCTTGGCGAGCCCCTTCTTGAACCGCTCCAGGATCCCTTTGATCGCCATGTCCGCCCTTCGTCTCCCTGCGGGTCGAGTGTCGCCGTCCTCGGGCGCGGCCCGGGGATGATGAAGCCATTTTAGCACGCCGGGCCGGTCAGGCCGAGGCCGGCCCCGGCGGGCCCGTCGCCCGGCCGCGGAGGCGCTCGAGGTCGGCGTCCGGGGTCGCGACGGCGCCGACGCGGCGGCCGGGGCGGTCGGGGGCGTGGAAGTCGGATCCGGCGGTGGGGACGAGGTCGAGGATCTCGGCCCAGTCGCGGAACCGGCGGCCGACGCGGTTCTGGATCCCCGGCCCGGCCGTCTCGATCGCGCCGAGCCCGGCCCCGGTGAGCGTCCGCAGCGATTCGAGCTTCAGGTTGAACGGCGGGTGCGCCCACGAGACGACGCCGCCGGCCGCGCGGACCAGGGCGATCGCCTCGAAGGCGTCGAGCCGCTCCTTGACCACGCAGGCCGGCTTGCCGTCGGCGAGGAAGCGGTCGAAGGCCTCCCGGACGGTCTGGGTCTGCTTAGTCCGGAACAGGTATTCGGCCAGATGCCGCCGGCCCAGGACGGCCCGGGGGAAGCAGCGGCGGAGGGCCGTCAGGTCGACGACCAGGCCCAGCTCGCCGAGCTTCGCGGCCATCGCGGCGAACCGGCCGACGCGCTCGGCCCGGAGCCGGTCGACGGCGGCCGTCAGGTCGGGATGGTCGCGGAAGAAGTAGCCCAGGAGGTGGACCTCCCGGCCTTCGTACTCGCAGGTCAGCTCCACGCCGGGGACCAGCTCCACGCCCAGCCGGGCGGCCTCGTCGCGGGCGTCGGGCAGGGCGGAGACGGTGTCGTGGTCGGTGATCGCCAGGGCGGCGAGCCCGACCTGCGCCGCGGCGACGACGACCTCGCGCGGGGAGCAGGCGCCGTCGGAGTGGGTGGTGTGGACGTGCAGGTCGGCGTCGCGGCGGATCACGCGGCGGGGCCTTCCCCGGCGGTCGTCGGCGAGGACTCGGGACCGGGCTGGGTCTCGGCCGCGACGTCGGGCTCGCTCTCGGGCTCGGCCCCGGACCGGGAGGCCGGCGCCTGGAGCTGGAGGACCTTGTCGAGGATGCCGTTGACGAACCGGCTGGACTGGGCCGTGCTGTAGCGCTTGGCCAGCTCCAGGGCCTCGTTGATGGCGACCTTGGCGGGGACGTCGGAGCCCAGGAGGATCTCGAAGGCGCCGAGCCGGAGGATGTTGCGGTCGATGGCGGCCATGCGGTCGAGCCGCCAGTTCTCGGCGACCTGCTTGATGGCCTCGTCGATTTGGGGCTGGTTCTGCCGCACGCCCTCGATCAGCCCGGTCGTGAACTCGACGAGGGGCCGGTCCCGAAGGAGGCGGCGGTCGATGAAGCGACGGACGTCGGCCGTCATGACGCCCGAGTTCTGCTCGAGCTGATAGAGCACCTGGAGGGCGACTTCGCGCCCTCGAGAACGTCGCGTCATGATGCACTCGCCTCGGCCGCGTCGGCCGCGATCAAACAGCTCGGCTTCGCCGTCCCTGGTCCACGTCTCGTCCGGCCACGGCGCCGCTCGACCCCTGCCTGGCGATCCTATCCGATCGCGGCCCTCGTCGGAAAGGCCAGTGGAATCGACGCGAGGGCGGGGCGCCGGCGACTTGGCCTCAAGAGGCGCGGTCGGGGCGACGATCTTATGATGAATGAGGAGTGATCGTCCGCCGCGGCCGGACGCCCGTCGGGGCGTCGGGGTTGACAGGATCGGGCGGTCGGTTAGATTCCGGCGCACCATCCCGGCGACGGGACGGGCGTCGTCATTTCAAACGGAAACGAGCGTCCAGGCCGTGTCACCCGAGGAGCCAGCGGGAGGAGCCGAGCCGGAGCGGAGGCCCAGGGCCGTCCATCGCCCCGTCCTGATCGACGAGGTGGTCGAGTGGCTCGCGCCCCGCGAGGGGTCGATCCTCGTCGACGGCACGTCCGGGGCCGGCGGCCACACCGCCGCGCTGGCCCGCCGGGTCGGCGCCGCGGGCCGGGTCGTCGGCTTCGACCGCGACCGCGAGATGCTGGAACTGGCCCGCGCGGCCGTCGCCGGCCTGCCGGTCGACCTGGTCCACGCCCCCTACAGCGCGATGCGGCGACGGCTGGCCGGGCTGGGGATCGAGGCCGGCGCGGTCGACGGCGTGCTGCTGGACCTGGGGCTCTCGTCGGACCAGCTGGCCTGGCGGCATCGCGGGTTCAGCTTCGGGGCCGACGGGCCGCTCGACATGCGGTTCGACGCCGATTCCGAGGGCCCCACCGCCGCCGAGCTGCTCGCCGAGAGTTCGGCCGAGGACCTCGCGAAGGCGTTCTTCGAATTCGGGGAGGAACGGTTCAGCCGCCGGATCGCCCGGCGGATCGTCGAGACGAGGGACGCCGAGCCCCTGACCACGACCGGACAGCTCGCCGAGCTGGTCCGGCGGTGCATCCCGGGGAAGCTCAGGCACGGCCCGATCGACCCGGCGACCCGGGTCTTCCAGGCCCTCCGCATCCTGGTCAACGACGAGCTGGAGCACCTCGACGCGATCCTGGCGGAGCTGCCCGAGATCCTCGCCCCCGGGGGTCGCGCCGCGATCATCAGCTTCCACTCGCTGGAAGACCGACGCGTGAAGTGGGCGTTCCGCAACGACCCGAGGTGGGCCGTCCTGACCAAGAAACCCGTCACCGCGACGGCCGAGGAAACGGCCGTCAACCCCCGCGCCCGCAGCGCCAAACTAAGGGTGGCCGAACGATGGTCGAACCAGGAAGCTATCCCGACCCCGACGAGCCCCAGGCCCTGACGCCCGACGCGGTCGACCACGCCCCGGCCTACCTCGACGACCAGGCGCAGGCCTACGCATACGCCGAGCCCGACGCCCCGGCCGGCGCGACGACGGGCTACGCGGACCACGACGAGGCTGCGGACGGATCGGCGCTCGAAGCCGAGGCGAAGGCGGCGAGGTCGCCGGCCGCCATGGCGAAGGTTTTGCACGGGGCCGTCGCGGTCGCCGGGGCCTGCGGGAAGGCGGCGTCGTTCGCGGCCGGCCGGGTCGCGGGCCTGGCCTGGGCGTATCCCCGCGCCTCGGCCGCTTCCGCCCTGTCCGTCCTGGTCCTCGCGGGCGTGCTCTCGCTGAAGTCCGGCAAGTCGCCGACCGTCCAGCTCCCCGGCCCCAAGCCATCGCCGGCCGCATCGAACACGGATCGGCCGGGGGACGAGCCGCGCCTCCCCGAAAAGGTCGCAGCGGAGACCTCGCAGGAGGCAGAGCCCCCGGCTCCCGCCTCGGAAGCGGTCGCCGAGGCTCCCGCGCCGGCGCCGGCCACCGACGAGGTGGAACGCACGAGCGCCCTGGGCGAGCTCGGCTTCCCCGCCCTGCCGGCGATGGACGAGCCCTCGCCCGGCGAGCCCCCCGCGCCGGATCTCGACGAACCCGCGCTCCCCGCGCCGGCGGGGGCGTCGATGCTGCTCGCCAGGGCCGATCTCGATCCCAAGGGCGACCTGCCAGCACCCGCCCTGGAGCCGGACGCCGAGGAGCCCAAGGCGGCCCCCGCACCCGCACCACTCGATGAGCCCAAAGAGCCCTCGTTCGGCCCAGCCCCCCTCCCCGCCCCCGCGGCCGACCAGGGCACCGCCCCCTCGCCCGCGGCAGACGTGAAACAGCCGGCCCCGGCCCCCGCGGCTCATCCGGCTCCGACCGACCTCGGCGCAGCCCCCGAGCCGACCAAGCCCGCGACGGAACCGCCGGCGGCCTCCGCCCCGGCCGAGACGCCGAAGGCGCCGGGGGCGCTCGACCTCCCCGCGGTGGCCGACGCGGCCCCCGAGGCTCCCGCGGCCGATTCCGCCGCTCCCGCGGCCATCGGCCTTCCCCAGTCGGCCCCGGCCCCGCCGGCCGATGCGGCCCCCGTGCCGGTGCCCGTGCCCTTACCGCTTCCGCTGCCGAGCAACCCGACGACTGGTACGACGCCCCCGACCGACGTCCCTCCGCTTGGGCGGGTCCCCGAGTCCGATCCGACGACGCTCCGCGGGGGGGGCGATCCGCTCCCCAACGCCGATCCGGCCCCGGACCGCGGCCGGACGGCCGAGCCGCCCGACGGCGATTGGGTGCCGATCAAGCACAGCGCCGGCGAGCCGAAACTCGACCCCGGGGACCTCGACCTGACCGACGCCGATTTCGAGGCGCGTCCCGGCCGGGACGCCGACCCGCTCGGCGAACGTCGGGATCTCGAAGCCGAGGAGCCCCTCCGGTTCGTCTCCGAAGGAAGCGCGTCGGCGGCACCCGTCCCGACGGCGGCCGCCCCGCCGGCCGTCGACCCGGCCTCGGCCCGGCGCGACGAGGGCCGGATGGAGACGGTCCTCCACAAGGTCCAGCCCGGCGAGAACTTCTGGACCATCTCGCGGACCCACTACGCCTCCGGACGCTACTACCGCGCGCTCGGCAAGGCCAACGCCGACCAGTTCCAGCGCCTGGAAGATTTGTACGTCGGGGCCGTCGTCCGGATCCCGCCCCCCGAGGATCTCGACCCGGCGTTCATCGACCCGCCGGGCGGCCGTTCCGCCCGCAACCGCGACCCGGCCGAGCCCGAGACCGCCCCGACGCGGACCGCCCAGGCCGACGCCGCGCCGGCCGTCCGACGCTCCGGCCGGAACGACGGCGAGCTGAACCTGCCGGTCTCCGATCCCTCGACCGAACGCGTCGCCGATCGCGACGACCGCGACCGCCGCCGCATCTCGCCCCGCGAAGACCTGGACGAGCCGACGACGGTGACTCGTCGCGCCGAGAGCCGCCCCGTCCACAAGATCCGCGCCCGCGAGACCTTGCGTTCCATCGCCCGCGACCGCCTCGGGGACTCGCGCCGCGCCCGCGAGATCCTCGACCTCAACCGCGACGTCGTCGACGACCCGGCTCACCTCGTCGTCGGGCAGATCCTGAACCTCCCCGACGACGCGGAGTGAGGATGGGCGTCGGCATCCGCCCTCTCCGGCCGCGTCGCGCCGGGGGGCGGGTCAGGGCCCGCCCTGGACGTCCTCCAGGAACCACGCGTGGCTCGGGAGCCAGGTCGCCCCGCCCTCGCCCGGCTCGGCGTCGAGCCACTCGACGCCCCGTTCCGGCGGCCCCCAGAGCGACTCCATCCGGAGGACGCACTCCCAGGCGGGCCGACCGTCCCTGAGGAGTTCGTCCACGTCGTCCGAGTCGGCGTGCAGGGCCAGGAAGCCGGCCCCGAGGCCACGGGCGATCGAGCGGAAGGCGTCCAGGTGGGCCCGCCGCAGCGGCTCGTCGGCGACGAGGGCCCGCCACCGGCCCCCGCATCGCACTTGCATCGCGGCGGCCGTCACGGTCAGGAAGAGACGCCCGGGACCGTTGAAGGTCCGCAGGCCCGGCCGGCGGGGGTTTTCCGGGTCGGCCTCCCACGATCGGAGCGGGTCCGGGAGGTGATCGGGCTCCGTCGCCCGCCAGAACTCCTCCAACGACCGCGCGGCGCCGGACGCGGCGTGGAGCCTCGCGAGGACCTCCCCGACGTCGCGGAAATCGGCCAGATCGTGATCGATCAGCATGTTGATCCGGACGCCCATCGCCGTCCTCCGCCCCGGACGCCGCTCGGCGTCGACCCGCCCCGACGAGGCCGATCATACCACGCCGAGTTCGCATGAGGGCCCGAGGCGCGTGCGAACGGCCGGGGGCATGGGGGCCTCCGGCCGTCGGGCGATGTGAGGGCGGTCGGTTCGTCGGGGCTCAGGCGGAGCGCGAGGAGTTGAAGCGGGCGCGGCGGCCGAGGAGGGCGCGGCGGGCGACGGCGAAGTCGTCGAAGGGGGAGACCCGGTCGGCGAAGATCTGGTAGGCGTGGCGGCCCTTGCCGGCGATCAGGACGACGTCCCCGCCGCGGGCGTCGGAGAGGGCGGCCTCGATGGCGCGCCGGCGGTCGGGCTCGACCTGGACCTTGCCCGGCCGGCGGAAGCCCCCCAGCACGTCGTCGAGGACGAGGTCGGGATCCTCGGCGCGGGGGTTGCCCAGGGTCAGCACCACTCGGTCGGCCGAGGTCTCGGCGACGTGGGAGAGCGCCCGGCGGGTCGCTCGGTCCTGCCCCCCTTCGGCGCTGAGGACGAGGTGGATGCGGCCGGCGGAGACCGACTTCAGCGCGGCGAGGGCCTGGGCCAGCGGCGCGGCGGTCTGGGCGCCGTCGATGCGGACGTCGAAGTCCTGGCCCTCGTCGACCGCCTCCAGGTGGTTCGCGACGCACGAGACGCTCTCCAGCCCCGCCGCCACGGCGTCGACGTCGAGGTGGAGCGACCAGGCGAGCGCGGCGGCGGCCAGGGCGTGGCTGACGTGTCGGGGCCCGACCAGGCGGAGGTCGACGGTCCGGGCGCGGTCGAAGCCCTGGAGGACGAACCGCGAGCCCGAGGCGTCGAGGCGCTCGATCACGGCCGAGACGTCGACGCGGCCGGGCCGCTCCAGGCCGAAGCTCACGCGGCGGGCGTCCAGGTTCAGGCCGCCGAGGAGTTCGGCGTTGGGGTCGTCGTCGTTGACGACGGCCGCGCCGCCGGGGGCGATCTTGCGGAAGAGCCGGGCCTTCGCCCGACGCTTGCGGAGGCCGGCCTCGACGGGGAAGCCGGGGGGGAGGGTCAGGTCGGTCGCCACGGCGGCCTGGAAGGTCACGCCTTCGAGGCGGCGGGCCTCCAGGGCCTCGGCCCCGACCTCGATCACGCCGGCCTCGCACTTCTGCTCGACCATGTGCGAGAGGATCGACGCCAGGCCGGCGGCGCCGCCGGGCCAGGCGCCCGTCGGCTCGGAGCCGGGCTCGGCGAGCCCCGCGCCCATCGGCCGGGAGACGAAGCCGTCGGACCAGCCCGCGCCGCCGACCAGGCCGCAGCGAACGCCGGCCGCTTCGAGGATGGCCTGGGCCATCAGGCCGACGACCGTCTTGCCGTGGACGCCGGTGACGCCGAGCATCGCCAGTTTCGACGAGGGGTCGCCGGCGAGGGCCTGGCAGATCCGCGAGTGGGCCTCGCGGGCGTCGTCGACGACGACCTGGAGCCGGCCGGCCTCGGGGACCTCGCGCTCGACGACGACCCCCGCCGCGCCCCGGTCGAGCGCCTCGCGGACGTGGCCGTGGCCGTCGTAGCGGGCGTCGCGGACGGCGACGAACACCTGGCCCGGGTCGAGCCGGCGGTGGTCCACGGCGCATCCGGTGACCTCCCAGTCGGGACATCCCACGAACTGCGCCCCGGGGAGCAGCCGTCGGAGGCTCACCGAGGGGATCCCACGCTGCGGTAGACGATCGACGAACCAGCGTGCCATGGGCATCGCCTCCTTGCCTTGCCAGCCAGCCCTTTTTCCGCTCACCCCCCGCATCCGGCCCGCGGCGTCATCCCTGTACAGCCCGCGAACCGGGGCCGGCGTCCTCGCGCTCGGCCCGCGCCTTCATCTCCGCCCGACGCTTTTCACGCGCCTTGCTTCCTGAAGCCTGATCCAGCACGGCCCGTTGCGGGCCGCCTTCAGCATGGGAGGTGCATCACCAGCAGGTCGCGGCATTCTTGGCGAACCCCCGAAAAAAGGCAATCCCAAGACGCCCGGAAAGCCGATACATGTCGGTTGCGCCCTCGGCGACCGGATCATCGCGCGGGGATGTCCAGGGCCGCCATCGCGTCCAGGTCCTTGGCCGTCGGTCGGCGGTGCGTCCCCAACAGCCGATCGCCCCCCAGCAGGAGGTTGAAGTTGGACCGGGGGTAGGCGTGGTGCAGGTAGTGGTGGCGAGCGACGGAGCGGAAGTAGGCCGTGTCGAGGAGGAAGGCCAGGGGCCGCGGGGCCCGCCTCAACGCCTCGCGATGCGGCAGGTGCAGATACGGGTGGATGAACATCGACAGCAACGGGGCCGCCAGCGGGATGGGCAGCGCCGCGAGGGCGGCCCAGGGGCCGACGCCGAGGGCGAGGGCCGGGATCAGCGGCCAGACCGCCCCGTTGTACGTCAGGAAGCCCCGAAGGCCGACGGAGAGCCCGTACCGCTCCCGCTGGATCAGCGGGTCGCCGCGCGGCTCGATGATCGCGTCGACCCTCGCCTTATCCTCGTCGTCGAGGAACTGCGTCACGTGGTCCCGCGCGAAGGTGAGCCCGTGATGGACCACCGCATGCCGGTAGTGCGCGCGGAGCAGGTGGCCGCAGAGCCGGGGCCGTCGCGCCCAGGCCCGCCTCAGACGGGGGCCGGCGTGGCCGACCGTGCGGTGCAGGAACGATTCCGAAAGCGTCGCCGCCAGGTACGACGAAGCCAGTCCGACCGCGATCTGGACCCAGGCGTTCATGCCGTCGGCCTCGCCCCGTCGTCGATCGATCGACCCACGCGAGGCCTCGCCGGCCTCGCGCACGGGGACCCATTGTCGCGGCGAACAGCGAACTTTCAAGGAGCTTCCGGCGCTTTTTCGACCCAGCCGTTTCCCGGTCTCGTCCGCCGGGGGGCGTCGCTCAGGCGGCCTGGGCGTCCGCGCGGGCGATCGGTCCGCCGTCGTCGGCGGGCAGGGTCGCGAGGGGCGGGCCCTCGACGGCCTCGCGGCGGATGCGGAACAGCTTGGCGCCGAGCGTCAGGACCAGGAGCGTGGCGGGGACGAAAAGGTTGCCGTAGGCCTGAGCGGCGAGCGGGAAGGCCACGGCCGTCGCCGGCCCGAGCAGGATCGCGGCGAGCCCGACGCGCTCGAACGCCCGGCGGCGCGGGTCGGCCGCGGGGTGTTCCAGGGCCTCGTGCAGCGCGACGGTCATCGGGTAGATGAGCCAGACGAACGCGTAGTTGAACGACAGGGGCGAGAACATGACGATCAGGGTCGTCACCATCGCGAATTCGATCGCGTCGGTCCGCGCCGTGCGGGCCCGCTCGCGGGGCCAGGCGGCCAGCGTGAAGAGGCTCAGGGCGGCCATGCCGCCGAGCGTGGCGAGCGTGACGGCCCGGAAGTCCAGCGAGGCGACGTTGACTCGCCAGGCCTTCTTGAGGTCCTCTTCGATCCCCTCGAACGCGGCGGCGACGGCGGCCTGGCCCTGCGAAGGCCCTTCCAGCATCGCCTTCAGGTCCAGGGAGCCGTCGGCGCGGGCGGCGTCCGGGCCGCCGAGCTTGCGGTCGCGGCGGATCTTGCCGATCCGCTTCGCCAGCACGGCCTCGCCGTCGGCCGGCACGTCGCGGAGCAGGCGATGCGCCATCGCCATGATCGACTGGTTCTTGTAGCTGTACGACCGGAAGGGGCGCTGGGCGATCCCCTGCTTGTTGTAGGTGAACAGCATCCCGCCGGCCCAGACCTTCACGTCGCGAACGGCCTGCTCGGGCGTGCGGAAGGCCAGCGGCACGACCAGCAGCCAGGCCGCCAGCGCGACGACCGTCGCGGCCGAAGCCCGCCAGCGTCGCCGGTAGACGAAGTAGCCCAGCGCCAGGATCGGGAACGCCTTGATCGCCGCGCCCGTCGCCACCAGCGTCCCCGCCCAGCCGTCCTTCCCCGCCCGCAGGCAGGCGAAGGCACCCAGCAGGAGCGTCAGCAGCGTCAGGTTCGGCTGGCCGAGCAGGTAGGTGTTGTGGATGAGCGCGATGATCACCAGCGACGGCAGCAGATACAAAAGGGGGTTCCGCCCCCTCGCCCCGCCGCCGGTCGCCAGCCGGACCGAGAGGATCACGGCCCCCAGCCAGGCGACGGAGTGCACCAGGACCAGCAAGACCCCCGTCGCATACGGCCCGACGTAGCTGACGTACCCCAGCAGCGCCGCGGCCGACGGCGGATACATGAACGGGAAGAGCCGGTTCGAGTCCGGGTCGGGATAGACCTCGAGCCCCTCGCGCACGGCGGCGCCGACCTGATACCAGAGGCTGTAATCCTTGTTCGGCTCGCCCCGGAACAGGTTGACCAGCGGGGGCGCCGAGAACGCGACCATCAGGACGGCCATGAGCATCAACAGCCGACGTTCCCAAGGCCGGGGCGACGGATCGCCGCCGGTCGGGCTCGCATCGCCCCCATCACGAAGGACTCGCGGGGCCGTCACCAGGCCGGGTTCGTCGGGGTGCGCCATGATCCGAGGAGTCTCCGCTGCCGACGGACGGACTCCTCGCGACGCGGAGGCGCCGGGGTCGTCTCGTCCGTGAGAATGATCCCTGTCCCGAAGGATCGGCGAATCCTAATCGACGCCCCGCTTTCCGAGAATGTCAATCCCGGGAATGGGGCCGGGCCGATCCGCCAGGCAAACCCACCCGCCGGATGACAGCGTGCTTGACGCCATGTTAGGATCGAGACCGAGTCCGGCGCGGCGAGTGGGGCCTCTCTCGCACAAGTCCTCGGCCGAGCCGGCTGACACGACGGCGGAGCGTGAAGACCCTCGACGACCAACCATCTCAAGCGGCCACCATGAGTTTCATCCGGAATCCGAAGCGATCGTCCGCGAGGCGTCGGCTGCGGCCGTCCCTGGACCTGCTGGAGGTCCGCCTGGCGCCGGCGGGCTTCTCGATCGTCCAGCAGCCCGTCCCGGTGCAGGCCCGCGTCGGCCAGGCGGTCGTCTTCCAGGCGGCGGCCGACGCCCCCGGCCTGACGGTGCGGTGGCAGGCCAGCGACGACGGCGGCGCGAACTGGTCGGACCTGCCCGACGGCGACAGGACCGTCACCGTGGCCGACGCGACCCGCACCTGGTACAGCTATGCGACCGCCCCGGGCCAGGACGGCCGCCGGTTCCGCGCGGTCTTCCTGGCCGACCCGGGCGACCCGCTTCCGACCGATCCGGCGACGTTGGGCCTGTCGCGCGCGGCGTCGACGATCGCGGTCACGCCGAGCGCCAGCCCCCGGAGCATCGGCGAGCCGATGACGGTCACGGTGCGCGTCGCCTCGGGCGAGCCCGGCCGCACCCCGCCCTCGGGGGGCCTGACGCGCGTCTCCATCGGGCCGCTGCAACTCGCCGGGGTGCTCGTCGCCGGCCAGGCGGTCTTCCAGATCCCCGACACGCTGGATCCCGGGACCTACGCGTTCGACGCCTCCTACGACGGCGACGCCTTCACGGCGCCCGTCGCCGCCGCGCTCGATCCGCTCGTCGTGCAGCGGGGGGCGGGCCGGATCGCGGTCGAGATCCCTCGTGAGGCGGCGCGGGGGGCCCCGACGACGCTGACCGCGCATGTCGACCAGTGGATGCCGCAGGGGCACCCGAGCCCAGGGGGCGTCATCCTGCTGGACGGCGGCCGCCCGATCGACTTCGTGCAGCTCTCGCTTCAGGCCGACGGCCGCTACGCCGTCGCCCTGAGCACGGCTCGACTCGCCGAGGGCGAACACTACTTCCAGCTCGTCTTCCTGGGCAACCCGCGGACCTACGCCGCCTCGTCGGGCGTCTATCGCATGACGATCAAGCCCGCGGGCTCGACCGTCCAGCCCGGTCTCGCGACGCCGCTCGGGGCCCCCGCCGCCCCCGCGACGACGTCGGGCTCGCCCCCCGGGTCGCCCTCGACGTTCGATCCGGCCGGCGCGACGGGCGAGCCGTTCGCCCTGCTGACGACGCTGACCGCCGGCCTCGACGACGGCTTCGGGCTGACCCTGTCCGCCTCGGCCGACGGCGCCGTGCTCGCGGTCGGCGCGTATGACGAGGTGATCGCGGGATCGGGCGGCAAGGGCTCGGCGTCGATCTACGTCCGCTCGGGGGACGCCTGGGTTCGGGCGGCCCACTTCTCGGCCGTCGGGGCCGACCGCTTCGGCTTCGAAGTGGCCCTGAGCGCCGACGGCTCGACCCTGGCCGTGGGGGCGCCGCTGACGGCCGTGGACGGCCGCGCCTCGCAGGGCGCCGTGTACGTCTACGCCCGCACCGGCGACGAATGGGGCCCTCGTCCAGACTCTGACCGCGTCCGACGGCCGGGCGAGCGACCGCTTCGGCTACTCGGTGGCCGTCAGCGGCGACGGCCGGACGATCGCCGTGGGGGCCGAACGCGGCGGGGGCGTCGCGCAGCTGGCGAACAAGGTCTCGGCCTACGTCTTCGTCCACGAATCCGGCGTCTGGTCCCAGCAGGCCGAGTTGGAGCCGGCCGAGGGGACGACCGCCTCGGTCGACATGACGGTCGGCGTCGAGCTGGCCGCCGACGGCGCGACGCTGCTGGTCACCGCGCTGACCTTGACGACGCCCGGCGGGCTCGCGGCGGTCTACTCGACGGCCGCGGGGGGATGGACCCGGGATTTCCTCCTGGACTCGCGCCACCACCCCGGCGTGCTGGGCCTGACGGGCCGGGCCGCGCTCAGCCCCGACGGCAGCGCCCTGGTCGCCGGGGCGCGGGTCGATGCCGCCCCGGCCGCGGCGAGGCCCGCCTTGCTCGTCTTCGATCGCTCCGGCTCGACCTGGAGCCTGACCGCCGCCTTGACCGCCCCCGACCCGGATTCGGCCGACCCGATCGGGGCCGGGACGTCGGCGGGCGCGAAGCTCGCGTTCAGCCCCGATGGGGCGACCATCCTCGCGGGGGCCCACGAGGCGACCGTCTCGGGCGCGGCGAATCGCGGCGCCGTCCACGTCTTCGAACGTTCGGGCGGGACCTGGTCGCACGTCGCGAGGCTGACGGCCGCCGACGGGCTCGCGGGCGACAATTTCGGCGCGACGATGGTCGCGAGCGGCGGGTTATTCTTCATCACGGCCTTCCGCCCCAGCATCGTCAACGGCCGTTCGCGAGGCGTCGTTTACGCCTATCGCGACGCGAGGGGCGGCCTGGAGATCGCGGGCCCCGCCGACCAGACCGTGCTGGCGGACGCACCGGCGACCTTCACAGCCCAGGCCGACGGGACGTTCGCGTCCGTGCATTGGCAGGCGAGCGACGCCGGGGGCGGGTGGGCGGACATCGCGGGCGCCGACGACGTCGTCCTCACGATCCGCCCTGCCCTGGCCGACTCCGGGAAGCGCTTCCGCGCGGTCTTTCGCACGGCGGGCGGCGTGGTCGCGGCGTCCGAGCCGGCGACGCTGACCGTCGTCGAGCATCAGGTCGGACTCGCCCTCGGCGTCCGGGACAACCCGCGACGGGTGGGCGACCCCCTGGTCGTCACCGTCGTCGCCAGGTCGGCCACGACTGACGCCCCGCCCGAGGGGGACGTCGAGCTGACCGTCGGGACGTTCCGACTGACCGCCGCGCTCGTCGACGGCATGGCGACCTTCTCGATCCCCACAACGTTGGCGATGGGCGGCCACGTCGCGACGGCTTCGTACGGCGGGGACGGCCTGAGATACGGCGCGGCGTCCGCCGCCGCGCCCCTCGCCGTCGTGCGGGGGACGTCCACCCTGACGGCCGAGATTCCGGCCACCGCCACGGCCGGCTCCCTCGTGCGGTTGACGGCCGTGCTGGGGCATTCGGGGACCGTGGCGACGCCGGGGGGCGGCGTCATGTTCATGGACGGCGGCCGGCCGATCGCCTTCGAGCAGCTCTCCGTCGACGCCGAAGGACGGATCACGGCCACCTTCGCGACCGCCGGGCTCGCTCCCGGGGACCACTACTTCCAGCTCGTCTACCTCGGCAACCCCGGGACGTACGCCTCGTCGTCGCCGCTGTACAAGCTGACGATCACGCCGCCCGCCGCCACGCCGTCGCTCGCCTCGCAGACGGCGAGCGATCCCAGCGGGCCGACGCTCCCCGCGTTCGCCGCGATGCGGTCGACGGGGGGCTTCCGGCCGAAGGCGGTCCCGTTTCGGGGCCGCATGAGAGGGTTAGCCGAATCGTCGATGGAGGAGCCTCGGGCGGAGACGCCGCCCATGTCCACGGCGCGGCAAGTTCGCGCCGTCAACTGGCGACGCGTCGGGCTGGATGTTAGTTTGCCCCCGTGGTGGCACGATGGCGTCGCGAGGCGACGACCGAGATGAGCCCCCGACGGCGGGACGAGGGCCCGCCCCCTCTCTGGGCCGAAACATCGACGATGAAGAATCCACCGAGCGGGACGCGGCCGATTTCACGATTCGAGAGACTCGGAGCCGGGGGGCCGCCGGCCGCGAGGCGTCGGCTCCGGCCGGGCCTCGAGCCTCTGGAGGGTCGGCGGGCGCCGGCGGCGGGCCTGTCGGCGGGAATGCCCATCGAGGCCCGCTACGCCGCCTCGGAGTCGCTCGGACGCGAAGACCGGTCCTACGTCGCCGTGGCGGCGGGCCCTGAGGTGTACGCGCTGGCGAACCCCGCCAACGCCTACGCCGCGACCGTCGCCGCCGACGGCTTCCGCATCGCCGCCGGCGCGGACTCCTGGACGCTGACCGTGGCGGGCCTCGGCTACGGCGACGAAATCCGGCCGCTCGGCGCGGCGACCGTCGCGACGGCGGCCAACCGGGTCGAGTACGACCACGGCGCGGTGACGCAGTGGTACGTCAACGGCCCGCTCGGCCTCCAGCAGGGCTTCACGCTCGACGCCCGGCCTGAGGACTCGCCGGCCGACGGCCTGCTCACGATCGTCCTCGACGTGGGCGGCCTGGCGGCGACTCCCGAGCCGGGCGGGACCTCCGTCGCCCTGTCGCGCCCCGACGGCTCGCCCGTCGCCACCTACGGCGGCCTGATCGCCTACGACGCCGAGGGCCGGTCGATCCCCGCGACCATGACCGTGGTCGCCGCGCCCGGGAGCCCGAGGATCGCGATCCTCGTCGACGACGCCGAGGCCGTCTACCCGCTGGTCGTCGACCCGTACGTGCAGACGGGTACGCCGGCCGTCTTCCACGATTGGTTCGCCTACCCCGCGCTCGACGCCACGCCCGACGGCCGGCTCATGGTCGTGGGCACGCCGCGAGAGCCGCGCGAAGGGAGTGCCACGCCCGGCCTGGTCCGGGTCTTCGAGCGGTCCGGCGGCGCCTGGGTCGAAACGGCCGTGATCGTCCCGGATTCCGGTCATTACGAGTTCGGGGCTTCGGTGGCCGTCAGCGACGATGGCTCGACACTGGTCGTCGGGGACGCGTCGAGCTTCTCGGTCTACATCCGCGACGAATCCGAATGGTCGATCGCGGGGACGTTCTCGGCGGCGGAGGACTCCCACGCCGCCCGCCTCGTCGGCCCCCTTGCGGTCTCGGCCGACGGGGCCGTGATCGTGGCGGTCGAGCGCGACTGGGTCGGCCATGGCCTCGGGATCGCGACGTTCAAGAGGAGCGGCGTCGACTGGGAGCGTGCCGGCGTCATCCCCAAGCCCGAAGACCTCCCGGACAACTCCTTCGGCGCGAGCCTGGACCTCGACGCGGCCGGCGCGACGCTGGTCGTGGGGGCTCCCGTCAACGGGATCCTCTACGAATACCGCTCCGCCGCCCTCATCTACGCCGACTCCGGAACGGGATGGGTCCGGCAGGCGCAGCTCCGGGCCGAGCCCGGAGTCTGGGTGGGCGGGATCCTGGGCAGATCAGTGGCGATCAGCGGCGACGGCTCGACGGCGTTCGTGGGCGGGGCCGTGACCCGGAACGGCGGGCCGCAGGGCATCCTGGTCCTCTCTCGCGTCGGGGCGGGGTGGGAGCGGTCGGGCTACCTCGGCATCCCGGAAGAGTGGCGCGTCTGGGACGTCGGCGAGGCGATCGACGTCAACCACGACGGCTCGGTCGCGTTGACGACCGCGTTCGGCGCCTGGATCGACCGAGAGGACACCCGGGGCGTGGCGATCGTCTTCCGGCGTTCCGAGTCGGGTTGGGTGCCCGGACCTCGCAAGACCCCCCTCGAGGAACCGTCGGGAATGCTGTTCGGCCTGGGTGCCGCGCTCACCGGCGACGGGTTCGTCGTCGTCTCGGACGCGAGGGACGGCGCGCGGGGCCGCAGTGGCGCGATCTACGCGTTCGACCTCGTCGACGGGTTCGACGTCGTGGAGGGCCCGTTCCCCCAGGACCTCATCGTCGGCCGGCCGGCGACGTATTACGCCGCGGCCGACGCCCCGGGCCTGGAGGCCCGGTGGCAGGCCAGCGACGACGGCGGAGCCTCCTGGCGCGACGCCGCCGGCGAGGTGCGGACGACTTCCTCCGGCGGCTTGACGGGCTCGACCCTGCAATTCTCAATCAGGGCGGCCGACGCCGGGGACCTCTTCCGGGTCGTGTTCGTCGACCCCGAGTCGGGCGCGTCCCGCGCCAGCCTCCCCGCCCTGCTCCGGGCCGATCGCGCGGAGCCGCAGATCGCCCTGGCGTTCAACGTCAATCCCGCCCCGGTCGGGGCGCCGGTCACGCTGGTGGTCCGGGTCGACGCGGCCGTCCCCGGCCTGCCGACGCCCACCGGGATCGTCCGTCTGGAATCGTACTGGCCGTCGTCCGACTTCGGCCCCTACGAGGCCGCGCTGGTCGACGGCCGGGCCGTCTTCACGATCCCCGGCGCGGCCGCGGCGGGGGCCCGCGACCTGCGCGTCTCCTACCTGGGCGACGACGTCTCGGCCCCGGCGAGCAACGTGCGGACCCTCTGGGTCGAGAGGAACCGATCCACGTTGAACGCGGAGACGCCGGCGGAGGCGACGCTCGGCGCGGCGACGACGATCACGGCGGTCCTCGATTCGTCCGGGACCGGCCCGGCTCCAGGCGGGGGCGTCGTCTTCTTCGACGGGGGCGTCCCTTTCGCGTTCGTGCAGGTGGCGGTCGTCGGCGGTCGCGTCGTGGCCTCGACGACGGTCCGGCTTTCCGCCGGCCCGCATTACTTCCAGTTCGTCTACCTCGGCGACCCACGGACGGCCGCCGCTTCGTCGGGCGTCCACCGCACGGTCGTGAAGCCGCCCGGGGAGTCCGTGGCGACCGGTCT
Source organism: Paludisphaera soli (assembly GCF_011064595.1). GTDB lineage: Bacteria > Planctomycetota > Planctomycetia > Isosphaerales > Isosphaeraceae > Paludisphaera > Paludisphaera soli. The sequence continues at coordinate 130,176 of NZ_JAALJI010000004.1, read as the reverse complement.
GGCGGCCCCGCTCCCGGGGACGGCCCCCACGCCGAAGCCTCCCCCGGCTCCCGATCCGGAAATCGTCCCGCCGCCGTTCGCGGTCGAGGCCCCGGGGACCGTCATGGCCGTGGCGGGCGAAACCTTCACGATCCGGCTGCCGGGCGGCGGCGCCTACCGCTCCGTCCGCTGGCAGGTCAGCGACGATGGGCTCGCCTGGGTCGACGTCGAGGGCGAAGGCCGACCCTGGCTCCGCGGCACCGCCCGCTTCGCCGAATCGGGCCGCCGCTTCCGCGCCGAGGTCGTCGACGAGGCGGGCCGGGTCACCACAACCGAGCCTGTGACGCTCGTCGTCGAGCGTCCCCGCCCGCTGATCTTTGCGGGCCTGTACGCAGGCCTGAAGTCCCCCGGACGCTGGTTCGTCCAGCCGACGGGCGTGTTCGCCGCGACGGTTTGGCCGGTCGAGCAGGCGGGCGGGGCCGGCATGCCGCCGGAGGACGTCCGATCCCGACCCGGCTTCTATCGAGCCATCGGTTCCTATGAAGAGGGCGACCCGGACTTCGCCCCCGCCCGCATGGCGTCGACCTACGAGAACCCCAGGCGGACCGTCAACATGGCCGCCTCCGCCTTCGAGTACGCCGACGGCAGGGTCGAACTCCAGGTCCGCCTCACGGAGTACGAGGGCTATCCACCCTTGAGCGGGGGGGTGCTCTTCCTCGACAACGGCCGGCCCTTCGCCTTCGTCCAGGTCACGCCCGACGGCCGGTTTTACGCGGACGCAGCCTTCCGTTCGAAGGAGTTCGCGCGGGGAATCCATTACTTCCAGTTCGTCTACCTCGGCGATCGGCAGAGCCTGGCGAGGTCGTCCGGCGTCGTCGCGTTCGAAGTCCGCGGCCCGGAGAGGACGTGGTCGGCGACGGCGGCCGCGTCGTCGATTCCACAGATTTCGCGAAATTCGACCGAGACGGCCGTAACGTACGTTTCCATCGCATCGCCGACTTCGGCGAACATATCGGAACCGTCGCCGTCCCGACCGAGGAGGCCGATCCCCTGCCGGCCGGCATCGAACTTCACGGGCCGAATGCGCTCGTCCGACGTGCAGGCCGGCCCGTACGCGAGGCCGGCCGCGCGGGCCCGGCGCCCCTTCATGGAACCCAACGCATCCCGATATTTAGACTTGCAGTGATCTCGCCGACGCCGGCCTGCGACCCGCGCCGGAAATTCTCGCGATTTCCCCGCCATCCCCCTTCCACAAGGGGATAAGCTCGTGTCTAATCGAAGAGGAATCACGGCGTCGCCCTTCAAGAATCGACTCGAAGTGCGACGAACACATTAAGGTGAGGAGCCGGCCTACGGCCGGCGGCGTCGATGCCGCCGAGACCGGGCTGGACGCCACCCCCCGCGACGAATCAGATTCGCGAGACACCGGCCTGCAACGGGCCCTGGGCGGCTTTGCCCCGAACCACCCGTCGGATCGATCGACGATCGAAATCCACGGTGCGAAAACTTTCTGAAACAATCCGGAGAGAGGGATCATGCACCCCTGCATTGGCTTCAGGTCGCTGGCCATGACGGCGGCGATGTTCATGGGCCCCGCGTACCTCGCTGCGCAAGAGGCCGCCCCGGCCGCGCCCGCCGCGGCGGCCCCCGCCCCAGCTCCCGCCGCGCCGGCGCCGGTGCCGATCGCCGCGGCGGAGGAGCACTCGGTCAAGCTGTTCGAGCCGCTGACGGACTACGAGCTGCCCGAGCGCGTGGGCCTGATCCTGACGCTGTTGATCGCGGTCGCGGGCCTCGGCTACGCGGGGATGCTGGTCGGGCAGGTCCTGGGCGCGGACCAGGGGACGCCCAAGATGCGCGAGGTGGCGGACGCCGTGCGTGAGGGGGCGTGGGCCTATCTCATGCGGCAGGCGAAGGCGCTCTTCCCGCTGATCTTCCTGCTGACCCTGATCCTCTACTTCACCGCCCAGGCGAGCGGCGCGGTGCAGGTGGGGCGGGCGGCGGCGTTCTTCGTCGGGGCCTTCTTCTCGTGGCTGGTCGGCTTCGTCGGCATGAACCTGGCGGTGCGGGGCAACCTCCGCGTGGCCGCCGCGGCGCGGACGAGCTACGGCAACGCGATGCAGCTGGGCTACCGCACCGGCACGATCACGGGCATGCTCACGGACGGCCTGGGGCTGCTGGGCGGCACGGCGATCTTCATCATCTTCGGCGAGAAGGCCTACGAGGTCCTGCTCGGCTTCGGCTTCGGCGGCACGCTGCTGGCCCTGTTCATGCGGGTCGGCGGCGGCATCTACACGAAGGCGGCCGACGTCGGCGCCGACCTGGTGGGCAAGGTCGAGGCGAACATCCCCGAGGACGACCCGCGGAACGCGGCGACCATCGCCGACAACGTGGGCGACAACGTCGGCGACTGCGCCGGCATGGCGGCCGACATCTTCGAGAGCTACGAGGTCACGATCGTCGCGGCGATGATCCTGGGCTACGCCAGCTTCGGCCACAAGGGGGTGATCTTCCCGCTCTTGGTCCGGGCCATCGGCGTGCTCGGCTCGATCATCAGCACCTACAGCGTCCGTGCGGGGGTGGACAGCACCAGCGACGAGGCCCTGCACTCGGTCCACCGCGGCTTCGTGATCGGCTCGATCATCAGCGTGGTCGGCTTCATGGCGCTGGGCCTGGGTTACCTGCACTTCGACGACGCCTACATCCACAGCTATCCCCAGGCCGCCTACGGCTACAAGGTGACCGACGAGTTCGCCGCGGCCCGCGACGCCGCCCTGGCCTCGGGCGTCTCGCTCAAGGACTTCACCGCCGGCTACGAGGGCCCGATCCTCGCCGCCCAGCCGTTCTGGGCCGACCTGGGGATGGTGAAGGGGCTGGACATGCGGCCCGCCTGGACCTGCCTCATCGGCATCATCCTGGCGATCGCCCTAAACAAGGTGACGAGCTACTACACCCACACGCAGTATGAGCCGGTGAAGAGCCTGGCCAAGAGCTGCCAGACCGGCCACGCGACCAACATCATCCAGGGGCTGGCCGTCGGCTACGAGTCGGCCGTGGTGGCGACCCTGGTCATCGCCGGGGCCATCTTCCTCTCGGTCGTGGTCTATGAGGGGGCGAGCCCGTTGTTCGTGGCCTACGGCGTGGCCATGTGCGGCATCGGCATGCTCACGCTCACCGGCAACACGATCTCGATGGACGTGTTCGGCCCGGTGGCCGACAACGCCAACGGCATCGGCGAGATGGGCTACGACAAGGAGGAGATGGGCGAGGAGAACTACAACCGCGCCCGCCAGATCCTGGCCGACCTCGACGCGGTGGGCAACACCACCAAGGCCGAGACCAAGGGGATCGCGATCGGCTCGGCGGTGATCGCGGCGGTGAGCCTCTTCTCCAGCTTCATCGCGGTCGTCGCGGTGGGGAGCGAGGACAAGGTCGCCACGATGCCCCTGGGCGACTACCTGAACGAGGCCGGCAAGCTCTCGGTCGCCGCCCCGATGGTCTTCATCGGCGCCCTGATCGGCGGCGTCGTGCCGCTTTTGTTCAGCTCGATGCTGATCCGGGCCGTGGGCCGCGCCGCGTTCCTGATCGTCAAGGAGTGCCGGGCCCAGTTCCGCGACAAGGACATCTGGTCGGGCGTCAAGAAGCCGGACTACGGCCGCGTCGTCAACATCTGCACCTCGGCCGCCCAGAGCGAACTGGTGGGCCCGGCCCTGCTGGCGATCCTGGTGCCGATCATCGTGGGCATCTTCCTCGGCCCGCAGGCCCTCGGCGGGTTCCTCGCCGGCATGATCATCGTCGGCCAGCTCCTGGCCGTCTTCATGTCCAACGCGGGCGGCGCCTGGGACAACGCCAAGAAGCTCATCGAGGACGAGCCCCGCACCGAGTTCACCGGCAAGGGTTCGGAGCGGCACAAGGCGGCCGTCACCGGCGACACCGTCGGCGACCCGCTCAAAGATACGGCCGGCCCGGCGCTCAACCCGCTGATCAAGGTCATGAACATGGTCAGCCTGCTGGCCATCCCCGCCATCCTGGCCACCGGCAAGGGCGACTACGCCTGGGCGCTCTACGTCGTCGGCCTGCTGAGCATCGCCGGCGTCGGCTGGGCCGTCTGGCGCTCGAAGACCGAGAGCAAGGAACTCCGCGAGATGGAGGCCGAACTCGCCGGCGCGGCCGAGCAGTCCTTCGAGAGCGTCGGCACGGGCCGCTGATCGCCGCCCGCGTCGCCGCTCCCGGCCTGAAGTCGTGATCCCGGGCCCTCCCGCTCCCCCGCGAGCGGGGGGGCCTTTCTCTTGCGCCCGCGGCCCCGGCGCGGGCGGATCCGCGGGACGAGATCGACCGCGAGGACGCTGAAGGAGGGAAGGCTTGCGCTTGGGGGGGGTCGCAAGGCCCGGCGGACCGGGCCCTCGCCGGTTGCGTTTGTCGCATCCGGGTCGATCGAGTAAGTTGGGAGGGGTGGATCGATGACGACGAAGGCGGGAGGCCGGCGGTGATCATATCTCGACGAGCCCGGGTGCGGGCTATCGCGTCCCTGCTCGGGATCTGGCTCCTGGCGGCCTGCTGGGCCCTCTCCCCGTCGCGCGCGACGGCGCAGGACGGGATTGGGGGGAGTCCCCCGGCCGCCTCCGCCCCCCCGTCGACCGGCGGCGCGACGGCCGCTGAGCCCGAGGGCGACGGCGAATCGTTTCTGCGCTGGATGATCCGCGCGTCGGGGCTGATCGGCGTCCTCATCGCGGTCATGTCGTTCTACCTCGTGGCCCTGGTGGTCTGGATGGCGCTGCACTACCGGACCTCGGCCGCCGCGCCTCGACTCCTGGTGCGCGAGACTCGCGAGCTGCTGGACCAGCGGCGTTACGGCGACGCCTACAACCGGCTCGCGACCGACCGCTCGCTGTTCGCGAGGGTGCTGGCGGCCGGCGTGCAGAAGCTCCCCGCGGGGATCGCTCCGGCGCGTCGGGCGATGGAGATGGCGAACGAGGACGCCACGATGGAGATGGAGCACCGGACGACCTACCTGGCGACCGTCGGCACGCTCGGCCCGATGATCGGCCTGGTGGGGACGGTCTACGGCATGATCAAGGCCTTCCGGGTCATCGCCACCCGGGGGGCCGCGCCGCAGGCCAGCCTGCTGGCCGAGGGGATCTCGACGGCCCTCTTCGCCACCCTCGAGGGGATCGCGATCTCAATCCCGGCCATCTACTTCTACGCCCTCTTCCGCAACCGCATCGCCCGGATGTCGCTGGAGGCCGAGAAGGCCGCCGAGCCGCTCCTCGAACTCTTCGCGCCCGGGGTCAAGCCCGAGGCTCCCGCGCCGGCCCCCTCGCCCGGCCCCGCCGGGCCGGGCTCGCACCCGCATCCGTTCGCGCTCAACGCGGCGCTCGCGGCGTCGGCCGGCGGCCCGCCCCGTTCGGCGCTGCCGCCGGCCCATACCGAGTGATCGAGCGACCCCGGTCGAGGCCGCCATGCCGCGTTCATCCACGTCGCACTCGCTCAACCCGAACCTGACGCCGCTGCTGGACCTGGTCCTGCAGCTCATCACGTTCTTCATGATGCTCATCCACTTCGGCAACCAGATCGAAGGGGAGACCCGCGCGGTGCGGCTGCCCGTGGCCCCGGCCGCCCTGCCCGGCTCCGACCTGGCGATGGATCGGCTCGCCGCCGCGATCGACGCCCGGGGGAACCTCCTGGCCGACGGACGGACCTACGAGGGGCCCGAGGCCTCGGCGTGGTGGAAGCGGCAGGCCGACTCCCGGCGCGCGGGGCTCGAGCTGATCCAGGAGGCCCCGGCCGCCGGGCCGGCGCCCCCCGAGCCGCCGACGCTGCGCCTGCAGTTCCCCGCCCCGACCCCCGACCCAGGCGGCGAGCTGCCGACCATCGTCGTCCTCCGCGCCGACCGCGAGGCCTCCTACGGCGCGGTGAGGCGGACGCTGACCGACGCCCAGTCTCAGGGCTTCGCCAACTTCAGCCTCGTGGTCCTGAACCGGGAGCAGCCGTGAGCGTCTCGCCGCAACTGACGACCACGCCCATCGAGGAGGACGAGCACGGGATCCGGCGGTCGCGCCGCTACCGCCCCGGCCCCCCCGACGACGTCTATTTCCCGGTCGCGCCGATGCTCGACATGGCGTTCCAGCTCCTGGCCTTCTTCATCCTGACCTTCCGCCCCCCCACGGCCGAGACCCACATCGACCTGCACCTGCCCACGACGCCCGCCGCCCTCCCCAGCGCCCCGCGCGGGATGGCGAGGCCGACCTCGCGGAAGGTCGACGCGGACCTGGAGAACGACGTCCTGATCCGCGCCGAGGCCGACGACCTGGGCGACCTGAAGACGCTCAGGCTCGGCGAGGCCCCCGTCCCCGACCTGGCCCAGCTCGGCCAGCGGCTGCGCCGCTACGTCGAATTGCTCGGCGATCGCCCGATGCGCGTCCGGCTGATCGCCGACGACCGCCTGCTGTACGAGCCCGCCGCGCGGATCATCGCCGTCTGCTCGGCCTCCGGCGTGGCCGCCGTCCGCCTGGCCCCGGCCGGAGCCTCGCCGTGATCCGGCCCGGGGGCCGGGCCCTCGTCGCCGCGCTGCTCCTCGTCGCGCACGGGCCGACCGCCCTCGCCCGGCAGGACGATTCGCCCCTGGGGCTGTCGGACCTCGCCGCCGAGCACCAGGCGCTCGCGGGCCGGGCCGACGCCGACGCCCCCGCCCGGCCCGCGACGTTCCGCCAGCTCTGGGAACGGCCGGACGAATTCCGGGGCGTGCGAGTCCGCGTGGCGGGGCGGGTGGTCCGCATCTTCCGCCAGGACGCCGTCGGCAGCTTCCCCGCGCTGGTCGAGGCCTGGATCGAGCAGCCGCCTGGGGACCTCCTCTGCCTGGTCTTCCCGGCCGCCGACCGCGACCCGGGCGTCGCGAAGGGGGCGGCGGTGGCCTTCACCGGCGTCTACCTGAGGCGCGTGCGCTATCAGGCCGACGGCGATCGCCTCGCCCCCCTGATCGTCGGCCCCGCCGCGCCGAGCGTCGAGGAGCGGGCGGCGGAGGATCGGCCGGTAGTCGGCCGTCCCGGGGTTTCCGACTGGCCGGGGCCGGTCGCGATCGTAGGATTGTGCATCGGGCTCGCTCTGATCTCCGGGCTCCTCGCGTGGCGTTCGCTGGCCGTCCCCGCCGGCCGGGATCGTCGTCGAGGCGGCCGATCGGCGGCCCCGCCCGGGCCCGCGCCCGAGTTCCTGGAACCGGAGGCCGACGATGGCGATCGCCGATGAGCACCGCCTGGGAGAGACGCCGCTCACCGACCCGCGGTCGCTGGGGACCTCGGCGCTGTTCCACATCGCGCTCGCCGCGCTGGCCTCGCTCTCGGTCCTGACGGCGCTGACCTCGCCGGCGGACGACGGCGGGCGCAAGGCCATGCGGGGCGAGCTGGAGCCGGTCGACAACCGGGCGAAGGGGCAGGAGAAGGAATCGGGGGTCGGGGGCGGCGGCGGCCCGGGAGACATCGGCGGGCTCGGCGACCCCGAGATGGCGGCCCGGCCCCGCAACGCCCCCGAGATCAAGCCGGTGCGCGACCCCACGGCCGACGCCCTGCTCTCCGAGATCCTCCCCCGCAGCGACGTCAAGCTGGATGAGACGCGCTTCCGCGACCTCCCCGAACTGCCCACGTCCGGCGCGGGGCTGATCCCGGGCTCGGGGTCGGGCGGCGGCGGGGGCGAGGGGGGCGGCTCCGGCGGGGGCGTCGGCCGGGGGATCGGGCCGGGGACCGAGTTCTTCGGCAGCCGCGAGCACGGGCGTTCGTTCGCTTATGTGATCGATTGCTCCGGCAGCATGAGCACGCGCAACGCCCTGGACATCGCCAAGCGCGAGCTGCTGGCGAGCCTGGACCGGCTGCCGCCCGACGTGCGGTTCTCGGTCACGTTCTACGACCTGAACGCCCGCAAGCTGACCGACGCCCAGGGCCGCCCGGGTTTGATGCCGGCGACCGGGGCGAACAAGGCCCGCGTCCGCGCGCAGCTCGCCGCCGTGGCGCCGTTCGGCGGCACCGACCACCTGATGGCCCTGCGCACGGCGCTGGTCGACAAGCCCGAGGTGATCTTCTTCCTGACCGACGCCGCGTCGATGACCAATGACAACGTCGCGACCCTGCTGTCCGAATCCGGGCGGAGCCGGATCCAGGCCATCGAATTCGGACTCGGTCGCGACCTCGGCCAGAACACGCCCCTGCGGCGGCTGGCGACCACGACCGGCGGCGCGTACTTCTACGTCGACACGTCGAAATTCCCCAAGTCGGCCGCGGGCTACTGACCCGAATCCTCAGCGCCGGCCGCCCTGGGGGCGGAAGCTCTTGCTGAGGGCGCCCTCCATCGCCGAGGGGACCTCCATGCCGAGCGCGGCGAGTTCGCGGTAGACCTCGGCCGGGTCGGTGTAGCTCGACTGTCGGCCCCGGGGGGCGTCCCAGAGGATGTAGCGCTGGACGCTCTTGAAGTCTTGGTAGGCCAGCAGCAGGCTGTTGTCCGCGTAGGGCCAGGCGGCGACGATCGGCCGGCTTCGCGAGCCGGCGGTCCGGAGCGACGGGGTGAGCAGTTCGAGCTGCTTGCTGGGCATGCCCTGCACGACGACCTGCCCGGCCGACGCGCCGCGCATCGACGGGACGACGGTCAGGCGATACGGGCCCAGCGGCGTGTGCCGGTGCCCCACCGGCCGGGCGCCGGGCCCGGCGGCGGCCTTCTGCATCGCGCCGGCGGCCTCCTTCCAGAGTTCGTGAAGCTCCCCCTGGAGGAACCGGATCGGGTCGACGTCGACGAGCAGGACCTGGTCCGAATCGTCGACCTCGGCGTCGGCCTCGGCGGCGATCGCCTCGATCCGCGAGGCCTCGGACCCCTGGCCGAGCCTGGCGGCGCGGGCGTCCTGGTCGTCGGCCGGTTCGTCCTCGTCGGGCTCGACCCGCGCGAGCACGCGGTCGAGCTGCACGGCCGAGCGGTCGAGCTGCTCGACGACCCTCGGGGCGAGGTGCCGCGTCAGGGTCCGGTGCAGCTTCTCGCCGGGGTCGGGCAGGTGGAGCACGCGGCTCGCCAGGAAGTGCCAGGCGTCGCTCAGGCGGCCGCGCCGCGCCCGCTGCCAGCGGGCCATCTCGACGAGCGGGTAGACCACCTCGGCCCACAAGGCGGCACCCGAAGGGTCGCGGTAGGCGGCGCCGCCGGCGTAGCGGAGGACGGTCTCGCGGAGGTCGGCGTGCTCGCGCCAGGCCTCGGCCAGGCGGTTCCAGCGCTCGACCAGCTCGTCGCCGACCTCGCGTTCCGGAGCGATCTTGCGGAGGTCCTCGAGCGAGCGGGGGATCAGTCCGACGTTGAGCACACCCTTCGGGTCGGTCATGTGCTCGCGGGCGTAGGCGCTGGCGTCCTGCAGGGCCTTGCGGACCTGTCGGAGCATGCGGCGACGGTTGGGGCTGTCGCGCCAGCTCAGGAACTTGGCGAGGACTACGGGGTTGAGAGCCGGGCGGACCTCGATGCGCTGGTCGAGGAGCTGGGCGGCCTCCTGCACGGCGGCCTCGGAATCGTGCGCGGTCAGGGCGTAGGTCAGGGCCAGGATCAGCCGCGCGCGGTCCGCGTTCAGGCGTTCGAGCGGCCGGCGGGCGTAGAACGGCCTGCGCCGGGAGCCGACCAGCAGGTAGGCGAGGTAGTAGCCCGAGAGGTAGCGTTCGTCGGGGTTGAGCGAGATCGGCTCGGCCAGGATCGTGCGGAGCATCTTGCGGACGAGGGGCGACGCGGCGAGGTCGGCCGCCTCGGCGGCCGTGATGCGGGCGGGGGCCGTCGAGGGGCGTCGCGCGGGCCGGCCCCCGGCGGTCGCCGAGCCGTGGGTCACGGCCCGCCCCTCGCCCAGCTCGGCGAGCGCGCCCAGGTCCATCATCGGCTCGACGGGCTCCTCCTCGGGCGGGGGCGCCTCGCCGACGCCCGCCTCGGCCTCCCCCAGGAGCTTGCCCGCCTCGGCGCGGAGCACCTTCGCCACGGCCGAGCCGCCGGGGGGGCGGTCCTCGGGCTTCTTCGCCAGCAGGGCGAAGATGAGCTTCTCGAGCTCGGGCGACGCGCCGGCCGCGCGGGCGTTCAACGGCGGGGGCGCGGTGTTCGCGTGCTGCGCCATGACGGTGACCGGCGGTCCCGCGAACGGCACCGCGCCGGAGACCGACTCGTACAGCATGACGCCCAGCGAGTAGAGGTCGGTCCGGTAGGTGAGCTTCTGCCCCTTGGCCTGCTCGGGGCTCATGTAGTGCGGCGTGCCGCGGACGATCCCGGCGGCCTCGTCGTGCTCGGCCAGCAGCGAGAGGCCGAAGTCGGAGAGCTTGGGGACGTCGGCCGAGGTCAGGAGCACGTTACCCGGCTTGACGTCGCGGTGGATGACCCCCTGATGGTGGGCGTAGTCGAGCGCCTCGGCCACCCCGGCGAGGATCTTCAGCCGCTCGCCCAGGGAGATCCCGCGCCAGCGGCGGCCGTAGCTGGTGCCGTCGACCTTCTCCATGACGAGGAAGCTCGTCCCGCCGGCCTGGCCGAAGTCGTAGATCCGCACGACGTTGTCGTGCAGGAGTCGGGCGGCGATCTGGGCCTCCAGGCGGAGCCGCTTGGAGACCTCCTCGCCGGCCTGCTGGTCCTTCAGGACCTTGATGGCCACGTCGCGCTGGAGGACCAGGTCGGTCGCCGCGTAGACCGCGCCCATGCCGCCGCGGCCCAGCTCGGTGTTGAGGAGGAATCGATCGTTGAGCGTCGAGCCTGGGCCGATCACCGAGCACCCCCGCCGTCGAAGGGTTCCATCCGGGCCGCGACGCCCATCCCGGCGATCGCAGCGGCGCCCGAGCAGGCGCGGCGTCGCCGTCGGGGGTCGGGCCGCGGGCCACATCGCCATGATGCCCCCCCGCACCCCGCCCGTCAATCAGGCGAGCCCTCGCGACGACTGGAAACCACGCGGCCGACCGGCTAGAGTCGGTTCCGTGCGTCGGGAAGTCCCCGGCCGCCCCCCTTCGCACCGACGCAGGAGGATCGCGATGACCGCGAGCCGCTCGACGTTCCCGACCCTGATCACGTTCGGGATCGCCCTGACCGCCGCCCGAGCCCAGGCGCCCGTGCCCGCCCCGGCCGCCGCCGCTCCCGCCCCGGCGCAGGCCCAGGCGAACGCGACGCGGACCGCCCCCGTGCCGGAGGCCGAGGCTCACCGGCCGTCGCCGATCCCGGACCGCATCATCCGCACGATCGCGGCCGACCCGGCGCGTTCGATCGCCGTCACCTGGCGCACCGACGCCGCCGTCGTCCAGGCCGTGGCGCAGGTCGCCAAGGCGGAGCACGGCCCGCGGTTCGCCGAGAAGGCGACGACCGTCGCGGCCGTTTCGCAGGACCTCGTTTCGAACCTCGGCCCCGCCCGCTATCATTCGGTCCTGCTCGGCGGCCTGGAGCCCTCCACCAAGTACGCCTACCGCGTGGGCGACGGCGTCGACTGGAGCGAGTGGTTCCAGGTGTCGACCGCGTCCGACAATCCCGAGCCGTTCCGCTTCCTCTACTTCGGCGACGCCCAGAACGACGTCAAGTCGATGTGGTCGCGGGTGATCCGCAAGGCCTACGGCGACGCCCCCGACTCCGCGTTCCTGGTCCACGCCGGCGACCTCATCAACCGCGGCGCGAGCGACGCCCTCTGGGGCGAGTGGTTCGGGGCCGGCGCCTGGATCAACGGCATGGTCCCCAGCGTCCCCTCGCCCGGCAACCACGAGTATGAACGCCCGAGGCTCCCGGACGGCACCGTCGTCCCCGACTCCAAGGGGGTCCTCACGTCCCACTGGCGGGCCCAGTTCGCGCTGCCGGAGAACGGGCCCGCCGGGCTGGAGGAGGCGGCCTACTTCTTCGACTACCAGGGCGTCCGCATCGTCTCGCTCAACTCCAACGAAGGCCAGCCCGAGCAGGCCGAATGGCTCGACCGGATCCTGGCCGAGAACCCGCAGAAGTGGACGATCCTGACGTTCCACCACCCCATCTACTCCCCGGCCAAGAACCGCGACAACGCCGAGCTGCGCCGCCTCTGGCAGCCGATCTTCGACCGCCGCAAGGTCGACCTCGTGCTCCAGGGCCACGACCACACCTACGCCCGGACCGGGCTCAAGTCCTATGAGAACGTCCCCGAGGGGGGCACCGCGCGCGACGATCCCGACGCCACCGCCGGCACGGTCTACGTCGTCTCGGTCTCCGGGCCCAAGATGTACGTCCTCGACCCCGAGCAGTGGATGAAGCGGTCGGGCGAGGACGTGCAGCTCTATCAGGTGGTCGCCGTCGACGGCGACGTCCTGCGATACGAAGCCCGCACGGCGCTCGGCGACCTCTACGACGCCTTCGAACTCCAGAAGCAGCCCGACGGCCGCGCCAACCGCCTGGTCGAGCAGATCCCCGACACGCCGGAGATCCGCCGCCCCGCCCCCAAGGCCGCGGTCGCCGAGTGACTCAGCCCATCGGGTCGACCTCGCGAGCCCCGTCCGCCAGGTCGACCGTTTCGGCCGGGATGTGGACGACCCGGCCGTCCCGCCAGGCGGCCAGCGGCAGGCCGAGGCTCTTGTGGAGCCTCGCCGCCCCACGCGCGGCCTCGTCGACGGCGGCGTCGACGAGGGAGACTTCGCGAAAGGCCGGGCCGACGTCGCCCCCGCCCCTCAGGAACCGGCGGCCGGCCGGCCTCGCGTTGTCGTAGACGCGCCAGCTCGCGGCCAGCGGGCGATACAGCTCCTCGAGGTTTCTCAGCCCCGCCGCGTGGCGGCGGCGGACGACCTCCTCGGGGACGTGGTGGCCGCCGTGGCTCACGCGGCCGGCCACGCGCGCCACGGCCAGTTCGGCCGAGGGGAGCGACAGGAAGACGAGGTGGAACTCGTAGCCCGCCGCGATCAAGGTCCGAAGCCAGGTCGCGAACGATCGCGTGGCGAGGGTCGTCTCGAACGCGAAATCGGCGCGGGCCGCCGCGAGGTCCTTCAGCCTCGCCAGCATGATGCGGCCGGCCTGGACGGCGACGGTCTCAGGCGCGAAGGCCGAGAGGCCAGCGGCGATCGCGTCGGCGTTGACAAAGTGGCGGACGGCCAGGGCGTCGCGCAAGAGCGGTGGGGCGAGGGTCGACTTGCCGGCGCCGTTGGGGCCGGCGAGCACGATGACGTTCGGGCCGCCCATGCCGGCGTCAGACCCCCGCGGGTTCCAGGTTCAACATGCGACGGTGGACGTCGCGCATCAGGTCCTCTGAGATCACGCCCTCCCAGCGACCGTCGACGCACTCCGGCGCGCCCTGGCGGGCGGCGATCCAGGCGTCGTCGCGGCGGATCATCGCCTCCAGCTGGCGGGCGTCGTAGGAGCCCAGGTCGTCGAGCATCTCCTTGAGGAACCGCATCGTGTGGCAGTCCAGCTCCGGCTTGGGGATGAACTCGTCGAGGGCGCGCCAGCCGAAGTGTTCGAACCGCCGGTGGACCGACCGCAGGACCGGGCCGTGCGACCAGGCTTCGAAGCGGCCGGCGAACAAAGGCTCGCCGTGCATCGCCAGGTGCCGCGCCTGGGCGAAATAGAGCAGCTTCTGGAGCTTCGCGAGGGTGATGTACGACCCGGCCTCGTGGCAATCCCAGACGATGTAGTTGGTCACTCCCTGGACGCACTGCCGGCCCATGACGTCGTCTCCGTCGATCGAGAAAGGGGCGCTTGTCTTCCTCCTCAATCGTACCCCATAAGCCGGCGCGTACAACGTTCCCGACGGAATCGTCGGAAAACCACATCCGTATTACTTCGGGGCCCGGACCGTGATCCGCGCCGGCTTCGCCCCGCCTTCGAGGCGGATCGTCCGGCCCTGGTCGCGACGGCCGACGACCTCGCCCGACACCTCGGCTTCGGGGGCGACGCCGTGGACGACGACGAACGACGGCCCGGGATTCCAGGGGTGCACGGTGAACGCGGCCTCGCCTGGGGCGTCGGCCTCGACCTCGATCGCGCCGGGGGCGCAGATCCAGAGGCCGGCCCCGCGCAGGGCCCGGAACTGGTAGGGCCGGGCGAGGGGGCCGGCGAGCAGCCGGACGGCGCCGGGCTGGAGGGTGCCGGGGTTGATGTCGGCCGGGTTGCGCGCCTGCGAGGTCAGGTTGAACGAGTCCGGCAGGAGCCCCCGGTTGGGGTCGTCGAGCGGATAGGTCTGGAGGATCCCCGACGCGGCGATGCCGTCGGCGAGGCGGCTCCAGGGGCCCTCGGCGTCGTAGCGGGCCAGCTCGATGAGCGCGTCGGCGTAGACGAGCCCGCACCACTGAACCGGCAGGCCGATCCAGTTGGGCGCGACCCAGTTGGTCGAGCCCAGCACGGGGATCGTCGCATAAGGTCCGACGGCCTCCGGCCCGCTCGCGTCGGTCGGGTCCACGAGGTAGACGAACGGGACGCCGGTCCAGGCCCAGTACTTCGCGGCGTCGAGGAACGACGGGTCGCCGGTCAGCTCGTAGCCCAGGGCGAACGCCCGGACGAGGTAGGCCGAGGCGAGGACGTCGGGCGTGTGCAGGGCGATCTCCCAGGTCTGCGCCCCGCGCGGGACGCCGTCGCGGAAGCGGTCGCGGAGGATCGCCAGCAGCCGCAGGCCCTCGTCGACGGCCGCCCGGTCGCCGGAGTAGGCGGCCAGCCGGAGCATCTGGTCGATCGGCTGGGCGGCGTATCCGCTGGCCTCGTCGCTGAAGTGGGTCCGTCCGTAATCGAGGCGGCCCCGAGCCGGCCGATACCGGCGCGTGCCGTCGGGCTCGAACATCCGCGACGAGGCGACGACCGCCGCGACCGCCCGGTCGAAGCTCGCCGCGCCGCCGTCGTCCGCCGTCCCGGCGTCGGGGAGCACGAGTGGGGCGACCGGATAGCGGTTGTGCCCCACGGCGGAGTGCAGATCGCGGTCGGGGCGGAGCTGAGCCTCGGCCTCGGTCGACGCCGCGCGGAGGCGATCCGCCAGCTTCGGATCGTCGGTCAGCGCGGCGAGCCAGCTCGTCATCCAGGCGGCGTCGGCCGCCGGCTGGGCGCGGAAGTCGCCGGCCCCGGCCGCGTGGCGATAGCGGCCGCCGTCGCGGATGGGCGAGTCGAGCCAGCCGGCGGCGGCCAGCCGGACGTAGTCTTGCAGTCCGGGCGTCGCCGGGATCGGCGGCAGCCCCTTCAAGGCGACGTAGCGCTGCACGGCCGGGATGATCGTCGTCCCCTCGCCGGCGATCAGCAGGCCCGACGCCTTGAGCGGGACGCCGGGCGCGAGGGCCGTCGGCTCGTCGGGGAACAGCGACCCCTCGACGCGGTCGCCGGCCTCGGCCCCGGGGGCGATGAGGCCCATCAGGTGGCCGCTGCCGCCGAGCGTCCGGTCGGGCGAATCGAACAGCGGCGCGACCCCCGGACCAGGCTCCCAGATCAGGCCGAGGTAGCGGCCCCGGGCCTGGACGGCCATCAGCGGGAACGTGAGCTTCGGGGCCGAGGGGACCTTGCGGAGGGCGTCGGCCTCGCCCAGGTCCGCCGTCGAGCTGCTCGGCTCGTCGTCGAGGTATTCGACCCCCGCCAGGAGCCCCTGCCCCTTCGACGCGCCGAAGGCGCCCTGTCCGTGGCCCGGGAGCGTCACCAGCAGCGGGGCGTGGAAGATCGCCCGGGGGGCGTCGACCGCGCATTCGGCCTCGAACGCGATCACGCCGGGCGAGTGCGGCCGGAACGCCTGCTCCAACCGCCACGCGCCCCCCTGCTCGTCGCGGAACGTCGTCCCCACGCGCAAGGTCCCGTCCGCCGGATCGACGGTCGTCTCGACCTTCGCATCGGTCGGCGCGGCCACCCACTTCACGGCCGGTCGGCCGTCGACGACGGTGCGGTAGGCGATCGTCGGCCTGTCGTGTCCCGTCGCGACCTCCCGGCCGTCGACGCTCAGGGTGAAGCCGCCGAACCGGGCGGGGTCCTGCTTGAGCACGAACGTCCCGGCCTCGACGCGGGGGGCGTCGGCCGCCGGCCTCGGAATCCCCGGCTCCGGCCAGGCGGCCTCGATGAGGAGCCTGGGCGCGAAGCGGATCGACTCGATCAGGCAGACGCCCGAGCTTCCCGGCGGGTCGATCCGGATGACGGTCCTCGGCCCGAGCGGCGGCAGGTGGAGGATCACGTCGCGCCAGCCTCCGGCGCGGACGGGCTTGCGCACGGAGCGCTCCTCATTGGTCTGCTCGCCGGGGCGGATGTAGAAGACCTGAAGCTCGCCCGGCTTCTCGACCTTGATGCGGACCCTGGCCGTCAGAGGGACGCCCTCGGGGAGGTCGAACGCGGGGCTCCCGAAGTAGGGGTCGCGGCCGTCGATGCGGACGGCCATCCCCTCGGAGACGGCGTCGAGGCTGTGGACGTCGTGGAGGCCCGCCCAACCTCGCAACGCTTCGGGCGACCGGAAATCGAAGCCCGCGAGCGGCTTCGGCTCCTGCGCGAAGGATCCGCGGGCGGTCCAGGTCGCCGCGATCAGCGCGAGGCCGAGAAGCGCGAGGGGGTGTCGCATGGGTGAGTCTCCTGGGCGGGTGGGAGAGGGTGGGCGGGGCGATCCGTCGCGAGAGGGCGGGCCTCGCGTCGAGCGCCGCCAGTCTAACCCCGTCCGAGGGTCGGGGCCAGCTTGCGGCGGGCGTGGGGGAAAGGTCGTGGCGGTCGACCAGGCTTCGAAACGCGACGGCCCCGCCGACGCACGGGGCGTCGGCGGGGCCGTTGAATCGCGGGGCGATTCAGCCGAGGGAGGTGACTCGCGTCACTCGCCGGCCGGGGTCGGCAGGAGCAGGCCGCCGGTGCGGACCTCGGGGGCCGGAGGAGCCTCTTCGCCGGTCAGCGAAGGGGTCAGCTCGGCCGGGACCGAAGCGACGGTCGCGGTGGGCTTGCTGTTGTAGGTGTGCTGGCCGGCGCCGTAGATCGGGGCCGGAGCGTAGCCCTGGCCCGTCGGGGCCGGGGCGTAGCCCTGGCCGGAAGGAGCCGCGTAGCCCTGGCCGGAAGGAGCGACCTGGCTGGTCGGGTAGACGGCGGCCGGGGCGCAGCCTTCGCCGCAACCTTCGCCGCAGCCACCCTTGTGGCCCCACAGCCGCTTCTTCTTCAGGACCCACTCGTAGGTGACGGGCGGGTGGAGGGCGCTCTTCAGCTTGCAGTGCAGGCCGTCGAGCTTGCCGCCAAGGTGGCCGAAGAGGTTGCACTTCTTCTTCGGGGCGCACCCGTCGTCGCAGCCGGCGGTCGGGAGGTAGCCCTGGGGGCTGGCGATCACGCCCTGGGGCGAGGCCAGGCCGCAGGTGGTGCAGCCGGCGTCGAAGGCGCCGGCCTTGCTGAGGCCGGAGAACGCGAGAGCCATGACCAGGCTGAGGCTGAACGTCAAGGGCTTCGACATGGGAGAAAACTCTCCTTGAGTAACGTTATACGAGGACCGCGATTCCGGCCGGCCGTTTCGCTTCGACCCCGTTTTCGTTTCGGTCGTCCATTGGCATCGATCCCGCGGTCGAGGTCTTCCCGGGACCCGGGGCCTTGCGGCCCCCCCGCGATTCCGACGCCACCAGGTTTCGGTGCTCCCGTCTGCATCTCGCTCCGAGGTTTCGTGTTCCCCTCGGCGAGTCACTAGTTGTATCGTCATCGGGGCCGGGACCCTTGAACCCGCTTCACCTTTTGCACCAAGGCTTTACGTCAACGACAATGCCGGTCGTCGGGGTCCGCGAAGATGGGCAAGCACCGCAAGATCGAACGCCGGCGCATCCCGGACGACCCCACTCTTCGAGGCCTAACGGACAGCCGAACCCCGGCAGTCGACCGAGGCGGCAGCGGCCCGCGCGCCGGATTCCCTTCGCGCACCGTTCCCGTCCCCGGGCTTGGCCTGCAAGAATTGCACGCGGAGAGGCGTCGGCGGGCGATCGGGCGCGGGGCCGGGCCGTCTCGGGGCCGGGATTTCAGCGGATGAGGCGGGCCGGAGACGCCTCGGCGGCCCGCGAGGGGCGGGGATCGAGCCGGAGGAGGACCAATCCGTTCCGCGTGGAGGCGGATTCGCGGAGGATGGGCGTCGCCGCGCCTTCCAGTTGCTCGCCGAGGACCCGGTAGACCTTCTCGCGAAGGAGCAGGTATTCGCCCGCCCGAGCCTCGCGGGCGAGCCAGTCGGCGAGGACCACCTTGGAACGGGCGGTCAGGCCGGGAGCCATCGCCGAGCTGTCTGAGTTCCGGCCGGCGATCTGATCGTAGGCGTCGTTGTAGCGGGGCTGGCTCCCGGGCACGGCCTCAAGGCGACGACCTCGGAGATAGAACCAGAGCCCCTCGTCCAGCTCGTGGAAGAAGGAAAGCGCCTCGACCTCGGCGGGGACGGATTCCTCGATGGCCCGCGCGATCTCGCGATGGCCCCGCGTCGCGTTCCCCGCCGGCGCGACCCAGCCGTATCCGATCACGACGGCCAGGGCCGTCGCCGCCAGCGACGGCACGAACGCCGCCGCGCCCCAGCCTCGGCGACCGCCGATCGCCCCGAGCACTCCGGCGATCACCACCCCGGTCGCCATCAAGGCGCACCAGCCCGGATTCGCCGCGCCGACCGCGCGGCCCGAGAGCGCCAGAGCCGTCGCCCCCACGGCCGACCAGATCCCCCATTGGAGGAGCAACAACGTCCGGGCGGACCGCAGTCGATCGCCGCCGAACGCTCTGCGATCAAGGCGGAGCCACGCCGATCCGGCCAGGAGCGCGAACCCCGGCAGGCAGGGCACGTAATAGTTGGGCTTCGCGACCGCCCACAGGCTCAGGATCAGGGCCACGCCGATCGACCAGCACCACGGCAGCCAGATCGAGGCGTCCTCCCCGCCCCGATCGCGCCGGAACGGCAGCAGCACTCCCGAGATCCCGGCGACCACCCAGGGCGCGATCAGGACCGGCCACTCCAGGAGGAACCAGGCCCGCTCGCGATGCACGATCGGCAGCGCGCCGGTCTTCTGGCCGATCTCCGCGACCCACACCCCGGCCGCGTTCGGGTCGGCGAGCCAGACCGGCAGCGGCCACGAGAGAGCGATCGCCACGAAGGCCGAACCGCCCCAGGGATCGACCGCCAGCCGGGCGATCGCGCGGGCCCGGCCGGCGATCAGGCCGTAGGGCAGGAGCGTCGCCGCGACGATCGCCAGGATCACCGGCCCCTTGCAGAGGAAGCCGAGCCCCAGGGCGACGTGGAAGAGGATCGCCCACGGCCGGAAGGCGAGCGGCCGTCGAGGTCCGGTCGATCCCCCCGCTTCCAGGAAACGGACCGCCGCGTAGAGGGCGAGGGTCGTGAAGAAGGCGAGCGGCACGTCCTGGCCGGCCTGCCTCGCCTCGGCGATGAACAGCGGCGTCGTGCCGAGGATCATCGCGGCGGCGAGCCCGAGCGGCCGGCCGCCGAGTCGCAGCCCCAGCAGATAGGTGAGGCCGACCGTCCCCAGCGCCGCGAACGCACCCGGGAGTCGGACGACGACCTCGTCGCATCGGCCGACGACCGTCGCCACCGCGGCGGTCGTCCAGCGCGGCAGGGGGGGCTTCTCCAGCCGGGGCCGGCCCTGGATCCGGGCCACCAGCCAGCGGCCGCTTTCGAGGGTGTCGACCACCTCGGCCGCCAGCCGTTGCTCGCGCTTGCCCCAAAGTTCGACCGAGCCCAGGCAGGCGAGGAAGATCAAGGCCGCCAGGATCGCGACGACTGACTCGACGGCCCATCCCCGGCGAGACGGCCCCGAGTTCGTCCCCTCTTCGACCGCACCCGACATCCGTTCGCCTCCCCGGTCGGACCCCGCCGCGGACGGCGGCTCGATCACGCCGGGAGGCTAGCGGAAAGTGACGATTCGGGGAAGGCGAGGGGCGTGACGGGGCCCCGGGTCAGGGCGTGGCTTCGAGGACGAAGTACATGCTCAGGCTCGGCTGGGCGTCCGATCGTGCGTACATGAGTCCGAGGTAGAGCCCCGGCGCGATGAGGCGGATCTCGTCGCGGTTGCGTGCGTAGACCCGCGAGGTCTCGGCGTAGTCGAGGATCAAGGACGGGCCGCCGTCGAGCCAGCTCTCGGCCTGGTAGAGCTTCCCTTTGATCGAGGGGACCCCGAAAAAGCGGTTGACCGCCATCGCGCCCGAGTCGTCAACGACCTTCCCCTGCCAGACCAGGCGGGCGCCGACCGACATCGCCGCGTTCCGCCGGGCGCCGGGAGCGGGGAGGACCGTCCCCCGGACCCGCCCCGGAGGCAGGCCGACGACCGTCCCCTGGCGATAGAGCGACTGCAGTTCGGCCTCGCCCATCCGACGCAGGGCCGCGACGTCCAGCGCCGCGGCGGGCGCCTGGGCTCGAGCGGCGGGGACGGCGATCGACGCGACCGCCGCCAGCAGGAGGCTCCCGGCGGCGGAGAGGCGGCGCAACGTGCGGCGTAGCATGGTCATGGAGAAGGCTCGCGAGCAGGGGACGACGCGGCGGGAACTCAGGCGGGGCCTGACTCGGTGCGTCATCGGCGCCCCGCCCCCCCCGCCTTGAATCGCCCGACCGATCCGGAGCCCCGACCGCGACGGCGATGCCGACTCGCGCGACGGGGCGAAATAGCCGGGCCGGCGCGGGGCCGGTCGACGCCTAGGTCTCGGGGCGAGCGAGCAGTCGGGTTGACAGCCTCGCCCGCTCGCGGTTAAATCGCCCGACCGATCCGGAGCCCGGCCCCGAAGCGACCCGACGGCCCGCCGATCCCGACGATCGGCCGCCGCGGCCCCCGGGGCGACGAATTCTCCCGTGACGAGCGAACACGCAGGATCATGAAGAGATTTGATTAGAGAATCTCGGACGAGGATCCGACTCGATTTCCAGGCGTACCAAGGATGGTGACCGTTGCGGGGAGTCCCGGTTCAAGGATGAGCCGGTCCCCGCAACTTTTCCGGGACCACGTTCCGGGCTGCCCCACCCCTCCCTGACGCGCCTCCCGATCGGGACGAACCGTCCTCCTTTCGACGGAGCGAGTAGGCGTCGCGCGGCCTGACCGCGCGGCCGATGGCCCGGCAATTCAGGATGAACGGCTCCCGGCCGCCCCGCACCCGCGAGGAGGTCCGTGGGCCCGCAGGTTCGAGGAAGGGACCGTCTATGGGGCCGAACGTCGGGAACCCGATCACGTCGCGAGCATCGACCTCGCCCCACCGGCAATACACCCTGCCCGAGGGCGGGGGGTCGCCGCGGCCGGCGGGCTGGATCGAGCGGCTGTACGCCGACGAGCCGGCGAACTGCCGGCGGGCCCTCGTGCCGTTCCTCCGCAACCTGCTGTACTTCGGCCTGGTCTTCGCCGTCTGCCGGCAGTACCAGACCGAGGGGCGGGCCTTCCAGGTCCTGATGCAGGTCGCGGGGGTGGCGTTCCCCGTCCACTATCTGGCCCCCTACCGCTGGAAGAAGGCGATCTTCCTGGGGGCCTCGATCGCCGGGCTGTTCCTGGTCTTCGGGATGGACTGCGGCGCGGCGGTGATGGGCCTCTCGGCGCTCATGATCGGCGTCAGCCGGCTGCCGATCTCGTGGAACCTCCGCGCCGGGACGCTGGCGGCCGTCGGCGTGTTCCTGGCCTGCGGCCGGCCGGCGGCGTTGTTCGAACGGATGCCTTCGACCGTCTGGCCGGTGCTGGGCTCGATGTTCATGTTTCGCCTGCTCATCTACATGTATGAGCTGAAGCACGCGAAGAAGCCCGAGAAGCTGATCGACGCGGTGGGGTACTTCTTCCTGCTGCCGAACTACTGTTTCATGCTCTTCCCGGTGGTCGACTACCGGACCTGGCAGCGCGGCTACTTCTCCGCCGACGTCCACGACGTCCAGCGCCGGGGCCTGGAGATGACCTTCCGGGGGGCTGTGCAGCTGATCCTCTATCGGATCATCGACCAGGAGTTGCTGATCCAGTCGTCGGACGTGAACGGGCCGCTGAGCCTGCTGAGCTTCCTGGTGTTCAACTACCTGGTGTACCTGCAGGTCTCCGGGCAGTTCCACGTCGCCTGCGGGATGCTGCACATGTTCGGCTACCAGCTGCCGGACACGCACCATCGCTACCTGCTGGCGACCGGGTTCACCGACTACTGGCGACGGATCAACATCTACTGGAAGGACTTCATGGTCCGCCTGGTGTTCAACCCGGTGGTCTTCCGCCTGAAGCGCTGGCCGCAGCCGGCGGCGCTGGCGGCGGCGACGGCCGTGGTGTTCTTCGTGACCTGGCTGCTGCACGGCTACCAGTCGTTCTGGCTCCGGGGGACCTGGGGCTTCACCGGCCCGGACGCCGTCTTCTGGACCGTGCTCGGCGGGCTGGTCATGGTGAACGTCCAGCTCGACGCCCGCAAGGGCCCGGCGCGGCCCAAGCCCCGGCCGAAGGCGGACGAGCCGCCGCCGGCCTTCGACTACAAGGCGCTGGCGGTCCGCAGCCTGAAGACCGCCGCCACGTTCGCGACCATCACGCTCTTGTGGTCGCTCTGGAACAGCCCCAGCGTCCCGGCCTGGTTCGAATTGCTCGGCCGCGGCCTCCGGGCTTCCTGACACGGAGAGGACCCCTCCCGCCATGGCGCTCATCCAGTCCCCCTCGATCGCCGCGGCCCGCGTCGCCATGGCGCAGGCGGCGGCCCTCGTGGCCCTCTCGCTCATCCCGATCCCCGCCGGCTGGTCCCACGCCCGGCGGCTGATGGCCTCGGCGAGCTCGAACTCGTCCAACCGGGCCGACGCCGACCACCACGCCACCGGCTACTACGAGGGGCTCGTCGGCGGCGCCGAGGGCCCCGGCGGCCGCGGCGAGCTGACCCTCAAGCTGATGGGCAAGCCCAACGGCTGGGTCCGCTTCAACGACGCCGGCGTGGTCCGCCACCTCGACCGCGACTTCCTCCAGTTCGAGCTGATCCCCAAGATCGACAGCGTCCTGTTCGGCCAGCCGTTCGTCACCAACTCGCACGGCATGCACGGCCCCGAGGTCGCCCTCGAGAAGCCGCCGGGCGTCTTCCGGATCGCGCTCCTGGGGGCGTCGATGGACATGGGCTGGGGGGTCAAGTACCAGGACTCGTACGCCCATCAGCTCCAGGATTGGCTGAACACCCACGCGGCCCATCAGGGCTTCGCGTCCGACCGCCGGTTCGAGGTCCTGAACTTCGCCGTGGCGGCCTACAGCCCGCTCCAGCGGCTGGAGTCGTTCCGCCGCAAGGCGAAGGAGTTCCAGCCCGACCTGGTCGTGTTCGCCTCGACCATGCTCGACTCGCGGCTGGCCGAGATCCACCTGTGCGACGTCTTCCGCACCCAGGCCGAGATCCCGTTCGACTTCGCCCGCCGGGCCGTCGAGCGCGCCGGGGTGACCGAGGCCGACCGCCGGGTCGACTCCCGCAAGCAGCTCGTCGCCAAGGAGGCGATCAAGAAGAAGCTCGAGCCGCACTACTGGGACCTGTACGACGAGACCCTCGCCAAGCTCTCGGCCGACTGCCGGACCGCCAAGGTCCCCCTGATGATGGTGATCATCCCCCGGGTCGGGAAGGACGCCGACCCGTCGGCCCGCGCCGAGCCGGTCGCCCGCCTGAGGGCCATCGCCGGGCGGCAGGCCCTGCCCATCTACGACCTCACCGACACGTTCGACCAGATCGACCCGGCGTTGCTGGAGATCGCCGCCTGGGACGACCATCCGAACGCGGTGGGCCACCACCGGCTGTTCCTGGCCCTGACCCACAAGCTGGTCACCGATCAGGGCCGCTACGAGCTGCTGTTCCCGGGCCGGTCGGCCGTCGCCGAGGCGGCCCTGCCCGAGGACCTGCCGTGACCCCCGGACCTCTCATGACCCCATTTCGCGCAACCGAGCTGAACGGACCGACGCCATGGAAGGACGCCATCTCAGCCGACTCCTGGACGAGGCCGCCGCGCGGCGGCCCGCCCACCCCGCCGTCGAGGACGAGCAGGGCCGCTCGCTGACCTTCTCCGAACTGGACCGCGCCGCCGACCGCGTGGCGACCCGGCTGGCCCGCTGGGGGGTCGACCGGGGCGACCGCGTGGGCCTCTGGCTCCCCAAGAGCCTGGAGGCCGTGGCCGCGATCCACGGCGTCCTCCGCGCCGGGGGGGTCTACGTCCCCGTGGACCCGACCGGGCCCGCCGGCCGAGCCGAGGGGATCTTCACCGACAGCGGCGCCAAGGCCGTGGTCGTCGCCGCCAAGCTGGCCCCGGCCCTGCGCGCCGCCTGGGCCGGCCGCGACGGCGCCCCCCGCCTGATCGTCGTCGACGACCCCTCGACCCCGGGCGAACTCGACCCCGAGGAGGCCGCCTGGTCCGAGGTCCTGGCCGACGAGGCCCCCTCCCCCCTGCCCCCCCCGCGCGACGCCGACGACCTGGCGTACGTCCTGTTCACCTCCGGGTCGACTGGGAAGCCCAAGGGGGTCATGCTCTCGCACGCCAACGCGTTCACGTTCCTGGAATGGTGCCGCGACGCGCTCGGCCCCTGGAGCGACGACGACCGGTATTCCTCGCACGCCCCCTTCCACTTCGATCTGTCGATCTTCGACCTGTTCGTCTCGTGCCTCAACGCCGGGACCCTGGTGCTGATCGGCGAGACGCTCGCGAAGGAGCCCGCGCCGCTGGCCGACTACATCCAGGACCGGCGGATCAGCGTCTGGTACTCGGCGCCCTCGATCCTGGCGATGATGACCGAGCTGGGCCGGCTCGACCGCCCCGGCTACGCGCCCCCGAAGCTGGTGCTCTTCGCCGGCGAGGTCTTCCCGATCGCGCCGCTCCGCAGGCTGCGGAAGCTCTGGCCCGACGCCCGGCTCTGGAACCTCTACGGCCCGACCGAGACCAACGTCTGCACGGCGCTCGCGATCCCCGCGGTCATCGACGAGGCGCAGGCCGGGCCCTTCCCCATCGGCTTCGCCTGCCCGCCGCTCGTCGGCCGGGTGGTCGACGAGGAAGGCCGGACGCTCCCCGTCGGCGCGCTCGGCGAGCTGGTCATCGCCGGGCCGGGCGTGATGCGCGGGTACTTCGGCCGGCCCGACCTGACCGAGGCCGCCTTCTTCGCCGACGAGCGCGGGACCTCCTGGTATCGGACCGGCGACCTCGTGGTCGACGACGGCTCCGGCTGCTACCAATTCCACGGCCGCCGCGACCGCATGGTCAAGAAGCGCGGCTACCGGATCGAGCTGGGCGAGATCGAGTCCGCCTTCTACCGCCACGAGGGGGTCGACCGCGCGGCCGTGATCGCCAAGAGCGACGACGCGGGGGTCTCCATCGCGGCGTTCGTGTCGCTCAAGCCCGAGGGCAAGAAGTCGCTGATCGCGATGAAGCGGCATTGCTCGATCCACCTGCCCAATTACATGATCCCGGACCGGATCACGTTCCTCGACAGCCTGCCGGCGACCTCGACGGACAAGGTCGATTATCAGAAGCTGAAGGTCCTGGCCGCCGAGGAGGGGTGAACCTCGTGAAGCACATCTCGCGTCGCATCCTCACCTGGAAATTCTACTTCTACGAGCTGCTGCTCCCGAGCCTGGGCTCGCTCGCCCCGGCGCGGGCCGACGCGATCGTCCGCACGATGGGATGGGCCTCCACCTACCTCCGCCCCGGCCGCCGCGCCCGCCTCAAGGCCGCCATGGCCCGCGCGGCGGCGATCCTCGGGACCCGAGGGGCCGCCGAGGCCGGCTGGACCGCCCTGGCCGAGACCGCGGCGCGGTTCACCGCCCGCGACTACCCGCTCGACGGCGTCGGCGACGACGACGCCCTGGCCCGCTTCGAGGTGATCGGCTTCGAGGCCGTCCGCGAGGCGCTCGACCGGGGCCGGGGGGCGATCCTCGTCGGCAGCCACCTCGGCGCGCACATCGCCGGCATGCACTGGCTGTTCCGCCGGGGGCTGCCGGTGCGCGCCCTGGTGCAGCGGCCGAAGCACGTCTCGCGCGAGCTGAACCGGCGGTTCGACGCCTCCGCCGCCCCCTACGCCCAGTCCGAATTCTTCCTCAAGCGCGACCTGACGACCGCCGCGGCCGTCGAGCGGATGATGCAGGCGCGGTCGGCCCTGCGCGACGGCCTGGCCGTCTACCTGAACGGCGACATCGTCTGGGAAGGCTCCAACACCCGCACCTGCCGGCTGCTGGGCCGCGACCACGAGTTCCTCGCCGTCTGGGCCGAGCTGGCCTGCCTCACCCGCGCCCCGGTCTTCTTCATCTTCTGCCGCCACCTCCCCGCGGGCCGGTTCGCCCTGGAGTTCCGGGCCCTCGCGCCCGAGAGCCTGTCGCGGCCGGAGCACGCCCTCGCGGCCTATCTCGCCGAGGTCGAGGCCCAGGTCGCCGTCGACCCCTCCGAGGCCGTCGCCTACCTCACCTGGCCCTGCTACACCGAAGCCCCCGAGGCCGGCGACGCCGATCCCCCGCGCCGCGACGCCGGCGATCCCTCGCCCCCCCGGCCCCAGGCCCTGCGAGCGGCCGACGCGGCGACGCTCGCCCGATCCTCCGCA
Organism: Paludisphaera soli; assembly: GCF_011064595.1. GTDB lineage: Bacteria > Planctomycetota > Planctomycetia > Isosphaerales > Isosphaeraceae > Paludisphaera > Paludisphaera soli. The sequence goes on along the minus strand of NZ_JAALJI010000004.1, from coordinate 103,816 downwards.
CGGCGCTGATCCGGTCACATGAAAGCCGGGGGCGTGACGGTGCGAGGGACGATGTCAGCCGGGGGCGTTGCATGGCGGATCAAGTCGACGATCAGATCCTCTCCGGGTATATCAACGGCTACACGAAGCCGGTTCAGTGGGTCGCGTGGTGGGCCGCCGAGGTCGATGCCGCGAGCAAGGCGGCGCTGGGAACGCTCCTCTTCGACCCGAAGACCGACGCGCTGGTCGACCTGACCTCGCCGGAGGTCCGCGCGAGCGTCATCCGCGTCGTCCTGACGAACCCGCCGTTGCGGCGAAAGGTCGAGGCGGAATGGGAGGAGTTGCTCGTATCGCTCGTCGAGCGCATGGGCGAGACCTGAACCCGACGAACCTGACCCACGCGGGCCTCTCACCGATCTCGATGCCGAGCCTCCGAACCGCGACGGCCGTTTTCCGACGGGAATGCGATTTGCATCCCTCGTCGAACAGAGTCGACCAACGGGAACGCGAGTCTCCGAATCGAAAGAGGCCGGCGCGATGAACGCCAAGAACGTCATGGGCGGCAAGGTGCGATACGGCGTCGTCGCGGGGGGCATGATCTCGCAGGCGCACTTCATGCCCGGCGTGCGCAACACCAAGAACTCGGAGCTGACGGTCCTCGTCACCGGCGACCCCGAGAAGGCCGAGGCGCTCAAGCAGGAATTCGGCCTGCGGAAGACCTACCACTACGACGACTTCGACGAGCTGCTCGCCGCCGACGAGGTCGACGCCCTCTACATCGCGACGCCCAATCACCTGCATACCAAGTTCGTCGTCCCCGCGCTGAAGGCCGGCATCCACGTCCTGCTGGAGAAGCCGATGGCCGTGAACGAGGAGGACTGCAAGGCGATGATCGCCGCGGCCGAGGAGGGCGGGGCCAAGCTGATGCTCGCCTACCGCCTCCACTTCGAGCCCGCCACCGTCGCGGCCATCGAGCACGTGCGGGCCGGCGACATCGGCGAGGCCCGCCTGTTCACCGCCACCTTCACCCAGGCGATCAAGACCGACAACCACCGCGCCAAGCACGGCTTCGACGCCGGCCCGGTCTACGATATCGGCGTCTATCCCATCAACGCGGCCCGCCAGCTCTTCGGGTCCGAGCCGATCGAGGTCCACGCCGTCGGCGCGCGCAACCCGGAGTGGGGCCTGGAGGACATGGACGACACGGTAAGCGTCACCCTGCGCTTCCCCGGCGACCGGATCGCATCGTTCGTCGTCTCGTACACCCTGAACAGCTTCGAGCACTACGCCATCCTGGGGACGAAGGGGAACCTGTCCTTCCAGCCCGCCTTCTCCTACGGCCACGGCCTCGAATACGACGCGACGATCGGCGACGAGACCGAGCACCAGACCTTCCCCGAGGTCGACCAGTTCGGCAGCCAGGCCGAGTACTTCTCCGACTGCATCCTCGACGACCTGGACCCCGAGCCCGACGGCGAGGAAGGCTGGTGTGACGTCCGGATCGTCGAGGCGATCCGTCGCGCCCTCATCACCGGCCGCCCCCAGGCCCTCGAACCGTACACTCGCAAGCGCCGGGTCGAGCCGACCCAGGTTAGGGGGCTCGCCCCTCCCGAACCGGTCGAGATGGTCAACGCCGAGGACCCGAGCGAGAACCGCGACTGACGCGGCCCCGACCTCGGTTGCCGGATCGGCCGATTCCTGGGACGATGCAGGGGGACGCCTCCGCCGCGGGGGCGTCCCCTTCGCGCATCCTTCCGGCGTTCAGCTCAGGACGATCATGGCGAGCTTCCCCTGGTTCCAGGCCTCCGACAATCCGTACGGCGTCGTCTTCGAGTCGGTCGCCGGCCTGACCGAGCGGATCAAGGACGCCCTGGAGTCCGGGTTCGGCGAGGTGGCGATCCGGGGCGAGGTCTCGAACCTCTCCCGCCCCCGCTCCGGCCACCTCTACTTCAGCCTGCGGGACCAGGCGGCGAGCGTCCGGGTGGTCATGTGGCGGAGCGACGCCCAGCGGCTGCCGTTCGAACTGGCCGACGGCCTGGCCGTCCGGCTCGTCGGCCGCCTGACCGTCTACAGCCCGCGCGGCGAATACCAGATCATCGCGCAGGCCGTCGAGCCCGAGGGGATGGGCGCGGGCGAACTGGCCTTCCGGCAGCTCTTCGCCCGCCTCTCCGCCGAGGGCCTGTTCGACCCCGACCGGAAGCGTCGCCTGCCGCGTTTCCCCCGGAAGATCGCCGTCGTCACCAGCCCGACCGGGGCGGCCGTGCGCGACCTGCTCCAGGTCACCGGCCGGCGATGGAGCGGGACCGACGTGCTGATCGTCCCCACGCGCGTCCAGGGGATCGGCGTGGGCAAGGAGATCGCCGCCGCGATCGAGCTGGCCGGGCTGGCGCCGGGGGTCGAAGTCGTCGTCGTCGCCCGCGGGGGCGGCAGCGCCGAGGACCTGAGCCCGTTCAACGACGAGCGGGTCGTGCGCGCGATCGTCGGCTGCCCCGCGCCGGTCGTCGCGGCCGTCGGCCACGAGATCGACGTGACCCTCGCCGACCTGGCCGCCGACCGCCGCGCCCTGACGCCCAGCGAGGCCGGCGAGCTGGTCGTCCCCGACGCCGCCGAGATGGCCATGCACCTGGACCGTCTCGCCCAGGCCCTGCGCCACGCCGGCTCGGGACGCCTGCGCGACGCCCGCCTCGGGCTCGACCGCCTGGCCCGCGAGCTGAACGCCGCGCTGGGGCAGGACCTGGAACGCCGCCGGCATCGGCTCGACCGCCTCAAGACCTCGCTCGAAGCCCTGAACCCCGAGGCCGTCCTGGCGCGGGGCTACAGCCTGACCCTCGCCGACGACGGCAAGTCGCTCGTCCGCGATCCCTCCCAGGCTCCCGTCGGGAACCTCATCCAGACGGTCCTGGCCGGCGGCCGGATCACCTCACGGGTCGAGGCCTGAAACCCGACTCTCCCCTTCCCGAAATCCCGCGGCGATTCGCCCGAAAACCCGCAATTTCGCGCTTCCACCAAATCCTCCGCCCTTGACAGTGTGATACAACACGGCAGCAAGGGAGCGGCCATGTTTGGCCGCTCGAGCGAGGGGGTTCTCTGTTTCGCGAGGATCGCCTGGCCCAGTTTCGACGAAGAAACGGCGAAGTCGGGGCGAAATAGGGCGACTCCGCAACTTTTCTGCTTGCCACCGAAATTTAAAGATGGGTACTCTGGGCAGAATCGACCGGCGTGATGCTCGCACTCAAAAATCCCATCACGTCATCGAACGATCAGGCGGCCACGGGCCGGATCGAAATCGCGATGCCCCCGCCGCCCCTCTCTTCCGCCGCGGCGACCGTTCGACCTCCCCTGCTGGAGAATGCACCATGATCCCGGCGACGATGACGCGGATGGACCGACCCCGTGTGACTTGGGGCTCCTGGAACCGGGGCGAGGCGGCCGGGCGTCGCAAGCGTCGGCTCCGCGGGGAAACCCTGCGTCGGCTCGAAACCCTGGAGCACCGGACGCTCCTGGCGGCTGCCATCAACATCGACGCCGCCGCCTTCCTGACGTACGACACCGACGTGCTGACCTCGGAGATCCTGACGGTCTCGGTCTCGGGGAACGTCTACACGTTCGCCTCGGACGTGCCGATCAACGTCGTCTCGAACGCCGCCGGCCTGACCGTGGGCGGCGACGGGAGCATGACGGTGACGGTCCAGGCGATCACCGGCCTCCAGGTCGACGTGAACACCGGGACCAGCACCCTAACCGTCGCCAGCACCAACGTCCCGACGGGGATCACCCTGTTCGACAACGGGAACGAGGTGACGCTGGGCTCGGCGTCGAATCCCACCGGCCTCGCCGCGCTCTCGTCCGCGGTCGCCGTCTCGGAGTCCGGCGCACCCACGGGCAACCAGGTGGTCCTCGACGACTCCGGGGCGGCCCCGGTGTCGGTCACATACACGGTCACCGCCGCCGACGTGGCCCGCGGCGGTTTCGGCGGCCTGTCCTACTCGGGCGTCGACGAATTGACGCTGAAGGGGGCCTCGACGCTCGCCGGAGGCTCGAACACGTATGAGGTATCCGGGACCGCCGACGGCACCTGGACCTGGCTGGACGACTCGACGAGCTCGGCGTCGAGCGTCTTCACGGTCACCGGCACGTCCGCGGTCCAGGACGAGCTGACCGGCCTGCGCCTCAGCGGCGGCGGCGAGACCAGCATCTTCACGGTCGCGGCCGCCGCCACGCGGGTCGACGTCTGGGCGGGGACGGGGACGAACCTCCTGCTCGTCTCGAACCTGGAGTCGGCCTCGGGCGTGACCGGCGACGTCTCGGTCCTCAACGGTGCCTCCGCCCCCTTCCAGGTGACCCTCGACCATTCGGCCGGGACCGCCGACGGCGTCTGGAACCTGGAGATGGCGACCGTCGGCGAATTCTTCCTCGCCCACCTCACCGGCTTCAGCGCCGGCGGCTCCCTGAACTACGGGCCCGACGAGGTCGACGTCGTCACGCTCCGCAACGGTGAGGACCTGACCGCGTCGCTTACGGTGGATTTCGCCGGCGGCAACCCGCTGCCCGTCGGCTCGCCGCTGGTCTACGAAGGGGGCCGGGTCGGTGCCGCGACCGCCGCGAGCGACCTGATCCTCGTCGGCGACCCCGAAGTCGGGATCGTCGCCCAGCGGCACATGCCGTCCGGGCCGGGTACCGGCCAGATCCAGTTCACCGACGAGGACGACGGCGCGACCGAGATCCTCTATTCCCAGCTCGCGTCCGACAGCATCTACGACACGCTGGCCGCCGCCTCCTACACCTTCGTCTACACCGGCGACCCAGGCGTCGGCGTCGAGGTCCTAACGGGCGCGAACTCGGCCCTGACCGGCAACGTCCAGACGCTCCTGATCGCCTCGGCGGGCGCGCCCCCCGAGTTCGTCGACACCCACCTCGGCAACAAGGCGACCATCGTCGTCGACCAGACGGCCGGCGGGTCCGACTACTCGACCCTCGTCGACTACTCCGGCGCGACCCCCGTCGCCGGCCTCGCCAGTCTCTCAGTGGTCACCGGCTCGGGCGACGACGAGGCGCGCCTCGTCGACCTCCCCCCCGGCGCGGCCTTCATCCTCCAGCAGGGTGCCGGGAGCGACACGGCCTCTCTGACCCTGGCCGGCGCGGGGGCGTCCTCGACGGCACTCGACGGCGGCCCGGGCGTCGACGCCCTGACCATCATCGCCGACGGCTTCCCGCTGTCCGCGGCCGATTTCTCGGCCGCCGGAGGCACGACGACCATCACGAGCGCCCTCCTGCCCGGCGGGCCGATCTCCTACACGCGGTACGAGAGCGTCGTGGTCACCGGCGCGGATCCCATCGTGCCGACCGTCTACGGGGTCCCGATCCACGCGGTCGAGGGCCAGCGGTTGGTCGACGGCCTGGTGGGCGCGTTCACGGCCTCGGCCACCGCCCGCGCGTCCGACTTCGTCGCGACCGTGGCCTGGGGCGACGGCACGACCACGGCCGGCGTGATCGTCCAGGACGCCTCGAACCCCTCGATCTACTATATCTACGGCTCGCACACCTACTACGAGCCGGGCCAGGGGCTGGCGACCGCGATCACCGTGGCCTCGCTGGGCTCCACGACCACGACGTACATCGGCGGCGTCCCGGTCACGTTCGTCGCGTCGGCGGGCGCCCCGGTCACGACTCCCAGCCAGGCGTTCGTGGACGACGCGCCGATCACCGTCGCCGTCAACAACGTCTGGGGCTTCGAGAACATCCCGATCGCCACCGGCCCGCTCGTCGTGGCGACGTTCAACGACGTGGGGGGGATCGACCCGACCGACGCCGCCCCGGCCTCGAACTACTCGGCCACGATCTACTGGGGAGACGGCTCGGCGGGCGTCGGCGGCCTGACGATCATCCGCAACGGGACCACCAGCAGCTTCGTGGTGACCGCCGCCCCGCACACCTACGCGATCCCGGGGAGCTACGTCGTCACCGTCGTGGTGACCGACCTGGAGACCGGCTCCGCCTGGATCGGGACCTCGACGGCGGCCGTCGCCGACGCCCCGCTGACCCGGACGCCCTCGCAGCCCTCGGTCGCGAACGCCCAGGAAGGGATCCAGTTCGTCGACCGGGTGATCGGCTCGTTCGTCGACGCCAACCCGCTGGCGACCACCGACCAGTACACGGTGACGATCGACTGGGGCGACGGCTCGCCGACCAGCCTGGGCCGGGTGATCCAGCCCGGTGGCGTCGGGACCACCATGTTCGTCGTCGGCACCCACACCTACGCCGACGCCCTGGCCCCCGGCGCTCCCCCGCTGACGGCCGGGGCCGGCCCCGTGGCGGGCCCGGTCACGCTGAACGGCACGTACCGGCTCACGATGGCGGTCCGCGACACCTTCGGCTCGACCGTCAACCTGTTCAACGAGCTGACGGTCGAAGACCGGCCGCTGACGATCGCCGGGGCGCTCGACTCGACGTCCGACACCGGGATCTCCAACACCGACAACGTGACCAACGACGCCACGCCGACGTACAGCGGCGTCGCGAGCGAGGGGGGCGCGGTCGTCTACCTGTACGCCTCGCTGAACGGCGGGACGCCGGTCCTGATCGGCTCCAGCACGGCCGACGCCACGGGCGCCTGGAGCGTCACCCCGGCCCTGGCCCTGGCCGACGGCGGCTACCGGATCCAGGTCCAGGCGTACGACGACTCGGGCCACACCATCGGCGCCCTGACCACCCTGACGGCGTCGCTGGTGATCGACACCGTCGGCCCCAAGGTCACGGACCTGGTGTTCGACAACTTCCGCGGCCAGGTGATCGCCTCGTTCGAGGACTTCGGCGGCGCGGCGAACGTCGGCGTGGGGCTCGTCCAGGCGGCCCTGCGGGACGCCAACAACTTCCGCTTCGCGAAGCTCGCCGCCGCGAACTCCCCCGTCCGGCGGTTCCTCGCCACGTCGATCTCGGTCTCTCCCGGGACGAATCTCGGCGAGCAGGTCGCGACGGTGCGGTTCAACGACGGCGCCGGGATCCGGGGCGGCCGCTACCTCTTCACGGCCCGTTCCGTGGACCCGGCGAACCTGTCGGGGATCCGCGACGTCGCCGGCAACGCGCTGGACGGCGAGTACTACGGCTACTTCCCGTCCGGCAACGACGTCAACGGCGGCGACTTCGAGGCCAGGCTCGACGCGCGGCACCACACGATCTTCCCCCCCCGGACCCAGGTCGGCACGGCCACCCCGGTCGACCCCCCGGGCCGCCCGGCGACGGGCCGTTTCCTCCGGCTCGACGGCACGCTGCTCCCCTCGGCGGGCTCGGCGGTCAGGCTGTCGTCGGCCCGGGGCGCCGCCCGCCTGGCGCGCCTCGGTTCCTGATCGCCTGATGATCTGATATCTTGATCGCCGCGCCCGGGCGCTTTCGCCCGGGCGCGGCCATTCCACGCGCAGGGACGCCCGACCGCTCCGGAGAGTTTCATGCAACGGGATTTGCTCGCGTCGTTTCGGGATCGGTTCGGCCTCCCTCGCCCGTTGCGCGCGAGGCCGACTCGGCGTCGCCTCGGGGTCGAGGCGCTGGAGGGCCGCCGCCTGCTCGCCGCCTCGCTCGACATCAGCGGCGGCACGCTCCTGTTCCAGGCCGTCGGCGGCGCCATGAACCTGTCGATCTCGGTGGACGGGGCCGACGTCTACACCTTCCGCGACCCCACCCAGGCGATCACGCTGGGGGGCGGAACCGGCGCCTGGACCCTCTCGGGCGACGGCCACACCGCCACCGGCCCGGCCTCGTCGTTCGCCTCGATCGCCGTCGTCGGCGACGCCGGCGCGTTCAACGACGTGGTCAGCGTCGCGTCGACGGAGGCGTCGGTGGACATCAGCACGGGCGCCGGGAACGACTCGTTCTTCTTCACCACGCAGTCGATCGCGGCGGCCGTCTCGCTGAACAACGCCGTCAGCGGCGGGTCCGACGGCGACACGGTCTATTACGCCGTCGGCGGCGTCGACGGGACCTTCGCCACCGGCGCCCTCGGCCGCGAGACCTTCCTCAGCTCGGCGGCGGGCGCGGGCCTGATCAGCGTCAACACGGTCAAGCCGATCTACGCCTCGTCGTTCCCGGACCTCGTCGCTTCGGGCGCCACGCTCGACCTGGAGCTCAACACCCTCTACACGACCCCGACCGTGCTCTCGACGACCCTCTCGGTCACGGGCGGCGTGATCCAGGCGGCGGTGGCCGGGGGGCCGGTCCACAGCTTCCCCCAGAACACGATCGACGGCTTCGCGATCGGCGGCACCTCGGCCGGCAACACCCTGACGATCGACTACGCCGGCGGGATCCCCTACGGCCCGGGCGTCGACTTCTCGCCGGCCGCGGCGGGCTCGAACACGCTGATCCTCCAGAACGGCAGCTTCACGCAGCAGGCCTACGTCGCGTCGTCGCCCGGGGCCGGGCGGATCGCCTTCCCGAACCGCACGGTCGGCTCGGCCACGATCACCAACGTCGTCGACTTCGCGAACCTCAGCCCGATCATCGACACGGTGGCCGTCGCCGGCTTCACGTTCTCCGCCCCGACCGGCGCGCAGTCGATCGAGGTCGAGCCCGGCCCGCTCGTCGGCGGCGTGCAGACGACGCGGATCCGAAGCACGACGAACGCCTTCGAGCAGATCGACTTCGCCAACAAGGGCGCGGTGACGATCAACACCGGCGGCGACGCCGACGTCCTTTCGGTCGACCTCGGCGTCCCGGCCGTCGGCCTGGCCTCGGTCGCGATCAACACCGGCGCGGGCGACGACACGGTCGTCCTGCTGGCCTCGGCCGCCGGCGTGGCCACGACCATCGACGTCGGCGCGGGGGCCGCGAACCTGATCGACCTGAGCGACGCCGGCAGCCTCGTCGGCCTGCTCGGCGACGTCTTCGCGAGGGCCACCGGGGGCGCGACCACCCTCAAGCTCGACGACTCGGCGCGGAACGTCGCCGACGCCTTCGTCATCTCCCCCACGCGCGTCACCGGCGGGCCGATCGGGACGTTCGTCGACTACTCCGCCGGCGTGACCGACGTCGAGGTCCGCGGCGGCACCGTGAACGACACGTTCACCTTCACCGGCTTCGGCGGCCCCACCACGGCCGAGAACTACGTCATCGCCGGCGGCCCCGGGACCGATACGCTGGTCGTCAACTCCACCCTGCCGACGGCGAACTTCTCGACCCCGGGGATCCTCAGCTTCGGCGCGGGCGAGCCGACGATCGAGTATTCCAGCATCGAGCAGGTCACGCTCAACCTCTCGACCAGCGCGCCGGTCGGGATCCCGGTCACGGCCTATGCGGTCGAGGCCCGGCCGTTCGTGCAGCAGACGGTCGCCCGCTTCACCGACGCCGCGCCGGTCGCCGGGGTCGGCTACTACGCCTCGATCGACTGGGGCGACGGCACGGCGCCCTCGGGGGGCGTGATCATCCCCGCGGGGGCCACGGGCAACTACGAGGTGGTGGGCACCCACACCTACGCGACGGCGGCGACCTACCCCGTGACCGTCACCGTCACCCGCCAGGGGGGCGGCACCAGCGGGACGACCGTCGTCGGCGGCGTGCCGATCACGGTCAACAGCGGCGTCGCCGAGACCACCACGATCGACTCCACGGCCGTCGTCTACGCGGCGCCCCTGGCCGCCCAGGGCTTCCCCCTGTCGGGCCGCGCGACCTCGCCGCTCGCCGCGTCCGCCGGCGGCGTGCAGGTCGCCTCGTTCACCGACTCGGGGACCAACCTGCCCCCCTCGGCCTACACCGCCCTCATCTACTGGGGGGACGGCTCCGCCCCGACCCCGGCCACGCAGATCACCGCCACCGGGACCGCCGGCGGTGTGGTCTACAACGTCTTCGGCGACCACGTCTACGCCCAGCCCGGGAACTATCCGATCACGGTCCTGATCACCAAGCCGCCCGTGGCCGTGGCGCCCCCGGCCACGCCCCAGGCCGGCCCCGGCGCGCAGGCGGTGGCCGTCTCGACCGCCTCGATCCTCCCCGCGGCGCTCGCCAGCGTCGTCGGCCAGCTCAACCCCGCGAGCGATTCGGGCGCCTCGCGGACCGACGGGATCACCAACGTCGTCCAGCCGACCTACTCCGGCCTGGCCGACGCCCCCGGCGGCACGGTGGCGGTCGTCGCCGTCTCCAACACGACCGGCGCCCCGATCCTCCTCGGCGCCACCCAGGCCGACGAGGCCGGCGCGTGGAACGTGACCTCGGGGGTCGCCCTCCCCGACGACTCCTACACCGTCACGGTCTACGCCACCGACCGCTTCAACCCGTCGATCCTCGTCACCAACGTCCTCTCGCAGGTCCTGACGATCGACACCGTCGGGCCCCGGGTGACCGGCGCGGCCTTTATCCCCTCGTCGGGCTCGGTCCAGCTGAACTATCTGGACTACGGCGGGGCGGCGAACGCCGGGGCGGGCCTAAACCTCGCGAGCGTGCAGGACCTGTCCAACTACGCCTTCGCGTTCGTCTCGACCACGGTCCGCGGCTACCGGCCGCCGAACCGCTGGCTCGTGGGGCCGATCGCCGTCGCGCCGGGGACCACGTCGGGCGTGCAGTTCACGACCATCCTCGTCAACGGCGGGACGCCGATCCGGGGCGGGGTGTACCAGATCCTCGCCCGGTCCAGCTCGGCCGCCGCGCCCTCGGGCGTGCAGGACCTGGCCGGGAACGCCCTCGACGGCGAGTTCTACGGCGCCTTCCCGTCGGGCAACAACGTCAACGGCGGCGACTTCATCGCGCGGCTGGACTCGATCCACAACCGCGTCTACTCGCCCCAGACGACCGTCGGCCCCGGCCGGCCCCGGCCCACGCCGACCCGCCCCGTGCGGCCGACCCCCGTGCGCCCGGTCCGGCCGGTCCGGCCCGCCCCGGTCCGCCCCGTGCGCCCGGCCCGCTGAGCCCGGCCCTCGGCTTGGCCCGTCGCTGCGAAATCGCTAAGGTGTGGGGGGTGGACCCGAGTCCGCCCCCTCCGCCTTTTTTTCGTTCCACCCACGCGGCGACGCCCATGCCCGACGAACCCGAAGTCCGCTTCGAATCCGCCCTGGCCGACCTGGAGGCGATCGTCGAATCCCTCCAGCGCGGGGAGCCGGCGCTCGACGCCGCCCTGGAGAAGTACCAGAAGGGGGTGGCCCTGCTCAATCGCTGCTACGGCCTCCTCGAACGCGCCGAGCGGTCCGTCTCCGTCCTGACCGGCTTCGACGAGGCCGGCGAGCCGATCACGACCGGCTTCGACCCGACCGCCACCTTCGACCTCGCCAAGTCCGCCGCCGCGACGATCGTCGCGTCCGTCGCCCTCGACGTCGAACCCGACGAGGTCCCCGCCCCCAAGCCCGCCCGCCGCAAGCGCGTCCCCAAGGCCGCCGCCCCGGCCCCCGAGCCCGCCGCCGATCCCGAGCCGATCAAGCCCGAGGTCGCGCCCGAGCCCGAGCCGGAATACGACCGCTTCGACCCGCCGTTCTGATCCGGTCGCGTCACGCCCCGCCGTGCATCCTCGGCCCCGGATATTCCTCGTGAAGCGAGGTCTTCATGACTCGAATCAATAGAGTCATAATGCGAAGGGTTCAATCACTGGTTGGACTTTCAGCCGGCGGTCGTCCGATTGGTTCTCGCGTTCGGTACGCGAAAGGCACAGGGGACGAAGCATGTGTACTTTATGCGTGGCGAGCCCTTGGCAGGGTGATTGGGAGGCCCGACTTCGCGACGTGGTCAAAACGTCCGGTTACAATTCAATCACGGACATGCTGGCTCAGAATAAGAACATGTCGTACCATGAATTCATCGTCAAGCTGACGCCTGGATTTGCCCCAATGCAGATCTACGGCATGCAGATCCGAGAGGCCGAAGCTTCGGGACGACTCCGAGAGGCTGCGGCTGACTGCCTCGCGAGGACGGTCATCGAACGCACCAAAAGACGCGGATGGTGGCAAGGCCAGCATTCGTCGAGAGTCAAGGCCAGCTGTTACGCCACCTGGAGTAGTCGCATAAAATCATTCGCGGTCAACGAGGAGCAAGTACGTGATCGACTGAAGGCGGTCTGGAAATCTTTGGAAGGGGCTGTCGAAGGAACTTCTTGGTGTCCGGAAGGATTTGACGACATCGAAATACAGAGTGCATTCGATAGGGAGTGGTTGCGGGCAACATGATTTCGGATCTCCAGCGTGGTTCCCTGCCTCAACCTATCTTGCCGGTGTGTTAGCCGTCGCTCGGGTTCCGACGAGCGTGCAGGCGCAGAAGGGAGCCAAGGCTTTCCATTCGCCATGGACCTCGGCTCTCTGCGGCTCGCGGCCAGCATTTCCTACTCTTGTAAACGATGTCGTCGCCAAGGACGGACTCGGCCTCTGCTACCTGCCGAACCACGATCCGCGCCCCGGAGCCCCGGACGACGAGGGGCTCGCTCTCGGCCGCGATCGCGTCGAGCGAGACGGCACCGGCGACGTCGAGCGGCAGGGGGATCAGGTTGTCCCATCGCCGCTCGCCGGCCCGGAAATCCCCGTCCGCCAGGTTGACGGGATAATTCGAGGGGAGCGATTCGACGACGACCTCCAGGACCATCAGGTCCAGGTCGACGAGCCACCCGGTCCCCGGATCGACGCCGGGCCTCCCTTCCGAACGGTGTACATAGGCCGGCGCCAGGTGCAGCACCAGGTCCCGACCGACTCGCGACACGCCGACGAGCCGGGAATCATGGATCTCGACCGCTTCGCGCATCACCGCCCCCGCGTCCGCCCGCCTCACAGGCTCGTCACGCCCCGCTGTGCATCCTCGGCCCCGGCGGCTGCTCGGCCAGGATCCTCGCCTCGGCCTCCAGCAGCTCGCGCCAGCGGGCCTGCACCGCATCGTCCGGCAGGACGTGGCCGGCGAGGACCAGGAAGACGCGATAGTGCCCCAGCTCCGACGCCCCCAGTCGGTCGTAGAACCGGGACAGCTCGGGATCGGAAGCGGCCGTGCACCGGGCCAGGGCCAGGAACCGCTCGCAGGAGCGGGCCTCGATCAGGGCCGAGATCAAGAGCCGGTCGACCAGCTCCTCGTTCCCCCGGCCGGTCCGCACGAGCCCCCTCAGCGCGGTGGCGTAGGTGTTGCGGTGGTTCCGCTCCAGCCGGCCGCCGCGGCGCGTGAGCAGCCGCACCACCGAGTTGAGGTGCGCGGCCTCGTCGTGGGCCACCGAGGCCAGTGTCGTCGTCCAGACGTCCGGCGGCGTGGGCTCGGGCCAGCGGTTCAAAAGGTCGAGCGCGTTGGCCGCCGCCTTCTTCTCCAGGAAGGCGTGATCGTTCAGGAGCGCGAGCGGCTCGCGCAGGGCCCGTTCGGCCCAGGCGTCGGGCGTCCGGGAGAGCAATGGCAGGTCCTCGACCGACTCGACGAGACTCATGACTCGGACCGTCTCCCGATTCCGCAAGGTTGGGTGCACGCGCCGCCGGGCCGCGATCTCACCACATCTTTCCCATCCTACCGCCGAAACCCCGTCCCCGGGGTCGGCGGGCCCTCGGAATCGCTTTGCTCCGCAAAGTTCCGTGGGCAGCCATGTAGACAAGGGCGGGGGTAATGTCGACAATAGCAGCGGGCGCGGGGAGTTGGGAGGATGGAACCCTCCGGGAGGTCGCTTTGCGAGGCGACGCGACGTCCAGAGACTTGTCCGCCCCGGCACTCCGTGTAACATTCATCTCCATGACGAGCTGTTCAGATACCTTGACCGCGTCGACGCTCGACGACTATCTCGGCCAGCATCGCCGCCGCGTGGAGGCGGCCCTGGCGGCCGCCCTGCCCGGCCCGGCCCCGGACGACCTCGGGGGCTGCCCCGAGCGCCTGGCATCGGCGATGCGCTACAGCCTGCTGGGGGGCGGCAAGCGGCTGCGGCCGGTCCTCTGCCTGATGGCGGCCGAGGCCTGCGGCGCGTCGTGGCCCGAGGCGATGCCGGCGGCGCTGGCGCTGGAGCTGGTGCACACCTACTCGCTGATCCACGACGACCTGCCGGCCATGGACGACGACGACCTGCGTCGGGGCCGGCCGACCTGCCACAAGGCCTTCGACGAGGCCACGGCGATCCTGGCCGGCGACGGCCTGCTGACCCTGGCCTTCGAGCTGATCGTCCGGGGGATCGAGCCGGCGGCCTCGGCCGCCGAGTGCGTGCGGATCCTGGCCGAGGCGTCCGGGCCCTCGGGGATGGTCGGCGGCCAGATGGCCGACCTGGAGGCCGAGACCCGCGCCGGCGACGGCGAGGACGGCTCGGCGGCCGAGCTGGAGGCGATCCACCGCCGCAAGACGGGGGCGCTTTTGCGGGCCCCGCTGGAGATGGGCGCCGTCATCGCCCGGGCGCCCGACGCCTGGCGCGACGCCCTGGCGAGGTACGGCAAGGCGGTGGGCCTGGCCTTCCAGATCGTCGACGACCTGCTCGACGTCGAGGGAGACGAGGCCAAGCTGGGCAAGCGGGTCGGCAAGGATTCGGGCCACGGCAAGTGGACGTACCCCCGGTTCCTGGGGGTCGAGGGGAGCCGGGCCAAGGCCCGGCAGCTCGCGCAGGAGGCGGTCGCCGCCCTGGTCCCGTTGGAAGCGCGCGGCGGACGGCTCCGCGAGCTGGCGCTGGCTCTATTGGAAAGGGAGTGTTGATGCTCAGCCCCGATACGATCCTGTCCCGGATCGGCTCCCCGGCGGACCTCAAGGCGCTGAACGACAGGGAACTCGACCAGCTCGCCGACGAGATGCGCCACGAGCTGATCGGCGTCGTGGGGCGGCGCGCGGCGCACTTCGCCAGCAACCTGGGCGTGGTGGAGCTCTGCCTGGCGCTCCACCTCACCTTCGACTTCGCGACCGACCGCCTGATCTGGGACACCGGCCACCAGATCTACCCCCACAAGCTGATCACCGGCCGAGCCGCCGAGCTGCACACGATCCGGACCAAGGGGGGCCTGATGGGCTACCCCAACCCGGCCGAGAGCCCCTACGACCTGTTCATGACCGGCCACGCCGGCTGCGCCCCGTCGACCGCCCTGGGCCTCAAGCTGGGCGACGAGCTGATGGGCCGCACCGACGCCCACTCGGTCGCCGTCATCGGCGACGGCGCCTTCCCCTCGGGCATCGTCTTCGAGGCGCTCAACCACGCGAGCGGCTCCCAGAGCAAGCTCCTGGTGATCCTCAACGACAACAAGATGTCGATCTGCCCCCCCGTCGGCGGCGTCGCCAACGCGCTGGACCGGGCGCGGATGTCCAAGACCTACCACGACTGGAACAAGCGGCTGAAGTCGCTCGTGCCGACCATCCCGCTCGTGGGTGAGACCGCCGAGCGCTGGCTCCAGCAGTTCAAGGACGCCATCAAGGCCTCGCTCCAGCACGGCATGCTGTTCGAGGAGCTGGGCTTCACCTACCTCGGGCCGATCGACGGCCACGACCTGAAGGGCCTGCGGACCTACCTGGAGAAGGTCAAGGAGATGAGCGGGCCGATCCTGCTCCACGTCCTGACCAACAAGGGCCACGGCTTCGAACCGGCCGTCAAGGACCCGGTGAAGTTCCACGCCCCCGCCCCGTTCCGCAAGTCCGAGGGGGGCTACGTCCCGATCAAGGTCTCGAGCAGCGAGACCTACACCGACGCCTTCAGCGCCGCCCTGTTCGACGCCTGCCGACGCGACTCCCGCGTGGCCGTCCTCACCGCCGCGATGTGCGAGGGGAACAAGCTCCAGAAGGTCCGCGAGACCTTCCCCAAGCAGTTCTTCGACGTCGGCATCTGCGAGAGCCACGCCGTCGCCCTGGCCGGCGGCATGGCCAAGGCCGGCGCCCGGCCGGTGGTCGACATCTACAGCACGTTCCTCCAGCGCGCCTACGACCAGATCTTCCAGGAGGTCTCGCTCCAGAGCCTCCCGGTCGTCTTCTGCCTCGACCGCGCCGGGCTCGTCGGTGCCGACGGGCCGACGCACCACGGCAGCTACGACCTGGCCTACATGCGGGCCTTCCCCAACATGGTCGTCATGGCCCCCGGCGACCGCCGCGACGTCGGCCCGATGCTGGAGTTCGCCCTCGGCCACGACGCGCCGGTCTCCATCCGCTACCCCCGCGCCAACCTCGAATCGGTGGAGCGCGAGGTCCAGCCGATCGAGCTGGGGCAGGCCGAGGTCATCGAGTGGGAGAGCGACGGCATGATCGTCGCCTGCGGGGCGATCCTGGGGACCTGCCTCCAGGCCGCCGCCCGGCTCCACCGCCGCTACGGCCTGCACGTCGGCGTCATCAACGCCCGGTTCGCCAAGCCCCTGGACCGCACCACGATCGGCAAGGCGATCGAGGAGGCCGCGTTCGTCCTCACCGTCGAGGAGGGCTGCCTCCCCGGCGGCTTCGGCTCCGCCGTGCTGGAGGCCGCCAACGACGCCGGGCTGCCGACGCAGCACGTCCGCCGGCTGGGGCTCCCCGACCGCTTCGTCCTCCACGCCGAGCGCGACGAGCAGCTCGCCGAGGTCGGCCTGGACGTCGACGGCATCACCGCCTCCGCCCTGGAGCTGGCCCGCGCCGTCGGCCTGGAGTTCACCGACCTGGGCCCCGAGCCGGAAGCCGCCGCCGCGGCCCGCCCGGACTCGGCCGTCGGCCCCGCGGCGCACCCCAACGGATCGACCGTCGTCGCCGCCTCCCCCTCCCAGCAGTGACCTGAGACGACCCCGGCGCGACCCGCCGGGGGCCCGGGGACTCTTCCGCTCATGGCGACGCCCCTCGAAGAACCCGGGCCCCCGGCGAGCCGGCCCCCCCTCCGGCTCATGATCCTCGGCAACGGCACGCGCCACGAGGTGCACGACTACGTCGATCGCGTGGCCGCCGCCGTCCGGGCCGTCCCCGACTTCGCGCTCGCGGGCGTCGACCTCTCGGCCGACTCCGACCTCTCCTGCTGCCCGGCCGACGTCGCGATCGTCGTCGGCGGCGACGGCACGGTGCTGCACACCGTCCGACGCATGGACGACCGGCCGACCCCGATCCTGGGCGTCAACGCCGGCCGCCTCGGCTTCCTCGCCGACCTCACCGTCGAGACCTTCGTCGAGCACCTCCCCGACCTCGTCGCGCGGCGGTACACGGTCGAGAACCTCATGACCATGTCGGTGACCGTCGAATCGGCCCGGGGGCCGACGCGGGTCTTCCGCGCCCTCAACGACGCAGTCCTCCGCGCCGCGCCCTACTTCCGGATCGTCGAGATCGGCCTGTCGATCGACGGCGAGAGCGTGATGACCTACCGGGGCGACGGCCTGATCCTGGCTACGCCCGTCGGCTCGACCGCACACAGCCTCTCGGCCGGCGGCCCGATCCTGCCCCCTTCCGCCCACATGTTCGTCGTCACCCCGATCTGCGCCCACACGCTCACCCAGCGCCCGCTGGTCGACGGCGGCCAGAAGACCTACGAGCTGGAAGTGCACGGCGAGGGCATCGCCACCATCCTCGTCGTCGACGGCCAGATCCAGGTCCCCCTCCAGGGGGGCGACCGCGTGATCGTCCGCCGCGGCGACCCGCCCTTCCCCATCGTCCGCCTCCCCGGCCACAGCTTCTACCGCACCCTCCGCAACAAGCTCGGCTGGGGCGCCTACCCCGCCGGCGACCGCGGCCCCAGGACCTGACCGACGACCGAGAGGACCGGACCCATGAACGCGAGGCCCCATCGGGACGTGGCGGCGGAGCTGAGGGCGCTCGACGACAAGGTCAACGCCCTCCTCTCGCCCCGCTACCAGCACTGCTACGAATCCGTCTCGCCGACCTCGATGGGCTCGGCCGGGCTCGCCTACGGGCCGGACGGCAAGGTGGCCTGGGGCGAGATCTGGACCTCGTTCTGCGACCTGGCCCTGGCCGGCGGCCCGCCCCACCGGGGCAAGCTGCTGGAGCCGGTCTCCGAGGCCGAGGCGACGGCCGATCCGGCGAAGTACGCCGAGGTGGTCGCCGAGATCGATCGCGCCATCGGCCTAACCTCCGGGTTCCCGGTCGTCGAAGGCTACGCCCCGGGCTGGGTGGGCCTCCCCTGCCAGTCGGTCGCCGAGGCCGCCTGGCTCCAGTTCGCCGTCACCGCCGAGAACGTCTCCGCCCGCCGCAGGGACAAGGTTTTGCAACTGCCGGCCGGGCCCGCCTTCCGGGCGGAGAAGGAGATCAAGAACGTCGTCGTGGCCCTGGCCAAGGCGGTCCACTACTGGGAAGGCCACCTCACCGACGCCCAGCAGGGCCTCGCCGCCGCCGAAACCTGGGAGCCCGCGAGCCCCGCCGAGGCCGCCGCGGACCCCGCCGCTTACGAGGCCTCCCGGAGCGAGCTGGAGCAGGGCCTGCGCGACGCCGGCCTGACGCCCCTCCCGCCCCGCGAAGCCGGCTGGCTCGGCGTCGAGGCCGCCGACGAGGAAGACGCCGTCTGGCTCCTCCGCGCGGTCCTGGCCGATCGGGTGCTCGCCCGCCGTGAGGAGAACGTCCTCTACCTCCCCGTCGTCGCGACCCCGGGCCTCTCTTCGCGAGCCGCGCAGGTCTTCGCCCAGGCCTGGGAACTCCGAAAAGCCGCCAGGCCCCATCGCCCCACCTGGCGGCCGGCCGGCCCGTCCGGACGCGCCTGAAGTCCGAGGCGCGGCCGATCGGTCGAGCCGCAGATTGGGTTCGTCCGCGCGACCCGCAAACGAACCCAATCGACGCAAGATCCTGCAAGGCAAAAACTTGAACACGGAGGACGGCCCTCGAAATTGGCTTCGTTCGGCGCGCTTTTCCCGTCCCTCGCACGCAGCTCGCCCGGCCTTCTGGTGACGCGTCGGCACCCCTGACGCGCAAGGCGGGTTGAATAGAGCATGGTCCCGGAACGCGAGATCCGGACGACGCCGACCTCGATCCGAACAATCGAGCAGCCCCATGGATCGCCGAGGCCCGCCCATGCCCCCGCCGCCCTCGGACTGGAAAAGCGACCCCCGGATGGTGCCGCGGGCGATCCTCGGCCTGATCGCCTGCGGGCTAATCTGGGGCACCCTCTGCGGGCTCATCGAATGGACGGCCTTCCCCCGCCGCGTGCCCACGGGCGACACCCTGGCCGTCCACGTCTCGTGGCGTATCTTCAGCGCGACGCTCGCGACGGTGATCTCCGCGTCGATCGTCGCGGTCTTCATCCGGCCGCTGACCCCCGAGCGGGCGATGGCCCTCCTCCCCACCCAGATCGCCGTCGTCGGCCGCGACTTCTCGCGAGCGTCCTTCCCGGGAGAGTTGCTCTTCTTCGCGGTCGCGATGGGGTTGTTTTTCGGCGTCCTCCTGCGGATAGTCCTGAATCTCGGCCCTCGCGCGGGCGATCCAGCCGAGATCCGACGCTATCGGTCGCGCTAGCCCTCTCCGCCGCATCGGCGTCCTCGGGGCACGAGTCGGCCTGAGCCGGGTCGGTCGCAAGCGAACGCCTCTTTGCGCGCCCGACCGTCCGACATGGAACCTCGCCGATGTCTCTGACGCCGACCCGGGAACGATCGAAGTCCAGGATCCTCGGCGGGATCCTCGCCGCCTGGTTCGTCGGAGGCCTCATCGCCGGCGGCCTCGGTGGACTCCAGAGATGGGGCGGCGAGCCAGAGGCTGCGGCGTCGGGAGACACCCTGGCCGTGCACGTCGCCTGGAGTGCTTTCAGCTCGGCGGTCTCGGCCACGGTCTGCGGGCTGGTCGCCTTGCCCTTCGTCCGGTCGCTCCTGACGACGGATCGGGCGATCCTGATCGGAATCATGCCGATCTTCGTCGGTCATCCCCCGGTCTCGCGCGCGGATTTCCTTGAGCGGCTGATCGTGGTCGCCGTCCCGATGGGCCTGATCCTGGGCGTCATCCTCCGCGTCATCCACGAGCCCCTTCGATCCCGTACGCAGCCGCTCCAGGGTTGAAGCGACGCGGCCTCGATCTCGTCCCCACCCTCGCAACCTGGGAGTGCTTCTCTTGGAACGCACCGAGAGCCTTCCGCGAGACGACTCGGATCAATCGGAGGCTCCCGCGCCCTCGCTGACGGCGCTCGTCCTCGGCTGGGCTGTGGGCACGGCGGCGTTCGCGATCGTGTATCGATCGGTCGCCCTGCTCCGCCCGGGTGGAGCGTCGTTGTCCGGTTGGAGCGTGACGGGGCTGGCCCTGACGACGGCGACGGCCCAGGTCGCTTGCGGACTGGCCTTCCACAGGTCGACGCGCGGCCTGACCGGACTGAGTCAGGTCCTCGCGATCCTGCCGGCCGCGACATTTCCCATGCCGTTCGACCTCGCGAAACGGGGGAACTCCCCAGCCGTCATCATCCTGGCCTGCGCGGGGATGGGGCTCTTCCTCGGCCTGACGATCCGCGCGGGGTTGTTCCTGCTCGACCTCGGGCGCCGCGCCCTGGGCCGTCCAGGGGTTCGGCGATGACCCCAGTCGTCTCGATCCCGTCGCCGGGCGGGACTCAGAGCCGACGACGTCCTTCGCCCGGTCGGGGAAGACGGCCCGCAGGGTCGGCACACCGCCTCCCCCGCGCCGGGCGACACGGGTTCGGAGAACCCTTACCACACAGCGTCGGATGTAACGAGGGCCGCATCGCACCGATTCGGAGGTTCCGCCATGCGATTCTTCGGCGGGGTCGTCGCGACCTTGCTGCTCGCGTTCGGCCTGCTGCTCGTCCTCGCCGCCAGCCGGATCGATTCGGAGGCGGAACTCCGGTTCATCCAACGCGCGGACGTCGTCGTGGGGCTTGTCATGGCCTACGCGATGCTGGTGCTCGTCCGATGCTCGGGCGCCCTCGACGAGACGGCGATCCGGCCTCGCGCGGGCCTCGGAGCATTCCTGGTGCTCTGGGGCGTGGCTTCCGGCGTCCTGATCGCCTGGCATGAGGCCGTCGCGCGGTCCCGGTGGTACGTCCCGCCCGCGGTCTGGGCCCTCAACGGTGCGACGGAGATCGCGGTCGCCTGTGGGGATTACGCGCGAGACTGCGGCGACGCGCCGCCCCCGGCGCAAGGGCTTGCGGGGCTGGTCTCCGACCCGGGCGTCGCGGGATGGTCCGGGCCCTACCTCGGATCGGATCGGCTGACGGACCCCTGGGGACGGCCCTACCAGTACCGCGCCGAGGCGAATTCGGATCGGATCCTGGTCTGGTCGATGGGGCCCGACGGCCGCAGCGGGACGAGCGACGACGTGCGCCGCGAGGTCCTGCTGCGAGGGGAGGCCGAGTGACCGAGCCCCGCCGAGGCGGATGGTCCGGGCGCGGCGATCGGCTTCAGGGGATCTCCAGCACGATCTTGCCGAACTGGCCGGCCTCGTCCATGTGGCGGTGGGCGGCGGCGGCGTCGGCGAGGGGGAAGGCCCGGTCGACGACGGGGCGGAGGGAGCCGTCGGCGAAGAGGGCGAGCATGGCCTCGAAGTCGGCCGGCGAGCCCATCGTGGTGCCCAGCAGGTTGAGCTGCTTCCAGTAGACCTGGCGGCTGAGCAGGTTCGGCACCGGGCCGGTCGTCGCGCCGAAGCTCGCCATCCGGCCGCCGGGACGCAGCAGGTCGACGCACGCGGCGTAGGTCTCGCCTCCGACCGAGTCGATCACCACGTCGGGACCCTGGCCGCCGCTCAGCTTGCGGATCTCGTCGACCCAGCCGGCGTCCTTGTAATTCGCCCCGCCGTCGGCGCCCAGCTCCCGGGCGCGTTCGAGCTTGTCGCGGCTCCCCGACGTCACGAGCACCTTCGCCCCGAGCTTCTTCGCGAACAACAGCACGAACGTGGCGACGCCGCCGCCGATGCCCGGGATGAACACCGTCTCGCCCGCCTGAACCTTCGCCCGCGAGACGAGCGCGCGGTAGGCGGTCAGGCCCGCGAGCGGGATCGCGGCGGCCTCGCCCCAGCCCAGGCCGGGCGGCTTGGCGTGCACGTTGGCCGCCGGGACCTTCACGAACTGCGCGTAGGTTCCGGCGTCGGGCATCCCCAGGATGCGGAAGTTCGGCCCGAAGAACCGCTCGTCGGGCCCCCAGTCCAGGCTCGGATTGGCGACGACCTCGCGGCCGACGAGCGCGCCGTCGACCCCGTCGCCCACCGCCTCGACGACCCCCGCGCCGTCGGAGCCGAGGACGGTCGGCAGCTTGATCCCGGCGTACTGCCCCTTGCGGATCCAGACGTCGCGATGGTTCAGCGCCGCGGCCTTGAGCCGGATCACCGTCTCGCCCGGCCCGGGCGTCGGGTCGGCCTGGTCCTCCAGCCTCAGCAGTTCCGGGCCCCCCAGGTCGCGCAGCACGATCGCTTTCATGACGACATCCTTCCTGTTGTCCCCGACGAGATCCCGGCCGAACCGCGGCGGGCGTCTCCGAATCCCACGAGGCGCCACGGAATCAGCGTAGCAGATCGACGCCGCGCCGGTATCCTGGAGCTCCTGGTTCCCGGGCCTGCGAGGAGAGCCGAACGCCGGCCGAGGGCCGCGAGGCGCCCGCGCAGGAGGCCCCTGGAGATGGCGATGTGCTCCACCATCACGGACGCGCGCAAGGGCCGGCCGGGGTCGGCCCTTGCGAGGGCGGACCTCCGGACAGCCGCCCGGGTCCTCCTGCTCGCCCTCTCCTTCACGCCGGCGACCGTCGCCGGCCCGCCGGGAGACCCCCGCGTGCCGAACGACCCGATGCTCGGCGAGCAGTGGTATCTCTTCTCCCCGGGCGACGAGCGGGGCGAGCCCGGCAGCCTCGGCGCGATCGAGGCCTGGCGCCGCATCCGACCGGCCCCGCCCGTCGTCGTGGCCTTGCTGGACGCCGGGGTGAACGACGCGCATCCCGACCTCGCGGCGAACATCTGGCGGAACGAACGCGAGACGCCCAACGGCAAGGACGACGACGGCGACGGGTACGTCGACGACCTGCACGGCTGGGATTTCGCCTACGCGGATAACAGCCCGACCGATCGCCGCAGCCGGAAGTTCCCCGACCAGGCGGACCACGGCACCGTGCTCGCAAGCCTGATGGCCGCCGTGCCGGACAACGGCATCGGGACGGCGGGCGTCGGGCGGAACATCCAGGTCATGAACCTGCGCGTCTTCGGGACCCCGGAAGCCGAAGGCGAGACGTCCACCCCACTGACGACGACGCTCCCGGCGGCGATCCGTTACGCCATCCGTCATGGCGCGCGGGTCGTCGTCTGCACCGCCGTGAATCTCGACCCCCCGAGAGGCACTTCGGCGCCACGTTGA
The DNA here is from genome assembly GCF_011064595.1 of Paludisphaera soli. GTDB lineage: Bacteria > Planctomycetota > Planctomycetia > Isosphaerales > Isosphaeraceae > Paludisphaera > Paludisphaera soli. The sequence goes on along the minus strand of NZ_JAALJI010000004.1, from coordinate 80,745 downwards.
GGGAGGCCGAAGAAGCAGGCGTCCTCTTCGTCTACGCGGCGGGGAACCAGGGGCGGAACATCGACACCGCCGAGATGTTCGGCCATGCCAAGGTCTCCGAGTTCCTCTCCCGGCACTCCAACGTCCTCATCGTCGGCGGGACGGGGCGCGACGGCGGCCTGGCGCCTCATATGAACACCGGGCGGCGCGTGGGGATCGCGGCCCCCTGCGTGGACGTGGTCGCCCCGTCGTGGGACGGCTACGAGCGGCAGAAGGGGCCGGGCACGAGCTTCGCGGCCCCGATCGTCGCGGCCGTCGCGGCGACGCTCCTGTCCCAGGAGCCCGAGTTGACGCCGTCGCAGGTGATCGCGCGGCTGCGCGAGGCGTCCGTCGCCGCCCCGGGGATGGAGGGGGTCATCGGCGGCGGCCGATTGGATATGATGAGGCTGTTCCGGCCGTGAGCCGCCCCCGATTCCCCCACGCCCGTCCGAAAGGCGCCGATGAACGATGAGCCCGCGCGACCGGAGGCCGAGGATGCGGAACCGTCCGGGGCGACCGCAGCGCCCGGCGAGCCGATCGGCGACGAGGCCGCCGAGATGGCCCGGATCGCCGACAGCCTGTCCGCCCTGATCGGGCGCATGGCGGAGTTCCAGAAGGAGATGGAGCCGTTCCTGACGCTCCTGGCCGAGCCGGAATCGGGCGACGAGCCGACCGGGGGCGAGAGGCCCGTCGATCGGCCTGAATGACGCGGACGACCTGCGCGGCTCAGCCGTCGCAGCCGGGCCGCATGTTGTCGTCGAGGTCGTCGAGCATGGCCTCCAGGCCGTCGAGGCGCGGCAGGGCCGGGCCTCCGCCGGGCCGGGGGATGCGGGACGGGACGCCGAGGTCGATGCTCTCGATGTAGGTCGCCGGAGGGGGGGGCGAGGCTTCCGCTTCGACCGCCGGCCGGGGGCCGGAGCCCCTCGCTTCGAGCCGGTCCTGGATCATGGAGATCGTGTGGACGATCTGCATGAGGCCGTCGTATTCGTCCTGCTCGGCGGGCTCGAGGCCGCCTTGCATGATCTTCTCGACCAGGGCGTCGATCCGGGCCTTGACGTCGTCGGGGGCGTAGAGGTCCGCCACCGCCCTCGCCCCTTCGGGCGAGAGCTGGTCGACGATCGCATCCAGGAGCCGTTCGAGCGTGGTCGGGGAGTTTGGATTCGCCATGCCGGCATCATAACCGGAGCCCCGCGGAAAGGAACACCGATCCCGCCGCGGGCTTCGGCCGGCCGATCAGGCGACGCGCCGGGCGAGCCGGCGGCGGACGGCGAACAGGCCGGCGAGGCCGGTGGCGCCCATCGCCAGGGCCGAGGGCTCGGGGACCGCGACGCTCGTCAGCGTGAACGTCCCGCCGTCGGGCCGCAGCCGCCAGTTGTAGTCGATGTCATACGTGAACGACCCGAACCGGCTCGCGAACGGCGGGTTGGCGAAGGCGATCTCGCCGTATCCCGTCGTGAGCCCGGTCAACGTCAGGTCGACGATCGTCCCGACGATGGAGAACGGCAGCGGCCCCGTCGCGCTGAAGGTCAACTCGCCCAGGAACGGGTTGGTGAGCTGGATCCTCCCGCCGGTCACGTCGAAGAGGCCGTCGTACGAGCCGAATCCGGAGATCAAGACCGAATCATAGGTGACGTACGGCGTCAGGCTGAGGGTGTCGCCGCCGTCGATGTTGAACGTCACGCTCCCCGCCCGGGCCGGCGCGGCCGCAAGGACGAGGCCCGCGACCAGGGCGAAGAGGCCGAGCTTTCCGAGAACCTTGTGCATCCGCAGGGTCTCCCTCGTCGATCGGCGGCCCGACCCCGCCCGCCGGACTGGCGAGCGGCCGATCGGCCTCCCGATGGAGACGCTTTTAGCCGAATTCCTTAGGATTCTAACCCATGGTTTCACGCTTGCGACGCCGCGGTGATCCCCAGGGATCGGGACGTTGATCCACGGCCCGCTCGGTTGGAATCGGCGCGCGTCGCGTCACGAGGCCGGGGCCGGCGGAGTATGAGCCGTCCGGCTCGATGGACCTTCGGACTGGCTTCGCACCGCCGCCGCGAGTTCGGCCGCCTCGTGAACGCGACGGGCCTCGCGACGCTCCTGCCGATGGGAGGCGAGGAAGAGCCCCGCGAACCACGCGACGAGCCCGGCCGCCCCACAGATCGTCGAATGCGGAAGCCACCGGCCGAATCGCGAGAACGCCGCGATGCCGACGACCGCGATCGCCAGCCAGGCCGCGAGGAAGGCGAGGTAGAGGGCGAAATCCGGGTCCGAGCGACGGGAGAGATCCCGGGCCAAAACCCCATCGACCGGCGTCACCGCGCGGAAGAGCAGCCAAAGCGCGGCGACGATCGGGACGACGCCGAAGAGGGAGGGATGCCGCGTCCACCACCAGCCGACGGCCGCGAGCAGGGCCGAAGCGAGGAGCGCCGGGATGAAGATCCGCGTCCAGTCCGCCCGGGTCGCCAGGACGTCTCCAGGGCGCGGGGTCGTCTCGCCGAACCGCGTCTTGTAGGCGAAGAGGTTCCAGCCCTCCTGGACTTCGGGCCGGATCGCCTCGCGGAGCCTCGCCACGACGGCCTCGCGTTCGTCGCGAGCCAGTTCGTACGCGCCGAACCCCAGCGCGAGTCGGTTCGCGCCGTCGCGGAGGACGAGGCCCCCGCCGGTCGGCTCGGACCTCCATCGGGCCTCCACCACGTCGGCCAGGTCGATCTCCACCCGCCGCGCGACGCCCTGCACGATCATCCGCGACCCTCGAAACGTCAGCGAGGCCCGACGGTAGTCCAGCACGATCCAGGCCGAGGCTCCCAGGAACATGAGCGCCAGGAACATGCTCAACGCTAACCGGGCGGCGCGGTTCGCCCCTTCGGGCAGGAAGATCAGCATGACGAGGCCGAAGAACAGGGAGAAGATCACGCTGCCGATCCCCAGATACAAGTTCACGGGTGGTCGGCGATAGGTCGTTTCCATGGCGGATTCTCCGACGATCGGCCCCGGCCCATCGGTCTCCCTTGACCCATGATCCGACCCCCGACATGATACCCGGCCGTTCCTGAACGAACGATCAAGAGGGAGGTCGAATCCATGGCCCACGCCGCGCGCAAGCCGGGCGAGTTCTGCTGGATCAACATGCTGACGCCCGACCCGGACGCCGCCCGCGCGTTCTTCGGCGAGCTGCTGGGCTGGACGTACGGCGCGATCCCCGGCATGGGCTGGTTCATCCAGGTCGGCGGCCGGTCGGTCGGCGGGCTGTTCGACCTGGACGGCCCGAACACGCCGCCGGGGACGCCGCCCGGCATCGGGTTGATGGTGAAGGTCGACGACGCCGACGCGATCGGCGCGCGGGCCCGGGAACTCGGCGGCGGGGCGAAGCCGGCGTTCGACATCGGCCCCCAGGGGCGGATGGCCGAGTTGACCGGCCCCGACGGCGCGGCGCTCGACGTCTGGCAGCCCAAGGGCATGCCCGGCACGGACCTCGACCCGGATCTGCCCGGAGCGCCCACCTGGTTCGAATGCCTGACCCGCGACCCCGAAGGCTCGCGGAAGTTCTACGCCGACCTCTTCGGCTGGACGCCCGAGCCGGCCTCGACGCCGGGGACCGACTACACCGTCTTCAAGCTCGACGGGTCCGAGGTCGCTGGGATGCTGACGATCAAGCCCGAGATGGGCGACGTCCCCCCGTTCTGGACCGTCTACTTCCTCGTCGACGACCCGGACGCGGCCGCCGCGAAGGCCGTCGAACTCGGCGGCTCGGTCTGCCTGCCGCCCACCGACGTCCCCGGCGTCGGCCGAATCTGCGCCCTCAAGTCGCCCCAAGGCGTCTTCTTCCACGCGATCCGGTACGCGAACTGAGCCCCTGCGGCGTCCCGTCGTCGGGCGTCGGCCCGCCTGGTCCCCTAGGCCGAGAGAGGGCCCCTCATGGAGAAACTGCTCCCCTTCTACGTGGCCGGCTTCGGGCTGTACTGCATGGTGCGGGGAGCGAGCGGATTGCTCCCACCGCTGAGCATCGGGCGCGGGGCCGACGCTGCGGGGGCCGACGAGGCGGATCGCCGCGTCGCGCTCCGGAACGCCCGCATCGATTGCTTCTTCTGGTTCGTCGCGGGCGTCGTCGTCCTTCGCTCGGTCGACGTCCGCACCTCCTGGTTCTCGGCGGCGTTCGGCCTCCTCGCCGCGCTGGGCGGCGGCTGGGGGTTCCTCTCGACGTTCCGTCGCGGCGGACGGGCCGCCGTAGCCGGGCGACCGGCCGAGCCGATCGCCAGGACGCGGGGACGGACGGCGGTCCGGTGGCTGGGCCCTGCCCTGCTGCTCGGCCTGGGGATCGCCATCGCCTCCTTCTCGGGCATCCACGTCGGCCTGGCGACGACGACTCCCCGGCCGAGGGACGGGGACGGCCGCCTCGTCGAGATCGTGACCGAGCGCGTGGGGCGGGCGTTCGAGGAGGGGGGACGCGTCGGGCTCGTCGTGGGCGCCGTCGCCGACGGCGAGGCGATGCTCCAGGGGTTCGGCGCCCGCCGGGTGGGGAGCCCGGAGGCTCCCGACGCCGACACGGTGTTCGAGGTCGGCTCCCTCTCCAAGGTCTTCACGGGGATCCTCCTGGCTCGTCGGATCGAGGACGGGACCTCGAAGCTCGACGACCGCGTCGCGGACCTGCTGCCGGAAGGCTGGTCGCTGCCGGGGCCCGCGCGGGCGATCACGCTGCGGCATTGCACGACCCACACGTCGGGGCTCCCGCGACTCCCCGGGAACCTAATGAGCGTCTCGGGCGTGTTCGAATTGCTGTTCGGCGGCGATCCCTATCGGGATTACAGCGAGGAGCAGTTCCGCGAGGCGCTGGCGACGGTCGAGCTGGATCGCGAGCCGGGGGTTGAGCTGGCCTACTCGAATTTCGCCGTCGGCCTCCTGGGATTCGTGCTGGCGAAGCAGGCCGGATCGGACTACGAGAGGCTCGTCAGAAGCGGGATCTGCGGGCCGCTCGGGATGGCCGACACGACGACGGTCGACGACGAGCCGACGCGAGGACGCACGGCCGCGAAATACCGGTCGGCCCTCACGCTGGGCCCCGCGAGCCTGGCGCTCGGGTCCGACTCCTGGCGGCTCCCCAACCATCTCGCCGGCGCGGGGGCCGTCCGATCGACGGGCCGCGACATGATGACGTTCCTCAAGGCGAACATGGGCCTCGTCCCGACTCCGATCGACGCGGCCATCCGGCGGTCGCACCAGGAGCTTTTCCGGGAGAGCAAGGATAGGTCCGTGGGGATGAACTGGTTCCGCTCGTATGAGCCCTCCCTCTCACAGGAGGTCGTCTGGCACAACGGCGGGACCGGCGGGTTCCGGACGTATCTCGGATTCACGGCGGACCGTCGGTTCGGCGTCTTCGTGCTCTCCAACACGGCCATCAGCGTCGACGACATGGCGAGAGAGATCCTCAAGGCGCTCGTCCAGGTGTACGCCCCCGAATCCCGAAAGCTGGTCACGAAGCGCGGCTACGCCAGGGTCGCCCCGTACACGGGCGTCCGCTGGGAGGCGGGCCGCCCGATCGTCCAGGTGCAAGGCCGTTGGCGCCGGCTCGCCTCGATCGACGGAATCCCGATCGGCCGCATCCTGGATTTCGCGCGGCGGGAGTTCGGAGACGTGGCCCGCAAGCGGTTGGCCGAGGACCTTGTGGAAGTCCTGTCGAAGATGGGCCACGAACCCCGGTGGGACGTGATCCTGGGCCTGGAGGACGACGAGGGGGAGGTCGAGACCCTCAAGACCCCGATGACGGAAGAGAACCGCGACCGCGTCCGCGGATGACCCCGAGCCCGGGGATCGCTCCACCGGACTCGAGGCGGGACCCGCGTCGCGTGGTCACTCGCCGATCTCGACGACCACGGACTCGATGGTCCCCGCGAAGGCGTTCGGCGAGGCGTAGGGGCCGACGGTGCCGGCGGCGTCGCGGCCGACCTGGAGGCCGTCGACGGGCTGGCGGCCGATCAGTCGGCCCGGGACGGGCTCGGCGGCCCGGCCGTCGACTTCCAGGGTCAGCTTGCCGGCCGCGTCGATCGCCGCGGTGAGGCTGTGGGGGCCGGGCGCCAGCTCGGGCCCGGAGATCCGCGACGCGTTGGCGCGGCCGGTCCCGGTGCGGACGAGGAACCACGGGCGGCCGTCCTCGATGAAGAGCGTGTAGCCGGCGGCCGTCCCGCCGTGGGCGACGATCACGCCGTCGCGCTTCTTCTCCGGGACGACGACCTTCGCGACGACGGCGATCGACTTGCCCTCGATCGACGGGGCCGATCCGCCCCGGAGGTCGGCGTCGGCCTTCAGCTCGAACCGCCGCTCGCGGGCCGGCGCGTCCTGGGCCCGATCGCCCCGCCAGGCGCCCAGCGGCAGGACGTTCGCCCGCGCGGCGTAGGCGTCCCAGGCCGAGGCCATGGCCTGCGCGCGGTCGGGGTGCTCGGCGGCCAGGTCGTGCAGCTCGGAGCGGTCCTCGGCGATGTGGTAAAGCTCCCAGGGCCGGTTCGCCTTGGCCACGAGCTTCCAGTCCCCCTCGCGCACGGCGCGGTTGCCCTCGTGCTCCCAGAAGATCGGCGAGGTCCGGTTCAGGGGCTCGCCCTGGAACGCCGGGCGGAGGCTCACCCCCTCGCGAGGCTTGATGGCGCGGCCGTCGATCTCGGCGGGATACGTCGCACCCGCAAGGTCGACGCACGTCGCCATCACGTCGATCAGGTGGCCGGGCTGGGGCTCCAGTTTCCCGCGGCGCTCGGCCTTCACGCCCGAGGGCCAGTGGGCGATCAAGGGAGTGGAGATCCCCCCTTCGTGGGTCCAGTGCTTGTACTCGCGGAACGGGGTGTTGCTGACGTTCGCCCAGCCGCGGCCGTAGGCGACGAAGGTGTCGGCCGGCCCCGGCATGACTCCCGGCCCGGTGCGGACGGGGCGGCCGTCGCGGGTCTGCATCGGCGGCCCGCCCCGGGGCTGCAGGTCGTCCGGGCCTAGCGGCTTCAGGTCGCCGGCCGGCGGCTGGGGCTGGGTCCGGCCGGTCTCCTCGGCGCAGGCGCCGTTGTCCTGGAGGAACAGGACGAGTGTGTTCTCCAGCTCGCCCGACTCCTTCAACTGCGCGACGATCCGGCCGATGCCGGCGTCCATCTTCTCGACCATCGCCGCGTACACTTCCTGGCAGCGGGCCTCGCGGGCCTTGTCCTCGACGTCGTCCCAGTCGTCCGAGGCGGGCGTCATCTCGGCGTCTTCAGGGACCAGGCCCATCGCCTTCATGCGCTTCAGGCGACCCTCGCGGACGGGCGCGTAGCCGGCGTCGTACTTCCCCTTGTACTTCGCCACGTCCTCCTCCGGGGCGTGCATCGGCCAGTGGGCGGCCGTGTAGGCGACGTACAGGAAGAACGGCTTCTCGGGCGATTCCGTCTCATGCTCGCGGAGATATTTGACCGCATTGTCCGACAGCGCGTCGGTGTAGTAATACGACTCGGGCTTATATTCCGAATCGTTTTCGGGGGTGATGAGGGTCTCCTGACGGCAGAGGTTGCCCGGGTCGAAGTAGCTCCCCGCGCCGATGATCGTGCCGTAATACTTCTCGAACCCCCGGCCCAGGGGCCAGGTGGCGCGGTCGCCGTTGGGGCCGGTGAACCGCGAGAGATGCCACTTGCCGGTCATGTAGGTCCGGTAGCCGGCCGGCTTGAGGATCTCGGCGATGGTGGCCGAGTTTCGATTCAGCACGCCGCGATAGCCGTCGTGGCCCCGGTCGTTCATCATGTGGCCGACCCCCGCCTGGTGGGGATACAGCCCCGTCAGCAGCGAGGCCCGCGTGGGGCAGCACCGCGCCGTGTTGTAGAACTGCGTGAACCGCACGCCCCCCGCCGCCAGGGCGTCGAGGTTCGGCGTCGTCAGCTCGCCGCCGTAGCAGCCCAGGTCCGAGAACCCCATGTCGTCGCTCATGATGAGCACGATGTTGGGCCTCTTTCCCGGCTCCTCGGCGACGGCCGCCGTCCCGACCCCGACCAGCCCCAACAGGCCCACCAGCGCCCCGCGAATGCTCGGCATCCCGTCTCCTCCCGCGAACCGTCCCGCACGCACGCCTGATCAACCCTCCGCATCGGCCCCGAGGCGCGCCCTGGCGAGGCCGGCCGATCCTCGATCGAGCCTATCGGATTCATCATGGTTTCGATACCGACCGGAGGGTGCCCGGCCGACGAGGCCTCATCCCCTCGCTTGACTCGACGGAACCAATCCCGTAGGACTGGGTGCACCTGTCCGAACATCCAGTGCGTCGCGCGCCCCGGGAACCGAACCATGTCGAACGCCCTCGCCTCGCGGTTCTGGATGTGCGGCCTTGTGGCCCTGGCGGTCGGCGGCGGCGCGGCGGCATTGCCCCACCCGGCGAAGTCCGTCAGCCCGAAGCCCGAGCCACGCCAGGCCCCGCCCCCCAGGCCGGCCGGCAAGGGCCGGGGGGTCCCTCCCGAGCAGTTCGCCGCCTGGTTGAACGAAGAGCACCGCCGCCAGCACTTCGCCGACCTCGGCGTGCGGCTCAGCGGGGACCCCGATCATCCCGATCCGGCGCGCGATCGCGCGGCCGAGGAGCTGACGCGCCAGGCCCCGGTCCCGCCCGAACGCCTCGCCCGCTTCGAATGGCTGAAGGAATTCCCCGACCTCCGCCTCCAGGGCTGGAATGGGATCGTCCAGGAGGTCCGCGAGACGCCCGCAGGCGCGATCGCCCGGATCACGATCAGCCCTTCCCTCAGCTCGCTGGAGCATGGCCACCCCAAGGTCGGCTACCTGGAAGAGACCTACCGCCGCACCGACGCCGGCTGGGTCTACGTCGAGGGCAAGCCGGGCGAGTCGTGGCATCCCAGGGTCATCGTCTATCCTTGATCGAAGGCCGAGGCCCGGCGGCCCGGGGGATTCGGGGCGCGGGTCGACGATGCTCTGGCGGACGGCCCGACGGTCCGTCAAGATGACGGTCATGAGCCACACACACGACGCACCGCTGGGCCGACACTTGCTCGACCGTCGGGGGTTCCTGTCGCACATGGCGACGGGCGTGGGGGGGATCGCGCTGGGCGCGATCCTGGCGGAGAAGGGGCTGCTGGCGGCCGACGCCAAGGCCGGCCCGCTCGCCGCGAAGCCGCCCCACTTCCCCGCCAAGGCCAAGCGCGTCGTGCACATCTACTGCACCGGGGCCGTCAGCCACCTGGACACCTGGGACTACAAGCCCGAGCTGATCAAGCACCACGGCGAGCCCATGCCCGGCGCCGACAAGCTGCTGACCTTCCAGGGCGAGAACGGCGCCCTGGCGAGGAGCCCCTGGGAGTTCAAGCCCCGGGGCGAGTCGGGCAAGTACGCGTCCGACCTGCTGCCGCACCTGGCGGAACGGGTCGACGACATGTGCTTCCTCCACTCGCTGACCTCGAAGACGAACACGCACGGCCCCGGCGAGATGTTCATGTCGACCGGGTTCACGCTCGAAGGCTTCCCCAGCATGGGCGCCTGGGTCAGCTACGCGCTGGGGACCGACGACCAGGACCTGCCGGCCTACGTCGCCATCCCCGACCCCCGCGGCGACCCGCAGCAGGGGCCGGCCAACTGGACCAACGGCTTCCTGCCGGCCGTCTACCAGGGGACCTCGTTCAACGCCGACAAGCCGATCCGCCACCTGGCCCGGCCGGACCGCATCAACCCCGACGACGACCGCGCCACCCGCGACCTGATTCGCGTCCTCAACGACGAGCACCTGGCGCGCAACCCCGGCGACGACGAGCTGTCGGCGCGGATCGCCGCTTATGAGCTGGCGGCGCGGATGCAGCTCAGCGCGCCGGAGGTCGGCGACCTCTCGCGCGAGAGCCCGGCCGTGCGCTCGCTCTACGGCCTGGACGACGCCGACCCGATCCTCGCCGGCTTCGGCCGCAACTGCCTGCTGGCGCGCCGGCTTTTGGAGCGCGGGGTGCGGTTCGTCACCCTGTTCAACGGGGCCTTCGCGATGGGCGAAGGCGCGCTCAACTGGGACGGCCACCGGCGGATCAAGTCGGACTACGACCGCCACGGGCCGATCCTCGACAAGCCCGCCGCCGCGCTGCTCATCGATTTGAAGGAGCGCGGGATGCTGGACGACACCCTGGTCGTCTGGTCCACCGAGTTCGGACGGATGCCCACGTTCCAGAAGGGGACGCAGGGCCGCGACCACAACCCCAAGGGCTTCACCGCCTGGCTCGCCGGCGCGGGGGTGAAGCGCGGGTTCAGCTACGGGGCGACCGACCCGTTCGGCTACCAGGCCGTCGAGAACGTGGTCGACGTGCACGACTTCCACGCCACCATCCTCCACCTGCTGGGCCTCGACCACGAGCGCCTGACGTACTACAACAACGGCGCCCAGCGCCGGCTGACCGACGTCCACGGACACGTCATCCGCGACATCCTGACCTGACCCGAACCGACTCCTCTCCCGGAGCCCGCCATGTCCGCGTCCGCCGCCTTGCTGCTCGCGTTGCTATCGGCCTTCGGGGGCGTCCGTCACGGCGACGACCCGGACGAGGTGGTCGAGCCGCTGGAGCGGGTCGAGAAGCTCTGGGACCTGGGGACGTTCACGGAGGGGGGGGCGACGGCCGCCGACGGCTCGATCCTGTTCTCCGACATCGGCGACAGGATCATGCGGTTCAACCCCAGCACGGGCGAGACGAAGGTCTTCCGCGAGCCGAGCGGCCGGGCGAACGGCATGATCTTCGACGGCCAGGGACGGCTGATCGTCGCCGAGGGCGCCAACACCGGCGGCGGGCGGCGGATCTCGATCACCGACCTGGACGGCGAATGCCGGACCCTGGCCGACCGCTTCGAGGGCAAGCGGTTCAACAGCCCCAACGACGTGACCATCGATGCGAAGGGGCGGGTCTACTTCTCGGACCCACGCTACGTCGGCGACGAGTCCCGCGAGCTGGACTTCGAGGGCGTCTTCCGCATCGACCCCGACGGCCGCGTGACCAGGCTGGAGACGACGGCGACGAAGCCCAACGGCCTGGTCGTCAGCCCCGACGGCAAGACCCTGTACATCGCCGATAACGGCGGCCAGCGCCGCGCGCTCCTCGCCGTCGACCTCGACGCGAAGGGGGACGCCTCCAACCCCCGCGTCCTCCAGGAATTCGGCCCCGACGCCGGGATCGACGGCATGACGATCGCCGTCGACGGCCGGATCGTCGCCGCCACGGCGAAGGGCGCCGTCGTCTTCTCCCCGGAGGGCAAGCGCCTCGCCCTGATCCCCACCCCCGAAGCCGCCGCCAACGTCGAGTTCGGCGGCGACGACGGACAGATCCTCTACATCCTCGCCGGCAAGAGCCTCTACCGCATCCCCACCACCATGACGGGGTATCGCGTCACGCGGCGGTGACCGCGGACCGCCGGGGACCTGTATGACCACGCTGAAGCCAACGCTGGCGCGAGCCGCCCGCTGGTCCGTCGTCGCGACGACCTCGGCCCTGACGACGCTTGCGATCGGCTTGCCGATAGCCCTCGCCGGCCCCCGAGGCGGAGAAGCTGGGCCGATCCCCGTGCCCCGCAACCCATTGGCCTATTTCGCGCTGCTCATCCTCGCGCCCGTCTTCATCTCGTTCGCCGTCTCCGCCTGGCTCGCCACGCGTCTGGGCCTGATGAATTATTCCGGCGGCTCGATGCTGCTCCTGCAAATCCTCGTCATCCTGACCTCGATCCCCGTCCTCGCCTGGCTCGGGCAACTCGCCGACGTCGTGCCGGCGTGAGGCGTCGATCATCCCCGCTTCCGCCCCGCGACGTTCACGCCGGAGCCGATGATGAGGTTGCGGTCATAGGTCCATTCGTAGAGGCGGCCGGACTTCATGGGGCGGAGGTCGACGAGGTCCTCGAAGCCCTCCTCGGCGAACCAGGAGCGGAGTTCGGCGAGGGAATGGTGCGACTGATACGTCGGCGCCCACCAGTCGAAGTTGTCGCAGACGCGGAGCGTCCAGTCCGGGTGGGCGGAGAAGTTGACGAGCTTGTTCAAGGTCCGGTTCAGGACCGGTACGCTGCCGACCGCCCCCAGGCCAACGCACAGGGGCTCCAGCACGCGGGCCGGCAGGCGGGTGGTCAGGGCGCGGACGCCCGAGTTGAGCCACTCCTGCGGCGGCGTGTTCTTGCGATAGAGCCAGACCGCCAGCCGCCCTCCCGGTTTCACGCGGCGGGCGATCTCGGCGAACGCTCGGCGCGGGTCGGGCGAGTGGTGCAGCACGCCGATCGAGAAGACCAGGTCGAACGCCCCCTCGGCGACCGGCAGGTCCAGCAGGTCGGCCTGGACGATCTGGACGTTGGGCAGGCCGGCCGAAAGCGCCGCGGCCTTGTCCACGGCGCTGCTGAGGTCGACGCCGAGCACCTCGGCGCCGTGCTCGCCCAGGAGCTTCGCGTACCGTCCGCCGCCGCAGCCGGCGTCGAGGACCCGCTTGCCCGCCAGCTCGCGGGGGGGGACGCCCGTCTTGGCCTCGAAGGTCGCCTCGTCCTCCTCGGCCCGCGCCACGTCGTAGCGGTTCCACTGGCGGCCGAAGCTGCCGACGTAGGTCTCGCCCGCCAGCCGGGGCACGCCGTTCACGACCGGGAACCGCTCGGAGCCGTCGGCCGAGGCCAGCTCTGAACCGTCGATGTGCAGCGGAGTCTTCGTCTTGGGCGAGCGCAGCAGGGCGATCAGGTCGGGATTCAAGGCGGCCTCGGTCATCGTTCTCGCGGACTCGTCGCGGGGACTCGCTCAGGACCGGACGGAGGCCGAGGGCGGCTCCGCCGCCGCTCGCGGGGGGGTCTTCGACCGGTCGCTCTCAGGGCTGCTTAGCGGGCTCGTCGGCGGCGGGCTGCTCCGCCGGGATCTCGGGTTCTTCGAGGACGCCGGAGATCTGGCCGGCGTCGTTGATGACGGTGGCCCAGACGAGGTTGGGGCCGTGCTCGTCGAGGAGGCGGAGCTTGCCGTCCTCGTAGACGAAGGCTCGGGGGCCGGGGAGTCGGCCGTGGGGGCCGTCGACCTGGCCGACGACGGCTCCGGCGTTGTTGACGCCTGTGGCCTGGCCGTGCTCGAAGCCCGCGGGGATCGGGAGCTTGAGCACGCCGGCTTCGGGCGACCAGATCAGGGCGGTGAGGGCGCCGTCCGGTTCGTTGCGGAAGCCGGCGACCGTCCCCGCGTCGTTCACCGCTCGGGGGATGAGGGCGCCGGGCTGGTTGGGGAGGGACTCGCGCTTCCAGGCGCCGGGGCCGGTCTCGGTCCAGAGCGAGGTCTCCCCCTTCTGGATGGCGGCCAGGCGCTTGCCGTCCGGGCTGATGGCCAGGACGTTCGAGCCGAGCTGGTCGGCCTCGGGGACGAGGACGGCCTTCCAGGCGTCGCCGTCGCGCTCCCAGAGGACGCCGCGGAGCCGGTAGTCGCCGACGCTGATCCCGCTGATGCGGCGGCCGTCGCGGCTGATCCCGGTGGCGAACGAGGCGCCGTCGCCTTCGGGGGCGCCGAGCCCGAGCATCCCCTTGTCGGCGGTCCAGACGAACGCCTGGTTCCGCAGGTAGACGTAGGTGTTGGGGGGCGCGGGCTTGCTCGACCGGCCGACGACCACGCCGTCGTCGCTGACGGCGACGGGGAAGGTGGCGGTGTACGTCTTCAGCAGCGGCAGGCGGGTGATCTTCTCGCCCTGGGCGAGGAACGGGGCCTCGTACAGGATGTCCGGGTTGCCGTTCTCCGGCTCCCAGTGGAAGCCGACGACGTCGCCCCGGGAGTTGATCCCGGTGATGTTCAGCCCCTCCTTCATCGGGGCGATGAGCGGGTGCGGCTTCGCCGGCGGCGGCTCCTCGGCGCGGGGAGCCCCCGCGAGGGCCCAGGCGGCGGCGAACGACAGGGCGAAGGCGGATCGGCGTCGGCTCGGTCGCATGCGGTGTTCCTCCCGCATCCGAGGATACCCCGCGCGCACCGCCGGGGGGAAGGACGCACGCCGGAATCGCGGCGGGGGGCGCCGGCGGTCGTCAGCGGCGGTCGCCGGCGGGCTGGAACTGGGGGCCGACCTTCACGTCGGCGCGCGGTTGCGAGAGCGTGCCCCGGATGCGGACGTTGACCAGCTGGCCGCTGGCCTCGCGGATCATCGGGCTGAGGACGGGGACGTCGAATCGGTTGCGGCCGTAGAGGACCTGCAGCCGCAGGTCGATGTTGTCGAACGGGTCGCGGGTGCCGTCCCCTTCCAGGCTGATGGGGCTGCCGGTGAGCCGGATCAGGTCGAAATGGGTGGTGCCGTTGACGATCCGGAACTCGATGTCGGCCGCGTCGAACATCGACTTGCCGTCCCGCCCCGACGCCCGGACGGAGAGGGGGTTGACGGCCTTGGCGAACTTGAGCACGAAGGGGAGCTCGCCGAGGTCGCCGTCGACGACGTGGCCCTCGCCCGTCCCCTGGAGGCTGCGCAGGTCCGTCCCCAGGCCGTTGAACGCCACCTTGGCGTTGACCAGGCCCTTGAACGACTGCCGGCCGAGCAGGCTCATCGCGTAGTCCTGGAGGTTGGCCGCCGAGATCTGCAGCGAGCCGCTATAGCGCGGGGTCTGGTCGAGCGTGATCGCCCCCTCGCCGTAGATCTCGCCCCCCAGGAACTTGCCGCGGAGGCTCTCCAGCCGGGCCTCGCCGTTCCCCAGCGTCAGGGGAGCCTGGACCTGCGTGACCTGCAGACCGAGGACGCTGGCGCTGTGGATGTCCAGGACTCCCTTAACCCGGAGGTACTGCCCGTTGGACTCGCCCCAGACGTTCTTGAAGGCGCCGTTGACGTGCTCCAGCGGCACGCTCGTCTTGAGCTTGTTGTCGACGAGGATGACCTGGGTGTTCGCCCACTTGCACCAGGCCGGGACGTCAGGCTCGCCGCTCCAGCCGATCTGGATGTCGCCGTGGGCGGTGAACGGCTTGCCGTCGTCCAGCCGCATGGCGAACTGGGCCATCAGCGTGGGCATGAGCTTCCGAAGGCTGGCGTCGAACCGCAGGCCGCGGACCGAGAGGCCCTCGACGGCCAGGTCGAAGCGGCCGCTGTCCTCGACGACCACGCTCCCCTTCGGGAAGTCCACCGGCGCGTTGTGGAACGTGAACTTGACGTCGCTCATGTCGACCTTGCCGTTGACGAACTCGAAGTTCCCGAGCGCGTCCTCCATCCTCAACTCGATCGTCGAGCCGGGCACGACGTCCGGGCCGGGCGAGCGCGGGACCACCAGGCGGACGCTCGACCCGGGCCTGGGCACGATCGTCACCCGGGTCTGGTCCGGCTTGCCGGTCTCCACGGCGATCACGGCGCGGACGTCGCTGGCCCCGTCGGGGTTGATGAACTTCCAGGACTTTTCCCAGGCCTTCGGCAGGGCCTGCCGCAGCTCCTCGCTGAACGGCAGGTTCTCGGCGTGCAGGGTCATGCCGATCTTCAGCGGGGGCTCGCCGTTGGGGAGGTCCGGGCCGGGGAGCTTCTCGACCCGGCCCGACCCGGTGAGCACGGCCTGGCCGTTGCGGCCCCTGAGGTTCTTGAAGATCCAGAGGTCGTTGTGCAGCTCCAACTCGCCCGAGAGGTTCCGCACGGTGTAGGGGAGTTCCTCCCAGGTCAGGTGGCAAGAGCGGGGGTCCAATGCGAGTTTCGAGTCGATGGTCACGCGCCCCTTCTCGAAGGCCAGGAGGCCCTCGGTGGTCAGCTGCGGGGGGCCGACCATCGGCTCGCGGAAGATCCGGGCCTCGGCCTCGACCGAGCCGCCCGGCTTGAAGCGGTTGACCGTGCGGCGGGCGTCGGCCGGCAGGGCGGCGAGGAACGCGGCGTCGATCGGCAGCGACTCGGCCTCGACCGTCAGGTTCACCCGCGCGTCGGGGCCGGGGTCGTCGACCGTCCCGTGCAGCCGCGCCGGCTTGTCCCCGATCGGGCCGGCGAGGTCGACCGTGAGCCGACGCCCTTCCATCGCCAGGGTCCCCTTGAGGTTGTTCAGCGGGTACTTGAAGTGCCGGTAGAGCGCCGAGACTCCCTGCAGGTCGGCCGAGGCCTCGACCGCGACCGGCCCCCCGGCGACCGCGCGCTCGACGTGGGCCTGGACGTTCACCCGCCCCCGGGGCTTGAAGACGTCCCACAGCTCGGCGAACTGCGGGGGCGTGCGTTCCTCGAGGCGCTGGTCCAAGTCCAGGTCGAAGGCCTCCAGGCGGAGGTCCATCGGGGCCTCGTGGGGGGGCCCGGTCATGGTCATGGCGCCCGAGGCCCGCACGCGGGTCGCGCCGTTGAAGCCCTCGGCGTGGAGGATCGTCAGGACGCCGTCGCTCAGCCCGATGCGGGCCGACAGGTCGTTGATCGGGAACGGGAGCTGGGGGCACCCGCAGACCCCGCGCAGGAGCTGGGCCTCGACCTCGTACGAGAGTCGGGACTCGGGCGGCAGGGCGGGCCGGAACGTCAGCTTCTTGAGGTCCACGTCGACGTCGCCGCCGCTGAGGGCCAACGCGTCGTAGCCGGCGACGGACTCGGCCGGCAGGCGGCGGCGGAGCGTGTCCGAGATCGCCAGGTCGACCAGGTTGCCGGCCAGCTCGACCTCGCCCGTGGCGGGGTCGACCGTCCCGTGCAGGTCCACGCGGTTGAACAGGTCGCCCCGCGCCGAGCCCTTGAATTGCAGGCGGCCCCCCTCGATCGGCTCGATGTGCAGCGCGACGTCGCGGAGGATCGCCGCGGCCACCTGGCCCTCGCCGGCGGCCGCGCCCCGCTCGCCCTGGCGGTCGACCATCATCTCGACGGTGCCGTTGAGGATCTCGATGGGGGGCGGGTTCTCGATGGCCGCCTTGGGCCAGGGTCGCGCCGGAAGGTCCAGCAGGTTCCAGCCGCCGTCCTTCTTGCGCAGGAGCCGGAGCGTGGGGCGGGTGACGACCACCTCGCTCGGAGACTGTTCGCCCTGGATCATCTTCCAGGTGTTGAACCGGACCTCCAGCCAGGGGAGGGTCGCGGACGTGAACGGGCGGCCGTCCACCTGCTGGATCGCCGTGATCTGCTTGAGCGTCGCCTTGCCGCGCAGGGGTCGGAACTCCACGTTGCCGAACTCGAACTCGGCGCGGGGGAAGAACCGCCGCAGCTCGGCGCGGATCAGCCGGGTCACGGTGTCGCTGTCGGTGACGAAGGCGTACGCGAACCAGACCGACGCCGCCGCCAGCCCCAGGCCGACGACCGTCCCCCAGATCAGGATCTTCGCCAGGCGACGTCCGAACCTCATGCCATCCCCCCCTCGACCTCGAACTTCGATCAGGCCGGCTTCCGACGCCCCGGAATCCCGTCGGCCGCCCGCAGCAGCCCCACCGCCGCCAGGCCCATCGCCGGGACCTCGCCCGGGGTCCGATAGCGCATCGAGCTGGCGAACGCCGCATGGATCACGGCGAAATAGAGGATCGGCCCCGCCAGCAGGATCCAGGCTCGGGGGTCCCGGCGCAGCGTCCAGAGGCCGAACGCCGTCAGCCCCAGCAGCGGCGTCATCACCAGGCCCGAGGCTATCGTGAGCCAGGGCGACCGCACCCCCTCGGCGTTGGGCCAGGGGCTCCAGTAGCGGCCGAGCTTCACCACGGCCAGCTCCAGCGCCCGCCCCGGATTCTCGCGGGCGAACGCGAAGGCCCGCCGCCTCAACAACTCGTCCTGGTCCTGCTCGCTGTTCGGCCAGACGTCGGGCTCGTTCAGGAACCGCATGTCGCTCGCCCCGGTCGCGTTCGGGTTCAGGCCGTCGTAGAGGCTGGCCCCCATCCAGAGGGCCGTCGGCACGAACGCGCCGTAGATCCTCGCGTTGCGGACCCACCAGGGCGCCATCACGCCCGCGAAACCGATCGCGACGACCAGCGCCGCGACCGCCGCCGGCCGCATCGGCCGCTTCGAGACGGCGCGGCACGCCAGCCAGGCCGCCGTCGCCGCCGGGAAGTAGAGCAGGCACGACGGCCGCACCAGCACCGAGGCCCCCGCCGCGACCCCCGCCCCCATCGCCGGCGCGAGCATCGCCCGGGTCGCGTCGCGGTCCCAGAGGACGGCCATCGCCCAAAGGAAAGCCAGCAGGAGCGGGACGAACAACGCCTCGGACAGTAGGAGGACCGACATGATCACGAAATACGGATGTATCGCCGTCAACGCCGAGGCGACCGGCGCCGCGCGGCGATCGGCCTCGCCCGTCGCGGCCCGCGCCAGCCGGAAGACCAGCCAGACGGAGAGCGCCCCGAGCCCGGCCTGGACGAGCCGCGCGCCGAGCGGCCGGTCTCCCAGGAGCCAGCGGCACGCGGCCAGGAACAGGGGATAGCCCGGCGTGCGGAGGGCGAAGTGGGGGATGTCGCCCCACTCGACGATCTGGAACAGTTCGCCGTCGCGGATCGTCTCGGCGAGCTTCCAGTAGTACTCCGCGTCCGGCAGCAGGCAGACCCGATCGCCGCCCCCCCGACGCACCCGCCATTCCAGCACGTCCGCCGCGAGGACCCGCAGCAGCAGCCCGACCTCGACCGCGATCGCCAGGGCCGGGATCGGCGGCAGGCCGAACCTCGCGATCCTCCCCGGCGTTCGCGCCATGATCGGTGATCCTCTCTCGGGACGTGGACGGACTCCATCCCCCGGCGGGACCGGCCGAAGTCGCGCGGATGGTATGCCAAACCGCCGGGACCGTCAACTTCAGACGGGACCGAGGCTGGCACCCTCGTCCTCGGAGATCTGGGGTGGCACGGCGTTCCAGCTCCTCGTGGTCCGGGCGGCCCGCCCGGACGCCGAAGGCGGGGGATTTCCGACGTCCGGGCGGGCCGCCCGGACCACCCCGTCCGTTCTTCCCTCGCGTGGCTTCGCTCGAAATCTCGCGAGGCCGGCCTACGCCCCGCCGTCGACGACCCGCCAACGGAGCCCCAGCCGCCGCGTGGTCTCCTCGGTCGTCCGCACGCGATCCGCGATCCGATGGCCGACGACCCAGGCGATCCCCTCGCGGTCCAGGACGACCGGCGCGGCCCGGCGGAGGTCGGCGGGCACGCGGCGGTGTCGCAGGAAGTCGACCAGCCGCTGGCGACGGCCCCCCAGCCCCAGGGGGGCGAAGCGGTCGCCCGGCTTCGGCGTGCGGACGATCAGGGGGAACGCCAAGCGGTCGCCGTCGACGACCTCGTCCCAATCGGCCGCGTCCTCGGCGTCGACCTCCTCGGCCTCGAACCGGGCCTCGGCCCAGGCGACCTCGACCGAACCCGGCGCCTCCAGGACGACCGGATCGACGGGGATGACGGGCGGGGCGAGCGGGGGGGCGGGGCGTTCCAGGAAGGCGCGGTCGCCGTCGAACCGCAGAACGACCCCCGCGCCGACGTCGGGCTCCCCCTCGCCCCGCGCCAGGTCGTCGACCAGGCGGAGCCAGCGATGAGAGGTCATGTCCCGCTCGGGCCAGTCGTTCGCACGCCAGGCGCGACGGAGGACCTCGGCGGCTAGGAGCGGGGGCGCACTCGCAAGCTCCCGCCGGTCGATCGCGATCACGTCGAATTCGGCGACGCGGAGGATCGTGGGCGTGAGCGCAAGGGCCAGGGCGTCGATCGCCTTCCGACTCTCCGCCGCGAGCCCCCCCAGCTGCACGATCGCGTCGACGACCTTCGGGTTGTAGTCGGCTGCGAGCCGGGGGATCAGGTCGTGGCGGATCCGCGCGCGGGTGCGGGTCAGGTCCCGGTTCGTCGCATCCTCGCGGTACGCCTGGCCGATCCGCCCCAGCTCCTCGCGGATCTGCCGCCGCGAGACGCCCAGCAACGGCCGGACGAGCGCCACTCCCGGCGCGAGGGCGCGCCGCGCGGGGATGCCGGCGAGCCCTCGCAGGCCGGTGCCTCGCATGATCCGATGCAGGATCGTCTCGGCCTGGTCGTCGCGGGTGTGGCCGACCGCGACGGCCGACGCCCCCCGATCGCGCGCGACCTCCGCCAGCCAGGCGTACCGCGCGACGCGGGCGTCGGCTTCGAAGTGGGCCTCGCGGGTCGGCGCCCAGGTCCCGAGATCGAACGGCAGCCCGAGCGATGCGGCCAAGTCGGCGACGAAACGGGCGTCCTCGAGCGAGGCTTCCCCACGCGCGCCGTGGTCCATGTGGGCCACGGTGAGATCCAGGCGAAATTCTTCGCCCAATCGACGGAGAAGGCAAAGAAGGCCCACGCTGTCGCTCCCGCCCGAGACGGCGACCACCCAGGTCGGCGGGTCGACGCCGGGTCCGATCCAGCGGGAAAGGCGTCGCCGGACGCAGGCCAGCCAGTCGGGCGGGGCGGAGGGATCGTGTCGCATCCCGAGGAGGATACCAGGATGCCGAGGCGGGCGGGATGGCGAGGCGGGCTCAGTCCTTCTGCGACTGGCAGTAACGGAGCGCCGAGAGCAGGTCGGGCCGCACGACGGGCGAGCCCAGCACGCGCCACCACTCCACCTGGCCGAGATCGGTCTCGGACAGGACGGGGACCAGGACCTGCGAGTCCTCGGAGATCAGCCGGATGCGGGGGAACGCGCCGCGACGGCCGATGATGCCGACGACCGAGAGCCAGTTCTGCGCGAACCACTCCCCCGGCAGGTCCGCCAGCGGATGCTCGCGACGGCCGTCGTCGTAGATCAGTTCGAGTTTCCAACGCATGGCGGGCTCCCCGGATCAGGTGGGCGGATGACCACTGGGAAGTATACACCCTTACCCTTTCCACGCCAGCCCGCCGCGTCGATTCCCGGGGCCCGACCTTGCGGGCTTTGCGGGCCGATCCTCGTGCGTCGGGAGGAAGGACGGTCCAACCAGGATGGACGCCCCGCCCCGCCTCAGGCCGACGACCTCCCCGTTTCTACCCGGACGGGAGAAAGCGGCCTGCGGGGCCGGACGAGCGAGATCCTTCCGGCCGGCGAGAAGAGGACGCGACGACCTCCGCGTCTTCTCGACGAAGCACGGCGCGGCGGGGGACGGCGCTCTAGACTCGGAGAAAGCCGACCTCCCCGCCTTCTCGACCCGGAGTCGCCGACCCGATGAACCCTCGAGACGTCTCGATCCCCCGGCGGTCGCTGCTGGCCGCCGCCCTGTCCGCCGCGATCGCCCCGACCCGGGCCCTCGCCCTCGGCGCGGACGACCCGGGCCCCGCCGGTTCCGGCTACGCCGTGGAATTCCGCCACCCCGTCGACGAGCTGATCGGCGACCTGCTGACGACCGAGCGCGGGGATCCGAGGATGCAGGCGTCGGTCCCGCATCGGGAGTGGTACTCGGAGCACGTCCGCCGCCGGTTCGGCGCCTGGGGGCCGCCCCCCCGCGCCTATCCGCCGGCCGAGGCCGCCGAGGGGAGGTCGGCGGAGTGGCGTCGCGAGCGGACGATCGCCGCGGCGCTCCGGTTCGTCGGCTACGGCTACCAGCACCACCACATCCCCGACTGGGAGCCCCCCGCCGGATGGCCCTGGAAGGAGACCTGCGCGGGCGGCAACGGCAAGGGGTTCGACTGCAGCAACTTCACCGGCTTCGTCTACAACCAGGCGTTCGGCGTCCGGGTGAGCACCGCCGTCGAGCGCCAGGCCGAGCAGACGGAGGCCGAGTTCGGCCGCGAGGGGCGGACGCACCGCCTGGGGCGCATCGAGCTGCCCGAGGGCTACGCGGGGAAGGTCGACGCCCTGCGGACCGGCGACCTGCTGTTCATCCGGGGGAAGCCCGGCGGCGCGATCACCCACGTCGTCCTGTGGGTCGGGCCGATCGGGCGGTCGGCGTCCGGGACGCCCTTGATCCTCGACAGCCACGGCGGCGGCGTGACGGACGACGAGGGGCGGCCGATCCCCTGCGGCGTGCGACTCCGGCCGTTCCGCGAGAAGTCCTGGTACGCCCGATGCGCCAGCCACGCGCATCGGGCCTTCGGGGGCCTGGGAGAGGCTTGAGTCGACGGCGTCGTCCGACGGGTCAGGCGGCCTCGGAGCCGCGGCCGAAGCAGACGAGGGAGAGGTCGTCCAGCGGCGGCCGGTCTTTCATGTGCTCGCCCAGCGCGGCGAGGATCGCCTCCCCCACATGGTCGGGGCCGCCGTCGGTGCGGGCGAGGAGGTCCTTGAGCCGGTCGAGCCCGAACGCCGCGCCCTCCGCGTCGAGGGCGTCGACCACGCCGTCGGAGTAGGCGACGACGATCTCGCCGGGGGCCAGGTCGAAGTCGGCGGCCCGGTAGTCGGCCTCGCGATCGACGCCGATCGGCGGGCCGGCGCCGGGGCATTCCAGGACCTCCACGCGGCCGCCGGCTCGACGGGCGAGCGGGGCCGGGTGGCCGGCGACGGCGATCGAGACCCGATGCGCCGCCGGGTCGACCTCGGCCAGGACCATCGTGACGAAACGGTTGACGATCCCCGAGTCGTAGTAGTGCCGGTTGACGTCCGCCAGGACCTCGGCCGGGGGGAAGCCGGCGCGGGCGAGCAGGCGGACCTCCGGGCAGACGCCGGCCATGATGATCGCCGCCGACATCCCGTGCCCGGCCACGTCGCCCAGGGTGACGCACCAGCGCGCGGGGGCCGCGTCGGGGGCGTCCGGGTCCTCGACGGCGATGTAGTCGTAGAGGTCGCCCCCCACGTCCTCCGCGGTGCGGTAGAACTCCCAGAAGGTGTAGCCCGGGACCGCGGGCCGGGAGCGGGGGAGCAGGGCGCGCTGGATCTCGGCGGCGGCGGCCCAGGAGGCCCGCTCGCGCTGGAGCCGATCGTTCTCGACGGCCGCGGCGATCGGCACGGCCAGGGCGGCCAGCAGCTCCAGGTCCTCCTCTCGGAACCGTTCCCGGGGCGAGGCACCGTCGAGTTGCACCATGCCGACGGCCCGGCCGTCGCGCCCCAGCAGGGGGGCGCAGACCGCCGTGCGGATGGCCGCCGACAGGCTCTCGTGGTCCTTGAACCGCTCGTCGACGTAGACGTCCTTGATCAGCACGGCGCGGCCCTTGCGGAGGACCTCCTCCACCAGCGTCCGGCTCAGCACCGGGGGCCCGGCGGGCCCCCTGGCGGTGCGGCAGGCCCGCAGCGGCAGCGAGCCGTCGGGCTCGGCGGTCGCCACGAAGCCCCGCTCGGCCCTCGGCAGGATCGTCATCAGGCCGTCCACGGCGCGGGCCAGCCGCTCGTCCAGCTCGGACGCCCCCCCCAGCGCGCGGACCACCTCGATCACCCCCCGGAGCGCCTCGGCCGGGTCGGCCGCGCGCTGGACCAGGCCCGACGAGCTGAGGTCGTCCACCGCCCCCAGCACGGTCGACCGGGCGACCTCGTTCGGCCCCCCCACCCGCGCCGCGGGCTCGTGGAAGATGAACTCGTAGTCGACGATCCGGATCCGCGACCCTTCGCGCACCTCGGTCGGCTCGAACGGCCGCAGCCGGACGCCGTCCACGTGCGTCGCGTTCTTGCTCATCAGGTCGACCACGCGGTACGAGCCGTCGAACCGCCGCTCGATCCGCGCGTGGTAGAGCGACACCTTGGGGTGGTCGATCGGCACGCCGACCAGCGGATGCCGGCCGATGTGCAGGTCGTTGCCCCGCAGCTCGATCACCCGCTCCGTCCGGCCCTGGCGCACCATCTCCAGCGTGGCGCCGACGCTCTCCCCGAAAAACATGGACACGGCCCCCGACACGCGACGAACCCGCCCCCCCGCGCCGGCGTCGCTCGCGCCGCCGCGGCTGATCTTCGTTCAGAATTATACTACAAACGTCATGCCGAATGATCCGTGACTTTCCGGATCAGCGCGCCGATCCCGGCCCCGGCTCAGCGCGCCGGCCCGCCTTCGCCCAGCAGGAACGTCTTCAAAAAGGTCACGTCCACGGCCTGCTGGTAGTCCTGATTCGGCTTCTTGGCGAAGCCGTGGCCCTCGTTCTTCCCCACGACGTACCAGACCGGGACGCCGTTCTCCTTCACCTTGGCGACGAGCTGTTCGGATTCCGAGAGCGGCACGCGGGGGTCGTTGGCCCCCTGGACGACCAGGATCGGCGTCTTGATCTTCTCGGCGTGGTTCAGCGGCGAGACCTTCTCCAGGAACTCCCGCATCTTCGGGTCGCGCTCGTCGCCGTACTCCGCCCGGCGGAGGTCGCGGCGGTAACCCTGGGTGTTCTCCAGGAAGGTCACGAAGTTCGAGATGCCCACCACGTCGATCCCGCACCTGATCCGGTCGTTGTAGTTCGTCTGCACCGCCAGCGACATGAACCCGCCGTACGACCCGCCCGAGACGGCCACGCGCGACTTGTCCAGGTCGGGCTGCGCGGCGATCCAGTCCAGCAGCGCCCCGATGTCCTTCACCGAGTCTTCCCGCAGGAAGCCGTCGTCGAGCTTCAGGTACGACTTGCCGTAGCCGTCCGACCCCCGCACGTTGGGCTCGATCAGGACGATCCCCAGCTCGTTGATCAGGTAGTTCAGCCGGCCCATGAAGCCGGGGCGGAACTGGGCCTCGGGCCCGCCGTGGATCTGGATCAGGACCGGCCGTGGCTTGTCGGACTTCGCGGCGGGGCGGTAGACGAACGCCGGGATCTCCTTGCCGTCGAACGTCGGGTAGCGGACCAGCTCGGGCGTGACGAACGTCGAGGCGTCCAGGCCGCCGACCTCGCTCTCGGTCCAGCGCTCCAGCTTGCCGACGCGGCCGGTCTCCTTCGAGGGATCCAGATCGAATGAGAAGACGTCCGAGGAAGCCTGGGCGGAATCCAGGGTGTACCCCAGCTCATGCGAACCCGGCCGGAACTCCAGGCCCGAAGCCCGGCCGAGGAACCGTTGCGGGGCGTAACCGCGCGTCCCGGTCGCCGCCTGGAAGGCGTGCAAGACGCTCAGGCCGTCCTCGTTCGTCAAGGCGGCGACGACCAGGCCGTCGTCGGACAGGTCGAATTCCTCGACGTCCCAGGGAACGTCCGAGGTGAACCACGTCTCCTTGCCCGTCGCCAGGTCGTGGCGGGCGAGGCGGCGGAACTCGCTCTCCTTGTCGGACGTGTAGAAGATCGACTTGCCGTCCTTCGACCACTTCGGCCCGGAGACGGCGACCCTGGGCTCGCCCTCGGCCGGCTTCGGGGTGATCGTCCGCACCGCGCCGGTCGCGACCTCGACGAGGTGGACGTAGGACTCGGTGATCGAGATGTACTCCTCGACCGCCAGCGTCTTGCCGTCGGGCGACCAGTCGCTCACGAGCCACTGGCCCGACACTTCCTTCAGCAGCCTGCGGAACGAGGGGTCGGCCGGCGAGGCGATGTACAGGTCCATGTCCTTGCCGTTGCGGGCGTTGGAACTCCAGGCCAGCAGCTCGCCGGTGGGGGACCACTTCGCCGATTCGTGCCGGCTCTTGCCGTCGGTCAGCCGGACGGGCTCGCCCCCGGCGCGGTTCTGGAGGAAGAGCTGGTAGTTCTCCGCGCCCCCCTCGTCCATGACGAACAGGAACTGGTCGCTCCGCGGCCGGGGCGAGACGCCGAGCACCCGCTCGGGCGAGAACGTGAGCTGCCGACGCGCCGCGCCCGGGGCCGGGACGTGGTGGACCTGCATCGTATCGGCGAACCGGGTCGTGATGTAGAGGGCCCGGGGCTTGTCGCGGTCCCACCCCTGGAAGCCCGCCCCTCGGATGTTCTGATACCGGTTGAGCGCCGAGGCGATCGACCGGGGGATCGCCGGCACCCCTTCGGCCCGGATCGTGTCCGGCACGGAGACCGTCGGCTCTTGC
Source organism: Paludisphaera soli (assembly GCF_011064595.1). GTDB lineage: Bacteria > Planctomycetota > Planctomycetia > Isosphaerales > Isosphaeraceae > Paludisphaera > Paludisphaera soli. The sequence continues at coordinate 55,158 of NZ_JAALJI010000004.1, read as the reverse complement.
GCCGAGGTGAGGGCGGACGTCGCGATCGCCAGCAGGACGAGGAACGGCGCGGCTCGATGCATGTCGCAGGACTCCCAAGAGGGTGGCGAATTCGCGGCGGCCGGTGCGCGTCCCGGCGTCCCGATGCATCCTCTACCTAAGGGATGCTCCGCGCGGGGGGCGTTCGACAAAGGTCCTGGCGCGGTCGAAGCGAGGCGATCCGAAGTGAGGCGAATCCAGGCTCGACGCCCGTCCCCCCCTATGTCCAGGCGAAGCTCCGGGGCGCCACGGTTTCTCCAAGGCTGCGGGCCGGAGCCTCGCCGACGCAGCGGACGGGCACGCGAAAGAAGGGCGAAACGGGCTCCCCTCACTCGACGCCACCGGAGCGGGATGCTTGAGAGGCCCGAGTTCGGGTGCCACGGGTTCCCCGAACCCGTGGATCGGCGTCGGGCCGCACCGGAGCCGTCGCCGAGATCCCCGGCCGGGCCACGGGTTCGGGGAACCCATGGCACCCGAAGGCTTTCCCTTGCGATTTGGCGGCGGTGTGCGGGGAGTGTTGCGAAACGCGCCGAACGAACCCAATTTTCGGGCTCCCGAATCCAAACCCAAATTCCTCAAAGCCAACAATTTGCGCCGACCGTTCTCGGCCTCCGGAGGGGCGCGAACGAAGCCAAACGAAGCCAATTTCGCCGCCCGCCCGAAAGCTTTCGTTCACGGAGCGTAAACGAATTCATTCGCATTATAAAGCGCCCGGCAGAAAGAGGGGGTGCCGTGGGAGCGGATGAGGGCGGCGCCGGCGGCGCGCTCGGCGGCGGTGGGTTGCCGGGCCAGGGCGAGGGCGAAGCCGCGCTCGACCTGCTTCTCCGGGTCGGGCCCGGCCTCGGCGGCGATCCGACGGGCGAAGGCCTCGGACTGCTGGACGACGAAGCCGCTGTTGAGCAGGTCGAGCGCCTGGAGCGCGGTGGTGGACGTGTTCCGGCGCGGGGCGACGAGCGCGGCGTCGGGGCAGTCGAACGAGCCGAAGGTCGGGTCCTGCTGGCTCCTCGGTTTGAACTGGTAGACCATCCGCCGGAAGGCGTCCGGGCCCAGCTCGGCGCGGGGCTTGTAGATGGCGACGTAGTTGGAGTTCTTCTCCCAGATGTTGTAGCCGGGGCCCCCCATCCGGGGGTCGAGCTGGCCGCTGGCGGCGAGCACGGCGTCGCGCACGGCCTCGGCCTCCAGGCGGCGGGGGGTCATGCGCCAGAGCAGGCGGTTCTGGGCGTCGACCTCGCGGGCCGCCGGGTCGATCCGGGACGACCGGCGGTAGGCGGCGGAGAGGACCATCAGCCGGTGGATCGGCTTCAGCTTCCAGCCTTCGGCGATGTAGCGCGAGGCGAGCCAGTCGAGCAGCTCCGGGTGCGACGGCGGCGCGCCGTTGAACCCGAAGTCGCTGGGCGTGGCGACGATCCCCCGGCCGAAGTGGTAGTGCCAGAGCCGGTTGACCATCACCCGGGCCGGCAGCGGGTTGGCCGCGTCGCCGATCCAGCGCGCCAGGGCCAGCCGACGCTCCGACTCGGGCGCGCCGGGGGAGGCGTCCCAGCCGATCGCGGGCTTCACAGCGGCGATCGCCGACGGCGAGACCTCGTCGCCCGGCTGCATCGGGTCGCCCCGTCGCAGGAGGTGCGTGGGTCCCGGCTGGGTGAACATGCCGGCGTAGACGGCGATGGTGTCGCCCAGCGTCGCCAGCTCGGCGGCCAGCTCGGCCCGCCGCTTGCGGAGCGCTTCGCGACGCGCCGCGGCCTCGGGGTCGGCCGGCGCGGGGGCCGGCGTCTCGGCGGAGCCCGGCTGGTAGGCCGCGCGGTCGAGCGACGAGGCGACGACGCGCCAGGTGCCGGGCGCCTCGGCGGCCTCGATGATGTAATGGGCCGGCAGGCGGTCCTTGTAGGCCCCCTCGCGGTCGCGGCCCCAGACGACGCGGTCGATCAGCACCGGCTCGGGCCAGGCGACCGTCGCCAAGCCCCGGCCGGTCGACTGCGAGATCCAGCTGTGGCCGTTGCCGTGGAGGCCGTCGTTCAGGTGGGCGATTTTGTGGATCGCCGCGCCCGGGTACTCGGACGACGCCGAGGCCTCCCCCCCCGCCGTCGCCAGCGCGACGTTCCGGGGCGAGTCGCCGGCGGAATAGACCTCCAGCTCGTCCAGGCAGGGCTCGGCCGGGTCGGCGGTCGCCAGGATCGTCATGCGGACCATCCGGGCCTTCACCGGCGCGAACCGCTCGACGTTGCGCCGAGGGTCGACCATCGGCCGGGCGGGCGCGTCGGCGTCGAGGCGGGCGAGCGGCTCCAGGGCGTCCAGCTCCAGGTCGACCTTGGCGACCTCCTCGCGGACCTCGGCCGCGCGGGCCCGGCGGTCCTCGACGTCGGACGCCTCGACCTGCCGCGACGCGTGGTTGACCCCCGCGAAGACGGCCTGCATCCCGTAGTAGTCCTTCTGGAGGATCGGGTCGAACTTGTGGTCGTGGCAGCGGGCGCAATTGACCGTCAGGCCGAGGAACGCGGTGGAGGTCGCCGTGATGATGTCGTCCAGGTCGTCCGCCCGCTGCTGCTTCATCCCCTCGATCGCCAGGTTGCCGACGATGTCGTGGGTGCCCCCCACCAGGAAGCCGGTGGCCGCCTGGGTGAGCCAGTCGTCGCCCGGCTCGGGGGGGAGGGCGTCGGCCGCGAGCTGCTCGGCGACGAAGCGGGGGAACGGAGTGTCGCGGTTGAACGACCGGATCACGTAGTCGCGGTACGGCCAGGCGTTGGGCCGGGGCATGTTCGTCTCGTACCCCTCGCTCTCGCCGAACCGGACGACGTCCAGCCAGTGACGCCCCCAGCGCTCGCCGTACTGCGGGCTGGCGAGCAGGCGGTCGACGAGCTTCTCGTAGGCCAGCGGGTCGGGGTCGGCGACGAACGCCGCGACCTCCTCGGGCGTCGGCGGCAGGCCGACCAGGTCGAACGAGACGCGCCGGATCAGGGCCGCGCGGTCGGCCTCGGGGGCCGGCGTCAGGCCGGCTTCCTGGAGCTTCGCCAGGATGAACGAGTCGACCGGCGTGCGAACCTGGGCCTCGGACGCGGCGTCCAGCTTCGGCGGCTCGACCGCGGCGATCGGCCGGAGCGACCACCAGTCGGCCCCGGCCCTCGGCGGCGCGAGCGGCTCGCGGGAGTAGGCGGCGCCTGAGGCGACCCAGGCGCGGAGGATCGCGACCTCCTCGGGCTTGAGCGGGGTCTTGGGAGGCATCTCGCCCCCCTCGACCTTCTCGATGAGCAGGCTCTCTTCCGGCTTCCCGGGCTCGATCGCCGGGCCGCTCTCGCCCCCCTCCAGGGACGAGGCGAGCCGGCTCAGGTCCAGCCCCCCCTTCCGGGAGTCCGCCCCGTGGCATCGCACGCAGGAGTTCGCCAGGATGGCCTCGGCCTTGGCGTTGGCCGAGGCGGCGTCCTCGGCCGCCGCCGAAGTCGCCCAGAGCAACCCTGCGGCTGCGATCCATGTCCGCATCATGACGCTCCTGAAGGAACCGGGTGGCCCATTCAACCGTTCTCCAACATCATAACGGCTGAGGCTCGCCGGTTATACCGGGTCGACCTCGCGAGCATCGGCTGGGGGCGTCCATGATGGCGCGATTACGCGACGAGGCCGAGGCGCTGGCCGAGGCCCTGGAATTCGGCCTCTGCGACGTCCGCGACGCCGTCGCCTGGGCCGACGCCTGGATCCTCCGGGAAGACGTACCCCACGAGCGGCTCTGCGACGTCTCCCTCGCCAGCGGACGCACCCCGAGGGCCGTCATGGACCTGCTCCACGAGTTCCCGGGCGAGCCGGACCGGGGTGCCGTCGATGGCCTGGTGCTGACGATCCTCGCCGATCGCATGCGGCGAGAACCGGCGCCGACCGCCGAGGTGGCGTGGATCCTCAATCGGATGGCCCACGAAGGTCGTCTCCCGGACGGCCATCTTTGCGAGGTCGCCTGGTGCGCCCGCCACGAACTCGCGGACGCGGACGACCTCGGGATCACCGTAGAAGAGGTGGCGGCCAACCTGAGGAGCGCCCTCGATGCCGCGACCGCCTCGACGCCGGCCCGATGGTCGATCGACCTTCGACCCCACCGTCGGGGGCCTTCCGGGGCGACATCCTGACGTCCTTCCCCCCTGGCGGGGGAAGGTGGCCCGAAGGGCCGGATGGGGGGGACGAGCAAGATGGCCGGTGGAGTCCCGGCGAGTCTTCCCCGGGGCCGTCGGCCGTGCGGGCGAGGCCTCGAACTCCGAAGCTCTTCGCGAGCGTCCCCCCCTCATCTGACCGCTGCGCGGTCTGTCTTCCCCCGCGAGGGGGGAAGACCGCAAACAAATCCTTCTCCCCCGGCCGGGGAAGGTAGCCCGGAGGGCCGGATGAGGGGAGGACCAGCACGAGAGGCATCCGGAGGATCAAGCAAGCGGGCCGGCACTCCGGAGCTTCCTCGCGACATCCGCCTTGATGATCCCCCTCATCCGGCCTTCGGCCACCTTCCCCGGCCGGGGGGGAAGGGAAGACATGCGTAAGCCATGATACGTTCCCTGCCAGGGCCCACCATGAACCTGGAATTCATCCCTCTCCTGGCCGCCCAGCGCGAGCTGTACCGCATCCCGCGCGGACCGGCCCGCTTCGGTCCCTACGTCCGCATGATGCGGGACGACCCGGAGGCGGCCCCGCTGGTCGCCCTGAACCCAATGGCGCGCGACCACGTCCCGGCCTTGATCGACGCCCTGATCGGCCTCGACGCCGACCGCCTGGCGGCCGAGGCGGTCAATGAGGCGGCCGCGCTCCTCGCGGACGAGCCGGGCGAGTACCGGATCGGCCTGGTGGTCGCGGACGACGTCGGCGGGGGCTGGACGAACCGCTGGGCGTGCGAGCACGCCTGGGCCGCCGGGTCGCCCGCCGCGATCCGTCGCGGTTGGCTGGCGGGCGTCCTCTGGTCGAGCGAGCCCGCCTCGGCCCGCGCCGTCCGCGAGGCCGTCCTGACGCCGATCCACCGCGCGGCCCACGTCCAACGCCACGGCCAGGCGAAGACGCTCCGCGAGTTCCTGGCGCAGGAAGGCCGGGCGCTGGCCGACGCCGGCTGCGAGGCCCCGACGCTCGACGCCGACGACCTCGAATACACCCGAAGCGTCCTCGAACCCCACCTGGACGAGTCGCTGACCCGTACGGTCATGGAATGCCTGTACGGCGACGAGGCGGGCCGCACCCTGGGCTTCACGCCCCGCGGCCTCAGCCCCCGCGCCGGGCTGGCACTGGCGTTGCACCAGGCGCGTCGCGAGGGCGGGGCCGCCCCTTGAGGAGGCCCCCCGGCCGCCGTACGATCGCCCGGATGACGCCCACCCTGCGCGACGAATCGGAAGCCCTGCGGATCGCCCTCAAGGTCGGCCTCCTCGGGGTCGACGCGGCCGTCGCGTGGGCCGACGCGCGGATCCTGGCGGCCGAACGCCCCCACCCCCTGCTCTGCGAGATCGCCCTGGCCGGCGGCGATCATCCGTCGGACGTCGCGAGGTTGCTGGCCCGCCTGCCGGGCGAGCCGGACCGCGCGGTCGCGGAAGGCCTGGTGGCGATCCTGATGAACGACCTGCTCAAGCTCGCGAAGGTCCCCGCCGCTCGGATCGGCGACTCGCTGATCCTCGCGGTCCATCGCGGCTGGCTCACCGCCCGCCCCCTGAAGCAGGCCGCCTCCTGGGAGCCGAACTCGCGCGACCTGGACGACGTCGGCCCCGACGGCGCCCCGTCGGACGCCGCCATCGGCCGGATGTCCCGGAGCTTCTCCGGCGGCCTGTCGCGCCGGCTGGCCAAGGCCGCCGCCTCGGCGCCGGCGGATTGGACCGCCCGGCCGTGGATCGACGGCGGCACCCCCACCTGAGCCCGAAGACCCGGAGACGGCCGGATGCGATTCACGAGCCCCTTGCGGACCTTCGGACTCCTGGCGATCCTCGCGACGCTCGAGGGCGCGGCCCATCCCGAGGAGGCGGGGTTCGAGTTCATCGACACCAGCTTCGAGAACGCCTCGCCGCTCTGGTACGAGTTCGGGCCCGACGGGGCGATCCTCGTGAACCTCGTCTACGACCATGAGCGGACCTCGCCGAACCGCGCGGCGGGGCACTTCCATTTCCGGATCCACGCGCGACCGGGCGCCTCGCTCACCCTGGAGTTCCGGAACCTGGAGAATGTCTACAACGGCCGCAGAGCCACGATCGCGGAGGAGCTGAAGGCGGCGGTCGTCTCGACCGACGGCAAGGCGTGGAGGCCGGTCCCGCTGGAGCGGCTCCCCGGCGACCGGGTCCGCCTGTCGGTGACGATGCCCGGGCCCGAGCTGTACGTCGCGCGCGTCGAGCCCTATCGGATCTCGGACCTGGACCGCTGGCTGGCGTCGATCGCGGCGAGCCCGCTCGTGGAGGTCGAGAACATCGGGAAGACGGCCGAGGGGCGCGGGCTGGAAATCGTCCGCGTCGGCCGTCCCGACGCTCCTTATCGGGTCTTCCTCCGGGCGCGGGCCCACCCCTGGGAGTCGGGCGGGAACTGGGTCGTCCAGGGGCTGGTCGCCCGCCTGCTCGCGGGGGACGACGAGGCGAAGACCTACCTCGACCGCTACTGCGTCTACGTGCTGCCGATGGCCAACAAGGACGGCGTCGCGCGAGGCCGCACCCGGTTCAACGTGCGCGGCAAGGACCTGAACCGGGACTGGGGCGGCCCCGCCGACCCGGTGCTCGCGCCCGAGAACCACGCCCTGGAATCCTGGCTGGAGGCCATGATCCGGCGCGGGACGCCGCCGCACCTGGCGCTCGAATTGCACAACGACGGCAACGGCCAGTTGCACGTGAGCCGGCCGCCGATCGAGGGCCTGGATCGCCACCTGGCGCGGATGAAGACGCTGGAAGCGCTGCTCCGCCAGCACACCTGGTTCACCGAAGGGAGCACGACGGCCGAGTTCCGCAACGCCGGGACGCTCGGCGAGGGCTGGCTGCTGCGGTACGGCGTCGACGCAGCCGTCCACGAGCTGAACTGCAACTGGATCGCCGGGCTGGACGACCATCCCTCGGCCGCGCACTGGGAGCGTTACGGCGGCCAGCTGGCGCGCGCCTTCGACGCCTACTTCGAGGCCGTCCGGCCCTGACGGTCGGCCCCGCTCAGAAGTCGTCCCGGCGTTTGGCGGCCAGGCGTTCGAGCTGCGCCGCGATCCAGGCCTGGATGCGCTCGGCCGTCGGGAAGCGGCTGAGCAGGAGGGCCAGGAGGACGCCGGCGACCAGGATCGCCGCGGCGTGGCCTTCCATCATGTAGGCGATGCCGGCGAGGAACGCCCCCCCCTCGTTCAGGGCCGATGCGATGATGAGCTGGGTCTGATAGATGGGCAGGAGCTTGTCCGCCTCGCTCTCGGGGTCCACCTGCTTCGCGCCCGTCGGGGCCGACGTGGTGGAGTCGGGCCGGATCCCCTTCGCCATCTGCCCGATCGCGCCGTCGACGATGAGCTTCGGGACGAGGATCGACGCGACGACGCTGACCGCGCCGAAGAGGACCGAGACCGCCGTCAGGAGCGGCAGGCCGAGGATCGGCGGCCCCGCCGCCCCGCCGCCGGCCGCCGGCTTCGGACCGCCCCCGTCCGAGAGGACGACCGTGACGATCACCCAGAACATCACCACCCCGGCCGCCAGGGAGCCGACGATGATCTGCGTGGTCCTCGTGAACGCCTGGAACTGCTCGTCGTCGATCCTGGACACGGGTTCGCCCCTTTGCTGCTGCGTCTCATTCGTGCGGATCAGGCCAGGACGTCGCGAATGACGTGCCCGTGGACGTCGGTCAGGCGGCGGTCGACGCCGTTGTTGCGGACGGTGAGCCGGGTGTGGTCGACCCCCAGCAGGTGCAGGATCGTCGCGTGCAGGTCGTAGACCTCGGTCGGGTGCTCGCGGTCGAGGGGCTTGAAGCCGGTCTCGTCGCTGGGCCCGTACGAGACGCCCGGCCGCACGCCGCCGCCGGCCATCCAGCTCGTGAAGCAGTGGGGGTTGTGGTCGCGGCCCTTCCCCCCCTGGCTCGACGGCATCCGGCCGAACTCGGTGGTCCAGAGGACGATCGTGTCGTCCAGCAGGCCCGTCCGCTTGAGGTCCTGGATCAGGGCCGACGCCCCCCGCGCCATCCCGATGGCGAGCGGGCCGTGGTCCTGCTCGACGTTCTCGTGCGAGTCCCAGTTCCGGCGCGGGAAGCCGTTGTCGTTGCCGCTCCAGATCTGCACGAACCGGACGCCCCGCTCCAGCAGCCGACGCGCCACCAGGCAGCGGCGGCCGAAGACGGCCGTCTCCTCCTCCGCGTTGATCTTGGCAGGGTAAGACTCCGGGATGTGATCCAGGCCGTAGAGCTTCAGGACCTCGGGCGATTCCCTGGAGATGTCGAGCGCCTCGGGCGCGGCGAGCTGCATGCGGGCGGCCAGCTCGTAGCCCTGGATCCGGCCTTCGAGGCGGTCGTCGCCGGGCCGGGCGTCGGCGTGGGCGCGGTTGAGGCGGTTCAAAAGGGCCACGCCGGCGTCGTCCCCCGCGCGGCCGGCGAAGGCGACGCGGTCGTCGGGGAACAGGTCGGCGATCGGCGTCTTCGCGCCGGGGTTCACGACGGTCCCCTGGTGCCGCGAGGGGAGGAACGCCGCGTCCCAGTTCTTCGACCCGTTCGAGGCCAGCCCGCGCGGGTCGGGGAGGACGATGAACGACGGCAGGTCGTCGCTCAGCCGCCCGAGCCCGTAAGACACCCAGCTCCCCATCGACGGGAACCCCGGCCGGTTGAAGCCGGTCGTCTGCAAGAGCGTCCCCTGGCTGTGCACGCCCGTCTTGCCGACCATGTTGTGGATGAACGCGATGTCGTCCACCACCGCCCCCAGCGGCGCGACGACGTCCGACAGCATCTTGCCCGACTGCCCGTAGGGCTTGAAGTCCCAGATCGGCCGCAGCCAGGGGCCGAGGCCGTCCTGGAACGTCTCCACCTTCTCGCCGAAGCTCGACGGCTGCCCGTGCCGCTTGATCAGCTCCGGCTTGAAGTCGAACAGGTCGACGTGGCTCGCCCCGCCGGCCATGAACAGCTGCACCACCCGCTTCGCCTTCGGCGCATGATGCAGCCCCCCGTCCGGCCGGAGCTTCAACCCGCCCCCGACCGCGTCCGCCGCCAGCAGCCCGTCCACCCCTAGCAAGCTCGCCAGCGCCAGCCCGCCGAGGCCCCCCCCGCTCCGCCACAGGAAATCACGTCGGTTCATGGCTTGTCAACCTCATGTGATGTCTCGATGACGCGGCCCAGGTTGTTGGGGCCGGGAAGACGCAGGGTCGCGCCCGACCACCCCTTGGAGCTGGGGTTGTGAACTACCTCCACGCGGATCTCGCCGTGTGGGTCGATCCTCCACTTCGGTGGATTCGAGTCCCCATCCATCACGAACCGGAGGGACGACGTCGGGAAAGTGACAATCGTCACAACGCGGCGGTGCTTCAACCAGAGAAGGAGGCATTCTTCGTTGCTCTGCATCGCACCCGCCGGCCCCCATGGGCTATAGGGAGCGAGCAGGATGATCTCGTCGGCCAGAAAGCTTGGCACGCGAACCGTCCCAACTTGGCCGGGCTTCAAGGTCCGCCCGATTTGATTCATCTGGTCGACGAACGATCGCGTATAAGCCCCGTAGACGCCCGACTTGATCCACGTCCATGCGACGACGAGCGAGAGGCCGACGAGCGCGACCCGGACGGCTCGCCTCCAGTTGGACGACTTCGGGCCGGGCTTCGGCGGTACGGCTGTTTTCTCGGCCGTCTCGGTCATCATCGCCCCCGACGAACTCCTCGGTGCCGACCGAATCCGGCCTGGCCGCCCGCCCTCAATCCACGAACACAAACTCATTCATATTGAAAATCACCCGGCACGCGCTGGCGACGCCGTGCTCGGCGGCGAGCGCATCCAGGCCGGCCAGCTCGTCGGGCGACGGCTCGCGGGCGAGGGCCAGCTTGAAGGCTTCGGCCACCTGGGCGCGGCGGTCGCCGGCGGGCTCGACGCGGGCGGCGAGGGCCTTCGCGCACGTGAGCATCAGCCCGTTGTTATAGAGGGCCAGGGCCTGGAGCGGAGAGACCGACTCGCCCCGCCGGTCGACCTGCATCGACGGGTCGGCGCAGTCGAGGACCGTCATGAACGGCTGGGGCTTGGAGCGGGCCAGGAACCGATAGATCGACCGCCGGCGGATCGACGGGTCGTCGGGACGCATCAGGTCGTATTCATAGTGCGGCGAGTGCTCGGGCCGCTCCATCACGAACTCCGCGAAGGCCGGGCCGTACATCGACGGGTCGAGCAGGCCCGAGACGGCGAGGGCCGAATCCCGGACGGCCTCGGCCTCCAACTTGCGGCGAGGGGAGCGCCAGAGGTAGGCGTCTTCGGAGTCGACCGCCTCGGCCTCGGCGTTTCCGGCCGCAGCCTGGCGGTACGCGGCGCTCGTCACGATCAGACGGTGCAGGTCCTTGAGCGACCGGCGGCCGTCGCGGAACTCGGCGGCCAGCCAGTCGAGCAGCTCGGGGTGCGTCGGCGTCTGGCCCATCTTGCCGAAGTCGCTGGAGGTCGCCGCGATCCCCCGGCCGAAGTGGTACTGCCAGACCCGATTGACGATCACCCGCCAGGTCAGCGGGTTGCGGTCGTCGACCAGCCATTTGGCCAGCGCCGCGCGACGCTCCCCCTCGGGGCGGTCGGGCGAGACGGCCAGCTCGCCGGGAAGCTCGCGGAAGACGTTCAGGGCCCCGGGGCCGACTTCCTTGCCGGGCTTGTCCACGCTGCCGCGATCGAGCACGAAGATCGGCCGGGGCCGGCCGCCGTCGGGCCCGGTTCCGCGGAACGGGGCGTCGCCGCCGTCGTAGATCGTGGCGGCGTAGACCTTCCTCGGGGCCGGGAGCGCGGCCTTCTCGGCATCGAGCCGGCGGATCGCCTCCTCGGCTTTCGCCTGCGCTTCGAGGACGGCCGGGTCGACGGCCTTCGCCAGCAGGGCCCGGCGATCGGCCCTGAGCCGCTCGACGTCCGCCGACTGGCGTCCGGGCGCGATCCCGTCGACGAGGTTCGCGGCCCGCCAGCGGGGCGGGGCCTCGATCGTGTCGAGCGCCGCGACCTTCGCGCCGGCGGCGACGTTGGCGCCGGAGGGGTCGAGGACCTCCAGCTCGGCGAGGGCGAAATTGTAGTCGTTCAGCCTCTCGGCCAGCCGGGTCGCGGTGACGCGGACGTAGCGTCCCGAGGCCTTCGCTTCGAAGCTTCGGGGGGCGACGCCCGGCTTCGGCTCGTCGGCCCCGGTGCGGTCGGCGAGGGTCGTCACGCCCTGGGCGAACGCCGGGTCGTCGGACGCCTCGACCTTGAAGCGCTCGGGGAAGCCGAAGCCGTCGCCGATGCCGTTGAAGTCGTCGCGACACGGCCAGAGGACGACATTGGCGATCGCGACCGTGCGGCCGAGGTCCACCTGGACCCATCGGGCTTCGTCGTCGCGACTCGCCAGGGCGCTGTGGTAGCCGTACTCGGGACGCTCGGCGGCGGGCGAGCCGGCCGAGGCGATGCGGCCGTCCAGCTCGGCGAGCGCGGGCCCAGCCTGGGCGGCGACCGCGTCGGCCAGCCGCTTCCGTTCGCGATCGGCCTCCTCGACCTTCGCCAGCAGGTCGCGGGCCTGGCGGGCGACGGCCGGGTCGTCGTAAAAGGGCCGGTCGGCGCGGTCGACGGCGGCGAAGACGGCCTGGAGGCGGTAGTAGTCCTCCTGGGCGATCGGGTCGAACTTGTGGTCGTGGCACTGGGCGCAGCCGACGGTCAGGCCGAGGAACGAGTTGATCGTCACCGCCACCATGTCGTCGCGGTCCATGTGGCGGGCGACCTTGCCGTCGGACTTGGTCTCGAACACCTCGGCGTGGCCGACGAAGTCCCAGGGCCCGGCGGCCAGGAACCCCAGCGCGGCGACGGCCGCCGGATCGTCCGGAAACAGCACGTCGCCGGCCACCTGCTCGGCGACGAAGCGGTCGTACGGCTTGTCGGCGTTGAAGGCGCGGACCACATAGTCGCGATAGGGCCAGGCGTTGGGCCGGGGCTTGTCCTTGTCGTAGCCGTGCGAGTCCCCGTAGTGGGCCACGTCCAGCCAGTGCCGCGCCCAGCGCTCGCCGTATCGCGGGCTGGCGAGCAGGCGGTCGACGAGCTTCTCATAAGCCCGCGGGTCGGGCTCGGCGACGAACGCGGCCACTTCCTCGGGCGACGGCGGCAGGCCGGTCAGGTCGAAGGCGAGCCGGCGGATCAACGTGCGGCGATCGGCCTCGGGGGAGGGCTTCAGTCCCTTCTCCGCGAGCTTCGCGCGGAGGAAGGCGTCGATCGGGTTCCGCGCGGGGGGGGCGTCGGCGAAGGCGGGAGACGCCGGGACGGCGGGCCGGGCCAGCGGGCGGAGCGACCACCAGGAGCGCGGGTCGTCCCCTTCCTCGGGCCACTCGGCGCCCTGGTCGATCCAGGTGCGGAGGAGGGCCACCTCGTCGGCGGTCAGCCGGCCCCCTTTCGGGGGCATGATGCGGTCCTCGTCGAGCCCGGTGACGAGCTGGACGAGAAGGCTCCCCTCGCCGTCGCCGGGGGTGATGGCCGCGCCTTCGTGGCCGCCGCGCAGGGCGGGCTTCTTGCGGTCGAGCCGGAGGCCGGACTTCTGGGTCTGCTGGCCGTGGCAGGCCGCGCAACGGGCGGTCAGGAGCGGGCGGACCTCGGCCTCGAAGTCGATGCGGCGGTCGAGCGAGGGCAGGACGTCGTCGCCCCGCGCGGCGAGCCCGGCCGCGACGAATCCCAGCCCCGCGATGATGGCGAATCGGGCCATGTCGAACGCCCCCGAAAGCCGTGATCCTGCATCCATGAAGACTTCGTCATCATAGCCCCTCCGGAGGGGCCTGGCGAGGGGGTAAGCTCGGCACGAGGCTTGCGAGACACCCCTCCCGAGGAAGCGGGCCGAGGATCGCCCGCCCGCAGGTTTCGAATCGAGGAGTTGATCGGATGAATGCTTCCAGGACTGTCTTCATGGCGGCCGTCGCGGCGTTCGGCCTGGCGGCCGGCGGGGTCGAGGCGCGGGCGCAGGGCGGCGGGGTGATCGACGTGGGCCGCCCGGGGGGTCGCGTCCTGATCGACCCGGGCCGTCCGGGGGTCGGCTCGTGCCCGGCTACGACCCGGGCGCGCCCGGCGGTCGGGTGATCCCGGCCCAGCCGGGGTCGTACCCCGTCCGCAACCGGGGCGACTGGGGATGGGGTCGGGGCCGAGGGCGGAGCGGCTTCGGGCCGGGTCGCTACGCGGCCCCCGTCGCCCGGCGATACCAGATCCCGGGGGGCTACTACGGCACGCCCGCCGGCTACCTCATCAATTACGGGGGCGCCCGCTACATCACCCACGCGGACGGCACGATGTCGCCGTACTGACCCGATTGTGAAGCCGCTGTTCGAAACGCCGACGGCCTCGGTCCCCGGTCGGGATCGAGGCCGTCGGCCTGCGCTTCGCGTGCGGTCGAGGGCCCGGGCTCAGGGCTGCGGGCGGTCGAAGGTCTGCGAGAGCGGGCCGATCTGCTGGAGGGCCGGGACGAACGTCACGCCGCCTCGGCCGGCCACCGAGCGGGCCGTCGACGAGATCGTCACGTTGTCGCGGCGGTTGATGCGGATGTGCCCCACCGGCTCGCCGACGATCGCCGAGTTCGTCACCTGCTGGAACGAGACGAGGTTCAGCAGCCCCGCGTTGTTCAGCACCATTCCGTCGGCCGTCGTCCCCCGGATCGACTGGATCGTCCCCTGGACGTCGATCAGGACGGAGCCGGCGAGGTCGGGGCGGAAGCCCTCGCTCAGGTCGGAGAGCTGGTTGCCGTAGTCCAGGACCACCGTCCCGCGCCGGGTCTGGGTCTGCTGGCTGAAGAGCTGGATCGTGTTCGGCGCCGAGGCGCCGTTGGCGAGGCCGGTGTTCACGGCGATGCTGCGGTCGATGCTGCCGACCGAGGTGCCGACGTCGTTCGGGTTGCCGCCGGGGATCGGCGTGTAGTTCCCGCCCGGCGCGAACGCCTGGAGCTGGGTCGTGCTGAAGCGGTTCACCAGATTGAGGCCGCCCTGGGGGTCGGTCGTCGTGGTCACGGCCGCGACGTTCAGGTAGCCGAGCTGGTCCTGCAGCGGCTGGAGCGTGTTGAAGGCCGCCCCGACCGTGGAATAGACCTGGAACGAGCCCGGCAGGCCGGTGATCCCGCCGAGCAGCGAGACGCCGGCGGGGGGCGTGTACGGTGCGGGGTTCGCCGGCGGGGCGACGACCGTCCCGGCCGCGAGGCTCGACGCCAGGTCGACCTGCAGGAGCTGGTTCGCCGCCGTGCTGCCGATCACCGTGAGCGAGTCGGTCGAGGCCGTCTCGCTGAACCCGGCCGGGACGGTGAACGAGCCCAGGCCGGTGCCGTAGGTCGCGTCGTAGACCGAGGCGGTCGTCCCCGTGTTCACCACCAGCACTTGGCGGCGGCCGACCTTCCCGAGCGCCACCCCGACGTCCTCGGGCGCGCCCGCCACGGCGATCGGGGCGAAGGCCGTGTCGACCACGCCGGTCCCCTGGTTCAGATTCACCTGGAACCGCAGCACGCGGCCCGTGACCGGGTCGTAGCCGAAGATCCGCGGGTCGGTCTGCAGGTCGGGGACGACCGGCAGGTTCCCTCGGATGTTGTCGATGGTCAGCACCACGCCCGGCGGCGGCGGCGGCGGGCCGGGGTCGCGGGTGTCGGACTGCAGCGCGAAGTCGCCCGCCGAGATGAACTCGCCGTCGGAGCCGGCCAGCGACTGCACGAAGAAGACGTCGCTGACGACCTGATTCTGGATGTTGTTCGAGTCGGTGCCGTTGCTGGACTCGACGTCGATGATGTTCGCCAGGCTGTTGTTGTAGGTCGGCGTGTTGCCCGTCGTGTCGCTCCGCTCGGAGGCGTCGAGCGTCACGCTCTCCGGCAGGGCGCGGAGCTGGATCTGCGAGTTCGGCCCCGCCGACCGCAGCCCCAGCACGCCGATGCCCGCCGTGACGTTCACCGTGCCGCCGGGGACGAGGTCGAACTGGCGGAGGTTGATCATGCCGATCAACGGCGAGCCGATCCCGCTCAGGCTGTTGATCGCCCCGCTCTCCGCCTGGTCGCGGCTCATGACCGAGGCCAGGTCGGCGCGGCCGGTCCCGCCGTGGACGTTCGACACGATCTTCGTGTAGGCGTTGCTCAGGTCGTAGCGCAGGTTGAGGGCGCCGGCCGAGTCGACGAACGTCCCCTCCAGGCTGCCCCGGCCCTGGATCGAGAGCGTGACCCGCGTCCCCCGGGGCGTCGTGTACGAGAACTGCTGGAAGTTGTTCGAGAAGACCCCGGGCGTCGCCCGCGTGGCCGCGGCCGGGGTCGCCGTCCGACCCCGAGGTGCCCTCGCCACGACCGGGGCCCCCGTCTCGGCGATGCGGGGGTCGTATGGGACCTCGCCCGTCGAGATCGGCTGCATCTCGCCCGGCCCGGCGGTCGTCGTGTAGAGGATCGGCGCGTCCTCTCCCGTCGCGCCCGGCGCGACGACCGGGGCGGAGGCGTAGGTCATCGGATCGACCCCCGACCCGCCGGCCATCACGGCCTGCGGGGTCGCGGTCATGACCCGACGCTGCTCCAGGTCTTCCATGATGGGCCGAACCCGACGCATCAGGCTCCTCCTGGTGTCCGACGGCGAGCGTCCCATCGCATCCCTCCCTGAAACCTGACCGGGCGACGATCGCGACTCGTCCTGATCTCGCGACCAAACGGCTTCCTCCCTTCATTTCGGCAATCCGACCCCCTTGGCATAACTCAACCCACCCCGAGGACCGGCGCAAGAAGATCGAAACCGGGCAAACTGGATAATCCAGCGAAGATCCCCGGCCCGACGCGCGTCTCGCAGCCGGCTCGCCGACCGCCATCGCCGTCGATTCGGGGGCTTCGCGGGCCCGCCGTCCCCTGGCGTCGGGGAAATTCGACCGTTACATTGGCGGGATGTTTCCGCCGGGACGTACTGGAAGCGGGGATTGAAACGAAGTCGACCTCGGGAACGACGGATTCCCCGGGCGCGGACGGATCCCACCGCCGCGCCGCGACCGGCGACGAGCCGAATCAAAGGAGAACGATGGTGTTGCGCCGCAACGTCTTGCTTGCATGGTCCGCGGGCCTCGTGGTGTCCCTGGGCGTCGTCGGCCTCGGCCGCGGGTTCGCCCAGGAGGCCAAGGTCGAGGTTGAGAAGGCAGGAGCCCCGGTCGAGGCTCCCAAGCCCGAGGAGCCGAAGAAGGAAGAGGCCCCCAAGGCCGAGGAGCCCAAGGCCGAGGCCCCGAAGGCCGAGACCCCCGCCGACACCGCCCCGCCGACCATCCCCCCCGAGGTCGAGGCCAAGCTCGAGGCCGCCCGCCACGCCGTCGCCGAGGCGATCGTCGCGGCGCAGGACGCCGGCCTGGTCGACTCCTCGATCGACCCGCCGCCGATCCTCGACATCCTCATCAAGGGCTACGCCGACGACGGCAAGACCCTGAAGAACAAGGACGGCAAGAAGCCCTACGCCGTCAGCCCCGAGGTCCTCGGCGCGTGGTTCACCGGCTTCGGCAAGATCGAGGGCGTCAACTACGTCCAGGACGTCCGGATCGTGAACCCCAACGCCGGCCTCAAGGATTGGTACAACCAGCGCGCCGCCATCCTGAACCGCCACATCGAGGCCGTCCGCAAGGACAAGCCCGCCCCGGCCGCCGCCCCGGCCGAGGCCCCCAAGGCCGAGGAACCCAAGGAGGAGCCCAAGCCCGAAGCCCCCAAGGCCGAGGAACCTAAGCCCGAAGCCCCCAAGGAGGAGCCCAAGGCCGAAGCCCCCGCCGAGGCCCCCAAGGCCGAAGCCCCCAAGGCTGAAGCCCCGGCCGAGGCCCCCAAGGCTGAAGCCCCCGCCGAGGCCCCCAAGGCCGAGTGACCACCAAGAGGCCGCAACCTCAAGTCCTTCCCCCCCGGCGGGGGAAGGTGGCCCGAAGGGCGGATGAGGGGGAGGACGAGCACGAACGCCGTCGCCCCCTCTCACCATCCCGCCGGCCGCGCCGACCGCGTCCTCGCCTCGCGCCCGGAAGCTTCTTCCGGGCGTCGTTCTTTCCACTCCCGACCGACCCGTCCGACCGATCGAGGCAGGATTTCCGTGACCCCGCCCAACACCTCCAAGGGGACCGCCCCGCTGCCGATCCTGTCGATCGCCTCGGGGTCGGCGCAACGATTGGGGGCGACCGCCGTCCTGGTGATGCCCGAGGGGCCGCTGGAGTGGGACCTCGTCCGCTCCGTGGCCAACGGCGGGGTGGATTTCCTGATCGCCAGCTCGTCCGACCGCCAGATCGAGGCCGTCCGGGAGGCGGGCCTGATCGCGATCGAGCTGGAGCCGAGCGAGGCGGCGATCGCCGAGCGGATCACGCTCGCCCTGATCGAGGCCGTCGCCTACGACCACGTCAAGGCGGGCGCCCGCGTGGTCGTCGTCTACTCCGGCTTCGAGGCCGAGGCGCTCGACTCGATGAGCGTCATCCGCCTGGGCGAGCACCTGGAGCGGCTCTCCGCACGCGACCTCCGGGCGCTGGAGACCTCCGTCCCGTTCGACACCCTCAAGGCCGTGGTCGACACGGCCGTCGAGATCGGCCGCGAAGGCCGCGAGGGGAAGGCCGTCGGCTCGCTCATCGTCGTCGGCGACGCCCGCAACGTCCTCGTCCGCACCCGCCCCCTCGGCTTCGACCCGTTCAAGGGCTACAAGCGCAAGGAACGCAACGTGCGCGACCCGAAGGTCCGCGAGGCGATCAAGGAGATCGCCCAGATGGACGGCGCGTTCGTCGTCGCCCGCGACGGCACCGTGGAGGCCGCCTGCCGGCTGATCGACGCCCCGGTCGCCGGCCTGACGCTCCCCAAGGGGCTGGGCACCCGGCACTGGGCCGCCGCCGCCATCACCAGCGTCACCAAGGCGGTCGCCGTCGTCGTCAGCCAGTCCAACGGCACCGTCCGCATCTTCCAGGACGGCGAGGTCATCCTCCGCATCGCCCCCATGCGCCACGCCCGCGCCATGAAGTGGCAGGACGCCGAGACCGAGCCCGGCGAACTCCCTCGCCCCCGAGAACGCGAGCGCGAGCGGGAACGAGACCGGCCCGCCAAGGCCCCCGAGAAGCCCCCCGAAGGCGCGCCGTCCGCCCCGTCTCGGCCGGGCTGAGCCGGCCGTTTTCCCGACCGGGTCCCCCGCCCCAGATCACCGCGGCTTTCACGAATCGCCGGAGAGGAGGGGCGTGGACGCCGGACCGCGTCGCCGCCCTGGTCATCGGCCCCGGAGACCGATCGCATGAAACCGAGCCGATGCCCGACCTGCGGCGGCGGCCGCCTGCAGCACGGGACCCTCCACGGGGGGCTCCAGTACCGCTGGTGGCGCTGGGCCACGATCTCGGCCACCGCGTGCCTCGACTGCGGCGCGGTGGCGACCTACCTCGACGACTACACGCTCGATCGCCTCCGCGCGAACTGCGGGCTGGCCGACGACGCGAAAAGCAAGCCGGACGCGGACTTCTGAGCCCTCGGCGGGCGCCATCCCCTCATCAGAAACGAGCCAGGTCCGAACCCGAGCGAGGGGCGTCCGCGAACCATGTCCGCGACCAACGACCGTGATCACGCCGCGCGGATGGCGGGCTGGAATAACGACCAGGCGCTGAGAATCGCGCGGAACATCGGCGATCCCTGGTATCGGTGCCAGGCCCTGAGTTCGGTCGCCCGGCATGCGCCCGATCCGAAGACGTTCCTCAGCCTGATCGCCGATTCGCTTGAGGACGGGTGGTCCGTCGAGGGCGCCAACCGGTCGGTGACGGTCGTCGCCTGGCCCGTCGCCGCGCTCGCCAACCGGAGCGATCCCGGACGCGAGGCGAGCGAGCGGATCGACCGCGTGCTGCTCGAGGCCGTCGCCCGGGTCATCAGGACCATCGTCGAGGAGCCGAGCCCCGCCTCACGGGCCGACGCCCTCCTGTTCCACGTCCACGCCCTGTCCCCGACGCGGCGGGAGCTTCGCGACCGGGTCCTCGCGCCCTTCCTGAAGGATTGCCGGGACGCGGCCAATCGAAAGCGGCGGCGTCAACTGGAACGAGCGGCGCTGGTGATCGCCCCCGACGACCCCGATGCGGCGTTGCGGCTGGCGGCGTCCCTGGACGAGAACC
Organism: Paludisphaera soli; assembly: GCF_011064595.1. Lineage (GTDB taxonomy): Bacteria > Planctomycetota > Planctomycetia > Isosphaerales > Isosphaeraceae > Paludisphaera > Paludisphaera soli. The sequence goes on along the minus strand of NZ_JAALJI010000004.1, from coordinate 35,979 downwards.
GGCGGCGCCGGACGATCGAGAAGATCGAAGGAAAAGCGGAAGGGCTCGGCCCCCGGAGGTTCTGATCGGAGCGGCGCACCCGTTGGTGGGCGCCGCCGGGGCGTGGTAGAATTCAGGTCGCCAGCCCGCATCGCCGGCGATCCCCCCTCCGCGGGCCTCCCTCCCGCCCGCACTCTCAGGAGGTTCGACCATGGCGGAACGAACCGACCGTCGGGGTTTCCTCAATTCGGCCCTCCTCGGCGCGACCGCAGCCGGGGCGTTGCTGAGTCGAGAAGAGCGCATCCTGGGCGCGGCCGTGGAGGAGGGACCGGCCGCCGCGCCGGCCCGCGCCGTCTATGCGGGCGATCCGCTCCCCAAGGGGAAGCTCGGGCCGCTCGCCCTCGGCCGCCTGATCCTGGGGGGGAACCTCATCGGCGGCTACGCCCACAGCCGCGACCTGCTCTACGTCTCCCGCCTGCTCCGCGAGTACAACACCGACGAACGCATCTTCGAGACCCTGGCCCTGGCCGAGAAGTCCGGGATCGACGCGATCCAGCTCAACCCCGGCTGCTACCCGTACGTCGAGCGCTACAACAAGGAGCGCGGCGGGAACATCCGGGCGATCCTCTGCGTCGACGCCGACTTCGCGGACATCGCCGCCGTCAAGGATCAGATCCAGGAGCTGGTCGGCCGGGGTGCCGCCGCGCTCTACACCCACGGCATGCACACCGACCGCTGCATCATGAACGAGAAGTTCGACGCGGTGGCGAAGATCGTCGAGGCGATCAAGGCCGCCGGCGTCCCGGCCGGGGTCGGCAGCCACTCGCTCCTGACCACGATCGCCAGCGAGGAGCGCGGCTTCAATCCCGACTACTACGTCAAGACGTTCCACCCGGACGCCTACTGGTCGGCCTCGCCCCCCGAGGCCCGCGACGAATGGTGCTGGTATCGCGAGTACAGCCAGGACCACGACAAGTACCACGACAACATCTTCTGCGTGGACCCGGGCCGCACGATCGAGGTCATGCGGGCCGTCGACCGCCCCTGGCTGGCCTTCAAGGTGATGGCCGCCGGCGCGATCCCCCCCCAGGTGGGCTTCCAGCAGGCCTACGCCGCCGGGGCCGACTTCATCATCGCCGGCATGTTCGATTTCCAGGTGGCCGACGACGTCGAGATCGCCGTGAAGGCCCTGAAGCGGACGCGGAAGCGCGACCGCCCCTGGCACGACTGAACCGAACCGAGCGCGACCGCCCGCCGGGGCGAGGGAGCTTCATGAGCTGGCTACGCAAAGGACCCCCGCGCCCCCCCGCGAGCCCCAGCCCGCGGCGGCGGACCTCGCCCGCCGCGGCCGTCGAGGCGATCACCGACCCCGCGGTCCCCTGCGAGGGCCTGGTGCTGGTGGCCGACGGGATCGGCGGGTTCGACCTCTGCGGCCGCGCCCTGGCCGGCGCCGTCCGCCGGGCGGGGCTGGATTACACCACCTGGGTCGTGCGCTGGGGCCACGGCGTCGGCCGGTGGTACGCCGACCTCACCAACGCCGCCGACTGCGCCGCCCGCGCCGGCGACGTGGCCGAGACGGTGCGCCTGTTCCGGGCCCGACGCCCCGACGCGCCGATCTTCCTCGTCGGCAAGTCCGGCGGCTGCGCCGTGATGGTCCAGGCCCTGGAGCGGCTCGACGCCGCCGACGTGGAGCGGGCCGTCCTGCTGGCCCCCGCCCTCTCCCCGGGATACGACCTGACGCGGGCCCTGGAGCGCGTCCGCCGCGAGCTGGTCGTCTTCTGGTCGCCGCTCGACGTCTTCTTCCTGGGGGTCGGCACGGGCGTCTTCGGCACGTCCGACCGCGTCTGGGGCCGGGGCGCGGGGCTCGTCGGCTTCCGCACGCCGGGCCCGGCCGACGCCCCCCGGCGGGTCGAGGCCTACGCCAAGCTCCGCCAGGTCCGCTGGACCCCCGCCATGAGCCTCTCGGGCTATTTCGGCGGCCACCTGGGCCCGGATTCGCCGCGCTTCCTGTCGCGGTACGTCGTGCCCTTGCTGCGGGTCGGAGGCCCGCCGGGCGGTTGAATCCCCGGCGGGGGTCAAGCCGCCGCGACGACCCGGCCGATACCCATAGAGCCGTCGGGAGCGACCCTCGCCCCGACGGCCTTCTCCCCCTCCGCGGACGCCGTCACGAGCGTCGGGAACGCGGTCCCTCGGCCCCATGCCGACGGCCCCCGCTCCGGACGCTCGCCTCGTCGACCCCCCGGCCGGTCCTGCGACCCGGCTCGGTCGGGCGACGACGGGACGCTCCGCGAGAACCCTCGCCGTGGAACTGCACCGCGCGGCGGCCCTCGCCTCCTCTCCAGGAGACGACCACCCCCTTGACGACCCCTTCGCATCCGAGGGGCGGGGGCCGCCCGCACTCGCCTCAGACCGACAGGCCGCACGGGAATCGCGAAGTCGACGCGGCTCGCCCGCCGCGACGCGGCGACCAGCGTCTTGACCGTTCGGCGTGGTTGTCGGATAAAAAGGGGAACCAAACGGCGCACCCGATCCGGCCTTCCGCGATCGCGAAGGCGCCCGGACCGCGCGATCGTCGATCGGGCCCCCGCCCGTCGCGATCCCGAGGCGCTCCGCCGGAACCCGCTCGATCTCCGGCCGAACAGGATGCGGCCCGCGAGGCCGCGACCGGAAACGGGCCCTTCGCGAGGCCGAACGGCCCCCGCGACCGACCGCTTCGGCGCGGGCCGGGCGACGGCGCCCGCCTCGCGACGAGCGGGGGCGCCCGGACCGGAATCGAACTTTTTCAGGAATCCGAGGAACGTTTATGAGTCAGTCGATCGCCGCGATCGCGCAGGTCAAGGGCCGCGAAATCCTGGACAGCCGAGGCAACCCGACCGTCGAGGTCGACGTCGTCCTGGCCGACGGCACCCTCGGCCGCGCGGCCGTCCCCTCCGGCGCGAGCACCGGCATCTACGAGGCCGTCGAGCTGCGCGACGGCGACAAGAAGCGCTACCTGGGCAAGGGGGTCCAGAAGGCCGTCGCCAACGTCAACGGCGCGCTCGCCAAGGTGGTCGTCGGCCGCGACCCGGCCGACCAGATCGGCCTCGACCGCGCGATGATCGAGGCCGACGGCACCCCCAACAAGGGGAACCTCGGCGCCAACGCGATCCTGGGCGTCAGCCTGGCCGCCGCCAAGGCCGCCGCCGCCGCCCACGGACTGCCCCTCTACCGCTACATCGGCGGGGCCAACGCCCACGTCCTGCCGGTGCCGATGGCCAACATCATCAACGGCGGCAAGCACGCCGACAACAAGATCGACTTCCAGGAATTCATGATCATGCCCGTGGGAGCCAAGAGCTTCTCCGAGGGCATCCGGGTCGTCGCCGAGATCTTCCACACCCTCAAGTCGGTGCTGAAGAAGGCCGGCCACAACACCAACGTCGGCGACGAGGGCGGCTTCGCCCCCAACCTCGACAACGAAGAGGCCATCAAGTACATCCTCGACGCCACCGCCAAGGCCGGCTACGAGCCCGGCCGCGACAAGGATATCGCCATCGCCCTGGACTGCGCCAGTTCCGAGCTGTTCGACGAGGGGGACAAGAAGGGCTACAAGTTCTGGAAGTCCGCCCCGGACAAGCTGTACTCCAGCCGGCAGATGATCGAGCTGTTCGCCGAGTGGGTCGCCAAGTACCCGATCATCTCGATCGAGGACCCGCTCGACCAGGACGACTGGGCCGGCTACACCGAGTTCACGAAGGAGCTGGGCGGCAAGGTGCAGATCGTCGGCGACGACTTCTTCGTCACCAACACCGAGCGCCTGGCCCGCGGCATCGCCGAGGGGGCCACCAACAGCATCCTCATCAAGGTGAACCAGATCGGCACCCTGACCGAGACCCTGGCCTCGATCGAGATGGCCCACCGCGCCGGCTACACGTCGGTCATCAGCCACCGCTCGGGCGAGACCGAGGACGCCACCATCGCCGACATCGCCGTCGCCACCAACGCCGGCCAGATCAAGACCGGCTCCGCCAGCCGCTCCGACCGCATCGCCAAGTACAACCAGCTCCTCCGCATCGAGGGCGAACTCGGCCAGGACGCCGTCTACGGCCCCGGCCCCAAGGTCCGCGGCTGACCCCCCTTGATGACGGCCGCCGGCGCCGGGCCCTCGCCCCGCGCCGGCGGCGGATCCGATCCGGCCTCAGGAGCGGCGCGGCCCTCGGCGCCGCGCGACGAGTCCCGCGACCCCCGCCCCCAGGCCGAGCAGGGCCAGGGCCGGCGGCTCGGGGACGGCGGTCGGGCCGGACGTCGTCGCCAGGCCGCCGTTCGCGACGTCGCCCACGAGCCGCCAGGCGGTCGTCTCGTTGAACGAGCCGAACGAGCCGGCCGCCGCGAACAGCTCGAGCGTCGCCTCGCCGCCGTGCTGGAAGAAGACCAGGTCGAGCGCGTACACGCCAGCCGCGGCGAAGGTGAAGACGCCGAAATGGTGGACGGCGCGTGGACCGCCGGGTCGACGATCACGTCCTGGAACCCGGCGCCCGCGTCGATCCTCAGCCGCACGCCGTCGTCCGAATTGACGCCGAACGTGTATGTCCCGGCCGCGCCGACGACGATCGAGGCCGTCGCGCGGACCGCGACTCCCTCCCGGCCACCCCCGCGACGTCGCCGGGGAACGACAGGTCGTTGCCGAACCTTCCCCTCCCCTCGCCGGTGTCCGCGGCGGCGTCGAACAGGTCGAGGAAGGCCCGGGTCGCCGTGGCCTCGCGAAGCACCCCCGCGCCGCCGAGCAGCGCGTCCGCCTCGTCGAGGCTGGCGATCGACCCCGTCGAGCGGACGTCCCGCACCATGAATTCCGCACGCGCCGTCGCAGCCGAGGTCGCCGCGACGATGAAGATCCCCATCAAGCAGGTCGTTCGTCTCATGACCATCTCCTTGGTGCCTCGTTCGGGGGCCGACGCCGGTCCCGGCGCCGCATCGTCCGTCGCGGATCGGGGCCGATCCGCGGACGTGCGGGACGCTCGATCTTGAAATCTTCTTAACGGTTACTATCCTGGGGCATGGATTCCGACCCAGGATCGTCGGACGGTGGCCGCGGGCCATCCCACCTCAGTCCTGGATGCCGTGACCTCGAGAACCGGGACTCGACCGTGAAGAATCCATCGACTCACCTCGCCGCGGCGGAACGGCTGGCGAGGCATGATCCCTTCGTGCGAAGGCTGGCGAGGCGCGCGGGCCGCTCCCGCGGCGACGGCGCGACGACCGCCTCGGACCACGCGCAGGACGCGTGGGTCGCCGCGCTGGAGGCCCGCGCCCGGGGAGCGGGTCCGGCATCGTCCGAGAAAGCCGAGGCCGCCTGGCTCCGGACCATCCTCGTCCGCAAGGTCGCCCTGGCGTGGCGCAAAAGGAAGGCGCTGCGACGCGGCGGCGCGGCGACTGTCCTGATCGCAGGGGACGAGGTCGCCGACCCGGGGACCACGCCCAGCGGCAAGCTCGAACGGGCCGCGCGGGAGGAGGCGCTGGCGCGGGCGATGCGGTCGCTCGACGCCCAGGATCGCGAGATCCTGGCCCTCACGCTGGTCGAGGGGAAGTCGAGCGGGGAGATCGCCGCCCGGACGGGCGTCTGCGACAGCTATGTGCGCCGGCTCCGCCGTCGGGCCCTGGAACGGCTCCGCGCGGCCTACGCGGCGCAGGGCGGTACGCTCGACCTCTCCTGACCATGCCCGCCCCGGACGCACGGGAAAATCCGGGTGTCCAAGTCCCGCGAATCCGCGGCGGCGCATCCATCCGGTCGGGCCCCTTCGTTCCAGGATCAACGCCATGACCCGGCCGCACGAATCCGACGAGATCGAGACGGAGGCCGCAGGCGCCGACCCCTCGTCGTTCGACCTCGACGCCTTCGGCAAACTCGCGCGGGGGATCCTCCGCAGCCCGGGCGAGGCCCCCCCCGCGGCCGGGCGGATCGACAAGTTCCCGATCCTGGAAGAGCTGGGCGCGGGGACGTTCGGCCGGGTCTACCGCGTGCACGACCCCGACCTCCGCTGCGATCGCGCCGCGAAGGTCCCCACGGAGTTGGTCCTGGGCAGCCCCCTGCTCCGGCTGGAGTTCCTGCGCGAGGCGCGGAACCTCCAGAGGATCGACGACCATCCGAACGTCGTCCGCGTGGTCCAGGCGGGCGAGGACGACGGCGCCGGCCGCCCCTACTTCGTCATGGAGTACTGCCGCGACCGCTCGCTGGCCTCCTGGCTGCAAGGGCGGCCGAAGGGGTGGCGCGCCGACGAGAAATGGGCCGCCAGGCTGATGGCGCAGGTCGCCGACGGGGTGCATCGGCTGCACCAGGAGCGCCTCTGCCACCGCGACCTGAAGCCGGGGAACATCCTGCTGGCCCGGGTCGGCGAGGGCGGGGACGGCGACCTTCCCGACTTCCGGCCCAAGATCGCCGACCTCGGCCTGGCCTCGTTCCTGGACGACCCCGAGGCCTCGGCCTCGCTCCGGGAGGGCCCGGTGGGGACGGTCGCCTACATGGCGCCGGAGCAGGTCCGGGGCTCGCGCAAAGAGATCGGCCGGCCCAGCGACGTATACGGCCTCGGCGGGGTGCTGTTCGAGATGGTCGCCGGCCGGCGGGCGTACGCCTCCGCCTCGCGCGGCGAGATCTTCGAGCTGCTCCAGAGCACCCTCCCCTCGCCCTCGCTGCGGGAAGCCTGCCAGAGGCCGTCCCGCGCCATGTGCACGGTGGTCGACACCGCGATGAGGAAGGAGCCGGGGCACCGCTACGCCTCGGCCGCCGAGATGGCCGACGACCTGAAGCGGCTCGCCGACGGCCGGCCCGTCCGTGGCGCGACCCGGGCCCGGAAGGCGTTCTTCTTCCTCAGCCGACATCGCTCGAAACTCGCGGGCGCGACGCTGGCGGGCCTGACGGTCGCCCTGGCGGCCGAGGGGGGGCGGATCGTCGAGGAGCGTCGCGCGATGGCGGCCTCGGAATGGATCGGACGCATGGAGACGGCCCTCCCCGCCGACGCCGCCGAGGTCGTCCGCGAGCGGAGCCCGCGCGACCCGCTGGTGGCGCCTCGCCTGGCGGCCATGTTCGAGGCCGAAGAGCCGACCCGCAAGCTCAACGCCGCCCTGGCCCTCGCCACCGTCCGCCCCGAATGCGCCGCGTACGCGGTCGACCGCCTCCTGACGCTCCCCCCGAAGGACGTCGCGCCGATCGCGAGGCTCGTCGCCTCGACGGTCCCGGACCTGTCGAGGCTGCTGGCGTCGGAAGCCTCGCGGCGACGCCCCGAGGCCGCCGGGGAGGAGCCCCTCGCCGCCGCGAGGCGTCGCGCGAACGCCGCCGTCGCCATGGCCCTCCTCGGGGAGCCTCGGGCCGGGGCCGAGATCCTGGCCGACCTCGACGACCCCTCCGCCCGATCGCTGCTCGTCCACTCTCTGGGCCCCGCGAGCGTCCCCCCCGCCGCGATCGTCGGGCTGGCGGCCGACCCGTCCACCCCCCCGGCGGCCCGCCGCCAATTGCTCCTGGCGCTGGGCGAGGTCCCCGATCCTTCGTGGACCGAGGCGGATCGGTGGACGGCCGCGGAGCTGGCCCGGTCGCTCTATCGGGACGACCCCGACCCGGGGGTGCACGGGGCTTCCAAGTGGCTCCTGAAGCGTTCGGGGTTCGCGGCCTGGATCGCCGGCGTCGACCGCGAGTTGGCGAGCCGCGACTATCGCCCGGGCTTCTCATGGCGGGTCGACCCCTCGGGCCTCACCTTCGTGGCGATCTTCGACGAGGCGACCGGCCACCGGTTCGAGATCACGGACACCGAGGTCCCCTGGCGGCTCTATCGGACCTTCGACCCCGACTTCCCCGGTCCCGGGTACGGCCACGTGCTCGCCGACGACGAGCCGGTCCTGGGGGTCGGCTTCCTGGACGCCGCCGCGTTCGCGAACGCCTTCGGCGCGGGCTCGGGCGCGCCGCCGACGTTCGCCCTCGGCCTGGACGCCCACACGGTCCCGCTCGCGTCGGAAGTCGTCGCAACCCGGGGTTATCGGCCGCCGACGACGGGCGAGTACCTCCTGGCGGCCCGGGCGGGGACCTCGACGCCCTGCTACTTCGGCGACGTCGACGAGCTGATCCCGTACTACGCCTTCACGGCCGACACCCTGGGACGGCCCAGCGTCCAGGCCGTGGGGCGCCTGAAGCCGAACGACCTGGGGCTGTTCGACGCGATCGGCAACGGCCTGGAGCAGTGCCACTTCGACGGCCCCCTGGAAGAGCCGTTCGGGCGGCAGAACCAGGTCTCCCTCTGCGGGATGTCGGGCATCCAGTCCCCGATAGGCCTCACCTGCGAGCCGATGCACCCCCCAGGCCCCGCGACGCCCCCGATGATCCCCTCCGGCTTCCGCCTGGCGCGGACCCTGGTGGACGACGCAACGCCTTGACCCATGGCTTTTTTCAAGTTCGGCCCTCCGTGGCCATCTCACCATCCGATCAGGAGCGAGCGATGAGCAAAGGCTATTGCACCTGGACTTACCACCCAGCGGACGGCACGCGACCCGCAGGCTACTGGACGGTCGTCAGCCGCTGCAATCGCGGGTATTCCTGCTCCAAATCGTTGGCTAATAAGCCCTTGGCAGGCCTGGAGGTTGAGCACAACGAGTTCGTGACCGAGGTCACCGCCGAATGGACGGCGATGACCTCGGCGGAGAGCGACATCCTCAACAGGAGGGTGGCCACGAACTCGTTCGACATGCCCTGCGCCTGACCGGCGGCCTCCGCCTCCGGAGCGGCTTCCCGCCAGGACGAACCAGAAGACGCCCCCGCCGGATGTGGAGGGGGCGTCGTCTCGTTTAATCCTCGACCCGCCGCATCGGCCGCGGCGCGCCGTCGCCGATGGTGAGGGAGACGCCGGTCGGCTTGCCTTCCTCGTCCTTCTGGAACGCCAGGCCCCCCTGGGTGTAGGGGAGGACGAACTGGAGCGGGGCGACGGGGACGATCCGCAGGGGCGTGGCGCGGAACGGGAGCTTCATCAAGAGGTGGTCGTCCTGCCGGCTCACCCGGATGGTCAGGCCGGGCTCGTTCGACTGCTCCACATACGTCCCGGCCAGGGCGTCGAGGTCGGCGGCGGGGAGTTCGACGACTTTCGGGACCTGGCGTTCGGCCTCGGTGGGGGGCCGGCGCTCGGGGAGCTTGCGGAGCCAGATGTTGCGGAACTTGACCGGGTGGCCGTGGTCCTGCAGCTGGATCGGGCCGGTCGAGACGCCGGGCTCGTACGCGACGGCCTCCAGCCACGAGGTCCCGCCGACGAGCGACTCGTTGTCCTGCACGAGCACCCCGTTGAGGAACGCAGTGACCCGGGCGGGCTCGCGGAGCGCGCCGTCGGGGCTGAACCGAGGGGCGCGGAAGGCCACGTCGTACGCCTGCCACGCGCCGGGGGGCTTCGCGGCGTTGTAGAGCGGCGGGTACTGGCCGTAAAGGGCGCCGGCCATGCCGTCGGCGTAGGTGTCGGCCTTGTACGAGTCGATCACCTGGAGCTCGAACGCCCCCATCAGGAAGAGGCCGCTGTTGCCCCGGTTCTGGCCGTTGCCGTTGGGCGGGTTGGGAGAGGCCCATTCCAGGTGGATCTGGACGTCGCCGAACTCCTCCTTCGTGCGGATCGCCCCCTTGCCGGGCGTCACGACGAACGCGCCGTCGGCCACCTTCCAGCCGGCCGGGCCGCCGTCGGCGGATCGCCAGGCGCCCAGGTCGCGGCCGTCGAAGAGGACCACGGCGTCCGGGGGCGCGGGGGTGCCGAGCGACCATTCGGCCGGCTCGGCGACGGTCGGCTTCGGACGCTGGACGTCGTGCTGGCGCCAGCCGCTGGGGGTCGGGATCGAGGCGATTCGGGGCTGATCCCCGGCCGTCGCCAGCGAGGCCGCGACCACCGCCGAGCCCCCCAGGACGAAGCGGCCGAGCCGGATGGTGCGCGCGATCATGATGCGGAGGTCCTCGATCCAGGGTCGGCGCGAGGACGGGCCCCCGCCGCGACCACGACCCGTCGCCGAGGGTCACCGCCGGCCCGCGTCACTTCCGGGCGGAACGGAATGGAGACGAGGACGAGTATACCCCCTCTGGTCCTCGAATCGACCCCCCGGCGAGAATCCCGACCGGGCCTTCGCCCCGGGAGTGCCCACGTCTCGCGCAAGTCCTGCCTCGCGGCCGGGCTCCGCGCCGAGCCGGGATGGCTTTCCCGGGCGTCCCCGCCCGCACGCTGGGCCTTCGGGAGGGTGAGCCGGGGCTAGCGGCACGTTTCTTGCTCACCTTGTCGGCTTCCGCGTCCCGGGGACGGCGACGTCCCCCCCTTTCACGACAGGCGAGGCACGCCGGACGCCCGACTTTTCGACATGAAGCACGCCGCCATCGCCGCGAATCAGGAGAGCTCGTTGCTGCTGACCCTGGAAGAGGTCAGCCAGCTGGTCTCGCATTCCCACGACCCTCAGGAGACGCTGGCGAACACCGTCCAGCTCATCCAGGGGCGGTTCCGGACCGACGTCTGCTCCGTCTACCTGATCGACCCCCAGGGGGGCGACCTGGTGCTGGCGGCGACGGTCGGCCTGGACCCCTCGTCGGTGGGGACGGTGCGGATGCGGTTCGACGAGGGGCTGACGGGCCTGGTCGCCGAGCGGATGGCGGCCGTGATGGAGGCCGACGCGTCGCTCCACCCCCGCTTCAAGTATTTCCGCGAGCTGGGGGAGGATCCGTTCCGGTCGTTCCTGGGCGTGCCGATCATCGAGGCGGGGGCGGTCGAGGGGGTGCTGGTCGTCCAGACGCGGGAGCGCAGGCCGTTCTCGCCGAACGAGATCCGGATGCTGGTGACGGTGGCCTCGCAGCTCGCGCCGCTGGTCACCGGCGCGCGGCTGCTGGAGCAGGTGGCCGCCTCCGGGGCCTCGAAGACGCCCGAGCCGCCGGCCCATCCCGAGCCCGCGCCGGCGCTCCGCGGACGCGGGCTCTCGCCCGGCCGGGGCGTCGGCCTCGCCTACGTGATCGACGACCAGGCCGGGCTGGGCCCCCTGCCCGACGGCCCGGCCGAGGACCCCGCGGCCGAGAAGGCCCGGCTGGCCGTCGCCGTCGAGGCGGCTCGCGAGGAGATCGCCCGGCTCAGCCGGCGGATCTCGCTGCTGGTGGGGGAGGACCACGGGGCCATCCTCCAGGCCCAGTTGATGATCCTCCAGGACCGGAGCGTCGAGCGCGACCTCGACGCCCGGCTCGACGCCGGCGACGCGGCCGAGGCCGCCGTGGCCCGGACGCTGGAGAAGTACGTCGCCACCTTCGCCCGGATGACCAACCCGTTCTTCCAGGAGCGGATCTACGACATCAAGGACGTCTTCCGGCGGATCTTCTGGCACCTCCGCCCGCGCGACGCGGCCGAGGTGGTCGCCGGCGAACGCCTCGTCCTGATCGCCCGCGAGGCCTCGGTCCTCGACCTGTTCTCGGTCGACCTCGACCACCTGGCGGGCGTCGCCGTGGAGCACGGCGGGCCGCAGAGCCACGCCGGCATCATGGCCCGGAGCCTGGGCGTGCCGATGCTGGGCCAGGTCCCCGGCCTGCTCGAACAGGTCAGGTCGGGCCGCCGGGTCGCCATCGACGGCGGCGAGGGGACCTTGATCCTCGACCCCCCCCCGGGATGCGGCGGCCCCTGCCCCCCGCCCCACGGCGGGGCCGAACCGGCGGGGGCCGCGACGCCCGCCCCCCTGCGGCTTGCGACGCCCCTCGCCGATGCGACCGAACCGGACGCGCGGGCCGACTCGGCCGGCGCCTCGCCCCGCGTGGACGCCAACGTCAACCTGCTGGGCGAGGCCGGGCGGGTGGTGGGCGCGGGGGCGGGCGCGGTGGGGCTCTACCGCTCGGAGATGATCTTCCTCGCCCGTCGCACGCTGCCGACCGAGGAGGAACAGGTCGAGATCTACCGCAAGCTCGTCGACGCCGTCGAGGGGCGGTCGGTCACGATCCGCACGTTCGACCTCCGGCCGGACAAGCTCGCCCACGGCTCGGTCGCCGCGTCGTCGTCCTCGCAGTCGCTCGACTGGCGGCTGGTCCTGGAGGCGCCGGCGCTGCAGAGGCTGTTCAAGGAGCAGGTGCGGGCGATCCTCCGCGCCGCGGCGAACGGCCCGGTGCGGCTCCTGGTGCCGCTGGTCGACCGCTCGGCGCTGCTGGACTTCGCCCTGGACACCATCCGGGAGGCCCGGTGCGAGCTGGCCCGCGAGGGGCTGGCCCACGAGGGCGACGTCCCGGTCGGCGCGATGATCGAGGTCGCGGCGGCCGCCCCCCTGATCGCCGACTGGGCCGACCGGGTCGACTTCTTCTCGCTGGGGACCAACGACCTGATCGCCTCGGCCCTGGGCCAGGACCGCGACCACCCCGTCGGCGCCCGGGGGGAGGACGTGCTGCACACCGGCCTGATCCGCATCATCGCCTCGGTGATCGACGCCGCCCACGACGCCGCGCGGCCGGTCTCCGCCTGCGGCGAGATGGCCGCCGACCCGTCCGGGGCGCTCATCCTCGCCGCCCTCGGGGCGGACTCGCTGAGCGTCGCCGTCGACCGCGTCCGCGACGTGCGCGAGCTGGTCGCCCCGCTCCCCCCCGACCGTCGCGCCGAGCTTCGGGGCCTCCTGCTGCGGGCGCGCTCGACCGCCGACGTGTCGCGGGCCCTCGGGCCGTTCCTGCCGGCCGCGCCCTGAGTGTCTGCCGCAGGACGAGGCGTCGCTCAGGATCCCCCCGCCGCTCCGTCGACCGCCACGCGGTCGCGGCCCTCGGCCTTGGCGCGGTAGAGGGCGGCGTCGACGCGGCGGATGAGCCGGGGCGCGGGCTCGCCGGCCGCGGCCTGGGCCACGCCGAAGCTGGCGGTGAAGGGGCGGTGGAGGATCTCCGGCGGGGCCGCGGTCGGCGTGGCGGCCCGCAGCCGCTCGGCGATCCGCGCGGCGACGGCCAGCGTGTGGTCCGGCAGCAGGATGACGAACTCCTCGCCGCCGAATCGGATCACCAGGTCCTCGCTGCGGCTCTGGTTCTGGAGCATCGCCGCGAAGGCGAGGAGCGCGCGGTCGCCCACGTCGTGGCCCCAGCCGTCGTTGATCGCCTTGAAGTGGTCGAGGTCGGCCATGATCAGGCTGAACGGCCGGCCCTCGCGCTCCAGCATCTGGAAGTGCAGGTCGAGCATCCGGTCCAGGCTGCGGCGGTTGGCCAGGCCGGTCAGCGGGTCGCTCTCGGCCGCCCGCCGCGCCTGCCGCAGAGCCTCCTCGACGGCGATCGTCGAGGTCGCGTCGCGGAGCACGACCACCGCCCCCGCGACGCCCCCCGCGAGGTCGCAAACCGGGGCCCCGCGCGCCTCGACCCAGACCCGGCGATGGTCGCGACGACAGACGAACACGAGCAGTTCCACGGGGCGGCCGGCCCGCATGGCGCGGAAGCCGGGATAGTCTTCCCGGGCCAGCGAGGCGCCCGACCAGTCGGTGTACGCGAGCAAGTCCGCCGAGGCCGCCGAGCGGGAGATCTCCTCGCGGGTGTAGCCGATCAACCGCGCGGCGGCCGGGTTCCAGTAGAGGATCCGCCCGGAAGGGTCGACGAAGTAGGCCGCGTCCGGCAGGGCGTCGAGCAGACGTCGGGCGAAGCCGCCGTCGATCGGGTCGCTTTCGGGGGGCGGGGGCGAGTCGTCGTCCGCGCGCTTGACCAGCTCGACCCCGTCGCCCTCGCCGTCGGCGTGGAAGCGGACCTCGTCCATGAACGAACGCATCAGGAGCAGGCCGCTCGCCGAAGGCCCGGGCGGCGCCTCGGCGGCGAGGTCGGTTCCGGGCCCCCGACCTTCGTCGCGGATCGTGAACCGCGAGAGCCCGGGCTCGTGGACGACCGTCAGGGACGTCCGGCGGCCGTCGGGCCGGCCGGAGTCGCCGCGTCGGGCGTGGCGCAGGGCCTCGACCAGCGCGATCCGCATCCGAAGGACGTCGACGCCGTCCCAGCGGCGCAGGGCCTCGATCTGCTCCTGGACGAGGTCGAGCGCGGCGGCCGTCGCCTCGGCGTCGTCCGCCGGCAGGACGAACCGAGACTCCTGGCGGACGAGCCCGATCGGGCCGCGTCGCCGCCGCGAGGCGTGAGGCTCGGGGCGGAGGGCCAGGCCCAGGATCGGCTGCAGTTCGCACGCCAGCCGTTCCCTGGCGACCCAGGCGACGGCCCCCAGGCGGACGGCCTCGGCCGCGAACTCGACTCCGGGGTCGTCCTCGGGGATCATCAGGACCACGGGGACCTCGGGCCGCTCGCGCCGGATCGAGCGGACGAGGTCCAGGCCGCCCGCGGCGTCGCCGCCGGGGAGGGGGGCCAGGACCGCCGCCACGCCCCCCGCGCGGAGGAAGGCGAGCGCCTCCTCGGGGGTCCCGGCGTCGCGGACCTGGCATCCGGAGTCGGCCGCGATCAGCCGGCCGACGCGGACGCGCTCGGCCGGGTCGGGGTCGACGACCAGCACCGCGGCGGCCTCGATCGGCGCGCCCCCCCGCCCGGAATCCAGATCACGGACCGTCATGTCGACCCCTTGGCGCCGGCGAAGGGCGCCGCCCGGGCCGACGCATCGCCGGCCGCGGGTCCGGGAGCTCGGAGGATGGGGCCGGGTCAGCGAGACGTCGCGCCGTCGGCCGGGGAGTCGAACCGCTTGATGAGCGTGACCTCATTGCCGCGGGTGTTGTACCGAAAGTCGTCGACCAGGCCGCGGGCCAGCATGATCCCGAAGCCCCCCTCGCGGATGCCCAGCTCGTTGCGGAGGTCGATGTGGCCGATCGGGTCCTCGTCGGACGCGGCGTGGGGGACGTCGCCCGGGTTGAAGCCCGGCCCCTGGTCCTGGATGATCAGGACGATGCCCTCGGGGTCGATCCGGTAGGTGATCCGCAGGACCAGGTCGGCGTTCTTGCGGTGGCCCCACTCGATCGCGTTGCCCCCCATCTCCATCACGGCCTGCTTCAGGTCCTTGATCTGGCGGTCGGTCAGCGGGGTGTGCGCGAACAGATCGGCCAGCATGTCGTTGGCCTGCTGCAGGTAGGTCAGCTCGCTGCGAATGTCGAAGTTGATCTCGCCGGAGGTCCCGCGCTTGCGATGCTCCTCGTGCCAGGCCATCGCCCCGTCCATCGCCTTGAACAGGCCCTCGGGCGTGAACGGCTTGGCCAGGTAGCCGTTGGCCCCCACCCTCACGCCGGCCACCCGGTGGTGGTCCTCCTGCAGGGCGGTCACCATGATGACCGGGATCAGGTTGGTCTCGCGGTCGCGCTTGAGGGCGTCGCAGATCGCGAAGCCGTCGAGGTCGGGCAGCATGACGTCGAGCAGGATCAGCGCGGGTTTATGCTCGGCGATGGCGGATTTCACCTGCGCGCCGGCGTACAGCTGGATCGGTTCGAAGCCGCGAGACCGAACGAAGCTGGCCAGGATGTCGTTGGTGTCGCGCTCATCATCGACGATCAGAACCGTGCGCGGCATGGGCATAACTCGAAAGGACGTACGGAATAGCGAGGAGGTCCGGCGGCGTCGCCCGGGACGCCGGCGGAGGCTCGGGCCCATTGTCCCGCGCCGCCTCGGTCGTGACAAGGGATTCATCGACACGACATGGCGCCGGGGTAGGTCGTCCGGCCGACGTCGTCCAAGCGGGACGTCCGGCACGGCCCTCGGTCCCCGGGCGTCGTCGCGCCGACGTCCCTTCCGTGAGTTCCTCGTCGAGGGCCCTCGGGATCGCGGCCCCCTCCTCGGGCCCGCGTTCGCGGCCCTTCGTCTCCCGGTAATGTAGAAGTTCGGGGGGCGCCCTGTCCAGCCCCCCCCCGGCGGCGCGGGGGCCGGACCTCCTCGACAAATCCTCCTCGGATCCAGCCATCCCGTTGCCAATAGTTTTCTCCGGCGATTGTGGTGCGGGCTGCAATATGGACGCCGGCGTCCGCTACGAGACCGGCAGCGACCATTCGGGCGGCGTCAAGACCTGCATGGCCGACGGCGGCGTCCGCTTCGTCAAGGGCTCCGTCAACCGCATGACCTGGCGGAGCCTGGGGACCCGCGAAAGCGACGAGGTCGTCTCCTCCGACGGCTCCTGATCGCGATCGACCCGCTCCCGGGACGAGGGCCCTCCTCGTCCCGGGGCCGACTCGGACGGCATCGGACTTGCAATGACAAGCTTCGGTTTCCTTCGAAGTCGAAGTCGCTCTTGCGAGTCCCGGTTGGAGTCGTCGTCATGAACAGCGGCCTGAAGAAAGCCCTCGTCCTGACCGCGGCCGGCGTCGGCGCGGCGGTCGCCGCCCGGGCGTTCGTCCGCAATCGCAGGCGGATCGAGCTCGACGGCCGCGTGGTCCTCATCACCGGCGGCTCACGCGGGCTGGGCCTGGTCACGGCCCGCGAGTTCGCCGGCCGGGGGGCGCGGGTGGCCCTCCTCGCCCGCGACGCCGACGAGCTGGAGCGAGCCCGCGTCGACCTCGCCGGGCTCGGCGCCGAGGTGGCGACGTTCGTCTGCGACGTCCGCGAGCAGGACGAAGTGGACGCCACGATCGCCGAGGTCCTCGACCGCTTCGGCCGGATCGACGTCCTGGTGAATAACGCCGGGGTCATCCAGGTCGGCCCGTTCGAGGAGACGACCCTCGACGACTTCGACGACGCCATGCGGACCCACTTCTGGGCGCCGCTCTACACGACCCTGGCCGTCCTGCCCGCGATGCGCGAGCGGGGCGAGGGGCGGATCGTCAACATCTCGTCGATCGGCGGCAAGGTCTCGGCCCCCCACCTGCTCCCCTACAGCTCCAGCAAGTTCGCGCTGGTCGGCCTGTCGGAGGGCCTCCGCGCCGAGCTGGTCAAAGACGGGATCTACGTCACCACGGTCGCCCCCGGCCTGATGCGTACGGGGAGCATCCACAAGGCGACGTTCAAGGGCCAGTACCAGAAGGAGTTCGCCTGGTTCGCTCTGGGCGACTCGATGCCGGGCCTCTCCATGAGCGCCGAGGCCGCCGCGTCGAAGATCGTCGACGCCGCCCGCCACGGCGACGCCGAGGCGATCCTCTCGCTGCCGGCCAAGTTGATGGCCAAGGCTCACGGCATCGCGCCGGGCCTCTTCGCCGAGATGATGGGCGTGATGAACCGCTTCGTCTTCCCCGCCCCCGGCGGGATCGGCAAGGCGAAGGTCGAGGGCAAGCACAGCCGATCCGCCCTCACCCCGCGCTGGGCCACCTATCTGAGCGACCAGGCCGCCCTCCGCAACAACGAGCTTTGACGCCCGGCCGCGACGTTCAGGCCGTCGCCAGCACGACCGCCAGGCCTCCGGAAAGCACCAGGGCCGCGACGATCAGTCCCGCACAGCCGCCCCCTTGCGGGACGATCCCGTTCCGCCGGGCGACCTCCTCGACGGCCTGCTTGGCCTCCCTCAAGCCGGCTCCGGTCCGGTCGCGGTAGAGTTTGATGGCTTCGATCTTCTCGTTGCGCCTCAGCATCGCGAGGAGCGTCGGCTCGATATCCATCACCTTCGCGTTCGACTGCGGGAGTTCGTCACCCCGAAGGAGCCCGTCGACGGCGTCCTTCGCCTCCTTCAGGCCCACGCCGGTGGCCTCGCGATACACCTTGATCGCCTCGATGTTCCGCCCTTGCGCCAGGAGCGGTCGGAGTCGATCTTCCAGGCCATCCGGGACGAGCCGGGCCCCGCAGCCCTCACAGCGTTCGGCCCCGGCCGGGTTCTCACGATCGCAAGATGGACATCGCGGCATGATTGCCCCTTCGCGGAATCGTCCCCAGGCTGGGACGCCCCCTAGCGACCCTTCGCGTCCGCGCGGGACTCGACCGGCGGACAGCTCGTGCTCCGCCCCCCGACCGCGCCCTGATCGGGAGGCCTTGAGCGACGAAGTCGAGGATATCGCGATGCGCCGCGTCCTGCGAGCGCCCGGCGTCTTCCGCCCACGTTGAAGCGGAGAGCTTTTCTTCGAAGCCCCCGGGCAGGCGAGGCGGCGGCGTTAGCCGGCGCTCCCGGGAGGGCGCGTCGCCGAGTTCGTCGCACGATCGGGCTCGACCGGCCAGGCTCGCGAGCGTCGTCCCGCTCCGGTCGAAGGCTCCTGAGAAACAAGGAAACGCGTCATTCAAGGCGGAACCTGACTTTGCATTGCAAAGAACAAGGCTTCCATGTTTGGCCGCTTCAACAGCTCATTTGTTGGAGGTCCAGTTCGCCCGGAAGTTCGGCCGGTCTTCGATGTCGGTCAGCAGATGGATGGAATCCAGGCCGCGCGCCTCAATCTCCCAGTACTGCGCGACGTAACAAGCCACGGCGAGCTGCCAGCCGACGTCGTCCTGTCCGCCGGACACGGAGAAAGCGAACATCGGACGGCTTGGTTCCGCGAACCAATCGGACATCTCGCCGCGTAAACGTGGAAGAACCTCAGGGGCGGGACCTTCGACCAGGACGCCGAAGGTGGCAAACCATCCCGGCAGGTGGTCCAGGAAGGAGAGCGACTTGCGTTTCATCTTGGGGACGACGAGGAGGATCCTCTGCCCGCCCAAGGCGCCCAGGTGTTCCGCCGTGACCGCGACGCTCATCTCGGGGACCGCCTCGGCGAGCCCGGCCTTGACGGCCCAGCCCGGGGGCCGTTCACCACGGACGGCCCTTCGCACGCGATGGGCGAGGGCTTCGCCGGCTCGATTGCCGAGGACCAGGCCGTAAGGCGGGTTCAACGCGTAAGACGTGCCCAGCCAGAGGGAACTCGGCAGGTCCTTGAGCGATTCCGGCAGCGGGAATCTCAAGACGCCGCCGCCATCGAATCCTGGATGGAAACTATAGTCGAAGGTAAACTCCTCCTCCCACCGGTCGACATACGGCTGCATGTCGCGAAAGGCCTGAAGGCGCGGCGGATAGACGATGCAGAAGTCCGCCTGGCTCGGCAGCATCCTCGGGGGGACCGGCTGCGAGTCGCCGCTTCGACCATCCTTCGAACGGATGGGAGTCGGTGTGAAAGCCCGGGCAGGGCCCTGCGGAGGCGTCGGCACCCCCGAGGCGGGCTCCCTCACGTCTTCCTCGTCCACGCCGAGCTCGCCGAGGCTCTCGCTCAGCTCGGCTAACGCCTCGATCTGGGCGAGCGCCCGCTCGTCGCAGACGCCGGCCCGGATGCACCCGACGTCCGGCTCGTGGTCGTGGCCGAGCGTCCAGTCGACGCCGTACTCGCGGCCGAGGCGGCAGAGGATGTCGATGACGTCGCGGAGGGTGCCCTCCGGGAGCGGCTCATCCGCCTCGTGGTCCCAATGCGCGTCGAGATTCAGCCTGCTGCCCCCCGACAGGTGCCCGTCGTCCTCGTCGACGAAGAGGCTGACCGGCTCGCAGCCGAGCCACGACCGCCCTTGGTTGGCCGCGTCGGCGGCCTTGAAGATCGCGTCGGCCTCGGCCGGGGCCAGGGGACGCGTCGTGCGATAGGAGACGGCGAATCCCATGAGTTGAATCCCTCGAGAGGGGGCCGAAAGGGAAAGGGCCCCGACGGATCTCGCCGGGGCCCCTTGGTTGGTCGTCGAGGTCCGTCCGAGTCGATCAGGGCTCGTTGGCGTTGAGCTGGGCCTTGAGGACCTGGTCGATCCGGTGGCGCATCTCCTTGAGGTGGGCGAGGGTGGTGTCGTCGATCTTGGCGTCCTTGCGGGCGACGGCCTCGTCGATCTTGCGGCCGATCTCGTCCAGGTGCAGCCGCGCGAGGTTCTTGGCGTCGGGGGGCGTGGAGCTGGAGCCCCCCAGCAGGATGACGTAGCCGTAGTACGCCCCGAGATCGTTGTTGCTCCTGGGGCCCAGGACCATCGTGCTCAGCCGCTTGACGTACTCGCGCTGGAGGTTGCGGCGGATGGTCGAGATCGACGTCGCGGCCGTGGCGCCCTCGGCGGGCGGGGCCAGCTCGGTGAAGATCCCGTCGGTGAAGGCGCGGAAGACCTCCTCGATCTTCAGCGGGTTCGCGCCGGGGTCGCTCTGCGCCTCCTGGTTCTGGAGCCTCTGGAGGGTGGACCCGGCGAGGCACTCGTCGAGCGCGATCTCCTGGATGTTGAGGATCGCGTTGTAGATCGGGTAGCCCGCGCTGCCGGACGAGAACGACGCGTTGTCCTGCCACGACTCGCGGATCAGCTTGCGGAGCAAGGCCGGCGAGAACTGGAAGGTCTTGTCGGCGAGGATCCTGTCGACAAGGAGCTTGAGCGCCTCGCGCTGCCTGTCGCCGGCGACGGGGGTGACGGGGTCCTGGGCCTTCTCGGTCCCCTTGAAGTCGCGGCGGACGGACTGGCCGCCGACGTGCTGGGCGGCGAGGTACGCACCGTTGCCGAACTGGCCGATGCACGAGCCGAAGGCCGTTCGCAGGCGGCTCCACGACTCGTCGTCGCGGACCACCTTGGCGTCCAGATCCTTCAGCAGCTCGGCGGCCATCTCCATGCGCTGCTTGCCGTAGGCGAGTGTGTCGTTGGAGAGGTCGTAGGTGTTGACCTGGGGGTCGAAGTTGGCGAAGTCGTCGTCGGTGGCGAAGGTCAGGTCGGGCTCGGGCGACTTCGCGGCGATCTTCTTCAGCTCGGCCGCCTCGTCGCCGTCGATCGGCTTGTAGGCGTACTCGATCGCCCAGTAGTCATAGGGGCCGATGGTGGTGGAGGCGTAGTCCCCCTGCTTCTGGCCCTTGGGGGCGACGTTGATGGGGTTGTAGTCCATCACGCTCCCCGCCATCCCCTTCGCGCGGGTGATCGAGGTGTCGTTGATCTCCTCGGGCTTGAGCATGACGCTGGCCTTGAAGTTGTGCCGCAGGCCCAGCGAGTGGCCGACCTCGTGCATCACCACTTCCTTGATCGCCTGGCCCAGGAACTCCTCGGGGAGCTTGGGCTCGTCCTTCTTCTTCTCCTTGTCTTGATCCTTGTCCTTGTCGTCGCCCTCCTTCTTGTCGTCCAGGGCGAGGCTGGCCAGGGCGAGCGAGGCGAACCGCATCTCGCTGGACTTGGCGGCGGAGTAGTTGCAGGCGGCGGTGCGGCCCTGGGCCATCCGGCGATGGAGCTGCGCCTGGATCGGGTCCCAGCCGGCCGGCACCACGTCGAGGGCCAGCGGGACGCCGCCCCCCGGGGCGGTGGGCAGCCCGAGCGCCGCGGCGTTGCGGATCGCCTCGCGCGGCGATCCCGGCGGCGGCAGGGGGAGGCCGAAGCCCTGCTTGCTCGCCATGATCGGGCTGATGACCTCGGCCATCGCCAGCGGCACGACGGCCGCCGGCTCGCCGTCGCGGGCGACGGGCGTCGGCACGCCCACCAGCATCGCGTACTCTTCCTTCCACGTCTTGATCCAACTCGCATCAAAGATCACATCGCCGTCGATCATCTCGCCGGTCAGCGGGTTGCTCCGCAGGCCCGACATCGCGTACGTCGACCCGGTCGTGATCCAGCGCAGGGTGCAGTAGTTGACGTCCTCGGGCTCGAAGTCGTCCTGGTCGTTCTGCCAGCGGACCGCCAGGGCGTTGGCGATGCCGATCTTCTCGAACGCCTTGTTCCACTCCAGGATCCCCTGCTCCACGTACGGCCGGTGTTCCAGCGGGACGTTGTCCTCGATCCACCAGACGACCTGCTTCTTGGGGGGCGAGAGCTTGGCCTTGGGGTCGGCCTTCTCCAGCCGCCAGCGGTTGATCATCCGCTTCGCGTCGGTGTCCGGGCTCGCCTGGCTGTAGTCGGTCACGGCGTTGAGGAAGTGGCCCACGCGGTAGTCGGCCGTCCGGGGCTTGTAGCCGGGGTCGGGCGCCTTGCACAGGCTGTAGTGGATCACCATCGTGATCCCGCGCGGGTCGGCGATCGGCGAGGCCCCGCCGTAGGAGTAGTAGCCGAAGCGGCCGCCCGAGTACGTCGCCTCCACCTGGATCTCGACGTTGTTGGGATACGCCCGGATCTTGAACCAGCGCGAGCGGGCCTTGTCGAACGCGCCCATGCCGACCTGGGCGAAGTCGCTCAGGAAGACGTCGGCCAGGTCCACGACGAGCGCCCCGCCGTTGGGGCTGATGCTGAGGATGGGCAGGGCCATCAGCACGGAGTCGGTGTAGTTCTGCTTGACGGCCTTCTCCAGCGGCGTGCCCGCCGCCGCCGTGAAGTGGACGTTCTTGCGGACGAGCTGCAGCTTGTCGTCCACCCGCCGGAACGAGAGGACCCACTCGTCGCCGAAGTTCAGCGGGTTGCCCGCGCTGGCGGTGCCCCGCGCGATGACGATCGGCGCCAGGATCGGCTGGTCGAGCTGGTTCGGCTTGATCTCGGCGTAGAGGTGCTGCTCCTTCTCGTGGAGCGTGAGGAAGCCTTCGTACTTCTTCGAATCCTTCACCAGCTCGTTGAAGTCCTGGAACTTCTTGGGCTCGGCGGGCTTGGCTTCCGCCGGCTTGGCCTCGGCCGGCTTCGCCGCCTCCTGGCCGTGAGCCCCCGTCCCGACCATCAGCCCGACCAGGGCCACCGCGAACGCGGGCCCCGGCAAACGCCTCAGCAGGTCCATGCGTCTCCTCCGTCGAAAGCCCGAGGATTGGGAAGGGTCGAAGGAGGCGCGGCCTCAAGGATCGCGCAGGCCGCCCCTCTCGCCCGACCCCGATCTTTGACATCAGTCCCAGCCCATTGCAAGGATCTTCCGCGCCGCAAAATCGCCCGACTCGACGCGGTTCGTCGGAGGGCCCAGGGCCGGAACGCTTTCCGCCCCGATCGTCGCCCCGAAATCTCGGTCCGGCCCCTCGCCCGAGCGGCGGGCACCAGGAGTTGGCAAGGGGAGACGTCCCAAGGTCGAAGGCTGCAAAACCTGGTGGGCTTGGAGGCTTCAGGGCATCTGGAGAAAACGCGGGTGCGGATTCGTGCGTCCGGAAGGTCCGGTTTCGCCCGATGTTTCATTTTCTCGACGGCCAGTTCTCGGCGCGAAACGAAACATTCTTGAAATCCATATAATACTTGACATTGAACGGCTCCACAGTGTTCTATAGTGACGCCCTCGCACCGCACCGCACAGGACAGCACGCAGGTGCTCAAGAACCCCTGTCTGCGGCATGGCAATTGCTGCATGCTTGCCGGGACCACGGTCTTGGTTGGATTCTCAGGGACGCACCACGCAACGGATTCATTGAGGAACGCACCACTATGAGAACGCTCCGCTCCTTCTCGCTGATCGCCGCCTTCGCCGCGGCCCTGACCGTCGCCCCGGCCTCGCAGGCCGCTGAGGTCATCTTCGGCACCGAGGGCGTGTTCACCGCCTCGGGCACCAGCACCCTCGACCTCGGCGGCGGCAACCTCCTGCAGTTCTTCGGCGAGGGCCTGAACCTCGTCAACGCCGACCCGACCTCGCAGGCCACCTTCGGCGAGTTCGACACCAGCCTGATCACCAGCCCGGTCAACATCCCCATCGTCACGGGCTTCACGCTGACGATCCTCCAGCTGTCCCCCGCCCCCACCGGCGACCCCGACGTCGTCTTCAGCGGCACGATCTCGGGCACGATCCGCATCGACAACAGCGGGGCCTTCCTGCAGTTCGACGGGCCGCTGTCCCAGTCGATCGCCTCGGTGATCGGCCCCGTCACCTACTCGATCCTCTCGGGCGACTCGTTCACCCCCGGCCGGGTCAACATCAACCCGTCGACCACCAACGGCGGCCGTTCGACGATCGCCGGCCTGGTGACCGTCATCCCCGAGCCGTCGTCGATCGTCCTGGCGGGCCTCGCGGCCCCGCTGGTCCTGATCGTCCGGGCCCGTCGGTCGGCCGCCAAGGCCTGATCTCGGCCTCGGCCGATTGAGCTTTCTCCGAACGGCACGCACCCGGCCCCTGGGTGCGTGCCGTTTCTCATTGGGGCACCACCTTTCTTCCCATCACTCCGTCGCCGCCCCGCCGACCGTCGACTGTCTCTCCAACTTCCCGCGATGACCAGCCCGGTGCCGCATCCTGCGCGAAGACGTGCGCACGAGTGCGAGCCCGGACGAACCGGGGCACACGAGGCGAAGCTCCCTGTCAGGGAACTCCCGGCGGAATCCGCAAGGCGAGCGTCATCCCCGGGCGCGGCGATCTTGTGGATTTGAGCCGACTCGAACCTGGCAGATGACGTCGCGATCCCGAAGGCCGGAGACCGCCCCCCCGCAGTCCTCCCGGCCCTCCAGCTCGCCTGCAATTCCAGGCGGCGGGATCGGGCGACGATGGGCCCGCATCGCCATCACGGATCGACGATCGGCCCATCTCGGCCCAGGGCGTCCGACGTCGCGCGACGCCTCCGTAGGACGATCAGGGAGCGGCGGACTCCTCGACGACCGCTAAGGAGCCCGCCGGGCGTCAGTCGGCGTGGCGAGGCCCTCGGAACCGCCCCGGCCCGACGGCTGCGAGACCGCGCCCGTCGCGCCGGCAAGGCGACGTGGGTCGAGCCCCGGACGGCCGGACTCCACCGCCCCTCGGGCCGCCGCACGCGAGCACGCGGAACATTCATCCCGACATGATCATACAGCACCCATCCTGACTTCGTCGCGACCTCCAGGCCTCGGCCGCGCCGGGCCTCGACTCGCCCGACTCCGGGACGGGCCCCGAGCCGTGCGGATCTTCCGCCCCCCTCGTCGACGCCTCGCGGAAGACTGATTGCGACCATGACGCCCTGGATCGAGGCTTGAAATCAGCCAGGCACGACCCCAGGTCGATACGCCCAACCTCAGACGCGCAGGCGACATACGACCGACGCATCACCGCAAGCGAAAGTTCACACATCTACGAATGGAACTGCGATTCGGGGCGACGCGGCCCGCCATCATGCAGGGTTGTGAAAAAAAATAGATATCAGGTGCCGGTGGGTTGACGGGCCACCCGATCGAAGCTAGCTTCATGTCAACTCGTGGATGTGAACTCGTCGTTCGAGATTCGCTTCGCATCCCGACGGGCCACCCTGAGCGTGGCCTTCGACACGACCCGACGCGAGATCGCCCGGCGATCCTGGCCTCGGGCCCCCAGTCCGACCGAAGATCTCCCAAGGCGTGAGGCGATTCGCCCTCACGCCCGCTCCATCACCCAAACCACCCAACCCGATTTCAGAAAACGACCCCTCGGGCTGGCTCCCGACCTATGGTTCGGGTAGCCGCCCTGCGCCGCCACGATTCCGCGCGACGCTGGACAGCTCTGCATTTCCAACATCCTTGCCCCAAGATGATGAGAGAGCAACGCATGCTTTTCGACCGCCTCATCGCCCGGCGCCGCCGCCAGGCCGTCACCCGGACCACCCGCCCCGACGTCGAGCCCATGGAGCAGCGTCAGCTCCTGACCGCCTACCTCACGGTCGACAGCCCCCGCATCACGGAGGGGACCGGCGGCGCCACGACGATGAACTTCACCGTCAAGCTCATGCTGCCGTCGACGCAGCCCGTCACCGTCAGCTACGGCACGGCCAACCGGACCGCCGTGGCGGGCTCGGACTACAATCCCGCCTACGGCACGCTGACCTTCGCCCCGGGCGAGACCGCCAAGACCGTGCCGGTCTCGATCATCCCCGACTCGCTCGTCGAGACGACCGAGATCTTCGACCTGAACCTGACGAACCCGGTCAACGCCACCATCTTCACGAAGACCGGCACCGGCACGACCCTCGACGACGACGCGGTCCTGGCCCCGGCCCTGACGGTCGCCGACGTCCGCATGACGCGCGGGCTCAACGGCTCCCGGACCATGGACTTCACCGTCAACCTGAACCAGGCGCAGCGCACCTCAGTCTCGGTCTCGGCGGCCACGTCCGCCTGGACGGCGATCG
The DNA here is from genome assembly GCF_011064595.1 of Paludisphaera soli. Taxonomy (GTDB): domain Bacteria; phylum Planctomycetota; class Planctomycetia; order Isosphaerales; family Isosphaeraceae; genus Paludisphaera; species Paludisphaera soli. The sequence goes on along the minus strand of NZ_JAALJI010000004.1, from coordinate 10,314 downwards.
CCGGGGTCGACTTCCAGACGAAGTCGCAGGTGCTCACCTTCGCCCCCGGCGAGACGTCCAAGACCTTCTCGGTGACGATCTTCGGCACTTCGATCGTCTCCGCCGACAAGAAGTTCCTGGTCAGGCTCAGCGGCAGCACCGCGACGCTCAGCCGCTCGACGGCCGCCGGCACCCTGGTCTACGGGGCCTGACCGCCGCGGCCCCCCGGCCCGCTCCAGCAACCCGAACGCCCGATCGCCCCCGGCCGGCCGGCCCGCCGCCGAGCCGGGGCGCGGCGCGGTGTTGATCCATCCCGCCTCGCTCGGCCGGACCGTATCGGCCCGAATCCCCCCGATCCCATCGCCTCCACCTTGCCGCCCCCTCGCGATCCGGTCCCCGGCAAGTCCTCGGACCTCGCCCGGCATCCATTGCGTCGATGACCCCTGGCACCCCGTCTGGTAGACTCGACGCCGCCCCGTTTCGGGGCCGCAGAGGCGATCGCACGAAAGGAAGCCGGACGTGGAAGAACAACAGGCCGTCATCGTCGAGTTCGAGTACCCGGACGAGAGCCTCGACCCTTTGCTTGAGCTGGAAGATCTCCTGGAAGCCGAGGTCGAGACCGCCGACGTCGGCGAGTTCGACGGCCACGAGCTGGCCGTCGACCTGAAATCCGGCACCCTGGACTTCTACGGCCCCGACGCCGAGGCCCTCCTGGCCGTCATCCGCCCCCTCCTGGTCGCCGCCGACTGCCTCCGCAGCGTCCGCGTCGCCCTCCACCTCGGCCCCCTCGACCGGGGCGTCCCGGACCGCGTCGAGGACCTCGCCGACTGAGCGCGGGCCCGGCCTCGGCCTCGCCCCCCCACCTCCCCTCTCCCGAGGATCGGCCCGCGAGCCGGGCTGGCTCCGATTTCCGCGGCCGTCCCGGTCGCGATCGACGCGGCGATCCTCTCCACAGCGCCGAAGGCGTCGGCGGCCGGCTCGCCGTCGACGCCCGGATCGGGCGGGACCGCACGTCGATCGGGACGCTCGCCCGGCCGGGGATCCACAGCCGGGAACCGAAACACCGCGCGACCTCCTCCCCAGTCGTCCACTTCGCGGATCGGGCCTGGACCTACCCTGAAGCGTTCCTCTCGCGCCAGAGTCGATACACGTCGAGGGCCGCGTCGTCGGGCTCGTGCACCATGGGCAGGAGCCGCTCCGGCCAGGGCCTGGCGATCTCGTCGTAGAAGCTGGCGAGCGTGAAGTAGCGGCGGTCGTCGGCGTAGAACGGCGCGTAGTCCTCGCGGGTGGCGACGAACGTCACGCGGTCGGGCCCGCAGTAGTACATGGCCGCCAGGCACATCGGGCAGGGGTGGGCGAGGATGTAGAACTCGCAGCCCCGAAAATCCTCCGTGCCCAGCCGGGCCGACGCCTCGCGGATCGCGCAGATCTCGGCGTGGGCGGTCGGGTCATGGGTCTGGGCGACGAGGTTGACCGCCTCGACGAGGATCGCCCCGTCGCGGACGATCAGGCAGGCGAACGGCCGCCCCCCCGCCTCGACGTTGTCCCGGGCCAGCTCGATCAATCGCCCGATGAAATCCATGCGCGGCCCTCCCGACCCGAGGCCCCCACCTCGACCGGCAGGCTACCGCGCGGCCGACGCCGGTTCCAGGCGCCGTCGCTCCAGGAGCGACGCCCTCCCGCTCGATTCGCGCGACAGGTCCTATGTTACAGATGGGCCGTCGCGCGAATGCGGGACGCCGGCCGCGAATCGACGGCCCACGCCGCCCGGCCTCATCGTGCGGTCGGGGCGGCCACGGACCGGGAGCCGTCCTGGTGGAATCGCGTGCGGGACGTCGCGAAAACACGTCGAAAGCGCCGAACGAACCCAATCCCCGGCCCCGATTTTCCCACTCAAAGCCAACCGGAAACACGCCTTGCGTCGAATGGCTTCGTTTCCAGAGCCGCGCGATCGAACCCAATCCCCGGGGCCTTTTCGAGGCCTCGCCGCCGCTTCCGCCGACGACGGTCCGAGAGACGTCCCCGGCGACGGCCGCCGGGTCGCAACTCGTCGGTCGGGCAGGAGATCGGCGGAGCCGAAGCGATCGGGACGGCCGGAGATCGGGGCGAACGAAAGCGATCCGAAAGTCGTATCCAATCCCACGCCTGCGCTGGTGGAAGCGGGGCGGAAAATCGTAAGATGAAGGACTATCCAGCCGTCCCGAGGGCGAGCAGCCTCGGCGGACGGTCGAATCGGTTCCGGTGGCCCGTTCGCTGCCGTGCAAGTTGAGAAGACGAGGAGCGTGGGCCATGGCGGAGCGAAGATCCTATCAGGGAGGCGGAAAAGGCCGTCCGGCGCGGAAGGAAGGGGGCGGACCGAAGCCGCCCGGCGGGCCCCAGCGGAGCCTCTCCGGGGCGGGCTCGAAGCGGTTCTCCAACGGGGGCAATCCCCCCCGGCCCGGGCAGTCCCAGGGCCCGCAATCGAACTACGGCGACCGCAGGCCCGCGCGTCCCGGCCAGGGGCAGGGTCCGGGCCAGGGCCCGCGTTTCGGCCAGGGCGACCGCAAGGGCCCCGGCCCCCACCGGCCACGACGGCCCGTCGACCAGGCCGGGCCCGAGAACGAGAAGGGCGAACGCCTCCAGAAGGTCCTGGCCCAGTCCGGGTTGGGGTCGCGGCGGGCCTGCGAGGAGTACATCCTCCAGGGCCGCGTCACGGTCGACGGCAAGACCGTCAAGGAGCTGGGCGCGCGCGTCCACCCCGGCTCGGCCGTCATCGCGGTCGACGGCGAGAAGCTCAAGGCCGAACGCCACGTCTACTTCGCCGTCAACAAGCCCAAGGGCTACGTCTCCACGAACGACGACCCCTCCGGCCGTCCCCGCGTCGTCGACCTGCTCCCCGAGGTCCCCGAGCGCGTCTACACCGTCGGCCGGCTCGACGAGGAGAGCACCGGCTTGATGATCCTGACCAACGACGGTCAGCTCGCCAACCGCCTCGCCCACCCCCGGTTCGGCGTCGAGAAGGTCTATCGCGCGGTCGTCGCCGGCAGCCCGGGACCGGACGTCATCGCCCGGCTGACCGAAGGCGTCTGGCTCTCCGAAGGGAAGGTCCGCGCCAAGCGGAGCCGGATCGTCGGCTCCCAGGGCGACGCCACCATCCTGGAGTTGGTCCTGGCCGAGGGCAAGAAGCGCGAGATCCGCCGGATGCTCGCGAAGTTCGGCCACAAGGTCATGATCCTGACCCGCATCGCCATCGGCCCGATCAACCTCAAGGGGCTCCCCGTCGGCGAGCACCGGGCGCTCTCGCGGACCGAGGTCGACATGCTCCGCAAGGTCGCCTCCGGCATCGCCATCTCCCCCCCGCGAGACCTTGCGGACGACGCCCGCCCCCCCCGCAAGCCCCAGGGGTACGGCCAGAACCGGCCCAACCAGGGCTACGGCCAGAATCGCCCGAATCAGGGGTACGGCCAGAACCGACCGAGCCAGGGCTACGGCCAAAATCGCCCGAATCAGGGCTACGGCCAGAACCGACCGGGCCAGGGCCGACCGAGCCAGGCCTACGGCCAGAACCGACCGCCCGCCGGCCCGCGCCCGGCCGAGGGCCGGGGTGCCGGCCACAAGATCGACATCGAGGCCCTGGGCCCGCCCCCCTCCCAGCGCCGGCCCCGGCCTGAAGGCCGTCCCGAGCCGAACCGCGAGGCCCTGCCGGCCCGCTCGCCCAGCGGCGTCCGCCCGCCTCGCTCCCACTTCGAGGCAGGTCCCGAAGGGGGCCCGCCTTCGCGCCCCTCGGGCCGATCCCGCCAGGGAGCGCCCGGAGGCCGTCCCCAGGGCCCGCGCCCGCAGGGAAACCGTCCCCAGGGGTATCGCCCTGAAGGGGCCCCGCCGCCGCGTCCCCAGGGCTACCGCCCCGAGGGCGGCCCGCCGCCCCGTCCGCAGGGCTATCGTCCCGAAGGCGGCCCGCCGTCGCGTCCGCAGGGCTACCGTCCCGAAGGCGGCCCGCCGTCGCAGCGGCCTCCCCGCCCGGCCGGATCGGGCCGCCCCCCCGGCGGCCCCGGCCCGCGTCCCCAGGGCGGTCCGGGTCGGCCGCCACGCCCGGCCGGACCGCCGCCGGCCTCCCTGCCGACGGGGCGTCGGATCATCGGCCTGGACTCCAAGGTCTATCGCGAGACGAGCGACGCGCCGGACGCCGGGCAGGGCCCCAAGCGGCCCATGCCCAAGCGTCGGCCCCTGCGTAAGGCCGCGGGCGTCAAGCGGAAGCGGCCGGGCGACAAGGCATGAGCGACGCCAGCTGCCCCAGCCGAGCCCTGATGCGTCCCGCCGCGACCGTCCTGGAGAATCGGGAGGTCGCGCGGGACACGTTCCGCCTCCGCCTGGGCGATCCCGAGATCGCCCGGCGGATCCTCCCCGGCCAGTTCGTCATGGTTCGGGGTGCCGCCGAGGGGACCGACGACCCCCTGCTCGGCCGGCCGTTCGCCCTCTATGAGGTCCAGCGCGACGAGTCGGGCGAGCCGGTCTCGTTCGACGTCGTCTACCTCGTCATCGGTCGGGGGACCGCCGCGCTCTCGCGGCGCAAGCCCGGCGATCGGGTCGCCGTCTGGGGCCCGCTGGGGAACGGCTTCGGCCCCTCCCCAGGCTCCGGCTCGGCCCTCTTCATCGCCGGCGGCATCGGCCAGACGCCGTTCCTGGCCCTGGGCCGGGACTGGCTCGGCCGCGCGTCCTACGGCGATCGGCCGAAGCCTGAAAGCGAGACGCCGGTCGACTCCGCCACGCTCCTCTACGGCGTGCGATCGGCCGGGCTGCTGGCGGGGGTCGAGGACTTCGAGCGGGCCGGGATCGGCGTCGAGATCGCCACCGACGACGGCTCCGCCGGCCGCCTCGGCTTCGTCACCCAGCTGCTGGCGGATCGCATCCAGGCCGGCGAGCGGCCCGCGAAAGTGGTCGCCTGCGGCCCGCCGCCGATGCTCGCGGCCGTCGCCAGGCTGGCCCAGGCCCACGATATCCCCTGCGACGTCTCGCTGGAGAACCACATGGCCTGCGGCTTCGGGGCCTGCTTCAGCTGCGTCACCCCGATCCTCCAGGACGACGGCCGCCCCGACCTCCGCCGGGTCTGCGTCGAAGGCCCGGTCTTCCCCGCCCACCGCGTCGACTGGTCGCGGCCCTCGCACTGACGCCGAGGGCCGCCGCCACGCCCTTTCCCTCTCAGCGGAGGGACTTGGCCTGGGCGCGGATCTGGTCGCGGATGCGGGCCGCCAGCTCGTAATCCTCGCGCGCCACGGCCTCGTCGAGCTGCTCGCGCAGGGTCTTCTCGACCGCGAAGTTGCGGCGGATCTCCTGCTCGTTGAGCCGGAGCTGCTCGATCAGCGATGGGTTCGGCGAGTCGGTCGCGTCGCGCTCTTCCCACCACGACCGCTGATGGGCCAGCAGCCGTTCGACGCCGTCGCGGAGGGCGTCGATCGCCTCCTCCGGCCGCCTCCGCTCCAGCGACATCGCCGCCAGGGCCTGGGCCCGGTGGAACTGCACGAGGCCCCGGAACTGCTCGTGCGAGGCGATGTAATCTTCGTCCGAGCCGTGCCGACGCACGAAGTCCATCAGCGACAGGGTGTGGTCGGAGTCGCGGATCGCCAGCTCGTAGCGGCGGAGCGAGAGCCAGGCCATCCGGCGGTGGTAGAACTGCACGAACTCGCGGTCGGCCTCGACGCAATGGTGCTGCGACATCGTCCAGTTCGGCCCCTGGTCGGTCCCCTTGCTGGAGGCGTGATAGCGGAGATAGTCCAGGTAGGTCGAAGCCCCGTGCGGCCGCGAGCCGTCGGGCCGGCCGGCGACCTCGAGCTGGAGCACTCCCAGCTCGATCCGGATCTGCAAGACGTTGCGACCGTCCCGCGCGCGGACCTCGCGAGCCAGGACCTCGCCCGGCTCGGGATCGTAGGGCCACCCCTGGATGACGTCGTCCAAATCCTTCCGCATCCGCCTGCCCCCCCGAGCGCATCCCTGTCCGCCCCGCAACCGCCCCTAAGGAATTATAGCCCGCCGCCCGCCGAAATCCTACTCGCCGCATCCATGCCGCCCCGCCCGACGATTTCCCGGAATCCCGGCCGCCACCCCCTTGCAAAACGGGCCCTCACCCGTCATGATGCTCCTATCAATCCCACTTGCCACACGCCCTCCTAGCTCAATTGGCAGAGCAGCTGACTCTTAATCAGCGGGTTGATGGTTCGAGTCCATCGGGGGGCACTTCCGACCGAGTCCGTCACAGGCCGCCCCGGCCCGTCGGACTCCGTCTTTTCTCGGGCGAAACCCACTTCGCCCGACTTCCCATCATCGGTCGTCGTTCCGTCAGTCTCCGACGGAATCCGACTCATTCCGTCCTCTGCGCGCGGCAAATGCGCGGCAAAGACTTTGCTTATGGGTTGTACGTCCGTTCCCGTCGCGGCCAGACTGGACGCCTCGGGGAGGTCGGGATCGGTACGCAAGGCGGGCAGCGACAGGGCGGCCCGTTCCATGTCCACGGCGCGGGGTTTGGTGTAGCGATCGGTCAGGCCGGGCGTCGAATGCCTCATCAGGCGTTGGGCGACTCGCGGCGACACGCCGGCGGCGTCCAGCAAGGTCGCGGTCTGGCAGCGCAGGGAATGAAAGTCGAACACCAGGCCCCCCGCATCGCGGTAGGGAATCCCGGCGCGTTCCAGGTCGGCCCGGAGCATGCTCGCGCCCCGGTCGTCGGTCAGTCGAAAGACGGCTTCCCCGGCGGCCACGGACGCGACGTAAGGCCGCAGGTCGCTCGCCAGGTCGTCGGGAAGGATCATCGCGGCGGGTTCGCCGTTCTTGGTGTACCCGGCCGCGACGATCACGGTGGGCGGGTCCGCTCGCCAGTCGAAGGATTCGGGCCGGATGCTCTGAATCTCGCCGTACCGCAGCCCGGTCGCGACGGCCAGCCGGTAGCAGAGCGCCCGCTCGGGGCCGGTCGTGTTCCGCCAGGTGGGGCCGGTGCGGGCGGTTTCGATCAGGTGCCGCAGTTCATCGACGCCGATGGTCCGCCGATCGTGGCGACGGTCTTCCTTGGCGTTGTAGCCCGTTACGTTCGCAAGCGGGTTGGACGCCAGCCGGCCCGACTTCCAGGCCCACGCCGAGAACGCACGCGCGGCCGTCCGGTGGCTGTTGACGGTCCCCAGGGACAGACCATCCTCGCGCAGGGCCTTCAAGGCATCCTGGACGCGATCGGCCGTCAGGTCCGACAACCGGGACGCGGCGGCCAGCGAGAACACGCGGCGGGCCTGGCTCGCCATCAGGGCGATGTGCTTGGGAGTCGCCCCCTTCGCGGTCAAATGGGCGCGGTACGCTTCCAGGTGTTCGGCGATCGGCCGGGCGGCGTGATCCTTCCGCGCGAGGTCGCGAGGGTCGACCAATCCCGCCTTGATCTTCGCGGCCTCGGACTCGGCGGCGCGGGCCAGGTCCTCCGTCGCCCGCTTGTCGGTGCATCCCTTCCGTTCGATCCGCCGTCCGTCGGCATCGACGTAGGCGAAGTACCAAGTCTTCCCGCGTTTTCGTAGACTCGCCATCGGGTTCGTCTCCTGCTAGTACCAGGGTCGAATCAAGGGGGCGGGGCCGTTCGCAGCGGTCCCGTTTCCCGCCCTTCCTTGTCCATCAATCACGCACGGTCCGTCAAGGGGCCTCGGACTGGATCGCCAGGCGTTCGGCCACGGCGTAGGCGTCGGGTCCGTCGTCGTTTTCCTCGGTCGGCTCGATCGGGGCCGGTCCCCAGCGCCAGCCGGACAGTTCCTCCCATGCGACGGACAAGGGCAGGTGCCGCCCCCACAGGTAGCGAATGCGGCCGAATCCGCTCGCGTGAACGTCGCCCCAATCGTTGCATCCCTCGGGGGGCCGAACCCGCACTGCTCGGGACGGCCAGCCGGTCGCGGCCCCGTCCCCCGCGTCGTCGGCGTCGGTGGCGATGAACCATCGCGGCGCGGCCAGCATCGCTTCAAGGATGCTCGGGTCGGGCCGCGACGACGCGCTCCCCAGCGTGACCACGGAGGCCGCGTCGTGGAGTTGCTGGCCCATCAAGATGGCGTCGAATTCGCCTTCGACCACGATCAGCGGACGGCCGGATTGGATCGCCTCGGGGCCGGGGTAGATTCTCGGTCGGTCGCGGTAGGCTTCGACGTACTTCGGCTTCGCCCCTTCGGGCTGGCGGATCTTGACCAGGGCCAGCCGATCGCCGTCATACCAGGGGATCGAGACTCCCGAGGCTCGATAGGATCGGTCGCCGTCTTTCTTGGGGATGCGGGCAGTAGCGACGAACCCCAGGCGCGCCGCGCGAATCGTCTCAACGGCCAGGCCGCGACCGTGCAGGTAGGAAAGGGTCCGCGCCCCCTCGGGACTCCAAAGGCGTTCGGCGGCGTCTTCCACCAACGCCAGTGCGTCGGCCGGGGGAAGGCCGGACGGACGCTCCGGGGGCCTCGCGGGGGCCTTGGCGGGCCTCGGGGCGGTCGGGGCTCGGGGGCTCGACTCCCAGGGCGTCAGGCCGGACAGCTCCGCCACCCGCCGGACGGCCTCGGGGAAGCTCGATCGCCCCACCCTCATCGCCAGGGATGCAGCGTCCCCATGTTCGCCGCATCCGAAGCACTTCCAGCGGCCCCGGCCGGGATCGACGACGAACGACGGGTTGTGGTCGTCGTGGAACGGGCAGCACCACCACAGGCGGCCCCCTCCCCTACGGCCGGGCGGCTCCCCGAGTAGGTCGACGGCCAGGGCCACCAGGTCGACACGGTCTTTGATGGCGACCCATTCGAGACGTTCAGTCGGGGTGCGGACGACGATCGGGGAAGGCATGGATTCGCCTCCATTCTGAAGTTCCACCGCTCGACGCAATTGACGGAATTGACGAAACCCCAGCCCCATGCGGTCCGAACAGGGGTTTTGGCAATTGCGTCAATTTCGTCAAGCCAGCAGGTCGGGATTCACGCTGTAGACCGGGGACGACGGGCGGCCGGGGCCGGCGGGACCTCTCGGGGTCTCTTGTGAGCGGATAGCGTTCGCTTTGGCGAGATGGGCCAGGGCTTTGGCCAGCGAATCGGCCGTGATCCACGGCCGCGCCCGTCTCACGTCGCGTTCGGTGAACGTCTCGCGGCGGCCGTCGCGAAGCCATTCGACGATCGCATTGACCTGGGAGGCTTCGGGTCCGGCCCCTGTCGGGTCGCTCCCGGCGTGCACCCGCCGCGCGTGGCTCTTGAAGTAGGTCGTGAGTCGCCAGGCGTCCTCGACGTGGCGTTCGGCGATGTCGGGGACGGCCAGCGGATCGGCGGTCGGGTCGCCCGCATGCTCCATGAGTCCAAGAACCAGGGCCAGCCGATCGGCGTAGGCGGACAGCTTCCCCCACGCGGCTTCCAGCGAGGGGTTGAAGCCGGGATCGTTCACCTCGCGGGCGTGGACCTTCCGCAGCCGCTTCCGGGCCTTCCTGGCGTCGGGCGTCATGTAGGCGACCTGCGGATTCTCACCGTCCATCGGACGATCCCAGAGGCGTCCGACCAAGAGGGACCAATCGGCCGTCGCGATCTCGGACACGCCGTCCTCGTCCTCGTCTTCCGGCAGGTCGAACGGGTCGGGGCAGCAGAAAAGGAACCGCTCGATGAACCCGTCTCCGGGCCGGGCCGGGTCGATGAACCCCGGCAGGTTGGCCGGGACGGTCCCGCCGACGATCGACAGGCAGGGGTGGGGCGAGCGTAGGGGGACGCCGTTGTCGTCGCCGACGCGATCCTTGATGATCCGCTTGCCGGACCATGCCGACAGGATGTCCTCCTTGTCGGTCCCGCGCCCCCCCTTGAACTGGCCGAACGATCCCATGAGTGCGGACAGCTCGTCGCGGACCATCAGGAGGCCGCGCGGGTTGTCGCTCAGGAGGCCGGGCAGCTTTTCCAGCGTCATGTTGTCCAGGTCGATCCTTCGCGGTCGCGGGCGCGGGGGCAGTTCCGACGCCTTCGGCTTCGGGCCCAACGCCTCGCACTCCGCCTTCCACCGAAGCTCGGCGGCGGCGTGCTCGATGGTCAGGTCGCGGTCGATCGCGTAGACGGGCTTCGCGGCGTGCTCCACTGCCGGGGACTTGCCGGACGACGCCTTGCCGATGACGGCCACGAACAGGGACGACGACGCGAAGTACCCCGGCTTCAAGAGCAGCGAGACGGATCGACCGATCGCCCCGGCGGCGACGGCAAGGGTCGCCCCGGCGGCGAAGTCGACCGGGCATCCGATCGACCGCGAAGCCTCTTCGGCGAGGTGTCGGGCGGGCGGCGGCAGCACGTCCAGCGGGAAGGCTTCCACGGCCGGAGTCTGGCGGATCGCCAGCGAGGGCCAGGCGTCGTCCGTCGT
>NZ_JAALJI010000039.1 GCF_011064595.1 Paludisphaera soli | reverse complement strand
TAGCTCCGGGCGGGAGGTCGTCGCAACCGAGATTCTCGGCCTCGCGCCACTCGTCGTCGGTCTTGGAGATGCGGGTCGGCTAGACGCTGTACCCGTCGCCGTGTTCGGCGAGGTTCCGCCGGATGAAAGAGGTGAGGTTCGAGATCCGGATCTTGTGCGCGGGTTCACTCATGCCGTCTCCCCCTTCTCTGTTTCCAGCCCGCCTTTCAGGCCTTGCAGGAGAGCGGACCGGAGCCGCTGGTGCTCCGCCGTGCAGGCTGAAGAGTGGGGGGCAAACTTCAGAGGGAGCCGCTTTTCTGCTGGAGCGGCGTGGCTCTGCTTTCAGTTTTCCGATGAAAGGTTGAGGGCGGGGTGGCATGGGAAAGGGATAGATGGTGTCTTGGGCCTGCTCGCGATGCATGGGAGCATCATTCGGAGGGACGGGATGCAGGGGGTGTAATGGTTTTACCCTAAGTGCACCAAAGGCAAATCGGAGCGACTCGTCCTGACGAGGCAGGAGTGGCCCGTCAGTTGCCTTATCGAAGGCCGCAGCCGAAGACGCAGCGACAACGAACAGGGAGGACGGTGCCAGGCCCGTCCGGCACCGTTATCGCCATGCGAGTACTTCTCGTCGAGGACATGGACGACCTGCGCGAATCGTCCGCCTGGCTCCTCCAGTACGCCGGCTGCGAGGTGCTCGCGTCCCCGTCCGGGACCGACGCCCTAAGTCGGCTGGAGGGCTTCACGCCCGAGCTCGTGCTGACCGACTTCATGATGCCCCAGATGGACGGCATCGAACTCATCCGTCGGCTCGGTTCCATGCAGGGGCTCGACAGGGTGCCGAAGGTCATGGTGACGGCCGACTCCAGGCAAGACGTCGAACGCCTTGCTCGGGAGGCCGGTGCGACGGACGTCGTCATCAAGCCGGCGGACGTCCTCGATCTGCTGGCCCGGTATGGGAGTGGCGAGTTCCGCGTCGAGTGATCGGGCGACCGAACGGCCTCACGCCCTCTAGGTCCTGCCGGCCAGGCTGGCCATCACGGCCACCAGCTCCTCCGACTCGACCGGCTTGGCCGGAAGCCGGCGAAGAGCGCCTGCCTGCGGTCCTCCGCCCTGGCGAAGGCCGTGGGTGCCGCCGCCGGCAGCTCCCTGAACGACCGTTTAGCCCGCACCTGGCGGATGAAGTCGTAGCCGTCCTGCTCGGGCATCCCAACGCCGCTGACGATCTCGTCGGGGCGGAACGACTCGACGAGTTGGAGGGCTTCGCGCCCGAAGCGGCCTGCGCGACCTCGGCCTCGCAGTCCGTGAGCACGCTCTGGATCAGCTGCCGTGCGTCCGGCTCGTCGTCCAGGATCAGAACCCGGGCACCTTCGAGCAGGTGGTCCTTGCAGACTTGGTCGGCCTCGCTCCTCGGTTTCGGTCGCGAGTCGGCCGCCGGCTGCTCCGAGTCGACGACCGCTAAAGGCAGGGTCACGATGAAGGTCGAGCCACAGCCCTCGTCCGGGCTCTTGGCCCGCACCGAGCCGCCGTGCAGCTCGACCAGCTGCTTCACAATCGCGAGGCCCAGCCCAAGTCCGCCGTGGCGCCGCGTCGTGCCCGAGTCGGCCTGGCGGAAGCGGTCGGATACGTGCCGGCCAGCGAGTCGATCATCTTTTGGTGGCCCCCCTTGGCCATGGCCGCCGGCGTGGCCGAACGACCGCCGCCTCGACGACGTCCTGGGCCTTGACCCGCTACCTCCAGGCGGAAGTTGGCCGAGACGATCCGAGAGATGTCGAGCAGATCCTTAATGATCTGCACTTGGGCGGCCGCATTGCGCTCGATCACCGCCAGGCCTTCCCGCACGTGATCCTCGCTCACGCGGCCGGACCGCAGGATCTTGGCCCAGCCGAGTATGGAGCCCGGCGGCGTGCGCAGCTCGTGGCTGAGCTCGGCCAGGATCGGGCCTCGCCGCTCGCCGATCCCGGCCTCGACGTCGAGCGGGTCCGCGAGGCGGTCGCTCGCGCGGCGTGCGGACCATCGCGCCGCCGACGGGGCCGGCCGCCGGACTTTTCGTCGGCGGCGGCACATGAATCTGCGGTTGGCGCCGGTGAAATGGAAACACGGCTAAACGGCAGGGGGTAAAGGTCGACTCGATGATAGAACGCTATCAGGTCTCGGCGCAACGCGCCCGAATCGGGCCGTGCGAGGCCCGAGGCCTTCCCCGCCGTCATGAGATGCAACGTTCCAATCGTGCAAGATGGGGGCTCTGCTCGGCGGGACGGCCGCTCATCATCGGGACTCGCCGGCCACCCCCCCGGTGGAATCTCGACGACCACCCCTCCCTCGCTGAAAAGATGGATCCCCGAGCATCGTGCGGAGTCGATCCAAATCCACCGGCTTGGTGAGGTGTTCGTCGAATCCGACGTCCCGCGAGCGTGCCGAGTCCTCGGCCTGGCCGTATCCCGTCAGGGCGATCAGAACGGGGCCGGCCGAACCGAATTGATCTCGGACCCGCTCGGCGACCTGATAGCCGTCCATCCCCGGGAGGCCGATGTCGAGGAAAATCACGTCGAACGGCTGGGATGTCGCGACCGCGACCGCCGACGGGCCGTCGTGGGCGACGCTAACCTCGTCGTACCCCCAGAGCTTCAGACATTGGGCGAGGCTCCGCGCCGAATCGACGCTGTCGTCCACGACGAGGAGCCGCAGCCGCCGCCGCAGTTCGACCCCGAGGGGCTCGACCTCTCGCTCGGGCGTCGGCTCGACGTGCGAGTCCGCGGGCAGGCGTACGATGAACTCGCTGCCCTGGCCGAGCCCGCGGCTCTCGGCGCCGACGGTCCCCCCGTGCAGCTGGACCAAGCTGCGGACGAGCGTCAATCCGATGCCAAGGCCCCCCTGGGAACGTGCGAGCGAGCGGTCTTCCTGGGCGAAGAGGTCGAAGACCCTCGCGAGCATCGGGGCGTCCAGTCCGACGCCGTCGTCCCGCACGCGGATCACCGCCTCGCCCCCCTCGCGTGCGGCTGTGAGGGCGATCCGCCCGCCCGGGTCGGTATACTTGGCGGCGTTGTTCAGCAGGTTCGCAACGACCTGGGCCAGCCGGGTCGGATCGCCCACGAGCCAGACGGGCTCGGGCGGGAACGATGTGGCGAACTGGTGGCCGCCGCCTTCGATCAGGGGGCGTGCGGTCTCCACGGCCTGCGCCAGCACCGAGGCCAGCTCCACCGGGACCTTGCTCAGCTGGACGTTGCCCCGCGTGAATCGCGCGACGTCGAGCAGGTCGTCCAGCAGGCGGGACATGTGCTTGACCTGACGCGCCGCGATGTCCAGCGCCTCTTCCGACTCCGGCTGCTTGCCCCGCAGCATTCGGATCATCTGGAGCGCGTTGGAGATAGGGGCGAGGGGGTTGCGAAGTTCGTGGGCCAGCATCGCCAGGAACTCGTCCTTGCGCCTGTCGGCCGCCACCAACTCGTCGGCCCGCCGCCTCAGCTCCTCCTCCATGGACCTGCGGTCGGTCACGTCGGAGGCGATGCAGAGGCCCCCCTTGACGACCCCGGCCGCGTCGCGGATGGGGTCGATGGTGACGCGCAGCCATCGGTCGCCCAGCGTCAGCTCGACCTCCTCGCGGCGGCCGCTGTCGAGCATCCGCAGGAAGGGCGACCGATGTGCGGCGGGGGAGATGGACAGCAGGTCGTGGATCGAATCTCCAGCCAGGGCGTTCCAGGGCCTGCCCAGGATGCCCTCCATCGCCGCGTTGCACTGGACGGCCTTGCCGCTCCGGTCCAGCAAGAGGACGCCGTCGCTGACCGAGTCGAAGGTCGCCTGCCATTGCTTGGACGAGATGTGGGCGGCTTCCTCGGCCCTCCTGGTGCGCAGCAAGGCCCTCACCGTCGCCACCAGTTCGAGCGGCTCCAGGACGTCGGTCAGGTAGCCGTCGGCCCCGCCCTCCAGGCCGTAGATGCGATCCTCGATGTCGACGAAAGTCGTCGAGAGGTGGAGGACGGGGATCATGGCGGTGGCGGGGTCCTCCTTGATCCGGCGGCAGACCTCGAACCCGCTCAGGTCCGGCAGCTTGACGTCGAGGACGATCAAGGACGGCCTCTCGGCGACGAGGCGGAGGGCGTCGGTGCCGGTCTCGGCCTCGCGGATGGCGTACCCTGCCCTGCGGAGGATCTTCGTCACCGCGTGCCGTTTCGCCGCGTCGTCGTCGACGACCAGGATGGTTTCGGGCGGTTGAGCGGCCATGTCACCCCTCCGGGCCCGCGGGGTCCAGGTTCAAGCCGGCGTTGGCCAGGGCCTCCCGGATCGTCGCCGACGCCTCTTCCGCCGTCCCCGCGGACTTGGAGAGGATCATCGCGGTCTTTGGCGCGAGACGGCCGAGATCTCGGTCGTCGAGGACGCCCGAGGTGTTCAGGACGACGGGGATGTCCCTCGTCCCCTCGTCGGACTTCAGTCGCTCCAGGACCTCGAAACCGGTCATGTCCGGCATGAACAGGTCGAGGAAGATCGCGTCGGGCCGCTCGGCCCGGGCCCGCCGGAGGCCTTCCTCGCCGCTGGGCGCCTCGACGATCGCAAACCTCCCCTGGGCGTTCAAGAGCCCCTTCAACGCGTACCGGTCCGCCTCTTCGTCGTCGATGATCAGGATGGTGTCGAGAGGCCGGGCCGCCCCCAACGCCTCCAGGCGGCCCAGGAGCCAATCGCGGCCGATGGGCTTGAGGTGGAAATCGGCGGCCCCGAGCCCCATCGCGCGTTCCCTCCCGTCGAGGACGGACACGACGAAGATGGGGACTTCCCTGTTGGCCTCCGACCCTTTCATCTCGGCGAGCAAGCTCCACCCGCTTCCCGCATCCAAGACGACGTCGAGCAGCACGGCGACCGGGCGGACCCGATCGAGGACCCGACGAGCCTCGTCGAGGCTCCGCGCCGGGAGGACCTGGAAGCCGGAGCCCCGGAGGTGGTTCTCGTACAGCAGCAGGTCGACGGGGTCGTCCTCGACGACGAGGACGGGCCGGCGGGGCGGGGCCGTCCGCCATGTGTCTTCGTGCTTGACGTCGCCCTCGTCCGGCTCTTTGTAGGATCGCGGGATGACGGCGAAGAACGTCGAGCCGGCCCCCGGGTCGCTCCGCACGGAGACGCCGCCGCCCAGCAGCTCGGCGAGCTTGCGCGACAGAGGCAGGCCCAGCCCGGTCCCCTTGACCCGCTTCTGGACCGGCCCATCGACCTGGTTGAATTCCTCGAAGACCCGCCGCTGGTCCGCCGGGGCGATCCCGATCCCCGTGTCGGAGACCGTGAAGACGACGGTGCCCCCGGGGCCGACCTTCGCGCCCAGGCGGATCTCCCCGCGCTCGGTGAACTTCGCCGCGTTCGAGAGGAAGTTCCTGAGGATCTGTGCGACCTTCCCCTCGTCGGTGCGGAGCGGCGGGAGGCCGGCGGCCTCATCGACGATCAGCAACACGACCCCGGGGGCGAGCAGCGGCCTGGTCGTCCCCCGCAGGGTCTCGAACAGGTCGGCGACGTCGAACGTCTCGACCCGGACGACGGCCTTACCCGCCTCGACTTTCGCGAGGTCCAGCAGGTCGTTGACGAGGGCCGTCAGGGATTCCGCCGCCTTGCGGATGAAGCCGACCTCCGTCTCCTGCTCGGCCGTCAGCCGGCCGCTGCTGCCGTCGAGCAGGAACCCCGACATGCTCAGGATCGTGTTGAGCGGCGATCGGAACTCGTGGCTCATGTTGGACAGGAACCGGGACTTGAGCTCCGAGATCCGGCGCAGGTCCTTCGCGTTCTCGTCGAGCTCGGAGTAGAGGGCCACCACGCCGCGATTGGTCTCCTCCAGCTCGCGGGCGTGCAGCTCGGCGAGCTCGGCCTGCCGCTCCCGGAGCTCCTGCAAGGTGCGGAGCAACTCCTGGTTCTGGATCAGGAGTTCTTCCTGCAGCCCGAGGGGGGCGTTCCGGGCCAACTCGGCCGAGACCCGAGCCATTTCGGCCTGGCCCCACGGGGCCCTCCCGCGCGGCGAATCCTTGATCATCGTGACGGCGGCGCCGCGGTCGGTCGACTCGATCTCGAACCGGTCCATCAACCGCTTGGCCCCCAGGATGCCGACCCCGAGACCCGTCGGCGAGTCGTAGCGGCCGTCGAGGATGGCCTGCAGGTCCCGGATGCCCGGGCCCCGCTCCCTGACCCGGATCAGCATCCCCGGCGAAGCCCCCGTCTCGACCCGGAACTCGACCGTGCCGCCGCCCGCATACTGGAAGGCGTTGCGGGCGATCTCGGAGACGGCCGTGGCGATTCGCGTCTGGTCGAGCGGGGGGTAGCCCAGCAGCCCCGCGATCTGGCGGGCCCTCTGGCGGGCCGACACGACGTCGGGCTCCAGGCGGATCTCCACGGTCAGCAGGGGGAGGCTCATGGGCGGCCCGGCCCGCAATCCCGGGCTACCACGACGGTCGCGTCGTCCCGGGGCCGCCGAAAATCCCGGTGGAGCGTCCCGGCGATCAGGCCGGGGTGCTTCGCGGACAGGCCCGCGTAACGGTCTAGGCGCCACTGGGTGGCCACGCCGTCCGAGTGCATGATCAGCGTCGAGCCGGGGGTCCAGGGGTAGACGAACTCCTGGATCTTGCGGACCGTGTGCCCCACGGTGCCGTTGTGGGACACCATGCTCGTCCTCCCGGCCTCGTCGACGGAGCCGTAGATGACGCCCGAGATGTTTCCCACCCCGGCGAACCGGACCTCCCCCCGCTCGCGGTCGATCCGCGCGACGGCGAGCGCGGCCCCGCGCGTGCCGCCGAGGGCCGCGTGGGCCGCCTTGAGGACTTCCGCCGGTTCGAGCCGGGCCGCCGCCTCCGCGAAGCTCCCGACGGCCTTGCGCGCGGCTTCCGCGGCCTGCGGGCCGTGGCCCAGCCCATCCACCACCAGCACGAGGGCCCGGCCCTCGTCGCCGTCGATCGCCCAGCAATCGCCGCAGACCTCCTCGCCCGCCAGGGGGACGCTGACGGCCCCGAATTCCAGCCCCGCGAACGACGAGGCCCCGGGGGAGGCCCCCGCCCAGAGTCGCGACAACGCGGCCGTGCCGAGCTCGGGCAGCGAGTGGACGTCGAAAGTCCCCGAGAGGCGGGACATGGCCCCCAGCCCCGTCCCGGGCGAGCCGGCGGTCGAATATCCGTCCGACATGCAGCGATCGACGTCCGCCATGCCGGGCCCTCGATCCAGGGCCAGGATCTCCACCCCGCCGAACTCCCCGGCCTCGATCCCCTGGATGAGGATCTCGCCGCCCGTCGCGTGCTTCGACAGGTTCGTCGCCGCCTCCGTCGCCACGATGGCCACCCGGCCGCGCCCGGTCTCGCCGAAGCCGAGGCTCCCCGCCAGCGCGGTCGCCGCCCGCCTGGCCTCGCCGACCATGCTGGCGTCGTCGATCGCCAGCGCGAACGGCCGGCCCGCCGTCGTGATCACTTCCACCTCGTGATGGTGACGCGGGTCCCCTCGCCGACTCGCGAGACGATGTCGAATTCGTTGACCAGCCGTTTGGATCCGCTCAGGCCCATCCCCATCCCCTTGCCGGTGGTGTATCCGTCCGTCAGGGCCTTCTCCAGGTCGACGATGCCGGGCCCCTGGTCCTCGAAGATCAGCCTCAAGCCGCGTCTGCCCCCCGACTCGACCGCCTCCAGGCGGACGGTCCCCCCGCCGCCGTAGTCAAGCGTGTTCCGCGCCAACTCGCTGGCGGCCGTGATTATCTTGGTCTGGTCGACCAGCCCGAAGCCGAGCTCGGTCGACCACTTCCGCACCGCTTGACGCACCAGCACCACGTGATCCGACGCCCGGATCTCCATGATCTCATCTTTCGACACCACCATCGTCGGCCTCCGCGAGCCGCCGCCGCGTCGCGGCCCGGAGGAGGCCCATGCCCTTCTCGACGTCGAGCGCCGTGCGAACGCCGGCGAGCGAGAGCCCGAGCTCCACCAGGGTGATGGCGACGGCGGGTCGCATGCCGACCACGACCGTCTCGGCGTCGAGCACGCGCGACATCCCCGCGATGTCGCCGATCATCCGGCCGATGAAGGAATCGACCATGTCGAGCGACGAGATGTCGATCAGGACCCCGTGGGCCCCCGTCTGGGCGATCATGGTCGTGAGCTCGTCCTGCAGAGTCGTCACGAGGCGGTCGTGCATGTCGACCTGGATCGTGACCAGGAGGAATCCGCCCATCCTGAGGATCGGGATGCGTTCCATCGGGACGGACTCCTTCAGGAACCGGCCCGGACGCGGCGGACGGCCCGCCCGGTCCGTTCCAGGGCGACGGCTAGCGCGTCGGCCAGCGAGGCCTTGGTCGTGACGTCGCCCAGGTCCACGCCCAGGTGGACTATGGTCTGCGCGATCTGCGGGCGGATGCCGCTGATGATGCACTCGGCGCCCATCAACCGGGCGGCGGTCACCGTCTTGAGGAGGTGCTGGGCGGTGAGAGTGTCGACGGTCGGGACCCCGGTGATGTCGATGATGGCGATGCTCGACGCCGTGTCGACGATCTTCTGCAGGAGGGACTCCATGACGACCTGGGTCCGGGCGCTGTCGAGAGTGCCGATCATGGGGAGGGCCAGGATCCCCTCCCAGAGCGTCACGACCGGGGTGGACAGTTCGAGCATCTCCTGCTGCTGCCGCGCGATGATCTCCTCGCGGGCCTTCTGGTGGACCTCGGTCGTGTACAGCCCGAGGCCGTCGAGCAGCACGGTGGCCGCCAGGGTGGCCTCGGCCATGGCCTCGCCGTCCTTGGAGAGGTCCCGCCGGATGCGGGCGAACAGCGGCTTCTTGAGGGAGAACACGAAGGACGCGGTCTCCGACGGGGTGAACCCCTGGAGCCCCCGCGAGCGGGAGAGGTTCGCGAGCAGATCGCGCACCGGGTTCCATCGGGGCCCTCGGACGTCGAGGTCGCCACCGCCTTGGAGGGCCTCGATGACCAGCCCGAGGAACTCCTTGCACTGATCCCGAAGCTCGACCTCCTTGATCGCGCCGGTCCTCCGCGCCGAGCCGGCCGTCTGCTCCTTGATCCAGTCGGCCTGGAGGTCGGCCTCGTGTTTCGAGAGGACTTCGGAGAGTCCCTTCCCGTTGTCGCTCATCGTCAACCGGCTCCTGGCGAAACGAGGGGCGTCAACGCATCGTCCCATCTCCGCGGCGGCGGCCGTCCAAGGCTGCCGGCTTTGATGGCGCGTTCGGCGACGTCCCAAACCACTGACATGGCCGCTCGAACGGTGCGGCGAAGGCCGGCCTCGTCGCTCGGCCCATCCGACGCCCGCCGAACATCGTTTGTTCGGCGCTCCACGAGCGGAGAGCGATTGTACGATCTGCAGCAGATCGAGTCCAGGACCACGGTCGAGCAGGGCCCGCGTTCGAGGCTTTTCCCTAATCACCTGGATCGCTCGATCGGCGAGAGCGGACGCCGGCCGTGTCGGAGCAGGATCGCGACGACGGCGGGCCTGTCCGGGAGGCCGCCTGGCGCCGCCCGCGCGGCGTCGGCTAGACTCGGGCCGTCGCCATCGACCGGGAGACGATCGCCATGCCAGTCGTCCGCAGTTCGTGGATCATGATCTTCGGAGTCGCGTTGCTCCCGACGGGCGACCCGCCCGCCGCCGCCCAGGAGGTCACGTCTTCTTACTCGGAGAGATATCGCCCGCAGTACCACTTCTCGCCGCGCTCCGGCTGGATCGGCGACCCCTGCGGGCTGGTGCATCACAAGGGGGTCTACCACCTGTTCTGGTGGGGCCACGCGACCTCGAAGGACCTCGTCCACTGGGACGAGCGCCCCTACCCGCTGGCGGACGGCGCCCCGGGCCTCCTGAAGACGACCGGGAGCGCCGTGATCGACGAGGCGGACACCGCCGGCTTCGGGCGCCCGGGCGAGCCGGCGATGGTCGCCGTCTACACGCTCGACCACGGCCCCGCCCGGCTCCAGACCCAGTGCCTGTCGTCCAGCACCGACTTCGAGACCTTCAAGTTCTACGAGGGCAACCCGGTCCTCGACATTCAGAGCCCGGCCTTCCGCGACCCGGACGTCTTCTGGCACGAGCCGACGCGCCGCTGGGTCATGGTCATCGCCCTCCCGGAAGAGCGCAAGGTCCGCTTCTACGCCTCGCCCGACCTCAAGTCGTGGACGCCGCTGAGCGACTTCGGCCCCCTCGGAGCCCGCGAGCAGATCTGGGAGGTGCCCAACCTCATCCGCCTGCCGCTCGACGGCGACCGCTCGCGGATGAAGTGGGTGCTGGTCTGCGGCATGGGGCCGAACAAGGAGCAGTTCTTCGTCGGCGAGTTCGACGGGACGCGGTTCACGCCGGACGAGGCCCAGCGGGCGTTCCTGAAGGATGGGGCCGGCGTCCCGGGCGAGGTGTTCGCCGACTTCGAGGCCGACGGCTACGCGGGCTGGACGGCCGAGGGGGACGCCTTCGGGGCCGGGCCCGACGTCGGCGCCCCGCCCCTGGCCGGGTACCTGGGCAGGCGCCTGGTCTCGACGCGGAGGGCCGGGCCGGAGGCGACTGGCTCGCTGACCTCGCCGGAGTTCACGCTCGCCCACGGCTGCATCAACTTCCTGATCGGCGGCGGGGACCACCCGGGCGAGACCGGCCTGCAGCTCCTCGTGGACGGCGAGGTCGTCCGCGAGGCGACGGGACGGGACAGCGACGCCCTGACCTGGTCGGGCTGGGACGTATCCGCGTTGAAGGGGAATCGGGCGCGGCTGCGGGTCGTCGACCGGCATCGGGGCGACTGGGGCAACGTCACGCTGGATCACGTGGTCTACTCGGACGTGCTCCTGGACCACGGCCGCGAGCAGGCGAGCTGGATCGACTGGGGGCCGGACTACTACGCCCTGCGCGCCTGGCGGGACTTCGGCGAGCGGGAGGACCGGACGGTGTGGCTCGGCTGGATGGGGAACTGGGAGTACGCCCAGAAGGTCCCCACCTCCTGGGGCAGGGGGGCCGAGGCCCTCCCCCGCGAGGTCGAGCTGGCGACCGCCCCGGGAGGCTACGCGATCCGCCAGCGACCCATCCCCGAGCTGGCCTCGCTGCGTCGGGAAGCGTTCGAGATCCGCGATCGGCCGCTGCGCGGCGGGGGCGAGGATCTCGGCTTCCGCCCGTCCCGCAATTGCTACGAGATCGAGGCGTCGTTCGCCTGGGACGGGCCCGGCGCCGCCGTCGGATTCGACCTTTGCATCGGCGGCGACGCCCGGACGACGGTGGGCTTCGACGCCCGGACGTCGACCGTCTACCTCGACCGTCGGCGTTCCGGCGAGGCGGGGTTCGACCCGCGGTTCGCCCGCCGCGTCTCCGCGCCGCACGCGCCGTCCGGCCGCGAGATCAGGCTGCGGATCTTCCTCGACCAATCCTCGGTGGAGGTCTTCGTCGACGACGGCGGGACGACCCTGACGGCCCTGATCTTCCCCGACCCGGCGAACCGCGGCGTGGAGGCCTTCTCGCGTGGCGCCCCCGCGATGCTCAAGCACTTCCGTGCGTGGGAGCTCGAATCGATCTGGAAGACGCCGGGGCCCGCGCTCCGGTGATGAGGCTTCCATCCTCCGGATCGCGGCGCGGGCCGTGGAACGACGTCGACGGCCTTGGCGTCGGGGGAACATGAGCGAGTCGGATGGCCGTCGACGGAGAGCGTCGGTCGTGGGAAGTCCAATTCCAAACTTCGATTAACGTCAATCAGCAGACCATCTTCGTCCCGCCGCCAGCGGGCCCCTGCGCGACATCCCGCGGGTCGAATCGGCATGGCTGAAGGAGGGCTTCGGTGGGCGTGGTTCGTTGGCGGATGTCGAGGCCGAGGCGGCCAGGCTCGCGGGTGCGGAATCCGCGAGAGCTCCTCTAACCCCACGGCCGGGCGGGACCACGCGACGATCGGTCGGGCTCGCGGCGAGGACGGCGTGGAGCATGACCGACCCGTCGCATCGGACGGGAGGGCTTTGTTCGTCCGGCGTCTTCACGACCCCCGGACGCGCCGGCGGCGGCGTCCGCCCTCGGTCGAGCTTGCGCCGCCGGACGGTCCCCGGCCCTCGGCGGGGGGGGGAAGGGACGATATCGGCCGTATGGTCGTGCACGCCGGGGGGCTGGGCCGGCGCCTCGTGCGCCCTCTCGCCCGGCGTCGCGACGACCGGCGGCATCCGTCGCAGCCGCGCCAGCGCCTCGATGGCGCCGGCGTAGCGGCGGCCGACTGCCGCCTCGTCATGCGGTCCCGGCCCTCGGCCGTCCGGCCCCCCGGCCGGGCGGCGGCCAGGTCGGCGTGGCGGACCTGCAGCCAGCAGGCGACGACCCGGTCGACCAGCAGCCGCTCCAGGGGCGAAGGGGCCGGCCCGATCAGCTCGCGCCTCAGGTCGGCCGCCCTGCGAGCGAACACCTCGGCCAGCGCCGCGTCCGGCCCGGCGAGCTCGCCGATCCAGGTCCTCTCGACGTGCGCGGCCGGGTCGCCCAGCCTCCGCCAGACCTCGGGCCGGCGGTCGAGCGCCGCCCGCAGCTCTGGCATGGCTCCCGCATCTTTGCCGGCGGCGCGCCGCAGCAGATCGCGGATCTCGTCGAGTTCGACGGTCGGGACGGCCTGCGGATTCTCGGTTTCGTTTATTTTCGTCATGACTCCTCCGGACTCCCGGACGGCCTCGCACGCCGCGGTGCAGGCCAGGTCCAGCTCGACCATCGCCTCGTCCAGCTCGGCCAGTCTGACGCGTCCGGCCTCGCGGGCCTCGGCGACCAGATGGGCCGCCAGCTGCCTGAGCGGCCCCGAGCCGTAAGCGTCCTCGACCCACTGTCCCCGCCCGCGCCGGCGGCCGCCCCCACCGGCTGCGTCGATCTCCGACCTTACGGTCGCGCCCCCGGGAGAGCGTCCGCCCCAGGCCGTCGAACCGCCGCTCGGAGGGTCCCGGTCTTCATGAGGTAGAAACTGCCGTATGCGGACGAGGGGTACGTTCTCGGGGGACGATCCCTCGCCCACGGATCCTGAACCGGGAACCGCCAGGCCAGTCTCTTCACTCCGGCGTCGCAGCACGTCGGACAGGCGGTCGATGGAGGGAGAAAAGCTCGTTGAGCGTCTGCAGGTCGACGGGCTTCGTGAGGTGGGCGTCCATCCCCGCCTCGCGGGATCGACGTCGGTCCTCCTCCTGGCCGTATCCGGTCAACGCGACGATCATCGCCCGGTCCAGGCCCGAAGCCCGAAGCCGCCTGGCCACCTCGTAGCCGTCCATGCCCGGCAGCCCGATGTCCAGCAACACCACGTCCGGCGGCCGGGAGCCCGCCCGCTCCAGGGCGGCCGGCCCGTCGTGGGCCGCCTCGACGCGGTGGCCGCTCGACTCAAGGAGCCGGGCCAGGGTCAGCGCGGCGTCGGCGTTGTCGTCCACGATCAGCACGAACTTCGGCCCGGCGGCGCCCCGCCCGCCGGGGCCGGAGGGCGGCGATCCCTCGTCCTGCGTCGAGCCCCCCTCTCGGAACGCCCGGATGGGCAGGCGGACGACGAACTCGCTGCCCCGGCCGACGCCGGGGCTGCCGGCGGAGACTTCGCCGCCATGGAGCTGCACCAGGCGCCGGACCAGCGTCAGGCCGACGCCCAGCCCCCCCTGGCTGCGGTCCAAGGAGCGCCCCGCCTGCGTGAACAGGTCGAAGATCCGCGGCAGGAGCTCCGGCTCGATGCCGACGCCCGAGTCCTGCACCCGGACCACCGCGTCCTCCCCCTCGCGTCGCGCCTCGACCGCGATCAGGCCCCCCGGCTCGGTGTACTTGGCGGCGTTGTTCAACAGGTTGACCAGGATCTGTTCCAACCGGGCCGCGTCCGCCTCCAGGGGGATCGGCTCCTCGGGCAGCGTGATCGTCAGCTCGTGCCGACGGGATTCGATCAGCGGCCGCGCGGTCTCGGCGGCGTGGGCGACGGCCTCGCGCAGGTCGACGACCCCTCGACGCAGCTCGATCTTGCCCGTGCTGATCCGCGAGACGTCCAGCAGGTCGTCGACCAGACGCACCAGATGCCGAGCCTGACGCTCCGCGACGTCCCGGAGGGGGCCGGCACCCGGCCCGAGCATTTGCAGCGCGTGCAGCAAAGGCGAGAGCGGGTTGCGAAGCTCGTGCGCCAACATGGCGAGGAACTCCCCCTTTCGCCGGTCGTCGTCGCGAATGGCCCGGTAGAGTCGGGCGTTGTCGATCGCGTCGCCCGCCTGGCGGGCGTAGAGCTCGACGAGGCGGGTCTCGCGCCCGGTGGGACGGTGGGGCGATGAGAAGTAGGCGGCGATGCTACCCACATGCACGCCGCCGCTGGTCAGCAGCGGCGTGAGGACCGCGTCGACGTCGCCCTCGGGCCGCTCGGCCGGCCGGTGGGGTGCGGCGCACGGAGGTGAGTTCGCCGCGCCGGCCGCCGGAGCGGTGAGGCCGTCGTCAAGCCCCTCGGCCGTGAAGCCCATGCTGACCGCCGTCGCCGCGGCGTCCCGGTCGGCGTCCCTGAGCGTCAGGACGCCCCGCTCGGATCCGCGGAGCGCCAAGACCGCGGACAGGACCTCCTCCAGGACGGACGTCAACTCCAGGCTGGTGGACAGGCGGGCCACCAGGGCGTGCAGCCGCATCATGTCGGCCAACTGGGCCGCCAGCTCGTCGCGGACCGCCGCCAGCTCGTCCTCGTCGCGTCGGCGTTGGACGGCCGCCGCCAGCACGTTGGCGACGGATTGCAGGAAGTGGACGTCGTCCCGGGCGAAGGTCCTCGCGCCGTCGCTGAACACGCCCAAAGTGCCGTACGGCCCTTCTCGCCCCTGGATGGGGACGCACAAGCCGGCCGCGACGCCGTGGTCGCGGAGGAGCGGCGACGGGGCGAAGCGGCTCTCGGCCTGAAGGTCCTCGGCGACCACCGGTTCCCCCGTCAGAAGGGTGAATCCCGCGATCGACCCCGCACCGGCGCCGAGGACGGCCCGTTCCGCATTCCCCGCCGCCCAGCCGAAGCCGGCCCTCACGATCTGGAAATCCCGCCCGGGGGCGGCCTCCGCGACGTAGGCGTACCGAACTCCGAATATCCCCGCCACCTGGGCGACCGCCTCGTTCATCAGGCCGGCCGGGCCCGCGCCCGCCAGGGCCTGGTGGCCCAATTCGGAGACGATCGCCTGCTGGGCGGCCCGGGCGCGGAGGTCCGTCTCGGCCCGCGTGAGTTCGGAGACCGTGCGCGCCAACGCCCCGGCCGCCTCCCGCTCTCGGGCCGCCTCCGCCCGGAGCCTCTCGACCTCCCAGCGGCCCCGTTCCTCGGCCAACGCGCGGTCGTGCTCCCGACGCTGGTTCTCGACCAGCTCGGCCGCCTGACGCCTGACCTGGTCGGTCTTCTGGTGCAGCTCGACGAACACGGCCACCTTGGATCGCAGCACCGCCGGCACGATCGGCTTCGAGAGGAAGTCGACCGCCCCGAGGGCGTATCCCTGGAAGGCCTGCCCCTCGGTGTTCTGGAAGGCCGTCAGGAAGATGATCGGCGTGTGGCTGGAGCGGTCGCGTCGGCGGATCAGCTCGGCCGCCTCGAAACCATCCATGCCGGGCATCTGGACGTCCATCAGGATGACGGCGAAATCCCCGTCCAGGACCTGACGCAGGGCCTCCTCGCCCGATCCGGCCCGCGCCAGGTCCAGCCCCATGCCGCCCAGGACGGCCTCCAGGGCGAGCAGGTTCTTGGGCAGGTCGTCGACTAGCAAAACGCGGGTCGCGCCGCCGGCCCCTGGATCTCCCAACCCAGGGGCCGTTCCTTCGATTCGGCCGGAATCGGCCCGCCTCCCGGGCCCGTCTGGCGTGCGGTCCTCGCCGAATGACATCCTGTCGCCCTCCAGCTTCAAAACCTCGACTCCAGGCCGGTTCGTGCGGGCCGGGGGTGCAGCCGGCCTCGCAACCCGAGACGTCGACGATCGGCCCCACCTCAACCGAGCCCTCGGCTCCCCGCGCCCCCGAGCTCGCCGGGTCGATCGGCGGCTCGTCGCAGCCAGACGCGGAGGGTGGACAGGAGCTGCTCGCCGCCGACCGGCTTGGACAGGTAGTCGGACGCCCCGGCCTCGATGCACTTCTGCCGGTCCTCTTTCATCGCCTTGGCCGTCAGGGCCACGATGGGCAGGTCGCGGAACGCCTCCCGCCCGCGGATGGCCCGCATCGTCTCGTACCCGTCCATCTCGGGCATCATGATGTCCATCAGGACCAGGTCGACGTCGGGCGTGCGGTCCAGCTGCTCCAGGGCCTGAAGGCCGTTCTCCGCCCGCAGGACCAGCAATTCCCAGCGCTCCAGCTTGCTGGTCAGGGCGAAGACGTTGCGCAGGTCGTCGTCGACGATCAGGACCTTCCTGCCGGCGAGCTCCGGGTCGGCCAGTTGGCCCTGGTGGAGCATGCTCCGGGTCTCGGGCCGGAGCTCGGCCTCGACCCGGTGGAGGAACAGGGCCGTCTTGTCGACCAGGTGCTCCAGCGACCTCACGTCCTTGACGATGGTCGCCTCGGCCAGCACGTCCAGGCGGGCCTGCTCCTGCGACGTCAGGTCGCGAGCGGTATGGACGACGACGCGCAGGCCCGGCGTACTGATCTCGCGCTTGATCCGCTCCAGCAACTCCAGTCCGCCCAGGTCGGGCAGGCCCAGGTCGAGGATCAGGCAGTCGAAGCGGCGGGCCTGGAGCGCTTCGAGCGCCTCCAGCGCGGTGCCGACGGCGGTGACGTTCACGTCGCCGTCGCCGACGGCCGCGACGATGCCGCCCCGCTCCAGCTCGTTGTCTTCGACCACCAGCAGCTCGCGGATCCCTCGTTCGACGAAGCCCTTGAGGCCCGCCAGGGCTTCGTCCAGCGACCGGCGGCTGACGGGCTTCTTCAGGAAGGCGAAGGCCCCCAGCCGCATCCCACGCTGCCAGCTGTCGTCGACGGAGATGATGTGGACGGGGATGTGTCGAGTCCCGGGGTCGCGCTTCAGGCGGTCGAGGACGACCCAGCCGTCCATGTCGGGAAGCCGAAGGTCGAGCGTGACCGCCGCCGGCCGCAGCTCGCGCGCCAGCTCCAAGGCCGCCTCGCCGAAGGACGTGGCGACGGCCTTGAAGCCCATTTCGTGGGCCTTGTCCACCAGGATCCCGGCGAAGCGCGGCTCGTGCTCCACGATCAGGAGGACGCGGTCGCCGTCCTCGATCGCGTCGCGATGATCGGCGAGGGCCGCCGGCCTGGGCGAGGCCACGTACGTCGCCTCGCGGCCATTCCAAGAGGGGGCGGTAGGGGGCGGATTCGAGGCCGAGCCGCCGGGCCACGCCGCGTCCCGGCGACCGGCGGGGGCGTGCCCCAACGGCAGGAAGAGGGTGAACACGCTCCCCTGGCCGGGCGTGCTCTGGACGCGGATTTCGCCCCCGAGCAGGTGGGCGATCTCCCGGCTGATCGACAGCCCCAGGCCCGTCCCGCCGTACTTGCGGCTGGTCCCCGTGTCGGCCTGCTGGAACGGCTCGAAGATGATCTTGAGCTTGTCCGACGCGATGCCGATGCCCGTGTCCCCGACCGCGAAGGCCACGGCCGCGCCGGCCCGGCCCAGCGCCGGATGTCCCGAGCTCCAGCCGCCGGCGGCGAGGGCCACTCCCAGGCCGACCCGGCCGCTTTCCGTGAACTTGAACGCGTTGGACAGCAGGTTTCGCAGGACCTGCTGCAGCCGCTTGGCGTCCGTGGCGATCGAGCCCGGCAGGCCGTCGGCCAGCTCGATGGCGAGCTCCACCCCCCTGGTCTCGGCCACCGGGCGGAACGTGCGCTCGACGTAGTCTCGAAGGTCGGCGAACGGGACGTCGGCGACGTCCACGGCCATGGTCCCCGACTCGATCTTCGCCATGTCGAGGATGTCGTTGATGAGCGACAGCAGGTCCGATCCCGAGCCGTGGATCGTCTGGGCGAACTCCCGCTGTTTCGAGGTCAGGTTCCCCTCGGCGTTGTCCGACAGCATCTCGGCCAGGATCAGCAGGCTGTTCAGCGGCGTGCGCAGCTCGTGGCTCATGTTGGCCAGGAATTCGCTCTTGTACTTCGAGGTCAGCGCCAGCTGCTCGGCCTTCTCCTCAAGCTCCTGCTTGGCCAGCTCGATCTCCCGGTTCTTCCCCTCGACCTGGCTCTTCTGGGTGCTCAGCTGGCCCGCCTTGGTCTCCAGCTCCTCGTTCGCCCGCTTCAGCTCGTCCTGCTGCCTCCTGAGCAGGTCCTCCGACTCCTGGAGCGAGGCGGCCTGCCTCTCCAGCCGGGTGTTCGTCTCGCGCAGCTCCTCCTGCTGGCTGGTCAATTCCTGGGCCAGGGACTGCGACTGCTTCAGCAGCGCCTCGGTGCGCATGTTGGCCGCGATCGTGTTGAGGACGATCGCGATCGTCTCGGTCAGCTGGTCGAGCAGGTTGAGGTGGATCTCGGTGAAGCGACGGAACGAGGCCAGCTCGACCACCGCCTTGACCTGGCCCTCGAAGATCACCGGCAGGACGACGATGCTCAGCGGCGGGGCCTCTCCGAGCCCGGAGCCGATCCGCACGTAGTCGCCCGGCACGTCGGTGACGAGGATGCGTTCTCGCTCGTAGGCGCACTGGCCGACGAGGCCCTCTCCGACGCGGAATTCGGTCCGCAGCCCCCGACGCTCGCGGTACGCATAGGTGCTCGTCAGCTTCAGCGTCGGCGACTCGCCGTCGGCCCCGTCCATCATGTAGAAGACGCCGTGCTGGGCCTGGACGACCGGGGCGAGCTCCGAGAGCACCAGCTTGGTGACGGCCATCAGGTCGCGCTGGCCCTGGAGCATGCGGGTGAACTTGGCCAGATTGGTTTTGAGCCAGTCTTGCTCGGTGTTCTTCTGCGTGGTGTCCTTGAGGTTGCGGATCATCTCATTGATGTTGTCCTTCAGCGCCGCGACCTCGCCCTGGGCCTCGACGGTGATGGAGCGGGTGAGGTCGCCCTTGGTGACGGCGGTGGCGACCTCGGCGATGGCGCGGACCTGGGTGGTCAGGTTGGCTGCGAGCTGATTGACGTTCTCCGTCAGCCCCTTCCAGGTGCCGGCCGCCCCGGGGACCTTGGCCTGGCCCCCGAGCTGTCCCTCGACCCCCACCTCGCGGGCCACGCTCGTGACCTGGTCGGCGAAGGTGGCCAGGGTGTCGATCATCTCGTTGATGGTGTCCGAGAGCGCCGCGACCTCACCTTTGGCCTCGACGATGAGCTTGCGTTTCAGGTCGCCGTTGGCCACGGCCGTGACGACCTTGGCGATGCCGCGCACCTGGCTGGTGAGGTTGCCCGCCATCCCGTTGACCGAGTCGGTGAGGTCCTTCCAGACGCCGGCGACGCCGCGCACCTGGGCCTGGCCGCCGAGCTGGCCCTCGGTCCCGACCTCGCGGGCGACGCGGGTGACCTCGCTGGCGAAGCTGTTGAGCTGGTCCACCATCGCGTTGATGGTGTTCTTGAGCTGGAGGATCTCCCCTTTCACGTCGACGGTGATCTTCTTCGACAGGTCCCCGTTGGCCACCGAGGTCGTCACCTCGGCGATGTTGCGCACCTGATCCGTCAGGTTGCCGGCCATCGAGTTGACGTTGTCGGTGAGGTCCTTCCAGACGCCCGCGACGCCGCGCACCTGGGCCTGGCCGCCCAGGCGGCCCTCCGAGCCGACCTCGCGGGCCACCCGCGTCACCTCGCTGGCGAAGCTGTTCAGCTGGTCGACCATCGCGTTGATCGTGTTCTTCAGCTCCAGAATCTCGCCCCGCACGTCCACCGTGACCTTCTTGGTCAGGTCGCCGTTGGCGACGGCGGTGGTGACCTCCGCGATGTTGCGCACCTGGGCGGTCAGGTTGCCCGCCATGCTGTTGACGCTGTCCGTCAAATCCTTCCAGACGCCCGCCACGCCCTGGACCTGAGCCTGCCCGCCGAGCTGGCCTTCGGTGCCGACCTCGCGGGCCACCCGCGTCACCTCGCTGGCGAAGCTGTTCAGCTGGTCGACGGTCGTATTGATCGTGTCCTTGAGCTGGGAGATCTCGCCCTTCACGTCGACGGTGATCTTCTTCGACAGGTCGCCGTTCGCGATCGCCGTCGAGACCTCGGCGATGTTGCGCACTTGGGCGGTCAGGTTGCTGGCCATGCTGTTGACGTTGTCCGTCAGGTCCTTCCAGGTGCCCGCCACTCCTTCGACCTTGGCCTGCCCGCCGAGCTTGCCTTCGGTGCCGACCTCCTTGGCGACGCGGGTGACCTCGCTGGCGAAGCTGTTGAGCTGGTCCACCATCGTGTTAATGGTGTCCTTGAGCTCCAGGATCTCGCCCTTCACCGGGACCGTGATCTTCTTCGACAGGTCGCCGTTGGCCACCGCGGTCGTCACCTCGGCGATGTTGCGCACCTGGGCGGTCAGGTTGCCCGCCATCCCGTTGACGTTGTCCGTCAGGTCCTTCCAGACGCCTCCCACGCCCTGGACCTGGGCCTGGCCGCCGAGCTTGCCCTCGGTCCCGACCTCGCGGGCGACGCGGGTGACCTCGCTGGCGAAGCTGTTGAGCTGGTCCACCATGGTGTTGATGGTGTCCTTGAGCTGGAGGATCTCCCCCCTGACG
Organism: Paludisphaera soli; assembly: GCF_011064595.1. Lineage (GTDB taxonomy): Bacteria > Planctomycetota > Planctomycetia > Isosphaerales > Isosphaeraceae > Paludisphaera > Paludisphaera soli. Next base: position 23,373 of record NZ_JAALJI010000039.1, on the reverse strand, counting down.
TCGACGGTGATCTTCTTCGACAAATCGCCGTTGGCGACGGCGGTGGTCACCTCGGCGATGTTGCGCACCTGGCCGGTGAGGTTGCCCGCCATCCCGTTGACCGAGTCGGTGAGGTCCTTCCAGACGCCGGCGACGCCGCGCACCTGGGCCTGGCCGCCCAGGCGGCCCTCCGAGCCGACCTCGCGGGCCACCCGCGTCACCTCGCTGGCGAAGGAGCCGAGCTGGTCCACCATGGTGTTGATGGTGTCCTTGAGCTCCAGGATCTCGCCCCGCACGTCGACGGTGATCTTCTTCGACAGGTCGCCGTTGGCCACCGCCGTCGTCACCTGGGCGATGTTGCGCACCTGGGCGGTCAGGTTGCCGGCCATGCTGTTGACGCTGTCCGTCAGGTCCTTCCACGTCCCGGCCACGCCCTTGACGTCGGCCTGTCCGCCGAGCTTGCCCTCGGTGCCGACCTCGCGGGCGACGCGGGTGACCTCGCTCGCGAAGGAGCCGAGCTGATCGACCATCGTGTTGACCGTCTGGCCGATCCGCAGGAATTCGCCCCGCAGCGGGCTGCCGTCGTGCTCCAGCGGGATGCGTTGCGAGAGGTCTCCCTTGGCCACGGCGCCGATGACCCGCGAGACCTCCTCGACGGGCCTGACGAGGTCGCCGATCAGGCCGTTCATGGAGTCGATCCTGGCGGCCCATCCGCCGCCCGCCGGCCCCGCGGCGGCGCGCTGCGAGATCCGGCCTTCCTTGCCGACGGCCTCGGCGATCCGGGCGATCTCGCCGGTGCTCCCTTCCATCAGCTCGGCGACGTCGTTGAACGCCTCGGCGATGGACGCCCCGATGACCGAGTCGTCGGCGATCAGTCGGACGCTGAAGTCTCCCTTCTTGAGGGACTTCAAGGCCGCAAGCAGCCGTTTCCCGTCGTACTGGCCGTTGGACGGGAGCGCCGCGGCGCCGGCCCTCCCTTGCGGCTCGGACGGAGAGGCAGCGCCCGAGCCGACCTCGGTCGGCGATCTCGGCGACGGATTCTTGGGCACGGGAAGAACCTCCGGTTGATCGTCCTCGGCCGGTGCGTCGGGTCCCCTGTGGGCGGAGCCGGCACCCGAGCAGGGAGGGGCGCTGTCGATTAGCTGCGACGTAGCTCGACGGGACCGCCCGATCTAGGTCAGGAACCGATCGCCGACGCACGAAGCTCGTGCTTCACGCCGGCTCGGGGCGAGCGGGTGCGGGGTGACGGCAGCGTGGTCGTCGATCGTCGCTCCGACTTCGTCCTCCAAGGCGGGGCGGGGTGGATGCCCGGAGTTTCGGCGCCTCGGAGTGGACGACGCCATCGGTTTTGAATGGGGGCAAGGATCGTCCACTCGTGCCGCAAGCCTCGCACCGGTATGATCGACTACGATACTCACGCCCCGAACAGGTCCGCAAGGGCTCCCACGCGGGATCGACTTGATGGATCAAACATCGGTCTACTTTCGAGACGCCGGGCTTTGCGAGGCCGACGCAACCATTACAAGGCCCAGGCCGACTCGAACTGGGCCGGCGGGGGGACATGGACGGGTCGAGTATGCAGGGTCCTGAAATCGGGGCATGGCCCGGCGAGGTCCCGCATCTCGTACAGTCTTACAGGAGCAGGCATCTCCTCGGCCGTCGACCCGGTTATGATGAGCCTTCGGCCCATAGGGCGCAGGGCGTGCATGAGAGCCCGGACGCCTATCGGGCTCGTCCGCAAGAGGCCTGGGCGCAGGTTCTCGATACGGATCGGTCGCTCGGTCGTCATCGGGGGTCCCTTTCGATTGACACGCAAGATGGGGGCTGACATGCGCCCGGATCAGGCGAGAGAGATTTCGGAGCGAGACCAGCTCTGGGCCAGCTTGCGGGCCCTGCGCGCCGAGGTCGACCATCTGGCCGTCGGCGAGTTCGCCGGCACCGAACGCCAGGTCCGAATCGTGACGCTGCTGGCCCGCATCGTCGCGGCGGAGATGGACTACAGGGCCCGCGCCGCCGGCCCGGAGTAGCGTCTCACGTCCCACCGTCGAGATCGGCCGGGGGGCCGTCCTTACGGGGGTCCGACCCGCTTCGACGACCGCCCGGGAGATGCGGCGAACGAACCGGCGACCGCCGTCGTTCGCGAGCCGCCGCGGAGGTAGAGAGCCTGACGCCAGGCGGTCGCTCCGAGTTCGGCCATGCGGTGCCGTACGACCGGCCGAGCGGTCCTCAATGGGTGGGATCGGATCCCTTCATCGAGCGTGAGAGGCCGCGCCGCCGCGGGGCTCGCGGGATGGGCTGCTTCGACGGTCGACATCGACCGCGTTCCGACCCGCGAGAGGTACCCCGTCCATGTCGAGGCCGAGCGCGACCAGGAGCCGGATTGGGGCCCGGACCACGAATCAAGTACTCTCATCGCGAGGCCATGACGAGGTCTCGGGCAAGCTCGAAGGTAGGGCGGCGGTTCGTCATCGGCGGGGGGGCGGGCGTCGGCTTCGCCGTCGCGCCGAGATACGGCCGCGAGGGGGGCGACGAGATCTTCTCCCACCTCGACGAAGCGGAGGCTGCGAACCCCTTCGAGGCGGCCGCGGCGATGGACCGAGCCGTGGAGGATTTCGACGTCGTCGACGACGCGGTCGGCGACGTCTCCGCAACGGTGCCCGGGACTCATCGCGCCGGCCGGCCCGCCTGGGGGCCCCCCGCCTTCTGGGACGCGATCCATGCCACGGTTGATCGCAGCGTCTTCCTGGAGCCCGTCCGGCTCGGACGGCCGTAAGCAGGAGATGCGGCGAGTCGAGGTGCGACTCCCAGACCACCGGATCGATTGACGTCCATCATCCGAATTGTCTCGTTTTCCACATTCCGAATCCCCTCGACGTCCCTTCCTGCATCGATGCCGCGGATCAATGCCGTCGGGGCCTCCGAGCGGATCGACGGCCTCGTCCGCCCTCGGTCAAGCCTTTGGCCGCCGGTGGCAACCGATGCCGGGATTGCGACATGAAAGGGACGACGTCGGCCGGCTCGTGATCCGCCTCGACGGAGCCGTCCGGCGTCGCCCCCCTCGCCGGGGCAGTCGGCGCGGACGCCGGCGGCGTGCGGCGCAGTCTCGTCAGCGCTTCGGTCGCCCCGACGTATCGCCGCTCGGCCGCGGCCTGCCGCCTCGTCATACGGTCCAGGCCCTCGGCCGTCAGGCCCCCCGGACGGGCGGCCGCCAGGTCGGCGTGGTGGACCTGCAGCCGGCAGGCGAGCACCCAGTCGACGAGTAACCGCCCCGGTGGCAAGGGTCCGGCCCGACCGGGTCGCGCCTCAGGTCGGCCGCCTTTGCGAACACCTCGGCCGGCACCGCGTCCGGCCCGACGTGCACGGCCATGTCGCCCCGCCGCCGCCACGCGACGGACCGGAGGTCGAGATCCGTCCGCGGCCCGGGCGGCGTCTCACCGCCGCGACGCGAGGCGGAAGGCCGTGGGTCTCGGCGAAGGTCTCGATCGGCCCCGACATTCTCCGCGGCTCCTCTGATTTCGCCCCCTGAATCGTTCGCCCTCTTGGCCATGCCTTTCAGCTCGCGGGACCGATATGACCGGAGCCGGTCCAGCCGCCGACTTCGGCCCGGAGTCCTTTCGCGGCCATGCTCGTTCGGCGGGACGACTTAGAGCGCGGCGTCACGACGATGACCAATGTCACCGTTCCCGAGAATTTCGTATCACTGGTTTGACCCGGACTCGCTTCTCTCTTATGTTCCGATGTCCCGGAGGTGAATCCGAACGCCACGTCCGTTCGGGCCCCCGATCGACGGTCGCTCCAGGTCCGTCTCGGCCCAGACGTTCTCTTGCGCATTCGTCCACGTCCGCCGGCGGTGTCGTCCCCGCCGCGTCGGCCGCCATAGCCCGTCCCGTCTCCGTTCCTCCGGGTTCCGATGATTCGCCCCTTGAGGGAAGAGGAGGTCCGATGCGCTCCTTGATCCGGGTCCAGTCGCCTCGACTTCCGGCCCGTCGCAGCCGATGCGCGTCGCGACTGCGGCCCGGCCTGGACGCGCTGGAGCACCGCCGCCTCCTCGCGGCCCCCGGGTTGACGCTGAACATCCTCGCCGACTCGATCGCCGCGAACGCCGGCCCCGGGGCGACCAGCGGGACGATCACGCGGACTTCCGCCGACGTCTCCCAGTCGCTCACCGTCTCGCTGACCAGCTCGGCCCCGTACGCCGCCGCCGTGCCGGGCTCGGTCGTGATCCCGGCCGGCCAGGCCTCGGCGACCTTCGCCGTGGGCGCCCCGACCGGCAATGCGACGCCCGGCAATCAGGTCGTCACGATCACCGGTTCCGCCACGGTCGACGGCGTCTTCGGCCGAGACGCCTCGTTCGGCGCCGCGGCGCCGGGCTTCGGGGCGAACGCGGTGGCCGCTCAGGCCGACGGGAAGATCATCGCGGCCGGGACGTACTACACCGGCGTCTCGTCGAACTATAACAATTTCGCCGTCCGTCGGTACAACCCCGACGGCTCCCCGGACGCGACCTTCCGCAACGGCTCCGCGGCCGTCTACGGGAAGGTCGGGCGGACGATGACGGCGCAGGCCGTGGCGGTCCAGCCCGACGGCAAGATCCTCGTGGGCGGCTACTACCAGGACCAGGGCGCTTCGAGCTGGAACATGCAGCTCGCCCGCCTCACCGCCGACGGGCAGCTCGACCGCTCGTTCGGGGCCGACGGATGGGTGAGCCTCGTCCCCACCTCGGGCTCCTACAATGAGATCTGGGCGCTTGCCGTGGCGGCCGACGGGAAGATCCTGATCGGCGGCGCCATCTCCAACGCCTCGACCTACGCCGATTTCGCCGTCGCCCGCCTGGATTCGACCGGCTCGCTCGACCCGACCTTCGGAAGCGGCGGTTACGCCACGACGAGCTTCGCCGTCGGCGGCGATCGGGGTTATGGCCTGGGCGTGCAACCGGACGGCAGGATCCTCCTCGCCGGGACGAGCTTCGGGGGCAACTCGACCTCGAACTTCGCGGTCGCCCGCTGGACGGCCGACGGCCGGCTCGACCCGACCTTCGGATCGGGCGGCAAGGTCCAGACCGACGTCCCCGGCTCCTTCGATCAGGCGCGCGGGCTCGCCCTCCAACCGGACGGGAAGATCGTCGTCACCGGTTCCTCCGGGGCCGACATGGCGCTCGTACGCTACACGACGACCGGGGCGCTCGACGGCTCCTTCGGCGCGGGCGGGATCGTCGTGAAAGACCTGGGCGGATACGAGACGGCGTCGTCCGTGGTGCTCCAGGGCGATGGGAGGATCGTCGTCGGGGGCTTGTCCGACGGGGCGGCGCCGTTCCGGCCCGTCTCCCGGTTCGCCGCCGACGGCTCCTACCTCGGCTCGGCCTCCGGGACCGCCGTCAACGCGATGGCCCTCCAGCCTGGGGGGCGCATCGTCGTCGTCGGCGGCTCGCCCAACGCCGGCTACCTCGACGCCTACGCCGGGTCCTCCACCGTCACCGCCGGCGACGCGGTGACCGTGATCGGGACGCAGGTCCCCACGGCCGGCGGCGACGCGTACGGCGCGCAGAAGAGCACGACCCTGGCCGTCGCGGCCCCCGGCGTCCTCGCCAACGACGCCAGCCCGTCCGGGAGGACCCTCGCGGCGGTGCTCGTCGCCGGCCCGAGCCGCGGATCGCTCAGCCTCCATCCCGACGGCTCGTTCGCCTACGCGCCGTACGGGTCTTACCTCGGCTTCGACACGTTCAGCTACCGGGTCACGGACGGCGTCTACACCTCGAACGTCGCCACCGTCGGCCTGAGCGTCGCCGGCGTGAACGACGCGCCGGCCTCCGGCGACGATTCCTACGAGCTCGTCACATCCGGCCAGACGTCGCAGCTGCGGATCCAGGCCCCCGGCGTCCTCGCCAACGACGGCGACCCGAACGGCCAGCCGATCACGGCCTCGCTCGCCTCCTCGCCGACCCACGGCACCGTGGCCCTCAACCCCGACGGGTCGTTCACCTATACTCCGACCGGCGGCTTCTACGGCGTCGATCGCTTCACCTACCGGGCGAGCGACGGCGCGCTCGGCGGCGTGCCGGCGACCGTGAGCATCACGGTCTACGGCCGGCCCACGGCCGTGAGCGAATCCTATTCGACCCCTCAGGACACCCCGCTGACCGTCGCGTCGCCCGGGGTCCTGGGCAACGACGTCTCGCCCAACGGGCTGCCGCTCCGCCCCTACGTCTCGGCCGCCCCGAACAATGGGACGCTCGCCCTCAACCCGGACGGTTCGTTCACCTACACGCCCCGGGCCGGGTTCGTCGGCCGGGACGCCTTCGCCTACTACGTCTACGACGGCAAGCAATCCAGCGCGACGGTCGTCGACACGATCGACGTGGCGTTCGTCGATCGGCCGCCGTTCGCCGGCGACGACGCCTACAGCTACCGGCCGGGGTCTCCGCTCACCGTCGCCGCCCCCGGCGTCCTCGCCAACGACGGCGACCCGGACGGCCGGCCGGTCACGGCGTCGGTCGTGACGCAGCCGGCCCACGGCTCGCTGACGTTGAACGCCGACGGCTCCTTCACCTACACCGCCGCGGCCGGGTGGATCGGCCCCGACGCCTTCACTTACAAGGTCCGCGACGGCGAGTTGGAATCCGCGATCGCGACAGTGCGGCTCATCGTCGCCGACTCGTCGGGCAACCAGTGGACCCAGCGCGGGGGCGACGCCGGGCACTCGAACTACGTCGACGCCCGCATCGACGCGACCGGCATCGCGGCCGCCTGGAGTCAGCCGCTGAACTACGCGTCGGTCGGATACTGGGCCCAGTCAGGCAATCGGGCGGTCGCGATCGACGACATGCACGTCTACCGGACCGACCTGGACGGCTACTGGGCTTCCGGCGAATATCACATCATCGCGTACGACCTGAGGACCGGGGCCCCGGTCTGGAACCGGGTCGTCGTCGGCAACGGCCCGGTCAGCGCCCCCTCGATCGCCGCCGGCAAGGTCTACGTCAACCGCTCGGGCCACTCCGGCATCTCGGGCGGGACCGACGCCGACCGGCCGTGGATCTACCAGCTCGACGCCCGCACCGGCGCGACCCTCCTCCGCCAGACGTACTCCGCGCAATGGGATTCGGACGAGCGGCCCGCGATCGCCGGGGACCAGCTCGTCGCCCCGGACGGCTACTACGGCGGCTTCAGCGCGTGGACGGCCTCGTCGCTCGCCCGGCAGTGGAACAATCCGGGGTCGCAGTCCGAGTCCCCGATGGCCGCGTTCGACGACCTCTACGTCTACGCCTACGGCAACAAGGTGTACTCGCGCACGACGGGGGCCTATCAGGGGGAGGTCGCGCCGCCGGCCGGCATGTCCTGGGTCGGCTCCCCGGTCGTCTCGGGCTCGGGGCGGCTGCTGTTCAACGTGCGCGACTCCTTGAACTACCCGGCTCGGTTCGGCGTCTCGTCCTACGACGCCGAGAGGCGGACGCCGCGCTGGACCGTCGTCCTGCCCGCGGCCCCGGCGGGCAAGGCGGTCGGGAACGGCGTGGTCGCGGTCGCCGCGGGGGCGCAGCTCATCCTCCTCGACGAGGCCACCGGCGCGCAAATCAACACGTGGGACGCGCCCGACAGCCTGAACTCCGAGATCGTCCTGACCCGCACCCACGCCTTCGTCCAGGCGTCGAACTACGGTTACTCGCGCGTCTACGCGATCAACCTGGCGACCGGGCAGCCCGAATGGAGCTACGAGAACCGGACCGCGGGCGAGGACGGCGGGACCTTCATGGAGATGGCCTTCGGGGGGGGCCACCTGCTCTTGAGCAACGACGCGTTCGTGACGGCGTTCGCCGTGCCCGGCGCCCCGAATGGGGGCCCCGTCGCCGCGGACGACTCCTATACCACGGCCCAGGGTTCGTCGCTGACGATCGCTGCCCCCGGCGTCCTGGGCAACGACGGCGACGCCGACGGCGACTCGCTGTCCGCCGCCCTGGTCGGCGGCCCGGCCAACGGCGTGGTCGCCCTCGGACCGGGCGGATCGTTCGTTTACACGCCGGCCCCGGGCTTCGTCGGGGTCGACCGATTCACCTACAGGGCGAACGACGGTCGGTCCAGCTCGAACGTCGCGACCGTCACCGTCGTCGTCGATGCGACCCCGACCGCTTCGGGGCAAGCCGTCTCGCTGGTGCAGGGGGACTCGAAGGCGATCACCCTGGCCGCGGCCGACCCCGACGACGCGGCGCTGACCTACACGATCGTGGCCGGCCCGGCCCACGGGACGCTCACGGGCTCGGCCCCGAACCTCGTCTATACGCCCCACGCCGGATACGCCGGCCCCGACGGCTTCACGTTCGCGGCCTCCGACGGCCGATCCTCGAGCGCGCCGGCGGCCGTGACGATCGACGTCAAGCCGGCCCTCGCGCTCACCTGGAACGACCCCGCCGGGATCGTCTACGGCACGCCGCTGGGCTCCTCGCAGCTCAACGCCACGGCGAACATCCGGGGCGAGTTCGCCTACAGCCCGGGCTTCGGGGCGATCCTCGGCGCCGGGGCGGGCCGGGTGTTGACCGCGAATTTCGTCCCGTACGATCCGGACTACCGGGCGACCTCGGTCCAGGCCCGGATCGACGTGCTGAAGGCGACGCCGACGCTGACCTGGTCCGTCCCGGCTCCGATCACGTACGGCACGCCGCTGGGCTCCTCGCAGCTCAACGCGACCGCCTCCGTGCCCGGCGGGTTCGCCTACACGCCGGGGGCCGGCGCCATCCTGAACGCGGGTCCGGGGCAGAGGCTCTCGGCGACCTTCACCCCGGCCGACGCGGCGAACTTCAACGGCGTCGTTCTGACGACTTCGATCGACGTCCTGAAGGCGACGCCCACGATCACCTGGGCCGCGCAGGCGGCGATCGTCTACGGGACGCCCCTGGGGCCGTCGCAGCTGAACGCGACGGCCTCCGCGCCCGGCGCCTTCAGCTATTCGCCCGCCGCGGGGACGGTCCTGAGAGCGGGCGCCGGTCGGGTATTGAGCGTCGCCTTCAGCCCCGCCGACTCGGCGAACTACACGACCGTCGGCTTATCCACGACGATCGACGTGCGGAAAGCCACGCTGACCGTCGCCCCCGCGAGCAAGGACATGGGCCGCGGGGACGCCATGCCGGCCCTCTCCTATGCGATCTCCGGCTTCGTCCCCGGCGACCTCGCCTCGGTCGTCTCCGGGGCGCCCGCCTTGACCACGACGGCCACGACGGCGAGCGCGGCGGGCCGGTATCCGATCACGGCCGCCGTCGGCACGCTGGCCGCGGCCGATTACGACTTCCGGCTCGCCTCGGGGACGATGACGATCCATCCGAAGGTGCTCGACGTCCGGGTCCGCTGGGGGTCGAGGTCGATGTCCCTGATGGGCCCCGCCCGCCCCCTGCCGTTCGCGAACATAACGGCCGTCGACGTCGTCTTCTCGGACGACGTGAATGCGAGCCTCGCCAACCTGTCGCTCGCCAGCACCGCCACGGCGGGCAAGTCGTACCGCTTCGACGGGTTCGGCTTCGACCCGAGCACGGACACGGCCACATGGACGTTGCCGACGGCCCTGGGCGTCGATCGCTTGATGCTGGCCCTCGACGACAAGTTCGGCGCCCTGGTCGATCCGACGATCTCGGTCTGGAACGCCGCGCCGGTCCGGTTCGACGTCCTGCCGGGCGACGTCGACGGCGACGGGCGGGTGAGCAATTCGGACCTCAACTTCTACAAGAAGCCGCCGTCGCATCTGCTCCTGTGGATGGACATGGACGGGGACGGGGACGTGGACAAGGCCGACAGGGATTGGGTGAGCCGAAGGATCGGCACGCGCCTCCCCTGATGGGACGATCCTCCGGCCCCCGAAGGGACTCGGGTCATGCGGCCGGGCGCGTCGCACGCGGGGAGGGCCGATTGCGCCCGGGGCGCGAGCCCCGCCCCGAGCCGTCCGGGACGACGGCGGCCGGCTTCGCGTCCCAGGCATGGCCGGCCTGGCGGGCGTCCGGCGGGCGGCTCGGCTTCGCGGCCGCCGAAGCTTTCACGTACCCCGTCCGGTCGGCGAGCCCATCGACCTCCTTCGGGGGCCGGGCGAGAGCCGGCCCCGGGGCGGCCTCGCCCGACCCATGGCCTGCAGCGCGCGGAAGCTCGCCTGCCGAACGGCCTGGCCCCCCGCCGCCGCTCCCGCCCACGGCCAGCAGGAGATGCGTCCGGTACGCTTCGCCCTGGCCGCCCGGGACCTCGATGATCTCGATCTTGAAGCCCACGTCCTCGGCTTTCATCGGCACCTCGATCAGGGCCCCGACGGGCGGCGTGTCGAGCCCGCGCAGGGCGTCGGCCGCCCCGGCGCGGACTGCCCCGTCCGGGCTCTTCGACAGGTCGATCAGCTTATCGACGGCCCGCCTCAGGCCGTCGACCGCTCGGCCCACCGGATCGGGTCCCCGCTTCGCGTCCATGTCGGCCTCTCGTTGAGGCCGGGCTCGGCCCCGAGGTCCCACCCCATATGAGGCTTCATTCCGTCACCCTACGCCAGGTCGCGGGGGGGGGACGCCGAAGCGGAGGCCGCGAGCGGGTGGACTTGATGCTCGGCCGCTACATCCGATTAACGTCAATCGAGTACGTCATCCGCCATGGTGCCCGTCCGACCAGATCGGCATCTCCGCTGGGGGATGCACGCGGAGCACACCGGCCGAGGCCGACGCCTGGGCGGCCGTGATGATGATAGTGGGCACCCAGGCGTCGATGGTCGGTCGACGTCGCGACGCGAGCGAGGTCGGGGCGGCGGGAGGCCGACTCGCCGCATCGGCCGGGCGGGCGAACCCCGTCCGAACTCGTCAAGACCGCCAGGCACGCCGTCGGCCGCGTCCATCCCCGACCGAGCCCGGGGCGCCGGACGACGCTTTGGCCGCGGCGGGAGGCTCGAACGGGATGACGTCGGCCGAACCGCCGGGCTCGGCCGTCGGCTCGGTGCGGGGCTCCCCGGCTGCCGACGGCGTGCGGCGCAGCCTCGCGAGCGCCTCGATCGCACCGACGTACCGCCGCTCGGCCGCCGACTGCCGCCTCGTCAGACGGTCCCGGCCCTCGGCCGTCGCCCCCCCAGGCCGGGCCGCCGCCAGGTCAGCGTGGTGGACCTGCAGCCAGCAGGCGACCACCCGGTCGACCAGCAGCCGCTCCAGGGGCGAGGCGGCGGCTCCGCCCAGCTCGCGCCTCAGGTCGGCCGCCTTGCGCGCGAAGATCTCCGCCAACGCCGCGTCCGGCCCGGCGAGCTCGCCGATCCAGCTCCTCTCGACGTGCGCGGCCAGGTCGCCCAGCCGCCGCCAGATCTCGGGCCGGCGGTCGAGCGCCGCCCGCAGCCGGGCCAGGGCCTCGTCGCCCCCGCGGCGGGCGTCCGTCAGCAGGCCGCGGATCTCGTCGATCTCGGCGTTCGGGGCGCCCTGCGGCCCCTCGGCATCGCTTCCATGCATCGCGCCTCCACCGGCCGCCCTCGCGGCCTCGCTCGTCATGTCGCAGATGGCGTCCAGTTCGGCCGTCGCCCGGTCCAGGTCGTCCAGCCGGGCCCGCGCGGCCGCGCGGGCCCGCACGCGGTCGGCGCGGAGGTCGCGGACCTCGGCGATCAGGTCGGCCGCCAGCTGCGCCGGGGCCCCCGAGCCGTGGTAGCCCTTGACCACCCGGCCGCCGACGCGGCGGGGGTGGTAGTAGCAGAAGACGTCCCCGCGCCGCTCCCATCCCATGGATTCATCCACCGCTTGTGCTACGAAACCTCGATCGGGACGCCCGGCGTCCTCCCCATCATCCTCGATCCCGGCGGCCGGCGACAGGAAAACGAGGCCGGCGGAGCCTCGGCGGTCCGTCGCGCCCGCTCGTCGGACGCCGTCTCGGCCGGGAGCTCGTTGCGGGAGGCGCCCGCCGACGCGGTCGGCCCGGCCTCGGGGCCGATCCTCCGCGGACCTCCTCGGAGATCTCGGTCGCCGAGGGGATCGCTTTCGGAGCCTCCGCGACGTCGAGACGGGCCTCGTCGAGCGACGGCGGCTCGACGAGCGGGGCGACTTCGGCGGGAACGGCCCGGATCCGAGGCGAGATCGATCGATGGACGTCGGACCGCGGCCTCGCGAAGATCGGCTGCGGACGCCTCCGCTTCGCGGCGATCGAGGGCGTCGCGTGACGTACGCCGGATCGGCGGGCCTCGTCGCTCGGGGCCGTCGACGACGCCGCGGCCGCGCGATTCCCGGCCGCGACCGGCTCGCCTGAGGAGGCCGGGGACGCCCGCCGCCCGGCCGACGCATGGAACGCGTCCATCTCCACGCGAATGATCGTGCTCCGGCGAGCGGGCGCTTCATCGGGCGCGACGCCTGCCGGCGTCGGTCGCTCGATCTACGACCGGGATGTGGGGATCGAGGTCCCGAGCTCGTCCTCGTCCTCCCGATCGATCCCGGCGAGGGCGACGGACGGACCGCGGCGTATTCGGATCGCCCGGGAGTCCGATCCGGGCATGAGAGCGTTTCCCGGCACGCCGTCACGCGGCCGTCCTCATGGGCGCGGCCGAGCCTGGGGCGAAGGCCGGCGGGCCGGGTCGTGGGGGCGGCGGGCGTACGGAAAAGTCGCACGAATCCCCTTGGAGCGGATCGGATCGACGGGTATCTTGCCGGGCGTCGGGGATGCACCGCCCGGGGCACCCGGGGGACGGGGCCGCATCGAGGGCCGCCCCGTCGGGCGGCTTCGCGACGCGGCGGGGGACGTCGGCCGAACCGGGCCTCCCACGTCGATCCGGCCGCTCGGCGACCTCGACATGGCCGGGGGGCGTTCCAGGAGGCCTTGGCGGGCGGCGGACCTACGGGGCGTCGTCCCGGCCGACATCGTCGACCGCCGCGGCCCGCCCCTCGCGTCCGCGACGGCCCGGATTCCGGGGACTTACGGCTTCTTGCAGTCGAGCCGGCCGGGGGGCCGCCCGGAGGACGACGAATCCGGCGCCCCCGCCGCGGGGCGTTCGCGGGCTCAGAAGGAGGGCGGCGATGAGCGGCGTCAGGGTCCTGGTCGGCACGCGCAAGGGGGCGTTCATCCTCACGTCGGACGGCGGCCGGGGCCGCTGGAAGGTCGACGGCCCCCACTTCGCGGGGTGGGAGATCTACCACCTGAAGGGGTCGCCGGCCGATCCCGACCGGCTGTACGCCTCGCAGTCGAGCGCCTGGTTCGGTCAGATCATCCAGCGCTCCGACGACGGCGGCCGGACCTGGTCTCCCCCCGGCGGCGGTCCGACGACGACTCCCGAAGGCATGCCGATCGGGCAGAGCAATCGGTTCGCCTACGACGTCTCGCCCGAGACCGGCAGGCCGCTGACGACGCACCAGTGGTACGACGGCACGCAGCACCCGTGGGAGTTCAAGCGCGTCTGGCACCTGGAGCCCTCGCCGACCGACCCCGACCTCGTCTACGCCGGCGTCGAGGACGCCGCCCTGTTCCGATCCGCCGACGGCGGCCGGACCTGGGGCGAGCTCGCCGGCCTGCGGGGCCACGAGTCGGGCCCGGGCTGGCAGCCCGGCGCGGGCGGGATGGGGCTTCACACGATCGTCCTGGACCCCGGCGACCCGAGGCGGATCTTCATCGCCATCTCGGCGGCGGGGGTGTTCCGATCCGACGACGGCGGCGAGACCTGGGCCCCGAAGAACCGCGGCCTCCGCTCGCAGTACATCCCCGACCCGGACGCCCCGGTGGGCCACTGCGTGCACCGCATCGCCATGCACCCGTCGCGGCCGGACACGCTCTTCATGCAGAAGCACTGGGACGTCATGCGGACCGACGACGGCGGCGAGACGTGGCGCGAGGTCAGCGGCGACCTGCCGTCCGACTTCGGGTTCCCGATCGACGTCCACGCCCACGAGCCGGAGACCGTCTACGTCGTCCCGATCAAGAGCGACTCCGAGCACTACCCGCCCGAGGGGAGGCTCCGCGTCTACCGCAGCCGCACCGGCGGCGACGCCTGGGAACCCCTCACGGAAGGGCTGCCCCAGGCCGACTGCTACGTGAACGTGCTGCGCGACGCCATGTGCGTCGATCAGCTCTACCCGTGCGGCGTTTATTTCGGCACGACCGGCGGCCAGGTGTACGTCTCGCCCGACGGCGGCGACCGTTGGACGCCCATCGTCCGCGACCTGCCGGCGGTCCTCTCGGTCGAGGTCCAGACGCTGCCATGATCCGCGTCGCGCTGCCGTTCCACCTGCGGAACCTGGCTGGAGCGACCGGCGACGTCGTCTTGAGCGTGGAGGGCCCGGCGACCCAACGGGCGGTCCTCGACGCGCTCGAGGCCCGCTTCCCGGTCCTCCGAGGGACGATCCGCGACCAGGAGACGCAACGGCGCCGGGCGTTCTTGCGCTTCTTCGCCTGCCGCCGGGACCTCTCCCTGGAGGACCCCGACGCGCCGCTGCCCGCCGACGTCGCCGAGGGGCGGGAGCCGTTCCTCGTCGTTGGGGCCGTCGCCGGCGGTTAGCACGCCCTGGCGTCCGCGAAGCTCCCGTCGCGCGCTCCGGCCCGACGGACCGACGCCCGTGCGACGATCCCGCGGCCCGGGGGATCGACGTCCACGCTGGGCCTCCCGCCCCGGGCGGGGACTCTGGTCGCCGATTCACGACCCGAAGCGTCGCAGCGGGGCCGGCTCCCCGCCCTCATGGCATTCTCGCACCAAGCCTCCACCCGGACGCCTCGCGGGAGATCCGGGTCCGCCCCGGGCACCTTCGCAGCCCTCGTCCGACGAAAGCACGGCCGCGAGGTCGAGGCCCGCGAGCGTCGGGGCGAGGCCGGTCGCAGGCGCCGATCCGAAGCCGGATTCGTCCAGCGAGGCGATCAGGGGGAGCATGCGGAGGGCGGCGGCCGCGTCGAGGTCGAGCGCCAGGGAGGCCGCGACGAGGCGACGCAGCCGCGCGTCGCGGCCCCTGGGGGCCGCCGGACCGACCGCGAACGAGCCGTCGGCCGCGAACTCGGCCTCGCCCGCGGCGGCCAGGAAGTCGACGACGAGCGGCCCGCCCCCGTAGCCCAGCGCCCTCCAGGCGCGGCCGGCCGGCGGCTCCGACGCGTCGACGGGCGGGTTGATCGCCTGGTGCTGGATGTAGCCCGCGCGGTCGAGCCGGGGCCGGACGTCGAAGAAGACGGCCGCGAAGGCGGCGACCGCCCCGGCGGGCATACAGCACTTCCTCGCGATCGCGTCGTCGCCCTCGGCGGCCAGCAGCCGGGCCTCGACCTCCCAGCGCCGCCGGTTCCCGCCGTCGCGGAGGCGGAGGGCCCGGGCGAGCGACTCGTCCGCGCCGATCGCTCGGCAATCGCTATCGGCGACCTCCTGCGCGTCCTGGCGCGCGACGGCCCGATCCACCCAGGGGTCGGCCCATCCGCGGCCCGTCGCGGCGGCCGCCCCTCGCAGCGACGACGCCAGCCGCCACCGCCAGTCGACGGCGAGGCGGGGGCTCTCGGGGTGGATCAGCTCCAGGGACATGGGGGCCTCTCCCGTCGTGGGGCCGCCGCCCGGATCGAGTGCGGCGGCTCGCATCCCATGGTCCCACAGACGCCGGCCCATGCCAACGCGCCGCGTCGGTCGCCGCATCCGCCGGTCCCGCCCCGGCCCGGCGTCGAATCGCGCCGGCGCCGTGTCGCCGGGCCAGTTTCAAACGACCCGATCGATCGATCAACGTTAATCAAAACCCGCTCACATCGGTGGCGTACCCCTCGGCCGCGCCCATGGCGGGTTTCAGGCCGCCGTGAGCTTCAGGAAATCGTGGCGCGGGTTCACCGCTTGGTCGGCGACGCCGGCTCGGCCCGCGTCGCCGACCGAAGGCCCCCGCCTCCCCGATCGGTTCGGGGTGATCCTCGACGACGCGGTCGGCGGAAAGGGTCGGCGGCGAGGCGGCAGACGGACGGCCGCCAAGGCCGAGGTGGAGAGGGAGAGAGGGGCCGGTAAGAGGGCGGACGGATCACGCCGCGCGGGTCCCGGCGGTAAGGACGTCCCCTCGCTCGCATCGCCGGTGGACGTCGAATCGAGGTTTTGGCCGGGTTGATCGGGCTTGCAAATCCCGCGTCGGCGATTTAGGGACTTTCGGGTCCCGGGACCCGCCGGTACACGCCGGCATCCCCTAGGCGGGACGAAGTCGAAAGGGCCTTTTGGATCGACCCGTGCATCATCGCCCCCCCCCAGACGACCCTTGGCCCCCAGCCGCTCGGGAGGGTGGATCATCGAACGCATGCTGCGATCGATGATCGTTGCAAGATCGTAGGTTGGAGGCGCCCGGTCGCGATTGGCGCGACATGGGGGTGGAATCGGTCGGATGGTCGAGCCGATGCGTCCGCATCGCCCGGGGCCCGGCATCTAGGCCGACGCCATTCCCCGCTTCGACGACCGACGTCGAGCCGGATCGCGGCGACTGCCGACGACAATGTATGCCGAGCGAGATGGAAAAGCACGGTCTCCGGAAGGAGATCGTCCGGTTGCGACCGACTGTCCGCATGGCGCGTCGGAACCGTCTGGCGACGGCGGCGCGCTCGAATTGGTTTGCAGGTTTCGACAGACTTTCAGTCGAGAACTTGTGCTTCGCAAACAACTACATGTCAATTATTTAAATATACAAGCATAGGTTTCATAGGTATCCCTCGACTTTCGCACATACTAAGCGGATCGCTCCCCTATTGATCTAGCAGGAGAGCCCTCGGACCCTAAACCTATGCAACCTAGGCGTCCAATCTAAATCTTGGAACGGCAAAAGTTTAGCTCTCCTAGGTTTGGCGGCGCACCTCATGCCGCACCTCGGAAGGTCGTCCGCCGCCCCACACCGTCCCGGCGTCCCGGATCACGGGGGCCGGCCGGCGAGGCGTCGGATCTCGGCTGGCCGCCCTTCGCACCCGAATCACCCCCTAACCGACGGCCAGAGGCTCCAACCGGTAGAGGGCCCCCCCGTTGCCGGCCGTGCCCGCCGCGAGGACCCTTAGGCCCCCGAACGAGGCGTCACGTCGCCGGGACAGGGCCCTCCCCAGCTTCGACCTCCGACTCAGCTCGTTGCCGTCGCCCAGGACCCCCTCCTGGAAGCCCTCGGCCTCGATCAGGGGGAACAGCACCGGAGCGCCGACGACATCGCCCCCGAACACGGCCCACCAACGCTCTACGAATGCCCTCCATTTCGTCGCGTCGTCGCTGGCGTGCGCCGTCATCTCGGCGGCGTTGGCCATGAAATCGGGGCGGCCGATAGACCCCATGATCCCCCCCATGACCCGCGCCCACGGCTCGTAGCTGCCGACGGCGACCGACCCGTCGGGCCGGCCGGCCGCCATCCACGCCCGACAGAGCGTCAAGGCGGCACCGATCAGCGGCCCGCGATGGGCCGCGGCCCACGCGATCAGGTCCGGATGTTGGAAGTCGGAGGGCGGCCGCGTCCAGGGCTCCTCGACGGGGGCCACCATGCGGATCAGCGGCGTGCGACGGGCTAACTCCTCGCTCATCCGGACGTTGTTGCCGGCCGCCACCCAGACGCAACGGACGGGGACCTCCGCCGTCCGGGACGCGCCCATCATCCGATCCTTCATCGTCCGGGCCGTGAGCGCCGAGGCCAACGCCCCCGAGTCGACGTAGGTGTTGACGTTGTCGATGAACAGGAACTTCGGGTCGCCCAGCAGGGCGGCGAAGACGCGCTTGCGCCACTCGGCGTCGTCGTCGGCCTCGGGCATCGGCTCGGCGCAACGCCCGGCCGCCACGACGTGGACGGCGTCGACCAGCAGCCCCTTGCCGGTGCCGGGCTTGGCGGCGTCGATCAGGTGCAGCGGTGTGGGGCCGTCGATCAAGGACCGGACGAACGGCAGCAGGAGCAGGGCCAGGGCGTTGGTGCGGCTGGCTTCGTCCTTGAAGGGGAAGTCGCCCATCAGATCGCCGAGCAGAAGCTGCAGGGCACCCTGCACCGACTCGGGGCTCGGCTGCTCCGGCACCTCGGGCACGATCAGGCCCGGGGCGGGGCGATAGACGACGGCGGCGGCGGGGTGGTAGCCCGGGGTGGCGACCAGCGTCCCGTCGCGCGCGAAGGTCGGGCACTCCACGACCCCCTCCAGCGGCGGGATCGCCGCTTGCGGCCAGCCCGGCAGGGCCAGCAGGTCGCGGACGGTCTCCAGCGGCGGGGGGACGTGGGCGAGGGCCCCCCCGGCCCGGCCGTACCGCGCCCCCCGCCACGTGGCGATCCGCGCCAGGTGGCCTCGGAGGGCGTCAGGCCCCATCGGCTCGATGAGGGGCGTCCCGCCCGCCCCCGCGGCCCGGACTCGCACCAAGGTCGTGCCCCGCTGGAAAAGCGTGGGAGGGTCGTTCGACAGCTCGACGGCCGCCAGGGCGTCGTCGGTGATCGCGTCGAGCGCCCGGTCGACGCAGACGATCTCCGGGCGTCCGGCCTCCAGCTCGCCCTCGGGCACGGGGACCAACCGCTCCAGCAATTCGTCGGGGGCCGCGGCGACGCCTACGTCGATGCTCATGACGGCGCCCCCTTCCGGGTCAGGAGTTCGCGGACGTCCTTGAAGCCCGCCGGCGGCATGCTGACCGTGACGTCGTCGCGGCCCATCAGGGCGCGGAGCCTGCGACAGGCCGCGACCGCCCCGTCGTAGCCGGGGCGCCGCACCGCAGGAGCGCCGTGCTCCAGCACGAGCCCGCCGTCGCGACGCATCGGCTTGGCGTCGTTCTCGCCCAAGACGACGATCGGCCGCGGGTCCCCGGCCAGCAACTCGGCCAGCTCGGCGACGCCGCCGGAGGCCGAGGGGCGGCCGATCGCGCAGGCGCCGGCGGCGACCAGCGCGGCCGCGTCGCTGAAGCCCTCGGGGCAGTGGACGGGGCCCGGATGCTCGCGCCAGCCGGCCGGGACGTACAGGCCCCGGCGGCCGCCGGCCATGATCCGCTTGCCCCCGTCCTCGTAGCGGCGGTTGATCGCCGTGATCCGGCCGTCGCCGTCGCGCTCGGGGATGGTCCAGCACTGGCCCTCGACCACTTTGCCGTCGACCTGCCGGAGGTCGGGCCTGCGCCAGCCGACGTGGAAGCGCGCCAGGGCCGACTCCGGGACGCCCAGCTGGTCGGCCAACTGCCCCAGACGCCCCGCGTGGCGACCCCTGAGGGCGGCCTCGAAGCGAGCGGCCAGCTCCTCCCAGCGCTCGATCGCATCCTCGTCGAGAGGCGGGCGGTAGGCGCCGTGGGCCGGAAGGCGATAGCGGGAGCCGGCGCGGAGGTCGGCCCGTTCCTCGCCCGCATCCCCGGGGAACAGGTCGCACGGCAGCAGGCCGAGGGCCTTGATGACCCTGGGCTGCGAACAGCCTCGGGCGCCGGCGATGTCGCCGTACGCCTGGCAGTATAGCAGCACCGACCCGACCGGCATGATGCGGCCGTCGCGGGAGTGTCTCTCTCGGTCCAGCTCGACGACCTCGAAGTTCAGGCGGCCGACGTCGCCGAGGTGGCTGGGGCATCGGGCGGCATAGCCGGAATAGGTCCGCTGGTGCTGCAACTCGAGCGCGTCGAGCTGGGCGAGCACACGGTCGAGCGGCTTCAGTCGCCCGAGCTCGGCGCGGGGCCGAGGCTTCGGACGTGCTGCGGGATCGGGCCGGTTTCGGGGGTCGAACCCGGCGAGCTTGCGGGCCAGGCTCATCGCGGGCCCTCCGAGGACGCGGCCGGGATCGAGCCGGCGGTTTCGACGCGAGGCATGGGGTCGGAAGCCTGGAACGCCGGCGGGCCCCCATCGCAGCCTGCGTCGGACAGCCCTTCGACGCGGGCGCGCGCGGCGGCCCGCGTCCCGATTCGTGCGCTCGGTCGCCTTGCGCGATCCCTGGGGCGAGTCCCGATCGTCGCCGCGCTGTGGCCGCCCGCCGCGAGACGCTCGGCCCGCGTGACCAGGGCCCGGAGGTCCCAGGCCGTCCCCGACCCGGCGGCCGCGAGGTCGCCGAGGAAGGATGCCCCCAGGCCTTCGGGGTCCAGGACGACCTCCGCCGCCCGCTCCTCCCAGTGACGCGGCCACGCGGGCGGGGGTGTGTCCCGCTGCATCAGCCGGTCGATCATGTCGGCGCCGCCGCCGAGCCTTTCGTCGTAGAACGCCCCGCGTCGGTCGACTTCTCGTCGCATCGCATGGTGCTCCTCGTGAGACCGGCGACGCGTTCGACGTCGCCGGCCGGGAATGGGTGTCGTACTCGCTGTCAAAGGGAGCCCCGACGTCGGGACGGACGCCGAGGCGCCTGAGTCTCCGCATCGACGGCTTGCTTCCTCCGCGACTTGAGGGCCTTGGGCGCCCCCGCCGGTTCGTCGCGCCCCGCCCTCCCGCGTCGGTCCGACCCGGGGGTCGTCGCGGCGTTTTTGGCGGGCTTGCTCGCCGGGGGAATGCTCGACCCCTTGGCGGGCCGACCCTTCCGGGGACCGGCAGGCTCCTCGGCGTCGCGCGGGGCCTCTCCCGCCTCGATCCCTCGGCACGCTTCGGCGGCCCCTTCGTCGACGCCGGGCTGCGAATCTTCGATCTCATCGAAGGGATCGAAGTGCCGCAGGTTCCGGAACCCATCGCCGCTGCAGAACCAGCACGTCCGGCCCTCGTTGTTGACGCCGGAGCCCCGGCAGTCCTCGCAGAGCCGCCAATCCGCGGGGCGCCGGACGAACAGGAAGGCGTCCGCGAGCAAGGGCCCCGACCCGTGTTCGCGAAGTCGGTCGCAGGCTTCGGCCACGAAGCCGGGGTCCGCCGCGCGGATCCGGTCGTCCAGGGCCTTGAGACGACGCCAGTACGTCGCCTCGCGATCGAACTTCTCCTTGTTACCGCCGCTCAACTTCGACCGGATCGAGAAGCCCTGCAGCCAGAGTTCGTCGGGCTCTTCGTCTCCGACCGCGTCCGTCCCGGAGAGGACAGGGCCGCCCGCCGGCGAGGCCGATCCCTTGGCGGCCCTCTTGGCCTTCTCGGCCCGACCGTTCGCGGCCGCCTTCTTGACGGCCGAGGGGCCTTGCGACACGACCTCGGACTGCGCCGCAGGCGTGAGCTTGGCGATCTCGGCGGCGGGCGTGACCGCGACTTTGCCCTTCGTCACCGCATCGATCAACTCGGGGACCCCGTGCTGCAACACCTTCTCGGCCGACCCCACCAGCCGCGGCGAGACGTTCACGGCCTCGGCCGCCTGGTCGCGGCTGTGACGGGTGGGCAGATCTGCCAACCCTTTCCCGCCCCGGCTCATGTTGAGCTTGGCCTCCTTCGCGAACTCCTCCTTGAGGCGAGCGCCGGACATGGCCCGCTGGGATTCGTTCAGGTGGCGCCGGAGGATGTTCCTGGAGAAGACGTACTCGACCGGCGACCCCGGGCCCGCGAATTCACGAGTCTTGAGGGCCACGCCGGCCGCGGCGCAGGCGCGGGCGCGGTTGCGGCCGTCCAGGATCTTGCCCTGATAGGTCGTGATCGGCTCCAGGAGCCCGTTGGCCCGGATGTCGGCCGCGAGGGCCTCGAACTCCTCGCCTTCGAGCGGGGGAAAGAGCTCGGCGAGGGTATGGGGCTCCAGCTCCGTCCCGGTCTCCGTACATTGCTTCATGGGCGCATCTCCAAAATGAGTGTCGATCTCTCGCGTGCGACGTGGGGCCTCCGCCGGGCGGCCGATCCCCTCTCACATGCGGATCAGCAGGATGCAGTAAGCGACGACGTCGTCGATGCCGGGGCGGGCCCTGACGCCCTCCCCCTCCGTGGGTGAATCCGGATCGGCCTGAGAGGGCTGATGGACGGGCTGCATCGGGGCCGAGGCGGCAGCCGTACGCTTCGAGGGTCCTCTAAGCGTGACGCCGCGGCCCGGCCGGACGCGTGTCGGCCGCGTCGCCCCATGGTCGGTGCCGGCGACCGAGCCTGGCCGGTCCTCTCCTTCGCCTCGTCCCGCCAGTTCCCGCGCCCCGGTCGCCGACGGGACGTCGGCGCCGAAGCAGTCGAATGAGATTTCACGGGTCGTGGGATCCAAGACCGCCTTTGCCAGGACAAAGTCGAGGCCGCGTCCTCCGGCGAGCCGCAGGGCGACCAACCTGCCGACCAGCACCATGCGGTTCCCCAGCCAGAGGTCACGATCCGTCTCCATCAGGAGATGATCGCCCGGCGCGATGCGTTCGCCCTCGACCCGGACGACCGGGTCGCCCGGCTGGACGGTCAGCAGGTACCGCGACTCGCTGCCGTGGAAACGGGCCAACGGGAAGCGGGCCCCGCTGAGAAGGGCCGCGTGCCGGCGCGGGTGGCCGGGGAGGATGCACACGGCCATGGGGGCCATCCAGTCGCCGCTCGCGACGTCCGGGGCCGGGGCGGGCGTCGGCTCGCCGACGCCCCGGAGCAGCCAGTCGGCGTTCACCTTGGGGTCGGCGGCGACCAGTTCGAGGAACCGGCGTCCGGGGGGCTTGTCGCCGCGGACCACCTGGGAGATCGCCGGCTGCGTCACGCCCACGTCCTCGGCCATGCGGCGCTGGTTGCCGCCCCAGACGTCGCGGAGGAGGATTGCGATCCGCCCGAGCTGCGTCTCGGGGTCCAGCGAGCCGTACGTCGTCTTGCGGGGCATGGGTTCCTCGACGCTGCGAGTTTTTTATCAGTTGTCATAGGCTTATCACCCTGGTAATTTACAAAGTCTAATGTCGGCAGTGGGACAGAGCAAGTGATTCCTTGAACTTCATGGAGCCGAACGAAATGGGACCTGCGACCGAGCCCCGATCTACGCCCGATCTCCGGACCGACGCGATCTGCCAGCGCCAGATCGCGGCCCTATTCGGCGTGTTTGAGAGGACCGCGTCGTTGCAAGCCAAGGCGGGCCGGCTGCGCCGCTTCGAGCACGGCGTCCCCAACTGCGGCCGCCGCAAGTATTCCCGTCGGCTGGTCGAGTTGGAGGTGGAACGACGCTGGCGCCAGGCCGTCCAGGGAGCGTACGAGGAATGAGGAGGAGCGTCGGCGCGACCCGAGCGACATGCCTCGGCGACTTTATCCGCGAGGCCATCTACGCAGCTTCCTCCGAGAGGTGGCAGCTTCTCTACGAGTCCAAGGGGCGGACCTCTTCGATCTGCTCGGAAGGCCCCCCCCAGTCGCCGCGGCGCCGGCCATCCGCCGGCCATCGAAACCCGGCAGAGACCTTCGGGATTTCGAGAATCCTCCGCGCCGGCCCCGATTCCGACCATGCGGAAACCCGGATTCCACGAGCGAGGCGACATACGCAGGAGAACCTGATGCCCCGCCTGACCTCTCGACCCGCCGTAGGCCCTCATGCCTCGCCCGCGGCGAGATCGACCGCGCGGGCCGGTACGACAGGCCGACGCGGAACATTCCCACGACCATCCGAAAAGCGACCGCGACCGCCGACGACTCCATCGTCGCAGACGCCGCCGGGGTCGTGATCTCGGCCCCGATCGTCCCGAACGCGGCGGATCGCCGGCCCTACGAATGGCCGACCGGCGTGGAGGTCGACC
>NZ_JAALJI010000038.1 GCF_011064595.1 Paludisphaera soli | reverse complement strand
TAGGACGACGCCGAGACGGCGAAGGCCCCGTCAGTCGCCGCGCGTCGCTGAGGCCCGGATCACGGCCGGGTCCGGCCTTCGCGGCGGCGGGATCGTCACGGACGCGGCGGCGAGCGGACCGGCCGGCGGGGCGAGGCGCGAGGCCAGCGCCGCGCCGGAGGCGCGGAGGCCCTCGCGGGCCGGGGCCGAGCCCGGCTTGGCGGCCGAGGCCGCGGCGTAGAGCTCGCGGGCCTCGTCCAGGCGGCCTTCCATCGCCATCACCAGGGCCAGGTTCGACTGGGCGTCGGCCCGGTCGCAGCCCGCCTTGCCGAACTCGACGAGCGCCGCCTCGCCGTCTCCCTGGCGGGCCAGGACCAGGCCCAGGTTGTTGTGACCTCGGGCGTGCCGCGGGTCCTCCCGCAGCGCCTTCCGCAGGCAGGTCTCGGCGTCGGCCCACCGCCGCTGGAGGTAGTAGCTGTAGCCCCGGTCGCAGAGGATTTCCGGATCCTTCGGAGCCAGCTTCAGGGCCCGCTCGAAGTGCGCGTCCGCCTGCTCTTGATCGCCGCGCTCCTCGGCCAGCACCGCCAGCTTCGCCTCGGCGTCGGCGCGGCGGGGGTCCTTCTTCAGGGCGTCGCGGAAGGCGGCCTCGGCGCCGTTCAGATCTCCCGACTCCTGGAGCGTGCGGCCCATCGCGATCTCGACGTCGGCGGCCTGACGCCGCGAGACCTTCGCCGGCCCCCCGGAGTTGAGCAGACTCGCCGAATCGTGCTCGGCCCGACGTCCCGCCGCGCCGCGGCAGCCGGCCCCGAGGACGATGGCCGCCAGGATCAGCCCGCCGCCGAGGATCCGCACGCGAGGAGAGAGGGCGGTTCGCATGATCGATCCATCCTTGTCTTGAGGCCGACGGGTGCGATCCGTCACGGTCGTCGTCATTGCCCGGGGACCGCCCCGACCATCTGGTTGGTGACGCCGCTCGGGCTGTTCACCCCGTTCGCGTTGATCGGCACCGGCGGCCCGTACTGCTGGGTCCGGTTCAGGATGTTCGCGCTGATGATCTGCGCGTTGACGCCCGACATGCCGAAGGGGATGGGCTGGCCGACGAGCACGCGGCCCTCCTCGATCGGGAACGACGCGGCGGTCAGCACGTCCAGGACGGCCCGCCGACGCGCGCCGGCCAGCGCCGGGTCGCCCGGGGTCCGCTCGACGATCAGCGGGTAGGGGCTCGCGGCGAGCTGCGCGGCGAGCAATTCCAGCTGATCCCGGCCCCGCTCGCTCAGCTCGGCGGAGCCCTGCACGAAGTCGTAGTCGTAGAGGGCCAGCCGGGCCTCGGCACCGTTGGCCGTCATCGTCCGGCCCATGGCGTAGACCGACGACCCCAGCGGCCGGGGCTTGAAATCCTCGGGATACCCCAGCATCTTCCCCTGGACCCGCCGCCAGGGCCACGACCGGATCTTCTTGAAGAAGAAGTGCGGCCCCTTCTTCTCCAGGGCCACCGGGTCCAGCGGCGGCCGGTCGAGGGGATTCTCCACCTCGTCGGCCGGGGCCTCGATCACCACGGGCGCGGGGAGCGCGACCGGGGGCCGGGGCGGCGGGATCACGATCGGCGCCTCGACGGCCTGCTGGGCCGCGGCGTCTCGGGCGCTGAGGGCCAGGCCCAGCCCGAGGATCAACGCGGCGGACGCCCGACGGCGCCGGGATGTCGGCTTCATCGCGGTTCGCTCCTCGCTCACTTGGAGTACCCCACCGGGCCGCTCAGGTACTTGCGCTCGATGAGCGCGGGGCGGACGAGGTGGAGCGGATCGTCGTACATGGTCGTCGCCCGAGCGTCGACCCCCGTTCGGCCCTCGATCCGGTTCATGAAGAAGAACTCCAGGTCGTTGGGTTGGTCCACCTCTTCGCCGGGGACGGGGGGGACCTGGCCGGGCCGCATCGGCTCGATCAGGTAGGGGGTCACCAGGACCACCAGCTCCTTCTCGATCCGATTGCTGGTGGTGTTGCTGAAGAAGGCCCCGATGTAGGGGAGGTCGCCCAGGCCGGGGATGCGCTCGGTCTCGCCGTCGAGGGCCAGCTGCATAAGCCCGGCGATGGCCAGGGTCTCCCCCTGCTTCAGCTCCACCGTGGTGTGCGAACGCCGGATGTTCAGCCCTGGCACCTGTGAGCCGCCTGGGACGAGCGTCGTCCCCAGCGCGAAGTCGATCGAGCTGACCTCGGGGTCGACGGTGAGGCGGATGGTCTCGCCGTCCTCCACGAACGGCAGGAACGCCAGGCGGACGCCGAAGTCCTTGAACTGCACCTGGATGTTGCCGCCGATGCCGCTCCCCACGCCCGAGTTGATCGGCACCGGGAACTGGCCGCCGGCCAGGAAGTCGGCCTGGTGGCCGTTGAGCGTCACCAGGTTCGGCTCGGCCAGGATCTTCAGCATGTTGTTCCGCCGCAGCGCCGAGAGCACCGTGGTGAACCGGGCGTCGGAGAACGTCCCGAACAGCGTCGACGCCGTCCCGATGGTGAGGCTTCGGGGGTCCACGGCGCCGACGGGGTTGAAGGTGGTCCGGCCGATCCGGCCCGGCACGAAGCTGGAGCCGCCGATCTGGGACCCGAACAAGGTGGCGAACTCCGGGATCGACGCCAGGAAATCGGCCCCGATCTGCCGGAAGGCCGTCCGGTTCAGCTCGGCCACGCGTACCTTCAGCAGCACCTGCTGCGTGCTGGGCAGCCGAATCAGGTTGATGACCTGCGTCTGGTTGGTGGCGATCTGGTTGGCCGTGATCGAGCCGGGAGTGGACGGGGGCGACATCGCTCCACCCCCCATGCCCCCCATGCCGGCGAAACCGCCGACTCCCAGGCGGTCCTCGCCCAGGGCGGGTAACGCGCCGGCGCCGCCCATCAGCGCGCCGGCACCGCCCATCGGCGAGCCGACCGGCACCTCAGGGCCTTCAGGGTCGACGTCCTCGATCGCGTTCCGGGCGTTGCCGACCTGGCCGGCGATCATGACGCGCTGCACGTTCCGGATGTAGCCGTCGATGGCCGAGACGATCCGCGCGACCTGGCTGGCGTCGCGGGCCTGGCCCTCGACGACCACCTTGTCGCGGAGCGGCGACAGGGTAAGGTTGGCGTCCGGGAAGAGTCGTTTCAGCTCCGCCCCCAGCGCCGAGAGGTCCGGGACGACCCGCAGCTCGTACTCGAAGGTCCGGCCCGTCGCCGTGGTGATCATCAGGTCGGTGATCCCCAGCCGCTTGCCCATCAGGCGGACCTGCCTCGGCCCCATCTGGAAGAAGTCAGCGACCATGGGGTCGCCGACGGCGAGGAAGGGGGCGGGCTTGTCGGGCTGGGCGAGGTCCTCGGGCAAGGTCAGGAACCGTCCCTGGCCGACCTTGATCTCGATGACCGCCGCCGCCTTCGACCCCGAGAGCACGGGCGCCGAGGAGGCCGCGTCGGGGAGCGCCTGGACGTCCAGTCTCGCCGCGTCGTCGCCGCCGTCGAGGTCGGCCCCGGCTCGGGGGGGGGGGGGCAGGGGGATCATGGCCGAGGGTGCCGGAGCCTCCTGGGCGGTCGCGGCGAGGCCAGACGTCGCGAGCAACAGCGCCGTCGCGAGGAGGTCCCTCGCGGCAGTCCCGCCTCCGGTCGTCCTCCGGCTCGTCGTTCGCGAATCCATCATGAGCGGTCCGCCGCCGATTAAACGGAATAATCGTCAAGGTTCGTCCGGGAACTTCTTCGGCGGCCGCAATCCATCGACTTGAGACTATTCTGGACGCCGACGCGCGGAGTCGCGATCCCGTGATCGTCCAGGGACCCCGGCATGGGGCCGAAAAGGTTTCCCAATCCCGGACAAGCCCCCCACTTGTCGATTCCGGGCGGGCCTCGTAGTCTGGGGCGAGAAGAGGCCGAAGCGTCGGCCGACCGGCCCCAATCGCCGCTCGTCGGGAACCGTTCGATGATCAAACCGCTCAGGATTCGCGGGATCCTCCTCCTTTGTGCCTGCCTCGGGATCGGGGCGGCCGGCGCGGGACGCGCCACGGCGGAGGAGGGGGCGCCGGCCGCGAAGCCGCGGCTGGCCGACTATTTCGGCTTCCTGCCGCTGGAGCTGTACAAGCTCGAATACCGGATCAGCAACCTGACCCTCGCGGACGTGGACGGCGACAAGATCCAGGACGTGATCGTCGCCGACAACGCCCGGTCGCGGATCGACCTGCTCCTCTCCACCGAGAAGCCCGCCGAAGCGGCCGACGCCCGCCCCTTCCGCAAGCAGGCCAACGACCTGGAGTCCGACAAGCGGATGCGGCCCGCCAACCTGCCGGTCGACCGCGAGGTCGTCAGCCTGAACACGGGCGACTTCAACGGCGACGGCAAGGCCGACCTGATCTTCTACGGCACCCCGGCCGAGATCGTCATCCTCCCCAACGAAGGCGGCGGCAAGTTCGGCCCCCCGAAGCGGATCAAGTGCGGCGACGCCCTGGAGGCCCCCAACGCCCTGGCCGTCGGCGACCTCGACCAGGACGGCCGCGACGACGTGGCCCTGCTGGCCGAGGGCGAGCTGGTGCTGATCCACCAGCGCGAGCCCGGCGTGCTCTCGGAGCCCGAGCGGGCGCCCCACACGGCGACCACCCCCCGGATGGTCAAGATCCACGACCTCGACGGCGACGGCGCGGCCGACCTGATCATCATGGACGGCGACGCCGACCACCCGATCCACGTCCGCTTCGCCACCGCCGACAAGAAGCTCGGCCCCGAGCGGCAGTTCGCCCTGGCGAGCCCCCGGGCGCTGGCGTTCGGCCAGATCGACGGCAAGCCCGGCGTGGAGCTGCTGACGGTCGAGGAGCAGTCGGGGCGGGGCAAGGTCTACACCCTGGACGATTCCGCTCCCGACTCCGACGACCGCTGGGGCCGCCTGGTCTACTTCGGCTTCCCCAAGGGGAACGAGCGCGGCCGCAGCCTGGCCGTGGGGGACGTCGACGGCGATAAGCGGAAGGACGTGGTCGTCACCGACCCGGCCAACGCCCAGGTCTGGCTCTACCGCCAGGCCGGCGAGGCGGGCCTGAGCACCGGCGAGTCCTTCCCCGGCCTGCTGGGGGGCAAGGGGACGGTCCTCGCCGACCTCGACGGCGACGGCCGCGACGAGGTCTACGTCCTCTCCGAGCAGGAGAAGCAGATCGGCCGCAGCCGGTTCGACGAGGGCCGCCTGTCCTTCCCGTCCGCCCTCCCCATCAAGGGGGAGCCCGTCGCCATGGCCCTCGCCGACGTCGAGGAGTCGGGCAAGCCGGCCCTGGTCTACGCCGCCCGGACCAAGCCCGGCGCCGACACGTTCGAGCTGCGGGCCGTCCGCGCCGAGGGCCGGGACGGGTTCGCCGAGGTGAAGTTCGGCGACGCCGAGGCCGTGCCGATCGCCGGCCTCTCGGGGGCCCCCACCGCCATCCGGGCGTTCGACGTGAACGCCGACGGCGAGACCGACCTGCTGGCCTACAGCGCCTTCGGCTCGCCGGTGCTGCTGCTGGGCCAGAAGGACGAGGGCCTCAAGCCGTTCGCCGGGAGCCTCGGCCCGCTCGGCGGCTCCACCCCCGCCGCCCTGACCGCGGCCGACCTGGACGGGAAGCCCGCGCTGATCGTCTCGCAGAACACGTTCGCCCGCCACGTCCGGCTCGACGACCAGGGCCAGTGGCGGATCGAGGACCAGTACAACTCCGCGCGCGGCACCGCCCAGGTCCAGGGCGCCGCGGCCCTCGACGTCACGGGCGAGGGCCGCAAGGACCTCGTCCTGCTCGACCGCAGCACCAAATCGCTGCTGTTCCTGACCCCCAAGGACGGCGTCTACCGCCAGGCCGGCTCGCTCTCGGTCGGCTCGATCAACTTCGAAGGCCTGCACGTCGGCGACTTCGACGGCGACGGCCGCGACGACCTCTTGATCGCCGGCACCGACCGCTTCGCCGTGCTCCAGACCGGCGGGACCGGCCGCCGCCTGAAGGTCATCGCCTCCTACGAACCCCGGACCGTCGAAGGCCGGCTCGGCGACCTGATCGCCGGCGACTTCAACGCCGACGGCGTGGCCGACGTGATCTTCACCGACGTCGTCGAACAGGCCCTGGACGTCGCCACCTTCGACGGCGCCGAGGACCTGCTCCACGCCCTGACCTTCAAGCTCTACGAGCGCAAGTCCTTCCGGGGGGGCGGCACCTCCTTCGAACCCCGCGAGATGGCCGCCGGCGACGTCGACGGCGACGGCCGCACCGACCTCGTCCTCATCCTCCACGACCGCGTCGTCGTCCTCCGCCAGGACCCCGGCCCCGAGAGCAAGAAAGACCCCGAGACCGCCGCCGCGCCGAAGTGAGTCGGGCGTTGCATGATCGGTTGTTGATATAAGTCCTTCCTTCACCCCCCCGGTGGGGGGAGGTGGCCCGAAGGGCCGGATGTGGGGGACCATCAAGGCGATCTCTGTCGGATGTGCCGAAACCCATGCGGGCTCAAGAACGGGAACTCGAGGCCTGGCGAAGGTACGTCGCCCGTGAGAATCTCGTCTCGGCGATGAACGCCACCAAGTGGCGTGAGGCGACCGAGGCGATGCGTGGGTTGGCAGGCGGCCCGCCAGGCTTCCGCATCAAAGACCTGCAGGGGCTTGAACCGGGGCCCGCGACCGTGGATCGCGAGTGGATCTATCATCCCCGGCCCTGGGAGACCATCGAGTGGCTGGATATCGGCCCAGATCTCCGGCGTGACGAGATCATCGCGACCCTGAAAAAGGTCGGTGCTCCGATCAGCCTGGAAGGCGGAAGGGTGCGAATCTGGGGATGGTTGCGGCCCGGCGTCGCGCCCGCATTCCTCTGAAGCCGCGCCTCGGAAAGCTGCCGAGTGGCGTACTCATCGCGTTCGAAACGAAGCGGCCCCGCCGATCCCGGCGGGGCCGCTTCGTTTGCAGGTTGGAGCAATTCAGGGCTGGGCCTGCTTGACCTCGATCAGGCCGACGTCGATCGACTGGCCCCCCTTGTCCTGGTGGCAGGAGACGGCGACGACGTTCCGGCCGGCCTTCAAAGCCTGGGCGGCGGAGGCGGGGAGGGGGACGAACTCGTAGTTCGTGACCCACTTGCCGAGCTTGGCGACGGACTCGCCGTTGAGGAAGACCTCGGCCTCGTCGTCGTGGTGGATCCAGAGCCAGAGCTGGCCGGTCGGGGCCTCGGCCAGCTCGATCTCCTTGCGGATGTGGATGTCGGGCGTGGTCCACTCGGTGCCGATGACCGTATTCGGCGTCTCCTTCGTGCCGAACCCGCCGGGGCCGGTCGCCCAGCCGGAGTCGTCGAAGTCGGGCCCTTGCCAGCCCTCGGCCGGCGTGTCGGTCGTGTACTTCCACTCCTGCGGGGCGGTCTGCGCGGTGGGGATCAGGACGTTCGCCTTGAGCGGCTGGGTCGCGTCGTAGAGCCCGGCGTGGGCCGAGGCGACGGCCTCGACCGGGAACTTCATCACCTCGCGGTCATACGTCATGAAGCCGTTGACCTCGATCTCCACGTCGGTCGTCTGCGTGTACACGGCGGCGCCCAGGCCCAGGCCGGCGAGCACCTTCAGGCGGTCGACCAGCCCCAGGTAGCGGGCGCCCAGCTCCTCGGGGTTCTTGAAGCTGACGTAGCCCCAGTTGCCCTTCTCCAGCAGGACGTGGCCTTCGGTCGGCAGGCCGAGGCCGCCGAACTCGCCGAGCACCGCCGCGCGGTTCTCCTCCAGGGCGGGCATGCCGGGGCCGGGGTAGTTGTGCATGTCGTTGACGTCGCCCACCCCCTTGTCGGTCCAGCCGCTTGCGTTGTTGACCAGCCGGGTCGGGTCGTACTCCTTGGTCCAGGCGACGACGCGTTCGGTGTCGTGCTGGCCCCAGCCCTCGTTGAACGGCACCCACATGACGATCGACGGGTGGTTGTGCAGGGCGTCGATCACGGCCTTCCACTCGACGCCGAACTGCTCCTTCGACTCGTCGGTCTTGTTGTCGGCCGAGGGCATGTCCTGCCAGACGAGGAACCCCATCTCGTCGCAGTAGCGGTACCAGCGCGCGGGCTCGACCTTCACGTGCTTGCGGATCATGTTGAAGTTGAGCTGCTTCGTCACGTCCAGGTCGTACTTGAGCGCCTCGTCGGTCGGGGCCGTGTAGAGGCCGTCGGGCCACCAGCCCTGGTCGAGCGGGCCGTACTGGAAGAGCGGCCTGTCGTTCAGCATCAGCCGGAGCACGCCGGCCTCGTCCTTGGCGATCGCGATCTTCCGCATGCCGAAGTACGAGCCCACCGCGTCGCCGCCGTCGCCTCCCACGGTCGCCTTGACGTCGTAGAGGAAGGGGGAGTCGGGCCCCCACAGCTTGGGCTCGGCGATCGCGATCTTGATCGGCTCGCCGGCCGGGCCGGTCGCCTCGGCGATCACGTCGTCGCCGTCGAAGACCAGCACGCGGACCGCCGCGCCGGGCTCGCCCACGACCGTCGGGGTGACGCGGACTTCCTTCGCATCCACGTCGGTGACGATCTTGAGCGCGTCGATCCGCGTCGCCGGGACCGGCTCCAGCCAGACCGTCTGCCAGATCCCGGTGACGGCCGTGTACCAGATGCCTTCGGGCTTGAGGACCTGCTTGCCGCGCGGCTGGCTGCCGGTGTCGGTCGGGTCGGTCACCGCGACGACGACCTCCTGGGCCTCCTTCGAGAAGTCGAGCGCGTCGGTCACGTCGAACGTGAAGGGGTCGAAGCCCCCCTTGTGCGAGCCGACCTCCTTGCCGTTGACGGTGACGGTCGCCGCCCAGTCGACGGCGCCGAAGTGGAGCAGGAACCGCGTGCCTGCGGCGGGCTCCTGCAGGTCGAACGTCCGGCGATACCAGAGCGTCTCGTCGGGCTTCACCGCCTTCTTGACGCCGCTCAGGGCCGACTCGATCGGGAACGGCACGAGGATCGGCCCGTCGAACGCCTCGGGCCGCGCCTCGGCCGACGGCCGCACGGCGTGGTCCCACAGGCCGTTCAGGTTGACCCAGCGCTCGCGGACGAGCTGCGGGCGGGGGTACTCGGAATGCACGGTCGCCGGGTCGACCTGGTCGGCCCATCGGGTCTTGAGGGCGGCCTGTGCGGGCTGCCAGGCCGGGGCGTCGTCGGCGAGGGCGATCGCCGGCGCGGCGGCCAACAGCACGCCGAAGAGGAGGCGTCTCACGAGGTCGATCCTTTCCATCTCACGATTCTGCGATTCAACATCTTCCCTCCCCCCCGGTGGGGGAAGGTGGCCCTTCAGGGCCGGATGAGGGGGATCATCAAGGCGGACGTCGCGAGGAGGCGTCGGCCGAAAACGGTCTTCCCCCCTGGCGGGGGAAGGCAGACCGCGCAGCGGTCAGATGAGGGGGGGACGCCCGCGGGGAGCGTGGGCCTATGAAGCCCGCTTGCACGGCCGTCGGCCTCGGGAGGTCGCTTCGGAAGCTCCGACGGACGTCTCGCTCGTCCCCCCTCCATCCGGCCTTCGGCCACCTTCCCCCGCCAGGGGGGAAGGCATGACGTCGCCGGCCCGCTTGGTTTACTCGGTCTCCACGGTCACGGCCATGACGACCGGGGCGGTCTGGTCGTCCCCCTTGACCAGCTCGATCTTCGCCACGGCCTCGGACCGCTCGGGGGCGATCCGGACGTGGCGGAGCTGGCGACCGCGGAGGGTGAAGGCCAGATCGGAGCCGGGGACGTCGATCGGGCGGATGTAGTCCGCCAGGTGCACGCCGTCGAGCAGCGGGTGGTCCTCCGTCTTGCCGTCGGCGTAGTGCAGCCGGACGATCATCGAGACCGTCTTGCGCGGCTCGCCGCCGTTGTAGGCCCAGCCGCCCACGCCCCCCAGGATGTGGATCGCCTTCGCCGGCGCGTTGCAGTCCAGCTCGACGGCCCGGGGCATCTTCGGGGGGACCTCGCCGATCGGCCCGTTGAGCAGGATCGCGTTCGGCGTGCGGTCCCCCTTGGGGTCGATCAGCTGATACGGCACGCCCTGGAACTCCTTCGGGCCCCAGTCGGGGAAGATCAGCCGCTCCACCGGGGACTCGGAGGCGTAGAACATCCCCTTCGTCGTGACGACGGTGGCGGCCTTGCGGAGGTCCAGCGGCAGGTACTTGCCGCGCTGGGTGAGGAAGGCGAGGAGATCCGTGAGGTCGCCCTCCTTCATCTGCTTCTCGAAGCCCTCGGGCATGAGCGACTTCTTGGAGGCGACCATCTCGTCGATGTCCTCGCGGAGGACGACGTGGGTCTTGGCGTCGGCGTCGAGCAGCTCGACGGCCGTCTTGGACTCCGAGGCCATCAGGCCGTTGATGACCCGGCCGTCGGTCGTGGCGAGCGTGTACTGGACGAAGTTCCCCTCGACGCTCCGGCTGGGGTCGACGATGTGGACGAGCAGCTCGGAGCGGGGGTGCGACGCCATGCCGCTGAGGTCGGGGCCGACGTTCCCCCCCTCGCCGCCGTGCTTGTGGCACTTGGCGCACTGCTCGACGAACACCTTCTTGCCGTGCGCCGCGTCGCCCCCTTCGAGGACGACCTTCATGAGCTGTTCGACGACCGCCTGGCGGTCGGCGTCGGGCAGGGCGCCGCCGCGGGCGATGAGCATGGCGGCCTTCTCGGCCAGGGCCTTGTCCGGGTGGGCGGCCAGGGCCTGCTTCTGGTCGAGCGTGAAGTCGTCCCAGCCGAGCCGGCCGTCGTCCACGGCGGCGAGCAGGTCGGCCGTCCAGTCGGCCCGGCCGAGCAGCGCCCGGACGGCGATCGAGCGGGTGCCGGGGGTCATGCGCGGCAGGCCGTCGAGCAGGGCCTTGCCGGCCTCGCGGGCGCGGCCCTTGGCCAGCGCCTCGACGAGCCCGCCGGCCAGCGCCGGGGGCGTGCGGGGGGTGATCGCGTCGATCAACTCGGCGGCCACGGCGTCGTCCTCGGGGCGGAGGGCGACGACCTCGCGGGCGGCGGCGAGCCGCTCGTCTTCGGGTTTGGCCTCGTCGGCGATCGTCGCCAGCATCGTCTTCGCGACGGCCTCGGACGCCTCCTTCATGGCCTCGCTCCCCCACCGCGAGCCGAGGAAGACCAGCCGGCCCCGGGCGTCGGCCGGGAGCTTCTCCAGCAGCCCGGCGAGCGCCTTCTCGGTCGCCGCGTCGAGCGTCGGCTTGCGGTCGGCGGGCCAGCCCTTGGCCTCGCCCAGCACGACGCGGCCGGCGATCGCGCGGACGAAGGGGTCGTCGGCCCGCTCGCCGAAGGCCGTCAGCAGGCCGCCGACCGTCTCGGCCGGGCCGCCCCGCGCGTGATGCTCGGCGACCCGCTCGACCACCGCGAGCAGCGTGGGCGAGGGCTCGCCCCCGGCCTTCGTCGCGGCCAGCGCCTTCAGGAACGGCTCGGCGTGCGCGGCCGCGGCGCTCGTGGCGGCGTCGGTCAGCCAGCGATCGCGGGCGCCCAGGCCGGCGACGAGCGCCTCGGCGATCCCCGCGCCCGCCGCCGGGTCGGTCGGGACGTCGGCGAGGGCCAGGAGGGCGGCGAGGCGGACTTGCGCGTCTTCATCGGCCAGCGAGCCGGCCGCGAGCAGCGCCTTCACGCCGTCGGCGTCGCGCGGGAGGACCTGCAAGGCCGCGCGGCGGACGCCGGCCGAGGGGTGCTTGAGCGCCGCGACGGCCGCCGCGCGGGCCTCGGCGTCGGCCAGGGCGTTCAGGCCGCGGAGCGTCCAGAGGGCGTGGATCGCGCCGGGGTTCAGGCCGACGGCGTCGACCTTCGGGTCGGCGGCCAGGGCGAGCAGCTTCGGGACCACGTCGGCCTTGCCGCGCTCGGTCAGCAGCCGCTGGGCGTGCAGACGCCAGAACTGATTGTCGCTCCCCAGCGCGGCGACGAGGCCGTCGGGGTCGGCCGGGTCGAGCGGTTTCCACGCGGCCTTCGGGGCGTCCTTCCAGGCGATCCGGTGGATCCGGCCGTGGGTCTTGTCGCGCAGGGGGGTCTCGTAGGCGTTCCCCTTGCCGGTCTGGAATCCCTGGGGCGTGGGGTTGTGCTGCACGATGTAGTTGTACCAGTCGATGACCCAGACGTTGCCGTCGGGGCCGACCTCGGCCATGATCGGCGCGGTCCATTCGTCGTCGCTGGAGACGAGGTTCCAGCCGTTGTACGAGGCGAAGTCGCTCCCCTTCGGCTGGAGCGTGAACGTCGCCAGCAGGTGCCCGGTCGGCTCGGCGACGAACGCGGTCTTGTTCCAGTACGGGGCCGGATACGCCCTCGCGGTGTAGAGCGCATGGCCGGCGGCGGCGGTGAACCCGCCGTGGTGGTCGACCTGGCGGACCTTGTCGGTCTCGGGGTAGATGTTGTTGGTCGCGGCGATCATCCGCAGGACGCTCGGCGACCAGCCCTTCACCGACTCATAGTAGCGGTTGGGGACGCCCAGGAAGACGCTGGGGCAGCCGTTGGCCGTGGAGGCGAAGGTCAGCCCTTCCTCGCTGAAGCCCAGGCCCCACGAGTTGTTGCTGGTGCTGCGGAGGAACTCCAGCTTCGAGCCGTCGGGCTTGAACCGGAAGATCCCCTGGCCGAACTGGTGCTTCTCGCCGCCGACCTCGCCGTCGAAGGCCGAATACCCGACGATCCCCCAGATCCAGCCGTCGGGGCCGTAGCGAAGGTTGCTCGGGCCGGCGTGGGTGTCCTCGGTCCCCCAGCCCGTGAACAGGACCTTGCGGACGTCGGCCTTGCCGTCGCCGTCGGTGTCCTTGAGGAAGAGCGTGTCGGGCGCCTGGAGGACGATCAGCCCGCCGTCGTAGTAGCAGAGGCTCGTGGGGATGTTCAGCCCCTCGGCGAAGATCGTGAACGTCTCGGCCTTGCCGTCGCCGTCGCGGTCCTCGCAGACCTTGATCCGGTCGCGGCCCTCGGAACCCCGGCGCTGCTTGGTGTTGGGGTAGTCGAAGCTCTCGGCGATCCAGAGCCGGCCCTTGTGGTCCCAGGCCATGCAGATCGGTTTGGCGATCTCCGGCTCGGCGGCGAACAACGAGGCCTCGAAGCCCTTCGGCAGGATCAGGTGCTTGAGCGAGTCCTCGGGGCTCAGCGGCTTGGGCATGCTGCGGTACGGCTCGCCCTGCACGCCCCACTTCTTCGAGGGGAGGTAGTTGGGGATGTCCGACCCGGCGTCGACGACCGCGGCGGGCTTCAGCCCCGACGCGACGGTCGGCCGCGAGTCGAACACCGGCTTGCCGGCCGCCCAGCGGAGGCCGCGCTCCAGCAGGGCCTGGAAGCCGGGCTGCTCCCAGGTCCTCGAGTCGTGGCCGTAGGCGGTGTAGAAGACGCGGCCCTTCCCCTGGTCGCGGGTCCAGGTGTACGGCTCCTGGTCGCGCAGCTGGAGGACGGTGCGGCCCTCGGCGTTGTGCTTCTCGTGGACGTAGGTCTCATCCCAGGTCTTGAACGGGGCGAGGCCCTTCATGATCGGGTGCTCGGCGTCGACGACCGTGGTCTCGAACTCGCCCGTCTCGTGGCTCTTGAACTGGCCGCCGATCAGCGCGACGACCTCCGGGGCGTTGCGGAAGCAGAACGAGGCGCAGTGGATCGGCGCGAATCCGCCGCCCGCCTCGACGTAGTCGACCAGCGCCTTCGCCTGCTCCGGGGCGATCTCGTCGATGTTGGCGTAGAGGAGCAGGGCGTCATACCCCTTGAGCGTCTCCGGTTTCAGGGCGGAGGCGACGTCCTCGGTGTACGTCACGTCGACGCCCCGCAGGGCGAGCACCGGCGCGATCTGCGCCGCGCGGTCGGCGGGCGCGTGGTGGCCGCGGTCGCCGAGGAAGAGGACGCGGATCGGCGGCGAGTCGGCGTCGGCTCGCGTGCCGGCCGACGCGGCCGCCAAAGCGGCGGTCGCGGCGCTCGACGCGAGCAGCAGCAGGAGGCGCAACATGATGGAGGAGCCCTCGGACGGGATTCATGCGGGTGCGGATCGGAGCAAGAAGGGGAGACGTGACGGCACGTATCGACGTCCCGCGTCCGATTCTAGCGGACGCGCCCTCGGCGAGGGAACGGGGTCGGCCGGGCCGGTCGTCCGGATTCCCCCGGTTTCCGGCCCCTCGCGCCCCCAACCCGGCGATCGGAGGCATCATCAATCTGGAGGGCTCCGCCGTCGCGTCGCGCCCCGCCGAAGTTCCATTGTAGAAGGGGGGGGCGTGCGATGGCTTCGTTTACGGGCGGGTTGCGACGACGCCGCTCGGCCGGGGGCGGACGAACTCGGTCGAGGCCGTGGCGCGTCGGACGAAGCCGATGTCGCGCGGCGTGTTCGGGTCGTTTCTTCTTTTTGGGGAAAGACGTTACGGCCGAGGGGGCCGTTTTCAGGCCAGTGCGGACGGCGGTCGCCGGGTCACCCGGCGACGCCCTCCCAGCGCCAGCCGCGCGCGGCGAGGCAGATTGGGAAGCTCCGCATCCCTTCGACGTCGGCCCTCCACTCCTCGATGGTGCCGTGCTCCTCCCACCACCACCACGATTCGCCGACGTTCCAAAGCTCCGGCGGCGCGTCGAGGCTGAGCAGGCAGCCGCAGTCCCATCCGCTTCCCGAGGGTTCGGTCACGCGCCGCATGAAGCTCAGCCAGAGCGTGCCGTCCCGGCCGGCGTCGTGCTCGCACTCATAGCCGATCGTGATCGTCTCCAGGTTCGGCAAGGGCCGGACGACGAAGTCCAGGAACGCCGCCCACGCCGTCCCCGGGTCGGGCCGGTCGAAGTCGAACCCGCGCTCCTGCAAGAGCCGGCGCATCAACGCGTCGGCCTCTTCGCGTTCGGGAAACATGTCCCTGGCTCCCAACGTCTTGAACGCCCGTCGCGGCGGCGGCTCGTCACCTCGACGTCTCGAGGCCCCATCAAAGCGCGTCGAACGAAGCCAATTGGCTTTGCGGGTGCAACTTGTTACGAGATTGAGATTTGTATTCAACAATCGGCTCGAAGGCGGCGCGCGAACGAAGCCAATTCGAAGCCGATTTCGCGAGGCTTCGAAACGTCAACAGGCCGGCCCGGGCGCGCCATGCATGGTGCGTCCGGGGCCGGCCTGGTCGTTACGATCGCCCGGCGGGTGGTGCCGGGTCTAGGTCGGTCTGGATCAGCCGAGGAACTCGGACAGCATCCGGTCGAGGGCCAGTTCGAGCCGTTCGGGGGTGTCGTAGGTCCCCTCGGCGATCTGGCGGCGGATCTCTTCGACCCGCTCGTGACGGATCTCGGGCAGGCGGCTGATGCCGTCGAGCATCTGGCCGAGCGGCGAGATTTCGACCTGGTCGCGCGGGGCGCCGGCCTGCACGGTGGTGCCGGCGTCGACGCTGAACGGGGCCAGTCGCGGGAAGATGGGTTGAGGGCCTTGTGCGCCCCCTGCGCCGAAGATTTCCATATTCGCCTCCGTTTGGGTGCCGTGTCCGAAGGCCGGGCCTTCGGCTGATCTGGGTGCCGTTCGATGAGGACGGCTGAAGTTCTCGCGAGAGCGGCCCGGCTGACACTCAGCCGGAAGCTCCCCGTTCCGGTCTCCATTCACCGCCTAGACGTCCGAGGTCGAGCGTCGATGTCGTTAATATCGGCCCCATGGGCCCGCCGGTTGAGTCAAAACCGGAAAAAACCGCGCTTCATGACCAGGGTCAAGTTGGATAAATCAAGCAAGATAAGTCAATCAGGAGACAGGCGTCGTGGGGGCGAACTGCGTCGATCTCGCCTCGCGATGAGCCGGGTGCCCCGGTTCGCGATGCGGCCCCGCCAGGCCGCCCCCCGCGGGGATACGGGCCTTGATCAGGCGGCCCTTGAGGGCCTGGTGCAGGCGGAGGTCCACCTTCCCGAAGTACCAGCCGGCGACGAGCGCCGCGGTCAGCGCCGCGAACGAGACCAGCGTCGGCTGCCGGATCCCCCGGTGGTGGACGAGGTAGGCCATCAACGTCGTGGCGACCGGGACGTGGATCAGGTAGAGGCCGTAGGAGGCGTCGCCGAGCTTCTCGAAGAACGACCCGCCGGGCCGCGGCCGGGTCCGGCGGTCGTGCAACGAGCCCAGCACGATCACGGCGGCGAACGTCAGCCCGAGGCCGAGGAATCGGACGACCTCGCGGTTCCCTCCGGAGTACGTCGCGGCGATCCCCGCGACCGCCGCCGCCAGCAGCAGGGCCCGGACGACGCTCGTCGAATCGAGGCGCTTGAACGCGTGGTAGCCCAGGCCCCCCATGATGAACAGCAGGTTGAAGAGCGACAGCGGGATCTGCTTCGTCGCGGGGAGCATCGGGCTCGGGAAGCCGAACCTCAGGTTGGCGACGACGATCGCCGCCCCCCAGACTCCCAGGAACGCCGGGAACCAGCCCCGGAGCCTCCGGGGGGTGAACGCGGCGCACACCAGGTAGAAGAACAGCTCATAGACGAGCGTCCATTCGACGCCGAGCGGGTACGTCACCTTCCCGCCGCGGGGCAGGAGGGTCATCGCGCCGATCAGCCCCTGGTTCTCGACCTGGCCGAAGACCGCGATCTTGCCGAGCAGGGTCAGGGCCGCCGCGAGCCAGAGCGTGGGATAGATCCGCACGAGCCGACGGCTCAGGAAGCGGTCGCACGAGGTGTCCAGCATGTACGCCATCAGGAAGCCGCTGAGGGCGAAGAAGAACCAGGCCCCCATGGAGAACCGGTTGTCGAAGTTGCGGAAGACCGTGTCGGGGGCCCCGCCGATCGACGCCGTGAACTCGGCGACGTGGTACAGCACCACGGCGACGGCCGCGCAGCCCCTCATCACCTGCAGCGAGCGAAAGTACATCCCGGCTCCCCCTCGTCCGATCCCAACTTCTCAGCGCCGGACACGCCCGGCCTGCGCCGGGGCCTTGAGGCCCTCGGCCAAGAGCTGCGAGGTCTGGCCCAGCCCCTGGGTGAGGTTGAGCACCTTCTGCTGGAGCAGCTGCACCTGCTGCTGCTGCTCGGGGCTGGCGGGCTTGGCCTGCATGGCGTCCAGGGTCTTGGCGGCGTCGTGCAGCTCCTGGGCCCCCTTGCTGAAGACCTGGGCGGTGTCGTAGACCGCCTGGACGCGCAGGTCCTCGTTGGAGGGCTTGTAGAACGGGCTGAGGACGAACGGGTTGGTGTAGATCTTCTGGACGAGCTTGTCGCCCCAGTCGGTGGCGTCGCGGATGTTGGAGATCGAGCGCTCGATGTCGGCGCGGCCGTTGGTGACGATCTGCACCCCCTGGGTCGTCAGCAGGTCGGCCTGGTAGGCGACCCGGTTGGCCCTGGCGGCGAGCATGTCCACCTGCTCGATGGTGCGGTCGATCTTGGGCCGCTGGACGGCGAGGATGTCCTTGACCGAGCCGACGGCGTCCTTGGCCGAGCCGACGGCGAGCCGGACGTTCTCGCGGTTGTCCCCCAGGATCAGCTCGACGAGGCGGGTGATGACGTCGACCCGGGTGATCGCCGACTCGATCCGGGGGGCGGTGGCGCCGATCCGCTTGGCCAGATCCTCGACGTGGCCGACGGTGGTCTCGACGGCCGGACGGAGGGCGTCGCTCATCTCCTTCACGTTGCCCGAGGCGTCCTCGAACGAGGCCAGGATCTGCCGCAGCCGGGGGCCCACGGCGTCGACCGTCTGGCGGACCTCGCCGATCGTGTGGCTGAGGTCGCTGCGCTGCTCGGGCCCGAGCCCGACCTGCTCGATGATCGGGTCGAAGAACGAGGATTCGACCCCCTGGATCGTCTGGCCGTCGACGAGCCCCACGTCGGACGAGCCCGAGGCGACGACGTTGACGTGGCTCATGCCGGTGAGCCCCGGCGCGATCGTGACCTTCACGTCCTGCTTGAGCTTCTTGAGCAGCCCCGCCGGCAGCGAGAGCCGGACCCGGGCGCGGAGCGAGCCCTCGACCTCCACCAGCGAGAGGTCGACGACGTTGCCGGCGTCGAGCCCGGCGATCCGCACCGGGCTGCCGATCCGGATCCCCTGGCCGTCCCGGAAGACGACGTCGAGCGTCTTGTGGGGCGCGAGGAATCCCGGGCCGTCGCTGGCCAGCCCCGCCAGGGCGACCACGCCGGCCAGGCCCGCCAGCACCAGCAGGCCGATCCACACTTCCCGCGTCGATGTTCGTGAAGGCATTGGGGCTCCCTCCCCGGCCGCGGCC
This sequence comes from Paludisphaera soli, assembly GCF_011064595.1. Lineage (GTDB taxonomy): Bacteria > Planctomycetota > Planctomycetia > Isosphaerales > Isosphaeraceae > Paludisphaera > Paludisphaera soli. The sequence goes on along the minus strand of NZ_JAALJI010000038.1, from coordinate 30,805 downwards.
CCCCGTCGTGGGGGGCCGGTCCGTCACGGGGTCGGCGGTTGCAGAAGCGAAGGCCCGTAGATCGGGACCGCGTGGTACACGAAGAGGAACCAGGTCATGTTGATGAGCAGGATCGCCGCCATCGCCAGGCACGCCGCCCGCACGACCGACGTCGTGAGCGCGGCCGCCTCGTCGGCCCCGGGGCGCGAGCCGCCGTCGGCGAGGCCCTCGGCGCAGGCCAGGACCGCCGTGACCAGGCCGAAGGTCATCCCCTTGACGATCACGCCGACCACGTCGCGGAACCAGAGCATCCGCACGAGCATCAGGAAGTACATGTCCGTCGACAGCCCCATCAGGGCCTCGGACGACTTCCAGCCCACGACCGTCCCCACCACGCAGCCCCAGAGCGAGAGCAGCGGGGTCGCCGCGACCGCCGCCAGGATCCGCGCCGCCGCCAGCCGCCCGGGGGAGGGCCGGGACGCGGCGTCGTCGCCGGCGGTCGCCGCGTTTCGGGCCCGCCGCAGCTCGGGGACAATCCGGCCGGGGAGCAGCCCGGCCAGCGTCAGGCCGGTCATGATCGAGGCCAGGTTGCGCAGCAGGCCGACGCCCACCACGGCCCCCGTGCCGTCCACGAACGTGCTGCCGAAGTACGCCTGCATCGACAGGAACGAGCCCATCGCCACGTGGACCAGGCCCACCAGCGGCAGCCCCGCGCCCAGCATCCAGGACAGCTCGTGCATCGTCGCGACGCGGAGCGACGGCTCGTCCGCGTGGATGCGGCCCCGCAGGACGGCCCCCGCCGCCGCGAACGTCAGCAGCAGCGAGGCGCCGAGGTGGCCCAGGATCGCCGAGGCCGCCCGGCCGATCCAGCCGATCGGTGCCAGCAAGGTCGGGGTGGCGGGCCCGGTCGGGGTCGCGTTCGCGCTCGCGGTCATCGCCATGATGGGGGCCTCAATGCCGGATGGTCCGGCGGATCCGGGTCGTCGGCTGGTGCTGCGGCGAGGGCGCGGCCGCGGGGGCCGCCGCCGTGGCCTGCTGGGGCGAAGCGACCGGCGAATCGCCGGACATCCAGCCCCGCCAGCGGGCGACGGCGGCCTGGCGTTCGGGCCCCTCTTCCCAGGGGACGTAGCCGAAGTCCTGGCCGGTCCGCTTCTTCAGCTCCTCGTGGGCCGCCAGGCGGACCACCGGGTCGGGGTCGTCCAGGCGGGCGACCAGCGCGGGGACCACCTGCGCCCCCGGCCGGCGGTCCCCCAGGCTGAGGGCCCGGGCGCGGACCATGGGCGCGGGATGCTCGATCTTGCGGAAGTTCCGCGGCTTCGCCATGCCGCATCCCGGCGACGGGGCGATGATCAGGACCAGCGTGGCCGCGGCGAGCGATCGTCTCATCCTGGGGCGCTGCTCTTCCGTGAACAGGGCTGTCCGAACGCCGACGCCGGGACGCCGAAATCGCGCCCCGGTCGTCCCGATGCGCGACGGACTTTAGTCGAAGTCGGCAAGCCCGGCAATCCCAATCGAAGGCCCCCGGGCGCGAGGCCCGGGGGAGGGGATCCTCTCTCTTCCGATCAACGCCGGAACGGCCGGAAGGCCCGCGCCCCGCTCGCGACGCCGGGCAGGACCAGGAACGTGTTGCGGAGGATCGCCTTCACGACCGTCGCGATGTAGAGGCCCCGGGGCGTCGAGGCGCCGGTCGGTCGGCCGTTCGCGAAGGTCACCGCCGGCGGCCGGCCGGGGACGTTGAGCGCCCTCCAGCCCACGCGGGTCACGAAGTCGGTCCCCGGCTGATTCCGGCCCGAGCCGTCCAGCGGGATCATGGTCGAGCCGGTCAGGCCGCTCGGCGCGGCGCCGACGGCCGTCAGCGTGTAGGCGGCGTGCAGGTTCAGCCGCTGGGCGGGGCGGAGGGTCACCGTGCCCGCGATCGGGTCGTAGGTCGCGGACGCCAGCCGGACGGCCCGGCCGCGGGAGTCGACGATCCGGTAGTTCGCCAGGTCCTCGGCCCGCGCCGGGTCGAGCGGCGAGTCGAAGGTCAGGACCAGGACCGTCGGCTGGGCGTGGAAGCCGAGCCGGCTGAGGCCGACCACCCGGGGGCCTTCGGTCGAGGCGAGCGTCGTCTCGACGCTCCCCGTCGCGTTGCCCCCGGCGTCGGCGAAGGCCGCGCTGTAGGCGTAGGCGCCCGGCGGGAGGGCCGGCGCGACGAGCGTCGCGACGCCGTCGATCAGCGGGGCGGTCCCCAGGAGCGTCGTCCCCTGGTAGAAGGACACCGTGCCGGCGAGCGCCGGGTCGCCCGGCGAGGTCGCGACGACGCGGGCGGTCAGGATGAGCTGGGTCGGCGTGGCCGCGACCGCCAGGCTGGTCGCCGTCGTCGCCGGGTCGACGACGATCGAGACCGGCGCCTCGGACTCGGCGGACGAATAGAGGGCGTCGCCCGAGTAGACCGCCCGGATGACGTGGTCGCCCACCGAGAGCCGGACCGGCAGGGCCGCCACGCCGCTCACCGTCGCCGTCTGGGCGATGGGCCCCCCGACCGCCCCCGGCAAGCTCGTCAGAGGGGCCGAGCCCAGGTAGACGTCCCCGTCGAAGAAGGCGACCGTCCCGGTCATCGCCGCGCCGCCGTTCGAGGCCGCCGTGACGGTGATCGACAGGACGACGGCCTCGCCGTAGTAGAACTGGCCGCTGGAGGCGTCCACCCCGCCGGCGGTCGACTCCGACTGGGTCACGGTCACGATGGTCGGGGCCGACAGACTCGGCTGGACGTCCAGGTCGCCGTCGAACCGGGCCGAGATCGCGTGCGATCCAGCCGACAGGTTCGCGATCGTGAAGGTCGCCACGCCCGAGGCGTCGAGCGCGCCGACGCCGATCGCGGTCACGCCGTCGAAGAACGTGACCGTCGCGTCGGTCCGGGCCGGGGAGACGGTCGCCGTGAACGTGATCGGGTCGCCGAACCGCCCCGAGATCGGCGACGAGGTCAGGCTCGTCGTGGAGGCGGCCCGCCGGACCACCTGCGAGACCGCCGCCGAGGTCGCCCCGGAGAAGTTCGCGTTCCCCAGGTAGACGGCCGTGATCGAATGGTCCCCGGCCCCGAGCCCCGTCGCGACGAAGGAGGCCACACCCCCCGCGCCGAGCGCGGCCGTGCCGAGGAGCGTCGCGTCGGCGTAGAACGCGACCACGCCGGCCGGGACGCCCGTCCCGGGGGCCGTCGCGGCGACCGTCGCCGTCAGGGTCACGCCCTGGCCGTGGGTCGAGGGGTTGGGCGAGGCGACCAGCGTCGCGGCGGTCGCGGCCCGGGCGACCGCCTGCGAGAACGTCCCGGCGCTCGCCGAGTAGACGCCGCCGCCGGGGAAGGTCGCCGTCACGGTGTTGGTCCCGACGGCCAGGTTGGAGACGGTGAGCGTGGCGACCCCGTCCACGAGGGCCACGACCGTCGTCTGGGACCCGATCGTGAAGTCGACCGCCCCCGTCGGCACGCCCGCCAGGGCCGCGACCGTCGCCGTGAAGGTGACCGACTGGCCGTAGACCGAGGGGGTCGGGGCGCCGACCACGGTGGTCGTCGTGTCGCCCGAGAGGACCGAATGGTCGACCTCGCCGGCGGAGCCGGCGTAGATCGCGTCGCCGTTGTAGGTGGCGGACATTCCGTAGTCGCCGACGGCGAGGCCGCTGGTCGCGTAGGTCGCCACGCCGTCGACGAGAGCCACGGTGGCGGTCGTCGAGCCGATGACGAAGGTGACGGTGCCGGTCGGCGTGCCGGCGCCGGATGCGACCGGGGCCACCGTCGCCGTGAAGGTGACGGACTGGCCGAAGATCGAGGGGCTCGGGGCGCCGACGACGGCGACCGTCGTGTCGGCCTGATTCACCGTCTGGGCGGTCGCGCCGACGCTCGCCAGGTGGGTCGCCCCGCCGGTGAAGACCGCGGTGACGGCGTGCGTCCCGACGGCGAGCGCACTGGTGGTCCAGGTCGCCACCCCGCCGACGAGCACCGCGATCATGGACGAACTGCCCGCGATGAAGGTGACCGTGCCGATCGGCACGCCCCCCCCGGGGGCGATCGGGGTCACGACGGCCGTGAACGTCACCGACTGGCCGTAAGTCGAGGGGTTGGGCGAGCCGACCACCGTGGTCGTCGTGGGGCCGGGGATCTGCGTCACGGTCGTCGAGCCGGTGCTGCCGGCGTAGTTCGCGTCGGCGTTGTACGTGGCCGTGACCCCGTTCGAGCCGACGGACAGGGCGCTGGTGGTCCAGGACGCCGCGCCGCCGACCAGGGCCACCGTCTGGGAGGTCGAGCCGAGGGTGAAGGTGACCGTGCCGGTCGGCGTCCCGGCTCCCGGGCCGACCGCGGCCACGGTCGCCGTGAACGTCGCCACCTGGCCGTAGAACGGCGCGGCCGGGACGGCGACCAGGGTGGTCGTGGTGGTCGCCTGGTTCACCGTCTGGGTGGCGGTCCCAGTGCTGGACGTGTAGTTCGCGTCGCCGTTGTAAGTGGCGGTGACGGTCGTCGAGCCGACGGCGAGCGAGCTGGTGGTGAGGGTCGCCACCCCGCCCGAGAGCGTCGCCGCGTAGGGCGTCGAGCCGATCGTGAACGTGACCGTGCCGGTGGGCGTCCCCGCGCCGGGGGAGACGGGGGCGACCGTCGCCGTGAACGTCACCGACTGGCCGTAGACCGAGGGGGTCGGCGCGGCGACGACCGTGACGGTCGTGGAGGCCTGGTTCACCGTCTGGGTGAGGGAGGCGGAGCCCGCCTCGTAGGCGGCGTCGCCGGAGTATTCGACGACGACGCTGTAGCTGCCGGGGGCGAGGGACGCGATCGAGCTGAAGGTGGCGGAGCCCGAGACGAGCTCCACGGCCTCGATGGGGGTGCCGCCCACGACCAGCGTCGCCGTCCCGGTCGGCGTGACGCCCGAGCCCGAGACGGTGACCGAGAACGCGACGCCCTGGCCGTAGACGCTCGGATTCGCCGGAGAGGTCGGCGAGACGGTCGGGGTCCCGAGGGCCGTCAGGACCACGTCGCCGCCGGTGTAGGAGATCCGGAACCTGGAGGAACCCACGCTGAAGACGGACCCCTCGGGCAGGTCCTGGAACGTCCCGACGATCGCCGACGAGGCGTCGAGGATCTTGAAGGTGGAGCCCGCCGACGGGGCGAAGGAGTCCAGGGAAACCTCCAGCGTCGCGCCCTCGCCGGAGTCGGCGTTGAGGTCCAGGCCGTCGACGATCAGCTGGGTGTAGCCCGCCCCGGCCGTCGTCCCGCCGATCACGACCCGGTACTTGGCGCCGGTCGAGAGGCTGGCGTCGCCGGCCGTCGGGACGGTCGCGGACCGGGTCGGCGCGAGCGTGCCGATGGCGCTGATCGTGACCTCCGGCATGGCCCCGTCGCCGCCGAGGAGGCCGTCCGCGAAGATCGAGGAGCTGGCGGAGACGTCCCCCGAGATCAGCAGGGTGCCGTCGCCGACGTTGATCTTCCCCGTATGCGAGGTGGTCCCCGAGACGATCAGGGTCCCCGCGTCGTTCTTGTCGTAGTCCACCGAGCCCGAGACGTCGCCGGAGAGGGTCAGGACCCAGCCGCTCGCGACCGCGAACGCCTGGTTGTTGTCGGCGAGCGAGACGTCGCCGGCGATCGCGTTGTCGCCGAGCACGTTCATGACTTTGGATGTGTTCGAAACCGGCAACCCGACCAGGGCGAGGGACTTGGTCGAGGGGAGCGAGATCCCGCCGGTCAGCTCGAGGGTCGCGCCGGACTGGATCGTCGCCGTGGTCGAGGAGGTCGGGTCGCCGAGGGCGTCGTCGGCGGCGACGCGGAGGTATCCCGAGGCGGCGGTCACCCCCCCGTCGAACAGGTTGGCGCCCGAGAGGACGACCCGACCCGACGTCCCGCCGATCGTCGAGAGCGAGAAGCTCGAAGCGTCGTCGTCGATGACCCCGGAGATCTCCAGCGCGGCCCCGTCGCCCGCGCCGAGGTAGAGGTTGGCGGTCATCGTGATCGAGCCCGAGAGGGTCGCCGTCCCCGCGGCCGCCCGCAGCGCCCCGCCGGAAGCGGAGCCGAGCCCGGCGGCCGTGATGGGCTCGGCGATCGCGAGGCTCGAAGCCGAGGAGAAGAGGAGCGAGGCCCCGGACGTGACCGTCGTCCCCAGGGCCGTCGAGCCCAGGGCGGCGTCGCTCGCCGCCGCGAGCGAGCCAGCGTCGACCAGCGTGGCGCCGGAGTAGGTGTTGGTCCCGGAGAGCGTCAGCGTCCCGGCCCCGACCTTCGTCAGCCCGCCCGTCCCGGAGACGACGCCGGAGAACTCGGTGGACGTCCCGTCGTCGCCGATCGTCAGGGTGTAGGACCCGAGCGTGACGGTCCCGTCGCCCGCCAGCGAGCCGATCGCCTCGGCGTCGGCCAGGTTGAAGGTGCCGTCCGCGGCCACGTCGACCCGGGCGGCGTCGGCGATCGCGGAGCCGTTCTGGGCGTTGACGACGCCCCCGTCGACCTGGAGTTCGCCGGTGAAGGTGTTCGTCCCCGAGAGGGTCAGGGTCCCCTCGCCCGTCTTGGTCAGGCCGGTCCCCACCCCCGCGACCGCCCCCGACTGGAGGAACGTCCCCCCGGCGTCGACCGAGAAGGTCTGGTCGGACGCCAGCGTCAGCTCCAGCTCGACGATCGCCGTACCGGAGACGTGGGTCGTCGTCAGCGACCCGGCCAGGGAAACCGCGTTCCCCTGGAGGTGGTAGCCGGACGCCTCGATCGAGATGCCGGCGAAGCTGGTGTCCGCCGCGAAATCGTTGGAGTTCATCAGGTTGGAGGCGAGGGCGGGGAAGATCAGGGTGTCCCCCGCCACCGGGGCCGTGCCCCCCTGCCAGTTCCCCGAATTCGACCAGAGCGAGGAAACGGCCCCCGTCCAGATCCGAGCGGTGAGCAGCCGGCGACTCTCCAGCGGCTCGATCTGCAGGACGGAGCGCGTGCGGCGCCGCGCGCGTTCCCGGCCCTTGCGTTCGAGGGAGGATTTGCCGACGCCGGGCCGGAGGGGGGGAAGCATGGGGGATTCCTCGGTGTTTCGGATCGGGAGATGCGCGTCCGCAGGGACGCCGGCCCGACCGGGCCTCGTCGTCGAGGCCTCGGGCGCGTAGGCGTAGGAGCCCGACGGACTTCCGTCACGGTCGCCATGCTTCACCCTTACAACGCCGAGGAAGGCGTGCGAACTCGACGGGCGGCGGATTCGGCCTCTTTCAAGGCCCTCGCGCGGCGGGAGCGACGGTCGCGAGGGGATTTCGGAGGGGGAGGACCGCGCGGCGGCCGGGGCTCGCGCGGCGAGGGGGAGGGCGTGGGCTTCTCCGGGCCGTCAGCCCGCCGGGGGGGCGGGCGGGGCCAGGGTCAGGCCGGGGAGCGAGCCGCGACGGGACAGGGCGTCGCGGAGCGACTCGAAGATGGCCCGATGGCCCCGCACGCTGGGGTGCTTGTCCCAGGGGGAGACCCGGAACTCCTCGGCCGAGAGGCCGGCGAAGGCCCCGGCGGCGTCGATCAGGTCGAGCCGCTCGCGGCGGATCGAGGCCCGGATGATCTTGAAGATCTCCGGGTTCTCGGCCTCCACATCGGCCCGGGGGATCAGGACGATCGCCAGGGGGAGGCCTGTCCGCCTCGCGAACTCGCCCCAGCCGGCGTAGGCCCCCTCCAGGAGCGCCTGGGCCTGGCCCTGGAGCTTCGAGCGGAAGGCCTCGGCCGAGTCGCCGGGGGAGATCCCCGCGCGGGCCAGGGCCTCGCGGACGTACTCCAGCGGGATCGGGACCGGCGGCTCGCCCTTCACCACGGTCTCCAGGTGGGCCTCCTCCAGCGCGGGGTCCAGGACGGTGGCGTCGCAGAGGACCCAGTCGGGCTCGTAGGCCTCGGCCTCCTCGCGCATCCGGATCAGCCGTCGCGACGGAGAGTCGCCCGAGATCGAGAGGTTGACGACCTCCACCCTGCGGCCCGCCGGCGCGGCCTCGTTCAGCCAGCGCTCCAGCAGACGGGGGTAGGCGTCGTCGTCGCCCACGCCGTGGCCCATCGTGTTCGACGAGCCGAAGAGGACGATCCGGTACACCCCGTCGGGCTTGGGGTTCGCGACCTCGGGGGTGCGGTAGCCCCGGGCGTTGGTGCGGAAGCTCTCGCCGTTCCAGCTCGCGTCCAGGCCGGGCCTGAGCCGCCAGCGCAGGTACGAGGGGATCGGCTCGACGAGGCCGGAGGCGCCGAACGGGACCCAGCCCGGGGGGTGCTGGTCTGCCGCCGGGGCCCGGCTCGCGGGGGCCCGATTGGCGTCGATCAGCTCCTCGTAATAGCCGCGCGTGGCCATGTGGCGCAGCTCGCCGTCGAGGCGGGGCCGCCCCAGGGCCGAGCGCATCAGGTCGCCGTCGGGGAGGATCCAGGGGGCCGCCAGGAGCGCGACGCAGGCCAGGAGCGACGACCGATCCCGGGCGGGGGCCCGCCCGTGGGGCGACTTCGAGGCGTGACCGCGCGAGGCTGGGTTCATGGCAGGGGCTACCCCGAATGGCGGAATCCGCGGGGCCGGGAGGCCCCTCCAGCGTCCCGATTACCGGAAATCGGCCTCGGCCGCAAGCCGGGGTTGGCGACGGGAGGCCCCGGATCGGCGAATCGGCCCGACCTCCGTCTTGTGCGGCCCCCCGATATGGGAAAGAATGCCGTTCAAGGCGTTACGGCGACGAACGCGGCCCGTTTCCCTCCCGGATCGATGGCGCGCCGGGGCGGCGGGGACGTCGCGCCGGCGCGGCGCCGCCCGGCGACACATCGGCGTATCGAGAGGCCCGAGTCATGGATCCCACCCTCGCTCCCTCGTCCCCTTCCGCCGCCAAGGCGGGCCCCGCGCCGTCGCCCGAGGATGCGGCCCTGGCGGCCGTCCTCATCAAGAACGGCGTCCTCACCGGCGACCAGGTCGAGGAGGCCCGCCGCTACGCCGAGGAGCACCGCCGCGACTTCAAGCAGGCCATCCTGGAGATGAACCTCATCTCCCCCGAGCGGCTCAACCAGCTCGCGTTCGAGCGGCTCCGCGCCCTGGCCCAGCCCGAGGCCCCGGCCCCGACTTCGACCCCGGCCTCCCCCGCCGAGACGAAGACCATGCTGGTCCTGCCCGACCGCGACCAGATCCAGCGCGACATCCGCAAGGAGCTGCAGGACCTCACCCAGACGGTCCCCGTCCCCGAGCTGATCGGCCAGATCCTCGAGCGCGCCATCGACTGCCGCGCCACCGACATCCACTTCGACTCGCTCGACAACGGCCTGCGCGTCCGCTACCGGATCGACGGCCAGCTCCAGGACATCCTCTTCATCGAGTCGTCGGTCGCCGCCGCGGCCCTCAGCCGCGTCAAGGTGATGTCCAACCTGAACATCGTGGAACGCCGGCACTCGCAGGACGGCCGGATCACGATCATGTACAACGGCAAGCCCCGCGACCTCCGCGTGGCCACCTTCCCGACGATCTACGGCGAGAAGATCGTCATCCGAATCCACGAGGTCCTCACCGACGTCGTCGGCTTCCACCACCTGGGCATGAACAAGTCCCAGGCCGAGGCCCTCGACCGCCTGATCGTCCAGCCCTACGGCGCCGTCCTCGTCGCCGGCCCCGTCGGCGCCGGCAAGACGTCGACCCTGTACAACTGCCTGGAGCGGATCAACTCCCCCCTGCGCAACGTCATGACGATCGAGGACCCGATCGAGCACCGGATGCCCGGCGTCAACCAGACCCAGGTCGGCTCCGGCCCCGGCGACATGAGCTTCAGCGAGGGCCTCCGCGCCATGCTGCGGCAGGACCCGGACATCGTCATGATCGGCGAGATCCGCGACGAGGAGACCGCCCGCATCGGCATCCGCGCGGCGCTCACCGGCGTGCTGGTGTTCAGCACGCTCCACGGCTCGGACGCCCCCAGCACCATCAGCAACCTCTACAACTTCGGAATCCCCGGCTACCAGCTCTCCAGCAGCCTGCTGGCGATCGTCTCCCAGCGGCTGGTCCGCAAGATCTGCCCCAACTGCCGGGTCTGCTTCACCCCGGACGAGAAGCTCCTGCTCTCGCTGGAGCTGGACCCCGACGAGCACCAGGGGGCCGAACTCTTCCGGGGTACGGGCTGCCCGGCCTGCTTCCAGACCGGCTACATAGGCCGCACCGGCGTCTTCGAGATCATGATGATCGGCGAGGAGTTGCGCGATCTCATCTTCCAGCAGATCCCCCGGGACGTCCTGCGTCGCGTCGCGGTTGACCTGGGAATGCGAACTTTGAAGCAGTCCGCGGTCGATAAGATTCTGGAAGGGGTCACCACGGTGGAGGAGGTCTACCGCGTGGTCTCGTTCTGAATCGATCCGACGGACCCCCGCAAGGAAGATCCGGGCGAACCGACAGGAGGTCGGCCATGCACTCGCAGAATCGCCGCAAACGTCTCTCGGCCGCGGGCTTGAGCCTGCTCGCCGCCGCCGCCTTGGCCGCGCCCCGCGCCGCCTCGGCCGATGATACGGGCCTCTTCGGACGCCTCTTCCGCCTGGGAGGGGCCAACTCGTCCCGGTCCAAGCCGGCGCCCCTGCCTTACGGCGGCGACGGCGAGCCCGGCGCCCCCAACGGGCCCGGGAACGGGCGCAACCCCGGCCCCAAGCACGACCACGACCACGACCACGACCACGGCGCGAACGCCTTCGTCCCCCCCGCCGGCTCCCGGGGCCCCGCGTCGCCGCCGACGCCCCCCGCCGGCCCGTCGGGCGAGGGGCCGTCCACCCCGGCGGTCGCCGAGAGCGGGCCGGCCGCCCCGCCGATCACCCCCCGATCGCGGGTCAGCAACGCCGCGACCGACGCCGACCCGCTCCTGACCCGCATGGCCCTGGGCCGGTCGAACGACGGCGGCCAGTTCGGCATGTTCCTGCAGATCTACGCCGACGGCACCGTCATCGACTCCGAAGGCGTCCACCGCCTCGCCCCGGCCGACCTCCGGCCGATCGCCGAACTGGTCTCCTCGGGCGAGCTGGGGCGGAACCGCGGCCACTGCGGCACCCCGTCGAGCGACTACATCGAGGAGGTCCACGTCGTCGTCTTCGAACGGCGGCTCGGCCGCCTCACCGCCCAGCCGTTCTCCTACTCCGGCAATCCCCAGGGTTGCGACCCCTCCGTCCGACAACTGCACACGCTGATCGAGGGCCTCCAGGCCAAGCTCAGCGGCCAGCCCGTCGCGGCCTCGACCCCGGCGTCCGTGGTCGAGGATGCGGCGGCCGCCGGCCCCGCGTCGCCGCCGCTCGCCGCCCCGGCGGCCTTCGCCGCGCCGAGCCGGACTCCCCTGGCGGCCCCCGGCGTCAGCCGCGTCCTGCCGCCGCTCCCCGCGACCTCCGCCCCGGTCATCCCCCTGACCCCGGCCGACTCCCGCTGAACCAGCCCGCCGGAGCCCATGCGGATCGACCCATCCCGGGGCGGCGCGGACTCGCGACCGTCCCCGGGCCCGTCCGCGCGCCCGACTGGTCAGCGGGCCGATCGTCGTCTACAATGGAGAACCATTCTTGATACGCGATGGATCTGATCGAGCCCAGGTGCAAGCTCGCAGCTTGGACGGAAGGACGCGGCCGTGGCGAAGACTCAAGCCGACGACTTGACCCCGCTGGACGTCAAGGAATCGCCCGAGGACAAGTTCCGCGAGTTCCTCGAGATCCGGGGCGAGAAGCTCACCGATCCCCGGCGCACCCTGGTCCGGCACATCTACAGCTCGCACAAGCACTTCGACGCCGACGAGTTGGTCCGCGACCTGCACGACGCCGGTCACGCCATCAGCCGATCCACGGTTTACCGGACCCTCCGCCTGCTGGTCGAGGCCGGCCTCCTGCGCGAGCTTCGCCTGACCAACCGCTCCGCCTACGAGCACGACTACGGCTATCCCGCGCACGACCACCTGCACTGCACGGTCTGCCACCGCGTGGTCGAATTCCGCAACGACGACCTGCTCAAGCTCCGCGACGAGGTCAGCCGGGCCCACGGCTTCCGCGCCACGGGCCACCGCTTCCTCATCGAGGGCGTCTGCTCGTCCTGCGACCGCTCCCACAGCCCCCGCCGGCGGCTGGACCTGATCTGAAGTCGACGTGGTGGGGAGCAATGGTCTTCCCCCCTCGCGGGGGAAGACAGACCGCGCAGCGTCCCGATGAGGGGGGACGCTCGCGGGGAGCATGGGAGTCGACGTCCGGCCCGCATGACCGACGGCCTCGGCGAGCCTCATCAGGGCTCCATCGGCCTTCTCGCTCGTCTTCCCCCTCATCCGGCCCTGCGGGCCACCTTCCCCCGCGCGGGGGGAAGGCTTTGGGGTCCCGCTTCCGGATCACTCCAGGTAGCCGAGGTCGGCGAGCCGCTGTTCGAGGATGGCCTGCTCCTCGTCGGTGTACTCGAAGGCGGGCTGGTGGGGGCCGTTGAGCGGCTGCTTGGCCGGCCGGTCGAGGCGGCTGGCGGACCCGACCGCGCGGGCGGCGCCGATGGGCGAGCCTTCCATGAACGACGGCACGGGGAGGCCCAGGAGGTCCAGGACCGTCGGCGCGACGTCGATCAGGCGGCCGTGGAGGTTCCGGCCGGGCGCGAGGCCCGCGCCGGCGAGGGCCACGACGCCTTCGGGGCGGTGGGTGCCGGTGAGGTTCGGGTCGGCGTGGACCCAGCTGCCGGCGCCGGACGAGCCCAGCTTGGTGCGGACCCAGAAGGGGGCGTCGGGCAGGGCGATGAGGTCGGGGTAGCCCTCCCGCGCGGGGTCGACGCCGTAGGCCTCGGCGGTGTCGATGATCTTCGGGAAGAGCGGCCGGCCGGTCTCCGGGTGGCGGGCCTCGGCGAGGGCGTCGGCGGCGGCGCCGCGGGCCTCGTCGATCTCGCGGGGGGTGAACAGGGGGGCGGCGTGGCGGGTGGAGCCCCGTCGCGAGGGCGAGTTCACGTAGACCATCGCCGCCGTGTCCTGGTGCGGGGCGAACGCCAGGGTCCGCGACCAGTCGAACGGGAACGAGCCGGCGACCGATTGGTCGAACGACGCCGAACGCGCCGTCGGGTCGTGCCGCTTGGCCTCCCAGACCCGCAGCCGGTCGACGGCCTGGCGGCCGCGACGGATCAGCTTGCGGCCCAGCCCCGCCCGCTGGGCGACCCCGGCGTCGAGCAGGATCTGGTTGACGTCGATCCGGCCCGCGCAGGGGCCGAAGCCGTGGTCGCTGACGACCAGGACGGCCGCCCCTCGCGCCGAGGCCAGCTCGCCGAGCAGGCCGATCGCGCGGTCGAGGCCGCGCATCACCCCCTCGGCGGCGGCGTTCCACTCGGGGTCGTCGATCCCCGTCTCGTCCACGTTCAGGTAGCGCCAGGCCCGGTGCTGGAACGGGTCCAGGTTCTGGAACTGGACCATGAGCGCGGACCAGTCCGGGAACATCCGGTCGGCCAGCAGGCCCCCCTCGGCGCGTCCCCGGAAGCTCTCGACGGTGAGCCCGGCGTTGGTCCGCAGCTCGTCGAGGGTCTGGGGCGCGCGTTTCCAGAAGTAGCGGAGGGTGTAGTCCGGGACCTCGGCCTTGAGCCTCGCCGCGAACTCGGGCGAGCCCTGCAGGGCGGCGTCGAGGTGGGGCGCGTCCATGCCCGAGACGACCACGCCGTTCGGCAGCCGGGGGGGCGGGAACAGGCCGGGGACGTTCAGGCAGGCGGCCGACCGGCCGGCGTCGGACAGGATCCGCCAGAGGTTCGGCGTGCGGACGCGGCCGGAGTGGTTGACCTTCATCCGGTCGGCGGCGGCGTCGTAGTAGCGGTGGTCGAAGACCCCGTGCCGCGACGGCGTGCAGCCGGTGGACATCGAGGTCCACGCGGCGGTCGTCACCGGCGGCTCGACCGAGGTCAGGACGCCGTGCGCCGCGGAGCCCAGCAGGGCGTCGAGGTTCGGCATGACGCCGCGACGCCGCATCGGGTCGAGGACGCTCCAGGTGGCGCCGTCGAGGCCGAGGATCAGTACGCGATCGAGGGATGCCGCCATGCGCCTTGGCCCTTGGTGTCGTGGATCATGGGGATGGGGGAGCCGTTCGCGGCCGGGTCGACGCGGTGCTCCCGCGCGGCCGCGGCGGACGTCGCCGCGACGGACTCGGCGCCGGTCTCCACGCTGAACTCGGTGTGGTAGTAGCCGGCCGCCGCCTGCCGCTCGCCCTTGGAGCGATACAGCATGCCCAGCCGCCTGCGGAGCTTCTGGCGGAGCGGGATCGCGGCCTCGAACTCGGCCAGGCAGCGGTCGTAGCCGGCGATCAGGGCGCGGGCGCGGGCCTGGAAGTCGGCCGGGGCGGGGGCCTTGACGCCGACCGCCATCACCGAGTGCGGGAACGCCCGGAAGCCCTGCGAGCCGACGACGCGGGCGTCGTACGGCCGCATCATGCGCTTGAGGCAGCTCGGGGTCATCCGCCAGTAGTCGTCCGGGTAGGCGTGGATCCGGAAGTTCAGGGGCGAGGTGATCACGAAGACCCCCCCCGGCTTGAGGATCCGGTAGACCTCGTCGAACGCGCGGCGGACCTCGAAGACGTGTTCGAAGGTCTCGATGCAGAGGACCGCGCCGGCGGACTCGTCGGGCATGCCGACGGCCGAGACGTCCTCGATGCGGTCGACGCCCGGGCCGGGCCGCATGTCGCAGCCGATGAACGCCTTGCCCGCGAACATCCCCCGGAGGTTGGCGTAGCCTTCCTGGCCCTCGACCTGGTACGAGCCGAACTCCACGATGGGCGTCGGGCAGTCGAAGGTCTCGGCCACAAGGCGGCAGAACGCCTTGTTGTGGTCTCGCATCGTCGTTGCTCCTCCATGAGCCTGGATGGTCGGCGGACCGAGGGGGAACCGGGCGCTGCCGATGTTCCCCTGGAAATCGGCGGGATCTTAGATCCATCCTCAAGATCGGTCAACCGCAAGTCGATCGGGCGGCCCCGGCCCGGCGTCAGGGGGCGGGGGCGGACTCGATCATCCCCCGGATCACGTCGCGAGCCCGGGCGGCCAGGTCGGCGTCGGGCGACGAGGCCGAGACGACGATCCAGGTCCCGTTCGACTGGGGGACGCAGACGATCGTCAGGGTCACGGAGTCGTCGCCCCCCACGACCAGGTAGTCGGCCCCGTCCGCCCCCTTCACCACGACCAGCCCCTGGTCGCGCAGGGCCTGGTCGGCCAGCGCCAGGCAGCCGTCGAGCGAGGAGGGCTTCACGAACGTCCCGTAGACCACGTACATCGGGGATCTCCTGGCGAGGGGAGGGGGGGCGGATCGGCGACCGGGAGCGGCGACCACCTGAATCCTATCAGGAACCCTCGGGCGGACGCCAAGGGCCCGCGGCCCGGCCGCGCGAAGGCCGGATCTCGCACTGGCCAGGGTCGGTGGTTTCGATTAGGTTGGATATTCCTCTCGCGACGGCGCCAGGGGGGTGGGAAGCTCGGTCGTGTCGCATGGACCCGCGCGGACCCGGCCCCGATCGCCGCGCCGCGGTCGGCCCCGGAGCCTGGTTGAGGGAATTGACCGGTGTCCTATCGCAGCTTCAAGCACCTGCTCGGCGAGACCAGCCTGGAGCGCAAATGCCGCTT
Organism: Paludisphaera soli; assembly: GCF_011064595.1. Taxonomy (GTDB): domain Bacteria; phylum Planctomycetota; class Planctomycetia; order Isosphaerales; family Isosphaeraceae; genus Paludisphaera; species Paludisphaera soli. Next base: position 15,314 of record NZ_JAALJI010000038.1, on the reverse strand, counting down.
CATCTTCGGGCTGGGCATCTTCATGCTGGTCGTCGTCAGCTTCCTGCTCTACGGCCTGAAGACGGAGAGCCTGGTCAAGAACCAGACCACGCAGACGGCCCGGATGCTCGTCAATCCGACGTTGATGAACATCCATTACAAGAAGCTGGGCAACTACAACTTCGAATCGATCATCGACACCCTGTGGGGCGCTCTGCAGCCGCTCGACGACCTGCCGAACGTCAAGGCGACCGTCCTGAAGGCCTACGGCGAGAAGGACAAGGACCCGGCCAAGCAGCCCTCGGACGACTTCGAGAGGGCCGCGCTGGCGCGGTTCCTCAAGGCGTCGGCCGACGAGGAGGCGTTCATCAAGACGGGGACCCCCCGCCCGAACCCCTACACGTTCGCGGACGGCACGAAGATGTGGGAGGACCGGATCTCCCAGGACCAGAAGGAATACCAGTACATCCAGGCGGTGACCTTCAAGCCGAGCTGCCTGATGGACTGCCACAGCCGCGACGACTCCGGCCTGGACGACCTCGGCGGCGGCCAGGTCCACGTCGACAACAACCACTTCTGGCGGCCGTCCGCCGACGGCAAGCACATCGTCCCGGTCAAGGCCGGCGACCTGGCCGGCGCGGTGGTCGTGCGGGTGCCGATGGAGCAGACCAAGAAGGCCATCAACAGCAACCGCGCCGTGCTGATCACCGCGGCCCTGGTGACGGCCGTGCTGGCGATGGTCTCCTCGTACATGATCGTCCGCTACGTGATCGTCAAGCCGGTGAAGCACCTGCGCGACGTCTCCGACGCCATCGCGGCCGGCCGGCTGAACATCCGCAGCCAGATCCAGACCGGCGACGAGTTCGAGGACCTCTCCCACGCTTTCAACCGCATGCTCCACAACCTGGTCGCCATGCAGCAGGAGCTGCGCGACGTCAACGGCGACCTCGACCACAAGGTCGACGAGCTGGCCCAGGCGAACATGGCCCTGTACGAGATGAACCGCCTGAAGAGCGACTTCCTCGCCACCATGAGCCACGAGCTGCGGACCCCCCTGAACTCGATCATCGGCTTCTCGGAGGTCCTGGGCGGCAATGAGAACCTCAACGAGCGGCAGCGGCGATACGTGGGGAACATCCAGACCTCCGGCAAGATGCTCCTGGGGATGATCAACGACATCCTCGACCTGGCGAAGATCGAGAGCGGCAAGATGGAGGTCCACGGCGAGGACTTCTCGATCCGCGACGTCTGCGAGGCGCTCACCAACCTGACCAGGCCGATGGCCGACCGCAAGGACGTGACGCTGGAATGCCGGCTCGACGAGGCGATTCCGCTCTTGCGCCAGGACCCGGGGAAGATCCGCCAGATCCTCTACAACCTGCTCTCCAACGCGATCAAGTTCACGCCCGAGGGGGGCCGGGTGACCCTCCGGGCGCGGACCGACGGCCGGTTCGTGGTCCTCGAGGTCGAGGACACAGGGATCGGCATCGCCGAGGAGGACCGCGACACGATCTTCGAGAAGTTCCGCCAGGCCAAGGCCCCCGGCCAGGCCGGCGACGTGCTGACCCGCGAGCACCAGGGGACCGGCCTGGGCCTGTCGATCGTCCGCGAGCTGGCTCGGCTCCTCGGCGGCGAGATCCAGCTGCGCAGCCAGCTCGGCCAGGGGAGCACGTTCACCGTCCGCCTCCCCCTGCAGCTCGTCGGCAACCACCGCTTCGAGGTCAACCTCAGCGACGAGCGGATCGACCTTTCCAAGGCCCGCCGGATCGAGCCCCAGCCGTCGTTCCCCCACATGCCCCTCGCGCGCCCGCAGCCGGGCGGCGGCCGGGGCCCGGACCCCGCCCGGGGCCTGGGGAAGAACGCGCCGGCGGTGTGACGCCCCCGTCCTCTCCGATGGTTTCCGCCCGTTCGATCGTCATGACGAAGTGAGCACCATGAAACGCTCCCCGACGGATCGCTTCCCGCTCTCGCTCTCCCTGTCGCACGCGCTCTCGCACCGCACCCGGCGCGGCCGACGGAATCTCGGCCTGCTCGCGACGGCCGTCGCGGTCGCCCTGACGGCGTTCGCCCTGTCCGCCCCGCTCCGGTCCCCCGTCCGGGACCTCCCCTACGGCCAGTTCCGCAAACGCCTGGCCGAGGGGGGCGTGGCGTCGGCCCGCGTCGGCCCGACGTCGATCGAGGGCCGCCTGGCCCCGGCCTCGCCGGGGGCCGCCCCCGCGCTCTACCGGGTCTCGCGGCTCGGCATGGAGCACGACGAGGACCTGATCCGCCTGCTGGAGGCCCACGTCCCCGGCGGCGACTACGACGCCGAATCGGCCCCGTCGCCGGCCTGGGCGATGGCCCTCCCCACGGCGATGTTCCTGATGATGGTCGCGGTTTTAACCCTGGTGGTCGCCCGCTCCGGCGGGGTGGGCTCGCCGCTCGCCTTCGGCAAGGGCAAGGCCCGGGTCTACGGGGCCGACGAGGCCCGCGTCACCTTCGAGAGCGTCGCCGGCCACGACGAGGTCGTCGCCGAGCTTCGCGAGGTCGTCGACTTCCTCCGCACCCCGGGCAAGTTCCAGTCGCTGGGGGGGCGGATCCCCAAGGGCGTGCTGCTCGTCGGCGCCCCCGGCACCGGCAAGACCCTGCTCGCCCGCGCCGTGGCCGGCGAGGCCGGCGTCCCCTTCTTCTCGCTCTCCGGCTCGGACTTCGTCGAGCTGTTCGTCGGCGTGGGCGCGGCGCGGGTCCGCGGCCTCTTCGCCAGGGCCCAGGCCAAGGCCCCGTCGCTCATCTTCATCGACGAACTGGACGCCATCGGCAAGGCCCGGGGGACGGGGGGCTCCGGCGGCCACGACGAGCGCGACCAGACGCTCAACCAGCTCCTCGTCGAGATGGACGGCTTCGACGCCGACCGGGGGGTGATCCTCCTGGCCGCCACGAACCGCCCCGAGACCCTCGACCCGGCGCTCGTCCGCCCCGGCCGGTTCGACCGCCAGGTCGTCGTCGACCGCCCGGACCTCGTCGGCCGCGAGCAGATCCTCAAGGTCCACTCGCGCGTCGTCCCCCTGGCCGACGACCTGAGCCTCCGGCAGATCGCCGCGATGACCCCGGGGTTCGTCGGCGCCGACCTGGCGAACCTGGTGAACGAGGCCGCGCTGCTGGCGGCCCGACGCGGCAAGGACCACGTCGGCCGGCCCGAATTCGAGGAGGGCATCGAGCGGCTGATCGCCGGCCCCGAGAAGCGCCAGCGGCTCCTCCGCCCGGACGAGAAGGCCCGGATCGCCTACCACGAGGCCGGCCACGCCCTGGTGGCCCGGAGCCTGCCCCAGACCGACCCGGTGCACAAGGTCTCGATCGTCGGCCGCGGCGCGGCGGCGCTGGGCTACACGCTCTACCGCCCCGAGGACGACCGCTTCCTGCACACGAAGACCGCCCTGGAGAACGCGATCTGCGGCCTGCTGGGGGGGACGCTCGCCGAGGAGATCGCGCTGGGGGAGGCGTCCGACGGCTGCACCAGCGACCTGAGCCGGGCGACCGAGATCGCCTCGCGGATGGTCCTGGACTTCGGCATGAGCCCCGTCCTGGGGCGGCTCCGCTACGGCGGCGACCGCGACGCCGCACGCCCCGGCGGCCCCTCGGCCGCGCGCGGCTACAGCGAGCGCACCGCCCGCGAGATCGACCTGGAAGTCCGCCGGATCGTCGACGAGGCGATGGCCAAGGCCCGGGGGATCCTGGAAGCCCGCCGCGACGCCCTCGACCGCCTGGCCGCCCGGCTCATCGAGCGCGAGACCCTCAACGCCGACGATCTCGACGAACTCCTCGCCGACTGACCGCCGCGCCTCGGCCCCTCGCCGGCGCCAGACGGGTTACGCGGACCGCGGCGGTCCGGTAGAATCGTGCGGACGACGGAGGCGGCGGTCGCGCCGCGGTCGCGAATCGGGCTTGGAGCGCATCCTATGGCAGTTCAGGGCGGCGGCCCTCCCGTGATCGGCGTCGATCTGGGCGGGACGAAAATCATGGCCGGGGTCGTCGCCGACGACAACCGGATCCTCGGCCGGGGCAAGCGCAACACGCCGGCCAAGGAGGGGGGCCCGGCCATCCTGAAGACGATGCTGGAATGCGTCGACGAGGCCCTGGACCAGGCCGGCCTCCGGCGCGGCGATCTGGCCGCGGGGGGGATCGGCTCGCCCGGCCCGCTCGACGTGGACGCCGGCGTGATCCTCTTCAGCGCCAACCTGAACGTCAAGAACTACCCGATCGGCCCCGAGCTGGCGGCCGCCCTCGGGGTGCCGGTCCGGGTCCAGAACGACGTCCGCGTCGGCGGCTACGGCGAGTTCATGCTGGGCGCCGCCCGGGGCTACGGCGACGTGATCGCGGCGTTCGTCGGCACCGGGATCGGCGGCTGCCTGATCCAGAACGGCCGGATCGTGGCCGGCTCGACGAACAACGCCGGCGAGATCGGCCACATCGTCGTCAAGGCGGGGGGCGCCCGCTGCGGCTGCGGCTCGAAGGGCTGCATGGAGGCCTTCGCCAGCAAGACCGCCCTGTCGAACCGCCTGGTCAAGGCCGCCAAGAAGCGGTCGTGCCCGCTGGGCGAGAAGATCCTCCGCAAGGGGCGGCTCAAGAGCGGCGACCTGGCGCAGGCCGTCCGCGACAAGGACGAGGTCGCCATCCGCGAGGTCGAGCGCGCGGCGTTCTACCTGGGCCTGGGCCTCGGCGGCCTGGTCAACGTCTTCGGCCCGCAGATCGTCGTCATCGGCGGCGGCATGGCCCTGGCGCTCGGCCAGCCGTTCCTGGACATGATCGCCGCGTCGGCCCGCCAGCAGATCATCACCGACCCGAACAAGACCATCAAGTTCGCCCTGGCCGCCCTGGGGGACGACGCCGGCGTCCTGGGCGCCTCGCTCTTCGCCCGCGAGATGCTCGCCCAGGGCTGAGGCCTTCGTTCAGTTCACTTCGAGGCCACTTCCCCGGCGGCGTCGCGGTCGAGGCCGCGGAGCCAGCCGAGGATGTCGCGCTGCTGGTCGGCGGTGAGCAGGCTGTTCATCGCCGGCATCTTGCGACGGCCCTCGCGGACGACCTTGTGGTAATCCTCGCCGTGGGTCAGCACGGCGCGGTCGACGAGCGCCGGGCCGAGTTCGGTCCCGAGCGCCGCCGGGCCGTGGCAGCTCGCGCAGACGACCAGGTAGAGCTTGCCGCCGCTCGCGAGGTCGGCCCCGGCGGAGCCCTCGGCGGGGTCGCCGGGGATCTCGTGGGTCGGCACGTCGGCCAGGTGGGCGCGGCCCGGCGGCGGGACGGGCGTCGCCTCGCCGAAGTGCCGCGTCAGGTACTCCTCGACGGGCCGGCGGTCGGCCTCGGGGAGCACGGCGCCCCAGCCCAGCATCTTGTCGATCTCGGACTTCCACTGAGCGGCGGTCAGCCGCTGGCCGGTGAACATGCCTTCCTCGTGGCAGACCAGGCAGTTGTCCGTGAGGGCCCGCTTCGCCATCACGTCGCGGTAGGCGGCCTCGTCGTCGTCGTCGTCGTCGGCGTCCTCGGACGCTGGCGCGGCCGCTTCGGCCTTGGCCTGCGCGGCAGCCCGGGCCGCCTCGAGATGGGCGCGTTCCGCGGCCGCTTCGGCGAGGGCGCGTCGCTGCTGGAGGCGTTGGCCGACCATGAGGCCCGCGACCGCGATCGCCGCCAGCGTCACCAAGATCAAGAGTGTTTTCATCAATTTATGCTCGCGAGACGACGCAGGGGACGCGGTCGTAGCCGTTCCAGAGGTAGCCGCTCTTGTTCCAGGGGGGGACTTCGGGCTGGACCTGGCTCTTCGAGTCGGTGGCGCGGGCCTGGAGCGTGTAGCTCCCGGCGGCGGGGGGCGTCCAGGCGATCTTGAAGCGTCGCCAGCTCCCCTGGCGGGGCTCGTCCAGCAGCTCGGCCTCGCGCCAGGTCGGATCCTCGACGGTGGAGACCTCGACCTTCACGACGTGGCCCTCGCCGGTCCAGGCGACGCCGCGGACCTCGATCGGCCCGAGCGGGGCCGTCGCGCCGAGGTCGGGCGACGTGATGAGCGACTTGACGTTCATCCACTCGACCGGGACGAGCGACTTGGGGTCGGGCGTCTGGCCGGGCGGGACCGGCTCGCGCGGGATGCGGTAGCCGGTCTGCATGTAAAAGGTCTGCGCCTCCTCGGCGGAGACGACGATCCGGCGGACCCACTTGATCCAGGCGTTGCCCCCCCAGCCGGGCACGACCAGCCGGGCCGGGCCGCCGTGGAGCACGGGCAGGGGCTCGCCGTTCATCTTCAGGGCGATCAGCACGTCGTCGGCCTGCGCGCGGGCCAGCGGGATGCTGCGGATGAACGGGGGCGCCTTGGTGGTCGGCGGGACGTCGCCGCCGATGAAGTGGAGGTGGGCCGCCTCGGGCTTCACGCCGGCCTTCTCCAGCAGGGCCGCGAGCCGCACGCCCGACCACTCCGCGTGGCCGACCGCGCCGCGCTCCCAGACCAGGCCCGGCATCCGGGGCCGGAACAGCCCCCGGCCGTTGCCGGCGCACTGGAGGACGGCCGGGACCGTCGTCGGTTCCATCGCCCCCAGTTCGGCCAGGCTCAACTTGAGGGGCCGATCGACGAGGCCCTCCACGACGACCTCCCACGGCCTCAGCCCCACCGCCGGCGCGCCGTGGTGGCTGCGGACGAAGAAAGCGTCGTTCGGGGTCAGGAACGAGTCGAGCGCGGCCGAGGGCGATTCCAGGTTGAGCGGCCGCTCGGTGCGCACGATCATGCGACGGTCCGCGCCGTCGGACGCCTCGTCGGCCCTCGCCAGGCCCCACGCACCGCGCCCGAGGCCGCCCAGGCCGATCAAACCGCCCCCGAGGCCCGCGAGAAACCCGCGACGATCCGACGCGAACCTATCGGGCCGATGTTCAAGATCCGAAGCCATCGTCCAGCGCTCTCCCGTCGTGCGAACCCCGGGGTCCCGACCTGCGTCCAAAGTATGCAGAAGTGCCCGTTACCTGTCCAGGAACATCAGGCCGCGCCGGCCCTCGTACCGATGCACGGGCCGTCATGCGAGGGCGGGGCGGGAAGGCTGGAATCGCTGATTCGCCCGCGTATTCGGTCTAATTGCGAGAACCTGCCTCTGCCGGTCCTCGTAAGGTGAGTAGAGGGGGCAAGGTCGGTCCTGGTTTTGCTCTATACTGGAGATGTCGAGAACGAGCCGTCAGGAAGAGGTCGTTCAGGGACGTCACATCCAGCCCGCTCGCGGCTCGTACTCGCTCGGTCCCGTCTCCCGGCGTTCGATCTGAGGTGGCCACCGACACCATTCTACGGGTTGCGCACGATGAAAAAAATCCGTCGCAAGCGCCAGCACGCCCTCTTCGCCCGTCTCGGCCGTCATCTGGAGATCTGTCTCGACTCGCTCAAGCCCCGGCGGATGCGGACGCGCTCGGCGCGTTACGCGGCGGCCCTGGCCGAGTCGCTGGGCCTGATCGATCGCCCCAAGTGCTGTTCCTGGTGCCGTCGCCGCCAGCGCCTGCAACGCCACCATTGGGACTACGAGGAGCCGTTGAACGTGACGTTCCTCTGCCCGGACTGCCACGCGATCGCCGACGGCATGGTGCTTCATCAGGCGATCGCCTGAGCGACGTCCCGTCATGAGATCGGCCCGCGCGACTCCTTGAGCCCCTGTCGCGCGGGGCCTCATGCGCTCTTCGCGGCGGGCTCCTCGGGGGGGCGGCCCCAGGGGAAGCGGACCTGGAAGACGGACCCCTGGCCGGGGGTCGACGTCCACGACAGGGCGCCGCCGGCGCGTTCCACGATCCGGGCGGCGCGGGGGAGGCCGAGGCCGAGCCCGCGACCGGCCTGACGGCCGCAGAAGAAGGGGTCGAACAGGTGGACGGCCTCGGCGTCGCCCACACCCTTGCCGGAGTCCGCGACCCGGAGGCGAAGCTCGCGGCCCTGGCGGCCGGCGCGGAGCTGGATCGACCCGCCCGCGGGCGCGGCGACGGCCTGGATGGCGTTCCGCAGGAGGGACTCGGCCACGTGGCGGAGGTCTTCCGGGTCCATCCAGGCCTGGAGTTCGGGCTCGTCGAACGACCCTTCCAGGCGGATGCCGCGGGACTCGCATTCGGCCTCGAAGTCGGCCAGGCACGCGCGGAGGACCTCGGCCGGCCGGCAGAGCCGGGGCCGGGGCTCGCTCGGCCGGGCGATGAACATCAGGTCGCGGAGGATCCGGTGGGTGCGCCGGGCCTGGCCGAGGATGATCCCCAGCGAGCGCGCGGCGTCGGGGTCGGCGGCCTGGGCCATGAGGAGTTGCGACCGGCCGACGATCACGGCCAGCGGGTTGTTCAGCTCGTGGCCGGCGCCGGCGGCGAACTCCGCCAGGGCCTCGAGCTTCGCGGCCTGGATGCGTCCCCGTTCGGCGCGGGCGGACGCCCGGCAGCCCTCGACCGCCGCGCGGAGGCGGCGTTCCAGCAGGTCGCGGTCGGCGACGCGGGCGGCCCAGGCCTTCCAGGCGTCGACCACCCGGGTCGGTCGGAGCCGATCGCGGAGGGCGTCGACGTCGCCGTCGAGCCAGAGCTGGACCTCGCCGACGACCTCGCCGGACGCCTCCAGGGGGATCGTCCACGAGGCCCCCCGGCGCGACGGATCCGTGGCTTCGGGCTCGGCCTCGAGCTCGAGGGGGTCGGCGGCCTGGGCCGGATCGGCGGGGGGCCCGCGCCAGACGACGCGGGCGGCGTTGACCTCGGGCTCGCCGCACCACATCCGGCCGGCGCGAAGGCTCCAGCCCTCGGGGTCCTCGTCGCTCGCCGAGTCGGCGATCGCCTCGATCAGCCGGCGCTGGCTGGCCTCGGTTCGGGAAAGCTCGGCGAGTCGGAGTCTCAGCCGGGCGTTCTCGCGGGTCATCCGCTCCTCGTGGGGCGTGGCGTCGTCGGCGGCGAACGCGGAGCCGCAGCGCGACTGGACCTCGGCGACGAGGATGCGGAGGTGGGGCTCGGTGGGCATCCCCGGTTCGCGTCCCTCGGGCGGGTCGAGCGCCCAGGGGGTGGCCTCGGCGCGGCGGACGGCCTCGCGGACCAGGGCCAGGCGATGCGGCTCGCGGGCGGCGGCGTCGAGGGCCGCGTCGTCCTCGCCGTGGAGCCAGGCGGCGTCGACCACCAGGGGCTCGCACCCCCAGCGTTCGGCGATCCGGCGGCCGACGTCGCGCAGGTCGGCGCCCAGGTCGACAGCCTCGCGGCGGCGGCGGGCGTCGCGGTCGGGCTCGGCCATCCAGCGGGCCAGCCAGTCGGGGTCGACCGCGGCGACGGCCCAGCGGCCCAGCCCGTGCAGGAGCCCCGCACGGATCAGGCCGGCGGGGTCGCGGTCGTCGTGCTCGCGGGCCAGGTTGCGGCAGGCGAGGGCCGTGGCCGCGGCGTGCCTCCAAAGCCGCTGCAACGCCTCGGCGGCCGGGCCGACGGCGAGCGTCGACGGCCACCACGCGGAGTCGGCCGCTCGGGCGAGGACCCGGCCCCGCCTCGCCGGCGAACTCTCGGCGAGCTGCCAGCCCGGGTCGACGTCCAGGAGCGCCCGCGAGGCGCGGTCGACGGCCGCCTCGTCGTCGCCTTCGGGCTCGGCCGCCAGCGCGGCCATCACGGCGCGGACCGACTGGGGGCGCACCGGCAGGTGCGTCAGCCCGTTCAGGCGGCTGAGCAGGGGCTCACCCGGCGGCTTTCGTCCCGTTTGGAACCGCACGACGATCGGGCTCCTTCCCGACCCCATTCTCGCCCTCCGCCCCGTCCTCGGATGGGTCGGGGTCGGACGACGAACGACCCGCGCTCAGGCGTTGGGGCTGGTCTCCATATCCAGGTGTCGGCAGATCCGGGCGATAAGTTGATCGATATCCAGCGGCTTGTGCAGGAAATCGTCCGCGCCCGAGGTCTTCAGGTCGGCGATCTTGTCTTCCTCGACCATCCCGGAGATGCAGATGATCTTGATGTCGGAGATGCTCGGGTCCTGGCGGATCAGCTCGCAGACCGCCTGGCCGTTGATGTCCGGCAGCATCACGTCGAGGATGATGAGGTCCGGGTGGTACTCCTTGGCCAGCATCCCCGCGCCGAAGCCGTTGTTCACGGCCTTGTGCTCGAACCGGCCGTCGGCGTCCAGGACCTCGGCCACCAGGTCGACGACCGCCTGATCGTCGTCGACGATCAGGATCCGCCGGCGACCGCTCTCCAGCGCGTCGGTCGGGATCCCGTTGTCCTTCATGAAGCGATAGAGCGCCTCGCGAGGGATCCGCCGGAACCGCGAGCCGGGCACGCGGAATCCCTTGAGCTGGCCCGAGTCGAAGCAACGGATGATGGTCTGCTGGCTGACCTTGCAGATCTTCGCGGCTTCGCCCGTCGTGTAAACGGTCTTCATGGTTGGTTGAGTCCCGATTATCCAATCGGGGTCGAGTCGGACCCGCATCACGCCTCTTCGGCGACCCTGTGCGATCCCGACGCCCGCCCCGTTCGGCCTCCTTGCGAAACGTCCCTGTCACGTCCCCGAAATCGTTGCGGCGGCGATCCTGCGTCCCGAGCCCGTTAACGCCCCTGATGAGAGCCTAAGCGTTAAAATCTGCGAAGCCTATAAAAATTACCGAAATTGCCGATTTAGCCAATTGTAAAATCTCGGCTTCGATTGTCAATCCAGGAGGAGCCGGGCCCAGAGCCCCCGTCCCTCCCCAACTCCGGCACCGTCCGTGAGAACTCCGACCCTCCTCGCCCGATTTCGCCCCTTCATGGGAAGATGAGGGGAGAGGGTGGAGGCTGCGGTCTTGGGTTTCGGAAGATCGGCAAGGAACGTCAGGCCGCCCAGCAAATACCGGATGCGGGTTTCTGTCAATCTCGGTTGCCTTCCGCGACTGGGTACGGAAGGGTGGCGATCAAGGTCTGCGAAGGGAGACGGGGCCTCGCGGTTTCCGGGCTCGGGGCAAGCTCAGCGGATGGATTCGTCCGCGGCGGTCGCGGGGTTGCGGCGACGTAGGTGGACGAGCAACGTGGCGAGGTCGGCCGGATTCAGGCCGCTGATGCGTCCCGCCTGGCCCAGCGATCGCGGCCGCACCCGCGCGAGCTTCTCGCGGGCCTCGGCCCGGAGCTGGGCGACGGCGGCGTAGTCCAGGTCGGCGGGGATCGTCTTGTCCTCCAGCCGCTTGAATCGCTCGATCTGCTCGACCTGGCGGCCGACGTAGCCGTCGTATTTCGCCTCGACCGTCACCTGGGCGACGACGTCGGCGGGGTAGCCCGCCTCGGCCAGCTCGGGGTCCAGGGCGACGAGGTCGTCCCAGGTCGTCTCGTGGCGGCGGAGGACCTGGAAGAGGGCCGTCCCGCCGCGACGGGTCGCGTTGAGCCGTTGGCGAAGGCCGTCGATGGCGTCGCGGCGGGCCTCGAAGCGGGCCCAGCGGGCGTCGTCGACCAGCCCCGCGCGACGGCCCGACTCGGTCAGGCGGAGGTCGGCGTTGTCGTGGCGGAGGAGCAGCCGATACTCGGCGCGGCTGGTGAACATCCGGTAAGGTTCGTCCACCCCCCGGGTCACGAGGTCGTCGATCAGGACGCCGATGTACGACGAGGAGCGGTCCGGCAAGAACGGCGGCTCCCCCTTCACGCCGAGCGCCGCGTTGACCCCGGCGACCAGCCCTTGCGCGGCGGCCTCCTCGTAGCCGGTCGTCCCGTTGATCTGGCCGGCGAAGAAGAGGCCGGGGACGGCCTTGGTCTCCAGAGTCGCCCCGAGCTGCTCCGGCGGCGCGAAGTCGTACTCCACGGCGTAGCCGTGGCGCATGATCTCGGCGTGTTCCAGGCCGGGGATCAGCGGGATGATCGCCTCCTGCACGTCGCGCGGGAGGCTGGTGGAGATGCCGTTGCAGTAGTACTCCAGCGTGTCGCGGCCCTCGGGCTCCAGGAAGATCTGGTGCGAGTCGCGGTCGGCGAAGCGGACCACCTTGTCCTCGATCGACGGGCAGTAGCGCGGGCCGGTGGACTGGATCTGCCCCGAGTACATCGGCGCGCGGTCCAGGTTCGCCCGGATGAGGTCGTGCACGGCCGGCGTGGTGGCGGTGATGTGGCAGGGGATCTGGGCCTGCACGATCCGGTCGGTGAGGAACGAGAAAGCGACGGGCTCAGCGTCGCCGGGCTGGACCTGCAGCCGGTCGAAGTCGATGGTCCGGCCGTTGAGCCGGGGGGGGGTGCCGGTCTTGAACCGTCGCAGCTCGAAGCCGAGTTCCCGGAGGCTCCCGGAGAGTCCCATCGCCGCCGCGTCCCCCCCGCGGCCGCCGGGGGTCTTGACCTCGCCGGTGTGCATCAGGGCCTGGAGGAACGTGCCGGTGGTCAGGATGACGGCCTTCGCCCGGTAGTCGGCCCCCCCCCGGCATCGGACCCCGGCGATCCGGCCCGACTCGACGACCAGGCCCTCGACCATCTCCTGGCGGAGGGTGAGGTTGGCCTGGCGCTCGACGGTAAGCTTGGCGAGGAGCTGGTACGCCTTCTTGTCGCACTGGGCGCGGGGGCTGTGCATGGCCGGCCCCTTGCCGCGGTTGAGGAGCCGGAACTGGATCGCGGAGGCGTCGGTGAGGACGCCCATCGCGCCGCCGAGGGCGTCGACCTCGCGGACGATCTGCCCCTTGGCGACGCCGCCGATCGCCGGGTTGCAGCTCATCTGGCCGACGGTGTCGCAGTTCATCGTCAAGACGGCCGTGCGCAGGCCCATCCGCGCCGGGGCCAGGGCGGCCTCGACGCCGGCGTGCCCGGCGCCGACGACGATCACGTCGAACTCGTAAGGGTGACGGCGGACGGCCATGGGGGCGGATCTCGGATGCGGACGCGCGGCGCGGGGATCGGGAACGAATTTCATCTTAGCCGCCGACTCGCGATCGACGCCAGAGACGCGGCCGGGCGCGGCTTGCACCGCCTCGCGACGCGCGGCTAAGGTGGAGGGCGACCGCGAGACGCGGCCGTCGAACCCCCGGATTTCACGAGCGAGAGAACGAACCATGGCCGAGACGCGCAAGGGCGAAGTGACCTTCAAGGGGAACCCGATCGAGCTGGCGGGCCCGAAGCTCAAGGCCGGCGACGCCGCGCCCGACTTCAAGGCGGTGGGCGCCGGCCTGGCGTTCGTCACGCTGGCCGAGACCGCCGGCAAGCCCCGGCTGTTCAACGTCGTCCCCTCGCTCGACACCCCGGTCTGCAACAAGCAGACGAAGCACTTCGCCGAGGTGCTCAAGGAGCTGGGCGACAAGGTGGCCGCCTACACCGTCAGCACGGACCTGCCTTTCGCCCAGGCCCGGTTCTGCACCGAGGCCCAGATCGACAATATCGCCAACCTCTCGGACGCCCACGACCATAGCTTCGGCGAGCACTACGGCGTGCTGATCCAGGGCCTCCCCGTGCCGCTGCTGGCCCGCTCGGTCTTCGTCGTCGACGCCTCCAACAAGATCACCTACGTCGAGATCGTCCCCGAGATCGCCCAGGAGCCCGACTACGAGCCGGCCCTCCAGGCCCTCAAGGCCGCCGCCGGCGCCTGAGCATCCCTTCCCCCCTGCTGGGGCAAGGTGGCCCGCAGGGCCGGATGAGGGGGACAATCAAGGCGGACGAGCAGGCAAAGCAACGTCTTTCGACGTGTTCATGTCTTCCCCCCTGGCGGGGGAAGACAGACCGCGGAGCGGCCAGATGAGGGGGGGGACGCGCGCGGGGAGCTTCGGATTTCAAAGCTCGGCCCGCACAGCCGTCGGCCCCGGGAAGACCTTGCTGCGACTCCGGCGGCCTTCTCGCTCGTCCCCCCCTCATCCGGCCTTCGGCCACCTTCCCCCGCCAGGGGGGAAGGATTTTGGAGATCGAGACCCCTCGTCCCGGAGGCGCCCGGCCTTGTCACCCGACACCGAGGATCGCGACGAGCCCCAGCCCGAGGCCGAGGTCCCCTACGCCACCGCGCCGACCGACGCCGAGCCCGAGGCGGTCCCGCCGGCCGACTACGCCGAAGTCGAGGCCGCCCTGGCCGCCGAGGCCGAGCCGGTCCCCGTCGACGCCGGGTTGGAGCCGGAGTCCGGGCCCGAGGAGCCCACGGCCCTTGAGCCGTCGATCGCCGACGAGATCCGCGAGGCCGTCGCCCGACTCGGCGATCAACTGGGCCGGAAGCTCGACGGGCTCCAGTCCCAGTTCGACCGCGAGGTCCGCGCCGAGGCCAATCGCGAGCGGATCGTCGACCGGCTCCACGCCGAGCTGCAGGAGTACAAGCAGGACGTCCTGCTGAAGATGCAGCGGCCGATCTTCGTCGACCTGATCCAGCTCCACGACGACGTCGGCAAGATGGCCGCGGCAGTCGCCCCCGACGCCGACGAGTTCCGCGGCACCCTGGCCTCGATCCAGACGGCCCTCGAAGACGTCCTCTACCGCCAGGGCGTCGAGCCCTTCCGCGCCGACGGCGACGCCTTCGACCCCCGCCGCCAGCGCGCCGTCGCCACCGTGCCCACCGCCGACCCGGCACTCGCCAAGACCCTCGCCGCCCGCATCCGCCCCGGCTTCCAGTCCGGCGACAAGGTCATCCGCCCCGAGGTGGTGTCGGTCTACACGCTGCAGAAGGCGGAGTAGCATCTCAAAAGGTGCGGTCCGCCGGAGAACGCTGCGATCACGGATCATCGACCGTATCACCGACGCCGGCGGGAGGGGAGCGATGGTCGACGGTGCATCCTGGGCGAGGTCGCTTGCCGTCCCGCTGATTGCCGCCGCGCTCGTCGGATGCTGGCGAGCCCCGCAGGCCGTCAAGCCGGCCGCACCGCCGGATTGGCCCGCCACACTCCCCCTGTTTCGGCCCGCCGCCTCGCCGCGCGAGGATGCGGAGGCCGTCGTCCGCGCGAACAACTCGTTCGCGCTCGACCTCTTCCACAGGTTGCGGGCTCGTCCCGGCAACTTGCTGGCCTCGCCCGCTTGCCTGTCGGCCGGGCTCGCCCTCGTCTACGTCGGCGCGCGGGGGGAGACGGCCCGGCAGATCGCCCGTGTGCTGCACAAGCCGGATGGTCTCCCAGATGACGACCGCGCCTACGCGGGCCTGGTTCGCGACCTCAATGATGACGCGGAGGACCATTCGTATCAGATCCGCACGGCGAACTCCGTGTGGGTCCAGGAAAGCTATCCCCTGCTCGACACCTACCGAGCGACCCTCCGCAATGGATTCGCCCTCGACCCTCAAACCGTCGATTTCTCCGGCCGCCCCGGCGAGGCGTGCCGCGTCATCAACGATTGGACCGCCTCGCGGACGGGCGGGAAGATCGTCGGCATGCTGCGAGCCGCCGACCTGCCGGCCCGGACGCGGATGGTCCTGACCACCGGCCTCTATCTCCGGGCCAACTGGTTCAAACGGTTTCTCCGAGAAC
>NZ_JAALJI010000037.1 GCF_011064595.1 Paludisphaera soli | reverse complement strand
ATAGAGTCCGTATCACTTCCAGACGAAATGGCCGATCAGGAGGCCGGCCACGAAAGCCGAGGGGATCGCCGCCAGGACCAGGAGCGACCACGCCAGGACCACGGCCGGGGCCAGGACGACGTCGGCCGCGCGGGGGGCGTCGGCCCCGGCGGCCGGCGGGCGGATCGACGGGGGGTCGTAGCGGATCGGGGGGATCACCGGATCGCCGGCCGGCTCCGGCGCGAGGAGCGCGGCGAACAAGGGCTCCTCGCGAGGCTCCTCGGGGGCGGGGAAGGCCGGCTCGGGAGGGGACGTCGGGTCGCCCGGCCCGGGCTCGGGGACCTGGATTTCGGCCCGACACTGGGGGCACGTCGCCACGCCTCCCGCGCGTCGGGCGGGGGCCCCGAGCAGCTTGCCGCAGCGGTAGCAACGGAACTTGATGGGCTCGTCGGGCATCGCGATCCTCGACGCGTCGAGGCTCCTCCGGTCGGACGTCGACATCCAGGTTACGACCGAGGCCCCCCCGCCGCCAGCCCGCCTCGCAGCCCCGCCCGATAGAATAAATGGCGCCCGGGGAGCGTCCACACAAGGCCGAGAACCGCGACATCGCTCAGGACCGGCGGAACTCGCGTCTGGTGGGGGGGACGCCGCGCCCGGGCGTCGGCTATGCTTGAGTTTGCGGCGGGCGCCGGGAGGGTTTCGGCGGCGGTGGGACGAGCTCAGGGAGGCGGGCTTTGATGCATGGACCCTCGACGAGGACCCGTTCCGGGCCGATCGCGACCCGGCCGGCCCTGGCGATCGCCCTCGCGATCGCCGGCGCGACGCTGGCGGCTCGCGGCGACACGGTGGTGATGAAGAACGGGGTGGCCTACCGGACGCTCGCCCCTCCCGATCGCGACAACACGCTCCTGTACCTTTGGGACGGCCTCAAGAAGATCGTCGTCCGCGATTCCAAGGTCGAGCGCGTGACGGCCGACAACCTCCTCCGCACCGGCGAGAAGTTCTCGCTGGTCCAGCCGATGACCGTCCACGCCGGCGTGATGCCCAAGGCGGTCGTGAGGGTCGCGGCCGAGCCCTGGGACGAGAAGGGGCGTCGCAAGTTCCAGTACTTCGGGACCGCTTCCAGGCCGGTGGCGATGGAGCAGGCGATCAACGAGATCAGCCCGAACGTGATCCGTTATCGGGGCGTGGACGGCTTCTGGCAGGGCCAGGTCGCCACCCGAGCCGTGCCCCGGCCGGTCCTGATGAGCCTGCTGCACCGCGTCGAGAAGGAGAACCAGGCGGAGCGGGAGCGGGTCGTCCGGTTCCTGATGGGGGCCGGCTGGTATCCCGAGGCCAAGGCCGAGCTCGACCGCCTGATCGCGGATTTCCCCGACAGCGACCTGGCCGAGCGGGCCGCGAGCGCCCGGCAGTTCATCGTCCAGGCCGAGGCCACCCAGCGCCGCTCCGACGTGGACGCCCTCCGCCGCGCCCGGCGGTTCAAGGAGGCGGCCGGGCTGCTGAAGACATTCGACGGCGTCGAGATCCCCACCGAGTTGCAGGTCGAAGCCCGGGAGCTGGCCCGCCGCGACGAGGACCAGGCCCAGGCCGACCTGACCGTCCGCAACGACCTGCGGCGGATCGAGCTGAAGCTCGCGCCCCAGGTCCACGCCGCCTGGAAGGCTCGCCTGGCCGAGGTCCAGCGGGCCCTGGCCGAGGCCCCCGACGTCGTCCGCGAACGCCTCGCCGCGTGGCGGAAGGCCAAGGCCGAATCGTCCCCGACGGACGAGGCGCAGCTCGCCCTGGCGATGTCCGGCTACGTCGTCGGCCAGGACGCGGCCGTCGTCGACCTGGCCCGCGCCGACGTCCTCTGGCAGGCCCGCGACCGGATCGCCGAGTACCTGACCGGCGACGAGGCCGATCGCGAGGACGCCCTCGCCCGGCTCGACGACCTGAGCTGGCCCGACGGCACGCCCGACGCCCCCGGCCTCGAACGCATGGAGCTGGCCCAGCGCCTCTGCAAGCTGATGCCGCCCCCCCTGAGGCGCGCGGCCGACGAGGCCGAGAAGGGCCCCGTCGAGATCGTCGTCGAGGCCGAGGACTCGATCCCGACCCGCTACCTGGCCAAGCTCCCCCCGGAGTACCACCCGCTGCGGTCCTATCCGGCCGTGGTCGTCCTGCACTCGGGCGACGGGCCGGAAGCGGCCGTCGAGCAGTGGCAGGCCGAGGCGGCGCGTCGAGGATACATCCTGATCGCCCCCGAGTACGGCGCGGCCGAGGGGGCGACCGACTACCACTACACGCCCGGCGAGCACGCCGCCGTGGAGCTGGCCCTGCGCGACGCCCGGAGGCGCTACGGCATCGACGCCGACCGCGTCTTCCTGGCGGGCCAGCTCGCCGGCGGCAACATGGCCTGGGATTTCGGCCTCGGCCACCCCGACCTGTTCGCCGGCGTGGTCGCGGTCTCGGGCTTCCCGGCCAAGTACGTCCCCCGGAGCCTCTCGCAGCACGAGCGGCTCCCCCTGCTCTGCATGATGGGCGACCTGGCCCCGGCGGCGAACGAGGTGATCTACAACAACTACGTGAAGCCCATGATCCTCAAGGTCTGGGACGTGACCTACATGGAGCTGAGCCGCCGCGGCCTGGAGGAGTTCCCCGAGGAGATCCCCACCTTCTTCGACTGGATGGAACCCCGCCGACGCGACCCCTACCCGCGCGCGTTCGAGTCGTCCGCCGCCCGGATCTGCGACGACCGCCGCCACGGGATCGTCGTCGAGAACTTCGCCGAGGGCCGGACCACCTCGGCCGAGGCGGTCGATCCCCTGGGCCGGAACCTCAACCCGGCGACCCTCAAGATGCGGACCAGCACGCTCAGCAACCTCGTCGACCTGACCGTGAGCGGCGTCGGCCGGCTCGACGTCTGGCTCAGCCCCGAGCTGGTCGACTTCAAGCGTAAGCTGGAGGTCCGGGTCAACCGCAAGGCGCTCTACAAGGGCCAGCCCAAGCTGGAGTTCCGTCCGATGCTCGAGGACCTGCGGATCCGGGGGGACCGCGGCCAGATGTACTGGGTGAAGATCGAGGTGGGATGATCTGCTAGGATGGCGGGCCGGATCCGAGTTCGGCCAGATGGATGCAGAGACCGGGAGCGCCTCGTGACGATGGAAAGACCAGAGACTCCGGATTGGGTGCGGGACGCCGTCTTCTACCAGATCTTCCCCGACCGCTTCGCCCGCAGCCTGAGCGTCCCCAAGTCCGGGAACCTGGAATCCTGGGGCTCCCCCCCGACCTACAACGGCTATCAGGGGGGCGACCTCGTCGGCGTGGCCGAGCACCTGGACTACCTCCAGGAGCTGGGCGTCAACGCCATCTATTTCACCCCCGTCTTCCAGTCCGCCTCGAACCATCGCTACCACACCCACGACTACGAGAAGGTCGACCCCATGCTGGGGGGTGACGCCGCGCTCCGGCGGCTGATCGACGCCGCCCACGACCGCGGGATGCGGGTGGTGCTGGACGGCGTGTTCAACCACGCCAGCCGGGGTTTCTTCCAGTTCCACGACATTTTGGAGAACGGGCCGGACTCGGCCTACGTCGACTGGTTCAAGGTCAGCGGCTTCCCCGTCAACGCCTACCACCTGGACGTCGCGCCGAACTACGAGGCCTGGTGGAACCTGCCGGCCCTCCCGAAGTTCAACATCCAGAATCCCGAGGTCCGGGAATACCTGCTGGGCGTGGCCGTCAAGTGGGTCGAGTTCGGCATCGACGGCTGGCGGCTGGACGTCGCCAACGAGATCGAGGACGACGAGTTCTGGCGCGAGTTCCGCCGCCGGGTCCGCCGCGCCAACCCCGAGGCCTACATCGTCGGCGAGGTCTGGACCGACGCCCAGCACTGGCTCCAGGGAGACATGTGGGACGCGGTGATGAATTACCACTTCACCCGCGCCTGCCTCGCCTTCTTCGCCCGCGGCGAGGTCGACCTGCCGGAACTCCAGCGCACCAGCCTCTTCCCGATCCCCGAGCCCGGCGCCCCGGCGTTCGCCGCGGCCATCGAGCGGTTGCACGGCCTGTACGCGCCCGAGATCACCGGCTCCATGCTCAACCTGCTGGGCAGCCACGACATGGCCCGGTTCCTCACGCTCGCCCGCGAGGACGTCTCGGCCCTTAGGCTGGCGACGCTCTTCCAGATGACCTACCCCGGCGCCCCGTCGATCTACTACGGCGACGAGATCGGCATGAAGGGGGGCCACGACCCGGCCAACCGCGGTGCCTTCCCCTGGCACGACCACGACGCCTGGGACAGGGACCTGCTCCACGATTTCCAGCGCCTGACGGCCCTGCGCCGGGCCCGCCCGTCCCTCCGCCGGGGCTCGTTCCGCGTCCTCCAGGCCGAGGGGGACGTCTTCGCGCACGCCCGCAAGCTCGGCGACGAGGCCGTCCTGGTCGCGTTCAACGCCGGCACCGAGCCGAAGCGGATCGACCTCGCCGTGCACGACCAGGTCGCCGACGGCGTCGAGCTGGCCGACCCCTGGTCGCACCAGGCCGTCCGGGTGGAGGACGGCCATGTCCGGGGGCTGGAACTCCCCCCGCGTTCGGGCAAGGTGCTGGCGACGTCCCTGGGCGGCTGAGGACGAGACCCTCCCATGAGCACGCGACGCCCTCCCCCCGCCTGGCGGCTCCCGCAGGGCGTCGACGCGCCTCTCTGGGAGTACTGCAACACCCCCCGGCTCGCCGCCGAGGAAGACGCCTACTTTTCCGGCCACCCGCTTTTCGAAGCCGACGCCGAGGCTCTCGACGCGCGGTTCAGGACGCCGGGGCGGCTGGTCGACCTCGGCTGCGGGGCGGGCCGGCACGCGGTCCGGTTCGCCACCAGAGGCTTCGACGTCGTGGCGATCGACCTGGCCAGGCCGATGCTCGAGGTGGCGGGACGCAAGGCCGAGGAGGCCGGGACGCGGCTGCTGACCGTCCAGGCCAACCTCTGCGACCTGGGCTGCCTGCCCGACGCCAGCTTCGACTACGCCACGTCGATGTTCAGCACCCTCGGCATGATCCGGGGCCGCGACGCCCGCCGTCGGGCGCTGGCGGAGGCCGCCCGCGTCCTGAAGCCGGGCGGGCGGCTGGCGCTCCACGCGCACAACGTCTGGCTCAACCTCCGCGACTCCCAGGGCCGACGCTGGCTCCTCCGCCAGGCGCTCCGCCTCTTCGGGGGCCGCGACGAGTTCGGCGACCGCCGGATGCTCTATCGCGGCATCCCCGGCATGGAGGTCCACCTCTACCGCTGGGGCGAGCTGAGGCGCGAGCTGGCGTCGGCCGGCTTCCGCATCGACGAGGCGATCCCGCTCGACGAGGTCACCGCCGCCCCGATCCCCAACCCCGGCCGCTTTCCCAGCCTCCGCGCCGGGGGCTGGCTGGTCTTCGCGAGCCGTCCCGGTGGCGGCGGCGGGGGTCAGATCTGGTAGTTGAGGCGCTCGGGGTAGGCGTCGTCGGGGCGTACGTCGGGGCTCTCGCGATAGCGGAGCCTGGGGTTCTCGATGGTCACGGTCGTGTACGGCGCGACGCTCCGGGTGAGCCAGGCGGACGAGCCGACGACGGAGTGGTGGCCGATCACGGTGGCGCCGCCGAGGATGGTGGCGTTGGCGTAGATGACCACGTCGTCCTCGATGGTCGGGTGCCGCTTGCTGCCGCGGACGATCTCGCCGGTGGCCTCGTCGCGGGGGAAGCTGAGGGCGCCCAGGGTCACGCCCTGGTAGACCTTGACGCGGTCGCCGATCTCGGTGGTCTGGCCGATGACGACGCCGGTGCCGTGGTCGATGAAGAACTCGCGGCCGATGCGGGCGCCGGGGTGGATGTCGATCCCGGTCTTGCCGTGGGCGTACTCGGTCATCATCCGGGGGATCAGCGGGACGCCCAGGTTGTACAGCTCGTGGGCCAGCCGGTGCACGGTGACGGCCGAGACGCCGGGGTAGCAGAAGACGATCTCGTCGAGGCTGGAGGCCGCCGGGTCGCCTTCGAAGGCCGCCTTCACGTCGCCGGCGGCGGTCTCGCGCAGCTCGGGGATCCGCTCCAGGAACCGGACCGTGCAGGCCTCGGCCTTGGCCTCCGACTCCGCCAGCGGCTCGCGGGCCTCGCAGTCGTGCTGGAAGGCGCGGGTGAGCTGCTGGCCGAGGCGGTCGTAGAGGCTGTCGATCAGGTCGCCGACGTGGTAGGCCACGTTCCCCATGTGCAGGTTCTGGCGGCGGCCGTAGCCCGGGAAGAGGATCTCGCGGAGGTCGCCGAGGATCTCGACCACTTCGCGATAGCTCGGCAGCGACGAGTGCCCGAGGTGGTTGATCGACCCGCAGCCCTTGTAGGTCGCCACGATCCGGCTCGTCAGATCCGGCAGCGCGTCGCGCAGCTTCCCGTTCGTATCCGCGTCCGCGTCCGTCGCCATTTGCCGCCTCTCGCGTCGACGTCCCGCCCCCGCCTTTCACTCCCGGGCCATCTTACGGCAAGCCGGGCGGCCGAATCAACGCGGACCGGCCCCCTCGGCCCCGCCCGCGCACGTCGCGGCGTTCGTTGACTTGATCGGGGAGTCTCCCTAGCATGACTCGGGAGCTCCTCGGTCCCCGCGTGAATCGACATCCTTTGCGACGTACCCGAGAGGCAGGCGATTGATGGCGACGGATCGGCCCCGGACCCTGGGCGAGCTGCGACGGAGCGGGCATCGGCTGGAATCGGTCAAGGACGAGATGAGGCGCAACCTCGTCCGCAAGCTCCAGTCCGGCGAGCCCCTGTTCCCGGACATCCTGGGATACGAGGACACCGTCGTCCCCCAGATCCAGAACGCGATCCTCTCGCGCCACGACATGCTCTTCCTGGGCCTCCGCGGCCAGGCCAAGACCCGGATGCTCCGCCAGCTCGTCCACCTGCTGGACGACGCGACGCCGATCGTCGAAGGTTCCGAGATCCACGACCATCCGTTCCACCCCGTCTCCAGCTACGCGCGCAACCTCGTCGCCGAGAAGGGGGACGACACCCCGGTCGCCTGGATCGGCCCCGAGGCCCGCTACAACGAGAAGCTCGCCACCCCCGACGTCACCATCGCCGACCTGATCGGCGAGGTCGACATGATCAAGCACGCCGAGGGCCGGTACCTCTCCAGCGAGGCCACGATGCACTACGGCCTGATCCCGCGCACGAATCGCGGGATCTTCTGCATCAACGAGCTGCCCGACCTCGCCCCCAAGATCCAGGTCGGCCTGTTCAACGTGCTGGAGGAGCGCGACGTCCAGATCCGGGGCTATCCGATCAGGCTGGAGCTGGACCTCTGCCTGGTCTTCTCGGCCAACCCGGAGGACTACACGAACCGCGGCCGGATCGTCACGCCGCTGAAGGACCGGATCGGCTCGGTGGTGCGGACGCACTACCCGCTGACCCGCGAGATCGGCATGGCCGTGAACGACCAGAACGCCTGGCTCGACCGCTCCACCGACGGCGAGGCCGCGACTCCCGAGACCGCCGTGCCGACCTACATCAAAGAGGTCGTCGAGGAGGCGTCCCGGCTGGCGCGGACCTCGCCGCACGTCAATCAGCAGTCGGGCGTCTCGGTCCGGATGTCGATCGCCAACCTGGAGAACGTCGTCTCCAACGCCGAGCGTCGGGCGTTGACGAACCGCGAGCCCGCGATCGTCCCCCGCGTGGGCGACCTGGCCGCGGCGCTCTCCAGCTCGCGCGGCAAGCTCGAGCTGACGATGAGCGAGGAGGACGGGCATGAGGACAAGCTGATCCAGCGGATCGTCGACGAGGCGGTCAAGAACGTCTTCCTGCTCCACTTCGACGTCCGCGAGTTCCGGCCGATGGTCCAGTACTTCGAGTCTGGCCAGTCGATCGAGACCGGCGACATGCTCTCCGCCAAGGAGGTCCTGGAACGCGCCGCCAAGGTCCCCGGCCTCAAGAAGCGGGCCGAGGAGGCCGCCGGCGAGCTGGCCCCCCAGGCCCGGTCCCCCGAGGCCAAGCTCGCCGCCACGGCCAGCGCCGCCGAGTTCATCCTCGAAGGGCTGCACGTCCACAACAAGCTGAACAAGTCCGCCAAGGGGGGCGGGACGTCGTATCAGAGGTGACCCCCTCCGGACTCATCCGATCCTTCCCCCCTCGCGCGGTCAGTGGAGAAAGGCAAGCCGTCGCCAATCGTCCTTCTCCCCTCGTGGGAGAAGGTGGCCGAAGGCCGGATGAGGGGGGCGTGTCAGAAGGCCATCGGATCCTCGCATCGTCCACTTTGATGGTCCCCCTCATCCGGCCCTGCGGGCCACCTTCCCCCACCAGGGGGGGAAGGAGAAGAGTGCTTTCCCTCCCGAGGCCCGATCCGCCCATGCCGAACTACGAATACTCGAAGTGGGACGGCTCGCAGGAGTTCCTCCCCCAGTCCGCCGACAAGCTGTTCGAGCAGATCTCGGAGTACCTGCTCCAGTACGGCGAGGACGTCCTGCGCAACCTCGACGATGTGGACGACGACGACCTGCCCGAGGTCGTCGAGATGATCCAGAAGGAAGGGCTGATCGAGCGCGACGAGGAAGGGAAGTGGGCCGTCACGCCCCGAGGCCTCCGGCGGATCCAGGACAAGTCGCTCCACGAGCTGTTCCTGACCTTCAACCGCGACGCGCTCGGACGCCACGAGACCCAGCAGAAGGGCGAGGGGACGGTGTCACTTGAGGACACCCGGCCCTACGTCTTCGGCGACCCCCTCGCCAACATCGACATGCATGAGACGATCAAGAATGCGTACATCCGCCAGGGGGGCGGCGTGCCGATCCGCCTCGTCCCCGACGACTACGTGGTGCACGAGACCGAATACCAGACCCGCTGCGCGACCGTCGTCCTGATCGACATGAGCGGCTCGATGGGCCGCTACGGCAAGTACTACACGACCAAGAAGGTCGCCATGGCGCTCCAGGCCATGGTGCGCTCGCAGTACCCGCAGGACTCGATCCAGATGATCGGGTTCTATACGTTCGCCAACAAGATGAGCGAGCGCGAGCTGCTGAACTCGGCCCCCAAGCCGGTCAGCATGTACGACAGCCGAATCCACCTGCGGTTCGACATGGAGAAGCCCCAGGGGCGGGTGCCGCAGCACTTCACAAATATCCACGCCGGGCTCCGCCTCGCCCGAAACCACCTGGTCCGGCAGCCGGCGGGGAACAAGCAGATCATCGTCATCACCGACGGCGAGCCCACGGCGCATATCGAGGGGCACGAGGTCGTCCTGATCTACCCGCCGGCCGAGAAGACGGCGGCCCACACCCTGAACGAGGTGCGCCGCTGCGCCTCGGCCGGGATCCGGGTCTCCAGCTACGCCCTGATCGAGGACTACTACTACCTCGGCCTGGTGAACTTCGTGCAGGAGATGGCCCGCGTCTCCAACGGCGTCGCTGCCTACTGCTCGGCCGAGGACCTCGGCAAATTCGTCTTCGAGAGCTTCCTCGGCGGCCGCCACACGCGTCGCTATCACGCCTGACCCGAGCCGTCAGGCGAATTGCTTGACTAGGCTGTAGGGCACGACCTTCACCCCGCGCTCGCGGAGGCTGGAGAGCCCCTGGCGCAGGAGGGCGAGCTGCTCCTTCCACTCCTCGTCGTCGAGCGGGTCGAATCGCATGCCGTCGTCGTCGGGTCCGGCGATCTCGCGCTCGTCGAGCAGGAACACGAGGTCGCCCCGGGTCAGCAGGAGCGACTCGATCAGCCCCCTGGTGCGCTCGACGTGCTCGGCGCGGCGGTCCTTGCCGCCGGCCCCGACCAGGGTCAGGACGCTCAACTCCATGCCGGCGGCCTTGGCGTGCGCGGCGAACGACTTCAGGTCGGCGTCGGCCCACCCCTTGCCATACAGCCGCCGCAGTTCGGGCGCGCCCGACTCCACCCCCAGGGCGATGCGGGTCAGGCGACGATCGTAGGCCCGGCGGAGGGTCTCGGCGTCGACCACCGGCCGCTCGAAGTCGTCGAGGAACGCGTGGACCGAGTCGATCCAGGGCTCGCGAGGGTCCGCGTCCACGCCCGCCTCGGACTCGGGCCGGAGTTCGCGGCCGACGACGTCGAGGTACGCCAGGACGTCGGCGCCGGGGAGCCGGAGCACGTCGGCGTCGGCGAGGAACGCGGTGCGGGTTTGGAGCAGGCGTCGGCCGTACAGCCGGGCTACGTCGCGGACGTGCTTCTCGAAGGCCTCGGGGTCCCGGACCTCGTGGTCGCGGACGGGGGCTCCGGCGAAGCTCCGGCCGTCGCGGTCGCCGAGGGAGGCCTGGACGACCACGGCGTTGGGGCAGTCCGGGGGGAGGAACGGCAGCTCGCGATAGACCCGGCGGCCGGACCCCTCGTGGGACTCCCAGGCGCGAGCGTCCCAGGAGGCGATCCGGCCCAGGAAGTCGCGAAGCTCGTCGTCGGAGATCGGCCGGGCCTTGCCGTCGGGGGGGTCGAGGCGACGGCCGCCGTCCCGGTCCAGGTCGGCGATCAGCTCGTGGGCGACGGCCCGGATCTCCTCGTCGAGGCGTCGGGAGTCGGCCGCGTCGAGGGTCCGGCGCCGCATGACGAGTCCGCCGGGCTCGCGCATCCGCTCGATCTCGTGGATCGCTCCGTCGAGCCGCTTGAGGTAGTGGCGGTCGCGGGCGTACGCCCGCTGCCAGCGGCCTTCCAGGTCGAAGTGGTAGATCGGCGCGTCGCCGAAGTAGAGCGAGAACGCCCCCTGCTTGAAGCCGGCGAAGACCAGGTCGCGGCCCTCGCGCTGGAGTCCCTCGCGACGGGTGTAGAGGGCCCCCGTCTCCAGGAGGCATGCCGCCTCGTTCTGCTGCGGAGTCATCGTGCGTCGTCCCTCGTCTGGCCCCCGAGCGTCGCCCGCCCGCGAGGGGCGAGGACCTCGGGCGCGTCCGCGGTTCCCTTCGCGGAAGCGCCCTCGCCGGATTTCCGGGCTCGATTATACTACGGCCGGCGAGGTTTGGGGTCGTCGGCCGGGGCTCGCGAGGAAGTTCGCCGGCGACCCACGCCTGGACCCTCGCCCGCATGGAGGACCGCCGTGATGGGGCAGGACGCCGCCGAACCCGACGCGACCGAGGCGTCGACTCCCACCGCTAAGGCCGGGAGACTCTCCGCCTGGATCGAGCCGCTCGCGCTGGTCGCGGTCTGCCTCGCGCTCAACCTGGCGGGTAACGCCCGGACCGGTTTGTGGGATCGCGACGAGCCCCGCAACGCGGTGGCCGTGCACGAGATGCGGGCCCGGGGCGAATGGCTCTTCCCGACGTTCAACGGCGAGCCCCGCCATCACAAGCCGATCCTCACCTACTGGCTCATGGGAGCCGCCACGGCCGTCCTGGGCGAGGGCCCGGCCGGGATGCGGCTGCACTCGGCGCTGGCCGGGACCGGCACCTGCCTTTTGGTCTGGATGCTCGGCCGGAGGATGTTCGGCGCGAGGGCCGGGTACCTGGCGGCCCTGATGCTGGCCGTCTCGCCGATCATGGTCGCGGAGTCCAAGCTGGCGACGACCGACGCCGTCCTCGCCCTCTGGCTCACGGCCTGCCAGCTCGGCTTGTGGGAGCTGGCCCGCCGCGGGTCGCGACCCATCGCGACCGCGTTCTGGGTCCTGCTCGCCCTGGCGATGCTCACCAAGGGGCCGGTCGGCCCGGCCCTGCTGGCCGCGACCGCCGGCCTCGCCTGGTGGTGGGGATGCCCCGTCGTGGAGGTCTGGCGGCGGCTGGAATGGCGTCGCGGCCTGATCGTCTTCACGGCGCTGAGCGCCCCGTGGTATCTGCTGATGCTCTTCGCCACCCGGGGGGAGTTCGTCGAGGTCGCGGTCAAGCAGCAACTGATGCAGCGGATCGCGACCGGGCTGGAGGAGCATGGCGCGATCCCGGGCTATTACGCCTTGATGTCGACGGCCGTCTTCTTCCCCTGGTCCTGCCTGGTGCCGATGGGGATGCTCGCGGCCTGGCGACGTCGGAAGTCGGACCCGAACCTGGCCTACCTGCTGGCCTGGATCGTCGGGCCGATGCTGCTGCTGGAGTGCGTCCGGACGAAGCTGATCCACTACTATCTGCCGGCCTACCCCGCCTGCGCGCTCCTGGCCGCCTGGGTGATCAAGTCGGTCGACCGCCAGGCGGTGACGCTGCGGCGATGGCCCCTGGGGAGGCTGGCGCAGGGGATGATCGGCGGGATCGGCGTGACGGCCGGCGTGGGGATGGCGGCGGCGGCCTTCGCGGCCCCGTCGGGGCTGGGGCTTCCCCTGGTCGCCTGCGGCCTGGTCGTCGGCCTGGGCACGGCCGCGAGCCTGCTGCAGCTGCATCGCGGGGCGGCCTGGCGCGGGGCCTATGGGCTGGCCGGCTCCGTCGGGCTGATGATGTTCCTGCTCTCGGCCTGGCTGATCCCCCGCGCCGAGCCCCTGCGGGTCTCGCGGGTCGTCGGCGAGCGGATGGCGGCCCTGAAGGCGGAGACCGGGCTGGACCCGCTGCTGATGAATTACCAGGAGCCGGGCGTGGTCTACGCCTACGGCCGGCCGATCGCCCTCACGCGAGAGGCCCCCGCCCTGCGCGCCCAGCTCGATCGCCGAGAGGCCATGATCACGGCCGTCACGCCCGAGGAGCTTCCCGAGTTCGCGGCGAAGTTCGGCGTGACGTTCACGCCGATCGAGGACGTGGTCGGCTTCAACACGGCGAAGGGGAAGGCGTATCGGCTCCACCTGGCGGTGATCCGCAAGGCGGCGAAGGCTCCGGACTCAACCGCCCTGGGTACGGCCGGCGAGCAGCCGCTCGTAAAGTGAGCGGAGCTGGGCCGTCATCGTCTCGTGCCGGAACTGGTCGGCGAACCGCCGCCGGCCCTCGCTCCCCAGTCGTTCGCGGAGCGCCGGATCGGCCGCGAGGCGGATCACGGCTTGAGTGAGGCCGTCCAGGTCGCGGGGTGGGAGGAGCACGCCGGTGTCGGGGGTGACGACCTCGCGGGCGCCGTCGACGTCGTAGCTGATCGCGGGCCGGCCGACGAGCAGCGATTGCGGCAAGACTCGCGCCAGCCCTTCGCGGAGGCTCGGGTGGATCACGGCGTCCGACGCCGAGAGCAGCTCGGGGATGCGACCGGGCTCGACGAGGCCGGTGAGCACGAAGGCGTCGCGGACCCCCTTCGCCTCCAGGTCGGCGATCAGGCGGTCCCGCAAGATGCCGTCGCCGATCCAGACGAACCGGACGTTCGGGTTGGCGCGGAGGACGGCCGGGGCGACGGCGATCAGGTCGTCGTGCCCCTTCAGCTCGAACAGGCGGGCGACGGTCGCGAAGGCGACGTGCTCCGGGGCCAGCCCCAGCTCGCGGCGGACTTCGTCGCGGGGACGGGGCGGGTTCAGGAAGGCGTCGGCGTCCATGCCGCTGTAGACGGTCGAGTACTGCTCGGGACTCCCCACGCCGGCCGCGAGCGCCTGGTCGGTCATCGCGTCGCAGACGCTGACGATCGCGTGGCAGCGGCGGGCCGCCCAGCGCTCCAGGGCGATGTAGAGCCGATTCTTCGCGGCCGATTCGAACGGCCCGAACGGCAGGCCGTGGATCGTATGCACGACGGCCGGCACGCCTTCCTTCCAGGCCGCGGCGCGGCCGACGATCCCGGCTTTCGAGCTGTGGGTGTGGACGACGTCGGGCCGGAGCCGGCGGAACGCCCGCCGCAGCTCGCGATAGGCCGTCCAGTCGGTCGTCGGGCTCACGGCCCGGATCAGGTTGGGGGTCAGCTCGACTTTCAGCCCCTGTTCCTCGGCGCGGCGGAAGAGGTCGCCCTCGGGGCCTTCGGCCGGGCCGGTGATGAGCGTCACGTCGTCGCCGTAGCGGTGGTGGAGCCCTTCGACGGTCAGGAGCGTATTCTCCTGGGCGCCGCCGAGGATCAGCCGGGTGATGACGTGGACGATCTTCATCGGCGGTCGGCCCTCTCCGGCGGGCGGTCGTAGTTGACGTGGAGCAGGAAGAGCCCGCGCGCGGGGGCGGTGGGGCCGGCCTCGACGCGGTCCTCGGCGCGGAGGACCTCGGCGACCCAGCCTTCCGGCCGCTTGCCGGTCCCCACCAGCATCAAGGTCCCGGCGATGGCGCGGACCATGTTGTAGAGGAAGCCGTCGGCCTCGACCTCGACGTGGACCAGGTCGCCGTGGCGCGAGGCCTCGACGTCGTAGATCGTCCGGACCGAGCTGAGCCGGTTGGGCCAGTCGGTCTCGAAGCTCCGGAAGTCGTGCCGGCCGAGGAGCGCGGCGCCCGCCCGGTTCATGGCGTCGACGTCGAGCCGGTGGAAGACGTGCCAGGCGTAGCGCAGCTCGAACGGGCTGGCGTACTGGGCGTTGTCCAGCCGGTAGCGATACCGCTTGGAGCGGGCGTCGAGCGTGGCGTGGAAGGCCTGCGGGACCTCCGCGGCGTCGAGCACCCGGACGTCGCGCGGGAGCGTCGCGTTGAGGGCCTTCAGGTAGACCTCCGGCCCGTGCCGCGATGCCGAGAGGAAGTGGACCACCTGCCCCAACGCGTGGACGCCGGCGTCGGTCCGGCCGCTGGCGTTGGTGTTCGGCCGCGCCCCGAGGAGCCGCTCGATCGCCTCGTCCAGCACCCCCTGCACCGTCCGCAACTCCGGCTGGCGCTGCCAGCCGTGGAAGTCGGTGCCGTCGTAGGCGATCGTGAGCTTGATGTTGCGCATGGGGGGCGGGCTGAGGGGAAGATGCGAGGGAGCGACGTCGGCGTCGTCTTCCCTTCCCCCCGGGTGGGGGAAGGTGGCCCGCAGGGCCGGATGAGGGGGACCATCCAGGCGGACGACGCGAGGACGCGAAGGCTTCGCGGCCGTCCCCCCTCATCCGGCCTTCGGCCACCTTCCCCCACGAGGGGGGAAGGACGATTCGCGAAGGATCATCCAGGCTGAAGAACCAAGAGGGCGACGGCTTACAAGACGTCCCCCCCCATCCGGCCTTCGGCCACCTTCTCCCACGAGGGGAGAAAGCACGACGTCGACGGCCTGCGTTCCTCACCCGGCTCACGCGCGGGCGGGTTCGAGCTTCAAGAGTTCCTCGGCGATCTGGACGGCGTTGGTGGCGGCGCCCTTGCGGAGGTTGTCGCTGACGCACCAGAACAGGAGGGCGTTGGGATTCTTCAGGTCGTTGCGGATGCGGCCGACGAAGACGTCGTCGCGGCCCTCGGCCGAGGCGGCGAGCGGATACTGGAGCTGAGACGGGTCGTCGACGACGGTGACGCCGGGGGCCTCGCGCCAGAGGGCCAGGGCTTCCTCGGCCGAGAGCGGGCGGGCGGTCTCGACTAGGATCGACTCGCTGTGCGAGTAGGCGACCGGGACGCGGACGCAGGTCGGGCAGACGTCGATCGAGTCGTCCCCCATGATCTTGCGGGTCTCGTTGACCATCTTCATCTCCTCCTTGGTGAAACCGTTGGGGAGGAAGTCGTCGATCTGGGGGAGGCAGTTGTTGAAGATCGGGTGGGCGAACTTGGCGGGGGCGGGGATCGGCTCGCCCCGGCCCCAGGCGCGGGTCTGGTCCTCGAACTCGTCGATCCCCTTCTGGCCGGCGCCCGAGGCCGACTGGTAGGTGCTGACGACCACACGCAGGACCCTGGCGGCGTCGTGCAGGGGCTTGAGCGCCACGACCATCTGGATCGTCGAGCAGTTGGGGTTGGCGATGATCCCCTTGTTCTTCGCCACGTCCTGAGGGTTGACCTCGGGGACGACCAGCGGGACGTCGGGGTCCATGCGGAAGGCGCTCGAGTTGTCGACGACGACGGCGCCGGCCGCCGCGGCGATCGGGCTCCACTCGCGGGAGACGCCCCCCGGGGTGCTGGACAGGACGATGTCGACGCCCCGGAAGGCTTCCTTGGAGATCGGCCGGACCGTGTGCGACTCGCCGCGGAACGTGACCGTCTTGCCCGCGCTGCGGGGGGAGGCCAGGAACTGGATGGCGGAGATCGGGAAGTTCCGCTCCTCCAGCAGGCGGATCATCCTCTCGCCCACGGCGCCGCTGGCGCCGACGACGGCTACGTTCTTCACGGTCGAGTTCTCCGGACGTTGGGAGGGCGGGACGCGGCCCCGATCGTCGTGGCGGGCCGGTTCTTCCCCATCTTACGATCCCGACGGCCGCGACGCCACGCGAAGCGGCCGGCGGGGGTCTCGCGGAAACGGTCCTGTGCGCGGCGGGCCCCGGATTATTAGAATGGCGTCCGAGGTTCAGACAGCGTGCCTTCGGCCCGGACGAGGACCGGCCGGCCGCCCCCGAGGCGGACCGAGCCGACCCGCGACGCGCGACGACCCATCGGTCGCTCCGACGCGAGCGTCGCCCGAGAGGTTCGTGCTTTTCTCCGGGGAGTCGACGTCGTGAAAGTCTTGGTCATCGGCAAGGGGGGACGCGAGCACGCCCTGTGCTGGAAGCTGAAGCAGTCGCCGCGGGTCACCACGGTCTACTGCGCCCCGGGCAACGCGGGGACGGCGCTGGACGCCCAGAACGTGGCGATCGAGCCGGGGGACCACCGCGGCCTCGCCCAGTTCGCCCGCCGCGAGGGGATCGGCCTGACGATCGTCGGCCCCGAGGAGCCGCTGGCGAAGGGCCTGGTCGACTTCTTCCAGCGCGAGGGGCTGCGGATCTTCGGCCCCCGCCGCGACGCGGCCGAGCTGGAGGGGAGCAAGGTCTTCGCCAAGGAGCTGATGCGCCAGGCCGGCATCCCCACGGCGGACTACCGGGTCTTCCGCAGCGCGCCCGACGCCGAGCACTACATCCTCTCGCGCGAGGTCGCGCTGGTCGTCCGCTCCCGCGGCCGTTCGATGATCCGCAACACGATTCATTGCCGGACCGCGGCCGAGACCCTGGAAGCGGTCGAGCGGATCCTCGACCCCCGCGAGATGCTCGGCCCCGGCGTCCAGGTGGAGATCGAGGACCGGGGCGCCCGCAAGGTCTTCGGCACCTTCGCCGAGGCCCGCGATTACGTCCTGAACTGCCCGCTCGGCCTGGTCGTCAAGGCCGACGGCCTGGCGGCCGGCAAGGGGGTCTACGTCTGCGGCACGCTCCGCCAGGCCCTGGAGGCGATCGACCAGATCATGGTCCGCCGGGTCTACGGCCAGGCCGGCGACCGCGTGCTCATCGAGGAGCGGCTCGACGGCCGCGAGACCAGCGTCCTGGCCCTGACCGACGGCCGGACCATCGTCCCGCTGGTCTCCAGCCAGGACTACAAGCGCGCCCTCGACGGCGACGAGGGGCCCAACACCGGCGGCATGGGCGCCTTCTCCCCCACCCCGATGGTCACCTCGGACCTGATGGAGGAGGTCGAGCGCGAGATCCTCGTCCCCATCGTCCACGCCCTGAAGCGGGCGCGGAAGCCGTTCCGCGGGGTCATCTACGCCGGCCTGATGCTGACCAACCAGGGCCCCAAGGTCCTGGAGTTCAACGTCCGGTTCGGCGACCCGGAGACCCAGGTCATCCTGATGCGGCTCAAGTCCGACCTGCTCGACGCCCTGGAGGCGGTCGTCGACGAGCGGCTCGACCAGGTCGAGCTGGAATGGGACCCCCGGCCCTCGGTCACGGTCGTCATGGCGGCCGAGGGCTACCCGGGCCCCTACGAGCGCAACCGCTGGATCCAGAACGTCGAGGGGGCCGATCGGCTCCCCGACGTGAAGGTCTTCCACGCCGGCACCAAGCTCCGGCCTGACCCCGAGGCGGGACGCGAGCCCCGGATCGTCAGCGACGGCGGACGGGTGCTCAACGTCACCGCCCTGGGCGACGACCTGGCCAAGGCCCGCGAGCGGGCCTACGAGGCCGTGGCCAAGATCCGGTTCCCCGGCGGGCTCTACCGCCGGGACATCGCCGCCGAACCGGCCCCGGCCCCCGAGGCCTGACGCCGCCCCCCGCCCCTGGGCGGGTCGGCCCGATCGCGGATCGATCCGGCCGACCCCTCGGGTAGGGGCCGTCACCGTCAGACCTTCCAGAGGCCCTTGAGGGCGTTCTGGGCCTTGCCGTACTGCAGCTTGCGGTTGAACGGCGCCGAGTCGACCTTGGGTGGGAAGGTCGCGCCCTTCACGACGTCGACGTGCTTGGCGAAGAACGCGGTGTTCGACGGCACGTCGGGCGAGACCAGGGTCCCCTGGATCGCCGAGTTGTCGACCTCGCCCTCGATCTTGGCGTAGATGTACCCGCGAGGCAGGACCACATTCTCCGGGGCCCCGAACGGGAACCGCTTGGACGTCACCTGCTGGAACTCGCCCGGGTCGTTGAGCCCGGAGGGGTCGGGGTCGACCGACACCGACACCACCGAGTTGACCACGCTGCCGGCGATCTGGGCGTTGATCCCGCCGCCGCCGTGCGCCGAGGGGAGCGACTGGCCGGCGAACGAGTTGAACGTCCGACTGTCGATCGCCTTGGGGGCGACGCCGTTGAAGGCGCCCCCGCCGGCCGAGAAGGCCGAGCCGGGCGAGTTGGCCTCGGCCGAGAGGGTCTGCGTGTAGCCCGACTGGATCAGCGAGTTGACCAGGTCGCCGCCGAGCTTCAGGTTGTCGAGCGTCCGCGAGACCGTGACCTTCGAATTCACCGCCCCGCGGTTGGCGTGCAGGTGCTCGATCCACTGCGAGTTGATCACCACGTTGTCCATGCCGCGGCCGAACGACACGTCGCGCGAGCCGCCCGGGGCGATCAGCATGACGTTGTTGGTCTCGCCGCCGATCAGGAAGTTGGTGACCTTGGGGTCCAGGACGTCGCCGGGGCTGCCGCTGAAGATGCTGCTGGCCAGGGCGAACGTGGTGAAGTTGGTGGCGGCGCCGCCGACCCGGACGTAGCCGATCTGGCCGGTGACGTCGGCCCCCTGCGACACCAGGTAGGTGCCGCCGGCCGTGGGCGTCGTGGCCGACGGGTTGAACTGCGTCGGCGCCAGGCCGGGCGCGGTGTTGCCGTTGATCTGGTTGGCCTGGAAGAGGTTGATCCGCCCGGACACCAGGAACGTCACGCTCTGCTGGTTGACCGTCGGCGTGGTCGACCCGGAGGCGACCGACGTCCCCGCGTTGGTGGTCACGCTGTCGACGATGATCGTCGTCCCCGTGCTGACCGGCAGGCCGAGGTTCACCACGAATTCATTCTTCTGCGCCGAGTTCACCAGCGGCGTGGCGCCGGCGGGCGTGTAGTTGACGTCCACGCCGCCGAAACGCAGGACGTTGATCCCCTCGGGGGCGGTGATGCCGCCGGCCAGGAAGAAGCCCGAGTGGATGTCGGACGAGATCGTCGAGGCGCTGGGGCTGTTCCGGCCCAGCCAGAAGTCGGGCATGTCGACCAGCGCGATGCCGTTCTGGGCGGTGTTCCCCCGCCGCTGGACGTTGTTGGCGTCGATCTGGCCGAAGGCGCCGTTGTTCTGGACGTTCAGGTTCTGGAAGAAGACCTTGCCGTCGCCGCCGGCGGCCGCCTCGACCCGTCCGACCAGGCGGCTGGCGTGGGTGACCGTGCCGGCGACCGTGATCGTGTGGATCAGGTCGGGCGTCGCCGCGTTCGCCTGGGTGAACGCCTGGCCGGTCGGGTCCACGACGTTCAGCGTGCCGGGCCCGTACAGGGTCATGGTCCAGCGGTCGCCGTCGGCGTCCGTGCCGGACACCACGGCCGACGGGATCGTCGAGTACGCGGAAAGCACTTGGCGGGTTTCCAGGCCCTCGGCCAGGGGCCGGAGGGATCGTCTCGAAGGCGTTCGCTTTCGCGTCCACATGGATCATTTCCCCTTTGCCAGGAGGCTCGCCCGGGCTTGAGTCTCGCGGCGCCCCCCGGGCGGTCGCCCAAGGCGTCGACTCCACCCAGCTCTCGGCCCGGCCCCGGTCGGATCGGACAGGCGTCCTCGGGCCGGGCACTGGATGACTGCGGTCATCACCTCGCGGGGAGATGACCCTGGAGATTCGGCACACCTTGTTCGATAATCGGTCCGCCGAACGGCGTCCTTGAGAAATTCGTCAAAATCGGCGCATCCCGCGCAGGACGAACAAGGCCACCCTTTCTATCGGCCTGCGTCTCAAGTTTCGTGAGCGGCGGGGAGGGATTCCCGCGAAGGGAGAGAGGCGGGCCGGGTCGTCCCCCTCTCCGAGATCGGGCCCGAAGTCAGGCGCCAGGACGGCACGTCAGGACCGAGAGGGCTCAAGGAGGAGCCCGAAGTTGATGGGAAGGATAGTCTTTCGATGAGCGACTCTCCGGGCGGTCGACGGCGTGGGTCGGTCCACATCACGCGGCAGCGGGCCTCCCGCCTCTATCGGCTCGTCCGCCTCCTGGGCGATCGGCCGCGGACCCGCGACGAGGTCCTCAAGGGCCTCGCCATCGGCCTGCGGACCTTCTACCGCGAGCTGGACCTGCTCAAGCGCTGCGGCCTGAAGGTCCAGCACAAGGACAAGCTCTACACGCTCGCCTCGGCCGCCGCCCAGGCCGAGGGCCGCCTCCCCTTCCCCGACCCCCAGCTCAGCTTCGCCGAGATGGCCGAGCTGGCCCGCTGCGAGGGCGAGGCCGGCCGTCGGCTCGCCGCCCTCCTCGCCGCCGTCACCGACCAGGCCGCCGCCCCGCCGGGCCGGAAGCGCAAGCCCAAATCGCGCTAGCCGCCGTCGCGACGAGGCGAGCCCCGCGACCGCCATCCCGCCCTCCGCCGGGCGCGGCGGATCCAGGCGTGCAGGGACCGGGCGTCGAGCAGGACCTCCACGAACTCCTCCAGCTCGTCGCCCCTCGTGAAGCGGTAGGCCGAGGCCGCGGCCCCGACCTCGGGCAGGTCGTAGCCGCCGACGTCGGTGATCAGCAGGTAGCCGCCGGCCAGGTCGAGCCGCCAGGCTCGCGAGATCCCCGGCTCGTGGACCAGCTCGAACCCCAGGGCCGCAAGCCAGTGGCCCTCGCCGCCGCTCCGGAATCGGCCGTCGGCCTGGATCGACGTCATCGAGCGCTCCCAGGTACCCGCGCCTCGGGATGGAAGTCGCCGGCGAGGCGGGCCGGGGGCGACCGACGACGGCGTGAGGTTAGCTGCCCCCGCCCCGGCGTCAAGGCGAGCCCACCCGGGCCGAACCGGCCCAGCCGACTTGGATGGCGGGGGGGCGTTCTGATACGATCGAGGGTCGCAGAGAGGGTCCCCCTGCCCCCAGACGGTCCGCCGACCGAGGACGACGACATGCGTTCCGACACGATCAAGCAAGGCGACGCGCGCGCCGGCCACCGCAGCCTCTTGCGCGCCACGGGCGTCCGCGAGGACGACTGGAAGAAGCCGTTCATCGCCATCTGCAACAGCCACGTCGACATCATCCCCGGCCACGTCCACCTCCAGGAGGTCGGCAACTTCGTCAAGGAGTGCGTGCGGGCGGCCGGCGGCGTGCCGTTCCTGTTCAACACCATCGGCGTCGACGACGGCATCGCCATGGGCCACGGCGGGATGAAGTACTCGCTCCCCTCCCGCGAGCTGATCGCCGACTCGGTCGAGACGATGATCAACGCCCACATGTTCGACGGGATGATCTGCATCCCCAACTGCGACAAGATCGTCCCCGGCATGTTCATGGGCGCCATGCGCGTGAACGTCCCCACCATCTTCGCCTCGGGGGGCCCGATGGAGGCCGGCAAGACCGCCTCCGGCAAGACGGTCGACCTGATCGACGCCTTCATCGGCGGCGTGCAGAAGGCCCAGGGCAAGATGACCGCCGAGGAGCTGGACGAGATCGAGAAGGCCGCCTGCCCCACCTGCGGCAGCTGCTCCGGCATGTTCACCGCCAACAGCATGAACTGCCTGGCCGAGGCCCTGGGCATGGCCCTCCCCGGCAACGGCACGCTCCTCGCCACCGCCGCCGACCGCAAGGTCCTGTTCGAGAACGCCGCGAAGCGGATCGTCGAGATGGCCCTGGAGTTCAACCGCGTCGGCGAGGGCCACGGCCTCCTGCCGCGCGAGATCGCCACGGCCGCCGCGTTCGACAACGCCATGGTGCTCGACATGGCGATGGGGGGGAGCACCAACACCGTGCTCCACATCCTGGCCATCGCCCACGAGGCCGGCGTCCCGTTCACGCTCGACCGGATCGACCAGCTCAGCAAGAAGACCCCCAACATCTGCAAGGTCAGCCCGTCCAGCAGCTACCACATCGAGGACGTGGCCCGCTCCGGCGGCATCCACACCATCCTCGGCGAGGTGGCCCGCGGCCTCCCCGGCCTGCTCGACCTGACCACCCGCACCGTCACCGGCCGGACCCTCGGCGAGAACATCGAGGCCTACGACGTCCGCAGCGCCACGGCCCTCCAATCGGCCCAGACGATGACCCGGGTCCGCCCCGGCGGCGAGCGGTCGTCCCAGGCATGGAGCGTCCCGGCCGTCTCCGACCCCAACTCCCAGGCCGCCGGACTGGCCGTCCTGGAAGCCGAGGGGGAGGCCGTGGCCCCGCAGAACGGGCCCGGCGGCGGTTCGGGCGACGGCTTCGACCCCTACGACGTCATCCGGACGGTCGAGAACGCCTACTCGGAGACCGGCGGCCTGACGATGCTCAAGGGGAACCTCGCGCCCGACGGGGCGGTCGTGAAGACGGCCGGCGTCAGCCCCAAGATGCTCCAGCACACCGGCCCTGCCGTGATCTTCGATTGCGAGGAGGAGGCCTACAACGGCATCGTCTTCGGCAAGGTGAAGGCCGGCGACGTCATCGTCATCCGCTACGAAGGCCCGCGCGGAGGCCCCGGCATGCAGGAGATGCTCGCCCCCACCACGGCCGTCAAGGGCTCCGGCCTCGACGACAAGTGCGCCCTCATCACCGACGGCCGCTTCTCCGGCGGCACCGCCGGCGCGTCCATCGGCCACGTCAGCCCCGAGGCGGCCGTCGGCGGCCCCATCGGCCTGATCCGGGACGGCGACATCGTCGAGATCGACATCCCCAACGGCAAGCTCGCCGTCCGCCTCTCCGACGAGGAGCTGAAGGCCCGCCGCGAAGCCTGGCAGCCTCGGCCGTCCAAGTTCAGGACCGGCTGGCTCGCCCGCTACCAGAAGCTCGCCACCAGCGCCGACACCGGCGCGATCCTCAAGTGCGACTGACCCGCATCGGCGGAACCTCCCCCCAGACGCCGACCGGCTCGGACCGGTCGGCGTCCTCCCCCTCTCGACCTCGCCGCCCTTCCGGAATCGGCTTCGTTCGCCCCACCCCGAAAACGAACCCATCGGACGCAACTCATATTCCAGAAAGACTTTAACCGCCGAACTCGGACCCTGAAAATTGGCTTCGTTCGGCGCGCTTCGCCCCGTAATCCCTCCTCCCACATCGCCCCCGGGCGTACGACGACCCGCCCCGGCCGATCGCTCGCGAGCCTCGCTCGCGGATCGGGTTCGTTCGCGCGGCCCGAAAACGAACCCATCGAATACAAACCTCGACCCCATAACACTTTAATACTCCTTTTGCCCCCTGGAAATTGGGTTCGTTCGGCGCGCTTTCGCACTTCGCGGGGACGCGTGTTGCGTCCGGCGAATCGCGGCCGATGACTCCGCGCGCGGTATCGCTTACCTGGATCCTGGTGCGGGATCGGGGATTGCGATCACGGCGGGGTGCGATTTCGAGCCTGCGGACCGGAGGGGGATCGTCGCCGAGGATCTCCGCATCGCAAACGAGCCGGGTCGGCCTGAGGGCTATCGGGCGATGGTGATGCAATCCTCCGTCACCAGCCCTGCCACATCCTTCACGACGGGCGGCAGTCCCGGCCCGACGACGGGCAGCAGGGAAGCCTTGCGGTCCGCAAGCTCTCCGTTGAGCGCCAGCAGGAAGGCGAGCGGATCATCCTTCGGCCTCATGCCGTAGGCCGCTCGGACCGCCGCGTCCAGCGCCTCCTGCGCGGAACGTAGCGGATTATGTCCGGGTATGTCCAACGTGCGATACAACTCCCGAAGGCTCCAGCTGTTCTCGCACATCACCTCGCGACGCAATCGTCGCAGGGCCACGGCGGCCTCGGCGACCTTTTCCACCTGCAGGAGCGTCGGCCCCTGCGGCCAGGGGAAGGTGTCGAACACCGTATCCGAGGTGTAGCGGAAATCCCCCTTGAGGGTGGAGCAACGGGCGACGAACCAGGCCCAATGAATGCCCGATTGCAGGATGCCGAAGGAGTAATCGTCAGGTAGCGGGAAAACAATGAGCGCCGCATTTGGTCGGATTCTCGTCTCTATGAATTCAAAGGTGGGCCTCTTGGTCACCTGGCTGCAGACGATGTACCGGGGTAGGGTCGAAATCCTAGCGATTAGCTCCGGGCGTGGATACGACAGCAGCCACCATCGGTTCAAGAAGTTGCGATGGTGCTGGTTTACCTTCGCTTTGGGATTGGCACCGAGCACCGCCTCATTTCGCGCCGCCTCCTCCGCCGCGGCCGCCTGGCGTGTGGGCAGTACGGAGGCTTTCAGCCGATCGAGCAGCTGCGAGTATCGCCCGGCTTCCAGGATGTCGCGCGGTTGCAGATCGATGACGTAGCGTTGCGGAGCGGGCGGCCGGTTCGACAGCAGGTCGTCGCCCGTTAGATAGGGGAAAAGGACCTGCGCGTTTCCCGGCGATTGCAGCAACGCGTCAGCCTCGGCCGGCGAGAGCAAGAACCCCTCATGCCCGTGCGTCTGCCCCTGGTAGCACGCGCCCGACTCGATGTTCGTCCTGAGCCGCACGGCCTGAATCACGTCGAACCCGGCGGAGAGGGCGGGTCCGATGACGTCCACTTCCACCACGCCCCACGGGCTGTCGTCCGCATCGCCGAGCTGAGTGAAGAGCTTCTACTTACCCGGCTGATCGCCCTTGATCCAGTTGGCGATGGAGACGTGGACCACCGCGTCGCCCGACCAGACCTGGGAGGAGACGGCCTCGGTGATCGTGCCGCCGTTTCGGACGATGTGATCCAGCCCGCCCTCGCGGCTGTAGTTCTGGCGGATCGTGTTCGTGCCGACCAGGCCGGCGCGTCCTCCGGCGGGGAGTTCGTCGTGGGCCCGGCGGAACCAGTACACGCAGTAATCCGCGCGCCCCGGCACCTTGGGATAGGCTTCCCGCAGTCGATTCAGGTAAGAGGGGCCATACTCGCCTTGCATCTTGTTCTTGGACTGGAACGGCGGGTTGCCCACGATCGCATCGG
Source organism: Paludisphaera soli (assembly GCF_011064595.1). Classification (GTDB taxonomy): domain Bacteria; phylum Planctomycetota; class Planctomycetia; order Isosphaerales; family Isosphaeraceae; genus Paludisphaera; species Paludisphaera soli. The sequence goes on along the minus strand of NZ_JAALJI010000037.1, from coordinate 31,518 downwards.
CCTTCGGCCACTTGCAGAAGAGGGCGTCGTCCGCCTTGATGTTGTCATCGAGGTTGTCCAGCGGGAGGGCGGCGTCGAACTCGATGGGGAGGTCGAGCTGCTCGCCGTCCATCCAGGCCTGGCTCTCGTCGATCGCCAGCTCCTTGGCGATCATCAGCGTGACCTTCGCCAGTTCGACCGCGAACTCTTCCTTGTCGAGGCCGTAAAACTGCCTGGTGCCGACCAGCGAGCGCGTCCCCACGGCGCGCTGGGCCTTGCGGCCGAAGTCGGCGTGGATCCGGGCCATGAGCGCCAGTTCCAGCCGCTTCAGCTCGCGGAAGGCGACGTAGAGGAAGTTCCCCGAGCCGCAGGCCGGGTCGAGCACGCGGAACGTCCTCAGCTCGTCCAGCAGGCCGCGAAGTTCCTTGAGCGTCTTGCCGCCTCGATCCGTTCCCGCCACGGCCGGACGATGGTGGGAAGGACCACCTTCTGGATGTCGGTCTCGCTGGTGAAATGGGCCCCGAAGGCGTGCCGCCGTTCCTTGCCCATGCTGCTCTGGAAGAGCGTACCGAAGATCGGCGGCTGGACCTTGCTCCAGTCTTCGGCGGCGGCCTTCAAGAGCAGGTCGATCTCGTCGGGGTTCAGCTCCAGGGGCTGGACGGCCTGGAAGATCCCGCCGTTGAAGTAGCGCACGCCCTTGTACCGCCCGCCGGGGGCCTCGGTCGGGGAGTTCATCTGCCGAAAGAGCCCGCCGAGGAGGTCGTAAGTGCTCGCCCCGCGCCGGCAGTCGTCCAGGAGTTCGCTGAAGAGCCCCTTGGGCAGGAGGTCCGCATCCTCGGAGAACATCGCCACCACGCACTGGAGGGCGAACCGCTGCGCGGACTCCCGATCCTCGCCGCGAGCGACCAGCGAGTTGAACACTCCGGCCACGTCGGCCGCCGCGGCCCGCGTGACGTCCACGCGGTTGTTCTGGAACTGCGGCGTCTTCTCGACCGGGAACAGGAAATTCAGGGCGTTGTAGCGCCGGGGCAACTCTTCCAGGGCCACCCTGTCCACCGGGTCGTCGAGCTGCGAGTCGAAGTCGTAGATCCAGAACTCGTCGAAGTTGCAGAGGATGACGTACTTGGGTCGTTGAGGGACCAGTTGGAGCCAGTATTCGAACGCATAAGAGTAGTGCTTCTGGAGCTTCTCGCCCCGTTTCTTCATCTCCATCAGCAGGCGGGGCCGCCAGAGCAGGTCGGCGAACTTCGTGCTCTTGGCCGCCTTCACCCGGAACTCCAGCGTGGCCCCGGCCTCCTTGTATCCGCCATGCCCGAAGGCCCTGAATAGGCGGTCGCAGAAGACCTGGGCCTCGCCCTTCTCATCGCCGTTCAGCGTGCGGGCGTACTCGATGAATTCGCGGATTTGCTCGACGGGAGTGCTCATTCCGTCCCCTGGAGGTCGTTCGGCCATCATCTCGGCGTGAAGCGGCGGATCGCGGGCCGAGGCTCGCCCGGGCATCCTAATCGCCGCGTCCCGCTCGTCCTAGTCTCCATTTCAGGGGACCTTACGGCGCGGAGGACCGAGACCCGGGCTACTTCCGCGAACTTCCGCCTGAGGGATCCGATCGACGTATGCGCGGATCGACGAAAGCCATCGAGGTGATTTCCGGGACCGCGGCTCGGCTTCGTTCGACTTCGGTTGCCTGCCGTGAAACATCCTCCGGCCTCACCGAGCGGGGGCGTCCGGCCGCGTCTCGTCGGCGAGGAGGCGGACCGTCTGGGTGAAAGCCCCGTCGCCGGCCACGTCCCACGCTTCGAACCGCACCCAGGTTCGGCCCCGAAGGTCGAGCGGGATGCGGAGCTTGCGGGTGCCGAACTCCTCGGTGTCGATCAGGTCGATCCGGTGGCGGAAGACGTGCCGGCCGTCGCCGGAGACGACCTCGGCGAACGCCATCGGGAAGGTCCATTCCAGGCTCGCCTCGACCACCGTCTCCCCCTCGACGATCGGCCCGAGAGTCTGGCCCGACGGCTTGCCGCCGACGGTGAACTCGGGGATCAGGACCTCGCCGGTAGTGGTGAAGTAGCGGCCGCCGCGCAGGGCGTCGAGCACCGGCTTCCAGCCGTCGGCGAAGCGGGGGGTCGCGTCGAGCTGGAGGTAGTTGACGTTCATGTGCGCGTAGGTCTCGAAGTCGGGCTCCATGCGGAACAGGTCGGCCTCGCCGACGATCTGCTTGCGGGCGCCCCAGTTCTCCATGTCGTCCAGCAGGTCGAGCACCCGCCAGCCGAGCGTCGGCCGCGACAGGTCCGCCGGCATGGCCTTCCACGCGCCGCCGAGGAAATGCTCGGACCGGAAGAAGTCGCGGGCCTTGTAGGCGTCCGGGAAGCCGATCGACGACTTGATCCGGGGGTGGGCCGTCCACATGAGTCCGCCTTCGCGCTCCATCAGCTTCAGCACGTCCTCCGAGCTGCCGACGTGGTAGACCGTCCCGTAGCCCTCGACTTCCTGGACGAACGGCTGGTCCTCCCGGCGGTTCAGCACCCAGTAGACCGGCTTCGGGAAGAAGCTGATCCAGTGGCCGCCCAGGTGGACGTTCGGCTCCTCGCCGGGGAGCATGAGTACGCCCTGCTCGGAAAGGCGGGCGCATTCCTCGTGGAGGAGCTTCAGCAGCGGGAGCCGCTCGGCGTCTACCATGCGGGGCGTCTCGCCGACGTGGAACTCGGCCAGGTGGACGATATCCACGCCCCGGGCCTTGAAGGTCGTGACCATGCCCGGCGTCTCCAGCTCGACGGGCAGGCCCGAGATCCCCTGCTCTTTCTGGCGACGGAGATATTCGAGCGTGTGTTCGACGTGATAGTGGCTGGTGAAGGTCTTGTAGCCCGGCAGGGCCTTGTAGCGGTCGCCTCGGGTGTACTTCGCGACCTCGTCGAGCGCCCGGCGGCCGTCGGCCCGGGCCAGCAGCAGGTAGACGCCGAGGTGCTGCTCCGTCCCCGGCGGGGCGTTGAACCAAGGGACGTACCGCCGGTCGCCGGTGAGTTCCTGGCGGACGCCGATCCCGTATCCCGAGCCCGTCCCGCCGTAATCCCGGCCGTGCCAGGCGAACTTGAGGTTGAACGCCTCGTCCAGCGGGTAGAAGTACCGGTGCGGCTCCGGGAAGACGGCGACCGCCCCGCCGGCCGACTCGGCCGCGACGGCCCGGCCCGAGACGGCGAGCGGGGTCGCCGGCGTGCCCGGATCTAACGCCACCTTCTGGAACGGCCCCGCGGCCTCGTTCCAGGCGACCGCCTCCCAGCCCGGCCCCGCGCCGGCGAAGCCCATGTCATAGACGATCGCCCGACCGTCCTCCTCCGTGGCGAGCACCGTCTCGGCCCGGATCAGCGGGCTGTTCGGGTAGAACGTGAAGCGGACGTCCCCGCGGAACGACCCGGCGGAGGCCTCGGCCACGCTCACGGTGGTCCGCGCTCCGTCACGAGTCACGACCGCCCGACGCTTCCCGAGCACGACGGGGAACGTCTGGTGGGGCCGCTTCGGCGGGTTGTCGAAGAACGCCACCCACCCCGCCGGGTACTTCAGGTCGCGGCTCCCCACCGTCAACATCGTCACCGGGTTCAGGCCCGTCGCGACCCGCGTCTCGGCCCCGCCGGCGGCGACCCCGAGCGACTCGATGAGGGGTTTCTCCGCGTCCAGGCTGATGACCGCCGTTCCACTTTCTTCGGCGGACATCGGCCATGTCACCCGGACCCGGCCATCGGCCTCGACGACCTGGACGCCGGATTGGGCGGCGGCCGTCGCGGCGAGGCCCAGCCAGCAGAGGATCCCGATTCGAATCGCCCGGATCGGTCGGAGGGTTCGTGGCATGGGCTTTCTCGCGTCAGTACTGGGCCCGTGGTGCTCTGTCAAAGACACGCGGCGGATCGGCCTCGAACGCCCTTCCCCCCTCGCGGGGGAAGGTAGCCCCGGAGGGCCGGATGAGGGGGAAGACGAGCACGTAAGCCGCTCGGAGGAACAAGCGGGCCGAGAAGCCGTCGCTTCCTCGCGCGGTCCGCCTTGATGGTCCCCCTCATCTGGCCTTCGGCCACCTTCCCCCACCGGGGGGGAAGGGAAGACATCCGAATCCCGAGGTCCTTTCCCGCTCCGCGATCTCGCGAGGAGGCCGGGCGTTCAGGGGGCGTCCAGCGGCATCAGGTCGTCGACGACGAACTTGCCGTCGACGCGGATGGGGACGCCGTCGAAGGCGATGACGCCGCCGCCGTATTCGGGGCGTTGGATCTGGACGAGGTCCCAGTGGATCTTGGAGCGGTTGCCGTTGTCGGCCTCGTCGTAGGCGTTGCCGGGGGTGAGGTGGAAGCTGCCGGCGATCTTCTCGTCGAACAGGATGTCGCGCATCGGGTTGAGCACGCGCGGGTTGCAGCCGATCGACCATTCGCCGGTGTAGCGGGCCCCCTCGTCGGCGTCGAAGATGCGCATCAATTTCTCGGCGTCGCCGCCGGCGCAGTCGGCCTTGACGATCTTGCCCTTCTGGAATTCCAGGCGGACGCCGTCGAACGAGGCGCCCTGGTAGATCGTCGGCGTGTTGAAGCGGATGTGGCCCTCGATCGAGTCGCGGACCGGGGCGGTGAAGACCTCGCCGTCGGGGATGTTCATGGTCCCGAAGCAGGGGACGACCGGGATGCCGGCGATCGAGAACTTCAGGTCGGTCTCGGGCCCGGTGATCCGGACCTCGCTGGCCTTCTCCATGCGGGCGACGAGCGGCTCCAGCGACTTCGCCATCTTGGCGTAGTCGAGCGTGCAGACGTCGAAGTAGAAGTCCTCGAACGCGCCGGTGCTCATGCCGGCCTGCTGGGCCATGCTGGCGTTGGGCAGGCGGAGCACGCACCACCTGGTGTGCGTCACCCGGCGCTCGAAGTGGACGGGCTTCTGGTAGAGGGCGTTGTAGGCGTCGAGCTTCTCGGCGGGGACGTCGCCCATCTCGCTGATGTTGCGGGCGCCGCGGAGGCCCAGGTACGCCTGCACCTGATCCATCCGCGCCCGGTCGATCCGGCCCCAGGCGGCGATGGCCTCGGGCGAGCTTCGGAGGACCAGTTCGCGGACGATCCGCGCGTCGCGGGTCTCCACGAGGGCGATCCCGCCCCGCTCGGCGGCCTTCTGCACGAGCAGGCGGGGGAGCGTGGAGTCTTCGAGGTCGAAGCACTCGATCAGGAGGGTCTCGCCCGGCTTGATGCGGACGGAGTGGTCGATGAGGATGTCGGCCAGGGTCTCCCAGCGCGGGTCGGGCATCGGATCGGACCTCCCGGGGCGTCCCGGATGATGCGACGGCCCCGGCTCGCCGCGGGCGAGGCTCGCTTGCCGGCGGCGGAGGCGTCGATTAGCCTTGAACGGACGAGCGGGGACGCGACCGGACGAACTCCGCCGGCCCCCTCGATTCGCCTCCATGATCCAACCTTCGCACCGCGACGGCAAGACGCGCGGCGGCCGGGACGCCCACGAGGGGCGGCCGGGCCGGAAAGGGAGCGGCTCCTTGAATCTCTTCGACCTGACGGGTAAGACGGCGATCGTGACCGGCGGCAACGGCGGGATCGGCCTGGGGATGGCCCTGGGCCTGGCCGGGGCCGGCGCCTCCGTCGCCGTGGTGGGACGCAACCCGGAGAAGACCCGCGAGGCCGCCGCGACGATCGAGAAGACCGGGGCGAAGGCGCTCGCGGTCGTCGCCGACCTCTGCAAGCCCGAGGAGGTCGAGCGGGCCGTCGCCGAGGCCGGCGAGCGCTTCGGCCGCATCGACGCCCTGTTCAACAACGCCGGCATCAACATCCGCAAGCCGCCCCAGGACCTGTCGCTCGACGAGTGGAACCAGGTGATGGACGCGAACGTCACCAGCGCCTTCCTGGCGTCGAAGGCCGTCTACCCCTGGATGAAGCGCCAGGGGGCGGGCAAGATCATCAACACCGGCAGCATGACGTCGGTCCTCGGCTCGTCGTTCGCGGCGGCGTACGCCACTTCGAAGGGGGCGATCGTCCAGCTCACCAAGAGCCTGGCCCTGGCCTGGGCGGCCGACCGCATCCAGGTCAACGCGATCCTCCCCGGCTGGTTCGACACCGAGATGACCCTGGCCGCGCGCGAGCAGATCCCCGGCCTGCACGAGCGCGTGCTGGCGAGGATCGCCCACGGCCGATGGGCCAAGCCCGACGACATGGCGGGCGCGGCCGTCTTCCTCGCCAGCGCCGCGAGCGACTACATCACCGGGATCGCCCTGCCCGTCGACGGCGGCTATCTCGCCACGCTCTGACGGCCGGGGCCGCGAGCGACTCTCACTCGGCCTCGCCGGCAGGCGCGATGAACACGTCCTTCCTGGGGAACTTCTCGAACAGGGCGGCCGGCTTGCCGAAGTTGGTCGCCAGCACGTCGGGAGGGTTGCCGGCGATCCACTGCGACAGGTCGATCGTCGCGTAGATCCCCGTGTTGAAGCCGATCAGCAACCGGGCCGGCGCGTCGCCGACGTTCTCGATCGAATGGCCGTAGCCCTGGGGGATGTAGCCGACGTCCCCCTTCGCCAGCCGCTCGGCCCGATAGCGGCCGTGCGAGCCGAACATCCCGACCTCGACGTCCCCGTCGATCACGTACTGCCACTCGTCGGCCGTCGGGTGCCAGTGCAGCTCTCGCAACGCGCCCGGCTCCAGGTCGAGGACGACGGCGGTGATGGTCTTCGCGATCGGGAACGAGGTCGAGTCGACCCGCCACTCGCGACCGCCCTTGAAGGTTCGGTGCGGAGGCCGCTTGAGAAGCTCGTACCTATGGGTCAGCGCGGGGGGCTTCCAGCCCTGGAGGGGTGCCGCCGGCCCCTCGGGGGGCTTCGCGCCGCGGGCGAAGTAGACCTCGCCCCTGGGGAAATCGTCGAAGGCGGACTCGGGGAGGCCGAAGTTCTTGGCGAGCAGCGCCTTGGGGACGTGGCCGATCCAGTCGGTGACGCTGAAGGTGCCGAACTCCGAGAAGTAGCCGTTGTCGAAGATCAGGATGAAGTGGCAGGGCGAGTCGCCCAGGCACTCCAGCATGTGGCCGTGGCCCCGTGGGAAGTACCAGACGTCGCCGGGGTCGAAGTCGTTGGTCTCGGCGCCGCCTTCGGGGTCGACGACGGTGGTGCGGACCCGCCCTTCGATGACGAAGGCCCACTCGGCGGCCGTGGCGTGCCAGTGCATCTCGCGCATCGCGCCGGGCTCCAGGCGCATCGAGACGCCGGCGATCCCCTTGGAGACGGGGAGCTGCACGACGGTCGCCTCCTTGCCGGAGCTGCCGCCGATCACCTTGCCCTCGCTCTTCTCCAGCGCGAACTTGAAGGTCGGCAGCTCCGCGCCGTCGAGGACCTCGTCGGGGACGTTGTTCAGGAAGCTGGGGTCGCCGGCCGCGGCGTCCTTGGAAGCGATCGCGGCGGCCGCCGCCGCGGCCAGGCCCGCGGCCGCCAGGAATTCTCGTCTCGGAAGGTTGGACATGCGATTCTCCTTGGAGTCGGCCGGCGAGGCGCTGATCCGCCTCGGCCGGCCCCGGGCTCGTCCCACGACGTCAGGATAGGACGCGAAGTTCGACCCCGCATCCCTCCATCCGCCCCCGCCGGAATCCCCAACGCCCCGGCGCCCTCCGGGCCGCCGACGCGGGCTTGCCCTCGGCCGGCGTCTTGCCGGAGAATGCCGGTGCGTGCGGACTGGCGCGATCGGGCGACGGCCTCCGGTGAAATCGAACGATGGACGCTCGCGGTGAGTTGACCCAGATCCTGGACCGGGCGCGCGTCGGCGACGAGCAGGCGCGTGACGAGCTGCTGGCGCGGATGTACGACGAGCTGAAGCGGGTGGCCGGGCGGATGATGACCCGCGAGCGGTCGGACCACACGCTCTCGCCGACGGCCGTCGTCCACGAGGCGGTGATCCGCCTGCTCGGCGAGGAGGTCTTCGCGAAGGCCGGGGACCGGGGGTTCGTCCTGGCCTCGGCCGCGCGGGCGATGCGCGAGGTGCTGATCGACCACGCGCGACGCCGGGGGGCCGGCCGTCGCGGCGGCAAGTGGCGGCGCGTGCCGCTCGACGGCGTGGTGGACTACTTCGAGGAGCAGGGGCTGGACGTCGTCGCGGTGCATGAGTCGCTCGACCGCCTCGCCGCGATGAGCGAACGCCAGGCCCAGGTCATGACGCTCCGCTACTTCGCCGGCATGACCGTGCCCGAGGTCGCCGCGGCGCTCGACGTGGCCGTGGTCACCGTGGAGCGCGACTGGCGGCTGGCGCGGGCCTGGCTCGGTGACCAGCTCCGCGGGGGCGACGCATGACCCCGGAGCGCTGGCGCCGAGTCGGCGAGCTGTTCGACCACGCGACGGGCCTCGACCCGGCCGATCGCGAGCCCTGGCTGCGCGAGGCCTGCGGCGACGACGCAGAGCTGTTCGACGCGACGGCCCGGCTGCTCGCCGAGGACGAGCGGGCCGGGCGCGACGGCTTCCTGAGACCGCCCCCCGCGTCCTCGACGGCCGTCTGGCCCCGGCGGGAACCGGCCGCTTCCGAGGCCGCCGCGACGGCCAAGACGCCCCGTCGGGGGTTCACGCCGTACCAGGCCATCCGGCCCGGAACGGGCTCGCAGCCCTCGGTCGGCGGCCGCGACCTGGCGCGTCGCCGCCTCCAGGGCCTGACGACGACCTGCATTTTGATCACCGTCCTGATCCTGGCCTGGAAATTCGCGGTGGTCCGCGACCCCGAACCGTCCCAGGCGATCCCCTACGCGATCCTGCTCGCCGGGCTGGGGACCCTCGTCGCCCTCCTGCGAAGCTCGCGGACGTTCACGCCCGCCGCGCTGGAGGCGATGGAGCTGGGGATGATCCTGGCGGTCGCCGGCTTCTACGCGTTCGCCCAGTATCAGACGATGCTGGACTTCTCGCGGCGCGGCGACCCCACCCGCGCCCAGCTCGTGTTCAACCATCGCGTGCTGGTCGCGACGATCCTGATCCTCTCGTACGGGATCTACGCCCCGGCGAGCTGGCGACGCGCGGGGTTCGTGGTCGGTTCGATCGCGCTCCTGCCGTTCGCGGTGCTCGTGCTGCTCCAGGTCCGGCACCCGGACGACATGCTCTGGATGGCCCGCCTGGGGCTGGAGCGCGGGAGCACGCCGCTTGCCCACTTCGGCTTCGACGCGATCCTGCTGCTGATCCTCGCCGCCTGGTCCACCCACGGGGCCTACACCATCGCCCGGCTCCGGCGGCAGGCGCGCGAGGCGCGGCGGCTCGGCCACTACCGGCTGGGCCGGAAGCTCGGGGCGGGGGGCATGGGGGAGGTCTACCTGGCCGAGCACCAGCTCCTCAAGCGGCCCTGCGCCCTCAAGCTGATCCGGCCCGGCTTCGACCCCGGGGGGAAGGTCCTGGAGCGGTTCGAGCGCGAGGTCCGGATCACGGCCGAGCTGTCCCACCCCAACACGGTCGACGTCTACGACTACGGCCGCACCGAGGACGGCGAGTACTTCTACGTCATGGAATACCTGCCGGGCCTGGGCCTGGACGAGTTGGTGAAGCGGCACGGCCCGCTCCCCCCCGGCCGGGTGGTGTACCTCGTGCGGCAGGTCTGCCTCGCGCTGGCGGAGGCCCACGCGGCGGGGCTGGTGCACCGCGACATCAAGCCCTCGAACATCTTCGCCTCGCGCCGGGGGGGCGCGGACGACGTCGCCAAGCTGCTCGACTTCGGCCTCGTCCGCCCGCTGGCGGCCGACCGGGATCCCGACCTGAGCGACGAGGGCCAGATCCTCGGGACGCCGATGTTCATGTCGCCCGAGCAGGCCACGAGCGACCGCGAGATCGACGGCCGGAGCGACGTGTATTCGCTGGGCGCGGTCGCGTACTTCCTCCTCACCGGCGAGCCGCCGTTCGCCGCCGGGGGGACGATCGGCATCCTGCTCGCCGTCGCCCGCGATCCCGCGCCGGCGCCCTCGCTCCGCCGCCCGGACGTGCCCGAGGAGCTGGAGCGGATCGTCCTGACCTGCCTGGCGAAGCAGCCGGCCGATCGCTTTCCCGACGTCCTGGCCCTCGAACGCGCCCTGGGCGGATGCTCCTGCGCCCGGGACTGGGACGCGGACCGGGCCGCCCGGTGGTGGCGGGAGAACGAACCCGGGCATGGGGAGTCCGAAGGGGCCACTTCCGCGGTATCATGAGGCCGCCGCCGTGTCGCCGCGGATCGTCCCCCGCGGACGATCGGGCCGGCCGGCCCTGACATGACGCACGTGCCAAGGAGGACGCTCGCGTGGGGAACTTCTACGTCAACTTCTCGGTCAAGGGCGCCGACCCCCGGAAGGTCGCCGAGGCCCTGGCCCGCGCCGGCCGGCGCGCGATCGTCACGCCGTCCCGGGGCGGCTTCGTGGTCGTCTACGACGAGGAGGCCGACACCCAGGCGACGGCGCCGATCCTGGCGGTCGGCGCGGCCCTCTCCCGCGATCTGGACGCCCGCGTCCTGGCCGTGCTCAACCACGACGACGACGTGCTCGACTACTGGCTGTTCGCCGACGGCGAGATCGCCGACTCCTACTGTTCGGATCCCGACTATTTCGAGGACGACGAAGAGACGCCCCCCCCGGGCCCCGGCGACCCGGCCAGGCTCTGCGGCCTGCTGAGACCGGGTGCCGACGCGGCGGCCGTCGAGAAGGTCCTGCGCGGCGAGTACGTCTTCGCGGCGGAGCGGCACGAGGAACTCGCCCAGCTCCTGGAACTCCCCGACTGGTCGGTCGGCCTGGGATACAAGTACGTCGACGAGGGTGAGATGGACGAGGAACTCGACCCCGCCCTCCTGATCCGCGTGGGCGGGTCGGAGGCGAGGCCGCAGGATTCGTAGAGCTCGGACGATCAGCCGCGCACGTGGAACGTCGCCGCGCGGAGGACGTCGAGCACCTCCACGGGATCGCAACCGTAGATCCCCGATCCCGACGCCTCGTTCGCCTCGACGACCGCCGCGCCGACGCCTCGGATGACGCCCGCGTCGAGCACGAAGGCGGTCGGCAGGTCGACTCGGGGATCCGCGAGCAGCCGATCGAGCAAATCCCTCGTGGCCCCCGCCGCGTCGGCGTCGACGATCCAATCCTCTCCCTCGCGGGCCAGGGCGCCGCTCAGCCAGTACGGCGACCAGGCCCGGACCCGACGATCGCGGATGAAGAAGCGGAACTCGGCAGCCCACTCGACGGGGTCCGATGTCAGGATCGGATCGTCGCCGGGCATGTCGGGCAGGTCCGCCCCCGAGGCGAAGACCCGGGCCGGGAAGAGCTTGCGGTTGGGCGGCTTGAGGAACACCGGGCCGGGGAGCGAACGGGCTTCATCGGCCGTCGTCAGCCGCACGCGACGTCCGACGTACTCCTCCGGGAGCCGCACGAGGAAATCCTCGGGGGGCTCGACGACCTGGAGGCCCAATTGCTCCGCGACCGCTTCGTTGAACAAAGGCTCCGCGTACAGGACCGGCTCGTCCGGCTCGAAGTCCTCGGGCGGACGCCAGCTCGCCAGGCGCACCACGTCCCAGCCGAGGGCGATCGCCGCGCGTCGCAGCGTGATCGAATCATCGGAGAAGCGGGGCGACAGGATCAAGGTCGGGGTCATGACGGGCCTCCGGGTGCCGGACACGCCGGGACGCCGCCCGGTTCAGCGCCAGGCGAACTCCGGAGGAACGGGGCGGCCGGTCACCTCGGGGCGGACGAGCGACCAGAAGTCGCGGATCCGGGCGCGGACGACGCTCGACTCCCGGGCGACGACCTTGTAGATCAGCCCCGCGTCGTTGGGCAGTCGGCCGACGCCGGCGGCCCAACCATCGGCTTTGTTCCAGGCCGAGACGGCGCGCGGGGCCACGGCGTCGGCGATCGCGCGCGGGGTGAGGAGGATCACGTTGCCGAAGACGTCGAAGTCGTCCATGACGCCCGGCCGGAAGACCGGCGAGCGACCCGGCTCGATCAGGAACTTCTCGACGAACAGGCTCTCCCCGGTCGGCCGCTCGGCGGCGACGGTCGACGAGAAGAGGTCGAACCGGAACCGCTCGCCGTCGCCGTAGTACTTTCGGCCCCCCATCAGGGTCTCGGCGTAGAGGAGGGTCGCCGTCGGGGCGATGCGGATCCGCGTGCGGGTCAGGAACCGCGAGCGGGCGAACGGGATGACCGCCTCGGGGAGGTACTCCAGGTAGCCTCCGTCGTCGAGCCTGATCTCCTGGACCTGGGTCGCGTGGTTGGCGTCCATCTCGTGGATCTTGGTCGCGGCCTGGGTCGTGACGTGGCCGATCGCGCCGGGGCCGACGGCGAAGTCCATCGCGTAGCGGTCGCCCTGGAGGATGCCGCCGGAGTTGGTGATGATGAAGACGACCGGCAGGCCGGGCATCCCCTCGTCGCAGTAGAGGGCCTTCTGAACCAGCAGCGGGGCCTTGCGGACCATCTCGGCGAGGATCGAACGTCCGCCCCGGCGCTCGAACCGGAGGAGCAGGCGCGCATCCTTCCCGAACGCCCCGGCGCGGAGCTGCGGAGGCTCGTCGAGATACGGGGCGAGTTCGTGGGGCGTGTCGGCGGTCACGCGGGGGCCTTGGTTTCGAGGTCGAACAGGACGTTCTCGCGGATCAGGTCGATAAGGCGGTCGATCCCCTCGCCGGTCTTGCAGTTGGTGAAGACGAACGGCCGGTCGCTCCGCATGAATCGGGAGTCGCGGTCCATGACCTCCAGGCTGGCGCCGACGTAGGGGGCCAGGTCGGTCTTGTTGATGACCAGGATGTCGGACTGGGTGATGCCCGGGCCGTTCTTGCGGGGGATCTTGTCGCCGGCGGCGACGTCGATGACGTAGATGAAGAAGTCCACGAGGGCGGGGCTGAAGGTGAGCGTGAGGTTGTCGCCGCCGCTCTCGATCAGGACGACGTCGGTGTCCGGGAAGCGGGCCTCCATGTCCTCGACGGCCGCGAGGTTCATGCTGGGGTCCTCGCGGACGGCCGTGTGCGGGCACGCCCCGGTCTCCACGCCGAGGATCCGCTCCTCGATCAGGACCCCCTTGAGCGTGCGCCGGACGTGGTTGGCGTCCTCGGTGGTGACGACGTCGTTGGTGATGATGAGGATGCGCGAGCCCAGGTCCAGGAGCTTGGGCGTGATCGCCTCGATGATCGCCGTCTTGCCCGAGCCGACGGGCCCCCCCACGCCGATCCTGGTGATCTTCTTCGCCATAGGAAAGTCTCTCAATTCATGAACATGCGGACGTGGGCCCCGACGTGGAGCGAGGCCAGGACGTCGAAGACCGGGGAGAAGGCCGCCATGTCGTCCAGCGAGCGGCCCGAGACGCGGTCGTAGGCGTCCTCGGCGTCGGCGTTGATCTCGTAGAGGATCGCCTGGGCGTCGAGGTAGTGGATCTTCATCAGGCGGAGCGAGGCGTTGACCATCATGCCGGCGACGCCGTACTGGTGGACGGCGAAGGCGTCGCGCTCGGAGGGCCCCAGGGCCGAGAAGACGAGGGCCTGGCCCACCGGCAGGCAGCCGGGGGCGGAGCCCGACCGGATGCGGCCGAGCCAGGCGGACGCGGCCGACGGCCCGATCACGCGGTCGGCCATCTCGGCGAGCTTGCGGCCCATCCGCACGGTCATCGTCCGCATCTCCTCGTTGAGCTTGCGGTCGAAGACGGCGCGGTCGGCCCGGTCGACCCCCTCGGCGTCGCCGGCCGCCGCGGCCCGGAAGGCCGACAGGACCGCCACGCCGTCGGAAGTCGCCGCCTGCTCGACGGCCGCCCGCACGAAGTCGCGCAGCGAGTCCAGGTCGCGCACGACCCCGAGCTGCACGGCCGACTCCAGGCCGTTCGAGAACGAGAAGGCCCCCACCGGCAGCAGCGAATCGCCGAACTGCAGGACCCGCATCAGCTCCGCGATCGTCGCCAAACGCTTCCCTCGCCTTCGCTGTCGGTGATCGTGGTCATGGTGTCGGCGCGTGCGAATGGGGCGTGGAGTCGGCTCCGCCGAAGAGGCGGCGGGACTCGTGCGGGGCGAGGTACGGGATGACCTCGGCCCCGGGGACGAACTCGCAGGTGATTCCTTCGAAAGCGTGGGTCTTCATCACCGAGGCCATGACCTTGCGGTCCACGGTCAGCGGGACGTAGACGGTGGTCCCCTTGACGACGGCCGGCCAGTGCTGGTTCCCCAGCGCGTGGCCCAGCTCGACGCAGGTCCGAGCGAGGGCCTCGGGAGCCTGGCCGAGCACCGCGTCGAGGCGGAGGACCATGACCTCCTTGAGGCTCACGCGGGCGACGATCGCCGTCAGGTTGGCCTCGTCCCAGGCGAGGACGTCGCCGTCGCGCAGGTGGGTGTTGCGGTCGAGCGCCATCGCGACGTCGACGCCCGCGGCCGTCTTCAGCCGGAAGCGGTTCTTCTGTGCCTGCCACTGGTCCAGGTCGAGGGGGTCGATCACGGCCCCTTCCAGGAGCTGGGCCCAGGCCGGGTCGTCGGCGTTGCCGAGCGGCTTCTCCACGAGGATCATCGGCATCCTTCCCGCCGGTCCGGCGTCAGCAGAAGAAATAGAGCTGGTTCAGCGAGATCGACTTCGGCGGCTCGACGGTCGCGTGGACGCCGTCCACCTTGACCGCGAACGTCTGCGGGTCGACCTCGATCTTTGGCAGGAGGTCGTTGCGAACCATGTGCCGTTTGGTCAGGACCCGCGTCCCGGAGACCGGCTCGACGATCCGCTGCAGGCCGTACTTCTCCTTCACGCCCAGGTCGTAGGCGGCGCGGGAAACGAACGTCACGCAGGTCTTGGCCAGGGTGGTACCGAAGGCGCCGAACATGGGGCGGTACATCATCGGCTGCGGCGTGGGGAGCGAGGCGTTGGGATCGCCCATGTTGGCCCAGGCGACGAAGCCCCCCTTGAGGACCAGCTTCGGCTTGGCGCCGAAGAAGGCCGGCTCCCAGAGGACCAGGTCGGCCATCTTGCCGGGGGCGATCGAGCCCAGCGTCTCGGCGACCCCGGCGGTGATGCAGGGGTTGAGCGTCACCTTGGCCAGATAGCGGAGCACCCGGAAGTTGTCGTTGCCTGGGGAGTCCTCGGGGAGCGGGCCCCGGGCCTTCTTCATGGCGTCGGCCGTCTGGAAGGCCCGCAGGAAGGTCTCGCCGATACGGCCCATGGCCTGCGAGTCGCTGCCGATCATGGAGATCGCGCCCATGTCGTGCAGGACGCTCTCGGCCACGATCGTCTCGGCCCGGACCCGGCTCTCGGCGAAGGCCACGTCCGAGGGGATCCTGGGGTTGAGGTTGTGGCAGACCATGATCATGTCGAACAGCTCGGCCACCGAGTTGACGCCGCAGGGGAGCGTCGGATTGGTCGAGCTGGGGAGCACGTTGGGCTGGCCGACGACCTTCAACAGGTCGGGGGCGTGGCCGCCGCCGGCCCCTTCGGAGTGGTACGTGTGGATCGTCCGGCCGTCGAACGCGGCGATCGTGTCCTCGACGAAGCCCGACTCGTTGAGCGTGTCGGTGTGCACGGCGACGCTCACGTCGTACTCGTCGGCCACCGACAGGCAGGCCCGGATCGCGGCGGGGGTGGTGCCGTAGTCCTCGTGGACCTTGAACCCGGCCGCCCCGGCGCGGAGCTGCTCGATCAGGGGGGCGGGCGCGCTGGCGTTCCCCTTGCCCTGGAAGCCGAAGTTGATCGGCAGGCCCTCGACGGACCGGAGCATCATCTCCAGGTTCCAGGGGCCGTTGGTGGTGGTCACGCCGTTGGTGCCGTCGGTCGGCCCGATCCCGCCACCCCAGAGGGTGGTGATCCCGTTGGAGAGCGCGGCCCAGACCTGCTGCGGGCAGATGTAATGGACGTGGGTGTCCATGCCGGCGGCGGTGAGGATCAGGTGCTCGCCGGTGATGGCGTCGGTGGCGGTCCCGGTGGTCAGGCCCGGCGTCACGCCGTCCATCGTGCTGGGGTTGCCCGCCTTGCCCACCCCGACGATCCGGCCGTTGCGGATCCCGACGTCGGCCTTGATCACCCCCAGGATCGGGTCGAGGATCGTCACGTTGGTGATGACCAGGTCCAGACAGCCGGCCTCCTGGGTGAGTTGGTTGTCCGACCCCATCCCGTCGCGGAGGGTCTTGCCGCCGCCGTAGACCAGCTCGTCGCCGTAGACCCGAAGGTCCTTCTCGATCTCGACGTAGAGGTCGGTGTCCCCCAGACGGATCTTGTCGCCGACGGTCGGGCCGAACAGGTCGGCGTACTGCTTGCGCGAAATCTTCGACATGGCCTTCGATCACCCTCGTGGCGTCAGGACTCGGTCGACTTGAACCCCTGCTCCTTCGCGCGTCGCACCGCCGCCTCGTAGTTCGGGCGGAAGTCGGGCGTCGGGCCGTCGCCGGTCCAGCCGTCGACGAGGTTGGCGAACCCGAGGCAGAACTGCTTGCCCCCCATCGGCACGAGCGTCACCTCCTTCTCGTCGCCGGGCTCGAACCGGATGGCGGTCGTCGCGGGGATGTCCAGGCGCTGGCCGAACGCCTTCGGCCGGTCGAAGTCCAGGTGGCGGTTGACCTCGAAGAAGTGGTAGTGCGAGCCCACCTGGATCGGCCGGTCGCCGGTGTTCCGGACCTTGAGCGTCGTCGTGGGCCGGCCGACGTTCATCTCGATCTCGCCGTCGGCCAGGATCAGCCCCCCCACCGGGACCGCCCGGCCCTCCTCGGCGTGGGGCGACGCGTCGGGATGCCGCTTCCAGTCGCCGACTCCGGGCTCGTCCGGCTTCTTCTCGGGCTCGGCCATGGTTCGCCTCCGGGTTCGTCGCGGTTGCGGGGGATTACTTGATGGGTTCGTGGACCGTCACCAGGCGGCTGCCGTCGGTGAAGACGGCCTCGAGCTGCACGAACGGGATCATCTCCGGGACGCCTTCCATCACGTCGTCGCGGGTCAGCACGGCCGCCGCGTCCTTCATGACCTCCTCGACGGTCTTCCCTTCCCGCGCCCCTTCCAGGGCCGCCGCGCAGATCACGGCCATGGACTCGGGATGGTTGAGCTTCAGCCCCTTGGCCTTGCGCCTCAGGGCGATGTCGGACATCTGGTGGATGATCAGCTTCTCGAGCTCGCGAGGCGTCAGATGCATGGGGTTCCTCCGATCCTTTCCAGGCCTTCGATCATCGCCACGGGCCGAAGAGGCGGCCCTCGGCCCGCAAGACCGCCAGGCCGATCCAGGCCGCCGCCACGAACGGGGCCGTCAGCGCGGGGAGGCCCAAACTCGGGAGGGATTCCGCCAGGACCGTGGCGAGCAGGGCCGCCAGGATGGGCGTCGTCAGCGACTTCCGGCGGAGGAAGAGCGCCTGCGCCGCCAGCGCCGCGTTGTAGCCGTAGAGCCCCAGCGAGATCTTCCCCGAGGGGTCGCCGTGATACGCCGCCAGCGCCGTCCCCGCGATCGATCCGAGCACCGCGATCGCCGCGTGCCAGGGGTCGCTCAAGGCCAGGCCCGCGACGAACAGGGCCCCGGTCGCCGCGGTCGCGCCGAACATGACCTCGGCCTCGCCCCGCAGCACGGCCGAGAAGAATCCGACCGGGGACGGCGAAGGCGGGGGCGACGCGGCGTCGATCCCCGGCCCCGAGATCGCGTGGGCGAGGATCAGCAGCAGCCAGGTCGTCAGCACGAACGGCGCGGTGTACGCGGGGATTTTCCAGGCCCCCGCCAGCCGGGTCGCGAAGGTCGCGGCCACGCAGCCGAGCAGCAGCAGGCCGAAGCTCGGCGGGGCCGGCTTCAGGAAGACCAGGACGGCCAGGCCCACCAGCGTCGCGTTGAAGCCGTAGAGCCCCTGCTCGATCTCGGCGCGGTCAAACCCGGCCAGGTAGGCCGTCGCCGGCCCGATCAGGGCGCCCAGCACGGCCCCGGCCAGCATCATCGGCGACGCCAGCGCGATCCCCGCCAGGAAACAAAGTCCCGTCCCCGCGTGGGGCTGGAACATGATCTGGCCCACGCCCCGCAGGACGACGAGGGCGAAGGTCCGGGGGTCGGGCCTTGCGGCAGGATTAAGCACAGTGAATCCGGAACTGAAACGTCGTGGCGAGCCTTCGGAAGCCGATTTCGCGAGGGCACAACGAGGATCCCAGATTCACCGCCTCGGTTCAATCGGGCAGGGGCGGACGCTTTGGCTCAAGACCGACGGCCGACGCAATCGATACAACACGCAAGCTCCGGACGGAACGCCGCACGTCGGCTCGCCTATTCCGGTCGAATCGAAGCAGGGGCCGCCGGCCTGCCGGTCGAGGGGGTGATCGTGCGAGGGCCCGAAATCCGCCATGCGGCACGGAACGCCTGCCTGGCGGCCTCATGCCTCCTCGCCTGGGCCGGATCAACGTCCGCCCAGACCCCGACCACGCCGCCGATCCCCGCCGGCTCGCTCCCGCCGGAAACCCCGGCCGACGCGCCCGAGCCGACGACCGACGCCGAGGTCCTCGCCGAGATTCGCAAGCTCCGAGCCGAGGTCGCCGAGGCTCGCCAGCTCAAGGCCCAGGTCGAGTCGCTCCAGCGCCAGCTCGAAGCGGCGAACGCGGGGGGCGGCCTCGGCTCGCCACCGCGCGGCGGCATGGGCTACCCCGGGATCGGCACGCCCCATACGGCGGCCGAGGAGTCCCCCGGCGGCTTCAACGGCGTCCCGGATCGCTACCACTCCGGCGCGTTCGCCCCCGAGCGGGGCGAGAAGCCCGACGCCGACCGCTACCCGATCAAGGGCCGTTACAAGTACCACCACGACGGCACCGGCCCCAACGGCGGCGGCGGCTATTTCAGCTTCAGCGACCACAACGACGAGTTCTCGCTCAACATCACCAACCAGCTGACGATGGACGGCACGTTCTTCGATCGGGCCAACCTCCCCACGATCGAGCAGAACTTCAACATCCCCTTCGCGCGTCTCTACTTCTACGGCAACATCACCAAGGACTGGAGCTATCAGGTGGGGACCCAGGGCTTCCTGGGGACGTACAACCTGCTGGACATGTTCATGTCCTGGCACATCTCCAAGAACATCACCCTCCGCGCCGGCAAGGGGCTGGCGCCGCCGCTCTACGAGTACTACGCCTTCTCTCCGGCGTTGGAACCGGTCATCACCAACTCGCCGCTGTTCCAGCTGGCCGCCAAGCGTCCGATCGGGCTCATGTTCAGCGGCACGGCGCTGGACAACCGGATGCAATGGTGGTCGGGCGTAACGAACACCGGCATCAGCCTGTTCGGCGACCTGAACCGGAACGTCGAGTACAACGGCGCCGTGGACTTCACGCCGTTCCGGGGCGAGCGGTGGAAGGGGTCGCCCCTGGAGGGGCTCGGCGGCGGCGTCGGGCTTTCGGCCGGCGACCAGAATTACGCCCTGCACCAGACCAGCATCGCCTTCCTGAACAACGGCGAGGCGACGACGAACCCCAGCTTCGTCTCGGTCGTCGGCCTGCCGTTCTACATCTACAACCAGGACGTCTGGGCCGACGGCATGCGGTCGCGGGTCGCGCCGCACATCTACCGCTACGGCCGGTTCAGCATCCTGGCCGAGATGATGAACTTCAGCCGGATGCTGACCGACGGGCGGACCACCGGCCGGTCGACGCAGTGGGCCTACTACGTCAACGCCTCGTACTGGCTCACCGGCGAGCGGGATTTCATGGGCAACGGCTTCCAGGGCTACACGACGATGGAGCCGCTGCGGCCGTTCATCCCAAGCCGGGGAGAGTACGGCCCCGGCGCCTGGCAGCTCGCCGCCCAGTGGTCGCAGTTCAACGCCGGCCGGGGCGACATCGACCGCGGCTTCGTGGACGCCGCGCGCTCCACCGAGCGGATGGACAGCTTCATGACCGGCGTGAACTGGTGGCCCAACAAGTACACGCGGCTCAGCTTCGACTACGTCTACACCGGGTTCAACAACCCGATCCCGATCGTCGGCCCTGGGTCGATCGGCCAGTACAATACGTTCTGGATGCGGTTCGCGATGTTCTTCTGACGAGCCAGGCCCGCCTACACCCCGGAGGGATAGGTGTCCGGGGTCTCGCCCCCCTCGCGGACCGGGATCCCGTGCAGCGGATGCAGGGCGCGGGTGGTCTCCAGGTGGAGGAAGGCGTCGTAGCGGCGGGGCAGCACCGTGGGGACGTAGTTGCCCAGCCGCTCGCGCCCCGGATGGTACACGACCCCGATCGCGCGATGGCCGCGAGGCCGGAGCAGCTCGGGCGAGTCGGCGGCGGAGGCCGACAGCAGCAAGGCGTCGCGCCCGACGGCCCGGTGCAGCAGATCCTCCCAGGAGTCCTCGCGGCCGGAAGGGACCGGCATCCGTTCCATAGGCGCCTCCCACTCCCGGCCGGCGATCACGCTCCCCCGATGCGAGCCGAAGCCGACGATCGTCACCCCCTCGTCGCCGTGACGCTCGCGGACGAGCTGGCCGACGTTGAACTCGCCCTCGTCGGCCATGTCGGTATACCGCGCGTCGCCGACGTGGGTGTTGTGTTCCCAGACGATCGCCTTCGCTCGCGGGCCGTGGTGGCCCATCAGCCGTTCCAGGGTCTCGACCATGTGGCCGTCCCGGAGGTTCCAGGTCTCCGAGCCCCCCCGGACCATCGCTCTGTAGTAGGCCTCGGCGTGACGGAGGACCAGGGCGTTCTGCTCGGCGACGAACCGCGCCTCGCGCTCGTCGCCGGAGGCGGGCGATTCGGCGCCGCGACGCCGCAACTCGCGGAGGAGCGCGACGACCTCGTCCTCGCACGAGTTGGGGACGAACCGCGCCGCGCGGGCGTAGTCGCGCACGTCCTCGCCGTAGGGCTCGAAGCAGCGGAAGGCCCGCCAGGCGGAGGGCAGCGCCAAGGGTTCGTAGGCGTGGAGGTATTCCAGGATCGCATAGAGCGACTCCCAGAGGCTGTAGACGTCCAGCCCGTAGAAGCCGACCCGGCGATCCTCCGCGACCCCCTCGTTCCACCTTCGCAGCCATTCGGCCAGCTCGGCGACCTCCTCGTTCGCCCACATCCAGGTCGGCCAGCGCTGGAAGGCGTGGAGCGTGCTCCGGGCGGTCGCGCCCGGTTCGCCCCGGCCCTTGACGTAGCGGTCGATCCGGTAGCAGTCGGGCCAATCGCCCTCGACGGCGAGGAACGAGAAGTCCTTCTCCACGATCAGGCGTCGGCTGATCGCGGCCCGCCAGGTGTAGTACTCCGAGGTGCCGTGCGAGGCCTCGCCCAGCAGGACGTAGCGGCATTCGCCGACGAAATCCAGCAGCGGATCCAGGTCCTCGGGGCCGTTCAAGGGGCGGGCCAGGTCTCGGACCTGGGCGATCAGGCTCGGGGTGGCGGGGGCGTCCCGGCGGGTGAGACGATCGGCGCGGGCCATGGCTTCCTTCTCCGCGCCCGGGACCGGGGCCGCGGTTCAGAGATAGCGATCGAACCAGCTTCGGGCCAGCAGGGCGACCTGCTCCAGCGCCCCGGGCTCTTCGAACAGGTGGGTCGCGCCGGGGAGGACCTCCATCTCCACGACGCCGGTCATCCGCGCCATCGTGCGGCGGTTGAGGGTGACGACGGTCGCGTCGTCGCCGCCGACGATCAGCAGCGTGGGGGCGCGGACGGCGGCCAGGAGCGGCTCGGGCGTGAGGTCGGGCCGGCCCCCCCGCGAGACCACGGCGGCGACCTCGGGCCGCTCGGCCGACGCACCCAGCGCCGCCGCCGCGCCGGTGCTGGCGCCGAAGTAGCCGACCCTCAGCCCGCGGGTCTCGGCCCGATGCTGGATCCAATCGGTGGCGGCGACCAGACGGCCGATCAGCATGTCGATGTCGAAGCGGAGGTGGCGGGTGAACCGCTCCTCGTACTCCTCGACCTCGGTCAGCAGGTCGAACAGCAGCGTCGCAAAGCCGGCGGCCTGCAAGGAATCGGCGACGAACCGGTTGCGCGAGCTGCGTCGGCTGCTGCCGCTGCCGTGGGCGAACAGGACCACGCCCCGCGCCCGCTCGAGCGTCGTCAGGTCGCCTTCGAGCGTCGTGCGGTCGACCTGGATCTGGACCGGGGTCGGGTTCGGCATGGGGGCCCGGGTCGATGCGTCGTTCATGGCGGACGTCCCCTACCTGGAGGAGGAGAGGCGGACCCCGCCGGCCGGGCCGGCCGCCTGGCGTTCTTGCGCCGCACGACCCAAGAGGGCGCGGACCTCCTCGTCGGTCGTCTGGGAGAAGTCGTGATACCAGAGGCCCACGGCGTGGAACCGCTCCGGGGTCCGGGGACAGACCACCTCGTCCACCTGCCGGAGCAGCTCGCGGCAGGTCGACGGGGCGCCGACGGGCACGGCCACGACGATCCGGGCGGGGGCCCCCTTGCGTACGGCGGCGACGGCCGCGCGCATGCTGGCCCCGGTAGCCAGGCCGTCGTCCACGAGGATCGCCGTCCTGTAGCGGACTTCCGGCGTGGGGCGGTCGCCGCGGTATTCCCGCTCGCGACGCTCCAGCTCGGCCCACTCCTCGGCGGCGATCGCGTCGACGACCCCCGGCGAGACGCCGAGGGCCTGCACCACGTCGTCGTTCAGCAGGCGGACGCCCCCGGAGGCGATGGCGCCCAGCGCCAGCTCCGCGTGCCCCGGCACCCCGAGCTTCCGCACGAGGAACACGTCCAGGGGCGCGCCCAGGGCCCTCGCCACCTCGTACGCCACCGGCACGCCCCCCCGGGGCAAGGCCAGGACCAGCACGTCGGTCCGCCCGGCATAGGCCGCGAGCCCGGCGGCGAGGACCCGCCCCGCCTCCCTTCGATCCCGATACGCGTCGCGCATCTTGGCTCGCCTCCTCACGTCGCGAGTCGCACGCAGGTCGTCGACGGGTTCGCGCGGGCATGTTCCCGCGCGACCGGACTCGCCGGCCTCCCCGCCCGGGCCACGTCGGCCGGCCGGCGAGGCTTTGCGTCGTCGGGGATCGACTCCAGGAAGACAGGCGTGCAAATCCCGATCCATTTCGAGCACGGCCGGGATCGCGGGGCGGGCTGGGCTCACCCGCCGAGGCGGGCGGCGGCCTCGGCCGTCGCGGGGTAGGCCTGGAGCAGCGCCCGGGCCTCCCCGTGGCCGCGCGGCTCCGGGGCGGCCTCCAGCGGCCTCGCCTGCCCCGCGGCCGTCCAGACGGCCGGCACCCCCAGGGTCGCGGCGACGGCCTCGGTCGTCGCCGGGTGGGCGTGCAAGAGCGCCGCGGCCGCCCGCTCGACGGGCCCGAGCGACCGCCGAGCGGCCGCGGCCCCGGCGGGAGTCGCGGGGATCGCCTCGCGGGCCGGGTCGTTTCGGCTCCAGGGTGGTCGCCAGTCGACCAGCGCGTCGAGCCCGCGCGGAAAGACGGCCGCCGCCTCCTTGATCAGCACCGGCAGCGCCGCGTCGGCGTGGGGGCGGAGCATTCGAAGGAGCTTCGGCATCCACGGCATGAGCAGCCGGTCCGGCAGCCGCTCGAACGCCTTGCTGAGCAGCTCCACCGTCAAGCCCCCCACCAGCGGCGTGAACACCAGGGCCAGCAGCAGCCCCTCCAGGTATTCCGGCAGCGCGGGGAGGGTCAGTTCGCTGTCGGTCAAGGCGTCGAAGCGCTCGCGGAGTCCGGCGACGTCGCGGAGCCGGAGCACGCACTCGGCCGACCAGAGGAGCGCGAGCTTGGGGGGGTCTTCCGTGACCGGCCCGGCCTGGCGGACGGCGATGACGAGCTGGCTCCGCTCGCAGCCCAGCGAGAGCGCCAGGCTCTCCAGCGTGAAGATGAACTGGAGCATCGCCGCCAGGTCCGTCGGGTGGACGCCCCGGTCGGCGAAGGCGTTCGGCAGCATCGTCGCGTAGTGCGAGTACCCCGTCGTGACGAACCGCCTGAGCCAGGCCGGGAGGCCGGCCTCGGTCGTCCGGTAATAGTGGACCAGCCGGGCGATCCGCGCGTGGATCTCGCGCGCCTGCCGGGCGTCGGGCTCCTTCACCAGCAGCTCGACGGCCCGCTCGCCCAGCTCTTCGACCAGGCGGTCGCTCTTGAGGAACAGGATGCCGTCCTCGGCGGCGCGGAGGGCGTCGGCCGCGCGGGCGTCGGGGTCGAACGCGGCCTTCTTGAGCCGACGTTCGAGGACGTGCTCGACCGTCACCCCTTCGTATCCGAGCTGGATGACCTCCCCCTGGCTCTTGCCGATCGCCACGTCCCAGCTCTCCTGCTGCGGGACGTGCCCCAGCGATCGCTGGCCCATGATCGGCCGCACCACGCCGGGCGAGAGCAGGTAGCGGAGCTTCCAGAGGAGATCCGAGCACGGCAGCAGCTCGGGCGACTTGCGAAGGTCCAGCAGCGCCCGCTGGATCGTCCGCGATTCGAGCGAGATCGGCAGCGGGGCGAGGCGGTCGTAGACGTCCCGGGCCAGCAGCGGCAGGGATTCGAAGCCGATCCGGCCGACCCGGTCGCCGCCGAGGAGCACGTCGCAGAGCCGGGAGACGTCGCGCTTGCCGGGGACGGCCTCCTTCTCGATGCAGGTGATCGCCGCGTCGCGGAAGTCGTAGGGCGTCGGGTGCCGGCGGTTCCGAAGGTTCGCCAGGAGGATCGCCGTCTGGTAGGTGGCGATGCCGTCGGCCGTCGACGCAAGGTAGCCGTCCTTCCGCGCCAGCTCCACGATCCGCACGCAGTTCTTGAGCAGCTCCTCCTCGTCCGACTCGACCTGGGCCGGCGGGCCCTGGAGGTAGCCGAGCAGCCGATCGGGCGCGGGGCCGGCGTCGAGCGGCGGCGGGACGACGGCGGCCGCCCCGGCCTTCCGCCTGGGCTTCACCTCGGGCGCGGGTGCGGGCGTCGCCTCGAGATCGATCGACGCCGCTTCCTCGACCTTTTCGTCGCGCTTTCGCTTCTTCTCGCGCGGCTTGAGCGCGAAAGGCTTGAGGCCGTGGCGGGCGAGGCCCTTGCGCCATCGGGCCTCGGCCAGCGTGACCGCCCCGCGAGGGTGGCCGAACTGGTGGCAGATGGCGCTGTAGCTGCTGGGGAGGAGTCCGTAGAGCCAGGTCGTGCCTGTGCGCGGGGGGATCTCCCAGGCGGCGTCGCTCGCCAGGCCGAACTCGGCGACGCGGCTCGCAGCGTGGGCCGCTCCGCAGATGTAGAGGGCGTCGCGGGGGTCGACGGCGGAGGCTCGCAGCCCTTCCTTGATGCGCGTCCACATGAATCGCTCGCGCAGCTCGTCCTCGCGGCGGTCGGGCTCGGCCGTCCCCAGGCGTCGGAAGAGGCTGCCGATCAGGAACATCACCTGGCGGTAGGCCGGGTAGTCGCCGTCGACGACGGCCTCCTCGACGTACTGGTCCCACCATTCGCTGAAGTGCTGGACGCGGGCGTTCTTCAGGAGCAGCCGCCGGAAGGCGTCGAACGTCGGCTCCAGCGAGCCGATCTCCACGCCGACGGCCGATCCGTGCAGGCCCGCCTCCTCGTCGTCGGCGGCGGGGTCCTCGGGCACGGCCTTCTCCAGGGCGTCGGCCTCCTGCGGCATCCACTGAAAGACGTGGTCGGCCGAGCGGTCGACGAACACCAGTTCCGCGTCCGGATTCTCCAGCGCGTAGGCGATCGCCTGGTACTCGGCCGAGAACTCGGTGAGCGGGCAGACGAGGCTCAGGGGGGTCCAGGCGGCGGGGAAGTGGTCCGACGTGGAGGCGAACGCCTGCAGCGCCACCGGCGCGCGGCAGTCGCGCAGGCCCTCGACCACCGGGCGGAGGTCCTCGCAGCATTCCAGGAAGATCATCCGGGGCGGCCTCGCCGCCAGCCTTCTCGCCATGTGCAGGGCCGATGACGGGGAGTGGTGGCAGACCGGGAAGATCTCCATAGGCTCGCGGAAGGCGCGTTCCACGTCGTCGACCAGGCCGCCCAGGATGGCGCCCAGGGCCTTGGCGTCGTCGGCGAACGCGTCGGCGGCGGCGAGCAGCTGGTCGCGCAGCGGCGCGAAGGCCACGGGGAGGTCCTCGCCCTTCGGGACGTTCGCGCTCATTTCAGGTTCTCGAGGGCGTCCTTGCCCGCGGCCTCGAAGGCGCCCCAGGCGCCCCCCTCCTTCTTCGCCCGCTTGGACACGCCCGCATGCCAGAACTTGTTCAGGATGGAGACGTCCTCGGGGATGCGCCTCACGAGCGTGCCGACCAGCGACCGCGCCAGCAGCCCGGGCTCGGGGGAGCCGTCGCCGAAGAAACGGCCGTGGAGGATCGCGTCCTCCAGCACGCCGATCTGCTCGGCCGTCGACAGGGCGCTCTCCAGCCGACCGTCCTCCGACGTCTCGGACGCGGCCGCCTCGCGGAGGTCGGCGAAGGTCTGCAGCAGGATGTCCAGGAGCGCGGGGGGCGTCTCGACCTCGAAGCGATTCCGGGCCAGCAGTTCCCTCGTGCGGAACAGGACGATCTCGCGCTCGGTCTTCTTGTTGGTGACGACCGGGATCTGCACGAAGTTGAAACGCCGCTTGAGCGCCGAGGAAAGCTCGTTGACTCCCCGGTCGCGGGCGTTGGCCGTGGCGATGATGTTGAACCCCGGGCGGGCGAAGACCACGTCGTCCCCCTTCAACTCGGGGATCGTGATGTATTTCTCCGAGAGGATCGAGATGAGGGCGTCCTGCACGTCGCTGCTGCAGCGGGTCAGCTCCTCGAACCGCCCCATCAGCCCCCCCTGCATGGCCGTCATGATCGGTGAGGGGATGAGGCTCTCGCGCGACTGGCCGGCGGCGATGACCATCGCCACGTTCCAGGAGTACTTGATGTGGTCCTCGGTGGTGCCGGCGGTCCCCTGGACGACGCGGGTGCTGTCGCCGCAGACGGCCGCGGCAAGCAGCTCGGCGAGCCAGCTCTTGCCGGTGCCCGGGTCGCCGATCAGCAGCAGGCCCCGGTCGCTCGCCAGGGTGACGATCGCCCGCTCGACCGTCCCCGGGTCGCCGAAGAACTTGGGCTGGATCGCGCGGTCCAGCCGATCGGCCGGCGTCGAGCCCAGGACGAACACGCGGACCATCCTCGGCGAGAGCCGCCACGACGCCGGCTTCGCGTCGCCGTCGATCGAACGGAGCCACTCCAGCTCCTCGGCGTATTTCGCCTCCGCCGGCTCGCGGAGGATCTCGCTCGCGCTCCCAGGCTCGTTCGCGGCTTCGGCCGATTTCGCCTTCGACATGGATCGACTCCGGTCGTCCCTCGGACGGGTCAGTTGAGCTGCTTCTTCAGCTCGACGATGAGCTTCTTAATGTTGCCGGTGAGGACCGGCAGGCCGATCCCCTTGAGTTGCTTGCGGAACCACTCGTTGACGCTGAAGTAGCCCCGGCCGCTGACCGAGCCGACCGGGACGAAGTGGACGCCCGACTGCTTCACGGCCTTGATCATCTCGAACAGCGGCCGGTCGTTGTGGAACTCGTAGAAGTCCGAGATCCAGACCATGGTCGTCCGCCGGGGGTCGACGATCAGGCCGCGGGCGTGGAGCATGGCCTTCGGGCCGTCGTTGCCGCCCCCCAGGTCGGTCCGCATCAGCGACTCGAACGGGTCGGCGGCCCAGGGGGTCAGGTCGATCACGTTGGTGTCGAAGGCGACCAGCGACACCACCACGCGCGGCAGGGTCGCGAAGATCGAGGCCAGGATGGCGCACTGGACCATCGCGTCGACCATCGACCCCGACTGGTCGACCACGACGATCAGGTACTTGTTCAGCGATTTCCGCGCGGTGTGGCGATAGAAGAGGCGGTCGACGTAGAGCCGGCCGTCCTCCGGGTTGTAGTTCGGCAGGTTCTTCCAGATCGTCCGCTTAAGGTCCAGGTTGCGGTAGACCCGCCGGGGGGTGACGGAGCGGTCGATCACGCCCGTCTTGGCGCCGAAGACCTGCTTCTTGAGGACGGCGGCCAGGTCGTCCACGTACTTCTTGATGAGCCGACGGGCGTTCGCCAGCGCGGGCCCCGTGAGGTTCGACTTGTCCCTGAGGAGCTGCTCGACCAGCGCGGGCGTCGGGGTGAGCTGCGCGGCCAGGCGGTCGTCCTTGAGGACCTCGCGGAGGTCCATCCGCTTGACGAGGTCGCTCTCCATCGCCGTCAGCTCCTCGCGGAGCTGCCGGTCGTCGATCCTCGGGGCGTTGCCGCTGACGCCGAACCCCGAGCCGCCGAGCCCGGGCGGCCCCCCCCGCCCCGCGCCAGCCTCGCCGCCCGAAGCCCCGCCGCCGGGCCGCAGGCTCCCCGGCGCCATCCCCATGCAACGCTCCAGCGCGGCCACGTCCTGGCACCACTGGTTGTACTGGGCGGCGCTGCACGAGGGCGATCGAGTGTTCGGCCCGAAGACGTTCAGGAGGAGCTTCGAGTAGGCGAAGGTGCGGCGGAGATCCACCTCGTCGTCGGGCGGCGGGGCCGCCGCTCCCTCGGGCGACTCCTGGAGGCAGCCCTGGATCGCGTCGAAGTGCGGCTTGAGCTTGGGGTGGCGATGCAGCAAAACGTCGACGCCGATGCCGGGGTCGAGGATCGCCGGGGGGAGTTCGAGCCGGTCGGCCAGCTCGACAGCGGTCGCCTCGAACGCCGAGCCGGCCTCCTCCAGGCCGCTCGTCGCGGCGAGGAGCCGCCAGTAGAGCATCTGCCGCTGATTGAGCACGACGGGGTCGGGCATGGGCACCTCAACTCCCGCGAAGGAGCCGGCTGGAGCGTTCCTTCAACACGTCGAGCGAGCGGTTCTTGAGCTTCTTCCGCGCGGCCGTCAGCTCGCCGCCGGCGATCGCGTACTTCTTCCGGGTCCCCGCGCAGAGGGGCTGCACGCGCCACCCGCCCCGATCGAAGCGGAGGAGGCCGATCAGCTCGGTCGCCTCCCCGGCCACGTCCTTGGTCAGTTCGGACCCGTCGGGGATCCGCTCGGTCGCGATCGGCAGTCCGTGGCCGCGAGGGAGCTTCACGGGCTCGGCGATGTGGACCGGGTGGCGGTACAGGGCCGGGGGCGGGGGCGTCGCGGTCAGCCGATCGGCCAGGCCGAACGGGTCGGCGGCGCCGGCCGCCTCGGGGGGCGACCGCAGGATCAGGTCGCCGTCGGCCCGCAGCTCGGCCCTGGCGACGCGCAGCGTCTTGCGGCCGTCGAGGGCCTTCAAGACCGGCTCGGCGACGTCCCCGAAGAGGTCCCACGCCTCGGCCCCGGCGATGGCGTCGACCTTGTAGCCGGAGAAAGGCACGCGCACCGTCCGCGCCTCGCCGTCGTCGAACAGCCCGTAGAGGACGAAGCAGGCGAAATTCTCGTGCGCCTGCACGTCCAGGCCCAGGGGGGTGAGGACGCCCTCGGCCTCGCGGAATGTCGGCGAGCCCGGGACCTGATGGGTCCGCACCATCGCCGCCGACCACAGGTCGCCCCAGCGGAAGGACGGCAGCGACGCGGACTTCGAGGCGGGCGCGTGCCGCATCAGCTCGTTCACGAACCCGGTCAGCAGGGCCGCAAGCCCGGTGAGGTCCGGGTCGGCCTGGAGGTTCTCCAGGGTCGCCGCGAACGGGGCGACGGTCGTCTCCTCCAGGTGCGACAGCCCCGCGATCGCCAGCTCCGACAGCCATTGCTGGGAGCTCGCCAGGAGCGCGGCCGAGCCCGCCGCCGGCCGGGGCGTCGGTTCCTCGGCCGGGGGCGACGGACGGCCCAGGGCTTCGCGGGCCTGGGCGAGGAGCGCGTCGTGAGCGGCGCCCAGCAGCGCGACGCGCGCCGAGGCCAGCGTCAGGAACGATCGCGCGACGAACTCGCTGCGGCCGACCGCGGCGACGGCCTCGGCGACCGCCGGGCCCAGGGGCGAACCCTCGAAGACCCCGGCGAGCGCCTCCAGCCGGTCGCGATGCTCGTCGCCCAGCCGGGCGAAGCCGTGGAGCAGGGCGTCATCGAGTTGCCCGGCCAGGCCCAGGGCCTCGTCCACGCCGGGCGGCAGCGTCGTGAGCGCGTTCATGGCGCGAACCATCCCATCTCCAGGACCGTGCCCGGCCTCGCTTGCAGCTCGCAGTAGCGGAGATAGCTCAGGAACCGGCTGAAGACCACGCCCGGCGACTCCTTCCGCTCGTCCCCACG
This sequence comes from Paludisphaera soli, assembly GCF_011064595.1. Lineage (GTDB taxonomy): Bacteria > Planctomycetota > Planctomycetia > Isosphaerales > Isosphaeraceae > Paludisphaera > Paludisphaera soli. The sequence continues at coordinate 1,637 of NZ_JAALJI010000037.1, read as the reverse complement.
CAGCCCGCCGAGCAGCGTCCGGGCGTCCTCGGGCGGCGGGCCGTCGGCCACGCCGAGGTAGGCCGCCACCCGCGCCGCGCCGAACTGGAGGATCGCCTCGTCGACCAGTTCGTGAATGTGCTTGCACGGGGCGCCGCGCAGGCCCCCGCACGGACGATTGTTGTTCGTGCAGCACGAGTAACCGCCGCCCGATTCGACGAACGAGACGTAGACGCGCTCGACGTCCGAGCCGCTCGACACCACCCCCTGCACCCGCCCGCCGGAAAGCTCCACGAACGGCACGTCCTTGACCGTCCTGCGGCCCGCCGGCCGCCCCCCCTCGACGACGCTCGCACGCTCCCGCATGGCCGTCATCCTCGTCACGAGGATCCACCTCACTCCGGCCGGACTCCGCGGCCCGGACCGGATTCTGGACTATTGAACAGTAGGTCGCGATCGGGATCAAGGGGCTCGCGCCGGTCGTTTTTTTTGGACGTTCCGACGGGCCGCGCAAGTCGCGGCCGGCTGCGTGGGCGGGACGGGCGGCCTTGGGAGATCGTCGAGCGTTTCGGGGATTTCGCTTGGGGCGGACGCGGGGCGTCGTAGAATCGGGGTAGGTCCGGGCGGTTCGCGAGGCGGCCCGGCCGACGCGGGAGTCGTCACGAACGCTCGACCCGTCGGGTCCGAGGCCGCGCCCGAATCGCCGGGCCCGGCCGGCGCCGAGGAGACCGATCCATGGCCGCTAGCGCCACCGCCCCGGCCCCTTCGCCGGCCGAGGCCCACGCATCCTCCACCAGGCCCGCGCCGCCGCCGTCGGTCAACGACCTGCGGATCCGGGTGGGCACGATCAACGGCTCGGGGAGCCAGTCGTCCAACCTCGTGCTGCTGCGGGCGCTGCACCACATGGGCGTCCCTTGCAGCGGGAAGAACATCTTCCCGTCGAACATCGAGGGGCTGCCGACGTGGTTCCACCTGAGGGCTTCGGGCGCGGGGTACGTCGGCCATCGGCTCGACCCCCAGATCATCGTCTGCATGCACGAGCCGACGGCGCCGGACGACGTCCGTTCGGCGATCCCGGGGTCGATCATCATCTACCGCGAGGAGTTCAAGGAAGACCTGCGCGGTCTGCGCGACGACGTGCGATTCCTCCCCGTCCCGTTCCAGAAGCTGGCCGACGGCGCGTACCCTCCCGACGGGACGCCGGCCTACCGCGACAAGCTGCGGAAGGTCGTCAACATGGTCTACGTGGGGACGCTCGCCTTCGCGTGCGACCTGGAGATGGAGGGGGTCGAGTTCGGCGTCCGGCGGGAGTTCCCGGGGCGGAAGGCGAAGGCGGCCGAGGTCAACCTGGCGGCCGCCCGCGCCGGGTACGAATGGGCCGCGGAGAACTGGAAGGGCGAGGAGTTCCCCTGGAAGGTCCGCCGGGCCGACCTGACCGGCGGGCAGCTCCTGATCGACGGCAATCGCGCGGCGGGGCTGGGCCTGGTCTTCGGCGGCGCGACCGTGCTGACCTGGTATCCGATCACGCCGTCGAGCAGCCTGGCCGAAGCGGCCGAGCATTTCCTGAAGGCGCATCGCACCGCCCCCGACGGCGAGCGGACGTTCGCCGTGGTGCAGGCCGAGGACGAGCTGGCGGCGATCGGGATGGTGGTGGGGGC
>NZ_JAALJI010000036.1 GCF_011064595.1 Paludisphaera soli | reverse complement strand
TCCAGCGCGCGTCCAGCCCCGTCCCCGCCCCGGCCGGGCCGGGCCGCCGCGATAACTAGACGAAGCGATGACTTCCGTTCCAGGATGGGGGCACCAGCCTGGCAGCCAACGCTTCGGAAGGGCCCCCAGAGTCTCCGCAATGCACAACGTGACGACTTCGGGATCTGCGAGTCGATGACCGGACGGGTAAACTGCCTGACTCCTGGGCAACAACGCCCAGAACCTGACTCTCCAACACCGGGATCGCTCGCCAGACCGCCGATCCCGGCCCTCGAACGGCCCGAGACTCGTCCCACTTTGGGTTGCGACAGGTGTCCCGATCGGTCCGAGATTCCGGCTCGAGGCCGCGGCCGGCCGAGGAGCCTCGTCTTCCTAAACATCATGGGAACATCAACTTGAAACTCTGAATCTCTTCAGATTATCAACTAGATGTAGACTCAATGGCCGCAGCCGCGACGGGGCGGACACGAGCCTGGTCTACTCTTCGAGCAGGCGTGCCACAATGATTGGCACGAAAACTGCAATCCTTAAGAGTCGCTTAGGTCAAGTCGGACCGGCCCTGTTTGCCTCCGCAGCGACCGCGGGCTCGTCGCGAATCGAGACGATCCTGCTCCCGCGTGTTGCTCCGCCGAGGTTCTCGCGTTGGGCTGCTCGTCCTGGTCGGACCGAAAGCGGACGAGCGCCGAAGCCGTCCAACCCTCCGCCTTGCCGGCGTCGCCGTCCCGACGGCACGCCTCTTATTCCATCCCTTGTTGACACAGGATCTGCACGCATGCAAAAGCGACCCAGTCGCCGTGGTTTCACATTGATTGAGCTGTTGGTGGTCATCGCCATCATCGCCGTCCTGATCGCGCTCTTGCTCCCCGCGGTGCAGTCGGCCCGCGAGGCCGCCCGCCGCGCCCAGTGCACCAACAACCTGAAGCAGATGGGCCTGGCCCTGGCCAACGCCGAGTCCGCCTCGGGCGGCTACACCCCGGGCTTCGGACCGGCCTACAACCAGCCTGTGACCGATCCGGGCAACAGCGGTTGCGGCGGCCGGCCAAATGTGCTGACCCAGCTTCTGCCCTTTCTGGAGTTGAACAACGCCTTCAGCGCCTTCAACTTCGAATGGTGCCAGAACCTCTACGGCCCTGGAACGATCAACTTCACCGCGCAGAGCCAGATCGTCTCGGCCTACGTCTGCCCGTCCGACCCGATCAACACCAAGTTCTCGGACATGGGATACGCGAACTACGTCGCGAGCCTGGGGGCGACGGCGGCCCAGCGGCTCGGCACGGGCGTCGCCTCGTGGGAGGCCAACACGGCGCGGGCCGGCATCTTTAACGTGACGATCGACACGGCGGCCCCGAGGGTCTACCCCGGCTGGCAGCGGGCCATCCCCGTCACGGTTGCGGCCGTCACCGACGGCACCAGCAACACGGCGGCCTTCTCCGAGACCCGCCGCGGCAAGGCGCCTTCCAGCACCTCGGTCGGCGGCTTCATCGGCGGCATCCCGACCGGCGACCAGCTCAACGTCTACATCATCAACGACGGCGACCTGGGCGTGGCCCCCAATTGCACCTACGGCATGAGCGGCTACTACACCCGGATCGTCTACCGCGGCCAGCAGTACTACCGCAACCTGCCGATGACCGGGTATTTCAACCATACGCTGACGCCCAACTCCAAGTTTTACGACTGCGGCGTGTTCGGGTCGGCCTTCAACAACGGCCACCTCGCCGCCCGGAGCTACCACTCCGGCGGCGTGAACGTCGGCTTCGCCGACGGCTCGGTCCGGTTCATCAAGGACTCGATCAATCCGCAGGCCTGGCTGGGCCTCGGCACCAAGGCCGGCGGCGAGATCGTCAGCTCCGACGCCTACTGATCGGGCCCGTCCCGCTCGACACGCTTGGATCGGAGAGACGGCTCGCCCCGGGCCGTCTCTTTCCATTTCCCCCCTTCACCCTTCCGATTCGGACGACCAGGCTCCATGCGATCCCACCACCTTGCCGCTTTCGCACTCACCCTCGGCCTCGTCGCGACGCTCGCCGGCTGCGGCGAGACGGCCGCCCCGCTCACCGCCGAGAACAAGACCGAGTTCGTGCTGAACGACGTCGGCGAGATGTACCGCCAGTTCGCGTTCGCCAAGAAGAAGCCCGCGGCCACCGTCGCCGACTTCGCCCCGCTCGAGCAGATAGCCCCGCTCGGCCTGAAGGCCCTCCGCGACGGCGACGTGATCGGCCGCGCCGGGGTCGAGATCCAGGACGTCATGGAAGGCCCGGCCACGACCGACCCGGCCGACGCCGTCCTCGCCTACGCCAAGGAGGTCCCCACCTCCGGCGGCCCCGTGCTGATGCACAACCGGACGGTCAAGCAGATGACGGCCGACGAGTTCAAGGCCGCCAAGCTCGCCGGCACCGGCGACCTCGCCCCCGGCGCGGCCGCCAAGTCCAAGAACTGATCCGCCCGCGCCGGCCCCAAGGCGGCCCGCCCGAAAATCCGGCCCGAGCCTCGATCGTCCCTCGCGGGACCCTCGAAGCTCGGGCCGGTTCGCATTCCCGCTTCCTCAAGTTTCGCCGCGATCGGGCCGATGCGCCCTGGCCGGCGCGCGATCGACGCGGGCCGCCGATCCCCGGGGAGGGCGACCGATGGACGAGGACGTCAGGGCGAAGATGGACGACATCCGATCCGGCGACCGCGCCGTCCAGGGGCGGGCCTTCGAGGCCCTCCTGGCCGCGGCCGAGGGGCCGGTCGACTGGGCCTACGAGGCGTGGGACGACCTCGTCGCCGGGCTGACGCACAAGGACAACCGCCTGCGGGCGATCGCCTCGCAGCTCCTTTGCAACCTGGCCAAGAGCGATCCCGAAGGCCGAATCCTCGACGACTTCGACGCCCTGCTAAACGTCACCCGCGACGAGAAGTTCGTCACCGCCCGGCATTGCCTGCTGGCGCTCTGGAAGGTCGGCCTCGCCGGCGACCCCCAGCGTCGGATGGTGGTCGATCGCCTGGCCGGGCGCTTCGCCGACTGCGCCTCGGAGAAGAACGCCACGCTCATCCGGTTCGACATCGTCCAGGGGCTTCGCAAGCTCCACGACCAGAGCGGGGACGCGTCGATCCGCGAGACGGCCCTCGCCCTGATCGCCACCGAGACCGACCCCAAGTACCGCAAGAAGTACGCGGGCGTCTGGAAGCCCTGAACGCCCACGTCGTCAGACCTTCGAGGGCCGCGACCGGGGCTTGCGCAGGGGCTGGCACTTCGGGCAGTGGTAGGTGGGCCGGCCGATGAGCCCGGCGATCTTCGACTTCTGGACCGGGGCGCCGCAGCCGTGGCAGGGCTTCCCCCATCGGCCGTACATCGAGTTGACGGCGAGGAAGCCCCCTTCGAGGCCCAGCACCGTGCGGTAGCCGGCGTCGAAGCTGGACCCCTCGGCCTCGATCGCCCGGGCGAGCACCGGGAGGATCGCGGCGTGGAGGCGGTCGACCTCGCGCGCGGTCAGCTCGGCGGCGACCCGGAGCGGGTTGAGGCGGGCCTGGAAGAGGATCTCGTCGGCGTAGATGTTGCCGATCCCGGCGAGCACCTTCTGGTCCATGAGCGTCGGCTTGATCGCCCGGCCGGTCCGCTTCAGACGCGCGGCGAGGTCGTCGCGGGCGATGGCCAGGGCGTCGGGGCCGTGGGCGCGGGCGAAAGCGGCCTCGGCGGCGTCGGGGCCGTCGAACCAGAGGATCCGGCCCAGCCTCCGGGCGTCGCAGAACCAGACCGACGCCTCGGGTCCCGCCAGTCGGAACGTCAGGCGGACGTGCTCCGGCCGGGGGGGATCGACGAGCCAAAAGCCTCCAGTCATCCGGGGCTGAATGACGATCATCCCCGTGTCGTCGGCCAGCTCGACGACGACCCACTTGCCCCGGCGCCCCACCCTCGCGACCCGCACCCCGACGCCACGCGCCGCGAACTCCCCAGACGTGCAACCCTGGAGCATTGTCGGGTCGTGCAGCTCGATTCGGAGGACCGCGCGCCCCTCCAGGGCGGGCCGGAGCCCGCGCACCATGGTCTCGACCTCGGGGAGTTCCGGCATGGACGCCTCAGGCGGAAGGATCGGGGGTCGGGTCACGGAGGGACGGGCCATTATACGGGCGGGGCCCGGCGATGCGGGCGCGGCCCGGCCAATGAGAAGATTCCGTCAAGACTCGATCAAATTCCGTCAAGCACGATGAAAGTTCTTGACAGCTCTCCCGCCACGGTGGACACTTGATTTCGTTGGTCGTGCCAGAATCCAACCAGAACGAGTCTTCCATGCTGCCAGAGACGCGTCGTCGACGGCTCCGCGAGCTGATCACGAAGCAGGGCTACGCGACGCTCGACGAGCTGGTGAAGGCGCTCAACGTCTCCGAGAGCACGGTCCGCCGCGACCTGGAGACGCTGGACCTCACCGGCGCCGTGAAGCGGACGCACGGCGGTGCGGTCTACTCGGGGGAGGTCCGGGCGCTGCCCGCCTTCGACGAGCGGACGCACACCGCGATGGCCGAGAAGCGGGCGATCGGCGAGGCGACGGCGGCGCTGATCGAGGACGGCGACACGGTCTTGCTGGACGGCGGGACGACGACGCTGGAGGTGGCCCGGGCGCTCCTGGCGCGGGAGATCCACGTCCAGGTGGTGACGAACAGCCTGCCGATCGCCCAGCTCGTGGCGGCCAGCCACCAGACCGACCTGATCCTGATCGGGGGCTACGTCTACCCGAGGACGGGCGTCGCCCTGGGCCCCCTGGCGATCGCGATGATGCAGGGCATCCGGGTGCGGAAGGCGATCCTGGGGGCGGGCGGGATCATGGCCGACGGCGTGTACAACTCGAACCTGCTGCTGGTCGAGACCGAGCGCCAGATGATGGCGTGCGGGCAGGAAGTGGTCATCGCGGCCGACTGGACCAAGTTCGGCCGGCTGGCCCTGGCGAGGCTCTGCGGGCTGGACGAGGTGACGCGGCTGGTCTGCGACGACCGGACCCCCGAGGCGCAGCGGGCGATGCTCGAGGCGGCCGGGGTGATCGTGCATACGGCCGGGCTCGAGGGCCGCAACGGCCACGACGGGCCGGGCGGCAAGGCGGCGGCGGGACTCCCAGGCAAGGCGACCGAGACCGACGAGAGGACCGAGGCATGAGCGCGACGGCGACGGCGAACCGCGAGCAGATCGAGGATCTGGTGCGGTCGATCATCCTCAAGAGCCTGGGCGCCGCCCCGGCCGGCGGCCCGTCCGCCGGCAACGGGAACGGCGCGGCGGGGCCGCCGAAGGTGATCGTCAACATCTCGGCCCGGCATTGCCACCTGACGCAGGAGGACGTGGACGTCCTCTTCGGCAAGGGGCATCAGCTCACGCCGATGAAGCGGCTGTACCAGGACACCGACTTCGCCGCCGAGGAGACGGTGGCGGTGGTCGGGCCTCGCCAGCGGATGATCCCCGGCGTGCGGATCCTGGGCCCCTGCCGCAAGTTCAGCCAGGTGGAGCTGGCGTTCACGGACGCCATCAGCCTGGGGATCGACGTGCCGGTGAAGCTCTCGGGCGACATCGAGAACACGCCGGGCTGCCTGCTGATCGGCCCCAAGGGGTCGCTGGTGATGCCCAAGGGGGTGATCCGGGCCGAGCGGCACGTGCACATGGGCCCGAAGGACGCCGAGTACTACGGCGTGAAGCACCTGGACCGGATGAACATGCGGGTCGAGAGCCCCTGCCCCAGCACGCTGGAGGGCCTGCTCGTGCGGACCCACCCGGACTGGAAGCTGGAGGTCCACATCGACACCGACGAGGCCAACGCGTGCGACCTGGCGCACGCCAGCAACGTGATCCTGACGAAGGCCTGATCGCCTGGCGTCGCATCGGATCGGATCGAAGCGGTCGATAGTTTCCTGAACCCACCCGCGGAAGGAGGGCCCCCGTGGCCTCTGCATCCCTCGAAGCGCTCGGAATGATCGAAACCAAGGGGTTCGTGGCGCTCGTCGAAGCGAGCGACGCCATGCTGAAGGCGGCGAACGTGGAGCTGGTCGGCTGGGACAAGGTCGGCAGCGGCCTGGTGACGGCGTTCGTGGCCGGCGACGTGGCGGCCGTGAAGGCGGCGGTCGACGCCGGCGCGGCGGCGGCCAGCCGGATCGGCGAGGTCGTCAGCGTCCAGGTGATCCCCCGCCCGCACGAGGACCTCGGCGGCATCCTCTCCTTCGGGAACAAGGCCGCGGCGGCCCCCGCCAAGGCCAACGGCTGAGAAGGAGCTTCCACAGATGGCGACGGCACAGAAGCCCGCGACTCGCGGGAGCAACGGGAGCCTGGGGATGAACGGCGAGGCGCTCGGACTGATCGAAACCAAGGGGCTCGTGGGCGTCATCGAGGCGACCGACGCGATGCTCAAGGCCGCGAACGTCACCCTGGCCGGCAAGGTCTCGGTGGGCGGCTCGTTCATCACGACGCTGGTCCGCGGCGACGTGGGCAGCGTCCGCGCCGCCGTCGAGGCGGGGGCCGAGGCGGCCAGCCGCGTCGGCGAGCTGGTCAGCGCCCACGTCATCCCCCGGCCCGACGCGGCGGTCCTCCGCACGTTCCTGGGCTGAGATCCGGCCCCCTCCCCACAGACCGAACACTCACTTAGACAGGGAGCCGAGATCATGAACGGCCAAGCGCTGGGCCTCATCGAGACGATGGGCCTGGTCTGCCTGATCAACGCGGTCGACGCCATGCTCAAGGCGGCGTCCGTGGAGCTGGCCACCCCGATCATCAAGCTCGACGGCGGCGTCGTCAGCGTGATGGTCCGGGGCGACGTCAGCAGCGTCCGCGCCGCCGTCGAGGCCGGGGCCGAGGCCGCGGCCAAGGCCGGCGAACTCCGCGCGGCCCACGTCATCCCGCGGCCCGGCGCCGCGATCCTCCGCGCCTACCTGGGGGGCTCGCGTTGAAAGTCCTCGTCGCCAACCTGGGCAGCACCAGCTTCAAGTACCGCCTGTTCGACCTGGGCGACCCGGCCGAGCCGGTCCTGGCCCGGGGGGCGATCGACCGCATCGGCTCGCCCTCGTCCAGCGTCTCGTTCAAGACGGCCAAGGGGGCGGCGGAGTCGTCGCGCACGGTCGTCGATCACGGCGACGCGGTGCAGCTCTGCCTGGAGCAGCTCACCGACCCGACGACCGGCGTCCTCTCCGACGCCTCCGAGGTCTCGGCGATCGGCTTCAAGGCGGTCCACGCCCGCAACCTGACCGGGGTCCACCTGGTCGACGACGCGGTGCTGGAGGCCATGGAGGCGTTCGCCGACGTCGCCCCGGCCCACAACCCGCCGTACACCAAGGCCATGCGGATGCTCCGCGGCCGGTTCCCGGGGCTGCCGCTCGTGGCCGCCTTCGAGACCGGCTTCCACCGGACGATCCCCGAGGCCTCGCAGCGCTACGCCATCCCCGAGGAGTGGGCGACCACCCTGGGGGTGCGCCGCTGGGGCTTCCACGGGGCGAGCCACCGCTACATCTCGTGGCGGACGGCCGAGCTGCTGGGCCGCACCGACCTGAAGGTGATCTCGTGCCACCTCGGCGGCAGCTCGTCGCTGGCGGCGATCCGCGACGGGGCCTCCGTGGGCTGCAGCCTGGGGATGAGCCCGCAGTCCGGCCTGCCGCACAACAACCGCGTCGGCGACTTCGACGTCTTCGCCCTCCCCGTCCTGCTCCGCGAGACGGGCAAGAGCCTGGAGGAGGTCCTCCACGTCCTGGCCGAGAAGTCGGGCCTGGAGGGGATCTGCGGGGCGCGCGACGTCCGCGACGTGGAGTCGGCCGCCGCGGCCGGCGACGTCCGGGCCCAGCTGGCGCTCGACGTCTTCGTCGCCTCGATCCGCCACTACCTGGGGGCCTTCCTCCTGGAGCTGGGCGGGGCCGACGCGATCGTCTTCACCGGCGGCATCGGCGAGAACTCGTCGCTGATCCGCTCCAAGACCTGCCGCGACCTGGCCTGGTTCGGCGTCGAGCTGGACCCCGCGCTCAACGCCGGGGGCCCCGCCGAGCGCCGGATCTCGACCGAAGGCTCGCGGGTGCAGGTCTGGACCGTGCCGACCAACGAGGAGATCGTGGTCGCCCGCCAGTCCCGCGACCTCCTGAACTCGGGCAAGTCGTCCTCGGCCTGACCGAGCCGAGGCCGGCCGGACCGCCCTCCCGACCCCGACCCCCACAGGACCCCCCGACGATGTTCCTGGCCCGCGTGACGGGAAGCCTGGTGGCGACCCAGAAAGTCGCCTCGATGACCGGCCACAAGCTCCTGATCGTCGAGCCCTACCGGGTCGACGAGAAGGGGGGGGACCGCCTGGTCCCCACCGGCCGGACTTTCGTCGTGGTGGACTCGCTGGGCGCGGGGCTCGACGAGATGGTGCTCGTATGCCAGGGGGGGAGCGCCCGTCTGACGCCCGAAACCGAGAAGCTCCCCATCGACGCCGTGGTCATCGGCCTGGTCGACACCGTCGACGTCCGGGGCCGCGTCGTCTTCTCGACCAAGTCCGAATCCTGAAGTCGACCGGGATCGTCGCGATCGGCCCCGGCCCGAATCGCGCCCCCGCCCCCCGTCGCCTGAATTCCGCCCCAGCCCAGGAACCCCGGTGTCCGTCATGCAAACCACTGAAGATCTGATCCGCAACGTGGTCCAGCAGGTCCTCACCCAGATGGGGACCGGGCCCGCCCCGACGAACGGCCACGCCAACGGCGCGCCCAAGGGCCCGTCGGGCGACCTGGGCGTCTTCTCGACGGTCGAGTCGGCGACGGCGGCGGCCGAGGCCGCGTTCCACGCCTTCCGCGACCGCCCCCTGCTCGACCGCAAGAAGGCCGTCTCGGTCATCCGCAAGATCTGCGTCGAGCAGGCCGAGGAGCTGGGCCGGCTGGAGCTGGAAGAGACGCAGATCGGCCGGCTGGACCACAAGATCGCCAAGCTGAAGGTCTCGATCCCGCTGATCCCGGGCGTCGAGTACCTGCGGACGGACAACGCAAGCGGCGACGCCGGCGTGACCTTCACCGACTACACCCCGTTCGGCGTGATCGGGTCCATCACCCCGGTCACCCACAGCCTGCCGACGCTCGCCGCCAACGCCATCAACATGCTGGCCGCGGGCAACACGGTGGTCTTCAACGCCCACCCCTCGGGCCGGGCCATCGCCGCCCTGGGGGTCCAGAAGTTCAACAAGGCCATCGCCGAGTCGACCGGCCTGGAGAACCTGCTGACGATCATCGACCCGCCGACCATCGAGACGGCCAGCGGCCTGTTCGCCAGCCCGAAGGTCAAGCTCCTGGTCGTCACCGGCGGCCCGGCGGTCGCCCGCGCGGCCCTCGGGAGCAAGCGCCGCGCGATCGTCGCCGGGCCCGGCAACCCGCCGGTCGTCGTCGACGCCACGGCCGACCTGGACCAGGCCGCCCGCTGCATCGTCGAGGGCGCCGCGTTCGACAACAACTTGCTCTGCATCGGCGAGAAGCAGGTCTTCGCGGTCGGCTCGATCTTCGACAGGCTGATGGAGACCATGCCCAAGTACCAGGGCTTCCGCCTGACCGCCCCCCAGATCGAGTCGCTCACCCGGGCGGCCTTCGAGAACGGGTCGGACGGCAAGCCGCACGTCCGCAAGGAGCTGGTGGGCAAGGACCCGGCCATCCTGGCGGCCCACGCGGGGGTCAAGATCCCGGCCTCCACGCAGCTCCTCTACGGCGAGACCGGCGCGGACCACCCGTTCGTCCAGGTCGAGCAGATGATGCCGTTCGTCCCCTTCGTGAAGGTGCCGGACGTCGACCGGGCCCTGACGCTGGCCCACGCCAGCGAGCACGGCTACGGCCACACGGCGGTCCTGCACTCGCGCGACGTGGCGGTGATGGCCAGGATGGGCAAGCTGATGGACTGCACCATCTTCGTCGTCAACGGCTCCAGCCTCGACGGCCTGGGGGGCGAGGCCGTGCCGTCGTTCTCCATCGCCGGGCCGACCGGCGAGGGCGTGACCACCCCCCTGACCTTCTGCCGCCAGCGGCGGACGGCCATCGCCGGCGGCTTCCGCTTCTCCTGACCCGACCGCGAGGGAGCCCGCCCGATGCAGCTCGGCCGAATCGTCGCCACGGCGACCTCCACCCTGAAGCACCCGTCGTTCGAGAAGGAGCGGCTCCTGGTCGTCCAGCTCGAATCGATCGACGGCCGGCCCGACGGCGAGCCCGTGCTCGCCTTCGACCGGCTGGGGGCCCGCAAGGGGGACCGGGTCGTCCTGACGAACGACGGGGCGAGCCTTCAGGAAATGCTCGGCCGCGAGACGCCCGGACGCTGGTGCGTGCTCGGCCTCCCGGACGACCTTTGAGAACGTGGACGAGAAGCAAGGCGGGACGATCGCGATGACCCAGGCGACCTGGAACGGATCCGAGACGATGAGGCGGGCGACGGCCCCGGCCCCGGGCGCCAGCCCGACGCCGGCCTTCGCGCCCTCGCACGTCCTCGACCCGATCCGCGCCGTCGACGAGGCCGTGCGGTCCGTCCTGGCCGGGCTCTTCGGCCCGAGCCGGCCGCCGGCGCGGGCCGCGACGGCGCCGGCGAAGGGCGAGCCGGTCTTCGCCGACCGCCTGTTCGCGCTCCGGCACGCGGAGGCCCTGCCGGCCGACGCTCGGTCGGTCCGGGTCGCCGCCGGGACCGTGATCACTCCCCTGGCCCGCGACCTGCTCAAGCGTCGCGGGATCGACGTCCGGCTCGCCGGCGCGGCCGACGTCGCCGCCGCGGCGAAGGGCGAGTGGGCGTTCGCCGTCGAGCCCGGCGCGGGCTGGCTGGGCGCCCTGCAGCGGTCGTTCCTGGAAGACTCCGGCCTCTGGCGCGAGCTGGAGGCGTCGGTCGACGCGGTCGTCGAATGGCTGTCCGACGGCGAAGGGCGAGGCGCGATCTTCGTCACCACCGATGGGGCCACGGCCGTCTGGCGGGCCTGCCGGGCCCACGGCGTCCGCGCGGCGTTCGCGAACGAGCCGGCCGACGTCCACCGGGCCACCGGGACGCTGGGCGCCAACCTGATCGTGGTCGACCCGGCCGGCAAGTCGATCGCCTGGATCAAGCAGCTCGCGACCGCGTTCCGCAGGGCCGGGGCGCCCCGGGACCTGATCGCGGCCGAGTACGAACACGAGCACGAACGGGGGACGGCATGAGGATCGCCGAGGTCGTGGGCCGCGTGACGCTGTCGCGGTCCCATCCCAACCTGCGGGGCGGCCGATTCCCGATCGTCCTGCCGATGACGTTGGAGGCGCTCCGCGACGGCGCCCCGACGCGCGGCGAGGAGGTCGTGGCCTACGACCGCCTGGGCGTCGGGCTCGGCGACCTGATCGGGCTGAGCGAGGGCCGCGAGGCCGCCAACCCGTTCGGCAAGCAGAAGACCCCCGTCGACGGCTACTGCGCGTGCCTGCTGGACGCGATCTCCTTCTGAAGCCTACACGCATCCCCACGGACCAAACCGAGACGACAATCCCCCGACGGCGAAGCGAGGAACGGCCATGAGCGCGATGAACGAGTGGAAGTTGCGGGAGACGATGTGCGAGATCGGCCGTCGGATCTACAACAAGGGGTTCGCGGCGGCCAACGACGGCAACATCAGCTACCGCCTGAGCGAGGACCGCGTCCTCTGCACGCCGACGCGGGTCTCCAAGGGCTTCATGAAGCCCGACGACCTCTGCATCATCGACATGGACGGCGGCCAGGTCTCCGGCAAGCGCAAGCGGTCGAGCGAGATGCTGCTGCACCTCGCCGCGCTGAAGGCCCGGCCGGACCTCCGCTCGTGCGTCCACTGCCACCCGCCCCACGCCACGGCGTTCGCCGTCGCCCGCGAGCCGGTGCCGAAGTGCGTCCTCCCGGAGATCGAAGTCTTCCTGGGCGAGATCGCCATCTCCCCATATGAGACCCCCGGCGGCCAGGCGTTCGCCGACACGATCCTGCCGTACGTCAAGGACACTGAGACGATCCTGCTGGCCAACCACGGGACGCTCACCCTGGGGGTGGACCTGGAGGACGCCTACTTCAAGACCGAGATCATCGACGCCTACTGCCGGATCCTGATCCTGGCCAAGCAGCTCGGCCGGGTGAACTACTACGGCGACGACAAGGCGGCCGAGCTGATCAAGCTCAAGCCGGGCCTGGGCATCCCCGATCCCCGGCTCACCCGCGGCCTGGAGAACTGCGACCTCTGCGGCAACAGCCTGTTCCGCGAAGGGTACGGCTCCTTCAGCCCCGAGCCCAAGGTTTTCATCCACCCCAAGCTGCTCAACGAATCCACCCCCTCCGGCGAGACCTCGGCCTGCGGCTGCTCCACCGGCGCGGCCCACGCCCCGGCCGCCAAGGCATCGTCGAACGGCAACGGCCACTCCGGCGGCCCCGACGTCGACGCCCTCGTCCGGTCGATCACCGACCAGGTCATGAGCGCCCTCAACGGCTCGGCGAAGTGACCGGCCCGATTCCCCGCATCGCCATCTGAAACAGTCGAGCGGATCGAGACATCCCGAGGACGGCGTTCTCATGAAAGTCAGCATCATCGGCGGCGGCGGCCTGGTCGGCTCGTGCGCGGCGTTCGCCCTCCAGTGCGGCGGGATCGTCAGCGGCCTCGACCTGATCGACGTCAGCGCCGACCTCGGCAAGGGGCAGGCGCTCGACCTGCTCCACGGCTCGTCGCTGACGGCCGACCAGGTGATCCGCTCGACCGGCTACGAGGCGATCCCCGAGAGCGACCTCGTGATGATCACCGCCGGCCTCCGCCGCAAGCCCGACGAGAGCCGGCTCGACCTCATCAACCGCAACGTCGAGCTGTTCCTGAACATCCTCGACCAGGTGAAGGCCGCCGGGCTGAAGCGCGACGCGATCGTCCTGGTCGTCTCGAACCCGGTGGACGTGCTGACCTACCTGGCGACGACCCGGCTGGGCCTGCCGGCCTCGCAGGTGATCGGCCTGGGGACGCAGCTCGACACGGCGCGGTTCCGCAGCCTGATCGCCGAGGCGCTCAAGCTGCCGCCGACGCAGGTGACGGCGACGATCCTGGGCGAGCACGGCGACAGCATGGTGCCGATCTGGTCGGCCGCGCAGGCCGCCGGGATGCCGCTCGACAAGTTCCCCGGATGGACGCCCTCGCTGGGCGAGTCGCTCTTCGCCCGGGCCAAGGCCAGCGGCGCCGAGGTCATCAAGCTGAAGGGGGGCGCGGGGTTCGCCGTCGGGCTGGCGATCCGCGAGGTCGTCCACGCCGTCGCGCTCGACTCGCGGCGGATCCTGCCGGTCTCGTCGCTGGTGAACGGCCCGTACGGGATCCGCGACGTCTGCATTTCGGTCCCCACGGTCGTCGGCCGCGCGGGGGTCGTCGCCCGGCCCGAGATCGAGCTCTGGACGAAGGAGGCCTCGGCCCTGCAGCGCTCGGCCCAGGTGCTCCGCGAGACGATCGATCAGGTCCTGAAGGTCAATCCCAAGGCCGCCGGCAAGGTCCCGGCGGCCCCGAGCAAGCCCGCCGAATCCGGCCCCCGCCCCGTCCGCGTGACGATGGGCGGCGGAGGGGGCGGCGGTCCGATCGTCGGCGCGGCCTCGCGCGTGACGGTCTCGGGGCTCGGCAACGGCAACGCGAACGGCAAAGGCTACGGCCGAGGGGGCCGCTGAGATGATGAAGTCGCTCGACCGCAAGCTCGCCGCGATCCACGCGAACCCGGACTGCCGGGAGTTCATCCTGGCCGACGCCAAAGACGCCGACATGGCCCTGGGCCTCGGCGCGCCCGGCGCGTCGCCCGAGCTCCACGCCGGCGAGGTCCGGTTCAAGACCCTGGAGCAGTACCGCGAGCAGATGCGGCTGATCACCCGCCAGGGCCTCGTCGACATCATGCTCATGTCGGCCAGCTCCAATTATGCGTTGACGTTCGGCGAGCGGCTGTTCGCCGACTCGCACGTCACGCCCGCCATCCGCGCCAACGACACCACCGACATCCACCTGGCGCGAGGGGCCTCGTACGCCTCGCAGCCCGCCCTCCCCTTCCGCACCGCCAGCCTCGACCACGCGATGTGCGGCCACCTCGACTGCAAGCCCGAGGAGCGCTCGATGGGCGCGAACCTGGGCCTCTACAGCGTCACGTTCAACAACGACCTGCGCCGGGACATCGAGACGCTGGAGCGCTTCCACGACTTCCGCGAGGAGGCCGAGCGCAAGGGCTTCCGCTACTTCCTGGAGGTCTTCGACCCCAACGTCGCCACCGGCCTGGCCCCCGAGACCCTGCCGCACTACCTGAACGACATGATCACCCGGATGCTGGCGGGCGTCGCCCCGGCCGGGCGTCCCGCCTTCCTCAAGATCGTCTACCACGGCCCGAAGGCGATGGAGGAGCTGGTCCGGTTCGACCGGCAGCTGGTCGTCGGCATCCTCGGCGGCTCGTCGGGCACCACCCGCGACGCCTTCCAGCTCCTGCACGACGCCCAGAAGCACGGGGCCAAGGTCGCCCTCTTCGGCCGCAAGATCAACCACGCCGAGAACCAGCTCGCCTTCGTGCAGTTCCTCCGCCTGATCGTCGACGGGGTGATCCAGCCGGTCGACGCCGTGAAGGCGTACCACGCGGTGCTGGCCAAGCTGGGCGTGGCCCCGATCCGATCGCTTGAGGACGACCTCCAAGTCACATCGCAGTCCATGAGCTACGCCGGCGGCAAGACCGTCGCCGTCCCCGCGTCGCAGCCCGAGGCCCCGACGCCCGCACCCTCGCCGAGCCTCTTCGCGGCGATCCCCTCGGCGAACGGCAACGGCAAGCACGCGACGTCCGCGAACGGGAATGGGAAGGGGAATGGCAGCGTCTCCCACGCATCGAACGGGAGCGGCTTCCACGCCGCGCCCCGGCCGCTGGTGACGGAGTCGCAGTCCACCCGGGCGTACGAGGGGGTCTCGACGCCGGACGCGTCGGCGGGCGGCCTCCCGGACTTCGGCCGGATGACGCCCATCGACCGGCTGGCCTACCACCGGGCCCGGCTGGGACTGGGGCGCTGACACCGGCCGGGCGATTCCCGTACCCTGGTTCGTCGGCCAAGCGGCTCGGCCCCCCTTCTCCTCGGTCGGGGCCGGCCCGAATCCCGACGAACCGGAGCCGCCCCCGGGCGGGGAGAATCGCATGACGTCGGTCCGTTCGAGTCGACTGCTGATCGCGGCCCTCGCCGCCTCGGTCCTCCTCCCCGCGGCGACGGCGGTCGCCGAGGAGGCGTCGTACGTCCAGGCGAACTACACCAAGTACGAGTTCCTGATCCCGATGCGTGACGGCGTCCGCCTGTTCACGGCGGTCTACGTCCCCAAGGATCGGGCGAAGCTCTACCCGGTGATGCTCAACCGCACGCCCTACGGCGTCGCCCCCTACGGCGCCGACGCCTACCGCTCCGAGCTGGGCCCCTCCCCCCTGTTCAGCCGCGACGGGTACATCTTCGCCTATCAGGACGTGCGCGGGCGTTACATGTCGGAGGGCGAGTACGTCAACATGCGTCCCCACCGGCCCATCAAGACCGACGCCGTGGAGGTCGACGAGAGCACCGACACCTACGACACGATCGACTGGCTCCTGAAGAACGTCGGCGGCCACAACGGCAAGGTCGGCCAGTGGGGGATCTCGTACCCCGGCTTCTACACGTCCATGGGCATGATCGACGCCCACCCGGCGCTCAAGGCGTCGTCGCCGCAGGCCCCGATCGCCGACTGGTTCGCCGGCGACGACTGGCACCACAATGGGGCCTTCTTCCTGGCCCACGCGTTCAACTTCATGTCGAGCTTCGGCCACCCCCGGCCCGAGCCCGTGAAGCGGAACGCGTTCGACCGCTACATGTACAACGACAAGCCCGACGGCTACGCCTTCTTCCTCGACCTGGGCCCTCTCTCCAACGCCGACTCCCGCCACTTCAAGGGCGACGTGCCGTTCTGGAACGAGATGATGAAGCACGCCGACTACGACGACTTCTGGAAGGCCCGCGACATCCGGCCCCACCTGAAGAACGTCAAGCCGGCCGTGCTGAACGTGGGGGGCTGGTACGACGCCGAGAACCTCTTCGGCCCCCTGGAGACCTACCGCGCCGTGGAGGCCTCCAGCCCCAAGGCGACGAACGTGCTGGTGATGGGCCCCTGGCTCCACGGCGGCTGGGCCGGCGGCGACGGCGCGTCGCTCGGGCCGATCGCGTTCAATTCCAAGACGGCCGAGTACTACCGCGAGCAGATCGAGTCCCCCTTCTTCCAGGCCCACCTGAAGGGCGAAGGGGACGCGGACGCCCCCGAGGCCCGCGTCTTCGAGACCGGCACCAACCAGTGGCGCTCGTTCGACGCCTGGCCCCCCAAGGCGGCCAAGCCCAAGACGCTCCACCTCGCCGCCGAGGGCCGCGTGAGCTTCACCCCGCCCGAGCCGTCGACCGGGCCGGCGTACGACGAGTTCGTCAGCGACCCCGCGAAGCCCGTCCCGTTCATCGAGGCCGTCTCCAACCGGATGACCGGCGACTACATGATTCAGGACCAGCGGTTCGCCTCGCGACGCCCCGACGTCCTGGTCTATCAGACCGAGCCCCTGGCGGAGGACCTGACGCTCGTCGGGCCGATCCGGGTCAAGCTCCACGTCTCGACCAGCGGGACCGACTCCGACTGGATCGTCAAGCTGGTCGACGTCTTCCCCGACGACCACGCCGGCCAGACCACCGAGGGGACGCCCCTGGCGAGCTTCCAGGGCCTCGTCCGCGGCGACGTCATCCGGGGCCGCTACCGCGACGGACTGGGCTCCCCCGAGGCTTTCGCCCCCAATCAGCCGACCGCCGTGAGCTTCACGATGCAGGACGTGGCCCACACCTTCCGCTCCGGCCACCGGCTGATGATCCAGGTCCAGAGCACCTGGTTCCCGCTGGTCGACCGCAACCCCCAGAAGTTCGTCGACGTCTATTCCGCCCGGCCCGAGGACTTCCAGAAGGCCGTCCAGCGCGTCTTCCGAGAGCCCGCCGCCCCCTCGCGCCTGGAAGTCCTCGAACTGCCGCGCTGAAGCTCACGGGCCGTCCCGCGATTCGTCGCTCGCGCCTTCGCGGGGCGGGGCCTGGGGCTTACAATGGGCGTGGGGCGCGCCAGGCCCCGGATGATCCGTCGGGAGACGCCGCCTGCGAGACGAGAGAGGAAGTCGATGAACCGCCCGTCCTATCGCGTCACGGAACTGCTCGGCGACGGCATCGGCGCCGAGCTGTCGGCCGCCGTGCACCGCCTCGCCGAGTCGCTCCCCATCGACCTGGAGTTCCTCCCGGTCGACCTCCGGGTCGAGAACCGCCGGGCCCGCGGCAAGGCGATCTACGACGAGACGGTCGAGAAGATCCTCGACACCAAGGTCGCGCTGAAGCACCCGACGGCGACCACCGAGGAGAGCCCCAACGCGATCCTCCGCCGCCGGCTGGACCTCTCGGTGATCCACCGGCCGGTCTACACGATCCCCGGCGTGCCCACCAACTTCCGGCGCGAGCTGGACCTGGACATCGTCCGGATCGCGACCGGCGGGACCTACGACGACCCCGGCCGGATGATCGGCGACGACGGCGCGGTGAGCCTGCGGATCGTCGAGCGCCGGCCGGTGCGCGAGGCGGCCCGCTACGCCTTCAACCTGGCCCGCAAGACGAGCAAGAAGGTGACCAGCTCGTCCAAGTACACGATCCAGAAGGCGACCGACGGCCTGTTCGAGGCCGTCGCCAAGGAGGTCGCCGGCCAGTTCCCGGAGGTGCCGCACAACGTCGAGCTGTTCGACGCGATGCTCGGCAAGCTGATCATGGCGCCGGAGAAGTTCCAGATCGTGCTCGTGCTGAACGAATACGGCGACTTCCTGTCGGACATGGCGTGCGGCCTGGCCGGGTCGCTCGGCATCGGCGCCAGCGCGAACCTGGCGTTCGACGCCTCGGCCGTGGTCCGCGTCGCCCTGTTCGACGCCGCGCACGGCACCGCGCCGGACATCGCCGGCAAGGGGCTGGCGAACCCGACGGCCATCTTCCTGGCGTTCTCCATGCTGCTCTACCAGATCGGCGAGATCAGCCTGGGCCAGGCGGTGAAGAACGCCACCCTCGACCTGCTGCGCGAGGGGGTGCGGACGCCCGACCTGGGCGGCAAGGAGTCGACCGGGTCGTTCACCGAGGCCGTCGCGGCCGAGGTGGCCCGTCGGGTCGAGGAGAAGGCCAGGCCGCAGCCGGCCGGGCCCGGCGACGTCCCCCCGCCGGCCGCCGGCTGACCGGATCGGTCAGGGCTCGCCGAATCGCCGCCGTCGGAGCGCCGCCGCCGAGATCGGGGGGCTGAGTCGGAACCCCTGCGCCAGGTCGCAGCCCCAGTCGCGCAGCAGGGCCAGGGTGGCGTCGTCCTCGACCCCCTCGGCGACGACCTGGAGCCCCAGGTTGTGGCCCAGGTCGATGACCGAGCGGACGATGCAGGCGTCGCGACGGCTGACGGCCATGTCCTTGACGAACGAGCGGTCGACCTTCACCTCGTCGACCGGCAGCTCCTTCAGGTAGGCGAGCGAGGAGTAGCCGGTGCCGAAGTCGTCGATGGCGATCCGCACCCCCATGTCGTGCAGGTCCAGGAGGACCGCCTTCGCCCGCGACGGGTTCCTCATCATGGCGCCCTCGGTGACCTCGATGGTCAGCAGGCGGGCGGGGGTGTCGTAGCGGCCCAGGAGGTCCACGACGACGTCGATCAGGTCCGGGTCCTGGAGGTTGTCCGGGGCGAGGTTGACCGCGACCCCCTGGGGCGGCCCCCCCTCGGACAGGGCTCGGGTCTCGGACAGGGCGCGGTCGAGGACCCAGAGGCTCAGGGGCCGGATCAGCCCGGTCTCCTCGGCCAGCGGGATGAACGCCCCGGCCGTCAGGAAGCCCTCGCGGGGGTGACGCCAGCGGACGAGGGCCTCCGCGTCGGCGTCGCGCATCGTCCTCAGGTCGACCTTGGGCTGGTAGTGCAGGAGGAGCTGGTCTTCCTCGACGGCCTGCCTCAGCTCGCCGACCATTTTCAGTCGGCGGGGGTTGCAGTGGTTCTGGTCGGGCTCGTAGATCGACCAGCCGGCGCGGGCCCGCTTGGCCGCGTACATGGCGATGTCGGCGACCCGCATGAGCGTGGCCACGTCGCGGCCGTGGTCGGGGAACAGGGCGACGCCGACGCTCGCCCCCACCTCGAACACCTGGCCGTGGACGAGGATCGGCTGCTGCAAGGCGGCGAGGATCGCCCGGGCGACCTCCTCCGCCTCGGCGGCGCCGGCGTCTCCCAGGAGGATCCCGAACTCGTCGCCGCCGAGCCGGGCGACCAGGGCGGGGGGCCCCACGGCGCCGTTGAGGCGGGGGTTCAGCTCGCGCAAGACGGCGTCGCCGTGGTCGTGGCCGAAGGTGTCGTTGATCTCCTTGAAGCGGTCCAGGTCCAGCAGCAGCAGGGCGAACCGCTCGCGGCCCGATCGGGGCGACGCGAACGACTCCATCGTCGCCTGGAGCATGTGACGGTTGGGCATGCCGGTCAGGGCGTCGTGGTTGGCCCGATAGGTGAGCCGCTCCTCGGCCGTCTTGAGGCTGGTGACGTCGACGCAGCCGCCGATCGCGTAGGAAGGCAGGCCGGCCTCGTCGTCGAAGATGCGGCCCTTGCCCCGGAGCCAGCGGACCCGGCCCCCGGGCAGGAGGGCGCGGAACTCCATCGGCGTCTCGACCCGCCGGACCCGGCTCTCCTCGATCGCCGCCATCAGCGACGTGCGATCATCGGGGTGGATGCGGCCCATGGCGTCGTCGAGCGTCCTGGGGAACCCTTTCGGGGCCTCGAAGAGCGCCTGCATCTGGTCGTCCCATTCCACCCGGCCGGTCTTGAGGTCCCAGCGATAGGTCCCGGTCCCGGACGCGGCCATCGCCGCCGCGTGGCGCTGGCGGCTCTCCTGCAGCTCCCGCTCGACGGCCTTGCGGTCGGAGACGTCGATGTGGGCGCCCACCCACTCGCGGAGCGAACCGTCGGGCGCGAGGATGGGGACGGCCCGCACGCACATCTCGCGGTGGAGGCCGTCGCGGCCGCGGAGGCGGTGCTCCACCTGATACACGACCCGATCCGCCACGGAGCGCGACCAGGCCCGGCAGGTCTCCTCGCGGTCGTCGGGATGGACCGCGTCGAGCCAGCCCCAGCCCTTCAGGTCTTCGAAGGATTGGCCCGTGAACGCGCTCCAGCCGGCCTGCTCCGATTCGAACTCCCCCGTGGCCGGCGTGGACCAGACGATCGCCGCCGTCGCCTGGATCAGCGAGCGGTACCGCTCCTCGCTCAGCCGCAGCGACTCCTCGGCCCGCTTCCATTCGGTGATGTCGGTCGAGATCCCGCAGAGGGCGTAGACGCGGCCCCACGGGTCGAACAGCGGCTCCTTCACCGAGACGTAGACGTGGGGCCGGTCCGAGCCCGCCACGGGGATCACCTCCTCGATCTCCATCGCCTCTCCGGCCGCCAGGACGTGGCGGTCGTTGGCGCAGACCGCCTCGGCCGTCTCCCTGGGGTAGAGGTCGTGGTCCGTCCTCCCCAGCAGGTCCTCCGACCTGACCCGCAGCACCGCCTCGAACTGGTGGTTGATGAAGACGTACCGCCCCTCGAGGTCCTTGACGTAGACGATCGCCTTGGAGTTGTCGAGGATCGCCCGCGACAGCGCCCCCCGGGCCGTCCAGGCGGCCCCCGCGCCGCCCATGGCCTCCTCGGGCGTCCCCATGAAGCCCGAGGCCCCCGCGGCGCCGAGGGAGTGCGGGCCCGAAAGGAACCCGACGGGTCCTTCGGCCATGAAGGTGGGACGCCTCGTCATCATCCGACCCTTTCCCGATAGGGACGCCCCGGCGCCCCGACCGACCCACCGTCCACCCCCCGGCGCGGCATCCGACGGCCCCGTCGATCCCCGACGGCGGCCCCTAGGAACAACATAGGTCGCGTCCCGCCCCGCGGCGCGAAAACGCCGAGGATGCCGGTCGCGCCGGCGCGGCCTCCCGGGCCCTCGTCACCCCCCCGCCCAGCCGCGCACCCGATCGACCAGCCGGGCGGCCAGGTCCGGGCCGGGGGCCAGGGTCTCCTCGGGCCGGCCGGGGCGGACGAGGTGCAGGGCGTGGCGGCCGGCCCGGACGTCGGCCAGGTCGTTGGCGACCGTCACGTCCGCCCGGTTGATCAGGCAGGCCTCCCGCGCCCGGCGGATCAGCTCGGGCAGGGGCGCGCCCGACAGCAGCTTGAAGCCGACGAGGAAGACCGAGGGGGACCAGTCGCGCACCGAACGGATCACCTTGGGGGTCCGCCGCAGGGGGATCGTCAGGTCGTCGTGCTGCGAGCCGATCTTGCCGGCGCGGGGGGCCGGCTCGTAATCCGAGACGGCCATGGGGAGGAACGCGACGTCGATCGCCCGCGAAGTCAGCACGTCGCGGAGGGCGGCCGCGTACTCGGCGACCGTCCCCCCCGCCAGCGGGACCAGGTGCAGCCGGTCGCGACGCTCCCGCCAGCGGAGGCGGAGCCGATCGAGCCGCTCGCGCTCGGCGTCGGGGTCGGCGTCGAGGTCGCAGGCGGCCGACCGCAGGAGCGGCAGCTCGGCGAGCGGGGCGTGGACGTGCCAGACCTCGTCGCCGCGGTCGAGGCAGGCCTCGGCGATCGCCGCGGCGGTCCGCCCCGTCGAGACGTTCGTGATCACGCGCACGTCGTCGATGGGGGCGGACGTCCCGCCGCCGGTCACGACCACCTTCATGACGACCCGGCTCCTCTCCCGCCCCTTGCACGCCCCGAGGGCCCTGGGCTACGCTCGCCCAAAACGAACCGGCGACGCCGGGCCCCGCCCGCGCGCCGACCGCCCGGCGTCCCCTTCGATCCGAGCAGGCCGACATGACAGCCGACAGCCACGCCCGACGACCCGCCGACCCCGCCGCCCGCGACCTGTTCGAGGAGATGAGCCGCTGGCCGATCTTCGACCCGCACTCGCACATCGACCCGCACCGCCCCGCGGCCCGGGACCTGGACGAGGTCCTAGGATACCATTATTACACCGAGCTGGCCCATTCCTCCGGCATGCCGGCCGAGGCCGTGGCCCCCGGCCTGGCCCCCCGCGCCCGGGCCGAGAACCTCGCCCGCCACCTGGGGGCGATCGACAACACCGTCCAGCACTCCTGGCTGATCGAGATCGCCCGCACGTTCCACGGCTTCGAGCCCGACCGGATCGGCCCCGACACCATCGGCGGCCTCTACGACGCGGCCCTGCGCGAGGGCGCCCGCGAGGGCGAGGCCTGGGACCGCCGGGTCTGGGAGCGCAGCAACCTGGAGGCCGTCTTCCTGACCAACGAGTTCGACGACCCGCTCGAAGGCTGGGACACGACCCGATACGTCCCCTGCCTGCGGACCGACGACCTGGTCCTGAAGCTCCACCAGCCGGGGACGATCGGACGGCTGAAGAAGGCGACCGGGGTCGACGTCGGCGACGCGGCCTCGCTCCGCGAGGCCGTCGTCAAGCTGTTCGAGCGGTTCGTCTCCCGGGGGGCGCGGGCCTGCGCGATCAGCCTGCCGCCCGACTTCGCCCCCCGCAAGGCCGCGTTCAAGCGGGCGGTCACGCCGGTCCGCCGGGCCGTCCAGGGGCTGGACCTCAGGCCCGACGAGCACGCCGAGGTCCGGGCTACGGTCTTCTGGATGCTGGCCGAGTGCTGCGCCGAGTTCCGGCTGCCGTTCGACCTCATGATCGGGCCGATCCGGAACGTCTACCCGGCGGGCGTGGCCGGCGGCCGCGACCTGTTCGACCGCCGCGTCAGCCTGCACGAGTACCGCGAGCTGTTCAACCACTTCGCCGGGGTGACGTTCCCGGTCTCCACCCTGTCGCCCGACGCCGGCGCCGAGCTGGTGGCGTACTCCTGGATCTTCCCGAACGTGCTGCCGATGGGCCACTGGTGGTACTCGAACGTGCCGGCGTTCATCGCCGCCGATTTGAAGGCGAGGCTCCAGGCCGTCCCCAAGGTGAAGCTCCTGGGGTACTACTCGGACGCCTACAAGCTGGAATTCATCCTGCCGAAGTTCAACATGTACCGGCGGATCCTGGCCGAGACCCTGGCCGAGGAGGGGATCGTCGGCCGGGGATGGTCCCCCGAGCGGGCGCTGGAGGTCGCTAAAGTCGTCCTGGTCGACAATCCGAGACGCGTCTTCGCCCCGCGTGGCCCCGGAGAGCCCTCGGCGATTTGACCGGCCCGGGATCGGAGGGCATCCTTGTGGTCGTCGGCCGCGCGCCGACCGCTCTTCAGTTCCGCCGGAAGACCTCGGCGTCCGAGACGACCCTTTTCGTCGGCCCCCTCGCCGATCGAACTTGAGGATAGACCCCATGCGGCCCGCACACCCGGTGATCCGGTATCCGGCCCTCCTGCTCGCCTCCCTGGCGCTCGGGGCCAGCCCGCCCGCGAGGGCCCAGGACGACCCCGGCCTCTCCTCCGGGAGCGGGGCGGGGACCGCGACCGGCCGGTCTTCGGCGATCGACGACCCGATCCGGCCTCCCCAGGGCCCGCAGGCCGAGGGCCCGACGGCGCCCCTCCCCGCGCCCGACGCGGTGGCCCCGCTGGGGCCGGGCGCGAACGTCCGATTCCCCGACGACCCCTCGCTGGCGCCCTTCCTGACGATGGAAGACGCCCCCGGCGTGCCCGGGGGCCGCAGCGTGCGGATCACCCCCGAGATGATCGACAACGCCAAGCTGATCTCCGAGCCCGGCGAGCGCGGCCGGATCCTCCTGCAGATCGCCCGGGGCGCCATCCTCGGCAACCAGCTCACGCTGGCCAACCGGGCCGTCGAGGAGGCCGCCGCGGCCGCCGTCGACGAGCCCAACCGGCTGATCCACGACCAGCTCGTCATCTCGATCGTCACCGTCGCCGGGCTCCTCTCGGACTCCCTGCTCCGCGAGGCCAAGCCCCAGCTCCAACTCTTCCCCGGCGAGGCCGAGGGGGCGAAGGCCCCCGAACGCATGACCCCCGACGTGGCCATCCGGCTCGCCCGCCTCGAATGGCGGCGGGCCGCCTACATGGCCCGGCAGACCCGCAACCCGACCTACCGCAGCGAGTACCTCGACCGCGCGGTCGAGAACATGGCCGTCGGCAGCGCCGTCGTGGCCCTGGAATTCGGCCGGCCGCGGGGCGATCGCACGGCCGAGGACGTCGACGACGAGCGCGCCGCCTTCGCCAGGCAGGCCGACGAGATCCTCCTGGAAGGCGCCGACTTCGCCCAGGCGATCGAGCGACCGATCTGGAAGAACCGGGCCATGGAACGGCTGGCCACCGCCGCCGGCGAGTCCGGCCAGTACGAGCGCGCCACCGACCTGGCCGACCGGATCCAGAACGCCGAGGCCCGCGCCCGGGCGCTCGTCCTCGTCGCCGAGTTCCAGGCCCGCAAGGGCCGCGACGCCGACGCCACCCGCAGCTACAACCTCGCCGCCGTCGCCGTCGCCTCGATCGAGCAGCGCGGGCTCCGCGGCGTCCTCACCGGCATCCTCATCGACAGCCTGGTCTCCACCGGACGCTTCCAGGACGCCCGCGCCGCCCTGGCCCTCTATCCCTCCGACGCCGAGCGGTTCGTCGCCATGGGCGCGATCGCCGAGTCGCTGGGCGCCCGCCGCATGGAAGACGAGGCCCGCACCTGGATCCAGACGGAAGCGCCCGCCGTGTATCGGTCGACCCTCTTCCGACGCCTGAGCAACGGCATGCTCCGGGCCATCTCCGAGGACCGCGCTCGCGAGTTCCAGGACCGCGACTTCCCCGGCGGCCGGGTCGACTGACGCCCCCACCACCGCCCCGGCGGCGCGTCCCCCTCGACGCGCCGCCGGTGGCCGTCCCGCGATCGGGAGGCCGTGGACGCGGCCAAGCTGTTTCCCTGACGGACGATCCCTTCCGGGGTCAGCCCACCCGGGCGATGACGCACTTGAGGTAGTCGGTCTCCGGGCAGGCGGCGGAGACGGGGTGGTCGGGCCCCTGCCCTCGCTGTTCGAGGATCTGGACGGGGCGGCGGGCCTGCTCGGCGACGCGGGCCAGGACGTCGCGGAAGGTCGAGCGGTCGACCAGGCCCGAGCACGAGCAGGTGGCGAGCACGCCGCCGGGCGAAAGGACGTCGACCGCCGCGCGGTTGAGCCGGGCGTAAGCCCCCAGCGCGGGGCCCAGGTCGCGGGCGTGGCCGGCGTACTTGGGGGGGTCGCAGACGACCACGTCGAATCGCTCGCCCGCCGCCTTCAGGCGTTCGAGGACCTTCGGCACGTCCCCCTGCTCGAACTCGACGTTCGCGACGTCGTTGAGCCGGGCGTTCTCACGCGCCGTCGCGAGCGCGGGGGCCGAGCTGTCCACCGCCAGCACGCTCGCCGCGCCGCCGTGCTTCGCGGCGTTGAGGGCGAAGCCGCCGGTGAAGCTGAACAGGTCGAGCACGCGACGCCCCTCGCAGTAGCGGGCGACGGCCCGGCGGTTCTCGCGCTGGTCGCAGTAGAAGCCGGTCTTCTGGCCGTGGAGGATGTCGACCTGATACGAAAGGCCGTTCTCGACGACCGTCTCGGGCCCGTCCGGGAGCGCGCCGAGGATGTGGACGTCGCTCGCGTCGAGCCCTTCCTCGCGGGCCACGGCGCGGTCGGTGCGGGCGAGCAGCCCTTCGGCGCCGGTGAGGTCGCGCAGGGCCTCCAGGATCAGGTCGCGGCGACGATGGAGCGCGAGGCTGGAGAACAGGACGACGAGCCGGCGGCCGTAGCGGTCGACGGTCAGGCCGGAGAGGCCGTCCCCCTCGCTGAAGACCAGGCGGTAGGCGGCGTCCTCGGCGTCGAGCTTGAGCACGTCGCCGCGGAGGCCGACGGCCGCTTCGAGCCGCGACCGCCAGAAGGCGTCGTCGAGCGGAGCGTCGTCCCAGCGGTAGAGGCGGGCCCGGATGGCGCTCGACGGGTTGAACAGCCCCCGGGCGACGAACGCCCCCTCGTGGCTGACGACCGAGACCTCGTCGCCGGGGCCGGGCTCCCCCTCGACGCGGGCGATGGACGTGGCGAACGCCCAGGGGTGGCCGGCGAACAGCGGCCGGGCGCGTTTGGGCTTGAGGACGACCCTCGCGGGCGCCGCGACGGCGGCCGCGGCCGTCGCCGGCGCGTCGCCGGTCATGATCCTTCGGTCGCGCGGCTGGCGGTCTCGAACTCGGCGAGGTAGGCCAGCGTCCGTTCGAGCTGGTTCTCCAGGTGGCGGACTCGCAGCAGGCTGCGGATCCGGCAGAGCAGCTCGACCTTGTTGACGGGCTTGGTCAGGAAGTCGTCGGTCCCGGCCTGGACCCCGCGCTCGAAGTCGGCCGCCTCGTTCAGGGCGGTGACCATCAGGACCAGGAGGTCCTTGGTCTCGGGGTTGGACCGGAGCTTGCGGCAGACCTCGAAGCCGGAGAGCCGCGGCATCATGACGTCGAGCAGCAGGAGGTCGGGCTTGAACTCCTCGACGACCTGCAGCGTCTCCTCGCCGTCGCGCGCCGTGCGGATGTCGCAGTCGACGTCCCCCAGGTACGCTTCCAGCAGCTCGACGTTCTGGGCGTTGTCGTCGGCGATCACGATTTTGGGGCGGGCTTTCTGATCTTCCAAGGCTGAACCTCGCAGAGGGATCCCCAGACCGTCGCCGAGGCCGAACCGCCGACTCGACCGAGGGAAACGTCGCAGTGCGACGCATCCGGATGATTGTATCGGCAGGCGGCGGCCCCGAAAACGACCGTCCTCCGAACCCGCCGTCGGGATCCACGCTCCGATCCCGACTAAGCGAGGGATTTTACCAGATCGCCCCGATTCCAGAAGCCGGAAACGGCCGAGGGGCCCGCCCCGGACCCGGCCGGCCTAATATCGCGGCGGCGGGTGCGAATACCGGACGGAATCGAAACCCAACCGCCCCCAAGGGACCGCCGCCGCGATGAAGACATCCGCCGCCCTGTTCGTGGGCCTCGCCGCCGCCGCGCTCGCCTCCTCGGCCCGCGCCCAGGAAGCTCCCGGGCCTGAGACCGTCGACTCCTACGTCCGCGAGGTCATGGCCAAACGCCACGTCCCGGGCGTCTCGATCGCGGTCGTCCGCGACGGCAAGACCTTGCTGGCGAAGGGCTTCGGCCTGGCGGACGTGGAGCTGAACGTCCCGGCGACGGAGGAGACCGTCTATCAGCTCGCCTCGGTGACCAAGACGTTCACCGCCGCCGGGGTCATGCTGCTGGTCAAGGACGGCAAGCTCGCGCTCGACGACAAGGTCGCGGATCGGGTCCCCGGCCTTCCCGACGCCTGGAAGGACGTGACCATCCAGCAGCTCCTGAGCCACACGTCCGGGATCAAGAGTTACACCTCGGTCGAGGGCTTCGAGAAGTCCGTGCGGAAGGATTTCGCCCCGCGCGAGATCCTGGACCTGGTCGCCAAGGAGCCGCTGGAGTTCGCCCCGGGCGAGAAATGGAACTACAGCAACACCGGCTACTTCCTGCTGGGGATGCTGATCGAGGAGGTCGCCGGAAAGCCTTACGCCGCGTTCATGTCCGAGCGCGTCTTCGAGCCGCTGGGCATGGAGCGCACCCGCGTCAACGACCTGAAGGCGATCATTCCCGGCCGGGCGAGCGGCTATGGCTGGGACGACGAAAAGCAGGAACTGCGGAACGGCGAGTACGTCAGCCCCACCCAGCCCTTCGCGGCGGGGGCCCTGGTCTCGACCGTGGCCGACCTGGCGAAGTGGGACGCGGCGCTCGTCGAAGGCTCCCTGCTGGACAAGCCGACCCTGGAGCGGATGTGGACGCCCGCCAGGCTCAAGGACGGCGAGGCGGGCTACGGGCTGGGCTGGGCCGTGGGGAAGGCCAACGGCGCGCGGATGGTCTCGCACGGCGGCGGCATCCCGGGCTTCTCCACCGAGATCGCCCGGTTCCCGGACGACGGCCTGACCGTGATCGTCCTCACGAACGCCGAGGGGGGCCACGCCGGGGCCATCGCCCGCGGCATCGCCGGCCGGTTCGTCCCGGCGCTCGCCGAGAAGCCCGACGAGCCGATCGCCGACGCCGACGAGGCCACCTCGCGACGGCTCCGGGGGTTCTTCGAAGGCTTGAGCAAGGGCGAGATCGACCCCGAGCTGTTCGGCGACGAGGCCAAGAAGGTCCTCGTCCCGCGCATCGAGGCGACCAAGGCCCAGATGGCCTCGCTGGGGGCCGTCCGCGATTTCCAGCTCCTGGAACGCAAGGAGGAATCCGACGGCCTCCGGGTGCGGTATCGCGTCGCCTTCGAGAAGAGGACGCTCAAGGCGTCGTTCGCGCTCGACAAGGACGGCAAGATCCGCGGGGCGATGGTCCAGCCGGAGGACTGAGGCCGGGCGACCGGCGGGGTACAATGGCGCGATCGTCCGCCCGAAACCAGGCCCTCTCCCCCTCCCCCGGAGTCGTTTCCACCATGCCCCGCGCCCTCCTGGTCATCGACGTGCAGAACGAGTACTTCACCGGCGCCCTGCCGATCACCCACCCGGCCGGGCACCTGGAACGGATTTTGGAGGTCATGGACGCGGCGCAAGAGAGCCGGACTCCGGTGGTCGTGATCCAGCACGAGACGGCCGACGGCCCGATCTTCCGCAAGGGGTCGCCCGAGTGGGAGCTGCACCCCGAGGTCTCCGGCCGCCCCCATGACCTGCTGGTCCACAAGACCCTGCCGGGGAGCTTCACGAACACCGAGCTGGAGGCCTGGCTGCGCGGCCGCGGGATCGACACGGTGGCGATCGCCGGCTACATGACCCACATGTGCTGCGACACCACCGCGAGGCAGGCGGCCCACCTGGGGCTGAAGTCGGAGTTCCTCAACGACGCCACCGGCACGCTCGACCTGTCGAACGCCGCCGGCCGCGTCACGGCCGAGGAACTCCACCGTTCGACCTTGTGCGCCCAGCAGCAGTTCCTCAGCGAGGTCCTGCCGACCTCGGACTGGCTGAAGCGGTTGTGAGGCCCCGCCCCGCCCGGCCCCGGTCGAAACCGGCGTCCGGGCGGATTGCCGATCGCGCCGACTGTGCTACAATTGAAGGAATGCTCTGCCGGAGCTGAGTTTGGGCGTGCGTGTGCGTTCGATCGTCGAGGGCCTTCTTCTCCTTGAGGAGGCATCCCCGTGCCCCTGAGCGACCTGGATCGGAAACTGATCGACCGCTGCCTGGGCAAGGAGCCGGGGGCCTGGAACGACTTCGTCGACCGCTACCTGGGCCTGATCTACCACGTCATCCACCACGTGGCCCACTCGCGGAGCCGCCTACTCAGCGAGGCCGACACCGAGGACATCGCCGCCGAGGTCCTGCTGGCCGTCGTCGACGACGATTACGAGGTTTTGCGTCGGTACAAGGGGCTCAGCTCCCTCCCGACCTACCTGACGGTCATCGCCCGCCGCATCGGCGTCAAGGAGATCATCCGACGCCAGCGCGAGGCCGAACTCGGCCACGCCAACGCCCACCGAGAGACCGTCAGCGACCTCTCCGGCGAGGCCGAGGCCATCGCCACCGCCGAGGAGGTCGAGCGCATCCTCGACGAACTCCCCGAGAAGGAGGCCGAGGTCGTCCGGCTGTACCACCTCAAGTACATGAACTACCGCCAGATCGGCAAGCAGCTCGGCATCTCCGAGAACTCCGTCGGCCCCATTCTCGCCAAGGCCCGCAAGCGGATGCGCCGCGCCGGGCAGTCCAACCGCGCGGGGTGAGAAGACGATGAGGGGTGGACGGCCATGCGCGTTCCCCGCCCCGACGAGCGGCGCCCGCCCCTGCCGGCGGTGGTGATCGCCTGCCTGGCCCCGGGCCAGGTCCGCATCGTCGCGCTCCCGGGCGTCGGCCTCGTCGACGGCGGGATCGAGGCGGACATCCCGGCGCATTCCGTCCCGCCCGAGCTGCGGATGCCGAACTCCCGGCTCTGGGTCCAGTTCGACGAGGCCGGGACCGTCGATCGCGTGTGGTTCCGCGATGAACCGCCCCGGCCGTCGCGACCGAAAGTCGCGCAAGGACCGACGCTGCGATGGCGGTTCCTGAGCCTCTTTCGACGGGCCTTCCGCTGACGCGCGGTCGGCTCAGGGGGTCTTCGGCTTCAGGTGCTGGTCGAACCAGTCGGCGAGGATCGCGTTGTCCTTGCCGATGTCGCCCCAGCCGTGGCCGGCGCCCGGCTTGACGACTAGCTTGGCTTCGACGCCCTTCTCCTTGAGCTTCTCGATGACGATCTCGGCCTGCTGGATGGGGACCAATTCGTCGGCGTCGCCGTGGATGATGAGGGTCGGCGGGTCGTCCGGGGTGACGTGGGTGATCGGGCAGATCTGGCGGCCGATCACCTCGCGCATGGCCTCGTCGGTGATCGGCCGGTAGACCTTGTCCTTGGGGTCGAGCTGGTTGAAGTCGAACGGGGCCTTGAAGCCCTGCAGGATCCCCCGCCCCAGCGCGTTCTCGCCGGGCTTGCCGTAGTTGAAGAAGTCGGTCGGCGGGAAGAAGCAGGCGACGGCCTGCACCCGGCTCGACCCCCGATCGACCGGGTCCTTGGCGAACGGGTTCCCCAGCGCCCCGGCGGTCCCCAGCATCAGCGAAAGGTGCCCCCCCGCCGATCCCCCGGTCACCCCCAGCCGGTCCGGGTCGACGTGGTAGTCGGCCGCGTGGAAGCGGATGAACCGCACGGCGCGGTTCACGTCCTCGACGACCTCCGGGATCGTGAACCGGGGCTGGCTGCCGTGCACCACGGCGAAGACCGTGTAGCCGCGCTTCAGATACTCGGCGATCGAACCGGCGTTGATCGCCTCGTGGGCCGAGTACCAGCCGCCGCTGACCATCCAGACGATCCCCGCCCCGTTGGCGTTCGCCTTCGGCGTGAACACGTCCATCGTCAGCGCCATGCCGTGCTTCCGGCCGTACACGACGTCCTCGGTGCGGGTGAAGCTCGGAGCCTCTTCCGCACGGATCGCGGACGAGACGGCCGGGACGAGACAGACGCAGGCGGCGAAGACCCAGACGAGGCGCAGGCGATTCATCAGCCACTCCGTTTCAAATCGAGAAGAGGAAGCGATCCGAGCGGCAGTCTAGCAGCCGAGGCCGCCCGATGCGACCCGCCACGGCGGCCGCGAGAAACCCGAATCCCCGTCGGGCCGGTGGAGTCCGACTTGCCTCGGACTCGCGATCTGCTCTAATCGACGCATCGCATCAACGCCGATGACATGTCGGCCGACGTCCCCGGGGCGGAGATCCCATGAAGCCGAAGACCGTCGGCCCGATCGCCACCCTCGCAATCCTCCTCGCGGCCCTCGCCCCGTCCGGGGCGGGCGCCGAGCCCGCCCACGCGAAATTCCTGGCGACGGTCGCCGACCGCTTCGAGGAGAACCGCGCCAAGTTCACGCGGGGACGCGTCCGATTCGACTACCTGGACGGCCGCGCCGACGACCCCGACGCCGCGAGGAAGGGGGAGATCCGGGACCCCTGCACCGCCCGTTGCGAGTACCTGTTCGACGTCGAGGGGAAGCGTCCGCAGCTTCGCTACGAGAAGGAGTTCCCGCCCGAGGACATGGACGCCCGCACGAAGTCGATCTCGGATTCCCGGACGGCCTCCACCCTCGACTCGTTCCGCGCCCTGTGCGACGGGTCGCGAACGCTCTTCGACGCCATCTCCTGGCATCCCGGCCAGGGGCTGACCCACAACCCGGAGATCAGGCCGGGGAGCGACGATTTCGAGCGGCGGGCCGAGTTCCCCTACGAACTCGGCCTCCCCGAGCCGAAGACCAGGGGCATGGCCCGGCAGATTCGGAAAGCCCTCGCGGGCGAGGCGGGGGCCTCGGTCGGCTCGGTGGAGGAGGCGGCCCGCGTGGGCGACCGCGTCCTGGCCCGCTTCACCCTCCGCTTCGAGCACGGCGAGGTGACCTACCTGGTCGACCCCGAGCGTTCGTACGTCCCCCTGGAGTCGCGGTTCCGCTCCAGAGAAGGCCTTGAAAACGCGACGTTCTACGACGACGTCCGGCTCGCGCCGAACCGCGGCTGGCTCGCCTTCGAGCAGACCAAACACCTCGGCGGCGGCCCCGCGAGGCGACTCGTCGTCCGCGAGGCCGACTTCGAGGCGGCCCCCCGGCCGGCGGAGTTCGCGCTGGAGTTCCCGGAGCCGGTGCCGATGGTCGACGCGGCGAAGGGAGCCTGGTACCGCAAGCCGCAGAAGGTCTGGAGCCTCGCCTCGCTCCCCTCGTCGTCCTCGCCGAGCGTGAAGAAGCTGACCGTCCGGCGCGGGGAGTCGTCGTCGGGGACGCCGTCCGACCCGCTCCCCGGCGAGCTTGAGCCGCCCTCCTGGGCGCCGATGACGCTCGCCCTCGCGGCCGTCGGGATCCCGGCGGTCGCCCTGGCGATCCTCGCGATCCGACGCCGATCGGCCCGGCGATGAGGAAGGAAGACGCGATGCGACGGACGAGCGGGAACGAAGGCGGGCGACCGCTTCGGGGCTTCACCCTCATCGAGCTGCTGGTCGCCGTCTTCCTCGTCGGCGTCCTGGCGGCGCTCGCGATCGCGGGGGCCCAATCCGTGCGCGCCAGGGCGAGGCGGGCGGGCTGCTTGACCCACCTGGTGCAGATCAGTTTGGCGATGCACAATTACCTGCAGGCCGCCGGATCGTTCCCGCCGATCATGCTGGGCCGGCCCAACGGCGCTGGGGGAGAAGCCTACTCCCACCTCGTCAGCGCCTCGACGCGGTTGCTCCCCCACCTGGGCCAGGCGCCGCTCTACCACTCCGTGAACTTCGACCGGTCGCGGCCCTCCCCGATCGACCTCGACCTCAATTTCACGGCGATGACGACGACGGTGGCGGCCTTCCTCTGCCCGGACGACGCCCGCGCCACGGTCCCGGGCTACGGGCGGAACGGCTACCGGTTCAGCGTCGGCCCGACGGCGATGGGCGGGCCGGACCCCGTGGACTCGGCGTGGGATTCCGGGGCCTTCTCGGGCTCGAAGACGTACCGCCCTGCCGACTTCGCCGACGGGCTCTCCAACACGATCGGCGTCTCGGAGCGGCTCCAGGGGGACTGGACCCGGGGGCCGTTCCGTCGCGGGGGGGACTACCTGGGGCCGCCGGGTCCGGGGTTCGGTTCGAATCGATCGGCGGACCAGGCCGTCGCCCTCTGCTCCGGGCTCCGCGAGCCCGAAGCGATCGCCGATTCCCGGGGGGGCGAGACCTGGTTCTACACGGGCTACGCGTTCACCCTGTACAACCACTGCGCGACGCCCAACGGCGCGGTCCCCGACTGCGTCCTGGAACTCACCCCGGACACCCTCCACGGACGATCGCTCCGCGAGGGGGTGATGTCGGCCACGAGCCTGCACTCCGGGGGCGTGAACGTCGCCTTCATGGACGGGAGCGTCCGGTTCGTCCGCGACGCCATCCACCTGGCCGCCTGGCGAGCCCTGGGGACGCGCTCGGGAGGCGAGGCCGTCCCGGCCGAGTGACGGGACGTCCCATCCAGGCGCCGCGGTCGAGCGAGCGGCGGCCGACGGCCTCGGCGATGTGCTGGGGCTGGATGTCCTCGGAGGCTTCCAGGGCGGCGATCGTGCGCGAGACGCGCAGGACCTTGTCGCGGGCTCAGAAGCACGCCTTCTCCCAGCCCGTGCGGAGGAAGCCCCGGTAGCTTCGGAACAGCGACCCGGCCCGGGGGACGAGCGGCGCGAAGGCTCGGCTTCGGGAGAGGGCTTCGGCGAACTTTTTCTCGTACGGATCGAGGTCGGGGCCCTCGGCGTCCAGGGATTCGCCGATCGCGCGCAGCGCGGAGGCCGCGGCGGGCCAGTATTCCAGGTCCTCGCGGCAGGCGGGGGGCATGCCCGGCGGCAGCTCGTCCAGGAGGTCTCCGAGCTTGCGGGCGGCCTCGACGGTGATCCCCTTGGCGGTCAGCTCGTCGAGGACCACGACGGCCTCGGCGAGCCGCTCACCGGCGGCCTCGTCCCCGGTTTGCCAGTCGGTCAGGCGGCGGAGGACGCGGTGGGTCGACAGGTCGGGGTCCCAGAACCACTGGCCCATCAGGAAGGTGCTGGAGTCGCGTGTGGCGGCCTCCAGTCGGTGGCCGAACGCGACTTCGAGGCCGTTCCGCCGGACGGCCTGCGCCGTGCGCCGGAAGTAGTCCAGGTGCGGCGTGGGGAAGACGTAGGAGGACTCTGGGTTGGCCGCGAACAGGAAGGTCCCCCCGCGCATCCCCAGGCTCCGTTCCAGGTCGGGGACCGGGGCCGGAGAACCCTCCACCATGCCGATCATGGTGAGCGGGGCCGCCCCCGGCGGGGACTCGGCCTGCAGCCGCCGGGCGAGGCCCTCGCGGACCTCCACCTTCATCTCGGCCTCCCAGAGGTTCACCGGCCAGAGGTTGTACTCGATCTCGCCGTCGGGGTTCAGCTCCCGATACATCGCGCCGAACTCCCGGACCTGCCGGACGAGGCTGTCGACCTGGTTCGGCTTGCAGCCGTACCGCTCGCACCAGCAGCCGCCCGGGTCGTAGAACCAGACCTGGATCGCGTCAACCTCGCGGAACCACTCCAACTCGGACCGCCAGACGGCCTTCATCTGCTCCCACGCGCCGGGGGCGTTCGGGCAGACGCAGGCGAACCCGTGGCGGGCGTAGCTGATGTCGGCCTTCCATTCCGGATGGGCCTCCCAGAGGTCCCGGGGCAACATCGTCGGCGAGACCATGAACGTCACCTTCAGGCCCCGACGGCGCGCGTACCGGATCGCCTCGCGGACCCCTTCGTGGAGCCGGGCGTTGACGGGCCGTTTCGACAGCTCGGAGCCGGGGAACATCGTCTGGGAGTCGATCCAGAGGTAGACGTACCAGCGATTGAGCCGCGACAGGACCAGGCGGTCGACGTACCACCGCCACCTCGCCGCGTCCCACTGGTGGGGCGTGATCCCGGCCAGGTCGTAGCCGATGTTGAGGTACTCGCCCCGGGTCGCGATCGCCGGCTTCTCGACGAGCCGCCGGGCATCTCCCTCGCCCCACTCGGGGAACGCGAGCCGCACCCCCTCGGAATTCGCCCGAAGCCGCGTCTCCAGGTTCGAGACGGCATGGACCGCCCCCGCCGCCCCCGCGACCCGGACCGACAGCTTCCCCGGGCCGTCGGCCTCGATCAGGTAGCCCTCCTCGCGCTCGAAGTCGGCGAGCCCGGCGAAGGCCGCGTCGCCGGCGTCCTCGGAGACGACGACCTCCAGCCCGCCGTCCGCCGATTCGGGACCGCCCAGGGCGTGGACCCGCTCGCGGAAGTGCCGCACGGCCTCGTCGACGGCCTCGGACTGTATGGAGGACCGGAGGTCCCACCGGGCCATCGGAAAGTCCGCGGCCGTGGCGCTCGCGGCGAAGGCGAGGCAGCAGGCCAGCGCGCCGAGCGCGGCGGCCGGCGAGGCGTTCGTCGTCATGGTCGCGTCTCCAGGTGGGCGTCGCGGCGGGAGGGGGTGGCGAGGGTCGATCCGGGGCGTCACATCCAGACGCTGCGGTCGAGCGAGCGGTAGCCGACGGCCTCGGCGATGTGTTGGGGCTGGATGTCCTCGGAGGACTCCAGGTCGGCGATGGTGCGGGAGACGCGCAGGACCTTGTCGTGGGCGCG
Source organism: Paludisphaera soli (assembly GCF_011064595.1). Taxonomy (GTDB): domain Bacteria; phylum Planctomycetota; class Planctomycetia; order Isosphaerales; family Isosphaeraceae; genus Paludisphaera; species Paludisphaera soli. The sequence goes on along the minus strand of NZ_JAALJI010000036.1, from coordinate 21,101 downwards.
GGCGGAGAGGCCGAGTTCTTCCATGGCGGCCTTGAGGATGCTCATGGCCTCGGGCTTCAGCTTGCAGTGCTTGCGGAGCTGGCGCGGGGCCATGCGGCCGTTGACCAGCGTCCCCTCGCCGGCGAACCGTCTGGCCTGGCGGGCGCGGGCCTCCAAAACCTGCTCGCGGATCTGGGCCGAGGTCGCGCCGGGGGGCATCTCGGCGAGCTGGGTGAACGGGACGGCGGGGACCTCGACGTGCAGGTCGATGCGGTCGAGCAAGGGCCCGGAGATCCGGCTCAGGTACTTCTCCACCTGCGGCGGCGAGCATGAGCACGACCGACGAGGGTCGCTCCGGTACCCGCACGGGCACGGGTTCATGGCCGCGACCAGGATGAAGTCGGCCGGGAACGTGGCGCTGTTCATCGCCCGGCTGATGGTGACGCGGCCTTCCTCCAGCGGCTGGCGCAGGACCTCCAGTGTCTTGCGGTTGAACTCGGGCATCTCGTCGAGGAACAGCACGCCCTTATGCGACATGGAGATCTGCCCCGGCTGGGGCGGGTTGCCGCCGCCGACGAGGCCGGCGTCGCTCACCGAGTGGTGGGGCGTGCAGAACGGCCGGACGGCCATCAGCGCCTGGCCGGGCGCGAGCCTCCCCATGCTGCTGTAGATCCGGGTCGTCTCCAGGCTCTCGGCCGGGGTGAGCGGCGGCAGGATCGTCGGCAGCCGCTTGGCGAGCAGGGTCTTGCCCGAGCCCGGCGGCCCGATCATCAGGCAATTGTGATTCCCGGACGCGGCGATCAGCAGCGCGCGCTTGGCGTAATCCTGCCCCTTCACGTCGACGAAGTCCTCGTCCATGTGCGAGCACTTCGAGAAGATCTCGTCGAGGTCGACGGCCTCGGGGTCCATGTCGAGCTGGCCGGAGAGGAAGCCGACGGCCTCGGCCAGGCTCCCCACCGGGTAGACGTCGATCCCCTCGACGACCGCCGCCTCGGCCGCGTTGGCCCGGGGCACGACGACGCCGTCGCGGCCCTCGGCGGCGGCGCGCAGGACCATCGAGAGGACCCCCTTGATCGGCCGGGTCTCGCCCGTCAGGGCCAGCTCGCCGACCACCGCGAAGTCCCCCGGCCGGTCGAGCGCAATCTGCCCGCTCCCGGCCAGGATCCCCAGCGCGATCGGGAGGTCGAAGCCCCCGGCGTCCTTCTTCAGGTCGGCCGGGGCCAGGTTGATCACCACGCGGTCGGCCGGTCGCAGGTAGCCGGAGTTGACCAGGGCGCGCTCGACGCGATGGGTGCTCTCCTTGACGGCGACCTCGGCCAGGCCGACGAGGACGGTCTTGGGCATCGAGGCCGGCGAGACGTCGACCTCGACCTCCACCGGGGCGGCGTCGATCCCGATCAACGTGTAGGAAAAGAGCTTGGCGAGCATGTCTTCGGTGACCGTCTCGGGGCCGGGCCGCGGGGGCGTCGCGGGCCCGGGCCGCGCCCGGGCTTTCCTCTACTATACGTCCATGAACCGATGATTGCGAACGGCCGGCGGCCCCTCCCGGCCGGACGCCCGGGGGCGTCGCGGCGGGCCGCCCGGGACGGCGGTCGATCGTTGCGAGATTCTCATCTCCCTACTTGACGCAGCCCACGATGACAGGGATGCTGTGACGTATCGCCGGGTGACAGCCCTTCTCCCCCTCCTCATGAGGCCGGGGCCCCGGAATGCGAGTCCGCCGGTAAGGAAGCCGTGGAGGTCGTGCCGCGATGAAATACTGGATCCGATCCGCGTCGGCGTGCGGGGTCGCGTACGCGTGCCTCGCCTTCGCGGGCTGCTCGTCCTCGACCGCCGAGGCCCCCCAGATCGAGGGGAAGACCCCGGCCGATTTCCGCGAGGACATGGACAAGAAGATCAGCCATCCGCTCGGCGAACCCCCGCCCAAGGCCAAGCGGAGCGGCCGTCGATAAGGCGGACGCGCGTCCGCGCCGCCCCCCGCCCAAGCCCGCACTTCGATCGTTCCCCGTGGTCGTTCGTCGGCATCTTCGTCGTTTCTGCGAACCGAAAGGGCCTTTGCATGCGCTCGAACCCTCTCCCGCGTGGGGCTCGCGGCTTCACGCTGATCGAGCTTTTGGTGGTCATCGCCATCATCGCCGTCCTCATCGCGCTGCTGCTGCCGGCCGTGCAGTCGGCGCGCGAGGCGGCCCGCCGCGCCCAGTGCACCAACAACCTGAAGCAGATGGGCCTGGCGGTCCACAACTACGTCAGCGCCAACGAGACCCTGCCGATCGGCGCGTTCTACATGTACCCCCTGACCTGCAACCGCTGGAAGCAGGCCCACAGCTTCTTCGTGGGGATGCTCCCCTACATGGAACAGGGGACCGTCGGCAACGCCTTCAACTACAACCTGCACCCCTACCAGGCGGACAACTCGACGGTGATGGGCCTGGGGATGAGCATGCTCTGGTGCCCCAGCGACGGCGAGGTCTCGCAGCCGGTGCAGGCGTCGATCCCGCGCAACTACCTGGGGGGCTGCAGCGGCATGCCCGGCGGTGCCACGGCCACCCCGGCCTGGAAGCTCTACCACACCTCGTACGCGGGCAACGCCGGCGTCTTCCCCAACTACCCCACCGGCCCTTCGGGGGTCGACGCCGACTACGGCGCCAAGACCGGCCAGGCCAACGGCGTGATCTACTTCGGCAGCGCCACCCGGATCTCCTCGATCACCGACGGCACCAGCAACACCCTCCTGATCGGCGAGCGGGACTTCTCGCGGATCCAGCCCCAGGCGGCCAAGGACGTCTGGTTCCTCTGGTTCTCCAGCGCCTTCAGCGACACCATGTTCTTCACCTTCTTCCCGATCAACCCGTACAACCGGATCGCCACCCCCACGGTGGGCGACCTGGGGGTGCCCGGCGGCGGCAACGCCTACACGGCGGCGGCCTCCAGCCGGCATCCGGGCGGGGCGAACTTCGCCCTGTGCGACGGCTCGGTCCGGTTCATCAAGGACTCGATCAGCACCTGGCCCTACGACCAGACCACCCTGCTGCCGATCGGCGTCACCCTGAACGCCAACGGCACCTACTCCCTGGCCCCGGGCACGCAGACGGGCATCTATCAGGCCCTCTCCAGCCGCAACGGCGGCGAGATCATCAGCGCCGACCAGCTCTGACCCGGACGGGCCCGACGACGCGCCGCGCGGGCCGATCCCGCGCGGCGCGTCCCCTTCCTTTTCGAACCGCACCCGACCGGGAGCCCGCTCATGACGAGCCGACGCGCCTTCCTCGCCGGGGCCTCGGCCCTCGGTGCCGTGGCCTTCCGCGCCGACGCCCTGGACCGCGCCGCCGGCGCGGCCGAGGACCTCGGCGACGCACGCCCGTGCGACCTCGCCGCCGACGAGGACTACTGGGGCGAGATCCAGCGCTGTTTCGACGCCGACCGCACCGTCGTCAACCTGAACAACGGCGGCGTCTCCCCCACGCCGACCCACGTCCTGGAGGCCATGATCCGCGACCTGCGGTTCACCAACGAGTCCCCCGTGCAGCACATGTGGCGGGTGCTGGAGCCGAGGGTCGAGTCGGTGCGCCGGGACCTCGCCCGCGAGTTCGGCTGCGACCCCGAGGAGATCGCCGTCACCCGCAACGCCTCCGAGGCGATGGAGACCCTGATCTTCGGGATCGACCTGAAGCCCGGCGACGAGGCGATCATCACCGACCAGAACTACCCCCGCATGCAGACGAGCTGGGCCCAGCGCGCCCGCCGCGACGGGATCGTCGTCAAGAAGCTCGCGTTCCCCGTCCCCCTCACCTCGCCCGACGACTTCCTCGGCCGGATCGAGGCGGCGATCACCCCGCGCACCCGCGTGATCGAGATCCCCCAGGTCACGAACCTCACCGGCCAGGTCCTGCCGGTCCGCGAGGTCGTCGCCCTGGGGAAGTCGCGCGGGATCGAGGTCTTCGTCGACGGCGCGCACGCCTTCGCCCAGCTCCCCTTCCGCCGCGACGACCTGGACTGCGACTACTTCGGCACCAGCCTGCACAAGTGGCTGCTCGCCCCGATCGGCACCGGCTTCCTCTACATCCGCAAGGCCAAGCAGAAGTCGATCTGGCCGCTCATGGGGGCGGACCCCGAGCTGGACGAGGACGTCCGCAAGTACGAGCAGATCGGCACCCACCCGGCCGCGAACCACAACGCCGTCTCCGCCGCGATCGCCTTCCACCGCGCGATCGGCGTGGAGCGGAAGTCGGCGCGGCTGCGGCACCTGCGAGACCGCTGGGCTAGGGCCCTCCTGGACGCCAGCCCGAAGTTCAAGCTCTGGACCCCCCTGGACCCGGACTGGTCGTGCGGGATCGCCCTGGTGCAGATCGAGGGGATCGACTGCGGCAAGCTGTTCGGCCACCTCTGGGACAAGCACCGGATCGTGACCTCGCCCACCAAGCACGCCCAGTTCGAGGGGGTGCGGATCTCGGCGAACGTCTACACCACCCCCCAGGAGCTGGACCTGTTCGTCGACGCGATGAAGAACGCGGCCGCGAACGGCGTCTGACCGCCCGCCCGGCTCAGGCCTGGACGGCCGCCAGCAGGCGGAGCATCGCCTCGGGGAGGTGGTCGACCACGTCCGAGGCGATCAGGCCGTCGTCGCCGAGCTTGCGGGCGGCGGCCTCGCCGGCGAGGGCGTGGAGGTGGACGCCCCAGGCGGCCGCCGTCGTCGGGTCGGCCCCTCGGGCCAGGAGGCCGCCGATGACCCCCGCCAGGACGTCGCCGCTGCCGGCCGTCCCCAGGCCGGGCGTCCCGGCCCGGTTGACCAGGAAGTCGCGGCCGGCGACCAGCGTCTCGCGGCCCTTCAGGACCAGCACGCACCCCCATCCCTCGGCGTGGCGGGCCGCCAGCGCCTCGCGGTCGGCCTCGACCGCCTCGGGCTCGACGCCGATCAGCCGGGCCATCTCCAGCGCGTGCGGCGTGAGGACGCGCGGCCCGGCCCCCGCGGGCCGGCCGGCCTCGCCCCAGGCGTTCAGGGCCTCGGCGTCGACGACCGTCGGCAGCGGGCAGCCTTCGAGGAACTTCGAGGCGGTCCGGCGGGTCTCCGCGTGCGAGCCCATGCCGGGCCCGATCACGACGGCGTCGCAGGGCTCGACCTGGCTCTCAAGGATCGCCAGGGCGCCCCCGGCGGCCGTCCCCGCGTCGGTCTCGGGGAGGGCCAGGACCATCAGCTCCGGGACCGCCGCGCCGACTGCGAGGGCCGCCGACCTCGGCACGGCCGCCCGCACCGTCCCGCAGCCGACCCGGAGCGCGGCCCGCGCCGACAGGATCGCCGCCCCGGGGAGGCCGACCGATCCGGCGACGATCAAGAGCTTCCCCCGGTCCCCCTTGCCGGCCTCGGCCGCATGCTCGGGGAGCGGGTGCTCGGCCAGTCGTCTCGCGTCGATGATCTTCGGCTCGCGTCGGCTCATGATCTCGGTCCTCCCGACGATCCTTGTGCAATCGGCGCGCCCGCGGCTCGTTCCGGTCGCGGCGCTTTCACATCATCATGACGGGATTCGTCGCCCGTCCGCTGCGAGTGGCACGACGGTTGCTAACGATATCGAGAGATCCCCGGTGTTCGAGGAGGAGAGGCCTTTGGCGAACGACGACGAGACGTCACCCCTGGTCGAGCGGATCGGGCCCATCGCCCGCGACGCGGAGCAGCTCCTGGCGTTGCACGGCGAGTTGATCCGGAGCGAGTTCCGGCAGGCCGCCGCCGCGATCCCCCCCGCGCTGGCCTCGATGGGGGCGGGGGCGGGGCTGGCGGCGACGGGCGGGCTGTTCGGCGCGCTGGCCCTGGTCCACGGCCTGCACCGGGCGACCCGGCTGCCGCTCTGGGGCTGCTACGGCCTCGTCGGCGGACTGCTGGGCGCGGCGGGCGCGGGGCTGGCGGCCTCGGGGGCCCGGCGGCTCTCCGCGGTGGACCTCGTCCCTCGCGAGACCCTCGCGACGCTGAAGGAGGACCTCGAATGGGCCCTGGGGAAGAAGTAGCCGCCACGCCGACCGAGATCCGCGAGGCGATCGCCCAAGTCCGTGCCCGCCTCGGGGCGCACCTCCGCGCCCTGGGCTCTCCCGAACCTTCCACTTCCAGCGAGGCCGACGGCCCCGGAGACGCCACGATGTCAGTTTCCAAGACCTCCCAAGGCGCGGCGAAGACCAAGTCGACCAAGTCGGCGTCCAAGAAGGCTGAGCCCAAGGCGAAAGCCGACGCGAAGACCAAGGCCGACGCCAAGGCCAAGGTCGAATCCAAGCTCAAGCCCACGAACAAGCCGAAGGCGAAGGCCAAGTCCGACGCCAAGGCGCCCGCCAGGCTGAAGGCCTCCGGGGCCGCCTCGTCCTCGAAGTCCACCCGCAAGCCCGCCGCGAAGAAAGGTCCGGGGCTGGTCTCGCAGGCCGGCGAGGTCCTCGACACGCTGGCCGCCGGCGCGGTGATCGGGGCGGTGAAGGCCGCCGCGCAGTCGATCGCCCAGGAGGAAGCGAAGGCCCTCAAGGGGGGGCGGGGCCGCACCAAGGCCCCGACGACCGCCGACGTCCTGGCCGAGATGGCCCCCGGCGCGGCCGTCGGCGCCGTGGCCGGCGCGGCGATGTCGGTCATGCCCGAGGAGCCCGTGGCCGCCGTCAAGGCCGAGGCCGCGCCCGGCCCCGAGGTCGCCGCCGAGGCGAAGCTCTCCGCGAAGCCGGCCAAGAAGTCCCGCCGCAAGGACTCCTGAGGCGAGCCGCCGACGCATCCCGAAGGCCCGGGGAGCCCCCCCGGGCCTTCGCTTGCGCCCCGCCCCGTCAGGTCCTCCGGATGTGGCTCCGCAGGCCGAAGCGGGCATGGAACGCGACCGCCCCCGGGACCGGCGCGTCGTGGTCGACCGTCCACAGCCAGAAGCCGTGGTCCAGAAACTCGGCGAAGGCGTCCACGGCCCCCGCCCTCGTCTCGACGATCCGGATGGACTCGTCCAGGCAGGCTGCGAAGACCGCCTCCCGCGCGGACGAGGGCGTGAAGGCCCCGGAGGCAAGCCCGACGTGCAGCCTCGCCGCGAGTTCCTCGGCCCGAAAGCTCTCCTCCGCCGCGTACCTCCGGCCCTTGGCCGCGCTCCGGGCGCGGCCGCGTCCTGGCCGCATGGCGGGGGCGCTGACGACGCCGAAGCGGATCCCCTCGGCCCAGGCGTCGTCGACCTGCCGCCGCGCGTCCTCTCGGTTCCAATCCACGAGGGTCCTCTTCCGCCTCAGCGTTCCAGCAGGACGACGACCTCTTCCTGCATGGCCCCCTGGAAATTCTTAACGTGGGGGAGGCACATGGACTTGGCGACCCAGCCCAGCTTGGCGTAATGGTTGATCGCGTCCTCCAGGCGGGTCAGGTCGAACTTGCCCTCGAAGATCCGGTCCTTCGAGGTCAGCAGCTTGTACTCGCGGGCCGGGGCCTGGACGTCGGGCGGGTGATCGGCGACGGCGGCCGTCGTCGTCGTCGGCATCGATGACGACGGCGACGGCGGGGGCGGCTCGTGGTGGGCGACGGCGGGGAGCACCAGGGACGACTGGTCGGGCGCGAGCGACCAGGCGGCGGCGTCCAGGCCCTCCACGGCGATCCCCTCGTATTCCTTCTGGGAGGCCGGGGACGGCGTCGCGTGGGCGGCGGCCGCGCCGACGGCGGCGTGGGCCTTCTCCGGCGCGGCGACCTGGAAGGCGCCCCCGCATTTCTTGCACTTGAGCCGGGCGCCGACCAGGCCGACCGGGATCTTGCCGCGTTCGCCGCACGAGGGGCAGGCTATGTGAAGCATCGTCGCGATCCTCCGGCTGCGGGGATGGGCCCCCGGTTCGGGGCCCCGGGACGGCGTCCAGGGTAACGCGCGCCGGGGGGCTGTTCCATAAGGGAGTTCGGCGCGCCTGGATGGATCGGCGATCCGGGGCGACGGCCGCCCGCTTCTGGTAGGATGGAGCCCGGCGCGGCGAGGACGCGCGCCGGACGGATGGAACGCTCCCGAACCGAGCTGGGTTGCCGAATGACATCGATCGTGGTGCTCGCGCTGGGGATCCTGGCCCTGCTGACGGCGGCCGGCCTGTTTTCGCTGCTGGAGAGGGCGTCGGAGGCGTCGCAGGTCCAGCGCCTCCGCGAGCAGGCGGCGCGCGGCGACCGGGGGGCGAAGGCGGCCCTGAGGCGCGCCGGGGACCCGGAATCGGCCGCCGTGGCGGCCCGGGCCGCGGCGACCTTCGCGCTGGTGCTCGGCGGCGCCGCGGCCGGCGCGGCCCTGACGGCCGGCCGGGCGGCCCCCGACTGGCTCGCGACCGCGGCGGCCGCCGCGGCGATCGCGGCGGCGGCGACGGTCCTGGCCGACGTCGTCCCCCGCGCCCTGGCCGAGGGGCGTCCCGAGTGGTTCGCCGCCAGGCTGGCGGGGACGGTCGGCCTGGCGACGGCGACGATCGAGCCCCTGACGCGGGCCCTCCGGCGGGCGGGCGGCGCCCTCGCGCGTCGACTCGGCGCGCGGGGCCCCGAGCGGACCTCGGGGACCGAGCAGCGGATCAAGGACCTGATGCGCGAGGGGGCCGAATCGGGCGGCTTCGACGCCTCCAAGCACGCGATCTTCAAGCGCGTCTTCCGGTTCTGCGAGCGCCGCGCCCGGGCTCTGATGACCCCCCGCGACCAGGTCGTCTGGCTCGACGTCCGCGACTCTCCCGAGGAGATCGCGCGCAAGATCACGCTCAGCCCGCACGCCAGCCTGCCGGTCTGCGACGAGAGCCTGGACAACCTGCTGGGCCTGGTCCAGATGAAGGACCTGCTCGCCCGCGGCGCCGAGGGCCAGCCCACCCGGTTCAAGGGGCTCCTCTCCCTGCCCGACTTCATCTACGAGGGGACGAGAGGGCCGCAGATCCTCGACGTGCTCCGCAAGGCCCCCACCGGCGCGGCCGTCGTGCTCGACGAGTACGGCTCGGTCGTCGGCGTCATCACCCTGGCCGACGTCCGCGACGCCCTCGTCGGCACCATGGTCGAGAAGCCCGAGGACGAGGCCCCCCGCGCCGTCCAGCGCCCCGACGGCTCCTGGCTGCTCGACGGCCGGTTCCCGATCGACGAGTTCGTCGAGCTGTTCCAGGTCCCCGAGCCCCCCCAGGGGGAGTTCGACACCCTCGGCGGCCTGGTCGTCACCCGCCTCGGCCGCATCCCCCGCGTCGGCGAAGGCTTCCAGGACCTGGGCCTCCGCTTCGAGGTCGTCGACATGGACGCCAACCGCGTCGACCACGTCCTCGTCCGGCCGCTCGAACCGGCCTACTGAGCCGCGACCCGCGACGCATCCACGTCCGCATGCGCACGCATCCCGGATCCCCGCCTCGCCTTTCGACGCGAAGACTCGTCACGCCTCGACCCCGCGTCGCGTAGAACGCACGTCGTGGACGGTTGAAAAAGTTCCGATCCCGGGCGTCGAAGGGAGTGAGGGGCGTCATGCGCATGGATCCTGACGACATCAAGACGTACAAGAAGTTCCGCTACTACGTGAGCACCAACATCCCCGAGGTGCGGAACATGCCGTTCATCATCAACGCCCTGAAGCGGTTCTCCGGGAACACCTCGGAGAAGACGATCAAGGACGCGCTGCTCTGGAACAAGGGGCCTGAGATCCAGCTCGTGGAAGGCCTGATCTGCGCGGGCGTGAAGGCGTCGGGCTGCTACCGGGTGGACTCGAACGTCATCCGGGTGGAGAAGGCCCACGTCGATGAGTTCGAGGCCGGCAAGGGGCTGCGGCACACGTCCTCGGGCAAGCTCGTCTACTTCGTGGGCCTGACTCTGCTGCACGAGCTTTGCCACTGGGCCAACGACGGCACCGGCGCCGAAGACCTGACCCACGAGAAGTTCGAGCAGGCCCTCTACGGCAAGGTCATCGACGCCTCCGACAACTAACCGGCCCGCCCCCCCGCCGGCCGCTTGCCCGCCCCCCCGATCCTGGGTTAGCCTCGGTCCCAGGGGGTTATGCTTGATGCGGCGCGACGTTCCGAGACCGTTCCCGACCCGACCGGCCTCGGCCTGGCGGCGCTGGTCGTTCCGCCTGCGCCTGATCCTCGCCCTGGCGGCGCTGGCCTTTCTCGTCCATCGCGAGTGGAGCCGTCCGGCCCCGGCCCCGCGCGGCCGGGACGGCCGGGTCGCCCGCGCGGCGAAGGTCCGCGTCCCTGTCGATCCCCGGCACGTCTGGGTCGACGACGGCGACACGATCCGGATCCGCTGGCCCGACGCGCCGGCCGAGCGCGTGCGCGTCCTGGGGATCGACGCCCCCGAGGTCGGCAACCGACGATATCCCGGCCGCCGCGAGCAGGACTACGGCGAGGAGGCCAAGGCCTTCGCGCGTCGGCTCATCCTGGGGGCGGGACGGCTGGAGCTGCTCCGCGCGGCGCGTCCCGACCGCTACGGCCGGACGCTCGGCTACCTGTTCGTCGACGGCGAGAACTACTCGGTCCTGGCCGTCGAGGCCCACATGGCCGAGTCGACCGTCGGCCGCTTCGGCGACAACGGGTTCCCCGAGGAGGCCGCCCGGGTCGAGGCCGCCGCCCGCGAGGCCGGGCCGCCGCCGTTCGAGTCGCCCAAGGACTTCCGCGACCGGGCCGCCGCCCGCAAGGCCGGGTGAGGCCGTGGCCAAGCGGGCGAGCTTCGACGACAAGCTGGCGGCGATCAAGCGGCTCCGCGACCAGCCCGGTCCCGAGCCGGGGGACGTCCCCGCGCTCCGCAAGGCGATCGGCGACCGCTCCCACTTCGTGGTCGCCGCGGCGGCCGAGGTCGCCGGCGCCTGGCGGCTGGCCGAGGTCGCCCCCGACCTGGAGGCCGCCTTCGGCCGGTTCCTCGTCGACCCGGTCAAGGACGACAAGCTCTGCCGCGCCAAGATCGCGATCGTCCAGGCGCTGGAGAAGCTGGAGCACCCCCGCGACGAGGTCTTCGCTAAAGCCGCGAGCCACGTCCAGAGGGAGCCGGCCTGGGGCGAGCCGCCGTGGGTGGACACGGCCCCTCCCCTCCGCGCGGCGGGCCTGATCGGCCTGACCCGGATCGACCCGCCGGCGCTGGCGGCCAGGCTCGCCGACGCCCTGCTCGACCCCGAGCGCGACGTCCGCTCGGCCGCCGCGAGCTGCCTGGGGGCGATCGGCACCGACGCGGCGGGCCTGGTCCTGCGGTTCAAGTGCCGGATCGGCGACAAGGAGCCCGACGTCCTGTCGGAAGCCCTCCGCGCCCTGCTGGCGATCTCGGTGGAGCACCTGCCGTTCGTCCGCGAGTTCCTCGACGCCGAGGACGAGGGCCGTTGCGAGGCAGCCGCCCTGGCGATGGGGAACGCCCGCATCCCCCAGGCCCTCGGCCCGCTCCTCGGACGCTTCGCCTCCGCCACGTCCCCCCCCGTCCGCGAGACGATCCTGCTGGCCGTCGCCATGCTCCGCGCCTCGGCCGCGATCGACGCCCTGCTCCACCTCGCCGCCGATGAATCCGAGGCCACCGCCCGCGACGCCCTGAAAGCCCTGAAGATCCACAAGCACGACCCCAAGCTCGTCGCCCGCCTCGCCGCCGTCGTCGCCGCGAGCGGCAGCCCCGCCCTCCGGGCCCGGTTCGCCCGCGACTTCCCGCCCGCCGAGCCGGGCTGACCGCGATCGGCTTCGTTCGCGCCGGCCCGAGAACGAACCCATCGGACGCAAAGCTTTTCCCCGAAGGCGATTCCAACACGAACTCGGCACCGGAAATTGGGTTCGTTCGGCGCGCTTCGCGTGCCGCGACGACGTCGCACCGTGGCGCCGAGCCGAGTTCGTGCTTCCCGATCCGCGAATTGCCAAGGAGCCGAGAGCCGCCCGCGCAGACCCTCAGGGGAACCATGCTACTTTTTCGGCCGTCTCGGACGGCGTGGCGGGAAATCCGTTCGATTTCAGGCACCCGCCTCGGCCGCCGTCGGCCCTCACACGACGGCCCGCCCCGAGGCCGACGCGGGCGGTCCCTTGCGTCGCGGCCGTCGCGGGGCGATCATCGCGGGGTTCCGATCCAGACCGGTCGACGGCATCGAGGGAGTCCGATGATGGAAGCGATCCCACGCAGGACGGTGCTCCGGCGCGGCGCGTTGGGCGCGGCGGGGCTGGGCTTGGCGGCGAGCGGCTTGCGGGCGAGGGCAGACGGGGCGGCCAGGCCCCGGGTCGTCGTCGGCCTGATCGGCGCGGGGGGGATGGGGAGCGGGCACCTCAAGCTCCTGGCGGCGAGGCCGGACGTCGAGGTCGCCTGCGTGAGCGACGTGGACGCCGAGCGGCTGGCGTCGGCGGCGGCGATCGTCGAGAAGGGGTCGGGCAAGGCCCCGGCCGCCGAGCGGGACCTGCGACGCCTGCTGGACGACCGTCGGATCGAGGCCGTCTGGATCGCCACGCCCGACCACTGGCACGCGCCGGCGGCGATCCTCGCGCTCGACGCCGGGAAGCACGTCTACGTCGAGAAGCCCTGCTGCCACAACATCCGCGAAGGCCGGCTCATGGCCGACGCCGTGGCCCGCTCGGGCAAGCACCTTCAGGTCGGCACCCAGAGCCGCAGCACGGCCGTGGTGAAGGACGCGATCGACCGGGTGCGGGGCGGCGCGATCGGCGAGGTGCTGGTCGCCAAGGCCTGGAACAGCCAGCTTCGCGGGTCGATCGGCAAGACGGAGCCCTCGGAGCCGCCGTCGAACCTGGATTACGACCTCTGGCTCGGCCCCGCCCCGGCGGTCCCGTATCGGTCGAACCTCCTCCCCGGCGTCTGGCGATGGTGGCGCGACTTCGGCTGCGGCGACATGGGAAACGACGGCGTCCACGACATCGACGTCGCCTGCTGGGGCCTGGGGGTGGAAACCCACCCCTCGCGGATCGCCTGCCTGGGGGGCAAGTCGTTCTTCGACGACGATCAGCAGTTCCCGGACACCCAGTACGCCGTCTTCGAGTACCCCGACGCGGCCGGGCCGGGCGAGGCGAAGCGGCTGATCTTCGAGCAGCGGATCTGGTCCCCCTACGTCCAGGAAGGCTACGAGAACGGCGCGGCGTTTTATGGGACCGAGGGGATGCTGGTCATCGGCCACACGGTCGGCTGGACGTTGTACGGCCGCAAGAACCAGAAGCTCGCCGAGCGCACCGGCCCGGCCGACGTCTCGGCCCACCACGACGACTTCCTGGCCTGCGTGCGCGGCGAGTCGAAGGCCCCGAACGCCGACATCGCCGTGGGCCACCGTTCCGCCGCCCTGGTCCACCTGGCGAACATCGCCGCGCGGGTCGGCCGCGTCCTGGACTTCGACCCGATGGCCGAGGCGATCCGGGGCGACGACGAGGCCGCCGCGATGGTCTCGCGCAGCTACCGCGAGGGCCACTGGGCCGCCCCCCGGACGGCCTGAGCGGGATCGTGACGACGATGGCTGAATAACGTCCTTCCCCCCTGGCGGCATAGATGAGGACACATCTTTTCGACTGGGTGATTTGGCGGCCGGCCGGGTAGTCTGGGTCGGCATGGCTACCACTTCGGATCGCTGGATCGGCGGGCATCAGGCCCGGTTCTGGAAGCTCGTGAGCGGGCACGCGCACGCCGTCAATGCCCTGGCCACGGGGATCTCGGCGCTGCCGGCGGCGGCGGGGCCGTTCGCCGCGGCGCGGGCCATGACCCGGTTCCTCAACAACGACGCGATCCCCTTCCACGCCCTGATCGAGCCGGCCCAGGACGCCGTCCGCTCGGCCCTGGCAGGGCGCGGCGGCCGGTTCGTCCTGGTCGTCCACGGCTGGTGCATGTTCAACTTCCGCACGCACGACTCCAAGGGGGACCGCCGCCGACGCTCGCACGCCGCCGACCTGGGCTACGAGCTGGGCTCGGCCCTGGCCGTCGACGCCGACGACGGCCGGCCCCTGGGGCCGATGGAATTCCGCCTCCGCACCGCCGGCGGCGTGCTCTCGACCCGCCTCGGGGGGGCCGAGGACCCGCCCGGCCGCGTCGACGAGCTGGGCGACGCCATGGCCGCCGCCGAATCCTGGCGGCTGCCGCGCACGCCCGTGCACGTCGTCGATCGCGAGGCCGACTCGGTCGGCCACTACCGCGATTGGGACGCCGCCGGCCGGCTGTTCGTCGTCCGGGCCGACGCCTCGCGCGAGGTCCTGCACGGCGGCCGCGAGCGGAAGCTGGACGGCGTCGCCGCCGGCCTGGCCGGCGAGTTCGTCGCGGCCCGGGGCGACGACGGCGGGCCGGCGATCGTGACGCTCAAGGCCGGGGCCGGGCGGATCAAGGCGGCCGAGGCGGGCGTCGTCCTGCACCGGGCCGCGCGACGCAACACCGGCGAGAAGACCGCCGCGGGGGGCAAGAAGCAGGTGGACGTCCCCGGCCCCCCGCTCCCCTTGCGACCGGTCGCGACCCGCGTGGTCGGCGACCTGGGGGCCGTCCTGGCCGAATGGCGGCTGTTCACGAACGTCCCGGCCGAGCGGGCCGACGCGGCGACCATCGGCCGCTGGTACGCCCGCCGCTGGGAGGTCGAGACCTACCACAAGCTGCTGAAGTCGGCCGGCATGAACGCCGAGGGATGGCGGCAGCAGGAGGGCGAGGCGTTCCTGCGCCGCCTGTGCGCGGCGAGCCTGGCCTGCCTGACCGTCTGGCACCTGCGCCGCGAGGAGTCGGAAGAGGCGGCGAAGCTGCGGGCGACCCTGGTGCGGCTGTCGGGCCGCCGGATGAAGCACGGGGTGGAGTCGACGGCCCCGGCCCTGCTCGCCGGCCTGGAGAAGCTGCTGGCGACGCTCGACCTGCTGGAGTCCCACGACCTCGACGACCTCCGCCGCCTCGCTCGATCCATCCCCCCGAACTCTTCAACTCCTCGTAGCGCAGACTTGTGTAGACAGGGATGCCCACCGAGGGTGAAGGGAAGACGCGTGAGACCTGCCGAGGCGGCCTCAGTCAGGCGCGGGGCAGCCGGGTCAGCGGGTGGGAGGCGCGTTCGGCCAGCGGCATGGGGGAGAGGCCGCGACGGCCGTGGGAGTCGTAGCAGGCCAGGATCATCTCGACGGCGGCGCGGCCGGAGCGGGCGTCGACGGCGGGTTGCGAGTCGGTCTCGACGGCTCGGATCAGGTCGTCGAGGATGGCGCGGTTGCCGGCCGCGAGGGGGTCGCCGCCGGCTCCGGGCTCGTCGGTAGCGGTGATGGCCGACCAGGCCCCGGGGCCGGCGGCCTCCCACGCGGCGTCGGCGAGGAGGAAGGCGGGCGGGGACCAGCCGAAGCCCATGCCGATGCAGCCCTTCGAGCCGCGGATCTCCAGGCCGAACCGCTTGCCCGGCTCCTTCGGGCGGGCGGTCGCGAAGTGGGCGACGGCGGCGGTGCCCTGGAAGCCGAACATCGCATCGATACGGTCGCCGGCCAGCGGGCCGATCCCCTCGGCGCCGTCGCGGACGTCGGCCGGCCCGACCGGCCGGCCCTCGGCGGTGACGCGGGCGAAGCACCAGGCGGGCTCGCCCAGCAGGTCGCGGCAAAGGTCCAGAACGTGGACGCCCAGGACCATCAGGTCCTCGCCGCCTCCCCGGCGGTCCTCCTTGCCGCGCCCCCGGAGTTCCAGCACCTCGCCGATCACCCCCTCGGCGATCATCGCCTTGATCCGCGCGTAGCGCGGGGCGTATCGGGTCTGGAAGGCCATCGCCAGCTTCATGTGGGTGCGGTCGCAGGCGTCGACGATCGCGTCGCACGAGGCCAGGTCGGGGGCCATCGGCTTCTCGCAGAAGACGCCGCGCACGCCGTTCTCGGCGCAGGCCAGGACCATGTCGGCGTGGCCGTCCAGCCAGCGCGGGGCGACGGCGACGAACTGGGGCTTCTCGGCCTCCAGCATCGCCCGGTGGTCCTCGTAGGACTTCTCGACCCCCAGCCGCTTCGCCGCCCGTTCGCGGCCGGCGGGGTCGGGGTCGGAGACCGCGACGACCTGGAGCCGGGGGTCGTCCCGGAACGCCAGGTCGAGGCCGTGGCCGTAGTCGCCGCGTCCCGTCCGGCCGATCACCGCCGCGCGATAAGGGGGAGCGAACACGTCCGAGCCCTCCGATTGCCGAGAGATCCGCCGACCGACGCCCCTCGGATCGTCCCCCGACGGCTGGGTGCCGTCAAAGGAAATCGCGGGGGGAGACGACGGGCGACGCATTCAAGCCGGCCAGGTGGTGGCGGATTTCGGTCGGGGTGCCACGGGTTCCCCGAACCCGTGGACCGGCCGGGGGTCTCGGCGACGGCTCGGGAGCGGCCCGACGCCGATCCACGGGTTCGGGGAACCCGTGGCACACAGGCGGAACTCGACCGGGGGGTGGTCGCTTTCGTCTCGATATCCCGCCCAGGGCGGCCGGGCCGGCCGCCCCACGGGGGGGTCGCCTGGGGGTCAGACGCGTTCGAGGACGAGGCTGGCGTTCTGGCCGCCGAAGCCGAAGCTGTTGGACATGGCGGCGCGGAGGGGCATCTCGCGGGCCGTGTTGGGGACGTAGTCCAGGTCGCAGTCGGGGTCGGGGGTGGCCAGGTTGATGGTCGGCGGGACGACCCCGCGCTCCAGGGCCATGGCGGTGGCGGCGGCCTCGACGGCGCCGGAGGCCCCGATCAGGTGGCCGATCATCGACTTCTGGCTGCTCATCGGGATCGACGGGGCGCGGTGGCCGAAGACCCGCTTCACGGCCATGGTCTCCATCAGGTCGTTGAGCCGGGTGCTGGTGCCGTGGGCGTTGATGTAGTCCACCTCGCCGGCGTCGAGCTTCGCCTCGCGGAGGGCCGAGGTCATGGAGAGCGCCGCGCCCTTGCCCTCGGGCTCGGGGCGGGTGATGCCGAAGGCGTCGAACGAGGAGCCGTAGCCGGTGACCTCGGCGTAGATCCGCGCACCGCGGCGCCTGGCGCGGCGGTAGCTCTCCAGCAGGAGGACGGCGGCCCCTTCGCCCAGGACGAAGCCGTCGCGGTCGGCGTCGAACGGCCGGGAGACCTCGACGGGCGGGCGGACCGACGCGCTGACGGCCTTCATCGCCGAGTAGGCGACGAGCAGCTGGGGGTCGAGCCGGCTGTCGCAGCCGCCGGCGAGCATCACGTCGGCGTCGCCCCGGGCGATCAGCCGGAAGGCGTCGCCCACGGCCTGGGTGCCGGCGGCGCAGGCGGTGACGATGGTGTTGTTCGGCCCCATCGCGTGGTGCAGGATCGAGATGTGGGCCGCCGCCATGTTCGGCAGGTGCTGCAGGAGCCAGAGCGGGAAGATCGACTCGGAACGCGACTGCGCGAACCGGGCCATGTCGAACCCGCCGTCGGCGCCGAGCCCCGCGCGGATCGGCGCGACCAGCTCGCCCACGTCCACCGGCGTGATCCCGGTCCCCATGCAGACGCCGAACCGCGTCGGGTCGAGCTTAGAGCGGTCGACCCCCGAGTCCTCGACCGCCATCGCCGCCGCGCCGACCGCGAACCGCATGGCGCGGCTCATCAGCTTGGCGTTCTTCTTGTGCTCGCCCAGGTAGGGCGTCACGTCGAAGTTCTTGACCTCGCCGGCGATCTTGATCGGCAGTCCCGTCGTGTCGAAACTCTCGATGTAACCCACGCCCGAGCGGCCCTCGGCGATCGCCTCGCTGAAGGCGCGCGACCCGATCCCGTTAGGCGCGACCACACCGATCCCTGTGATCACCACGCGGTGCATAATTCCCACCCTCACCCGGTGCCCGACGAACTTGCAGTGTGGGATTCCCGCCCCGACCGTCCTGACCCCCTCAGCTCCACCGGCGACGGGCCGTCCCGCCGCGAAAGCCCACCGGACTCCCTTCCGTCCCTGAAATCGAACCTAACCCATGCCGGCCGACGGAAAGACTCACGCAGCCACTTCCCGCCGGATTCTTCGCCGTCCGCCGGCACGTCTTGCCCTGCCATGTCATTTTAACACGCTGTCGAAAGCCTTGCAATCGGCGGCCTCAATCTGGGGTAAATATAGACGACTAGGCAAGCAGCTTCCCAAAAAACGCTCCCGACGCACGCTTCGGGAAGGATCGCCGCACGAGTGGGGAGGGCCGACAGAACTTGCCGACGAACCCCCGGGACGGCATAGTCGTCTGAATGACGGTATCGGCCGCCGACTGTGGCGCCGGATACGGGAAGGCGGGCCGCCCCGGGGTCGGGGTTCCCGTCGTCCCGCCTGGGCCGGTCGCGCGAATCGAGGCCGGCCCCACCCCCAATTTGCGAACGCGAAAGGTCCGAGAATGCCTCTCTCTCTGGCGGAACGGGCGGGATTGATCGAGCCCTCCGCGACCCTGGCGATGGGCGCCGAGGCGCGCAAGCTCAAGGCCCAGGGCCTCGAGATCCTGGACTTCGCCCTGGGCGAGCCCGACTTCGACACGCCGGCCAACATCCAGGACGCCGCCATCCGCGCCATGCGCGAAGGCAAGACCCACTACACCCCCCCGGCCGGCATCCCCGAGCTTCGCGAGGCCGTCGCGAAGGTCTACACCGACCAGCACGGCGTGAAGACGGACCCGGCGCAGGTGGTGGTCTCGAACGGGGCCAAGCATGCCATCCACAACGCCCTCATGGCCGTCTGCGGCCCGGGCGACGAGGTGGTCATCCCCGCCCCCTACTGGGTCAGCTACTCCGACCTGGTGAAGCTCACCGGCGCGAAGCCGGTCCTGGTCTCGACGCCCGAATCCGCCGGGTTCAAGATGACCCCCGAGCAGTTCGAGGCGGCCGTCACCCCCCGGACCAGGCTCCTGATGATCAACAGCCCGTCCAACCCGACGGGCGTGGTCTACGAGCGCTCGGAGCTGGCGGCGCTGGCCGAGGCGGTCCTCAAGACCGACGTCGGCGTGCTCTCGGACGAGATCTACGAGCAGCTCACCTACGGCGACGCGCGGCCGACCTGTTTCGCGAGCCTGCATCCCGAACTCCCAGCCCGGACCATCACCGTCTCGGGCGTCAGCAAGACGTACGCCATGACCGGATGGCGGATCGGCTGGAGCGTCGCCCCGACGGCGGTGTCGAAGTTCATCGGCGACCTCCAGAGCCAGGAGACGAGCAACCCTTGCTCTATTAGTCAGTACGCGGCGATCGAGGCGATCGTGGGGCCGCAGGACTCGGTCCGCGAGATGAAAACCCAGTTCGCCCGCCGCCGCGCCTACGTTTTGGAGCGGATCGAGAAGCTCCCGGGCGTCACCTGCCTGCCGCCGGGGGGGGCGTTTTACGCCTTCATGAACGTCTCGTCGCACTTCGGCCGGACGCTCGCGGGCCGGGAGGTCACGGACTCCACCTCGTTCTGCCTGGCCGCTCTGGCGAAGGCGAACGTGGCGCTCGTGATGGGCTCGGCCTTCGGGTCCGAGGGCTACGCCCGGATGTCGTTCGCGACCGACCTGGCGACCCTGGAGAAGGGATTCGACGCCCTGGAGCGGTTCCTCGCAAGTTGAGCGGCCGGGAGGCCGATGAAAGGGGAAGCGGAGGGCTGCGGGATCGCTGATTGAGGGGCCTCACACTCCCGGATCGACCTTGCGTCGGTCTCCGACCTGGGCTAAGTTGCGGCCCCCTTCGCGATTCCACCTCTTTCTGGATATCCCGCGCCGGTTTCCCGTTCGCCCCGGCCGTCCGATCCTCGCGGCGTCGACCGAATCGACGCCGCCGGACCGACCGCCCGGATCCGACCCGTCCCGTCGAGGAAAGCCCGACCCATGATGGCCAAGGCCGCGTCTCGCATGCTGCTCGCGCTCTCGGCCTGCCTGGCGGCCGCCGGCTGCCGGACCGGCGGCGCGCCGTCGGCCCGGTCGACGCCCCCGCCGGCCCCCCCTAAGGTCTCGTTCTACCTCGACGAGTTCGTCCGCGACCACAACCGCAACGCGCGACTGATCCAGACGGTGAAGTCCAGCCCTTCGATCGGGGTCCGGGTGATTGAGCCCGACACCGGCAAGGCCAGGAGCTACTCGGCGAGCGGACGGTTGGCTGTGGTCCAGCCTTACGATTTCAAGCTGGAACTGGGGAGTCGCGGGATCGGGCTCGATCTGGCTGACATGGGCTCGAACCGCGACGAGTTCTGGTTCTGGGTCAAGAACGATGACCGATACATCTTCCGGGCCGCCTACGAAGACCTGGCCAAGAGCGACCTCGCGGCCACCTACCAGCCAGACTGGATCGTCAGCTCGTTGGGCCTGAGGCCGATCACGCCCGACGAGGCGGCCGCGGCCCGGATCACCCCCGGCCCCCAACCCGGCACGACGCTGCTGCGGCTCCCCCCCTCGCGCGACCAGGGTTCGGCATACATCCGCGAGATGGTCGTCGACGACGCGACGAACCGGATGCTCGCCTTTCACGCCTACGATCGGGACGGCAAAACCCTGCGCGGACGCGCGACCATCAAGCACTACGCCGAGATTCCGGTCAAGTCGGTCGTCGAGGCCGAGGACGAGGCCAACTCCGAGCGGGATCGCCCTGCGGAAGTGACGTGCCGGGTCCCCGACAACCTCATGCTGGAATGGATCGATGAGAAACTGACGCTGGAAATCAGCATGTCGGGCATCAAACTCAACCAAGAATTCCCGGAATCACAACGCACGGCGTTGTTCGTCCAACCCCAGCTGAGCGGGGCCAAGACGATGGACCTCGCCGAAATGACCCCCACCCGCCCCCGCGGCGAGACCGGCCCCGGCCGCGGCGGCGACACCACGGTCCGCGAGACGCTCCCCGCGCCCGAGCCGATCCCCTCCCCGTCGCGACGAGGGGCCTCGGCCGCGCCCCGCGAGGGCAACGGCGTCCGCCTGGGCCCGCCGGTCGAGATCAGCGGCGCGCGGCTCCAGTCGCCCGACGACGACCCCGAGCCGCGGCCCCGCCAGGGGACCGGAGCCGGCGCCCGTCCGGCCTCGCGACGCACCGCGCCCCGGCCCGACTCGCCGGCGGCCATCCCCCTGATCCTCCCCGTCCTGGACGAGGTCGTCGGCGCCGCCCCCCCTCGCGCCCCCGAATCGCCCCGCTTCCAGACCGCCCGCGCCGAGGACCACCCCGGCGACCTTCATATCGCCCGCTGACCGTCGAGAATCCCTCCGCCCTGGCGAGGGAAGGCCGGCACGAAGGCCCCGGAGCATCCGCCTTCGCGAATCGTGCTTCTCCCCTCGTGGGAGAAGGTGGCCGAAGGCCGGATGAGGGAGCGACGAGCACGAGAACCATCGGAGGAACACAGGCCGTCCTAG
>NZ_JAALJI010000035.1 GCF_011064595.1 Paludisphaera soli | reverse complement strand
TTGATGCTCATGCAATCTCAGAAAGTGTAGTCGAAATCGAATCGTCTTTAATAGAATAATATTCGCCTTCGTCGCCTTGAACACGGGCTCCGAGTTGGTCCGCAATTTCGATCATTTTGCGCACCGCATTAGGATCTGTTGCTGCTCCTTTGACGCAAATCGAATTATCCCAAAAGCAGAAAGTATAAACGGTGTCATCGATAGTGGTCAAGAAGTAAACTATGTCATAGTCAATATTGTGTAAGTCCTGACCTTTTAGTAGGCGATCTTTTGCGTCGGTCGCCTCTTGGCCCTCTGGGGTAAATTCCGGGCTGTTTGCAGCTATGCGTAGCCATTCTTCTGGTTGAATTTTCCCGGCGTGATCAGAATACCAGGGGCCACGTGTAATATGAAGGTTGTATCCCATTTATCTTCAATCCTTTCAGATTTCAAATGGACGTGTACCGGATCCGAGGCAAGTCAAAGCATTACGTTGCGAGAATACGAATTCGTAGCTATTATTCGATACTTCCGGGCTTTAGTAAAGCCTTGGAGATCCGGCGCTGAATTAGAAGCACGAACAAAATCCAGGCCGCCGCGGACAGGCTGCTGCGGCTCGCGGCTTGATGCTCATGCAATCTCAGAAAGTGTAGCCTGGGTGGATGACTCCACTTCAAGGATAGCGATCAGGGCAATTCGGTATCACCTTCTCTAGGAAAGATTCCTCCTCGATAAAGCTCCGCTACCACTGTTCATCGGCCGCCTGGCGGTCTTTAAGCTCGGACATGCGGCGAGGCGCCTGGAGGTAGTCCACCACCATGGCGAGGCCCAGGGCTGCGAGAACAATCAGGAGCAGCAGCGTACTCAGCCGACAGCGGATCATGACGTCGCCTCGACTCGAAGCATCATGGCGTGTCATTCCGTCCACAGCCGAAGCCGGCACCGTAGCACGGGCTTTGGTGGAAGCAAAGGGCGTTCGATCCGGTGGTCGGACAGAGGCCGGGAAGTTCTTGGTACAGGGCTGACCGGCGTCTCCTCGGGTCGCTTGTTCGTTGCGAGCGAGGTCGAGAGCCTCACATCTTGACCACGTCTCATCACTCGCCAGGCCAGTCGAATTCTCGGACCATGGTTTCGAGATGGGATCGGACCGCGGTTTCGAGATGGGAAATGAAGCGAGTTTCAGCCAGGGTTCACCTTCTCGGCCAACTCGTTTTCAGGTACTTCAAAAATGGGCGCTTTGAAACGCGACGACTCGGTCGGTCAAGAGAGGCCGGGTTTCGTCCCTGACCACGGTCATCGGGCCGCGTTTCGCTCGAATCGACAGACATCCTGAGGTGGCTGGACCGGCGGGCTGACTCGATCGCTTCCATCGGGGCAGGCTTGGCTTAGGGCGAAGTCGACCCTTGAGGCTCTCCCTCGGGATTTCCCGAGGCTGATGCTGGCTCTGGCCGCTCGCCTGGGTCGGTTCCAAGGGTTCCCCGTTCTCAAGGTAGTTGGTCGTTCCACCAGAATGTCGTCGACGGAGGCATGGATGTATACCGGCGGTCAGGAAGTGAGCCAGGATCAGGCCCGTTTCGCGAACGTGGACGATGCAACCGGAGAGGCGCCGCCTCATCTGGCGGATCAAGGCCGAGATCCAGGGGGGGCGGTTCACTCATGGCTTGAGGGCGACCGACCCCGCTCGATCTTGATACGCTCCTTCGTCGCGAAGTCGATGCCGGTGATCTTCGTCCTCGTGGCGATGTTGCCCGTGCTGAGGAGGCTCCGCCATCCGACGCTGCTCGGCGACGACATCACGCGAGTCGTCGATCTGATCAACTTCCCTTTCCTCACGCACCTCTTGAGGCCGTACGGCGACCACTCCGCGCCCTTGTTCCAGCTGGTGTCTTCGCTGACGTGGGAGATCTCCGGCCACGATATCCGACTGGCCCCTCTGGCATTCTGCGTCGCGTCGGTGACCCCGTGGCTCTTGGTCCTCTTCCTCCTCGGGCTGTGGCTCAAGCGCGAGACGGGCTCCTCGACGGCGGCGCTGACGGCGGTGGCGATCGTGGCCCAATCGCCGCTCGTCCTGGAGGCGGTCTGGTGGTACTCGGCCAGCAGCTTCTTGTGGGCGATCGCCGGGATCCTGGCGGCGGTCCTGGGGGCGGGCGCCTTGACCCGGCGGCCTCGCGGTTCGCTGGCCCTCATCGGGATCGGCTGCGCCCTGGCCCCGGCCGGTACGACGCTGGGAGTCCTCGCCCTCCCCCTCGCGATCCTCCGGGCGGGGATCGAATCGGGGGCCTCGCGACGGATGAAGGGATTGGCCGTCCTGGCTGCTGCGGCGGGCCTGACGAGCCACACGCTGATCTCGAAGATGGGCGATTCGGACGTCGCCTACGTCAGCGTCTCCGGTCGATACCGACTGGACCCCGTCGGGGGCCTGGAGCATGCCTTGACCGTGCCCGGACGGATCCTGTGGCCGTCCGCCCTGGGCGTCCCGGCCTCCTGGACCGCCGCCCCGATGTCGACCTGGCTTCGCGTGGGCGCCGGGGCCCTGGCCCTGGCGGGCGTCGCGGCCCTGGCGGCCTGGCCGCGGGCCCGGTGGGACCGTCGTCTCGTCCTGGTCGGCGCGGCGATGATCTACTCGTGCTACTTCCTGACGTTCACATCGCGCATGCATATGTACAAGCTAGGCTACTGGACGGAAGCGGACCTGATCTACAGGTTCGCCGCGCGCTATCACGTCCTCCCCCTGATCGGCCTGGCCGCCATCGTCGCCGCCCTGACGTCCACATGGCCGATGATCCGCCGCTGCGACGCCCGCCGCGGCCTGCCCACGCTGGTCGGGGCGGCCGTCGGCCTGGTCATGTTCGCGGTGCAGGCTCGCGAGGCGACCCAGTGGCACTGGATGCTGCACCTGCCGGACCAGAGGGCGACCCTCGAGGCCCTGCACCGAGTGGGCGTGATCGCTCGTGACGAGGGGATCCCCCGCGAACAGCTCCTCCGGATCTTCGATCCGGCCTACCGGCCCTGGAACGCATCGGTCGCGACCAACCGCCCGTATGCCTTCCATCTCATGAACCTTGCGATCCAGGCGCCCGAGAAGGTCGTGCGTCCCATCTCCGACGCCGAGGCGCGCAGCCTCGTGACGACGCGTTTGACGACGCCGGAGCGTTTCTGGTTGGGTGCGGGGAGTTGCCCGTCCGCCGAGCCGCCACACCCCCTGCCCGACCCGCAGGCTCTCGCCGTCGCCCGGCGTACCGAGGTTTTCAACGCTTCCGAGGACAAGCCCGGCCGGTTCCGCCTGAAGCAGGCTCCGTCGTACCTCGAATACGAATTCGATCCGACGGCCGGGGCGAGTTTCCTCTCGCTGCCAGGCCTGAAAGCGGACCATGACGTGGTGGTCGCGTGGCAAGTGGCTTCGGGCGGGTGGCGGCAATGTCAGAGCCTCCGCTTGCTCCGGTCCCATCTCGGCGATGGTGACGCCGTCGTCGACCTTTCCAGGCTCATCCACCAGCCGGTCAAGCCGATCTCGAAGATCCGGATTTACTTCACCAACAGCGGCGAAGTGGCCCTGGACGGCCCGCCCCGATTGCTGCGCTGACGACGCCTCGCCTCCGTCGGGGTTCGCGTCCTGACGTGCCCCCGCACCCTCATCATCCCTGGAGCAGAATCCGGGGGCAGGCCAACCTGGCAGCGTGACGACCCTTGCGCCGGTTTTCTGTTCCATTGCTACTCACGCCCCGTGTTGGTTCTCGGCGCGTGGGGGCTCTGGGGTAGGTCGAGGGAGATGGAGGAGGGGGTCTCATGGATGGGGCGACGTCCACGTTGAAGGAAAAACTTCAGCGGCGGAAGGCGGCGTCGCGGGGGTGCCGCACTATTCCGTCATTGAGGCTCGCGCCCACGAACTCGGTCGTCGGCTCAGTCGTCGGATTCAGGAGCGGCGCATGGGGCGCGTCGTCGCCGCGGCGGCCGCCGTCGCGACGTGTCCTGAGTGCGGCGTCGGCTGCGAGACCTTCGCCAAACGGCGGCGGATCGCCTCCATCGACGGTCCCGTCGACGTGGAGGAGTCCGTCGCTCACTGTCCCGGCTGTCGCCGGGACTTTTTCCCCCCTCCGGCGGACGCTCGGCCTTGACGCCCGCGCGTTGACGCCGCTGTTGACGCGGCGGATCGCCTTCGCCGGGGCCGAGACCCGCTCGTTCCAGCGGGCGGCGATCGTCATGGACCAGGTCGGCGGACAATCCGTCTCGGCCAAGACGATCGAACGCGTCGTGCACGACGTCGGCTCCGAGTTGGCCGCGCGACGCGACGCCGACGACGGGTTGGTCCGACGTCCGGCCAGCCCTCCCGAACTGGCCGTCGTGGAGTGCGACGGCGGACGCATCCGCACCCGCGAACCGGGTCGCGGCCCCGGCGTGCATCGCACCGGCTCGGGATGGAGCGAGACCAAGAACGCCTGTCTGATTCGCGCCGTCGGGACGACCTTCGACGACGCCCCCCAACCCGAGCCGCCGGCCTGCTTCCACGACCCCAAGCACGTCGCCGCGATCGCCGAGACCGAAGCCCCGCCGACGACCACGCCGCCGCCCGAGCGAGCGTTGCGACCGGCGGTGATCGCGCGGAAGGTCTCGCAATGCACGAAGACGCCCGCCGGCACGCGAGCCTTCGAGGCCTGGACCAGCGTCGTCCAAACGCTGTCGCGGACCCACAAGGGCCCCGAACTCCTCCAAGCCCTCGTCCTCGCCGCCCAGCCGACAGCCCTCCACCCTTCATGACACCGCTGCAGGGAGTCGCTAATCAGTTACCCGACGTCAGCCGGTAGAGGGCGTCGTAGGACCGGGTCTCGGTGGTGCCGTTGGGGAGGGACGTGGAGGTCGGCAGGTCCACTCTACTATTTTTCAAGAACGGCTTGGTGGAAGAATCTTATCAAAGTCAGGATCTGTTATGATATTCCAACAATTGCTGACTGAAAGCGATGGAGGGTTCGTGTTGCAGAGGCCAAGAAGTCGAAATATAAATCCGATGGCAGTGTAGTTTGTACTGTGGATTATTTGTAGTAGGTCGAAACCTTTGATGTAATTCTTGAAAATATCTTCTAAGGCAAAGCGTGATTGTGAATCAAGTTTAGCGACGGTCTCTGCGGCTTGAGCCATGTGTTTGTAAGGTATCCCTGGAAATCTGTCTCTTGGCTTACTGCCGTCAGAATAAACTTTTGCGATGGCATCGTATGACTTGGTGAATAACGCAGCAGGAAGATCGAACGAGAATGGTTTCCACGAAGGCATAAATAGTTCGACGTAGTCTGTAAGGTGGCCTTGGGATTCTCGCAGGAGATCCTGTGAAATCATGCCTGTTGAAAGCCAGCGAGCCAATGATAGGTGGGCGGTTCTAAGAAACTCACAATATCCTGGTGTGTATTGATGTTTTTGTTTCTCGGACGAAGCATGAGCTAGTTCTAAATATTCTATTGATTTTAGCAATAGGATTTCGCCATTAATTGGCTGATAAGACAGATAGCATGCGATCGAATGACCAAGTATGTTGATACCGAGAGGAGTCAAGTTTTTGGCTTTAGCTTCGATGTCGATACCCCATTTCGATTGGACCTTGCCAAGCAATGCGACTCTTTCTAAGAGGTCTGATTCAATATATATGGATTTTTTGTTCGATTCTGGCATATTGGAAATATCGCCTGATTTTGGTGTCATCATTTAGTTTGGACCTCGAAGTAAGTATGTAGGCGCAAGATGGATTGCGGGGTGATGTCCTGGCAGTTCTGCCGTAACTCGGCTGAGCATCGAGGTTTGCGGCTTCGTGGCGAAACACTAACCCCCGAGCGCTTAAGATTGTGTCTCACTTGGACTTGCGTCTGATTCCGAGTGGCCATCACCCTGGAATCCATCTTGAGCCTCGTAAATTACTTATTATAACCTCTCACGATTTTCCAACCACCGGCACCTGCATGGCCGTACGCAGTCCTATATTGAACTCTCTGCCTGCTTAGATTGTCAATAGCTTTAATCTTCACTGCTTCGGTAAGGTTGGATGCTCTGGAGATCAACCCTTCGGCCTCCTTCATTAAGGCCTGTCTTTTGCTGTCTCTGTCGAACTGCGTAGGCTTTGATGTTCCTCGTGTTCCTTTCGAATCCCAAATAAACACAGTGCCATTTTTGTTGATCGAGACCATATCTAAGCCGGAAGCGGTTGGGTTGTGCCCCCATCCGAAATCGGGTATTTCATGACCGTCGAGAATTACCTTGAGAGCTAAAAGAGCTTCATAAAATCCGCCAATCATGTGCGCTTCTGTTTTTATTGATTCAAGAGCAAATTTCGTCTTCGGAAGAGAAATTGCGCCTACGATCGACCGGATCGTGTTTCCGAGAGGTGCGGTAGGTCCTGGCAGCCCGCCTTGACCCCTGTGACCTGCTCCCCATTGGCTGGTCCACCTGATATGCGAGTCAAGCGCAACGTCGACGTCGGAGTCCGCCTCAGCCGGCCGTCCTATTCGGGCTCGTCCCTCAGGGACCGGAGGGCCTCCGGCCAGCTCTGGTTCGAGTCGCGGCGGTCGGCGGGGGAGCCCGCGGGCCCGTCCTCGTCGGGTTCGTCGACCGGTAAGGTCTTCCCCAGGTGGAGGTGCAGGATTCGGCGCAGCTCGCGGAGCGTTTCCACCTCGTCCTGGCAGCCGTGGTCGCCGTCGACGACCAGTTCGGACGAGGCCCAGTCGAGGTGCGAGCTGGTGTAGGGGACGACGCCGTCGCTGCCCAGCTCGATCGGCAGGTTCGGGTCCTTCTGGCCGATGATGGAGTGGACCGGGACGGGCTTGCGCGGCAGATCCGCCAGGGTCCGGAGCAGGCGGTTGTCGGTCCGGAGTTCGTCGATGCTGGAGGGGAGGCCCCCTTCGCGGATCTCGGGCGTGAAGAAGTCCTCGTCGTTCTGGGCGATCAGCTTCCGGTAGAGCAGCCGCATGGGGATCGGCAGCCGGATCAAACGGTCGGTGAGGCGGCCGATGAACTGGTCGCCCAGGTCGCTGCCCCGGTGCGGGGTGGCGATGAAGACGACGCGGGCGATCGAGGGGTGCGGCTCGAAGAAGAACACCCGCCGCATCATCTCCTTGTGCTCGGGCTCGGCCTTGAGTTCCTCGAACGGCCGACGACCGACCAGCTTCCAGATCGCGTCGCCGCTCTGTTCGATCATCATCTTGGAGATCAGCCCGCCCATGCTGTGCCCGATCAGCACGGCCCGGTCGAACGCGGCGTCCCTGTGATCGGGGTCGACGACCTCGCGGAGTTCGTCCAGCCCCTTGCGGAGTTTCGCCGCGGAGGCGGGGAAGGGCGTGCCGGTGGGGTACATGAAGAGCCAGACCTGGTAGCGTTCCCGGAGCTCCGGGTCGCCGCGCAGGGCGTTGATCACGTGCATCCAGGCCGCGGGGCTGGAGCGGAGCCCGTGCACCAGCACGACCGGGATCTTGCCCGGCTCGTAGGGGTGCAGCATGTAGAGGCCGGCCACCTTCTCCAGCCATTGCGGGTCGAGCAGGCCGATCTCCTGGAGGATCGGCAGCGGGCTCTGGACGAAGTGATACACGAGCGGCGTGGTGAGGTCCGCGGCCAGCGGCTCCGCCGGGCCGTTCAGGTCCACGGTGCGCTCGACGAGCGGGTCGTGCAGCTCCAGCCGGAGGTTGTACGGCTCGCCCGGGGCGGTGGGCTCGGGCTTCAGCACGGCGGTCATCGGGTAGACCTGGCGGGGCATGAGGAACTTCTCCTCCCCCTCGCGGCGGTCGAGGGCCCTCAGGTCGAACTTGCGGAGGGCGATCAGCGGCACGCCGACGCCTTCCGTCTTGTGCTCGTCGTCGAGGTTCCTGACGGCGAAATCATCGTCGAAGAAGAAGCGGTCGAACGACTCGGGCGCGAGGAATTCCGACTCCCGCGCGATCGTCAGGCGGATCCCCTTCTGCTCCAGCCCCGCGCGCCATTTCTCGTCGAGCTTGACCGATCGGCCGCTCGTGGTCCGCAGGAATTCCCCCTGCGCGGAGCTGTGCAGGGCCCGGGCCTTGGGGAGATCCGGGTCCGCCTCTCCGCCGGCTTCGGCGAGCATGCCCTGGATGGCGGCCGTGGCGTCGTGCAGGGCGTCGACCTGATAGCGGGCGTTCATCTCGCTCGATTCGCGCCTTGCCTGGAGGCCGGCGCGGTAGCTCCGCTCGGCGCGGGCGAGCAGGGAGCCGGGGTCGGAGGGCTCGCCGGCGTCGGGCCCGGGGGAGGCCCCTCGCAGCGGGGGCGGCGTGCCCGGTTCAACCTTCTGGCGAGCCGCCCATCGGCCGATCCGCTCGATGCGGCCCGTCGACGAGAGGGAAGGCGACCCGCCCACCCTCCGGATCGAGACGCCCTGGCATCCGGCGATCCCGAAGGACGAGGACGCGACCAGGATCAGCAAGCCGGCACGCCATCCCATGGCACTCCCTGGTGAAGACTCGGGCGGCCCCGGGGCGGTGGGACGACCGAACGCGAATCGAGGCCTCGGCCGGATGCGAGGGTTATCGTACTTCCCCCGCGCTCGCATCCAGACTTTCGAGGACGAGTCGACGCCAGGGCCCGAGAGACCGGCCGTAACTCACGCGGGCGGAAGGGAATGGCCTCGCGGGGCCGGCGTCTCCCGGATCGCCCGCGGCGGTTTCGCCACCTCCGCCCGAGGATGCATTGTGTGGTATGGGGGAGCGAGCCGAGACGCGCGAATCCCGACGACGACTCCCGACCGCCCGCGGCCTCACCCCGCCGCGATGGGCGTCTTCGCCGGGATCGGGTTTGCCGCGGGGGCCGCGAGTTCGGGGGGAGACTCGACCCGCAAGGCGCCCAGGCCGAGGTCGAGGACGCCGCCGACGCGGCGTTCGAGGTCGGCGAGGTCGCGCTCGAGGGCGGCGAGGGCCTCGGAGTGGGTGCGGACGGCGAGGCAGGCGTCGCTTGCGTCGCGGCAGAGGGCGTCGAGCAGGGGGGCGTGCGCCAGGCGGTCGACGACGGCCTTCAAGTCATGGTCGAGCCCGCGATTCAGGCGGCTCAGCAGCAGGCCGCCCACGGCGACGCCCCAGAGCAGGCACCAGAAGGCCGCCTGGAAGACGAAGTCCAGGCCCAGGAGCGATTCGCCCTGGATCATGTGGTCATAGAAGAAGTTCTTGGCCATGTGCAGGACGAGCCAGGCCGGCAGCAGGGCGAACAGGGCCTCGAACACGACGTGGACGCCCCGCCCGGCGCGGCGGGCGACGCGCTTCTCGACGACCTCGTTGATCTCGGCGTCGAGCCGGCGGTAGACCTCGACGGCCACCGTGGCGAGCTGCTCGGCCGAGAAGTCGCCGCCGTCGTCGCTCGGCGAGGGGCGGATCTGGGCGTCGTTCAGGTAGCCCTGCAGGATCGTCCGCGCGTGGGCGAGGTCGCCTTCGGTCAGGCCCAGGTCGGCCTCGGCGGTGAGCGCGGCGGCGGCGCGGCTCTCGCGCCACTTCTCG
Source organism: Paludisphaera soli (assembly GCF_011064595.1). Taxonomy (GTDB): domain Bacteria; phylum Planctomycetota; class Planctomycetia; order Isosphaerales; family Isosphaeraceae; genus Paludisphaera; species Paludisphaera soli. The sequence goes on along the minus strand of NZ_JAALJI010000035.1, from coordinate 57,633 downwards.
CCCACGAGCGAGACGGCCGTCCAACCGCCGGCGAGGATCGCCTGCGTGGGGGTCCGCGCGCGGAGCAGGATCAACGAGCGGAGCAGGCTGCCGGTCGCCGACCAGAGGCCGATGAGGAACGCGAGCGGCCCGGCGCCCCAGGTCTGGTTGAGCTGCCGGAGCACCCGCGAGCGCCAGAGCCGGCGGTTGGCGTCGATCCGCTCGGACATCTTGGCGGCGATCTTGGCGGCCATCCGGGCCCGCTCCTGGTCGAGCGCCCCCTCCAGCTTCGCCACGGCCTCCAGTCCGGCGTCGACGGGCCCCCGGATCGCGGAGAGGAGCCAGCCGTAGAGGCCCAGCAGGTTGGCGCGGCGGATCCGGTGGCGGGCGCGGCTGGCCAGCTCGTGCTCCAGCAGGTCGCGGAACCTGGCGAACTCGGCGTCGACGGGCTGGCCGGCGTCCTGCTTCGCCTGGGCCTCGGCGGCGTCCAGCCGGTAGATCTCCGGGACCCTCAGGCCCAGCGTGTCGAGATAGCGGCGGAGGTCGGGCCGGTTGTCGTGGTCGATGCTGGCGTGCGTCTGCACGAACAGGATCTGACGCCCCGGCGCGTTCCGGCGCACCTCCTGGCCGACGACGTGCGACTTGTACTTCTGCGAGGTCACCGTGTGGACCATCACGTCGCAGTGGGGCAGCACGGAGCGCAGGATGTCCAGGTGCCGGCCGCCCCCCTCGCCGTCCTCGGGGTCCTGGGTGTCCGGGTCGGGGCAGTCGATCAGGATCATCTGTTCGAGCAGGGGGATGTTCAGGCGATGGATCTCCAGCGCGTCCTCGTCGAGGCCGAGGAACGCCGGGTCGACGTCCGGGTGGCAGGCCACCACGGCGCGCCGGGTCATCGGCCGGAACTCCTTCCCCGCGCGGCTGACCCGACGGCCCAGCAGCGCGTTGAACAGCGTGCTCTTGCCCGTCCCCGAGCCGCCGAGGAAGCCGACCACGAGGGCGCGGTCGAGGTCGATCTCGGGGACGCGCAGGCGGGGGTCGAGCCGCTCCACGAGCCCTTTCGCCTCGTCGTACGGAGGCCACGCCGGCGCGGACTTCGCCCAGGCCCGCAGCCGGTCGTGCAGGCGGTCGAAGCCGGCGAGCAGGTGCTCGCGCTCCCAGTCGGCCTTGGTGAATCGCTCGGCCATCGCGGTCGGTCCTCGTTGCGGTCGATGCGGTTCTTCAATTTCTCCCTTCCCCCCTGGTGGGGGAAGGTGCCCCGGAGGGGCGGATGAGGGGGACCATCAAGGCAGACGACGCGAGGAAGCGACGCCTTGCCGGCTCGCCTGTTTCTCCGGACGGTCTCCGTGCTCGTCTTCCCCCTCATCCGGCCTTCGGCCACCTTCCCCCACCAGGGGGGAAGGCTTTCAAAGTTCGATCAGCCCTCGGCGGCCGCCGCTTCCAGGGCCGGCTCGTCCAGGGCGGCCAGCTCGCGGGAGAGTTCGGCGGCGAGCTTGTAGGCGGTCTGGAAGTCCTGGCCCTGGCCGAGGTCGGCGAGGCGTTCGATGCGGTCGAGGTGGCGGCCGACGACGCAGTCGTCGATGACCTTGGCGAGCAGCTCGGCGCGCTCGCGGTAGAAGGCGGCGAAGAGGTCGCCGATCAGGGCGCGGGCGGGGCCGCTGATCCGGGCGAAGGCCCCCTCGCCGCCGGCGGTCAGGGCGGAGCCGGCCGCGACGTCGAAGAAGACCTGGCCGATCGCGTGGCCGCCGGCGTCGAACAGCGGGCCCGCCGCCATGTCGGCCGCGCCGAACATGCCGATCGTCACCGCCGGCCGCGCGATGGCCGTCGCCACCAGGCCCCACTCGATCGCGCGCATCATCGTCGGATGTTCGGCCTCGAACGCCTCCAGCCGGGTCGCGATGGCCCGGCGGTAGGCCTCGGTCGCCAGCGGCGCGGCGGCCAGCCGGCGCTGGAGTTCCTCGAAGGCCCGCCGCCGCTGGTCGCCGGCGATCAGGGGCTGCAGCTCCTGCCGGAGCGCCGGGGAGCCGACGCGGTGGACCTGCTCCAGGTCGTGGTAGACGGCCTCCAGCGCCTTGTTGAGCTGGGTCTTCTCCTCGGCGAGGAACCGCGCCTCGTCCTCGGCGGGCTCGACGCTGCCGGGGAGCCACTTCGCGACGGTCCGCCCGAGCGCGCCATAGGCGCCGTGGACCTTGCGGTCGAACCAGGTCCGGCGGGGTTCCAGCCAGCGCCAGATCTCGTCGCCGACGATGTGGCCCGGCGGCCGGGGGAGGTCGATCTTGACCTGCACCTTCTGGTGGATCACGGCGCGGGCCTGGCGGTTGTCGTCGGCCCGCTTCTCCAGGTCGCGGAGGTACGCGGGGATCCCCTCGTCGGGGTCGAGCGCCTGGCGGAGCGAGCCCCGGAGCGACCGGATCTTGATCTCGGCGAACTGCAGCTCCGCCAGGTCCTTCCGCGGGTCGGTGGCGCGGGGGGAGAGGGGGTGGAACGTCAGCCGGTTGTCGCGGACCGCGGCGCGGTCGCGGGGGACGGCGTAGGCGTGCAGGGGCTCGGCCCCGGTCCCCTTGCGGAAGGTGTCCAGCCACCCTCGGCAATGGTCGCGGTCGTCGGGCCAGTCGATCAGGTTGACGACGGCGAGGACCGCCTTGTCGGCCTCGGCGGCGATCCGGAAGAAGCGGCGGATCTTCTCGTCGTTGTACTTCTGCTGGGTCAACAGCGCGATCAGGACGTCGGCCGCGTGGGTGATCGCCTCGGCGAGCTTCCAGTTGTTGGGAAGCGCCGCGTCGACGTCGGGCGTGTCCAGCAACACGAGGTTCTCGGGCTGCGAGCCGGTGGGGTCTTCGCGGTAGACCAGGCCGTCGGGATGGCCCTCGGCGACGGCGTCGTCCTCGGACTTCCAGGGCTGGAGCGTGAAGCCGGGGAAGACCTTGGCCAGGTCGTGACGGTCGGTGAAGCCCCGAGGCAGCATGCAGACCGGGTGCTTGGTCTCGGCCGCGTTGTGGTGGACCCGGCTGGCGGGGAAGCCCACCAGGTGGTTGAACATCGTGCTCTTGCCCATGTTCGCCCCGCCGGCCACGGCGACGATCAGGTAGGGGGCGTCGACCGCCTGGGGCACGAGCTTCTGATGCAGGTTCGCGTGCCAGGCGGCCGTGACCTGCGGCGCGATCCCCGCGGCCTCGGCCTCGGCCTCCAGCCGCGAGAGCGCCCCGGCCAGGTCGACGACCCGGCGCGACCAGGTGGAATATTCCAACAAAGGACGACAGCTCCCCCGCGTTCCGCGGCCTCTCGACTCGATCCGCCCCGAAGCCCCTGAAGGCTCCCCCAGTATAAAGGACGCGCCGACACGGACGCGACGCCGCAACTCTCACGCCGGCGTCGGGCCGATGTTCCGCCCGCTTCCCACCCCTGCGCACGACGCCTCCCCGCCCGTTCGGGACGCAAGGATCACGCCATCTGAGACACCCAGGACGTTTACGCGACATTTCCCGGCGGCACCTATCGCCCGGCTTGCGTCCTGGTATCCTGTCAGGATCCGCGGGGTTCACAATAGGGACTCTCGTGGGTTTGCAAGGTTTTGGCACGAAGCTAGCGAATAGGCGGGCGTGAAGCTTGAGGATGTCGTCCCGTATCGGGACCAAGCCGGTCGCGTGACGACCGGACGCCCATCACCCCTGATCTTCCCCGACAGCCTAGGAGCCGCATCCGATGAAGAAGAACTCGTTTGTCCCGTCGCTGGACGGCCGCCTGGAAGACCGCATCGTCCTGAACGGCTCGCGCGCCGCGGCCGGCATCGTCGTCAACCTCCCCGGCGGCGAGCAGACGTTCGTCCCGAGGTCCGGGATCCTCACCACCCGGACGTATAACAACATCCTGGTGAACATCCACCGGGCCACCCAACAGTTCGGCCGCACCCAGGGCGTCCAGCAGGACTTCGACAACCTCGGCCGCCAGCTCGGCGCGCAGCTCGGCCGCCTGCCGTACGCCCGCCAGGACGGCCTGATCGACTACGTCAACGGCTCGCTGCAGTTCTACGCCCCGAACGAGAACCAGCAGCTCTACTCGGACATCCGTTCGACGACGATCAGCTACCTGAGCTTCAAGGTGCTCAACGGCGAGGCCGCCATCCGCAAGTCCCCCGGCCACTACTTCTCCGACGCGGACATCTACGGCCGCAACGCCGCCATCTTCACGGACATGCAGCCCATCTGACCTCCCCGCCCACGCCGGCCGAACGCGACGAGACCGGGCTGACCCCCGGTCTCGTTCCGCGCGCCGACCGATCTCGCCGACCCGCGCGGGCGAGGCCGTACATCCCGCCACTCGCGTACGATTTCGGCCTCTCTCGCCACACTGAAAACGAAACAATTCGACTTAAAACGTCCGTGCTTTCGGAATTCTTTGTAATTTTATCGTCCCAACCGCGTTATCCTGACCGAGTGCAGCCTGTTCACACTGGGAGGGCCTGCGAAGCGATGCCGACGGCAGAGGGCTGCGTTTCGCCTTCAAAAACGCGGAATCGGCCTGAACACCGCCTGGCCCGAAGGTTCGCCGCCCCCCTCCGCTTTAACCTTGTTCGACATCGGGAGACACGCGAAATGAAGACGAAGAAGCACGGTTTCGTCCCTTCCCTCGACGGCCGCCTGGAAGACCGCATCGTCCTGAACGGCTCGCGCGCCGCGGCCGGCATCGTCGTCAACCTCCCCGGCGGCGAGCAGAGGTTCGTCCCCAAGTCGGCGATCCTGACCACGCGGACGTACCATGACGTCCTGGTGAACATCCACCGGGCCACGCAGCAGTTCGGCCGCACCCAGGGGGTCCAGCGGAATTACGACAACCTCGGCCGGCAGCTGGGCGCGCAGCTCGGCCGACTGCCGTACGCCCGCCAGGACGGCCTGATCGACTACGTCAACGGCTCGTTGCAGTTCTACTCGCCCGCGGAGTCGCGCCAGCTGTACTCGGACATCCGTTCGACGGCGATCAGCTACCTGAGCTCCAAGGTCTTCAACGGCGAGGCCGCCATCCGCAAGTCCTCCGGCCACTACTTCTCCGACGCCGACATCTACGGCCGCCACGCCGCCATCTACTCGTCGGATCAGATCGGCTGAGACGGGGCGCGCGTTCGAAACGAGGCCGGGGCGCGCCGATGGCGCGCCCCGGCCTGGATCTTGACGGCGGCGGGTCTCATCCGCGGTCGCTGACGCGGCCCCGGGCGCGGCCGCCCATGTGCTGGGACTTGCCGATGTCCACCAGGCGATCCTTGAGGTCGCCTTGCGCGTTCTGAGCCTGCTGGCTCGCCTCGGCCGCGCGCTGTTGCTCGGCCTCGGTCGCGTGGGTGGCCTCGGGGGGGCCTCCGGCGGGATCGGCTTCGTCGTCCTCCGGCCGGGGGACGGCGTCGGACAGCTTGTGCTCGCGATAAACATCGTCCGGCATGCCTGGGCTCCTCGGGCTTGGGTGGTGAGGAACGCCGGCGAGGCGACTCGCGCCGCCGGCTCACGTCCTGACCAGGGTTGCAACCCCCGTACCGTCCGCGTCCCGACTCACTCCGCCCCGTCGGCCGACGCGAACAGCGAGGCGGGCAGCACCGCCTTCAGCGGCGCTGCGGCGAGGTTCTCGGAATAGCGATCGACGCCGTGGCGTTCGTAGAGCCGGAACAGCTCGCGGAGGTCGGCCTCCATGCCCCGGTACGCCTCGGGCGGGGCCTCCTTGAGTCGGCCGGCGGCGATCTCCCTCTGATGGCCGCGGACCCAGGCCACGAACGGCGCCAGCAGGATCGTGCGCGGGCCGATCGTCAGCTTCTCGACGCGGTCGCGGACCGCCGGGTTCTCGGCGCGGGCCATCCCGCGCTCCAGGATCGCCAGGGCCTCGCGGCCGAGCGACTCGTCGTAGCCGTAATCGGCGACGACGCCGAAGCAATGGCGATGCACGCCCTTCTTCCGAGGGGTCTCCGAGATCAGCCGGATGTACGCCTTCACGTCGTCGGCCGCCGCGCCGTAGTAGCGATCGGCGAACTCGTCGATCACGCGGCGGTCGTCGAGGGTCGGGTCCCAGAGCAACCGCGAGATGAGATGGTTGCGCAGGTCGGCCAGCTCGGTGTTTCGGGCGTCGCCCGCGGCCTGCATGAACACGCCCCGGACGCCGTTGGCCGCCAGGTAGCGGACGTTCGCGCCGATGATCTCGATATTGGGGCAGGGGAGGTTGTAGCTGGTGAAGTCCACGTTGTAATTCCAGACGTAGACCCGATCGCTGATCGCGCACCAGCCGTCCAGGTCGGAGCAGAACGCCCGGTTCCGCTCGCAGGAGGGGTCGTTCAGCGGGTGGACCTGGCAGGCCTCGATGCTGCAAAGCTGGATCGCGACGTTCGGCCGGGGCTTGAGCGTCTTCGGCGGCTTGCGCGAGTATTGATATGCGAGCGTCCCCACGCAGACCCCCGGGCGGACCCTCGCCAGGGCGTCGCCCGCCTCGTTCAGCAGGGTCAGAAGCGAGCCCATATGCGAGCCTTCACGGTCGTCGATCGCCGCGCAGTCGGGGCAACGGCAGTACTGCTCGTTGTCGTTCTGGCTGATCGAGACCACGCCGTCGCTCAGGTTGCGGCGCTCGGCCTCGGCCAGCACGCCCTCGATGATCCGCCGGCGGACCTCCGGGTTGGTGAAGCAGGGCTGCGTCCCGCCCTGTTCGAACTGGTCGTCCTTCATGAACGCCCGGCGCTTGCCGTCGACCAAACTGAAGAACTCGGGGTTCGACGCGCCCAGCTTCGCCACCGGGATCCAGTTGTGAACCGAGTGCGAGATGAGCGACCAGGCCGACCGCCCCCCCAGCTCGGGCGCGCCGACGACGGCGTTGTTGCGCAGCCGGGCGGCCAGTTCGGGATGATCCTGGTTGGCCTTGTAGTACGAGTACCGCCAGGCGAACCGGGGCCGGAACGTCCGCTCGCCGTCCGCTAGCAGCTTGCCGGGATCGACCCGGGGGATGCTCGTGCAGTCGGCGGTCAGGTAGCGGACGCCGAACTCGTCCTCCAGGAACGAGTAGACGCCGTAGAGCGTCCCGCGCGGGGAACCGCCGGCGATCGCGACGCGGTCGGCGCCGACCCGGATGACGAACCCCTCGTCGCCGAGCCCGGCCGTCTCCAGGCCCGCCGCGCCGCCGACGATCACCGCCGGCTTGCCGGCCGGTGCCTCGGCCGCGATCTCGGGACGCGCGCCGGCCGCCTCGGCGAAGGCGTCGCGCAGCTCCTCGGCCGCGCGCCGCTCCGCGGGCGCGGCGTCGGCCGCGACGACGATCGGCCACGAGGCGACGTCGGCCGCCTTCACGCCCGCCTCGGCCCTCCCCGGCCCCCCCAGGGCCCAGGCGATGATCCCGACCCCGAACGCGACGTTCCCCGAACCCGACCAACCGCGCCGCATCTCCCGATCGCTCCCCATGGCGGAACACCTCCACTGGTAACCCGATGCGACGCCGCCGAGCGACGGCGCCACCTTGGAGGATAGCGCGCCGGCCCGCGCCGATCATGGGTGCGGCCCATCCTCCCCGTGAAGATTCGGAGTGCGCCGGCGAAGGATCGGCGTGGGGATTGCAGGATGAACGGATGAAAGGAATCGGGCCGGCGTCGGCTCTCCTGGTCCGTGATGAAGGGTCCCATGATCCACCATTTCCCGTTCGATCCTCGCGCGATTTTGGGCGTGCCCGCCGAGGCGACGCCGGACGAGGTCCGCGAGGCCTTCCGCGAGAAGTCCAAGAAGCACCACCCCGACCTCGGCGGCGACGAGTGGGCGTTCCGCATGGTCGTGCGCGCCTACGAGGTGCTCAAGTCCACGGCCGAGGGCCTGGAGCAGCCGGCCGGGGCCGGGTTCGGCGGCTTCGACGCGGCGGCGGCCTCGGCGACGCCCCCGCCCTGGTCGCGGCCCTCGCCCATGTCGGGCTTCTTCTCGCAGGGCCGGTTCCCGTTCGGGAGCGGGTCGGCGGCCGGCACCGCGACGGAGACGGAGGAGGAGGAGGCACCCGGGGCGTCCGCCGCATGGGAGCCGGAGCCGCCGTCGGAGCCCCGGGCCGAGCCGCCGGGCGTCTTCCAGATGGTCGAGGTCGAGCTGATCTGGATCCGCTTCGACATGGCCGAGGACCCCGGCCGCGACGCCTCGGCCACGACGTCGGACGCCGCCTCCGCCGAGGGGCCGACGCTCAGCGTCTGCATGGTCGTCTCGTGGCCGCTGCGCTCGCTGGTCTCCCGGAGCGCCGAGTACGCCCACCTGGGCGACACCCTGCGGCACGTCATCGAGGCGTTCGAGAAGCTGCCGCGGAGCGAGGCCCAGGCGACCCGCTCGCGCATCGAGGACGGCCGGTTCGTCGGCTGGGCCAGCTTCCCCGACGTCGTCGCGGCCCAGGCCGGCTTCCTCGCCCTCCGCGACGACCTCCAGGCCCACGACCTGACCGTCCACCTCCAGACCCGCGACGAGATCATCCCCGCGAGCTGGGCGGGCTGACGCGGATCCGCCGGGCCTTCACACGCCGCCCGAGGCGCTCCGGGAACGTCGCGAACGGCTGCACGCCGCCCGAATCCAAGAGGCCCTCGTCGCGGACGCCCCACCCGCCGAATTCGTCGACCTGATCGGCGTGCAGCGCGATCAGGTCCGTCCGATCGAGGAAGATCGGGCTTATTCCGCCAGCCTCCGGAAGGCCGACGCGTGCCGTTCGATGGCTCGCCGGGACGCCTCGCGGACCCGGGCGCGATGCTCGGCCCCCGCTTCGCCGGCCTCCAAGGGGATCAGGAGCAACCCCTTCCCGCCGGGCGCGAGGCCGACCTCGACGCGGGAGCCGACCTCCAACCCGAGGAGCCTCAGGAGGGCCTCGTCCAGGATCACGCCGCACTCCGCACCGATCGCCTGCAACGTCCGGATCATCACGCTTCTCCCCATCTCTCCGCAATTCCCGCCCTTCACCCACGACGTCAGGATACGACACCACTAAGTCAGATCGGATCGAGCGGAAGAGGTTCGTGGACCGACCTGGCCCCCTGGGGGGTTCCGGGCAGATGCGTCGCACCGCGAAAACGGGTCGAGATTAAGGGGTACCCGCGGGCCGGGAGGTCGCCAATGGTCTATAATCGCAGTTGACGCAGTTGACGCGGGCCTGTCGGTCAGGATTCGTGCGCGATCGCGGCCGGGTGCGGGGGTCAAGCCGATGGGGCGTTGGTGGCTCGGGTTGCTGGCCGCGGGTCTGCTTGCGGCGGGGGCCGTCTACTGGGGCCCCGGGCTGATCCGGCGGGTCGAGGCGCCGATCGTCGTCGGGCTCGTGCATTCGAAGACGGGCCCGCTCGCGGGGGTCGAGCAGCAGATGCTCGACGCCGAGGTCCTGGCGCTCGAGGAGATCAACGAGGCCGGCGGCCTGCTCGGCCGGCAGCTGACCTGGGTGATCGCCGACGGCCGGTCGGACTCCTCGGTCTTCGGCCAGGAGGCGCGCCGACTGGTCGAGTCCGAGAAGGCGAGCGTCCTGTTCGGCGGCCTGACCTCGGCGTGCCGCAGGCCGATGGAGGCCGCGGCGACGGCCGGCAAGCGGCTCTATTTCTTCCCGGGCGTGTACGAGGGGATGGAAGTCTCGGTCGACATGATCGGCACCGGCCCGCTGCCGAACCAGCAGGCGGTGCCGGCGGTCTCGTGGTGCTTCGAGACGCTCAAGGCGAGGAAGTTCTTCCTGGCCGGGATGGCCGACGTCTCCTCGTACGCGATCCACGCAGTCGTCGGCGACCAGCTCAAGGCGATCGGCGGCTCGGTCGCGGGCGAGGCTTTCGCGGGGATCGACGGCGGGGGCATGGAGGAGCTGGTCGCGGCGGCGAAAGCCTCCGGGGCGGACGTGGTGATCAGCTCGGTGGTGGGCGATGCCAATTTGGCGTTTTTCAAGCAGATGGCGGCGGCCGGGCTGACGGCCGACGAGCTGCCGATCGTCAGCCTGCGGGTCTCCGAGGCCGACCTCCGCCAGATCCCCGCCGACGAGACGGTCGGCCACTACGCGGGCCAGGGCTACTTCCAGGCGTCCGAGGCCGGGGTCAAGGACGGGCTGGCGGAACGGCTCCGGGCGAGGTACGGCGGCGACCGGACGGCGAGCGACCCGGCGGCCTCGGCGTACTACGCGGTGAAGCTGTGGTCCCAGGCGGTGGAGGAGGCGGAGTCGCTCAGCACGGAGGACGTCCGGGGGTGCCTCTCGCGGCAGAGCCTGGAAACTCCCCAGGGGGTCGTCTCGATCGACCACGACATGCTCCACGCCTGGCGGCCCTTCCAGATGGGGCGGATCCGCCGCGACGGCCGGTTCGACGTCGTCTGGAAGCTGTCCCGGCCGATCCGGCCGATCTCGTATCCGGTCTTCCGGAGCCGGGAGGCCTGGCGGGACGCCCTCCTGCGGTGGACGACCACCGGCAAGCCCGGCCTCGACGAGCCGGCGCCCGCCGCGCCCGCTTCTTCGGCCGAGCCCGCCGGGCGGCCCGTGGTCTGGGGCCCTCGGGGCGCCGTCCGCCGGGAGACGCCCGGCCCCGCCCCCTCGACGCGGGCCGCCGCGACCCCCCGCGCGCCGGTGCGATGAGCGCCCCGCGGCCGAACCGGACCGGACCGGAAGCGATCCCACGAAACCACGGCTCGATCTCGACGCTGGAACGCCGCTCATGAACAAGATCCGGTCCATGCTCTCGGGGCTCGGCATCACGACCCGGCTGATGGTGGGGTTCCTGGGGATCTCGCTGATCCCCTGCATCGTGCTGACGGCCATCACCAACCGGCTGGCGACGCGGTCGCTGGAGGCGGGCCTGCGCGACCGGCTCCAGGCGATCTCGGCTTCGAAGGCGCTGGAGCTGAACAGCTTCATCCGCGAGCGGCAGGGGAACCTCGCGGTCCTGGGGCAGATTTCCACCACCCAGGCCGCCGTGATCGACCTGACGCGGGCCCTCGACGCGGGCGACGCCCCGGCCGCCGCCGCCGTCGGGGCCCGCGTGCGGCCGGCGATGCGGTTGTTCTGCGAGACCTACGGCTACGAAAACGTCCTCCTGTTCGACGTCGGCGGCCGGCTGCTGCACGGCCTGGAGGGGGGCCTTGACGTGGGCCCTGGGCTCCTCTCGGGCCCGCTGAAAGACAGCGAGCTGGCCGAGGTCTTCCGCCGCGCCCGGACGCTCCTGCAAGGGGAGGTTTCGGACTTCCAGTCCTACCCCGGCCTGCCGAACCCGGCCCTGTTCATGGCCCAGCCGGTGCTCAAGGACGGCGTGCTGATCGGCCTGGTGGCGCTGCAGGTCGGCAACAAGGAGATCTACCGGAGCTTCCAGGACTACAGCGGCCTGGGCGAGACCGGCGAGGCGCTCGTGGGGATGCTCAAGGGGGACGAGATCATGTTCGTCGCCCCGCTCCGCCACGACCCCGACGCCGCCTTCAAACGCCGGATCCCGATGGGGAGCGACCTGTCGCAGGCCGTGCAGCTGGCCGTCCGGGGGGTCCACGGCTACGGCCCCGTGAACGACTACCGGGGCGAGCAGGCGGTGGCCGCCTGGTCGTACATCCCGGCGTTCCGCTGGGGGCTCAACGTCAAGCAGGACCGGGCCGAGGCGTTCGCGATGATCGATCAGCAGCGCTGGGCGGTCGGGAGCCTGCTGGCGGCGACGACGGCCCTGGTCGTGCTGGCGGCCTGGGGCATGGCCCGGACGATCACCCGGCCGATCCGCCAGGCCGCCCTGCTGGCCGACCGGGTGGCCGCCGGCGACCTGACCGCGACCTGCCAGGAGCGGGCCCCGGGCGAGATCGGGCTGCTGCTGACCGCGATCCGCAAGATGAACCACGACCTCCGCTCGCTGATCGGCCGGATCCAGAAGTCGAGCATCTCGCTGCTGTCCACCGCCACCGAGATCGCCGCCACCTCGCGGCAGCAGGAGCAGGCGGTGTACGAGTACGGCGCGTCCACCAACGAGGCCGCCGCCGCCGTCAACGAGATCTCGGCCACGAGCCAGGAGCTGCTCAAGACCATGACCGAGGTCAACGCCGTGGTCCGCGACGCGGCCCAGCAGGCGGCGACCGGCCGCGACGGCCTCACCGGCATGGACCGCACCATGCGGCAGCTCGCCGAGTCCACCGGCTCGATCGGCTCGAAGCTCTCGGTCATCAGCGAGCGCGCCGCCAACATCAACATGGTCGTCACCACGATCACCAAGGTGGCCGACCAGACCAACCTGCTGTCGATCAACGCGGCCATCGAGGCCGAGAAGGCCGGCGAGTACGGCCTGGGCTTCCTCGTCGTCGCCCGCGAGATCCGCCGCCTGGCCGACCAGACCGCCGTCGCCACGCTCGACATCGAGCGCATGGTCAAGGAGATGCAGTACAGCGTCTCGGCCGGCGTGATGGAGATGGACAAGTTCAGCGAGCAGGTCCGCGCCGTGGTCGCCGAGGTCCAGCAGATCGGCGGCCAGCTGGGCTCGATCATCGCCGGCGTCCAGGGCCTGGACGAGCGGTTCGAACAGGTGACCGAGGGGATGCGGGTGCAGTCCCAGGGCGCCGACCAGATCCGCGAGGCCATGCTCCGCCTCAGCGAGGTCGCCGGCCAGACCACCTCCTCGCTCCGCGAGTTCAACAGCGCCACCGACCACCTCCGCGAGGCGGTCGGCGGCCTGAAGGAGGAGGTCTCCCGGTTCACCGTCGGCAACGTCGACGTCTGCGAGCTCCCCGCCCCACGCCCGTCCTGACCCAGCCGACCCGAGGCCCGCCATGCTCCTGCTGACGTTCCAGGCCGCCGGTCAGCGCTACGCGGTCGACGCGTCGCGGGTGGTCGAGGTCGTCCCCCGGGTGCGCCTCCGCCCCCTCCCTCACGCGCCGGCGCACCTGGCGGGCGTGCTGGAGTTCCGGGGCGAGGTCGTCTCGGTCGTCGACCTGGGGACCCTCCTGGGGGCGGGGCCGGCGCCCGAACGGCTCAGCACCCGCATCATCCTGGTCGACCGCGCCCCCCCGCGGCGTCGCGAGGCCCCCGGTCCGCAAGGGCCCGCGCCCCGCGCCCTGCTGGGCCTGATCGCCGAGAACGTCGACGACCTCGCCCCCGTCGACCCTGACGGCCTGACCGCCAGCCCGTTCGTGCTGCCGGACGCCCCCTACCTCGGCGGCTTGGCCGAGACCGACGCCGGCATGGCCCAGCTCATCCTCGTCGAGAAGATCCTGGCCCCCGCGGCGGCGGGCTAGCGGGCCGCCCGCCCGCACGGGCGAGACGGTCCGCCCGCCTCGGGGTACAATGGCGGAGCCGCGATCCCGCGGCCGGGTCACTCTTAGGGCCGACTCCATGTCCGACGGTCTCCGCGCCATCGACGCGATCTTGAACGAGCGGCTGGGGCTGGATCGGGCGTCGATCGGCCCCGGGCTGATCCCCCGCGCGGCCCGGGAGCGGATGCGGGCGACGGGGCTGGTGCAGGAGCAGGATTACGCCGAGCTGGTGGCGCGGTCGGAGGCCGAGCTGCAGGCCCTGATCGACGAGGTGGTCGTCCCCGAGAGCTGGTTCTTCCGCGACGCCCTGCCGTTCGACCTCCTCCGGACCTTCGCGCGCGACGGCTGGACGGCCCGGCCCTCGCGAGGCCCCTTGCGGGTGCTGAGCCTCCCCTGCGCGGGGGGCGAGGAGCCGTACTCGATCGCCGTGACGCTGGAGGAGGCCGGGCTGCCGCCGGGCCGCTTCGTCATCGACGCCGTCGACGTCAGCGAGCGGCGGCTGGAGACGGCCCGCGCCGGGGTCTACTCGCAAAACTCGCTCCGAGGGCTGGGGCCGGAACGGCTGGCGCGGTGGTTCCGCGAGCGGCCGGGCGGATTCGAGGTCGCCGAGGCGATCCGGGGCCGCGTCCGCTTCCGCCTGGGGAACATCCTCGACCCCGCGCTCCTGGCCGGAGAGCCCCCCTACGACGCGGTCTTCTGCCGCAACCTGCTGATCTACCTGGCGCGGCCCTCGCGGGCGCTGGCTGAGGCCACCCTGGACCGGCTCCTGGCCGCCGACGGCCTCCTCGTGCTCGGCCACGCCGACACCCTGGGGGCCTCGCCCGCCGGCCGCGCGTTCGTCGCGGCCGCCGGCCTCGGGACCTTCGCCCTCCGCCGCCGCAAGCCCGACGAGGCCCCGAGACGCCCCGAGGCCGCCCTCCCCTCGCCGCCGAAACTCGCCGACCGCCCCCGCCTGGCCCCCCCGCCGCCGACGCCGCCTCGGCCCGCGATCGCGGCCCCGCCGGCGCCCCCGCCCGCGCCGAGCCCGCCGGCCGACGACGCGCGGCCGTGGCTCGAACGGGCGATGGAGCACGCCAACCAGGGCCGCCACGGCCAGGCGCTGGCCTGCTGCGAGGAGGCCGTCCGCCGCGAGGGGCCCTCGGCGGCCGCCTTCGTCCTGATGGCGGGCATCCACCAGGCGGCCGGCCGGCGGTCGGAGGCGGAGGGCTGCTACAACAAGGCCATCTATCTCGACCCCGCGCACGACGGGGCGCTGCTGGCCCTGGCCCTGATCGCCGAGCGTCGCGGCGACCTCGCGGCGGCGGCCGGCTTCCGCCGCCGCGCCGATCGCGCCCTGAAGAGCGGCCGCGTCGCCGCCGATATCAACACCAAGACGGGAGGCCCGGCGCATGAATGAGCCCCGCACCCTCGACGTCGGCGCGGGGACGCCCCAAGTCGCCCCCGCGGCCCGGCTCGACGACTGCTGGAACCGGATCGGGATCGCCGGCGACCGGAGCTGCCCGGAGCTGAAGACGCACGTCCACTGCCGGAACTGCCCCGTCTTCGCCAGGGCCGCGCGCGTCTTCTTCGACCGTCCCGCCCCCCCCGGCTACCTCGACGAATGGACCCGGTGGCTCAGCGACGAGGGCCACTGCGCCGAGGAGCAGGCCGACGCGGCGCTCGTCGGCCGCGACGCCGAGGGCCGGCGCAACGACGTCGGCGTCCTGATCTTCCGGCTGGGGCAGGAGTGGCTGGCCTTCCGCACCCAGGCCGTCGTCGAGGCGGCCCTGACCCGGCCCGTGCACCGGGTCCCCCACCGCACCAACGCCGTCCTGAGGGGCCTGGTCAACCTCCGGGGCCAGCTCCAGCTCTGCTTCTCGATGTACGGCCTGCTCGGCGCGGCCGACCCGAGGTCGTCCCCGACGGGCGACGGCGAGGCCGCCTCCGCCTCGCGCGAGCGGCTCATCGTCCTCCGCGACCGCGACCGCTCCGAGGTCTGGGCGTTCGCCGCCGACGAGGTCCACGGCGTCGAGCACTTCGCCCGCAGCGCCCTGCAAGGGGTCCCCTCCACGCTCGCCAACACGGCCGTCAGCTTCAGCCAGGCGGTCATCCCGTGGGAAGGCCGCAGCGTCGGATTCCTGGACGAGCACCGCGTGTTCGCCGCCCTGCGGAGCATCGGCCAATGAGCGACGACCTCAGCGGCTTCTCGCTCATGGACCTGTTCCGCATGGAGGCCGAGGAACGCCTGGCCGTCCTCTCGCAAGGGCTCGTCGGCCTGGAGTCCGACGCCTCCAGCGCCGCGATCGAGCCCCTGATGCGCGCCGCCCACTCGATCAAGGGCGCCGCGCGGGTCGTCGGCCTCGACGCGGCCGTCCGCGTCGCCCACGCCATGGAGGACGTCCTCGTCGCCGCCCAGAAGGGGAAGATCGCCCTCGCCCCCGGCTCGATCGACGCCCTCCTGCGCGGCGTCGACTTCCTCACCGCCGTCGCCGACGTCAAGGAGGCCGACCTCGAGGCCTGGCAGGCCGAGAAGGCGGCCGAGGTCGACGACCTGGCCGCGACGCTCGCCGAGGTGGAGTCCGGCCAGGTCCCGGCCGCCGCCGTCCCACCGTCGGAGCCCGCCGCGCCGCCGCCGCCCGCCCCCTTGCCGTCGAAGCCCGAGGCCGACCTGAGCGGCTTCTCGCTCATGGACCTGTTCCGCATGGAGGCGGAGGAACGCCTCGCCGTCCTCTCCCAGGGCCTCGTCGGCCTGGAGTCCGACGCCTCCAGCGCCGCGATCGAGCCCCTGATGCGCGCCGCCCACTCCATCAAGGGCGCCGCGCGGGTCGTCGGCCTCGACGCCGCCGTCCGCGTCGCGCACGCCATGGAGGACGTGCTCGTCGCCGCCCAGAAGGGGAAGATCGCCCTCGCCCCCGGCTCGATCGACGCCCTCCTGCGCGGCGTCGACTTCCTCACCGCCGTCGCCGACGTCAAGGAGCCCGACCTGGAGGCCTGGCAGGCCGAGAAGGCGGCCGAGGTGGAGGCGATCGCCGAGGCCCTGACCGGGATCGAGGCCGGCCGGACGCCGGACGCCGCACCGTCGCCGCCCGCTCCGCCCCCGGCGGCCGCGGCCGCGCCGGCGGAGGCCCCTCAGGTCAAGGCCGAGGAGAAGAAGGCCGCGCCGGCGACGGAGCCGCCGAAGGCCCCGCCCGCGTCGTCCCCTTCGGGCGAGGCGGCGGATCGGGTCGTGCGGGTGACGGCCGAGAGCTTGTCGCGGCTGATGGGGCTGGCGGGCGAATCCCTGGTGCAGACGCGGCGGTTCCGGCCGTTCCTGGACGACCTGCTGGCGCTCAAGCGCCGCCAGACGAGCCTGCTGGACATGCTCCAGAACCTCGAAGGCCGGATCGCGGCCGGGGCCGGTTCCGACGGCGACCGCGCCGTCGAGCTGGCCATGCTGACCCAGGCGCGCGACCAGGCGGCGCGCTGCCAGGAAGGGCTGACGACGTCGCTGGACGCCATCGAGGAATTCGCCCGCAGCGGCGAGGACATCTCGGGACGGCTGCACCACGAGGTCCTCGCCAGCCGCATGCGGCCCCTGGCCGACGGCGTCCGGGGCTTCCCCCGGCTGGTCCGCGACGTCTCCCGGCAGATGAACAAGCAGGCCCGGTTCGAGGTCGTCGGCGAGACCACGGGGGTCGACCGCGACATCCTCGACGGCCTCGACGCCCCGCTCAACCACCTGATCCGCAATGCGCTCGACCACGGCATCGAGACCCCCGAGGAGCGCGTCGCCGCCGGCAAGGACCCTTCCGGCACCATCCGGCTCGAAGCCCGACACATGGCCGGCATGCTCCAGATCGTCTTGGAGGACGACGGCCGGGGCATCGACGTGGAGCGGCTGAGGTCCAAGGTGGTGGAGAAGAACCTGACCACGGCGGCGATGGCCGCGAGGATGTCGGAGCCCGAGCTGCTCGACTTCCTGTTCCTCCCCGGCTTCTCCACCAAGGACCACGTCACCGAGATCTCCGGCCGGGGCGTCGGCCTGGACGTCGTCCAGACGATGGTGCAGGCGGTGCGCGGGACGTTCCGGGTCTCCAGCAAGCTCGGCCGGGGGACGCGGTTCACGCTCCAGCTCCCGCTCACCATGTCGATCATCCGGGCGCTCCTGGTGGAGATCGCCGGCGAGCCCTTCGCCTTCCCGCTGAACCGAATCGACCGCATCACGACCGTCGCCGACGACGAGATCCTGGAGCTGGAAGGCAAGCCCCACATGCGGATCGACGACCAGCCGGTGGGGCTGGTGGAGGCCTCGCGGATCTTCGAACTGGAGGGCGCGGCGCGGGCCGGCGGCCGGATGCCGGTGGTCGTCGCCAGCGACCGCAGCCACCGCTTCGGCGTGGTCGTCGATAAATTCCTGGGCGAGCGCGACCTCCGCGTCGCCCCGCTCGACGCGCGCCTCGGCCGGGTGCCGAACCTCAACAGCTCGTCGGTCCTGGAAGACGGCTGGCCCGTCTTGATCATCGACGTCGAGGACCTGATCCGCTCGATCGACAACCTTCTGAGCGGCCGTCGGATCGGCCGGCTGGCCTCCGAGGCCTTCGCCGCCGCCGCGGCCGGCGTCGAGCGCCGGGTCAAGCGGGTGCTGGTGGTCGACGACTCGATCACCGTCCGCGAGTTGGAGCGCCAGCTATTGGAGAACCAGGGCTACCAGGTCGACGTGGCGGTCGACGGCGTCGACGGCTGGAACTCCGTCCGCACCGGCCGCTACGACCTGGTCGTCAGCGACGTCGACATGCCCCGGATGGACGGCATCGAGCTGGTCTCGCTCATCAAGAAGGACGTCCGCCTGCGGACCATCCCCGTCGTCGTCGTCTCGTACAAGGACCGCGAGGAAGACCGCATCCGCGGCCTCGACGCCGGCGCCAACTTCTACCTCACCAAGAGCAGCTTCCACGACCAGACCTTCCTCTCCACCGTCGTCGACCTGATCGGCGAGGCGCGAGGATAAGGATAGGGGCGAAGATGGGACCGGACGGGGATCCTCCTCGTGGCCGTGCGTCGACCGCCCGAGTGCTCCGGGCGAGGTGACGCGACGTCGCGCGAGTCACGGTCACGAACCGGCCCCGATCGCGAGGTTCCACATCGCCCGATCCTTGACGACCTTCGCGTCCGCCGACGCGGCCACCGGCGTCGTCGAGTAAGTGATCTTCGTGAAATTCAGGGATAGCGACTCCATCGGCCGATCTCCCGCGGTGCCGCCATGGCCCGAGACGCTGTAGCTGGAGATCAGCGCGTTTTCCAGCTCCAGCGCCATGTAGGGGACCTCGCCCTTGCTGTCCTTCCCGACGAAATGGATGACGACCTTCTTGCCTTCCCCCCTCAAGCTCAGCTGGAACAGTTGCGTACTGGCGATGTCGTTGGACTTGGTCACGACGATCTCGGAGAGCGAGGGCGCGCTGGCCTCCCGGTTCACGCCCCGGCCGGCCGCCGAGTTGACGGACCTGCCGGAACTGAGCTGGGCCGAACTCAGCTCGATCCAGTCCTTGTACTTCCCGACCGCGGATCCCTTCACGCCTTCGATCTTCATGTAGATGGGCATCGGCTTCTCCCCTGGGAAAGGTGACCGGACGGGAAACAACCCGGGCGCGGAGCGCGGCGACTTGCTCCGCCTACCCCCTCTGGCTGGACTTCTCACGCTCGACCGCGTGACGGCTCTGCTCTCACCCGCGGAGTCCAGCCATCATGCAGGGGCCGCGGCCGGGGAAGGTCGGCGGATCGCGACCTGAATGCGGCCCTCCTCTCGGAGACCGGTGCCTCGCGCCGCTCCGCCCGAGGAGGCGGGCCCATCCGAGTCGCCCTTCCCGCATCAGCAGGATCGCCCGAGTTCCGCGGGCTTGAGATCCGATGGAGGTGCTCTTTCCGCCGATCCCTGGCGACGTCGAGAACGGAGACCCCGAATCCGTCATCCTCCCGGGCGCCGCTCGGCCTGCAAGGGACCGCCGAGAAGCCGCGCCGATCTTCGAGCCGGGCTAGCACGCGGTCGTCGCGCCCCGGAGCATGGCCGGTCCATTCATGATCCGGCCTCGGCCTCGCCCTCGCAACGAAAATCGATCGGGGAGGTGAACCGTGGACGAACGCCATCGCCGATCCCCGCCAGGCCGTGGCGGGCGTCTCGCGGGGAGGCGCGGCCTGGGGAGCCGTGATGGTTCGGATCGCGACATGCCGGACGCCGTGGCCGGTTGACACGACCGGCGGTCATTTCGATAATAATCGAACCGTCCTCGGAGATCCTCGTTTGACCGACAAGCAATTCAACCGGATCGCCCGCGCGCTGGCGGAGCCGCGGCGGTATCAGATCCTCAAGCAGCTGGGGACCTCCCCGGAGCCCACCCCCTGCGCGGTGATGAGCGAGGCGCACAAGGTCAGCGCCGCCACGATCTCGCACCACCTGAAGGAGCTGGAGACGGCCGGGCTCATCGAGATCGCCCGCGAGGGGAAATGCGCCCACCTCTCCCTCCGCCGCGACGTCCTCCGCGCCTACCTCGACCGGCTCGCCGAAATCTGAGCCCCTCCGACGCCGCCCCCGCTTGACTCCCCGGACTTCAATTCGATAATCATCCAAGCGTCGAACGAAGTTCGGTTCGGTCCGCAGGGAACGGGGGGTCTCATGGGCAAGCTGACGGGCAAGGTGGCGGTGGTGACGGGGGCGTCGAAGGGGATCGGCGCGGGGATCGCGAAGGCACTGGCGGCCGAGGGGGCGGCGGTCGCGGTGAACTACGCGTCCGACGAGGCGGGCGCGAGGCGGGTCGTCGGGGAGATCGAGGCCGACGGCGGCCGGGCCTTCGCGATCCGGGGCGACGCGTCGAAGGCGGCCGACGTGGCGCGGATGTTCGAGGCGACGCGCGAGGCCCTCGGGGCCCCGTCCGTGGTGGTGAACAACGCCGGGGTGTTCAGCTTCGGCCCGTTCGAGCAGGGGACCGAGGAGAGCTATCGCCGCCATTACGACCTGAACGTCCTGGGGCCGCTCCTGGTGGTCGGCGAGGCCCTCAAGCACTTCGGCCCCGAGGGGGGGAGCGTCGTCAACGTCAGCTCCGTGGCCGCCACGAGCCCGCCCGCGGGGGGCGTGATCTACTCGTCGACCAAGGGGGCGTTGGACACCATCACCCGCGGCCTGGCGGTGGAGCTGGCCTCGCGGAAGGTCCGGGTGAACGGCGTGAGCCCCGGCTACACGGCGACCGAGGGGACGAAAGCGATGACCTCGCTGGACGAGGGGACGGTGCAGGGCTTCGTGGCGCAGACGCCGCTCGGCCGGGCCGGCCGGCCGGACGACATCGCCAAGGTGGTCGTGTTCCTTGCGTCCGACGACTCGGCCTGGGTCACCGGCGAGACGCTCCGCGTCTCCGGCGGGGCTCGCTGACCGGCGTCGTTTGAAGGGCTCGGGCCGGCATTCTCGCGAGAGGATCGTCGGGGGTTTCCTGAGGGATCGGTCGAAATCGCGAAGGGGAGGGCGGGACGATGCCGAAGCTCGAAGGCAAGGTGGCGGTGATCACGGGGGCGACGTCGGGTATGGCCCTGGCGACGGCGAAGCTGTTCGTGGAGGAGGGGGCGTACGTCTTCATCACCGGCCGCCGCAAGGAGAAGGTGGATGAGGCCGTGAAGGCCATCGGCCGCAACGTCATCGGGGTGGCGGGCGATGCGTCGAGCCTCGCCGACCTCGACCGGCTTTATGAGACGGTGGCGAAGGAGAAGGGGAAGATCGACGTCCTGTTCGCCAGCGCGGGGACCGGCGAGTTCGCGCCGATCGGCGCGGTGACGGAGGAGCAGTTCGACCGCACCTTCAACCTGAACGTGCGGGGGACGCTGTTCACGGTGCAGAAGGCCCTGCCGCTGTTCAACGACGGCGGGTCGATCATCCTGAACGGCTCCATCGCCGGGTCGATGGGCCTGCCGGCCTTCGGCGTCTACAGCGCGAGCAAGGCGGCCCTCCGGGCGTTCGTGCGGTCATGGCTGCTGGACCTGAAGGATCGGGGGATCCGGGTGAACGTCCTCAGCCCGGGGACGATCGACACGCCCATCCTGGAGGGGGTGCCGAAGGAGATGCTCGACGAGTTCGTGAAGCTGATCCCCCGGGGGACGATGGGCCGGCCCGAGGAGATCGCCACCGCCGCGCTCTTCCTGGCGTCGGGCGACTCCAGCTTCGTCAACGGCAGCGAGCTGTTCGTGGACGGCGGCACGGCCCAGGTCTGAGCCGGGGCGGGGGGGCCGGACGCCGGCCCCCCGATTTCCCTGTATCAGCCGACGGGCCGACGGCCTAGAATACAGCGTCTTCGAAGTCGAGACGCACGTCTTCCGGGGTGTTCCTCCATGCGGGTCGGGATCGTCAACGATTCGGTGATGGCCCGCGAGGCGCTCCGGCGCGTCGTGGCGTCGGCGTCCGGGCTGGAAGTGGCCTGGACGGCGCGCGACGGCGCGGAGGGGGTGGAGCGGGTGCGCGCCGACCCGCCCGACCTGGTCCTGATGGACCTCTTCATGCCGGTGATGGACGGGGTGGAGTCCACCCGTCGGATCATGAAGGAGAGCCCCTGCGCGATCCTGGTGGTCACGGCCACGGTCAGCGGCCAGATCGACAAGGTGTACCAGGCGATGGGCTTCGGCGCGCTCGACGCGGTGGACACGCCGGTGCTGGCGGCCTGCGGGGCGTGCTCGGGCGGGGCCGACCTGCTCCGGAAGATCGAGACCGTGGGCAAGCTGATCGGCAAGTATCAGCCGTGCCGGACGCCCTGGACGCCCCCGCCCGAGACGCCGGCGGCGGCCCGGGGCGAGCCCCTGCTGGCGGTGGGGGCGTCGACCGGCGGGCCGTTCGCGGTGGCCGAGGTGCTCAAGGACCTCCCCCGGGGCTGGGACGTCGCCACGGTGATCGTCCAGCACGTGGACTCGTTCTTCGTGAGCGGCCTGGCCGGCTGGCTGAGCGAGCACTCCGGCCGCCGCGTGGAGCTGATCCGCGAGGGGGACCGCCCCTCGCCCGGCAAGTTCCTGCTGGCGGCCACCGGCGACCACCTGATCCTGGGGGAGGACGGCCGGCTGGGCTACACGCCCGAGCCCCGCGCGGCCTGCTACCGGCCCTCGGTGGACGTCTTCTTCCAGAGCGTCGCCCGCAACTGGCCCGGCGCCGGCGCGGCGGCGCTGCTCACCGGGATGGGCCGCGACGGCGCGGAGGGGCTGCTGGCGCTCCGCCGCCGGGGGTGGTGCACGATCGCCCAGGACGAGGCCACCTCGGTCGTCTGGGGGATGCCCCGCGCGGCCGTCGAGCGGGGCGCCGCCGAGGTCGTCGCGCCGCTCGGCCGCGTCGCCGAGTCGATCGTCCGCGGGCTCGCCGCGGCCGGCCGCACCGGGGCGCAGGCGCAGGCCCCCCGGCGATGAAACAATAGGGCCCGGTACCTC
The DNA here is from genome assembly GCF_011064595.1 of Paludisphaera soli. Classification (GTDB taxonomy): domain Bacteria; phylum Planctomycetota; class Planctomycetia; order Isosphaerales; family Isosphaeraceae; genus Paludisphaera; species Paludisphaera soli. Next base: position 35,059 of record NZ_JAALJI010000035.1, on the reverse strand, counting down.
CACCCACGCGACCCGCCAGGTCGCCGACGACCTGAGCCCGGGATGAGCCCATGAGCACCGACGCCCGCTTCTCCGAGCACAAGATCACCGTCCTCCTGATCGACGACCAGGCGATGATCGGCGAGGCCGTGCGGCGGATGCTCGCCGGCGAGGCCGACATCGAGTTCCACTCCTGCCGCGACGCCACCAAGGCGCTCGACGAGGCCCTGCGGATCAAGCCGACGGTGATCCTCCAGGACCTGGTCATGCCCGACATCGACGGCCTGACCCTCGTCCAGAACTTCCGCGCCCAGGACGAGACCCGCGACGTGCCGATGATCGTCCTGTCGACCAAGGAGGAGCCCGCCGTCAAGGCCGAGGCCTTCGCCAAGGGCGCCAACGACTACGTCGTCAAGCTCCCCGACCGCCTGGAGCTGATCGCCCGGATCCGCTACCACTCCCGGGGCTACATCGCGCTTTTGCAGCGGAACGAGGCGTATTCGGCCCTGCAGGAGAGCCAGAAGCGGCTGGCCGACGAGGTCCGCCAGGCCGAGCGCTACGTCGAGTCGCTCCTGCCCGAGAAGCTGACGAAGGGGAAGATCCTCACCGACTGGCGGTTCGTCCCCTCGGCCGAGCTGGGGGGGGACTCGTTCGGCTACCACTGGCTGGACGACGACCACTTCGCCTTCTATCTGCTGGACGTCAGCGGCCACGGCGTCGGCGCGGCCTTGCTCTCGGTCTCGGCCATGAACGCGCTGCGGTCGCAGGCCCTGCCCAACACCGACTTCCGCGACCCCAGCCAGGTCCTCTACGCGCTCAACAACGCCTTCCAGATGGACCAGCAGAACGGCCTGTACTTCACCATCTGGTACGGCGTCTTCCACAAGGGGACGCGCCGGGTGCACTACTCCGGCGGCGGCCACCCGCCCGCCGTCCTCATCGACGGCCCCTCGCGCGACGATGTGAAGCTCCAGATGCTGGAGTCCCGGGGCCCGATGATCGGCGCGATCACCGACATGGAGTACGCGTCGGCCGACGCGATCCTCGGGCCGTTCGCCAAGGTCTACCTCTTCAGCGACGGCGCCTACGAGATCGAGCGGGCCGACGGCACCCTCTGGCCGTTCGGCGAGTTCATCGAGTACATGGGCCGAGGCCCCTTCGACGACCCCGCCGCCCCCAAGATGGACGACCTCGTCGCCCACGCCCGCGCCCTCATGGGCCGGGACGACTTCGCCGACGACCTCTCCATGGTCGAGCTGACCTTCCTCCCCGACTGACGACCCGGGACGTCGCCGCTCATGAACCCGACCGGCTTCGAGGTCCTCGCCTACGAGCCCACCGACCTCGGCGTCCTCTGCCTGAGGCGCCGCGCGACCCTTTCGGAGCCGGTCGTGATCGTCACCGAGGTGACGCTCGACCATCAGTTCCTGATGAGCAGCCTCCACACCGCGTCGGAGCGGGCCCTGGCGACCGTCGCCCTGGAGATGCACGACGGGGAGGCCCTCGACGTGCTGGTCGGCGGGCTCGGGCTGGGGTACACGGCCCACGCCGCCCTGGGGTCGTCGCGGGTCGCGCGGGTCGAGGTGGTCGAGTACCTGCCCCAGGTCGTCGACTGGCTCCGCCGGGGCTGGTTCCCGCTCTCCGGGGAACTAACCGCCGACCCGAGGCTGGTCGTGGGGCCGGGGGACGTCTACGCCCGGATCCAGTCCGCGCCGACGCGACTTTACGACCTGATCCTGATCGACGTGGACCATTCCCCAGACGACACCCTGGCCGGCCCCAACGCCTCGTTCTACGACCTCCCGGGCCTGGAGTCGGCCCGCGAGCACCTGGCCCCCGGCGGCGTCCTGGCGGTCTGGTCCTACGCGGAAAGCTCCCCCTTCGCCGACGCCCTGCGCGCCACGTTCCGCGAGGTCCGGGTGGAGCGCGTCGCCTACTGGAACCGCCACGCCGATGAGGAATGCGTCGACTGGCTGTTCTTCGCCCGCAAGTAGCCGCCCCGCCCGCCGCCGAGCGGCGGGCGGGGCGGGCCGGCGTCAGCCCTGGTCCTGGGCCGGGATGGGGCGGACCCAGATGTTGCGGAAGCGGACCGGGTCGCCGTGGTCCTGGAAGGCCAGGGGGCCCTTGGGCCCGTGCGGGCTGTAGCGGCCGAGTTCGCGGAAGGCCATGGCGCCGTAGATCTCGGCGTGGTTCTGGACGACCACGCCGTTGACCAGGACGGTGACGTAGGCCGGCGTCTCGACCGAGCCGTCCTCCTTGAACTTCGGGGCCGTGAACAGGATGTCGTAGCACTGCCACTCGCCCGGGGGCCGCAGGGCGTTGGCGAGCGGCGGGTGCTGGCCGTAGACCGCGCCGGCGTGGCCGTCGGCGTAGGTGGGGTTCTTGTAGTTGTCGAGGACCTGGATCTCATACCGGCCGAAGATCAGGATCCCGCTGTTGCCGCGGCCCTGGTCGTTCCCCTTCGGCGGGTCGGGGGCGGACCATTCGACGTGGATCTGGGCGTCGCCGAACTCCTCGCGGGAGATCAGCGACCCCGAGCCCGCCTTGGCGACGATCGCGCCGTCGACGACCTCCCAGGTCGGGTCGCCGTGGTCGCCGCGCCACTTCGAGAGGTCCTTGCCGTCGAACAGGACGACGGCGTCGGACGGGGCGTCGCCGACCTTCGCGCCCGGCGTGACGACGGGCGGGTGGGGCCGTTCGGCGTCGTGGACCCGCCACTTGCCGCCGGGCAGGTGGGGCGTGTCCTTGTAGCCGGGCTTGTGCCCTTCCTCGACGGCGTAGTATCCGAGGGCCGAGGCCCCCGCGACGAGCGAGACGGCGAGGGCGGAGAGGATGCGGCGGGTCGTCATGGCGGGGAGGGCTCCGGGCGGTTGGGCCCCCGGATTGGACGTCCGGGGGCTCGTCTTCGACTCAGGCGCAGGTCGCGATCCTGGCGACGCCGATCGCGACCGACATTCGAGGATCGTCGACCCGCACCGTCTCGGCAAGCCTCTTCCGGCGACGACCGGGGTCGGCTTCGCCGATCGATCAGGCGTCCGGTTCGACGACGGCGATGCCGCTGCTCTCGCATTCGAGCACGAACCGGCCGCCGGGGCCGAGCACGCGCATCGCGCCGGTCTCGTAATCCATCTCGGTGACGGCGACGGGCTGGCCCGCGATCGGGCCGATGCCGATGCCGACCCCGCCGACGGGGTACGCCAGCTCGACGTCCCGGGCCACGCGCCGCCAATCGGCCGTGGAGAACACGCCGCGGCCCGAATGGGAGATGACCAGCAGGTAGGCCCCGCCGGCGTCGAAGCCGACGGCGACCACGCCGCCGATGTGGAGATAGCGGCTCATCGGCATCGCCTCCAGGACAACCCGCCCGGACGATCGCCGACGGCCCGGAAGACGCAGCGAGGTCAGGCCGGTTTCAACAGATTCCTATCCGATCGGGGTCGAGCGTCCGGGTCGCCCCGGCCCGATGCTCGGCGAGGGCCTGGCCGCCAGACCGACGAGCCGATGAGAGGACCCGGCGATGGCGCGATCGAAGTCGTCCTCGTCCTCCGATTCGGCCGACGGCCGAGACGCCGGCGCCTCTTGTTCGACTTCGGGAGGTTGGGCCGCGTCGGCAGGGGCCCTCTCAGGCGGCGTCATGACGGCGTCCTCCAGGGTCGATCGGATCCCCTCGTCGGGTGGGTCCGCAACGCGAGTTCAGGTCCCGGCGGGCTGTCTCGGGGCGGGCGCCCCCCGGAGGAGCCCCTCCGAACTCAGATCCTCGTCCACGTCGGGCCAATGGATGCCATAGCCCCCACCGGCAATCCGCCAGTTCGCCCGCTGCTCCGGCCTCGCGTGCAGGAGGCGAGGATACCAGGCCAGGGGGACGGTCAGCGTGCGGCCGTCGAGCAGTTCGACCCTCAACTCGTCCTCGGTCACGGAGACGTCGACGATCTTCTCACCGGGGCTCATTTCTCACGCCTCCCCGAACTCAGCCTTCATCGTACGCGAAGCGTCGGGACGGCGGGTATCGGTCGGCTCGCCGGGCGGCCGTCGCGGTCACCCCTCGTCGCGGTGGTTGAGCACCTCCTGGATGTGCGGGGCGAACAGCCGGGGTTCCAGCAGGAAGGCGTCGTGGCCCTTGTCGGAGTGGACGGTGATCCAGATGACGGGGACCTCGGCCTGCTTGAGCAGGCGGACGAGCTTATCCTGGTGCTTGCGCTCGAACGTGTGGTCGTTGTCGATGCTGAAGACCAGGAACTCCTGGTCGCGGCAGCGCGCGAAGACGTCGCGCAGGTCCTTGACGCCGGTCTCGTTGACGAGGTTGAACCACTGCCAGGCGTCGAGGATGCGCAGGTAGGTGTTGGCGTCGAACCGCTTCACGAACTTCTGACCCTGGTGGAGCATGTAGGACTCGACCGGGTGGTTCATCTCGTACCAGCCGTGGGGGGGCTTCTGGCTGACGACCTCGCTGCGGGCCCGCTTGCGCAGGGCGTCGGGCGAGATGAACGCCTTGTGGGCGATCCGCCGCGCCAGGGCCAGGCCGACGTCCGGCCGGGCGCCGGCGTAGTAGTCGCCGCCGCGGAAGTAGGGGTCGGCCTCGATGGCGGTGACCTGCTCGAAGTTCAGCAACCGCTGGTCGATCGTGGTCTCGACGCCGGTGCTGATCGGGACGACGTAGTGGACCCGCTCGGGGTGGATCGCCGCCGTCAGGAGCGCGAGGAAGCCGCCGAGCGAGGGCCCGACGACGGCGTGGAGCTTGCTCACGCCCAGGTGGTCCAGCAGCTTCATCTGCGACTCGACGATGTCGCGCATCCGCAGCACGGGGAACGTCGAGCCCCAGGGCAGGCCGGTGGCCGGGTCGATGGAGGCCGGGCCGGTGGAGCCGTAGCAGCCCCCCAGGTAGTTGGAGCAGACGACGCAGAACTTGTCGGTGTCGAGGGCCTTGCCGGGGCCGATGAAGGGGTCCCACCAGCCCTCGTGCATCTCCTCGGTCCAGCGGCCGTCGAGGCCGGGGACGTCGGGATTCCAGCCGGCGGCGTGCTGGCAGCCGGTCATGGCGTGGTAGAGCAGGATCACGTTCGACCGGTCTGCGTTCATCCGCCCGTACGTCTCGTACGCCAGCGTGAACCGGGGCAGGGGGTCGCCCACGCACAGGCGGAGCGGATCCGCCGGGTCGTCGAACTCGAAGAACTGCGTCCGGGTTTCGTTGAGGGCTTGGCTCATATCAAGATGCGGTCGGCTGAAGGGGACGGTCTCTTCCCTTCCCCCCTGGCGGGGGAAGGTAGCCCGAAGGGCCGGATGAGGGGGATCATCCAGGGGTATGGCGCGAAGAAGCGTCGGCGTGCGCGTCCTCCCTTCTCCACTTGAGGGAGAAGGTGGCCGGGACGGCCGGATGAGGGGTCGACCGGCCGAGAGCCTGCAGGATGCCGCGGCCGAGACCCACGGGCCTCGGCTGCGTCCACCCCTCATCCGCCCCTGCGGGGCACCTTCTCCCTCAAGGGGAGAAGGGGGGAGGGCCGGCCTTCAAGGCCCTCCGGCCCTCATCGCGTCCATCCATCCCATCCGGCGTCCGGCTCGCCCCGTCAGGGGCAGGCCACGTCCAGCGCCTGGTCGACGTCGGCGAGGATGTCGTCGATGTGTTCCAGGCCGATGGACAGGCGGACGAGGTCGGGGCCGATGCCACCTTCGCGCTGCTGGCCCTCGTCGAGCTGCGAGTGGGTGGTGGAGGCCGGGTGGATGGCCAGGCTCTTGGCGTCGCCGACGTTCGCCAGGTGGGAGAACAGCCGGAGCGACTCGATGAACTTCCGGCCCGCCTCGGCCCCGCCGCGGATGCCGAAGACGACCATCGAGCCCCCCTTGCCCTGGAGGTACTTCTTGTTCAGGTCGTACATCGGGTCGCTCTCCAGGCCGGGGAAGCGGACCCAGGTGGCCTTCGGGTGGGCGGCCAGGTGCCGGGCGACGGCCAGCGAGTTCTCGCAGTGCCGCTCCATCCGCAGGGCCAGCGTCTCGATCCCCTGGAGGAACATCCAGGAGTTGTCCGGCGCGATGCACGCGCCCAGGTTCCGCAGCGGGACGGTCCGCATCCGCAGGATGTAGGCCAGCGGGGCCAGCGGCTCGGGCAGGTCCATCCCCCAGCGCAGGCCGTGGTAGCTGGTGTCGGGGATCGTGAACAGCGGGTGCTTGCCCGCGGCCCAGTTGAACTTGCCGGCGTCGACCACCACGCCGCCGATGCCCGTGCCGTGGCCGCCGAACCACTTGGTCAGCGAGTGCACCACCACGTCCGCCCCGTGCTCGATCGGCCGGGTCAGGTAGGGGGTGGAGAACGTGGAGTCCACGATCAGGGGGAGCCCGTGGGCGTGGGCGATCTTGGCGACCGCCTCGATGTCGGTGACCTCCAGCGCCGGGTTCGACACGCTCTCGCAGAACAGGGCGCGGGTGTTGCCGTCGATGGCGGCGGCGTAGGCGTCCGGGTCGTTGGAGTCCACGAACTTCACCTGGATGCCCAGGGTCGGCAGGATGTCGTGGAACTGGGTGTACGTGCCGCCGTAGAGGTTCCGGGCCGAGACGATGTTGTCGCCGGCCTGGGCCAGGTTGATGATCGAGTAGAAGATCCCCGACGTCCCCGAGGCCACCGCCAACGCGGCCGCCCCCCCCTCGAGCATCGCCACGCGCTTCTCCAGCACGTCGGTCGTCGGGTTCATCAGCCGGGTGTAGATGTTGCCCAGCTCCTTCAGCGCGAACAGGTTCTGGGCGTGCTCGGCGCTCTTGAAGACGAACGAGCTGGTGCGGTAGATCGGCACCCCCCGCGAGAGCGTGGTCGGGTCGGGTTCGGCGCCGCCGTGGAGGCAAATCGTCTCGAGTTTCATGAAATCGACCGCTGCGGGGATGGCGTCGGACGGCTCGCGGCAAGGCCGCGAGGCCCGGACGCGGGGCCTGGATCGGGATTCGACCGACGCGCCGCGGCACGGCCGCGCGCCGGCCGCCGCGGACCTTGAATTAGATCCCAACCGCCCGCCAGGTTCCAGACCGTTCCGGGCGGAAAGGGCGTCGATCGCGACGGCTGAAGCTCCGGGATCGTGGGTGGATCCCCCCTCGGACCCATGGGACGAGGCGCGGAGAATATCGAGAACGACCGGCCGGGGACGACCCGCGGCGACGCCGACTCCCCGGTGCGGCGAGGCCCGCGAACGCCGGGCGCGAGGGCTCTCGACCGGGGTCGATACCGGATTGACGCCCGCTCCGGGCGCGCCTAGACTCGCGCCGGAATGGATCGGCGGGGAATTAAGAGTTTCTCAGTTCATCGTTCCATTCGGAATCCGCACGCAACCGGCGACACGCCGACCGACGCGGAGCCTCGCCCGCGAGAACGGCCCCCTCCCGGGGCGGCCTTGCGAGGCTCCCAGACTCCCCTGACAGACGGATCTTCATCAGAGGGACGCCGCTCATGACGAGCCCCGACGAGTTCGTGCTCAGGCCCCCCGTCGCGCTGGGGGGGAGGCAAGACCGACCGGCTCGCGAGGCCGCCGGCCGCGCGGCCTCGCGCGACGGGGCGGCGGCGACGGGCCGCGACCGGGTGGCGGGCTTCGACGTCCTCCGCCTGGCCGCGCTGGTGGCGATCGTCTGGTTCCACACCGGCGCGCCGGGCGCGGAGTACATGGCCTGGCGGCTGCCGACCCTGGCGATCATCTCGGCCACCCTGGCCGCCGGCCGCGGCGAGCCCCGGCCGCTGGCGCAGCAGGTCCGCAAGTCGGGCTCGCGGCTCCTGCTCCCCTGGCTCTTCTGGTGCGGGGTCTACGGCGTCGTCGAGGTGGCCACCTACCTGCGGCACGGCACCTCGATCGTCGACGAGCTGGGGGGCCGGATGTTCCTCACGGGGACCTCGGTGCACCTCTGGTACTTGCCCTTCGCCTTCGCGATGGTCCTCTTCGTCAACGTCGCCCGGCGGCTGACGGCCGGCGTCCGGCCGAGCTATTCCTGCCTGCTCGCGGCGCTTTTGGCGGTGCTCTCGCTGGCGGTCCTGGCGATCGACAAGCCCTACTTCGGCGACGAGGGGACGCCAGCCCCGCAGTGGCTCCGCTGCCTGCCGGCGGTCTTCCTCGGCCTGGCGGTCGGCACCGCGACCCGGCACGCCGAACTCCGACGCTCGGGCGTGATCGCCGTCGTCCTGCACAACAGCGCGGCCTACGCCCTGATCGCGGCCGGCCTGGACGACGAGCTGGCCGTCCGCTACGGCCTGGCGATGCTGCTGGTCGCCCTCGCCTCGACCTGGCGGTTCGAGCCCCCCCGCTGGGTCGCCGCGGCGGTCGGCATGGCGATGGGGGTCTACCTCGTCCACATGTCCGTCCACCGGATGGTCTACGCCGTCTCCAACCGCCTCCCCACCCCCGACCTGACCCCCTCCGCCCACGCGGTCGTGGTGATTTTCCTCTCCTTCGCCGCCGTCTGGGCTCTCCTGCAGTCCCCCCTCAGGCGGTTCGTCTGAGTCGAGTCCCGGAACCTGCGGACCGGTCGGGGATCTCGGCGAGGATTCGTCGGACGGGACCGGGCGCCGGGGCCTCGAATGAACTCGAGTCCTATGGACCCCGTCGTTCCGGGCCTCTCCGAGGAGGGATGTCGACGCTCGCCCGCGACGGCGGGGCCGCCCCGGCTCGCGCGAGGGGCGGATCTCGCCGGCTTCCTGGCCCGTCGCTTCGCCTTCAGATGGCGGCGAACAGGAGGCCGCAGGCATGGCTGTTCCGATCCCGGAGCGCGAAGACGACGGGGTCGTCGGCGAGTTGCTCCCGGCAGGCCAGGAACCAGACCCGCGAGATCCAGTAGAGGAGGATCGGGCACATCAACCAGAGGAGGTCCGGTCGGCGATAGTACAAGCGGACGTCCGGGCTGTTGAGATAGAGGCAGAAGACGAGCACGCAGAGGTAGCCGCTGATCGGCCCGAACGAGCGGATCAGGTCGACGTCCGACGGCCAGTACCCCCGCCCGGCGATCTTCCCGCCGGACTCGCTCGCGCCGGTCAGCTCGGCGTATCGCTTGGCGAACGCCAGGCTCAAGAAGAGGAACATCGAGAAGGCCATCAGCCAGGGCGAGATGATCACCGAGGCCGCCTCGCCGCCGGCCAGGATCCGGAGCGTGTACAGCCCCGCCAGACAGATCACGTCGACCATCAGCCTCCGCTTCAGATACACGGAATACAGCGTGGTCAGGACCAGGTAGAGCACCAGAAGCGCCCCGAACCGCGCGGGGAGGAACGCGGCCGCCACGGCCGAGGCCGCCAGCAAGGCGCCGATCATGACCACGCCGATGGGGATCGGCGCGGCCCCGCTGGCGAACGGCCGCCTCCGCTTGCGCGAATGCTTGCGGTCCGACTCCAGGTCGAGCAGGTCGTTCAGGATGTAGACGGCCGACGCGGCGGCCGAGAAGGCCGCGAACGCCGTCAGGCAGCTCAGCCAGGAGGCGAGGTCGAAGAACCGGTGCGAGGCCATCAGGGCAACGAACAACAGGATGTTCTTCGCCCACTGATGGGGACGCAGGGCCTTGATCAGCGCCCGGGGCCCCACGCGCGTCCCCTCGAAGACCCTCGACGGCTCGCGGAAGGCCGAGGCGCGCCGGACCACGCCGGGTTGGGAGTCGACCAGGAGCGTCTCGCCGGCGCCCTCCCAGATCGGCAGGTCAGCCGTCGAGTCGCCGAGGTAGGCGAAGCCGCCGCGGCCGAACCGGGCCTCCAGCGCGGCCAGCTTGGTGAGGCCCTTGAGGTTCTCCCCGGCGTCGGAGGCGATCACCTCGTCGAAGAGGCCGAGGTGGTCCGCGACCGCCTGGGCGAACCGGCGGTCGGAGGCGGTCGCCAGCACGATTCGCCGCCCCCGGGCCTTCTCGGCCTTCAGGAAGTCCACCACGGCCTCACGATAGGGGAGCGTGCCGATGTCCAGGACGACCCGATCGGCGATCTCGCTCTTCAGCCGCGACCGCCCCTTGAGCAACCAGGCGGGGGAGAGGAGCAGGGCCGTCGGGCGGCTGCGGGCCAGGGCGAAGTACGATTCCCAGAGGAGGTCGGTCGCGATCAAGGTCCCGTCGAGATCCACGCAGAGGGGGCGGTCTCGCTCGGCGGCGATCGTCTCCATAGGTCCCATCACCTCAAACAAGCGTCACGTGAAGGCTGAAAAAGGCTGCTCGCAGGCGACTTCGCCCGGCCGAGGGGGCGTTCGCGCCGCCATCGGGTGGATGATTGCCCAGAATGCTTAGTTTATAGTATCCTCGATCCGCTGGCCTCCCCAGCGAGGCTCTTTTTCGCGCCCGGCATCCGGCGCCCCCCCGTGGGGTCCTCTTCATCGGGTCGGACCGCCACGCCCCGCACCGCAGGAGACGGCGAACCCTCATGGCGTCCCACCACTCAGACCTCCCCCCCGAGCCCCGGACGGCGCGACCTCAACGACAGGCTGGGCCCCCCTCGCCGTGCTGGCCCTGGCCCTGGCCCTCCGGGTCGCCTGGGGCGTCGTCGTGCCGGTCGTCCCCGAGTCGGACAGCGCCGCCTACGACATCCTCGCGCGAAACATCGCTGCGGGGGACGGCTACGGGTTCAAGCCTGGCGTGCCCTCGGTCTACTGGCCGGTGGGGACGTCCGCGATCTACGCGACGCTCTACAAGGCCTTCGGGGTGGGCTACGGGCCGATCGTGGCCCTGAACGTGGCGCTCGGCGTCGGGACGGTCTGGCTCGCGATGACGCTCGCCCACGGGTGGTTCGGGCCGCGGGCCGGCGTGATCACGGGCCTGATCCTGGCGGCCTGGCCGGGCCAAATTCAATTCACGACGATCCTCGCCAGCGAGCTGCCTTTCAACTTCCTGATCCTGTGCGCGCTCTACGCCGAGGGCCGCGACCGCTGGCCGACGGCCTTGCGGATCGCCGCCGTGGGCGCGCTGACGGCCGGGGCCAGCTACGTCCGGCCGCTCGCCCTCGCCATGCCCGCGCTGCTCTGGTGGCGGCGCGTCGTCGACCCCGACATGCGCCGGGGCGGCCTGGTCGCGAACACGGCCGAGGCGGCGGGCGTCGTGCTCGTCGTCGCGATCCTGATCGCCCCCTGGGCGGCCCGCAACGCCCGGATCTTCGGCAGCCCCGTCCTGATCTCGGCCAACGGCGGGGCCAACTTCTGGATGGGCAACAACCCAGACTCCAATGGCGGCTACATGCCGCTGCCGCCCCGGGTCGAGAAGCTGAACGAAGTCGAGCGCGACGCGCTCCTGAAACGCGAGGGCCGGCAGTACGTCCTGGAGCACCCGGAGCGGTTCGCCGTCGGCCTCGTCAAGAAGTTCATCATGACCCACTCCCGGGAGAGCATCGGGGTCGTCTGGAACCAGGCGGGGCTGACCCGCGTCTTCGGCCGCGGCGTCCTGGGGCCTATGAAGCTGGCCAGCGCCCTCTACTTCGGCGCGGCCATGCTGGCGGCGGTCGTCGGGGCGGTGCACGCCCTCCGCCGGCTAGGCTTCCGCCGCTGGATCGGGCTGCCGCCGATCGTCTTCTGGGCCTACTTCGCGGCCGTCCACATGGCGACCGTGGGGGGCGACCGCTACCACTACCCGAGCGTCCCCATGATCGCCGCCCTGGCGGCCTCGGGGATCGTCGCCGTCTTCGGGGCGTCGGCCATGGCCGAAGTCCCGAGGACGGCGACCGACGCCTCGCCGGTCGCCTGACTCCCCATCAGGCCCCGCGCCGCGAGGCTTCCAGCGCCTGCGCCAGGTCGGCGATCAGGTCGTTCACGTCCTCGATGCCGCAGGAGTAGCGGACGAGGGTCTCGGGGATGCCCAGCGCGGCGCGTTCGGCGGCGGTCAGCTCGACGTGCGAGCCGGTGGCCGGCGGCGCGACGACGGTCTCGACGGCCCCCAGGTTGGCCGCCCGATGCGCCCACCGCAGGCGCGGCAGGAACCGCTTCACCACGTCGAAATCGCCGTGGAGCTGGAAGCTCAAGACGCCGCCGAAGCCCCCCGGCATCTGCCGCTTCGCCACGTCGTGGCCGGGGTGGCTTTCCAGGCCGGGGTAGAAGACGTCGGCGACCTCGGGACGGGCCGCGAGCCAGCGGGCGACGGTCATCGCGTTGGCGTTCTGCCGCTCCACGCGCAGGGCCAGGGTCTTCATCCCGCGCAGCAGGAGGTAGGCGGCTTCCGGGTGGAGGGTCGCGCCGGTGATCTCGCGGCGGCGGAAGATCGACTCGACCAGGTCCTTGTCGCCGGCGACCACACCCCCCAGGGCGTCGGCGTGGCCCCCCAGGAACTTGGTCGCGCTGTGGAGGACCAGATGGGCGCCCAGCTCCAGCGGGTGCTGGTTGATGGGCGTGGCGAACGTGTTGTCGACCACCACGATCGCCCCCTTCGACCGGGCGCGGGCGGCCAGCCGGGCGAGGTCCAGCACCTTGCACGTCGGGTTGGTGGGGCTCTCCAGGTAGAGCACGCGCGGGGCCTCGTCGATCGCCGCCTCGATGGCGTCGTGATCGGCGGTCGGGCAAAGCGTCGCCTCCACGCCGACGCGGGGGAGGAACTCGCTGAACATCCGGTTGGTGCCGCCGTAGGTGTCGACCACCGAGACGACCCTCTGGCCCGGCTCCAGCAGGGTGAACAGGGTGTCGCTGATCGCGGCCATGCCGGTGGAGAAGCTGGTGGCGGCCTCGGCCCCCTCCAGCACCCGGACCTTCTCCTCGAACACGGCGACCGTCGGGTTGGTGTTCCGGCCGTAGATGTGCCCCGGGACCTCCCCCAGCGACGCCGCCTTCCACTCGTCCAGGTCGTCGTAGCCGAACGAGACGCTGTGGACGACCGGGACCTGCGTGGCGCGTCCCATGAAGACGCCCCCTTCGCCCGCCCAGACGGCCTGGGTGCGGACATGGGGGCGATTCGCGGCGTCGGACATCAATCGGGCTCCAAGCGGGGGCGGGTGGACGGGATGGGACCTGAGCGCGGGGAGAGGCCGCCATTGTCCCCATCCGGCCTTCCGCTTCCAACCCCGATCGGCCTGATCGGCCTCAGTCCCGGCCGACCCCCAGCGCATCGGCCGTGCGGTTGATCGCGTTGAACCACGACGCGATCAGGGTGATCTGGAGGATCCCCCGGTCGTCGAACCCGACGGCTCGGAGCCGGTCGTGCCAGGCGGGGGAGAGCCGCGTCGCGTCCCGGGTGATCTGGACCGCGTAGTCGAGCATGGCGCGCTCGGCCTCGGAGAGCGGGGCGTTCGCGTAGTCTTCCGCGAGCGCCCGCGCCAGGGATTCGTCCAGCTCGACGCGGTTGAGGAACTCCCGGTGCGAGGCCGAGCAGTACCGGCAGCGGTTCGTCAGCGAGACCATCAGGGCGATCATCTCGTGGTCGCGACGCCGGAGCGGCAGGTCGGGGGCCATGAGCGAGCCGAACGTCGCGAAGGCGTGGTGCAGCGCCTGCGGGATCAGCGTGTGCGCCGCCACGATCCCCGGCATCTCGGCGTCGATCCCCGGGATCGGGCCGTCATATTCCGCCGGATAAAGCGCGTGTTGCGCGGCCATCGCCGCCCTCAGCTCGTCGTCCGCCTCGTCCGGCTTGATCGTCCGAATCCAGGCCATGCCGCCGCCACCCCTCGGCTGAAGAGGAAAGAATCGGATTCCCCATATCTCCCATTCCCCCCGGTGGGTGAAGAGGAGACGTCAAGGCCGGATGAGGGGGACCATCAAGCCGGACGGCGCGAGGACGCGACGGCGTCCACGCCCGGCTGCTGTTCAGCCGGTGCCTCGCTCGTCTTCCCTTCCCCCCTGGTGGGGGAAGGCCCGCGAAGCGGTCGATGAGGGGGACCATGCAGGCGGGCGAGACGAGTGAGCGACGGCGTTCCGAAACGCCCCCCTCGTCCGGCCTTTCACCTTCTCCCACGAGGTGAGAAGGACGATTCGCGACGGCCGACCCGCCGGTTTCTCCGGCGGGATTCCGTGCTCGTCCTCCCCCTCATCCGGCCCTTCGGGCCACCTTCCCCCGCCGGGGGGGAGGGAAGACGTCGACGCCCCCTCAGAACATCAACACAACCAGCGCCAGCAGGCCGCCGGCCACGACGCCCAGGGTGCCGAGGCGGGTCACGGCGTCGTCGGGGAGGATCAGGGCGGCGTCGAACGAACCCAGCTTCATCACGTTCTTCATGATCGGTCTCCATGCGTCCGGGATTCTTGTGCGAATCGGCACGAATCGGAATCGGGATGGGACGGTGAGCGCGAAGGCTCGATCAGGAAGGACGTCGAGGGGGGTGGAACACGCGCGAGGCTTCGGCCGAAGGGTCGAGACGCTCGTCCGAGACGGGGAAGGCGAGGGGGCCGGGCGGGTCGGCCGCGACGAGCTGCGTCGCGGAGAGGGCCTCGCCGCGCCCGGGCGCGGGCTGGAGTCCGCCCGAGGGGGGCGGGGAGGGGACGTCGTTCGAGCAGGAAGGCCCCGAGCATCGGGGGACGCCGTCCGGGACGGGCGCGGGCGCGCCCTCCTCGGGCGTCGCCATCGGGCCGTGGGCGTCGTGGCCGAGGATCTCCAGCCGCGCGAGCGACGCCGATCGCGAGGCCAGCCCCATCGCCGCCCCGCACCCGGCCTCGACGGCCCTCGGCGCGAGCAGGAGCCCGCACAGGAAGGCGAGGAGGATCCCCGCTCCCGGACGGTTCCCAGGCTGGATGGAGGGCGGCTTCATGACGAACAGCCCCGATCTTGACTCGCTGCCGGGCGGCGGATTCCGCCGCGGGTCCGAATTGCACGAAGGCCGAGAACGGCCGCTTCCGAACGGAGAAGGCGTGGCTCGCAGGGCAATATACCGATCCGATTCGCGCATCGCAAGTCGATGATCGGACAATCTCGCCATTTTCTTCGAATCCACCCGCGAGGCCCGCATTCAGGGCCGGACGTTCAGCTCCAGGTCGTCCAGGAAGACGGCCGTGGGGTGCTCCGCCGGGCTGACGAAGCCGACCCAGTCGACCGACTTCCAGCCCGGATCGACGGCCAGCCCGTCCAGCTTCAGGGGGTCGGCGCCGGGGCGGGAGACGGCCAGGCTCCAGGTCGGCTCGGCCCCCGCCGCGCCGTCGCCGAGCCGGGCCCGAACCTCCACCCGCAGCCATTCGCCGGCGGGGGCGTCCATCACGGCGCGGCCCCGGACCTTCAGCTTGCCGTCGGCGATCCAGAGGCTCGGCCCCGTCCGGTACGGGCTCGCGCCGTCGCGCCACTCGTGGTAGAAGGTCGCCCCCGGCTCGGCCCGGACGGCGAACGAGCAGGTCGCCAGCCCTTTCTCGTAATGCGGCTGATAGTAGAAGTGCGGGTCGAACCCGTTCTTCAGCCCCGCCGCGTCGGCGACCTTCAGGCTCCGCCGCCCGTTCGCGGCCGCCTCCTCGGTGACCGCCACCAGCTCGGGACGGCCGCCGTGCGAGAGCGCCGCGGACTCGGGCGAATAGCCCGTCGCGCTCGGGGCGACCGCTTCGAAGTCCTCCGACACCGAGAGCGGCGGCGGCTCGGGGGCGGGCGTCGAGGCGGGCAGGGGGGCGTCGGCCTCGGCCCGCAAGGCCGCGTCACGCACGCCGGCCTTCGAGAAGTCGAACGGCTTGAACCCCATCGCGACGGCGGGGCTCCCGGGCTTGAGTCGGAAGTCATATCCCTCCGCATCCACGAACAAGGGGTCGGCGATCTTGGAATGCGCATCCTGCCCGGTGGCCTTCCGCCACTCCTCCAGCGACTTCCCCGCGAACGTCACCGGCGAGCCCGAGGCCTCGAAGTACAGGTTCGAATCCAGCCGGAAGTTCTTGTCCGTCCAGACGCCGGTCAGGAGCGGGCCCCCTTCCCAGTAGACGACGTTGCGCTCGAAGGTGAACGAGAGGTGGTCCTCGGCCCGGCTCCGCATGACCTGGCCGTACTTGCTGAACGCCAGGATGTTGTTGCGGACGACGTTCTCGCGGCCGTAGTGCTGGTGGTAGCTGCCGGTGGTCGTGTTCCAGACGAGGTTGTCCTCCAGGACGATCCCGGTGGAGCCCTCGTCGTTGTACAGGCCCCAGCCGCCGGCGCCCGACTTGTTGTACGAGTCGACGTCGTGGATCACGTTGCGGCTGACGCTCGTCCCCTCCGAGAGCCCCAGGGTGTAGACGCCCCCCATGTCGCTGAGGACGTTGCGGCCGATATGGTGCAGGCGGTTGTCGTCGATCGCGTTCCGCTTGCAGTCGGTCGGGGCGTAGCCCCACGACCAGCCCACGGAGACGGCCGTGTAGAAGCCGTCGGCGATGTCGTTGTGCGTCACCGCATTGTCGCTGGACTGGCCGATCCAGACGCCGATCGCCCCCGGGAACCAGCGGCCGAAGCCCCGGATGATGGTGTCGTGCACGGCGACCTTCCCCGTCGCGTGCTCGGGCCTCGCCGGCCTCCCCGCCTCGCCGATCCGCACGCCCCCCGCGCCCAAGTCGACCAGGGCGCAGCGCTCGACCTTGCAGTCGGTGCAGCCGCGACGGAACCAGACGCCGTAGACGCCGACATGTTCGATCCGGCATCCCTCCAGCGCCACCCGACGGGCCCCGTCGACCTGCACCACGGCCGGGACGCTCGCCGCCGCCTGCGGGTCGGCGTGCCCCTCGGCCGGGAGGTTGTACGCGGCGTGGCGGAAGGTCAGGCCCCGGAACGCCAGGTCCTCGACGAACGCCCCCTTGTCGGGATCGCCCTGGATCGTCAGGAACGACCCGGCGACGGGGGCGACGATTCGGGACTTGCCGATCTCTTCACCGGGGAGCGGCTTGTAGGCCAGCGTGCCGTCGCGGTCCAGGAACCACTCGCCGGGCTGGTCGAGAGCCTCGCGGAGGTTCTCCAAATGGTAGCGCTGGTTGGGTCCCCACTTGAGGAACTCCCAGGGCGCCGGGCCGGTCAGGTCGACCTTGCCGGAGGCGGCGTCGAACGACGCGATCCGGTGCCGCGAGACCTCCCACGAGTGGTAGGCGACGACGTTGACCTCGCGGAGTTCTTCGGGCGAGAGCCCTTCCAGCCCCGCCAGCGTCAGGTCCTCGCGACGCCCCACGAACGAGCGGCCCGGGTCGGGCGTCCCGGCCTTCCTCATGTAGTGGTAGCCCTCGTCCGGCGTCCGCGCCCGCACGGCGCGTCGGCCGTTGACGTAGAGCTGTTCGAAGGGCCGCTCGCCGGCGGCGGCGTGAACCTTCGCGACCCACAGGCCGTCGCCCGTCGCCTGGAACCCGCCGACCTCCCGACCGCCGTCGATCACGACCTCCGCGCCCGGCTCGGCCTCATAGGCGACGCCCCCGTCCTCGGGCCCGAACGCGACGGGCTCCGTCAGCCGATACGTCCCCGCCGCGAACCGGACCACGACCGGCTCGCGCCGGCCCCCGGCCTCCTTGCGAAGCTCCCGCACCCGGTCGCGCGCCGCCTGGAGCGAGGCGACCGGCCCGTCGGGCGTCACGGACACCACGACCCCCGGCTGAGCCCCGGCGGGCGTCGCGAGCAGGCTGCAAATCAGGGCCGGCAGGACGGATCGTCGCATGAACATCGGAGAGGACTCCTTCGGGTCTCGGCCCTTCCCGGCCCCGCGCCCCTTCCCATGCGGGGCCCCGGCCGTCGGCCGCCTCAAGCCGCGACTCTAACGCGCCCCGGCCGCCGACCCCAGCCCCCGGCGGCCTCGGCCCGGGTTCGGACGTCCTCGCTCGTCTTCCCTTCCCCCCCGGTGGGGGAAGGTGGCCCGCAGGGCCGGATGGGGGGGAGATGAACACGGAGGCCGCCCGGAGAATCGGGCGGGCACGCCGTCGCCCTCGCGCGCGGAGGAACGCCCGAGACGACGCGCCGAAATCTTCGCCCGATCTCGAATCCTCATCCGGCCCATCTCCTCATTCGGAAGTCCCCAGGGTTCGTCCACATCGACCGACGACCTTGCGTCGAACCTGACCGCAGTCCCGCGAAATTGGCTTCGTCCGCGCCGGCCTGAAAACGAACCCATCGGACCCAAGTCTCGACGCCGCAAGGGATTTCCCCCCGAGCGACCGGCTCTGAATTTGGGTTCGTTCGGCGCGCTTCACCTCATGCCGATACGCGCATCGGCCCGGGCACGGCCTCGCGTTGCGATCACCGACCGGCGGATTGCCAAAGAGGGGGGCGTGCTCGGCGCGCAACGCCCCAGAGGAGAGGATGCCTCACGTTCGCGGAATGGGGAATAGTTGGTCGGCCCCTCGATGAGCGATCGCGGGATTCCGCTTCAATAGTCCCCGAGGGGCTCATCGGGCGGCGTCCTCGGCCGCGCGGAGGAGCGGTTCGAGGGCGGCGGGGGTGAGGTCCTCGCCGGCCTGGTCGTCGCCGATGATCCCGGCGGCGTCGAGGAGGTAGGCCGTGGGCAAGTTCTGGACGCCCCACGTCCGGGGGATCTCGCCGTCGGGGCCGCCCGCCCAGAAGGATCGCCAGGCGATCCCTTCCTTCGCGACCGCCTCCTTGACCTTGGCCCGGTCCTCTTCCGCGTCGCCGTTGACCCCCACCACCGCGAACGGACGCCCCTTCAGGGCCGCGGCAAGATCCTTGTCCCGGCGGATCGACCTCATGTGGGGATCATCCGTAAGCGACTAGAACGCCAGGATCACGACCTGGCCCCGGAAGTCGCGCAGCCGGATGGGCGCCCCGTCGAGGTCCTCGCCGACGAGATCCGGCGCGGGCTGGCCGATCCTGAGGTGCCGAATCCGGTAAAGATCTCCCGCGGCCTGACCCCCCAGGGTGTTGGGCCCGTCCCCCTGCTCGCGGACGACCTCCTCCAGCAGGGCTTCGGCCTCGCCCCGGAGCTTCGGGGCGTCGACCGCCCGGCAGCGGTCCCGAGAAGCCTCGGTCAGTTCCTTCGCCAACGCGGGGCCGCTGATCGGCGCGGCGAGCCTGTCATGCAGCCGGGCCATCTCGGCCAGGGAGGTGCCCAGGCCGAATCGAGCGAGGGTGACGAGGTCCGGGTTCCGACTCCGGGAAATGACCGAGCGGAGAAACGGCTCGGCCTCGGGGCAGCGGGGGCCGACGCCCGGGGCGGCGAACATCGCCGGGAGGATGGCCGTATCGTCCAGCACCGGCGCATCGGCCAGGAGGCGGTACGCCGCGTCGCCGCGTTTTGCGATGGCATCGCCCCTCGCAATTGCCGCCTGGCTCGCCACCCACGCGGGCGCGGCGAGGTTTTCCGGTTCTCCCGGATGCGAGCGGGCCAGGGTCAAAGCCCGGTCCATCAGGCTCTGCACCTTGGCGTGATAGGCCTCGTCCGCGGCCCTCGCGTCCTCCGCGGCCTTCACTTCTCTCGCTCTTTCGACGAACGAACGCCTCGCCGCATCTTCCTCCGCCTTGATGGCCGCCAGCGTATCCGGAGCGGGCGCCTGGCCCACCGCGGCCAGGGGCCAGCAGGCGACGATCATCCATCCGAGTCGGCTCATAACATCGGGACTCCGGGGGCGACTTGCCATTCGGCGTCGCCCGCATTCTGGGCGCGCTCGCCGTCGGGCCTCAAGCCCCGGGCCCGGTCGGTCGCGGGCCCCGCCTCGTCACGCGAAGGGCGGGCGTGCCGGGTCGCCTCCGTCGAGCAGCCCCCGCGCGGGTCACGACCCCTTCGGCTTCTTCCGCCGGCGCGGGCGCTCGACCACGACGGGGAGGAAGAACTCGTTCCGGAGGGCCTCGGCGGCGTCGGGGGTGGCGAGCAGGAGTTCCAGGTCCTGGCCGTCGGTGAGGACGGCTTGGAAGCGCTCGGGGCGGGCGGACTCCGCCAGGGCGGCGTTGAGGGCGTCGGCCACGGCCTCGGCGTCGTAGTAGTCGCCGAAGTAGCGGGCGCGGAACGCGACGAGGCGGCCGTCGTGGAGGAACTCGACCTTGTAGGCGTCGACGACGTCGCCCGAATCCATCACGTCCTCCTCGGAGACGCCGGCCGGGATGTCCCAGGTCTGGCGGGCGGCCTCGACGACGAACGCGTCGCGGGTGGCTCCCGCGAGGCTCAGGATCAGCGCGTCGTGGGGCGGGGGGATCTCGTCGGCCTCGGTGTCGAAGCCGACGAGGGCGCCGGCCTGCGCCAGGGCCCGCTGGAACACGTCGGCCGGCTCGGGCTCGCGGTCGGGCCAGTTTTCCAGGAGGGCCGCGCGGGCGGCCTCGGCCATCGCGGCGGGGTCGCTCCCGGCGGGGAGGACGCCGAGCGCCGCGGCCCGGGCGAGCGCCGGCTCGGCCGCCAGCCCGCGCGTGCGCCAGAGGACCTTCATGCGGGCCGGGCCGGATTGCTCGTCGAGTTGGGCCTCGGCCGCCGCGGAGGCCGTGGCGCCGCCGATCCGCGACAGGGCCTCGTCGAACTCCTCGGCCGCGCCGTGCTGGACCCGGGCGGCGCGGATCGCGGCGACGATCTCATCGTCGACCGCGCCCGCGAATGTGGAGCCGAGCGACTTCGCCGCGGCGCGGGCGGCGCTGGGGTCCGGGCCTTCCATCAGCCCCAGGGCGAGCGAGCGGTGCAGGGGGGGGTCGGCGGCGGTCGCGTCGAGGGCCCGGGACAGGAAGGTCTCCACCAGGCGATGCCGGCCCCGGATCAGGTCGGCGGCCATCGCCGCGCAGCGGGGGTCGCCCGGCGCCGCGCGACGGAGGGCGTCGAGCGCGTCCAGGATCGCCATGGACCCGGTCATGAAGTCGACCGGCCGGACGCCGTCGCGGACCTCGGCGAACCATCGCAGGAGCAGGTCGATGGACGCCGCCCGGACGTCGGGCCCGCCTTCCCCGCCCAGCCGGACGACGGCCGCGAGGAACCCGGCCGATTCGTCGCCGACGACCGCCGGTTCGTCCAGCCAGGCGGCGCCGATCCGGTCCAGGTTGGCGCGCGTCGGCGCGCCCTGGGCGATCCACCAGGCCATGCGCGCCGCGTCGGCCGCGCCGGGGCGGCCGAGCCGTTCGGAGAATTCCTCCAACGCCCCCGGCAGGCCCAGGATGCCGCACTCCTGCACGGCCTGCTTCGCCACCTTCGGGTCGTCGGAGTCGAGGTCCGCCAGGAGGGTGCGGCGGATCTCCGGGTCGGTCCCCAGGAAGCGGGCCTCGGGGGTGAAGAGCATGTGCCGCCAGGTGGCGTTCTTCGCCCGGGACCGGACGATCTTGCGCGCGATCGGCAGGACGGCGGGCTCCTCCAGGGCGCAGAGCGCCACGATCGCCGCCGCCCCCTCGACCTGCTTCACCCCCGCGCGGGCGGCGACCTCCAGGAGCCTGGGGACGGCCTCGCCGCGCCGGGCTTTCAGCATGGCGATCTGGGTCTCGCCCAGCGAATACGTGTCGGGCAGTTCGCGGAAGAACCGCTCCAGCGGGTCGGCGGGCGAGCGTTCCGCCCGGTCCCGCCGCAGTTCCGCGATCCGTTCGGGGTCGGTCGTGATTTCGATCCGGGGCCGCTTGGCCATGGCGTTCTCCTTGAAGGGCCTTCATCCTGTCGAGAGGGCCGCCGCGCCGCAAGACGGGGGGAGTGGAATCGACGCATGAACGATCCCGGATCGATTTTCGGCTACAACCGCCGCGCCTGGGACAGCCAGGTGGAGCGCGGGAACCGCTGGACGGTCCCCGTCGATCCCGACGCGATCGCCGGGGCTCGGACGGGCGACTGGAGCATCGTGCTGACGCCGACGAAGCCCGTCCCGGCCGACTGGTTCCCGCCGCTCGCGGGGACGGACGTGCTCTGCCTGGCGAGCGGGGGAGGGCAGCAGGGGCCGATCCTGTCGGCGGCCGGGGCGCGGGTGACGGTGTATGACGCCAGCCCGAAGCAGCTGGCCCGCGATCGCGAGGTCGCCGACCGCGAGGGGCTGGCGATCGAATGCGTCGAGGGGGACATGGCGGACCTCTCGGCGTTCGCGGACGGGTCGTTCGACCTGATCGTCCACCCCTGTTCGAACACGTTCGCCCCCGACGTCCGCACGGTCTGGCGCGAGGCCTTCCGCGTCCTCCGCCCCGGCGGCACCCTGCTGGCCGGCTTCACCAACCCCGTCGCCTTCCTGTTCGACGAGGCCGCCCTGGACCGCGGCGAGCTTCGCGTCGCCTATTCGATCCCGTATTCCGACCTGACGAGCCTGACCGACGAGGAGCGCCGGCGGTTCGCCGACCGCGACGAGCCGCTCTGCTTCGGCCACACCCTCGACGACCAGATCGGCGGCCAGCTCGCCGCCGGCTTCCTGCTGGCCGGCTTCTACGAGGACGTCGACCCCGGCTCCCCCCTCGCCCGCGTGATTCCGGCGTACGTCGCCACCCGGGCGATCCGGCCGCGCGGAGAGGTCACCCCAGGACCGTGATGCGAGAGTGGGGGTTCTCTTGCAGCAGTCGGGCGTAGAGGGGCTCCGTGCGGAGGAGCTTGCGCAGCCGCCTTTGGCTCAGTTCCCGGGCCCGGGGTGCCTGGTCCGCCGCGAGCCGCAGCGGGATCTCCAGGCTCTCCGCGCCTTCCTCCTCGATCTGCGGCTTCTTGGAGACCTGATAAAGCATGAAGCCCAGCCAGCCCAGGAGCCAGGTCATCAGGAGCGCCTTCCCCATCCCCCGGTGGGACTGGTCCTGGAAGAACCTCGGGATGAGCACGCTCAACAAAACCGTGTCCTCGGTGGGCCTCCCGGACAGGGCGCAGACCCCGCTTGACGGGAGGCGGCCGTCGCGGATCAGGCGGCGGATCTCGTCCATCAGGCCGGCCTCGTAGGGGTCGCGGCCGGTGAGTTCCCGCAGGCGGCTGAGGCTGGGGACCCTGGTCTCCGCGCCGCATTCGCAGCGGGCGGGCGACCCGCAGAGGGCTGTGGAGACGGCGACCGCCCGACCGCAGCCGCAGGTGTAGCCGTACCCGTTCCCCGGGCCCCGCCGCCATTCGACTTCCGTCTCCATCGTCGCCTCCGGTCGGAGCGGGCCGAGGCCCGGCGCTCAGATGCCGCGGACCCGTTCCCGCTTCTCCTCGATGCGCCGGATGCAGTTCGCGACGTAGGTCGCGTCCGGCGTCCCCTTCAGGAGGTCCCCGGCCATGCGGAACAGGACGACCGCCCGCGCCCATTCGCCCGCCATCTCGCAGCGGGTCGCGCCGTCGATCAGGTCCATGGGGTCGTGCGGGCCGGCGGCCGCTTTCAGGCGGGCGAGCATCCGCTTCCTCCCGAGCCCCCAGCACCATCGCTCCAGGGAGGACGCCCAACCGCGGGCTCGCGAAGCCACCGTGGGGAAGAGCAGCATCAGATAGAACCCGAACGACAGCCAGGGCAGATGCACGACCACGAAGTCCGCGAAGCCGTACAGGATTTCCCCCACGATCTCCGCCATCCGCCGATCTCCCTCGACGCGCACCGCCGGATCACGTTTGCGGCGAGGCCGACGTTCGTCGCCAGGCCCCACGCCGCCCTTTCCCGATGCGGGACAGTCTCGTCGACCCCGCCCTCGAAAGCAACGCCCCGGCATGCCGCTTGCGCGACGGCGGCCGGCCGTCGGGGGTGCGAAGCGGGCCTCACGGCGCCTTCGGCGGTTCCGCGAAGAGGACGGTCAGGCCCTCGGACATGGTGGGGTGGGCGAACACGGCGTCGCGGAGGGCCGTGTAGGGGAGGCCGGCGATCATGGCGGACTGGACGGCGGCGAGCAGCTCGCCGGCCTCGGCGGCGAAGGCGGTGAAGCCGAGGATGCGGTCGTCGGGCGCGGCGGCGATGACGGCCTTGAGGAAGCCCCGAGGGGCCGAGAGCGTGCGGGTGCGCAACACCGCGGCGGCCGGCATCTTCGCTAGCCGATAGGGGACGCCGGCGGCCCGCGCGGCGGCCTCGGAGAGGCCGACGTGGGCCAGCTCCGGGTCGGTGAACAGGCAGTAGGGGACGAGCCGGCCGGCCGTCGAGCGCGAGCCGCCGAGCACGGCGGCGAGCACCACGCGGTAGTCGTCGTACGAGGCGTGCGTGAACTGCGGGCTCCCCGCGCAGTCGCCCATCGCCCAGACGCCGGGGGCGGTCGTCGCCAGGCGGTCGTCCACATGGACGAAGCCGCGAGCGTCCAGCTCGACGCCCCCCTTCGCCGCGTCGAGCGAGTCGGTGTTCGGGGTCCGGCCGGCGGCGACGAGCAGGTCGGACGCCTCGATCACCTGGCCGTTGTCGAGCGTGATCCGGACCGATTCGCCCGAACGCCCCTCGACGGCGACGGCCGAGGCGTGCAGGCGGACCTCCACCCCCTCGTCGTCCATCAGTTGCAGGAGGGCCTCGGAGACGTCCGGGTCCTCGCGTTCGAGGAGCCGGCCGGAGCGGTTGAGGACCGTCACCCGCGCGCTGAACCGTCGCATCGCCTGCGCGAACTCCAGCCCGACGTAGCCCCCGCCGAGGATGACGAGGTGCTCCGGCAGCCGCGCCAGGTCGAGCGCCTCGACGTGCGTCATCGGCCGGGCCTCGGCCAGGCCGGGGGTCGGCGGCAGGCTCGCGCGGCTGCCCACGTCGAGGAAGACCCGCTGCGCTTCAAAGACGCGCCCGCCCCCGCCGTTCAGGCCCACGCGGATCGTCCGCTCGCCGACGAACCGCCCCTCGCCCATCACCAGCTCCGCCCCGCTGGCGGCGAACCGATCGAGGTGCATCTCCTGCAGGGCGTCGACCATGTCCTGCTTGCGCGCCTTCACGGCGTCCATGTCGACCTCCACCGGCCCGGTCCGCACGCCGAAGCGGCCCGCCTCGCGGACCATCGCCGCGACCTTCGCCCCGTGGATCACATTCTTGGTCGGCAGGCACGCCACGTTCGGGCACGCCCCGCCGACCTTCCCGCGCTCCACGACGACCACGTCGCGCCCTTGCTTCCCCAGCGTCCAGGCGAGGTATTTCCCCGCCTCGCCGCTGCCGATGATGAGGTTCTCGACCCGCTCGGGCGTCATGGCGTCTTCCTCGCTCGGCTCCGATACCAGTCCGATTTTCGCCGTTTCAGGCTAACCCGCCCCGGACGGGCCCGCGAGGGGATATCGCCGAAGGGCCGCCGCAGCGGACGGGGCCCTCATCGCGCGGCGGGCGGGCGTCGGGCTTGGATCTCTCGCGATCCCAGGCTATCCTTCCCGAGCGGGGCCGCGGGTGTCGGCCCGGGTCGGTCGGACGGAGGCCGAGGCGAGGCAGACGAGGCGGTGCCGCATGGGCTGGAAGGCGTCGTGCATCCTGGTCAACGAACGTGGGCCGGGCTACCTCGGCACGAGGCTGCTCCACGACCCCGTCCGGGCTCGGAGCTTGATCGCCGACCTCGGCCTCGGACGGCCCGGCAGCCTGGGCATGACCCGCTTCGACAGCGGCATCTACCCTACCGGGCTCGTCGTCGGGGCCTACGACGGGGCTGCGATCCTCGGCGACCCCCGGATCGGCGAAGCTTGCCTGGACTCCGGGGCCGACCGGCTCACGGCCCGGGTCCTGGAAGTCTTCCCGAAGGCCGCCGTCCTGCGGGTCGGCCTTCACAGCGTCGTCAACCTCTGGAGCTACACCTACTTCGAGGGGGGAGGTTGCTCCGGGCCTACGGCGGCTGCGCCGACGAGGGGGTCATGCTGGAAGAGGGCGACCCGCTGCCCGAGGAGCGGCCCCACTTCGAGCGGTCCGTGATCCGGGACGGCCGGCGGTGTTTCCGGGCGGAGATCGGAGGGGAGATCGAGGATTTCGACGCCTCGTCGTACGGGGAGGAACTCGCCTTCGAGGTGATGGGCCGGTTCTTCGGCCGCCGCCCGGATCAGGCCCTCGGCGTCGACCCCGACCCCTTCGAACTGCCGATGGAAGCGTTCGAACGGACGATCGGCCGGCGGTGGTGGTGGCCCTTCGGAAAACGCTGAGCGATGGAAACGGGGCGGCGGCGGGGACGGAGCGGCCGAGTCGCCTTGAACGTCTCCCGACCGACGCCTCATCCCGCGGCCCGGCCGGCGGGCCTCCCCTTCAGAACTGGTCGGACGAGACGACCTCGCCGCCGGCGCGGGTGGCGAGGAAGCTGAAGACGCGGGGGTCGATGGTCTCCTTCAGGAAGCGGGCGGAGCCGTCGGCGAAGAGGAAGTTGCAGCCCCCGGGGTGCAGGCTCCAGAAGTCGTCGGCGCCGGCCCCCTTGTAGTTGGGGACGTCGACCCAGCGCTGGTCGGGCGAGGGGCCGGTGTGGCCGAGGATCATGACGTTGGCGGTCTCGCAGTCGCGGACGGGCCACCGCGGGTTCGTGCAGACGCGGGAGTACGGGATCACGCCGACCCAGGTCGCGTCGGCCACGTTGCGCGAGCGTTCGCCGGCCATCAGGGTCGTGCTCGTCCCGTCGGTGATCTCGCGCACGCCGATGCGGCTGTTGCGGTAGAAGATCCCGTTGTTGTGCGCCGGGAACTCCTCGACCTCCAGCTGGCCCGCCGAGCCGACGTACTGGCCCGGCGAGAGGTCGGCGACGAGCGTGGCGCCCGCGGCGTCCTTCAGCAGGATCGGCCCCTCCGCGCCCGTGGAGCTGGGGCAGAGGAAGACCGAGAGGCTCGCCGTCCGCACCGTCCGCGACCCCGGCGCGGCGATCGGCAGGGTGAAATTGGCGGCGTTCGTCAGCGACCGCTGCTCCAGGTCGCTCAGGAGCATCGACCCCCAGCCCCAGCCGGGGCCGGTCTCCGGGCTGTTCGGCTCCGGGCCCAGCACGCCGGTGATGTAGCCGGGCGGGAAGGTGTCGCTCGACGCGTGATACGCGTGCATCGCCAGCCCGATCTGCTTCAGGTTGTTCGAGCATTGCAGCCGCCTCGCCGCCTCGCGCGCCGACTGCACGGCGGGCAGGAGCAGGGCGATCAGCACGGCGATGATCGCGATCACCACCAGCAATTCGATCAGCGTGAACGCGCGACGGGGCCGAGGCACTTGGGGAAGTCGCATTGAGGATCTCCCGTTCGAAGGCGAAACCGTGTCCGGGACGCGAGGGGCGGTGTCCGGGCGCGGGCTCAGAACAGGAAGACTTGCAGCCGGGACCGGCGGCGCGGGGGTGGGTCCGGGGGCGGCCCGTCGCGGTCGCACCGACGTGCGGGGCCGGCGAGCGTCGATGCGACCGGGGAGGGGGGGAGGAAGTGGGGCGCGGCGGCTTCGTCCGAAACGGCCGGCGCGTCGGCCGGCACGCCCAGGTCGGCGTCGTCCCCCACGCCGCCGTCGGGCGCCTCCAACCCGGCGGATCGGGGCGGCTCGACGTTCAACCGCGCGAAGTCGCCGCACGCTTCCGACTGCCGGAGGGGCGTCCCCGTCGTCGCCGCGATCAGGACGAGCCAGGCCGGGATCCACTTCATGCCGCCAGTCTATCCCGAGGCCGCCGTCGGAGTCGAGGCCCGGCGGCGGGCGAGTTCGTCCGCCGAGTCCGCCGCTCCGGTAGACTCAGTTCTCGGGGCGGACTCCTGCCGCGAAACTCCTGACCCAGAGGCGTCGCCATGCTTGAAGGATTGGATCGGATCGACTGGGGGAGGCTCACGCACGCCTACGGCCGCGCCGACGAGGTGCCGGGCTGGATCCGCGCCCTGGGGTCCGACGACGCCCAGGCCCGCGAGCGAGCCTTCGGGCTGCTCCGCGCGAACATCTGCCACCAGGGATCGCGATACCGCGCCAGCGCCCCGGCCGTCCCGTTCCTGTTCGAGCTGCTCGAAGCCCCCTCCGCCCGGGACAGGGTGGAGCTGATCCGGCTCCTGGTCGGCCTGGCGATCGGATATCCCGAATGGCACGTCCCGCTAGGCTTCGATCCCGCCGCCGCGTTCGTGGAGGCCGAGGGGCTCGGCGGGCCGGAAGAGCTCGCGCGAATCCGGGCGGCGGAGCCGGACCAGGACGAAGACGAGGAGCCGGAACTCCAGGACCTCTGGAAGCGGGACGCGTACGAAGCCGTGCTGGGGCGGGTGGGCGCGTTTCAGCGCCTGACCCGGGACGACGACCCGAAGGTCCGCATGGAGGCGGTGAAGGCCCTGGCCTGGTTCCCGGAAGCGGCGTCGGACTCGGCGGGCTTCGTCCGGGAGGCCGTCCTGAGCCGTCCCGACGGGGCCGAGCGGGCGAACGCGATCCTCGGCCTGGGCATCCTCGACCGCTACCTGGGCGACGCGTCGGACGTCCCGCTCCTCGTCGCCGAGACGTCGCCCGACCGGCCGTCGCCGGTCCGCACGAACGCGGCCGTCTCCCTGGCCGTCCTCCTGGGGAAATCGGCCCCGGCGGAGTGCCTCGACGTGCTCCTCGGGGCGATCCAGGACCCGGAGCGGACGGTGGCGGAGGGGGTCTCCTGGCACTGGCTCGGCCCCCTGGCCCAGGCGGGCGCCGCCGTTCAGCTCATCGAGCCTCCCCCGAGCGGGCCCATCCTCGCGGCGCTTTGCCGGGCCGCGGAGCAGGTGCACGAGCCGATGGCCGGGGCCGAGGTGTTCCAGACGCTGCTGAGCGTCGTGATCCCCGACCCGTCGCGAATCGGCAAGGATCCCAGGACGGGCTTCCGCCGCCTCGATCCGGCCCAACTGACGGACGAGCAACGGCAGGCGCTGTTCGCGATCGGCCGCGGCCCCGTCTGGGACAAGCAGCCGTTCTTCTACGGGCAGCTCATGGACGTCGGCCTGGAGTACGGCCTCCCCTGGGACCCGGCCAAGTTCCGGGCTCTCCTGGCGGCCATCCAGGACGACCCCTCCGGTGTCCGGGATTGACCGGGGCTTCCCGGTCAGGGCAGCCTGAAGTCCCCACCACCTCCCTTGGCGCCGGAGCGGCGGAAGCCGTGGTAGCGGGTCCCCTGGTGGGCGAGCGTCCCCTCGTCCCCCTCGACGAGGACGCCGTACTCCGGGCCGGCGACGCCGAATTCCCGGCGCTCGCCCGAGCGGAGTTCGAACGCGACGTAATAGTTGGTGCGGACCCGGCCGAGCCCGTGGCCGTGGCGATGGCCGCCCCCGCGCATCTCGGTCCGCTTCGCCAGGACTCGGGCGGGGGATTCCTGCATCGGTAGGGCGTTGTTGCGCGACCACTCGGCGATCCCGGACGCCGCCTGGACCGCGATCACGGCGAAGACGGCCAGGAAGCAGACGGCGATGAAGACGGGCACGATCGCGAACAGCAGGCCCATGGGTCGTCCTCTTCGGATGGGTCGGGGTCTAGCCGGCATTCGTCGGCGGATCGAGAGTCTTGCGAGGTTCGCGCCGAAATCGAGGCCCTTCGAATTCCGTCGGATCCGGGTGCCGGACCGCCGCGACCGCCCCATTTTGCCGTAGAATGACGACGGGGCGGGCCGCTTGCGCGACCCGCCCCTGTTTGCGTCCGACCTTCGGGTCTCGACCGGGGCCGGCCTCCGAGCCACCGGGGGCCGGCCCTCCCCGGCCGGGATCAGCGAACGGCCGGAGCCTTCGCCTGGGCCGCCTTGGCGGTCGCGGCGCAGCAGGCGTCGTCGACGCAGCAGGCGCCGCACTTCCCGCCGGCGTCGCAGGCGCAGGCGGGGCAAGCCCCGTCGCAGCACCCGCAAGCGGCCTTCTTCACCTCGGCGACCTTCTTCGCCTTCGCCTCCTTCTGGCAGCAGGAGTCGGCGTCGGTCTTGGCGGCCTTGACCGGCTCGGAGGCCTTCGCCTTGGCGGACGCGGCGCAGCAGGAGGCCGTGGCGCAGCAGTCGCCGCACTTCCCGCCGGCGTCGCAGGCGCAGGCCGGGCAGGCCCCGTCGCAGCATCCGCAGGCCGCCTTCTTCACCTCGGCGACCTTCTTCGCCCCGGCCTCCTTCTGGCAGCAGGTCGCGGCCTTCGCCGGGGCCGCCTTGGCGGTCGCGGCGCAGCAGGCGCCGTCGACGCAGCAGGCGCCGCACTCGGCCTTCGCGCCGGCCTTGGCGGCGGCGGAGCACGCGCAGTCGGAGCAAGGCTCCGGGCAGCACGCACACGACGACTTCTTCGCGTCGGCCGACTTCTTGGCCTCGGCGGCCCCGGCGACGCTCGTCACGACGGCCAGCGCGAGCGCGCCGACCAGGCCCAGCATTCCACGACGATCCATGAGTCTTCTCCCAACTCGATGACCTTCCCCTGGATGGCGGCCGCCGCACGACGCGGACGGGCTCGCCCCCGTTCCCTGCATGGCAGGGAGGGGGAGGACGATCCGCGCGATGCGGCGCGGACCGTCCTCCTCGCCCCCGGCATCGGGACCGGTCGGACCTCGCCGCGCATCGACGCGTCGGCCCGAGCCTCGCTCGGGGACGGACGGACGACGGGCGCAGAAGGGCCGGCGACCTCGATGCGGGGCCGGTTTAGATCAGGAGTCGGGAGTGCCGCAGGTAGAGCGGGGACCTGGGCGGCGGACTCTCCACGGGCGTGGTCGGGCGGCAGGAGGGCCGGGGAGACGGATCCTGAAGATCCGCCGCGGCCTGGGTCGAGACGCGACTGAGGTCCGTCTTCTTCGGGCCCGTGGTTCGCCGATTCGAACCGTCGGGCTCGGGGGCCTCGGATCGGTCGGCGCGGCAGGCGCAGCCGCGGTTCGGGCTGCACGAGCCCCCCGCGTCGGCGGCCTGGGCCCTGCCGGGGGCGAGGACCGCCCCCGCGTGGTCCGAGTACGGCTCGACATGGGCCGCGGGCTTCTCACAGCAGCCGCATGCGGCCGCACAGATCCCGACGGCCATCTTCGCCGGGGAGCACGCCCTCGCCCCGGTCGACGTCGCCAACGCCGCTAGGATCGCCATCAAGGCGACCCGGAGGCTTCGGCGACGTGCGAGGGCCAAGTTCAAGGGTCGTCCCCGAGTTGGAACTTCGATACGGACGGGATCGTCTCTTGAACCCTAGACATTCCGCCCGTCCCGGTCAAGACGCCGAGCGGCCTCGCCCCGACTTTTGCGGCCCTCCGAGACTTTTGCGACCATCATGCGGCTTCGGGGCCCACGAATCTTCGATCTCCAAGCCAAGCCTTCCCGATCCCGACCGGATAACTCGAAAGCCCAAACCGAGGGGCGATCGTCTACAGCCTCCGATTTTCAGGGTTCGATCATGGATAGCGAAGACGCCAGAGAACTCTTCATGCAGTACGACGGCTCGCGTTTCTACATGTCCCGCGACGGCCGCGAGGCGGAGTACCTGGCGGCCGACGTCCCGCCCGAGTTGCAGGCGGCCTGGCTCGCGGAACTAAAAAACGAGAAGCTGCGGCATCTCGCATTTCGAGGCAACTGGCAGGTCCCGTTATTCTTCCTCCACCACGCCGATCTCGACCACCTGGCCCACTTCATCCAGGCCAGGCCCCGAGGCGTGCTTTGGGAGCGATGCTCCTTCCTCGACCACCTGCTCGCCTACGCCGAAGCGGCCAGGCAGGTTGGAGGCGACCTCGACATGATCGCTCAGGCCGCCCGAAAGTCGATTCGCGAGGCCGACCGGCTGCTCCGCCGGGCCAAGGCTGCTTCGTCCATCAACCGCATCCACGACGTCTTGCACCGGGCCCATCGCCTCCTCCGGGAGATCGACGGGAGGGAGGCGGCCCCGGATCTCGATCTCCCGCCCGGCCCCGGGCGATGACGGCACGGCCCGCTCGCGCTCGACAGGAACCGGCCCCTCTGCTAGATTCCCGGCGATCACCGACCGAACGGCCCCACGGACAAGGACGTCCCCCATGGCTTCTCCCGCGCGCCGAGCCGCCAGGCCGAGCCCCATCCCGAGCGAGCCCCCCTCGCCCTCCGCCCCTCATGCGATGCTGGACGTGCGGTCGCTCGACCAGAACCTGTTCAGCCTGGAACTCTACGGCGACCCGGCGGGCCAGATCGACGACCTGATCGGCAGCGTCCGCGAGCACGGGATCCTGGAGCCGCTGGTCGTCGCGTCGGGCCTGGCGCGGGGCCGCTGGGAGGTCGTCTCGGGGCATCGTCGCCTCGCCTGCGCCATCGAACTGGGAATCGACCGCATCCCCTGCGCGATCGGCAGGTACGACTCGGACGACGCCCGCAGGGCGGCCGTGCTGGAGTTCAACCGCCAGCGCCGCAAGACGTTCAGCCAGATGATGCGCGAGGCTGACGCCCTCCAACGCCTCTGGGGAGCCGACGCGCAGGCGCGGAGTCGCGGCAACCTGCGGAACGCCCAGTCCCACCTCCCTTCCGAAGGGGGCCCCCGCACGATCCCGTTCCCCGACCATCCGTCGTGGCTGGATGCCGAGCCCGCCGCCGAGAGTCGGAATTCCGACGCTCGAGTCGACACGGGGCGAGGGGCCGACGGACCGACCCCGAAGGTCGGGCGCACCGACGCGGCCGTCGCCGAGCGGATCGGCCTGGGGGGCAAGGACCTGTATCGCCAGGCCCGGGCGGTCTGGAAGGCCGCCGGCGAGGGGGACCCCCGGGCCCTGGCCGGCGTCGCCCAGATCGACGCCGGGACGAAGACCATCCACGCGGCCTACAAGGACCTCCGCCGCCGCGACAAGTTCGCCCGAGACTTCCGGCCCACGCCGTACGACGTCTGGTCGTTCCGCCACGACCGGGCCTTCGGCGTCCCCCACCCCGGCTCCATCCCCCCGGCGCTCGTCGCCCACGCGCTCCACTACTACACCGAGCCTGGCGACCTCGTCGTCGACCCCATGGCCGGCGGCGGCACCACCCTCGACGTCGCCCTCGCCATGGGGCGCCGCTGCCTCGCCTACGACCTCGAACCCGTCCGCCCCGAGATCGCCCCCCGCGACGTCCGCCTCGGACTCCCGCCGGAAGCCCTCGGCTGCGACCTCCTCTTCTGCGATCCGCCGTACCACTCCATGCTCGCCCGCAAGTACCCCCGCGAGAGCGTCGCCTCGGCCCCACTCGACGACTGGTCGCGGTTCCTCGCCGAGCTGGCCAGATCCGCTTATTTAACGATTCGCCCCGGCGGACACTTCGCGCTTTTATTGGCGACGCAAACCGAGAAGGACCTGCCGCGGGGCCACGGCTACATCGACCACGTCTTCCTCGGCTACCGGGCCGGCCTCGAGGCGGGCTTCCTCCCCGAGCGCCGGATCAGCTGCCCGATGAGCGGCGACTACACACCCCAGCAGGTGCGGCGGGCCCGGGTGGAAGGCCGCCTGCTGGGCCAGGTCCGCGACCTCCTGATCCTCCGCAAGCCGACCGACGCACGGGAGGCGATTGATCCCGCGAACGCAAATCCCGCATGCGGGATCGCCGAAACCTAAGTCCCGAGAGCCGTTTAGCTCCGAATTTCTGAATCCCGAATCCGCAACCCATGCCTGCCGATTTTGACACCAGTCATTCTGGCATCCCAGCCCGACTGCCATTTGCGTTCCCGGGATCGCCCGAAACCCGCCCGCGAAACCCCGATTTTCCGCCCGCGGCGGGCGCAAAACGAAACGCGGCCGGAAGCCGCGTCGAAACGTGCCCAAGTTGTTCAGCCGAAAGGACTTACTCCACTGGCTCGCCGCACGCCAGCTCGTAGACCTTCCCCCGGACGAAAGGGTTCGACAGGGTCGGGTTGCGACGCACCACGGGCTCCGGCAGGCTCTTCAGGGCGACGACCGTAAGTCGTTTCAGCTCATCCGGATGGAGATTCTCCAGGACGTAGGAGACGGCCGCCTCCTGGGATGCCAGGGAGTCGACGGCGACCTCCTTCTTCTTCTCCTGCTCGATGCGCCGGAGCCGGTCCGCCAGCTCGCGGCGACGGCTCTCCAGCCGGTTCGCCACCTGGGGGAGCAGGTCGTACCCGTCCTCGATCCCCGCGCGGATGTAGCCGGGGCCATTCTGCAGCTTACCTTGGCTCTGCAGATAGAAGGCGTTGAGGAGCACCTTGGCGACCGCCTCTGGATCCTTCTGCGTAACTAGGCGGTTCGCCAGGTTCTCGGGCAGGCCCTGATTCGTCAACAAACCCTGCAAATCGACAGCAACAAGGAGCCGCCCGTCGGCGCTCAGGCGGAAGGGCGTGCCCGGGATCGGGGCGGACGCTGTGTCTTCTTTCGTTCCTGTTTCTCGTTTGGGCCCATCCTCACGGCCGGCGCGGTCCAACTTATGGACCGGCTCGACTAAAGAAAATAGGCCGGATTTCGAAGGGTCGACTAAAGAATCTGGTCCGGTTTCCCGGGAGGCCTCTAAAAGATCTCGGCCGGTCGGGGCGGCCTTCTTGGTCTTCTTGGCCGCGGGGGGCTTGGCCCGATCGCCCGTCGGCCGGCGCTCGGGCGCGGCCTGCCGGAGGACCCGGTACGCCGTGGACCTCCCCTTGGACTTGTTGGTCACCAGCAGCCCCGCCTCGGCCAGCTCGGCGATGGCGTCGATGACCGTCTGCCGGCTCAGCCCCGCCTGGCGGGCGATCGTGCGCGTGCTGGGATACCCCCAGTCGGTGCCGAAGTCCGTATAGAGGCCGATCACCAGATAGACCTTGATCGCCGAGCCCCCCAGCGATCGGAAGGCCTCGGACCGGAGCAGGTCGTGCTCGACCCGGAAGAAATACGATGCCATGGCCGGATGCCACCTTGCCTCGAGGTCGCCCTGACGAAATCCCACCCGCCGGCGGCCGAAGGGCCGCGACTCCGCGCGTCGGCCGGGACCGATCGGATCGGCCTGCCCAGCTCAGCTCAGCCCGCGTCGGCCGGCGGGGGGTCGGCGACGTAATAGGTCTTCACCTTGCCGCGAGGGCCGGTGGTGGAGACGACCAGCCCCAGCCGTTCCAGCTGGGCCAGGCCGTCGATGACGGTGGGGGTGGAGAGCCGCGTCCGGGCGACGAGCTGGCTCAGGCTGATCGTCACGCTCCGATCGGGCTCGCCCCCGACCGCCTCGATGACCACCAGGTACACCTTGATCGCCTCGCCGCGGATCTTCGCCAGATAGCCGCGGTCGAACAGCACGCTCTGCACCCAGTCGAGCTGGGTCGCCTCGTCCACGTCCGTCATCATCGCGGGGCACTCCCTTGTTCCGGGCCCGTTGAGCCCGTTCCGCCCGCCGCCGGATATCCCCCGGCGTCGATCCGCCCGCCTCCCTCGCATGACCGCCGTGCCGACTTCCATGATCGATCCCCGCTCCCTGGGTCTCGCGGCCATTCCCTGGCTTCTTCAGATTGGCTTATCGGATACAGATCACCCTGTTTGCCAGCCGTCCAGCCGGAATTCCGGGAATCCCCCCCGGGGTCGACCGGGACTTCCGCGAAATCCCCCCAGAAGGATCTGGGTCGAAACGGGCATTCGAGATTTTTGGAAGTCGTAACCCGTTGGTGTCATTAGGGTTTTGGGAGGACTTCGGGAAGAAATCTCGGTGACCTCTTGAACCCGATGGGGGGAGGCCTTAATATCTCCCC
>NZ_JAALJI010000034.1 GCF_011064595.1 Paludisphaera soli | reverse complement strand
GGACGAGGGGTTCGCCGACCAGCACCCCGGAGCCCGCCTCGACCGGGTCGCGTTCCGGGTGATCTGCCGAGTCCCACCCACGCCGGCGATGGCCGCGATCCAGGAATTGACGGCCCGAGGCTCCGAGCCCGTCCGCATCCCGGTCTCAATCGAGGTCCAGGGCTGAAGGCGGGCGTTTCGGGCGTGATCCGGCGACGCCCGGCGCGACGCGATCACGACGATGCGGGCTCGCCCAGAGCGGCAGAAGGCCTGCGGGACGTCGCGGAGCGAGCCCACATCCACGAATTCGTGGGATATCCATTTTTGGAAGCCCTCAGCCTGGGAATTGTCGCCCTTAGGAGTTAAGGTCTTAACTCCTAAG
Organism: Paludisphaera soli; assembly: GCF_011064595.1. GTDB lineage: Bacteria > Planctomycetota > Planctomycetia > Isosphaerales > Isosphaeraceae > Paludisphaera > Paludisphaera soli. The sequence goes on along the minus strand of NZ_JAALJI010000034.1, from coordinate 69,181 downwards.
TAGGTAGCCCGGAGTCGTGCCGGGGCACCGATCCGACGTAATTGATCCGTCTGAATCAGACGAAGGGACTCGCCCATGCCGAGGCGTCGCGGATTTACCTTGATCGAGCTTTTGGTGGTGATCGCGATCATCGCCGTCCTCATCGCCCTCCTCTTGCCCGCCGTGCAGTCGGCCCGCGAGGCGGCCCGACGCGCCCAGTGCGTCAACAACCTCAAGCAGCTCGGGCTGGCCGTGCACAACTACGTCTCCCAGCAGAGCGTCCTGCCGCTGGGCGACCTCTTCCCCACCGCCACGGCGTATTCGGTGAAGGGGATCCAGGGGAACGGGGCCAACGAGTGGAGCTACTGCTGGACGGTCTGCATCCTGCCGCAGATCGAGCAGCAGCCCCTGTACAACGCGTACAACTTCGCGTTCTCGTACGTGGATCCGGGCGGTGGGCTGGGGGCGAACACGACTGTCTGCTTCACACAGGTCGCCGCTTATGTCTGCCCTTCCGACGGGGCCGGCTCGCGGGTCGCGCCGCCCTGGGGTTCGCTGGGTTATGTGGGCAACTGGGGCGGGCCGGGCGAGAACCGGACGTTCACCGGGACGATCCTGTCCCCCGACTGGGGCGACAGCACCAACGCCCCGGGGACGAACGCCATCGGCCTCGAGGCGATCACCGACGGCACCTCCAACACCGCGCTCTTCAGCGAGCGGCTGATCGGCCTCAACTCCAGCCAGCTCGTCAGGCCGGGGAAGACGTCCGACGGCAAGCGCGGCATCTTCCCCACCGGCGTGGCCGTCACGATCAACAACCCGACCCCGGGCACTCCGACCACCCTGGCGCTGCTCGCCGCCTGCCAGGCCCTGCCGCCGACGACGACCGGCGTCGCGAACTACAACGGCCGGCTGTGGACCGTGGGTTACCCTTGGTACTACGTCGTCAACCGCTACAACCACGTCGGCCCGCCCAACAGCATGACCTGCTCCGCGAGCAACTCGTTCAACGGCAACGAAGGCTCGGCGCAGGATTCCATCCCCCCGACGAGCAGCCACCCCGGCGGCGTCAACATGGCGATGGCCGACGGCTCCGTGAAGTTCATCAAGGACACCGTCGGCCAGCAGCCCTGGTGGGCCCTCGGCACCCGGGCCGGCGGCGAGGTCATCAGCTCCGACGCCTATTGATCGGCGGCCCATCGCAAGGACTACGGCTCATGACGAAGCGAACGCCCGCATCCCTGGCCGCGACGGCCCTCGCCGCCGCCCTGTTCTGCGGCTGCGGCGGCTCCGACGGCGACCTCTCCGCCGGCATGCCGCAGAACATCGACCTGTCCAAGGTCTCCGACCCCATGGCCCGCGGAGACCAGGGTAAGCTCATCGGCAAGCCCGCGAAGCCCGCCAAGAAGGCCCGCTGATCCTCCACCACCGGAAACCCGAGGGGGGCGGCGCTCCACGAGCCCGCCCCCCTCGCGTCGTCTCGCCGCCTCGCGCGAACTCAATTCGAGGCCGAGAGCCTTCCCCTCGCCCTCGACGCTCCCACCTTCAAGCCGACCGAACCGAGCGGCGACGGCCGTATCTTCCCAACGCCGGCCGAGTCCCCATGCCGGCTCCGCCGCGGTCGTCTTTCGACCCTCAGCCCCGTCGTCCCGGCGCGTGAGGATTCGATCCATGATCGAGTACGCAGGACGCCCGGGCTGGATCAGTCCTCAAGCATCTCTTGCAGCGTGATGCGCGTCAGGGCGAAGCCGTCCGGGTTGATCTTCACGTCGCCGGAGAACGGGGACGCGAACATCAGGATCAGGTAGAGGTTCAGCGCGATGACGACGGCGAGCAGGGCCGTGATCGCCAGCTGGAGGCGGAAGTCGTCCAGCTTGAACAGGTAGGTGAAGACCACCGTGATCACCCCGCCGGCGATCAGGACGACCCACTCCAGGAGCGGCAGCCCGCGCTGGGAGGCGATCACCATGCGGGTGCGGCGGCTGTTCCAGAACTGGGTGGCGGCCTCCACCTGGGCCCCGAAGATCGCCGCCTCCCGCTCGTTGGCGGGCTCGAAGGCGAGGAGCGTCCGCGACAGGCTCATGGCGAGCCGCCGGGTCTCGTCCGAGCCGCGGCCCTGCTGCATGAGCGGCCATTCGACGTCGGTGACGCTGCGGATGTAGGCCTCGGCCAGCTCCCGGACGCGGTGGGGTCCGTCGCCGGGGAGCCGGGAGGCGAAGAGCGCGATATCGGCCAGGGCGTTCGCCTCGGCCTCGGCGGTCAGCCGGGCCTCGGAGAACTTGGTCATCGAGTCGACCACGATCAGGCCGAGGATCACGGCGTAGAGCGTGCCGACCACCGCGTAGAGATAGCTGGCGACGTCCTGGATCTTCTCCAGCTCGTGACGGTGGAGCGAGCGGCGGGCCAGGGCCAGCCCGCCGAGCGCCGCCGCGATGCAGCCGGGGAAGAGGAGGAGCCCGACGGGGTAGGTGTCGATCGCCACGCCGGGGCTCTCCGATGATTCACTCGCTGGCACGCCTCGGCTCGCGGGGCCGCAAAGGGGTCCACGCGAGCCGATCGGCCCGACGGCCGCCGATCCGTCAACGCATCGAGACGGTCACCGTCTTGTGCTCGGTGTAGTTGGCGAGGGCCTGGAAGCCCAGCTCGCGGCCGATGCCGCTGGACTTGAAGCCGCCGAAGGGGGCGGCGGCGTCGAAGACGTCGTAGCAGTTGATCCAGACGGTGCCGGCCCGCAGGCGGTCGGCCACCGAGTGGGCCTTGGCGATGTCGCGCGACCAGACGGCGGCGGCGAGGCCGTAGTCGGTCGAGTTCGCCCGGGCGACGACCTCGTCGACGTCCTTGAACTTCAGCACCTGCATCACCGGGCCGAAGATCTCGTCGACGGCGATGTCCATGTGGTCCTGCACGTCGGCGAAGACCGTCGGCTGGATGAAGAAGCCCTTGTCGCCGGCCCGCTCGCCGCCGGCCACGCACCGGGCCCCCTGCTCCTTCCCCTTGGCGATGTAGCCGAGGATCTTGCTGAACTGGGCCTCGTCGATCTGCGGGCCCTGGTCGGTGTCGGCCGCGAACGGGTCGCCCACCTTCCGCCGCCTGGTCGCCTCGGCGAGCTTGTCGACCATCTTGTCGTAGACCTCCTCCTGCACCAGCAGCCGGCTGCCGGCGCAGCAGCACTGGCCCTGGTTGAGGAAGAGGCCGAGCATGGCGCCGTCGACGGCCGCGTCGAGGTCGGCGTCGGCGAAGACGATGTTCGGGCTCTTGCCGCCCAGCTCCAGCGTGACCCGCTTCAGGGTCTTCGCCGCGTCGCTCATGATGATCTTGCCGACCTCGGTCGAGCCGGTGAACGCGATCTTGTCGACCCCCTTGTGGGCGACGAGCGGCGCGCCGGCGGACGGCCCGAAGCCGTTGACGAGGTTGATGACGCCGGCGGGGAAGCCGGCCTCCATCGCCAGCTCGCCCATGCGGAGGGCGGTCAGCGGGGTCTGCTCGGCCGGCTTCATGACGATGGTGCAGCCGGCGGCCAGCGCCGGGCCCCACTTCCACGCGACCATCAGCATCGGGAAGTTCCAGGGGATGATCTGGCCGACCACCCCGACGGGCTCGCGCTTGCTGTAGCAGAAGTAGTTCCCGCGGACGGGGATGGTGTCGCCCGTCAGCTTGTCGGCCCAGCCGGCGTAGTAGCGGAGGCAGTCGACCACCAAGGGCAGGTCGCCGTGGCGGGCCTCCTTCAGCGGCTTGCCGTTGTCCAGAGACTCCAGCGCGGCGAGGTCGTCGATGTTCGCCTCGATCAGGTCGGCGAGCTTGTACATCAGCCGGCCGCGGTCGCGGGCGTCCATCTTCGACCAGGGCCCGGAGTCGAACGCCTTGCGCGCCGCCTTCACGGCCAGGTCGATGTCGGCGGCGGTCCCCTCGGCGACGTGGGCGATGACCTCCTCGGTCGCCGGGTTGACCGTGGCGAAGGTCTTGCCCTCCACGCCGTCCCGGAACTGCCCGTCGATCAGGAGCTTGGTCTGGTACGAGGCCGCGGTCTTGCCGCGGCGAGGCTCGGTGGCGGTGGCCATGCGTGCGTCCTTTCCGACGTGGCGGGAACGGGAGAGAGAGACGCGGCCCGAGTGGCGACGGGCCGTCGATCCGATCGGTCGTACCTCATCTTAGAGAATGAGCCTTGGAAAGAAAACGGGCCTGATGGCGACCCGGGGTCAGCCGGGCGTGTGGAGCCGAACGTCGCCGTCGTCCGTGAAGCGGTAGGCGGCCCCGTGCTTCCACAATTCGAAATAGGGGGCGAACGGCTCCTCGATGCTCCCCGAGTCGCGATACAGCGGCCAAAGGATGTGGTATCCCAGGTTGGGATCGCAGGCGATCGTCCAGAACGCCTCGCCCATGCGGAGCATCGGGCTTTCTCGGGGGCTCAGCGACCCCATGTAGTCGCCGACGACCTCGTAGATCATCGTCTCGGCGTCGTGTCCCGGCGGCCGAGGCGGCTCGCCCGCTGCGACGGTCACGGGAGGCGCGGGATCGAGGATCGCCGTCAGATCATGGCGGCCGAGCGCCACGGCCATGGCCTTGACGTTCTCCAGATGACGGCGAAGGAGCTCGATGGCATGCGGAGGGGCCAACGGGGGAGGACGCCTGACGAGGAAGTAGGCGTCGTATGTCCCGTCAACGCCCGACCAACCTTCCGCGGTCGCCCGGAAGACCTCCAGGAGCCGGGGCAGGATCTCGTCGGCCCCCGCGACCCCCTCGAAGGCATGCGCTAGTCCCGCGCCCAGGGGACGAAAGTTCTGAAAGAAGCCGGCCAGATGGTCGAAAGTCCAGGGGTTCGGCGAGTCGTCCCCGGTCAGGGCTTTCCAGCGGGCCAACAGGGCGTCGTGGTCGTTCATGTCCATCACCCGATCCGAGCAGCCCCTACCTCGCCTCGATCGGCCTCGACAGCGTCAACCGATCTTAGGGCTGGTCGGACGCCTGATTCAAGGACGCACGCGCCGGCACCGCCCGGATACCATGGAGGTCCGGGCGGCGAGGGACGCCGTCCCTGGTCGAAGATGGAGGAGGCGAGCATTCATGGACACCGACCCGGAAATCCAGCAGACCTACCGTCGCGCCCTCCGCGTGCTGAGGATGGTCCACGAACTCCACAAGATCGGCTACCAGCGGATCCGGATCGCCCCGGGGATGGCCCCGAGCGGCATGTATTGGCGATGTGGGGTCACCCACGCGGGGAACATCCTGAAGTCCCACGGGGCGATGATGCGGGACTTCCACCGAGACAGCATCCACTACGGCAGCGGCCAGGAAGACGCATATTTCGGCTGGGAGGACGCCCGGCACGACACGGTGCAGGCCCTGGCCGCCCGGTTCCTGGAGAGGTGCCCCGAAATCGCCCGCGCCGGGCTGGGTCGCGACTGGGCCTACGCCGGCTGGTACGTCGAGATGCTCGGGGCGGCGGAGCGAGGGGCTTTCCCGATCGCCTACTGCGATTACGGATCGGACGACCCCGACTGGCTCATGACGACCAGCGACGCGGTCGGTCGGATCCCGATGCCGCCGGGCGGAGAGGCCGCCTAACCATCGCGAAGTCGATCCGCCCCCGCCTCACCACGCCTCGATCGGCCCGGACGGCACCGGGACGTGGGCCTCGAAGTGGCCGGGGAGCGGGGAGCTGGGCCCTTCGCCGCGGATCTGGGCGACGGCGCGGTCGAAGACCTCGGAGGATCGGAGGTTGATCAGCTCCAGGTAGAACTTCTTGGGCATCCGGGTGAAGTGGTAGTACCACTTGAGGATCTTGCGGAACTGGAGGCAGGCGTAGTGCTCGCCCCGGCGCTCCAGCAGGCCGTGGAAGTGGACGCTCATGAAGTCCAACCGCTGCTCGAACGTCGGGTCGGGGCCGGGCTCGCCGGTGCGGACCCAGTGGTCGAGCTGGCGGAAGAAGAACGGGTTCGCGAGCGCCCCGCGGCCGATCGAGACCGCCGCGCAGCCGGTGTCGGCGATCATCGAGGCCGCGTCGGCGATCGAGCGGACGTCGCCGTTGGCCACGATCGGCATGGTGTCCACGGCGTCGACCACCGCCTTGATCCCCGAGCGGTTCACCGAGCCCGAGAAGCCCTGGGCGCGGGTCCGGCCGTGGACGATCACCGCCGCCACGCCGATCTGCTCGAAGGCCCGCGCCAGGCCGGGTGCCGACAGCGTCTCCTCGTCCCAGCCCAGCCGCATCTTGACCGTGACGGGCACGCCCGCGGCCTTCACCACGGCCGAGACCAGCTCCACCGCCAGCTCCGTCTGGCCCATCAGGGCCGAGCCGCCTCCGATCCGCACGACCTTGCGGACGGGGCAACCCATGTTGATATCGACGATCGTCGCCCCGTTCTCCGCGACGTAGCGAGCAGCCTGCTCCATCTCCGACGGGACCTGGCCGTAGATCTGGATCGAGAGCGGCTTGTCCGCGTCGGACGTCTCGGCCAGCTCCAGCGCCCGCCGGCGCTTCTCGATCAGTGAGCGGGCGTTGACCAGGTCGGTCGTCGCCAGCCCCAGCCCCCCCTGGTCGCGCACGGCCAGCCGGAAGGCCAGGCTCGTGTAGCCGGCCAGCGGCGCGAGGAAGAACCGCGAGGGGATGGCGACGCCGCCGATCCGGAGCGGCTCGCGGGCGATCGGCGGGACCGGCGGGTACAATGGCGGGACGCTCAAAGATCGACTCCAAAACGTCCTTCCCACCGGAGGGAAGGTGGCTCGAAGGGGCGGGACAGGCACGAGCACGGGGACCGGCGGCGACCGCTTCGGGCAGGGACGCCGACGAAACCTCGCGTCGTCCGCCTTGATGGTCCCCCTCATCCGGCCCTGCGGGCCACCTTCCACCACCAGGGGGGAAGGGGATACGGCAAACGATTTCCGCTCTCGCGATATCACCATGACATTGTACGAAAACGCCGCCGGACGCTCGACCCAGGATCGCCGAGTCCGCGCCCCGGACGGCTCCGACGCCGAGTTCCGGCTGCTGACCTCCGAGGCCGGCCGGGCCCTGATCGCCGAGGCCCAGGCCGTCAAGTCGCCCGGCCCGGCCGAGCTGTCCCGCTGGCGGAAGCTCCACGACCAGGAGTCCGTCGCGGCGGCCCTCCGGCTGGCGGAAGCCCGGCGCAAGGCGACGCCCAAGTTCTCGCGGGGCGAGCGGATGTGGCTCGATCCGGTCGGTCTGGAGCAGGCGACGGCCGAGGCGGTCGCCGTCCACAAGGCCCGCCGGTTCGAGGCGGCGGCGGTCGTCGACCTCTGCTCCGGCATCGGCGGCGACGCGGTCGCGCTGGCGGAGCGGTCCCACGTCCTGGCCGTCGACCTCGATGCGGGGATGGGCCGGCGCGTGGCCTGGAACGCCGACGTCTACGACCGGGGCGACCGCGTCCTCCCCTGCCGCGCCCGGGCCGAGACCTTCCCGATCCCCGCCGGCGCCTGGGTCCACATCGACCCTGACCGTCGGACTTCCCGGAAGGGCCGGGCCGTCGACGCCGACGGCTACGCCCCCGGCCCGGAGTTCCTCCACGGCCTGATGAGGCGGATCCCCGGCGGGGCGATCAAGCTCGGCCCGGCGAGCGACTTCGACCGGTTCGCCGAGGCGTTCGACTGCGAGGTCGAGATCATCAGCCTGGGGGGCGAGGCCAAGGAGGCCACCGTCTGGTTCGGCGCCGCCGCCTCGTGCCGCCGCCGCGCGACCCGGCTCCCCGAGGGCGTCACCTGGACCGACCGAATGGGCGACCAGCCCTGGAGCGACTACCCGATCGTCGCCCCCATCGGCCGATGGCTCTACGACCCCGACCCGGCCCTCTCGCGGTCCGGCCTGCTCGACTCCTTCGCCCGCGCCCACGACCTCGGCCGGATCGCCGCCGACCTGCCGTACCTGACCTCCGACGACTACCTCGCCACCCCCTGGCTCGAAGCCTTCGAGATCCAGGGCGTCCACCCCCTGGACCTGAAGCGGCTCCGCAAGCTGATCGACGTCGAGGCTCTCGGCCCCGTCTCCGTCAAGCACCGGACCACCGACCTGAAGCCCGAGGCCCTCCGTCCCCTGCTCCGCCACCACGGCGACTCCCCCGCCGTCCTCTTCCTCACCGGCGGAGCCGGCCCCGGGCGGGCGATCGTGACGCGCAAGGCCGCCGCCGCCGCCCGGTGACCCCGAGCCGAGAGCGCCCGAGAATTGGCTTCGTCCGCGCCGACCCGAAAACGAACCCATTTGACGCAACTCTCAACCCAGAATCAACTTGACATTCCAAAACAGCCCTCGCAATTGGCTTCGTTCGGCGCGTTTCGTGGTCTCGCGTCACGTCCTCGAACGCCGGCGGGGCGACCTCGCGACGGCCGCGACGCGCGGCATCGCTTGAAGAGAGGATGCGCCGGGATCGCCCAATGGGGACGAGGCCCGGCGACGAATCCGTGGGTCGCGGGTCGAGGCGGCCCCTGGCAAGGTATGGTTCCCGGTGCGAAGAGGCCCCGCCCCAGCAGCACCCTTCGGAGAGGCGGATGACGCGCATCGAGATGCCGACCGAGCGGATCGATTACCTGCAACTGGCCCTCCCGACGGCCGGCCCGGCCCTGGTCGCGCGCTGGGGTACGCAGTGGGATCCGTTCACCGTCGCCGCCTGGGACGGTCTGGAAACGCCCCCCGGCTGGATGCTCACGGAGCGCGTCCTGCACCTCTCCCCGGACGGCGAGTGGGCGTCCACCTTCGATGAGAAGTCCGGCGAGGTGCGAGTCACCCGGGTCGGGGCGAGCGGCCCGGCGTCCGTCCTGAGCCGCGACGGGGGGGCCGGCAACGTCTGGACGGCCGTCGCCCCGGGCGGGGTCGCGGTGGCCTGGATGGAGGGCGCCGTGACGCTCGTCAGCGCCCTGCCGGGGGGCGAAGCGGTGGCCCGGGTGAAGTCCGGGTGGGCGTTCGACCTGCAATTCTCGCCCGGCGGCCGCTGGCTGACCGAGAAAGGGGAGCGGGCTTTCCGCGTGTTCGATCGCGACGCTCGCTACAAGGCGATCGCCCGCATCCCCACGCCCGGCTACTTCCTCGCCGACGTCGCCGACGGGCCCACGGCCGTCGTCACCGGGGCGGACAAGGGCTCCGTGTCCGTCTGGGACCTGGCCGCCAGGTCGGCGACGGCCACTTTCCAGGTGGAGGGGACGGTGTCCGCGCTGGCCATCTCCGCCGACGGCCAGCGCGTGTTGACCGGGGACCTCGAGGGCGGGGTGACGCTGTGGGACGCAGCCGGCGTCCGGCTCCGAAGCTACGAATGGGACGTGCCGACGCCGATCGCGGCCGTCTTCTCCCGCGAAGGGGCCCGTGCCGCCGTCGGCGGGACAGGCGGAGCCATCGTGGTCTGGGACCTGGACGATTGGGCCGCCCCTCGCGCGGCTCAGTAGACCCGGCTCTCCGGGTAGCATCGCCGGATGACCCAACGTCGCAACCCGAACAGCGCGACGAGGTTGACCGCCTTGAGGGCGATCAGCCAGGAGTCGAGCGCGGACGCCTCGCGGAAGTCGGTCAGCCCGAACGTGAGAAAGGCCAGGGCATAGGGGACCTCGACCCAGGATCGACGGTGGCGGACGAACCGGGCCAGGACCAGGGCGGCGAAGACGGTCCAGGCCGCGCCTTCGAACAGGTTGAAGCCGTGGGTCGCGTGCTCGATCCAGGTCGCCGACCGGGGCGAGTACGTCCACCAGCGGTGGTGGAGGAAGTCGAGCAGTTGGTCCGAATGCATGATTCGGCTCGCGGGGCCTGGGACCGGGATCCTCGACGCGGGGGAGGCCGTCGGCTGGCACGACCGAGGCCCGATTGGTCATGAGAGGAAAGTGACGCCGAATCCACACCTTCCGAGTCTGCCTCCATGAACCATCGACTCGAAGACGCGATCGAGCCCGGCGACCTCGCCGCCCCGGCGAGCCCGACCGAGGTTCGATCCTCCCTGGAGGCGGCCGCGAGGCTCGCCGTCGGCCTGCTGGCGCTCGCCGGGGCCGGGCTGGTGTTCGCCTTCCTGCTCGCCCCCGGCTGGTTCGTGCTGACCGCCGGCTTCCTGTTCGAGATGCTCGCGATGAAGGAGCCGAGGGCGATCGCGGGGGGCGTTTCGCTGCTCATGATCGCCGCGATGCTGATCGTCCTCGGCCTTTGCCTGGCCTTCGGGCTGCTGGTCGTCGCCTTTCGGGGGATCACGCGGAGTCCGTTCCCCGGCTTGTGGGGCTCGCTGCGGTTCGTCCTGATCACCCTGACCCTCGTCGTCGCGACGGCGGTCGCGGTCGGCCTGCTCACGAGGGTGGCGGGGACCTGACGCCCTCGTGGCCTGGGACCGGCTCGCCGGGCTGATACGGACTGGGCTCGTCGCGACGACGGATCGCATTCGAAACGAAAAACGCCCGAGGGTCGGCCCTCGGGCGTTGCGGGTCATCAGGACTCGTCGGGCCTGGGTTCTTCGGAGGGGGCGTCGCCAAGGTCGTCGAACTTGGGGAACGGCGGCACCTCGATCTCGTCGAACTTCGGGAACGGCGGGATGTCGCCGTCGTCGAACTTGGGGAACGGCGGCGGGCCGTCGTCGTACCGGCTCCGCGAGCCGTTCTCGCGGGGTGCGGGAGCGGGCTCGTCGGAAGGCTCCGGCTCGGGCGGGGCCTCGGGCTCGAAGGGGGCGGGGCGGGAGGTGAACTTGGCCTTCACCTCCTCGACCCACGCGGCGTCGGGGAGGCTGTAGGGGCGGAACTTCTCCACCCGATTCTCTTCCTCGCTGTAGAAGAGGGCCCGGTTCTCGCCGAGCTTGCCGGCGGCGGGGGAGTCGATCACGGTGCTGGAGTCGTTGGCGCTCATCTGGAACAGGATCCGGAGTTCGAACTCGCGGAGGGTGCCGCGGTCGAACATCCGGTTCATGTTGTTGACGCTGTCGATCCAGACGATCGTGTGCACGCCGAAGCTCGGGCCTTCGCGGAGGATGTCGCCGAACTGCTTGCCGGGCGACGGCGGCTTCTCCTCGCCGAAGCTGGAGGAGTAGCCGAAGTCGTCGTCCGCCTTGCGAAGCTCGCGGAAGCGCTGGAGGTCGTAGATGAACAGGTAGATCGGCGCGTGGGCGTCGGCGTCCGGGTTGTCGCGGCGGCGGTCCAGCTCGCGGGCGATCGCGTTGATCGACGAGGCCAGGTTGCGCTGGGTGACGTTGGTGACGTTGTGAGGTACCCAGTCGGCGAACTGGCCGAGCTTGCCCGCCAGCCACGAGTCGACCGGCGAGCCGTCGACCATGTAGAACTTCACGCCCGTCCGCTTCTTGGGCGGGTGCTGGGCGGCGATGGCGATGCCGGACATCAGCATCATCGCCAGCGCGGACTCGCCCCCCTGGCCGATGATCAGGAGGTTGGCGCCCGACTGGGGCCGGAAGACGGCGACCGTCGGGTCCTTGATGGCGATGGCGTCGCCCAGCCAGGCCTGCTCGTAGCGCGGGGCCTCGGCCGGCCACTCGGTCGCGTCGAACAGGTGGTTGAGCAGGGTGTTCTTGCGGGTGTCGGCCGGCAGGTTGCCTTCGAACACGATGGGGGTGGCCGGCGGCCGGTTCTGGGCCTTGGCGAGGTCCAGCATGTCCTGGAGGTACTCGATCCGGCGCTTGTCGGAAAGCCAGACGACCTGGAAGAGGTTGTTGCCCTCGGGCATGCCGTTGGCGTCGTTGTAGATCGCCTCGCCGGGGCGGGTGAGGAGCCTGGCGGCGCTGTTGTCCTCGCTGAGGATCAGGTGGGCGTCGGCCTCGGAGCATTGCAGGGCGATGCGGATGGCCATCTGGCCGAGGGTCGCCCGGCCGACCGAGTAGGCGCCGCCGAGCGTCTGCGAGCCCAGGATGACGTGGACGCCGAACGCACGACCCTGGCGGACCAGGCGGTCGAGCAGCAGCGAGACCTCCTGCGCGATCTTGTCGTCCTCGACGAAGAACTCCTGGAACTCGTCGACGACCAGCAGGATGCGGGGCATGACCATGTCGGGCTTGGCCTCGCGGAAGCCCTTCAGGTCCTGAGCGCCGAAGTCGCGGTAGAGGTCGCCGCGGTACTTCAGTTCGGCGTCGAGCCGCTGGAGGACGCTGAGGCCGAACTCGCGCTCGGACTCGACGGCGATGACCTTGGCGTGCGGCAGCTCCTTCTCGGCGTAGACCTTGAACTCGACGCCCTTCTTGAAGTCGATCAGGTACAGCTCCAACTGGTCCGGGCTGTACCGCAGCGCCGCATTCACGATCAGGGCGTGGAGCAGGGTCGACTTGCCGGAGCCCGTCTTGCCGGCGACGAGGGCGTGCTGCGAGGTCCCCCGGCCCAGCAACAGCGGCTGGAGCTTGGTGGCCCCGGCGCGGCCCAGGGGGACCTCCATGATCTTGCCGCTGTCCCAGCTCCAGAACTTGTCCGGCTTGGGGGCGATGAAGTCGAACGGGACCTCGACCTTGTTGGCGTTCTTGGACGCCTCGCCCATGTAGTGCATGAGCTTGCTGTAGAAGCCGGATTCGGGGAGCGAGTCGAGCTGGAGCGGGAAGCGGCCGAAGTGGTCGTCGCGCCAGCCCATCTTGCCGTCGCGCCAGCTCAGGTTGATGCAGTCGGCCTCCAGGTCCTTGAGCTGGAGCCCGGAGGGCATCGGCAGCTTGGGGTCGACCGAGATCAAGGCGTAGACGCCGCAGCGGGCGCCGCTGGAGACGATGCTCTGGAGCCGGCGGGCGGCGGTCTCGTTGAAGTTGCTGGGGAAGTTGGCGACGACCAGGATGCGGAACGGCTCGGCGACCTCGCCGGCGTGCTGGTTGTACGCCTCGATGGTCTCGAACTCGTTGCGCAGGTATTTCTGGATGACGTTCTCCATGTGGGCGGAGAGGTCCTCCAGGCGCTGGTCGAAGTCGCGGGCCTCGGTCCAGATGCGGCTGGTGACGAGGAGTTCCTGGTAGTCGGCCAGGTGCATGAAGGCGGCGAAGTTCTCGCCGAGGCCGACGGGGTCGAAGATGGTGAACCGGACCTTGCCGGGGGGGATCGAGGTCAGGAACCGGAGCATGAGGCTCTGGAGGAGCCGGTTGGCCTCGGCCCGGCCGGACTCGCCGGTCTTGATGAGGACGCTGCTCTGGTAGGGGAACGGGACGAAGGCGGGCAGGTCGAACTCGGTGGGCCCGGCCTGCTTGAGGCGGTCGTCGGTCGGCCGGCCGTGGGGGAACTCGGACAGGTCGAACTTGAAGCGGCCGAAGGGCAAGGCCGCGGGGACCTCTTCGGGGGGCTGCCAGCCGTCGACGTCGGACTTGTCGTCCCAGTCCAGGAACCGCCGGGAGGCCTCGGCGTTGACCTCGTCGGCGATCGCGCCGACGCGGGCGAGGCCCTCGGTCCAGGTCTGGACCAGCTCGGCCCAGGCGGCGTCGTAGGCGGCCTTGGTGGCCTCCTTCTCCTTGCGGATCCGCTCCTGGAGCTCGGCGCCCTCGCGCTCGGTCTTCTCCTTATGGGCCTGGATCCGGGGGGGGTAGTGGGAGTCGGCCTTCTTCAGGTCGTCGTCGCGCTTCTGCTTGATCTCGGCGAGGCGGTTGGGGAAGATCGCGTCGGCCTCGACGACCGACTGGCCGATCCGCCGCTCGGCCTCGGCCACGCGGGCGTTCATCTTGTCCTCGGCGGCCTTGTAGTTCTCCTCGCGCTTGGCGTCGGCCTGCTTCTGGCGGTCCTCGAAGTCGACCTTGATCCACTCCTTGGCCTCTTCGAGCAGCCGCGTCCCCTCCTCCACGCGGTACTTGAGGGTGTGGTAGTGCCGCGAGACCTGGGGCTGGGCCTTCTTCTTGAGGGCGACGAACGCCCCCGCGCCGACGAGCACCGCGGCGGCGACCCCCGCGCCCGCGGCGATGGCCGGGGCGACGACCATCGCCAGGCCGCCGCCGACCGCCGCGCCCAGGAGCAGGAACGGCCAGACGAAGTTGGACGGCCGCAGGAAGTTGGGGAGCTTGAGCGATTCGAGGGCCAGCAGCTCCTCGTCGATCTTGTGGACGACCTCCTGGAGCAGGTCGAGCTTGGTGGGGTCCCCCTTGGGCTCGGGGGGGGCCAGAAGCTCCGCGCCGTCGGCGGCCGGGCCTTCGGGGGCCGCGGGGGGGGTGATGGTGGTCGTGGGCTCGACCTCGAACGCGGGCCCGGCGAGCCGGGCGACGCGGGCCAGCGCGACCTCGGCGGCTTCCGTCAGGTGTTCCAGGTCGGCCCGGGTGGCGACCAGGGCCTCGTCGTGGACCTTCTTCCGCTTCACCGTATTGTCGCGGGCGGCCTCGTACATCGCCAGCGACTGCCAGCGCGACTCGTCGCTGGCCTTCTTCGCCTTGGCCCGCTCGGACTTGAACTGGGCCTCCAGCTTCTGCTTGACCTGCGCGTATTCGGCCTCGGTCGCCTGCGCGTCGGCCTGGGCCTTGCGCGCGATCGCGGCGCGGACCTTGTCGTACTCGGCCTGGAGGGCCGCCGCCTCGGCCTTGGTCCGCGTCGAGAACTCCTGGACGGCCTGCCGGTGCTCCTGCTCCTCGCGGTCGCGACGCCGCTTGAAGGTCTGCTCGACTTCCGTCTCGACCTTGGCCCTTCGGGCGATCAGGCCCTCCAGGTCGGTCAGCGCGGCGACTTCTTTCTGGACCAGCGGTGACTCGGGCATGTTCGCGATATCCGGTGTTCGGGAGTGGGCAGGATCAAGGGGACGGCGCGCGCCTCGTCGCGACGCGCGGCGGCCGGACCGACCGGGCGGCCGGGCGAGGCCGTTCAGGCGTTCTCGTCGCAGGCCTTGCGGATCTTGGCCAGCTCTTCCGCGAGCTTGTCCATGCCGATCATGGCCCGCCTGGCCAGGCCCTCGACCGGGTCGAGGTGGTTCTTCTCGAAGTCCTTGGCGACCTGGTCGGTCCAGGCCTCCTTGGTGACGTCCCACTTCTCGCGCAGGTCCTTCATCGCGTGCTGAAGGCGGGCGGAATGGCTGCTCATGGTCGGGGCCTCCTCCCCCCGCAAGCGGTCGGACGCCGAACGCGGGCGGGGACGGTCGGTCGGGCGGTGGTCGCGTTGGGTCGAATCGAATCGGGTCGGGTCAGCGGTCGGCGGCGGCGGGGGCCTCGGCGGGCTCGGGCGTCGCCGCCGGGGTCGGGGCGTCGGCGGACGCCGCGGGGGCGGCCGAGCCGGAGGAGGCGGTCGTGCCCTCGGCGGAGCGGGCCGCGCCGCCGACGGGGTCCAGCCGCCCGGTGGTCGGGGCCTGGAGGGCCAGGTAGTCCTCCAGCGAGCGGACCATCTTCTCCAGCGTGCCCATGGACTTCTCCATGCCGCCCGAGAGGTGGTCGGTCATCGGCGAGGCGCACGACTTGTAGTCGGCGATCGCGTGGTGCAGGACCGGGATCAGCCGCTTGACGACCTGCACCTTCTCCTCGGCGATGTGGAGCCGCTTCTGGGCGAGGCGGACGGCTTCCTTCTGGTCGGTGTCCGAGATCGAGCTGTTCCCCTGGGCGGCGATGTGCCGCTTGGCCAGGTCGGACCGGGCGTTCATGAGGGCTTCCTGCCGCTTCTTGACCTGGGTCGTCCAGTAGCCGAGCTGGTCGCGCTCCAGCCAGTCGCGCATCCGCCGCAGCTCCATGTCGACCCCCGAGAGGGCGCCGCGCGCCTCCTCGACGAACTTGATCATCGAGACCTTGAAGTCCCTCAGGGCTTGGACCGAAAGGACTCTCGCGTCCTGGCTCATGATGCTGGCTCCTGCGCGGCGAAGAGGGAGGAGGAGGGGCCGGGATGCGGCGGGCTCCGGTCACGGCCCGGCCCGCCGACGGATCGGCCCCGATCGGCTCGGCTCAGCGCTGCTGGAGGTACTCTTCGAGGCGCTCGGCCTTGCGGAGCAGGAACGGGATGTGCTGATTGGTCACGTCGACGAACCGCTTGACCACCTGGAGCGTCTGGTCGAACTCCTCGACGAACTTGTCGTGCTCGCGGTCGCGCCACGTCTGGCCCAGGCCCGAGACCTGGCCGTGGATCGCGCCCAGCTGCGTGAGAAGGTCGTTGTTGAATTGCTTCAACCGCGCGGCGAAGCGGCGGATCTCCTCGGGATTCGCGATGGCCTGGGCCATGACGGGACCTCGTTTTCGGCGTGGGGTTTCGGATTCGTCACACGAGAACGGAATCGCGGCGGGACTCGTCGCCTGAGATTTGTCGGCTTTTATGGTATACGGACTGTCGGAGGCTGTAAAGCCTTGCACAGGCAGCCTCTCCCAGTCCGCGAGGCTCCTTCCATCATGCCATGTGGGAATCGTGCGATCCACGTCGAGCCAGGGCGAGCAAGCCGACCGGAACGCCGGCTTAACTCGCCGACGCGGATCGAGTTTCGGCCTTTCCTGGCAATCCTGCAGGGTCCCATCCGTCGCGCCGCTCGCGATGCGGCGGGACGACGGACGTGCAGCCTGTGAGACTCGTCCGGTCGTCGCGGGGTCCGCGCCCGACGACGGGAGGCACCGCGGCGCGCAGTCGCCGGTTGCAGCGAAGCCCGAGCCCGCGGGCGCCGCACCACCCTGGCTAGCCGTCGACTGGGATGCGGGGGGCCTCCCTCGGCTCAGGCCCCGACAGCCAAGGCGGTCTCGATCAACTCGGCGGCCCTCGGGGCTCCGCCCCCCTCGCGGATGGACGACTGGATCCGCCGGGCCGCCTGCCGATAGGACGGATCTCGGAGCACCCGGGAGATCGCCGCGCGCATCGCCTCGGGCGTGAGCCGTCCGAGCGGGGGGAGAGACTCCCCGGCGCCAACCCAGGCGACCCGCGCGGCGGTCCCGGGCTGTTCGTTGGTGACCGGCACGGCCACCATCGGCACCCCCACGCTCAGGGCGTCCAGGACCGTATTCAGGCCGGCGTGAGTGACCGCCAGGGCGGCGCGGCCGAGCAACTCGAGCTGAGGTGCATACGAGACCACCACGGGTCGGCCCGGCAGGTCGCCGAGGGCCTCCGGCGCGACCCCGTGGCCGGTCGAGATCACGAGCTGGACGTCGAGCCCGACGCACGCCTCGGCGATCGTCCGGAAGGCGGCCGCGATCCGATTCTGGAGCGTGCCGAGCGAGGCGTAGATCAGCGGTCGGCCGTCCAGCCGGTCCCAGGGGAAGTCCACCGGCGGGTAGCCGCAGGGGAGCCGGAGCGGGCCCACGAACCGGACCGACGCCGGCAGCTTCGACCGGGGGAACTCGAAGGCCTCCGGCTGCTGGCTGATCTGGAGCCGGCTCGACCAGGTGTCGGCGAGCCGGCGCGGGAGGGACAGCCCGTGACGCCGGCGGTGATGGCGGATCCGTGCCAGGATCGGCCTGGCCTTCCAGTCCAGCCCCCTCCACGCGGCCCGATTCCTTAGCCGCGACCAGGCGCCCCTGGCGGGGAGCCAGGGGGTGAAGTACGGCGGGGCGTCCGGGTCCGGGTGCAGGATCAACGCGTTGCAGATGGTCGCGGACGGCAGGCCGAGCTGGTCGGCCACGGTGCCGGAAGCCGACGAAGCCTGGTCGACGACCAGGTGGGTGATCCCGGCGTCGCGGAAGGCGCCCGGCCCGACGGTCAGCGCAGCCTCGGCCGAGCGGTCGAACACGGCGATCGTGTGCTCCAGGGCCGCGCGGCCCCGAAGCGAGCCGAGCCGCACGAACTCCGCCCGATATTCGTCCGCCGGGAAGACGGACCCGCCCAACGGCACGACCTCGAAGCCGGCGGCCGTCACCGACGCGGGCGGGTCGCCCAGCAGGAAGAAGGTGACGCGACGGCCGCGGGTGCGGATCGCATCGGCCAGGGCGATCATCGGGTTGACGTGCCCCGGCGCATTCGGGCAGACGATGCCGACATGATCCACGCGTTCGCTCTCGACTGTCGGTAGGCTCTCGACGGCCTGGGCACGCGCCCAGAACTCGGGGCCGATTGTCGCCTGCCGGCCGTCCCTCGTCCATCGGGCTCGCCTCGGCGGCCGCCGCGCCGCAACCTCGCCCGAGGGGCCTCCACGGGCGCGAGCCCCTCGCACCAGGATCGTCCGCTTTGGAGACATTGACGGTCCCTGATTCATCCCTGTGCGACACGACCGCCGCCTTGGTGGACTCCGCCCCCACCGGGAGAGGCTGGTCAGTGGCGTCCTTTCACCGCCGACGGCGATCGGGGGCGTGGAAGCCTAAAGAATTCGGCTTTCGGCTTGGATTCATGTTTGCGACCGTGCACAATGATGAGATCGGATCCCTACGCCCTCGCGACGGCATCGGTCCGGCGCGATCGCGTCCATCCACTCGGGTCGTGCGAGCCACACATGAGCCACGTCGGTTCCCGGGCGGGGGACGCCGCCCCCGCTCCGCGCGTCGGACTTCGGATCGGGTCGATCCTCGGGCGGGGGCGACCGCGCCGCAAGGGCCGGCGGCACCTCCTCATCGAGGCGCTGGAGCCGCGCCTGGCGCTGACGGGGGGATTCGGCGCCCCGTTCCTCGACGTCTCGAGCGACCCCTATTTCCTGCAAGCCAGGCTGGGCGGGGCCGAGACGGCCGGGAGCACGTTCTTCGGCTGGGCCCTGGACGCGACGGCCGACGGCGACGTCGTCGCCGTCGCGTCGCCGGGCGCGCCGGTGTCGGGCCAGGTCGGCGTGGGGAACGTCGCGATCTACGAGCGCACCGGTCGCGAGTGGGCCGAGACGGCCGTGCTCACTCGCCCGGGCCCAGAGACGGCGCCTTACCTCTTCGGCGTGCAGGTCGCCCTGAGCGACGACGGCTCGACCCTGGTCGTCGGCGGGGGCGGACAGCCGTCCTCCCCCTACACCCTGTTCATCTACGAGCGGGACGCGGCGGACTGGACCTTCACCCAGCGGGTCGACCTGGAGTACGGCTACTCGTCGAACGGCGTGCAGCGCTTCTCTCGGCTCGCCGTCAGCGGCGACGGCGACGTGATCGCGGTGGGCTCGCCGAACGATTACGGGCTGCCGACGCAGCCCAGCGTGGTCCGCGTCCTCACGCGCGGGGTCGAGGATTGGTCGGTCACGGCGGAGCTCGCCCCGCCGGACGCGGGGGCCGGGCGCACCTTCGGGGCCTCGGTCGCGCTCTCGGCCGACGGCGGCACCCTGGCCGTGGGGGCGGAGCGCGACCTCGTCCAGGGCTCGGACGCGGGGGCGGTCTACGTCTACCGCGAGGCGGCCGGGGCCTGGGGCGTCCCGGAGCGGATCGACGCCGCGCCGAACGGCAGCAACTTCGGCTCCTGGGTCTCCCTCAGCGGCGACGGCGCCACGCTCCTGATCTCCGGAGTGGAGGTGGCGCCGGGTCCGATCCTCGAGGCCCGGGGGGCCGCGTACGTCTACGAGGCCGACGGCCCCGGCTGGACGCAGACCGCGCGTTTCGTGTCGCCCGGCGGGGGCGACGAGGCGGCCTTCGCGCGGTCGGTGTCCCTGTCGCCCGACGGCCTGACGGCGGCCGTCGCCGCGCCCGGGTTGCAGAACCAACGGGCCGCGGCCTACATGTACGGCTCGACGGGGGGCGTCTGGGGCCCGATCGCGTCGTTCGCATCGGATTCGCCCGGACCGTACGGGACGTTCGCGGTCCCCGTCGTCGCGACCGGGGCCGACGTCTTCGCGGCCCACGGCGGGCCGAGGAGCCTGGACGAAGCCGGCTCGATCCACGTCTACCATCGACCGGCCGGCCTGGAAGTGATCCTCGACCCGGCCGATGCGACGACCAGCCCGCTGACGCCGACGACGTTCCTGGCCGGCGCGGCCGGGGCCGACGGGCTATCGGTCCGCTGGCAGGTCAGCGAGGACGGCGTCGCCTGGTCCGACCTCCCCGGGGCCGTGTTCGACTGGTACACCGTCGTCCCGACCCTGGCGGACTCCGGGCAGCGGTATCGGGCCGTCTTCACCGACGGCGAGGGCGGGGAAGCGATCACCCGCCCCGCGACGATGACCGTCCGGAAGGCGACGCCGATCGTCGTCATCGACTCGAATCACAACCCCAGGCTCCGCGAGCAGTGGCTGACACTGACGGTGCGGGTCTCCTCCGACGGCTCGACGCCGAACACGCCCGACGGCGGCGTCGTCACGCTGACGGCCGGAGGCGTGCAGTACACCGGCGAGGTCCGCGACGGGGTGGCGACGTTCGAGCTGAGGGGGGACCTCGCGGCGCCGGGCGCGTACGTCGTCACGGCGGCCTACGACGGCGCGGCCGACCCCACGTTCGGGCCGGCGGCGGGGTCGCTGGTCCAGGTGACGTTGAAGACCGTCCTCTCGACGGAGACCCTGGTCGACCCCGCCTCGCCCATCTCGGGGCAGGACGTCGTGATCATGGCGCGGCTCAGGCCGGCGGACACGTTCGGCGCCTTCCCGCCGCCGACCGGCCTGATCGCGTTCTACGAGGGCGACACCTACCTGGGATCGTCCCGGGTGCTCGGGGCGGGCGACCCGCTGGAACTGGCCTATGCGGCCATCCTGCGGAAGTTCGACGGGGCCGGTACGCGCAGCATCTCCTGGACGTACTCCGGCGACGCCTGGTACGAGGCGGCGGCCTCCGCCCCCGTGATCATCGAGGTCCAGCGCGCGTCGACGACGATCAGCGCCTACCCCGAGGGGAGCGGGATCTTCTACTACGGGGTCGTGCCCACCTACCAGGTCGCCGCGACGGGCTTCTACGAGCGCCCGGCGCCGGGGCCCGTGAGCGTCACCGTCGCCGGCTACGACGGCCCGCCCATCCCGGACCTGACCCTCGGGCCCCAGGGCCGCGGCGGAGTGGCGCTGCCCGCCCCCCTGGCTCCGGGCGGGCACACGGTCACGTTCAATTACCTGGGGACGGACGAATTCGGGCCGTCCAGCTTCACGACGGGCTTCGGCGTCTATAAGGCGCCCACCTCTCTCGTCCTGCGGTCGAACCGGTCGGTCCTGGGGCTCGGCCAGGAGGTCGTCTTCACGGCGGTCGTGTTCAATTCGGCGGCCCCGGACTACAACCCGACGTCCGGCGTCATGCAGTTCTACGTCGGCGCCGCCCTGCTGGGCGAGGCCGAGGTCGGCGCGGACGGCCGGGCCCGGTTCGCCACCACGACGCTCCCCCTGGGCGAGCACGTCGTCACGGCCGTCTACAAGGGATCGGGGAACTTCCAGGCGGGCATGTCGAACCGCTACTCCCAGCTCATCGTCGCATCGGACACGGTCACCACGCTGACCAGCAGTGCGAACCCCGCGACGGCGGGCGTCATGATGGAGTTCCACGCCGACGTCCGGGCGACCAACGGCGCCCCCTGGGCGAACTCGGGCCTGGTCCGCTTCTACGTCGGCCTCAACCCGGTGGCGGAGGTTCCGATCGACGTCACCGGCCGGGCGACGCTCCCGGCCCGCTTCGACGTCGCGAGCCGCTACCTGATCACGGCGGTCTACCTGGGCTCCCCGGGATTCGGGACGAGCCAGTCGCAACACCTGGGCCAGGTCGTCGCGCCCGCCCCAGTCCCGCCGGCCCTGAACGCGAGGACGAGCGCAAACCCCCCGGCGTCGCAGCGGGCTCTCCCCGGCGGGCCGGTCTCGGCGGCCGCCTTCACGACCTCGGTCGCCGCGTCGTCGGCGGCGACGCCCGACGCCCCGACGCAAGCCCGGCCCGAGCCCGAGCGGACGTCGCCCCCTGTTCGGGCGCGACGGGCCGCCCGGCTCGCGGCGCAGGCCGAGGTCCTCTCCCGTCTCGCCGTGCGGAAGTCGCCGGCGACCCGCATCGGTCGGTGGGCCGGCCTACGCTTCGGCGACACGAGCTCGGCCTGAGCGGTTTCCGAGGCGTCCTGGGGCGGTGCGACGACAGCTCGTACCGCCCCCTCTCGCGGAGCCAGGCGACGCTCGCGGAGATCGGTCGAGCAGGCGTTCAAGGCGGGGCCTTCTCAAGCTCCGCCAGGACGACCTGGTCCGCCTGGGCGTCGGGCGAGCGGGGCGAGCTCACTCGGCGTCTCGTCGGAGGGCCTGCGACCGTCCTGCGGCGACGGGGTCGGCGACGCGGCGGGCGTAGACGTTGAAGACGCCGAACTCGCGGCTCCATTCCTCCTGGTCGGCGACGACCTCGAAGCCGTGGCGGGCGAACAGTTCGACGATCCGCCCCAGCCGGCCGTCGATGTCGTGGACTTCCAGGACGACCTGGCGGATCCGGGGCCAGTCCGCTTCGTCAATCCCCGCGAGGACCTCCCACTCGCTGTTCTCGACGTCGATCTTGAGCAGGTCGATCGTCTCGACGTCCTCGGATTTGATGACGTCGCTGATCGTCCGGAGCCGGCAGCGGACCGTCTCGGCGCCCGAGAAGAAATAGAGGTCGAGCAGCTTCGCGAGGGCTCTGCGCGGCCAGTCGCGGAGCCTCCGCCGCGGCCCCCGGCCCTCGCGCGGGAGGCCCCTCGCCACGAGTTCGTTGCGGACCGCCCGCAGACTCGGGATGTGGCCGGGCGAGCAGGTCGCAAGGGCCGACGCCCGGGGGTATCGCGTGAACGTCGCCTCGCCGAGGTGGTCGGACAGCCCCGACTCGGAGAGCCGGACCTTCTCGGCGAACGGGGCGACGTTGCGCCGCAGCAGCTCGAAGGTCTGGGGGATCGGCTCGAAGGCGAAGAGGGTGAAGTCGCGCAGGGCCCGCGCCAGGAACACGTCGAACATGCCGATGTTCGCCCCCACGTCGAAGATCGTCGCCCCTTCGCGCAGCTCGACGCCGTGGCGCAGGTAGCAGTTCTGGACGAAGATCTCGTGGTGAAGGAACCGGGCGTCGATCCGGTTGGGGGCGTGGACGCTCAGGCCGTCGGGCAGGCGAACCTTCATCGCGATCCTCCTCGGGGGCCTTCCTCTTCACTCGTGTCGCAGGGCGTCGATCGGATTGAGCAGCGCGGCCTTGACGGCGGGAAGCATGCCGAAGAGCGTCCCGGTCCCGGCGGAGATGCCGAATCCCAGGGCGACGGCCCACCAGGGGACGACCACGTCGACCATCTTCGGGTGCAGGCTCGCCAGGGCGCAGAGGCCGAACCCGAGGGCGACGCCGATCCCCCCGCCGAGCATGCTCAGCGTCACGGCCTCGGCCAGGAACTGCGCCAGGATGTCGCGGCGGCCGGCCCCGACGGCCTTGCGCAGGCCGATCTCGCGGGTCCGCTCGCTGACGCTGACGAGCATCATGTTCATGATGCCGATGCCGCTGACGAGCAGGGAGATGCCGACGATCCCCGCGAGCATGGCGGTGGCCGCCAGGCTGATGGCGTTGAACGCCTCCAGGATCTCGTCCTGCGTCCGGATGCTGAAGTCGTTCGGCTGGTGGGCCTCCAGGCCGTGTCGTCGCCGGAGCAGGTCGGTGATCTGGGCGCGGGCCTCGGGCACCTGCTCTTCGGACGCCGCCATCGCCACGAACGCCAGCTTTCGGCGCTGCGAGGGGTACATCTTCAGGGCCATCGTGTAGGGGACGAGGACCACGTCGTCCTGGCTGGTGCCGATGAGCGAGCCCTTCTCCTTGAGGAGGCCGACGACCAGGAAGCGGCGGCCGTCCAGCAGGAGCGACTGCCCGACCAGGCCCTCGTCGACGTTGAGCTTGCGCAGGACGTCGCGGCCGACGAGGCAGACCTGATGCGCCTGGTCGACGTCGGCCACGGCGAGCGGTCGGCCGACGTCGACCTCGAACTTGCGGATCGCGTGATACTCGACCGACACCCCCTCCAGCGGCGCGCTCACCTCGTCCCGGCCGTAGCGGACGGAGACCGCCGCCTGTCGAGGGTCGGGCGAGACCAGCCGCAGGGCCTCGCAGCGCTCGCGGACGCTCTCCACGTCGCGGACGTCGATCTCGGCGCGGCCGAGGGTCCGCCCCGCGTCGCCGGCAGGTCGCTCGGGCGCGACCCAGACCGCGTTGGTGCCCCACCCCTTCAGGAACACGGCGACGTAGCGCGAGAACCCCAGGACCACGCTGACCACGGTGATCGTGGAGGCCACGGCGATGACCATCCCCACCATCGTCAGCAGGGACTTGGGTTTGCTCGTCCAGAGCTGCTCCATCGCGATCGGGACGTTCCTCACCAGGGACATGGCCGCTCCTCGCGATGGGAGAGGGGGGAGGCGGAGACGGGGGCCCTCGCGGGCTCCCAGGTCGGCTCGGCGTCCGCGTCGTCGGACTCGATCCGGCCGTCGCGGACCCGGACCACGCGGCGGCAGCGCGCGGCGACGTCGGGCTCGTGGGTCACGATCACGATCGTCTGCCCCTGGGCGTGCAGCTCGGCGAACAGGTCGAGGATCTGTTCGCCGGTCCGGGAGTCCAGGTTCCCGGTCGGCTCGTCGGCGAGGAGCAGCGAGGGGTCGTGCACCAGCGCCCGCGCGACCGCGACCCGCTGACGCTGGCCCCCCGACATCTGCGAGGGGCGATGCTCCATCCGATCGGCCAGGCCCACCCTCCGGAGCGCCTCGGCGGCTCGCGCGCGACGGGCGCGGGCGTCGGAGTAGATCAGCGGAAGCTCCACGTTCCTCAGCGCGGTCTGGCGGGGGAGCAGCTCGAAGGTCTGGAAGACGAAGCCGATCCGATCGCCCCGCACCCTCGCCAGCTGCGACGCCGAGAGCCCGGCCACGTCGCGGCCCTCCAGCAGGTAGCGTCCCGAGCTGGGGACGTCGAGGCACCCCAGGATGTTCATCAGGGTCGACTTGCCCGATCCCGAGGGTCCCATGATCGCCAGCAGTTCGTTGGCCTCGATGCGCAGGTCGACTCCCCGCAGGGCCCGGACGGTCTCCTCCCCCACGCGATACTCCTTCGTCACCCGCTCCAGCCGGATGACCGGCTCGTCACGGCCCGTCATGGCGAGGGCTCCTCGTCCACGACGCGCACGGGCTGGCCGTCGGTGAGCTGATCCAGCGCGCGGAACGGGGCGACGACGACCTCCTCGCCGGCCTCCACGCCGGAGAGGATCTCCACGCGGTGCTCGTCGGTCAGGCCCAGCTCGACCGGCCGGGCGCGGGCCATCCCCCCCTGCACCACGAAGGCTACCTTCACGTAACGCGAGCCCGAGGCGCGAGCCCCGCCGTTTACGCCCCCCGGCGACCGGGACTCGCGCTCGGCCCAGGCGCGCACGGCGGCCGAGGCGGGGAGGTCCTTGCGACGGCGATGGACCACGGCGTGGGTCGGCACCCCGAGCGCGTCCTCGATCCGCCTCACCTCGATCTCGACCGTGGCCGACATCCCGGCGCGGAGCGAGGGGGGGGGCCGGTCGACGCGGATCCGGGTCTCGAACCCGACCGACTCGCCCGACTTCCTCCCCTTCGCGGTGACCTTCTCCACGACCCCCTCGACCGCGGTGCGGGCGTCGGCCTGGAGATAGATGAGCGACGCCTGGCCGGGCTGGACCAGGGGGATGTCCGACTCCTCGACGTCGGCGACCACCCGCATCCGGCCCGGGTCGGTGATCGTCATCAGGACCGTCCCCGGCAGGTTGATCGTCCCGGCGATGACCACCTCGCCGACCCGCACCGAGAGGTCGGTCACGACGCCGTCGATCGGCGATCGGATCTCCGTCCGCTTGACCTCCTCCAGGCTGATCGTGCGCAGGGCCTCGCTCTCCAGCAGTTCGCGGCGGCTCATCTGGAGCGCGGCCTCGGCCTTGTGGAAGTTGGTCCGGGCGTCGGCCAGCTCGGTCGGCGTGGAGAACCCGCGCTCGGCGAGGCGGCCGTGCTGGGCCTCGTCGCGGGCGGCCTTCGCCAGGTCGTCCTCGGCCCGGTCGATCGCCGAGCGGTGGCGTTCGAACCGGGCCTGGGCGGAGAGGAGCCGGGCGTTGGCGTCGGTGTCGTCGAGCTTCACCAGAACGTCGCCCGCCTTCACGGCGTCCCCTTCCTTGACCTCCACGGAGACGACCCGGCCGAGGATCTGCGAGCCGATGTTCACCTCCTCGACCGCCTCGACCACCCCGGGCGCGGTGATCTTGCGGACGATCCGGCCCCGCGACGGGGGCTCCACGCGCACGTCGATCGGGGGCTCGTCGACCACCCGCCAGTCGACCACGATCGAGCCGGGGTCCTGATGGAGCTTGGCGACGGTCACGGCGGCGGCGATCGATCCGACAAGGCCGAACCATGTGATGAACCGGAGCATGCGTCCCTCCCGAGCCTCGACACCGTCCTAGAACCGGACGGGAATCAACGTCAACCGCATCGCGGAGCCCACGAGGAGCGTCGAGCCGACCCGGAAGGCCGCCTCGGCCGCCGCCAGGGCCGAGCAGGCGACGATCGCCGTCGCCAGGTTCACCTGGCCGCGACGCCGGCCGCCGCGGATCAGGGCGAGCCAGCCCAGCAGCGCGAAGGCGTCGACCTGCCGCCAGGCGATCCACGAGGCCGCCCGGTACGTCCCCGGCGGGAGCAGGAGCGCCAACGAGGCGTCGGCCTCGCGCGTCGGCAGGGCGAACACCAGCGCCGCCTGGAGCGTCAGGCCCAGGACCCAGTAGCCCTGCGCCGCGGCGCATTCGTCGAGCGCGAGCGGGAAGCCGACCGGCCGGCCGGCGAGGGCGGCCAGCGCGCCCAGCAAGGTCGCCGCCAGGACGGCCCGGACGGTCGGCGCCAGGGGCTCGACGCCGAAATCGCCGATCAGGGCCAGGGCCGTCCAGAAGCGGAGCCCGGCTCGCTGGTCCCGGATCGCCTTCTGGACCTGGCCTTCGGCGACCTCGCCGACCCCCCGTGACTCGGCGCGGGCGACCCCCTGCTCCACCGCCCGCTTCAGCGCCAGGGACTTCGCCCCCGAGAGCCAGAGCAGGCCCTGGACGTCCAGGACGACGACGGCCCAGAGGACCAGCAGCGGCCCGGCCCTCCCCGTCGCCCGGGCGCGTCGGCGACGGCCGTCGGCCGTGAGCGGCCTGCCCCTCGGCGGTGCGGCGTCGCGCGCGGCCGCCTCCTCGGCCGGCGGAACCTCGTCCGCCGGCCTGGGCGCGGCCTCGCGTCGCTCCTGGATCGTTGACACAGCTGGATCTCCGCGATGGGTCGTTCAGCGGTCCTCGCCACGCGGTCGGCTGGTGACCGTCGGGTGCCGTGGCGGGCGGGCCGCGGCGGCTTTCGTCCGCGAGCGCGCCGGGGCGTCGCCCCGCCCCCGGTTCAGGTCGTCGCCCGACGTCGCCCCGGAGAGGGCGAGGTCGAGTCGCCTGGCGAGCCTGGCGATCAGCACGTCCAGGGGCCCGGCGGGGGGCGCCGAGGGGCCTTCGTTCCGGGCGCGCGCCAGCCGATCCCGGACCGCCTCGACCCGAGCCTTGGCGGTGGCGAGGTCGTCGCCGGCCGCCGCGGCCCGGCCTTCGTCCAGCAGGCCCGTCACGCCCGACAGCCGCTTCGCCCGCGCCCCGTCGGCTGCGAGGAAGGCGACCAGCTCCGAACGCACCCGCGCGAACGTCGCCTCCGGGCCGAGGTCCGGGACCGTCCTGACGTTCGAGGGGGGCGAGAGATTCCCCTTCCGGTCCTCGGCCTGGACGTAGTACGCGTACGCGCCGCCGGGCGCCACGTCGCGGTCCTCGAAGACCGGCCCGGTCGCGGTCCCGATCTCCACGAACTCCCCGGGGAGGGAGAAGACGCCCGGCTTCTCGCCGGGACGCAACGGGTCCTCCTCCCCCTCTTCCGCCGGGACGATCCCGAGCAGGAAGCCGAGGTCGGTCTTGCGATACGTCGAGCGGAAGACGCGGTAGCGGACGGCCCCGGGGCGAGGGCCCCAGGAGACCAGGGCCCGCCCGCGCCGCGCCTCGACCTCGACGGCCTCGGGGGGCGACGGCGGCCGCGGCGCCTCCGCCTGGAGGTCCTCCTCGTCGGGGGCGGCGTCCACGCGGGCGATCCGCGAGGGGGCTCCCGACGGCCCGGACCCCGGCGACGCCGGCGCCAGGGCGAACGCGCCGGCCGCGGCCGGCGTCGGGGCCGAGCTGGATCCGGAGCCGCCCAGCCACACCTCCGTCCCCTGGACGTAGTTGACGGCACCGGCGAACAGGCCGTGGGGCGTCGAGGCGAACGTGCGGAGGCCGAAGTTGTACATGTTGCCGAAGCCGTTGCGCGTGAGCGGCGACCAGGCGACGCCGTCGCGGCTGGCGAAGATGTCGAAGCCGAACTCGGAGCGGAAGAAGGGCGCCAGCGGGGTCGACCGCAGGGCCCAACTGTCGTCGTTCGTCCCCGCGTAGAGCACCCCGTCGTGCTCCTCCATCCGCCAGATGTGGGCGTTGAACGGGTTGCCGAAGCCGTCGCCCAGCCCGCTCAGCGGGAAGACGAGCCCTCGGGGCGTGAGCCGGACGTTCCCGGAGATCAGCTCCCAGGTGTCGTTGGGGTTGATGCGGATCAGTTCGGACGAAGGGAGCAGCGTGGAATACCACCCGGCGCTCCCCACGTAGAGCCTCCCCTGGAAGGGGTACATGCTGACGACCGAGGTCATGATCGGCCCCCGGCCCGCACCGCCGGTCACGACCGGGGTGATCGCGTACGGCGGGCTCCCCGAGGCGTCGGTCTTCCACACGGAGTAGCCCGTCGCCTGGTCGCCGGCGCCGATGTAGAGGGCGTTGTTGAAGACCGCCATCTCATAGACCTGGAGCGCCGGCGGGGTCACCTGGCGGAAGCTGTTGTCGCCCAGCCGGGGGTTGGACGATTCCAGGACGAACCCGTTCCCGGTCAGCCCGACGCTCGCCGACACGTACAGCCTGTTCTTGTAGACGGCCGTCGCGCGGAAGGTCACGGCCTTCGTGTCGCCCATCACGGTGCCGGGATTCTGGGGGATGGGCTGGAAGACCTCGCGGGGCTTCCCCGTGATCGGGTCCTTGACGATCGTCATGCGGAGGATCCTCGGCGGCGGCGCCCCCGGGTTGAACTCGCGAGCCGTGCAGCCGACGAGGTAGAGGGACTCGGTCCCGTCGGCCTCGCGGAAGACGGCCATGTCGCGATAGCCGATGTCGCGGGCGAGGTTCGTCCCCGGGACCACGTCCGATCGGTAGACCCTCGTCCAGAGCTTGTCGGCGGGGGAGTAGCGCCAGACCTCGGCGCGGAGGTCCAGCTCGGCGGGGTTCAGGGGGCACGGCACCAGGGGATCCGCGAAGATCGCCTGGAACGCCAGGATGAAAGGATAATAGAAGGCGATCGTCGCGTTCTCGACGCACTGGAAGTCGCGGTTCGTGCCGACGTAGAGGTTCCCCTGGAACCATCGCATCGACCAGGGGTAGCTGTTGTGGCGGTCGCCGAACCCGGGGAGGTTCGTCCGCGCGAAGTCGGTCCGGGTCAGCTGGCCCCGGACGGCGGGCGTCGCCAGGAGGAGCGCGACCGCCGCGAGCCCCCAGATCCGACGAGCGTGGCCCGGCCGCGACGGGGCGGCCGGACGGGCGAGATGTGGCATGGCGAACTCCTGGCATCGCGAGCCCCGCGATCCGCGGCCGACTCGCGCTGATGAGACCGAATGAAGGGCTCCCACGCTCCGCCGTGGAGCGCGGGTCGACGGCCTCGGCGCGAGGGCGACGGGCCGTCTCGGGGTCCTGACGTCGGCGATGAGCTTCGTCTCGCGGTCGACACCTCCCGTCTCGGGCCTCTGGGGCCCGCCGAACGATGGGGACGCCTCCTACACCGCCACGGGCCCGCCCGTCCGGCCGACCGACCGCGACGACCGCCCCGTCGCGTCGGCCTCCGTCGTCCGACGACGCGCGTAGAGGAGCGACACGGGCGACCGGCGATCCTCGTTCGTGCGGTCGATCGCGACCTCATAGCCCCGGGCTTCGAGCCACTCGGCCATGCCGGTCGACCCCGACTCCACGTCGTGGACCTCCACCACCAGCTGCTTGATCTTCCCCCAATCCGCGTCGTCCACCCCCCGCAGGACGTCCCATTCGCTCCCCTCCACGTCGATCTTGAGCAGGTCGATCCGGTCGATCCCTCGCTCGGCGACGACCGTGGAGAGCCGGGTGAGCGTGCAGACGCGCTCCTTCTTCCGCGAGGCGTAGTACAGCAGCCCCCCCACGCCCCAGGAGCGGACCCTGTCGCGCAGGCCTCGGAAACGTCCTCGAGCGCCGCCCCCGTCGGCCAGGCGGATCAAGATGTCGCGCAGGTCCGCCCAGCGCTTCTCCAGGCGTTCCGGGCAGGAGGTGGAGAAGCAAGGGAGGTGCGGGTAGTAGGCGAAGGCCGCCCGTCCCTCCCGGTCCGAAAGCCCGACGTTCGACGCGACGATCCGCGCCCCCATGCCGCTCGTGTTGCGCCGCAGGAAGGCGAAGATGTCCGGGATGGGTTCGAAGGCGTGGACCGTGACGTCGCGGAGGGTCTCGCCCAGGAAGAGCGAGAACAGCCCCAGGTTCGCGCCGACGTCCAGGACGACGTCCCCCTCGCCCAGCTCGACGCCGTTGCGGAGATAGACCCGCTCGCGGAAGATCTCGTCGAAGAGCAGGCGCGTCTCGCCCCGGCTGGGGCCGTGGATCACCATCCCGTTGGGCAATCGGATCCTCATCGCGGTTCGCCTCCTGGGCTCGACGTTCAGTGGACGAGGGTCGTCGCCGGCCGGGCCGCGTTCGGGGACCGCTCGGCGAGCGATTCCAGCAAGGCGGCGGCCCCGTCGGGCCCGGGATGTTCGGCCATGATCCCGGCGATCCGCCGGGCCTGGGCCCGGAAGCTCGGCTCGGTCAGCACCCGCTCGACGGCCGCGCGGAGGCCCTCCGGCGTGCAGCGCCGGGGCGTGAGGCGCAGGCCGGCCCCGGCCTCCACGACGCGACGGGCGTTGTCCGGCTTGTCCCAGTGGGTGGGGACGATGATCAGCGGCACGCCCAGTTGCAGCGCGGTCAGCACGGTGCCGGCGCCCCCGGTCGTCACCAGGACCGAGCATCGGGGGAGCAGGTCGCTGTGGCTGACCCAGCGCTCGACGCGGATGTTGGGGGCGATCGGGCCGAGGCCCAGCTCGTCCGGGTCGCGCTGGGAGCCGGTGGTCAGGACGACCTGCATGGGGAGGTCCGCCAGCCCCCGGGCCGCGGCCTTCAGCACGACGGGCTCCTGGAAGTGGGCCGTCCCCTCGGTGACGTGCACCCAGGGCCGGTCGGTCGGCAGCCGGTCGAGCCATGCGGGGGCGGGCGCGTCCTGCACCTTGTTCCAGATGCAGGGCCCGACGTAGTGGACGCTCGGCGGCAGGTCGTGGCGGTCGTAGTCGATCTCGCGGACGCTCGGGATCAGGTAGAGGGGCAGCTTCGCCATGTGCGCGTTCACGGAGCTTTCCATCGGCGGCAGCCCGTTCGCCGCGCGGACTCGGTTGACCTCCCGCCGCACGCCGATCGCCAGCACGTCGCCCAGCTTCGTGACGGCCTTCGCCAGCAGGCGTGTGCGGAAGTTCCGGGGCGACGGCAGGCCCGGGCCGCCCGGCGGGGCCTCGGGGCCGGGGATGAGGCACCCCATCAGCGTCGTCAGGATCGCCACCGGCACGGGCGCGGTCTCTCCCAGGACCACGATCGGGCCCCACATCCCGGTCTCGGTGACGATGACGTCGGGCCGCCACTCGTCGACGATCTCCCGGATGTCGGCGACCTGCTCGGGGAGCGTGCCGGCCAGCCAGTCGCGGAAGGCGCGGAGCAGCAGGCGGGGCGAGTGCCAGCCCAGCGTCGCGCGGGTCTCGGCCGCCTGCACGGCCGCCCAGATGGGCTCTTCGTGGAGGTGGCGGAACGGGAAGAGGACGACGCCCTGGGGCTCCACCACGGCCCGCGTGCTCTCGCTGGTGTAGAAGGCCACCTCGTGCCCCCGGGCCTTCAACGCGAGGGCGACGCTCATGAACGGGTTGATGTGGCCGACGAACGGCCAGACGGTGAACAGGTAGCGCGCCATCCCCCCCTCCTATTCGGTGTCGATCCCGTCGGTCGTCGCCTCGGCCATGGCCGCCCGCGCGGCCCTCCGGCTCGCCGAGGCGAGGGGCGTCCCCCGCTCCGGACCGCGATCGGGCCCGGCGGGGCCCGCCCCCGGGTCGGCCTGGATCCGCCGCATCAAGGCCCCGAAATAGAGCCCGTCGAAGACCCGGTCGGGGAGCAGCCCGCGCAGGGCGAGGGCGAACCAGGCGGGCCGGCCGACGACGTATCGCATCCGGGGGCGTCGGCTCGTCAGCGCCTTGTGCACCGCCATCGCGACGTGCACCGGCCGGGTCTTGCGGGTCTCCACGAAGCGGTCGGCCAGCTCCTCGTGCTTCACGAACATCGCGTGGTAGGGGCTCGCCGGGTCGAGCGCGTGGGCCGCGTTCCCCCGGTTGACCGACCATCGCGAGGTCTTGATGATCCCCGGCTCGATCAGGACCGCCCGGATCCCGAACGGCCGGACCTCCAGCGCGAGCGACTCGCCGAAGCCCTCCTGCGCGAACTTGGTCGAGCAGTAGGCGCTCAGGCCGAACGTGGCGATCCGGCCGCCGACCGACGAGATGGTCACGATCCGCCCCCGCCCGGCGGCCCGCATGTGCGGGAGCACCCGCCGCGTCACGTTCATCGTGCCGAAGACGTTGGCCTCGAAGACGTCGCGGATCTCGGACGGCTCCAGGTCCTCGAAGCACCCCCGCAGGCCCACGCCGGCGTTGTTGACGAGCCCGTAGATCCCCCCGCCGGACTCGACGACGTCCTCGACCGCCCGGTCGACGCTCGCCGGGTCGGTGACGTCGAGCTGGACGACGGTAAGGTCGACGCCCCGCTCCTCGGCGGCCTCGAGCACGGCCGGGCGATGGCCGAGGTCGCGGACCCCCGCGAAGACCTTGAACCCGCGCCCGGCGAGGTGGAGCGACGTCTCCAGCCCCAGGCCCGTCGAGCTGCCGGTGACCAACACGCTGTCCATGTGAGGGCTCCTCATGCTCGCGCCCCCGCCGCCGTCGGCGAGGCCAGGGATTCGATCAGGTGGTCGACGACGACCTCGGGCTGTTCGAGCGGCCCGAAATGCCCCCACTCCGACGACGGGAGCATGACCGACCGGGCGTTGGGCAGGTGCTCAAGCAGGTAGTCGTGGCTCCCCAGGAAGGCCGAACCCTCGGCGTAGATCAGGTGGACCGGGGCCTCGATCCGCGGGATGTTCTCCAGCGGCAGGTCGCCCACGACCTCGTAATCGCGGGTCAACGGGGTCGAATCCAGCACCCGCAGGAACTTCTCGGGGTTGCGCGGCAGGCCCTTCAGGGGGCCCCACTTCTTGGGGATGCTCATGCTCTGGCGGACCATGTACTCCAGGTCGCAGCGATGCTCCGGCGGCACCGTCACGCCCGAGCGCTCCAGCACCTGCACCCAGTAGGTCCACCCCACCCAGTCCTCGCGGGTGCGGAGGTGGATCAGGGCGGGCAGCGCGGCCTCGATCGCACCGACCTGGAGGACGCGGCCGGGATTGCGGAACGCGTAGTACAGCGCGATGTCCGCGCCGTAGCTGTGCCCCACGAGGTTGGCTCGCTCGACCCCCAGATGATCCAGCAGGCCTTCCAGGTCGGCGGCCATGTCGGTCGCCGTGTAGCCGTCCGGGGGCATGTCGCTGTAGCCGTGGCCCCGGAGGTCGTAGGTGAGGATCCGGAAATGGTCGGCGAGCATCGGGACGATCTTCAGGTGCCACACGGCCAGGTTGCCGGTGAGCCCGTGGATCATCACCAGGTCGGGGCCGCGACCGGCGCGCTGATAGTGGAGCGTCAATCCGCTGGGAAGGGTCGCTTTCGGCATTCCATCCTCCGGGCCGTAGTTCGTTATTCCAGGTATCCGAGGGCCGACAGACGCTTCAGGACGAGCCGCTCCTCCTCCGCGTCGAGGGCGACCCCCGCGCCGATCGGATCCGCCGCGACCGAGGCGCCGACCAGCGGGCGAGAGGCCGCCTCCACCGGCTCCGCGAGCCGCGGCGGTGCCCATCCCGGTTCCAGCGTCTGGACCGGCAGGCGTCCCGAGACGTCGTCGGGGATCGGCAGGCCCAGGCTGTGGAGCACGAAGGGGGCGACGTCCAGCAGCGACATCTCCGCGACGGCCTCGCCCCGCCTGACCCCCGGGCCCTTCGCCAGGAAGATCCCCTCGGGGCGGTGGGTGCCGGCGGGCTCGGGCCGCCGCCCGACGACGGCGTCGGCGCGGAGGATGGAGACCACCGCGTCCCCTTCCAGCCGCACCGTCAGGTCGGGCCCCCAGGGCTCGAACGGGCCGGCGAAGACCTCGTCGCGCGGCCAGACCTCGGCCACGACCGGGCGGCCGGTCTCGGGATGGCGGAGCCCCATCAGGCCCGCCGCCAGCTCGTCGCGGAATCGGTGATAGTCCTCGTCGGCGACGCCTCCGGATCCGCCCGGCGCGCGGCGGACGATGTGGATGCCCTGGCTGCTCGGCGTGGCGGCGTAGGCCAGCGTCCGGTCCCAGTCCATCTCGAAGACGTGGCGGGCGATCTGGTTGATGCCCACCTGGTGCGTGGCGTCCGGGCGGGCGCCCCGGTCGCCGGCCCAGGCCAGGAGCCCTCGCCGTTCGAGCCAGGTGTTGAGGTAGACGATGTCGGAGGTCGGCCCGAAGCCGTGGTCCGACGCGAAGAGGACCGTCGCGTCGGGCCCGGCGGCCGCGACGATCTCGGCGATCAGCCCGTCCAGCTCGCGGAAGTAGTTCAGGCAGGCCGCCCGCACGTCACGCTCCCACGGCGTCGGGTCCTTAGGCGCGAGCGCCGGGTCGAGGAACCGCCAGCAGAGGTGCTGGAGCTTGTCGACGCCGTCGAAGAGGATCGCGCCGAAGTCCGCCGGCTCCTCGCGCATCAGGTAGAGGAAGACCTCGGTCCAGCGACGCTCCCGGCGGGTGTGAAGCGTGATCCAGTCCAGATACTCCTCGGCGGCGCAGCCTTCGAGCACCTTCTCCTCGAGGGCCATGTCGTGCGACAGCTCGCGGGGGTTGAAGCTGGGGAGTTCCTTCAGGCGGTCGAAGAGGCCCGCCGGCCGGCAGCCCAGCCGGAGCTGCCGCCAGGGCATCCAGCCCCCCGGGACCAGGCAGCCGACGAGCGCCGGCGGCGGGAACATCAGCGGGAAGTTCAGCACGTTGCTCCGCAGCCCGCAGTCGCCGGCGATCGACCAGATCGTGGCGGACTGGACGTCGTGCGACGAGGTGAAGCGGAAGTACCGGCTGTCGGGCGTCTCCTTCTGGAAGAAGTCGAAGACGCCGTGCTCGCCCGGCCGCTTGCCCGTCATCAGCGACGTCCAGGCCGGCGGGGTGAGCGGCGGGACGACCGAGCGCAGGGTCGCCCGGACGCCGTCGGCGACGAGGTCGCGGAGGTGCGGCATCACCCCGCCGGCCATCAGGGGGTCGAGCACGGTGAACGTGGCCCCGTCGAGCCCGATGAGGATCGTCTTCGGCGTCATGCGACCCCTCCGGGGGCCGTCGCCCGCTGCTGGCGGCTGATCAGATCCACCAGCTCGCCGATGGTGACGTCCCGGGCCTCGGCCTCCTGCTTGCCCAGCTCGGCGAGAAACTCGGAGAACGGCAGCTGGCCGTACCGTTCCTGGAGTTCGCCGCCGAGGATCACCAGGTCGAGCGAATCCATCGCGAGGTCGCCCAGCAGGCGCGTCTCGGCCGTGATCGCGCCCGAGTATTCCCAGTCCCCCGACAGCTCGGTCATCAGCTCCAGCACCGCGTCGAGGATCTGCTTGTGGGTGAGCGGCATGGTTGCTCCTCAATGGGTTGTTCGACCGTCAGTCATTCGATCACGCGATCCGCCCCCGCGAGCGCCGGCGCGTCCGCCGAGCCGACCCCCTGCTGGCACAACGTCATCGCCACCACCGAGCGGCCGTGGAGCGTCGTGAAGACGACGACCGGCGCGGCCGCGAGCCGCGGGTGGTCCCCGGCCAGGCGGTCGGTCAGCCGGACGTGGACCGTCTCGTCCTCCGGGGCGACCGCGGCGATCGCGAGCGAACGGAGCGCCCCCGCCCGCCGCCCCCCCAGCGCCTTCACGACCGCCTTCTTGGCGCACCGGCAGCGAAACCACCATTCTTCGAGGCGGCCGACGGGCCGGTCCCGCAGCAGGTCCATGTCCGCCGCCGTCAGGACCGGCTCCTCGGCCTCCTCGCGCCGGGAAGGCGCCGACTCGGCGTGGATCGCCAGGTAGGAGTCGGGCTCGCTCTCGACCCCCGCGCGACCGGGAAGGATGCCGGCCAGGGCCACCGCCAGGTGGACGTCCATCGAGATCGAGACGACGATCTCGCCGTCCAGATCGCCCTCCCAGGCGCCCCCGGCCGTCAGACGACCGTCCTCGTCGCGTCGGATCGCGATGTCGGCCAGCGGCGGCTCCAGGCCCAGGTGGGCGCGGAGCAGGTCCCGCGCGGCCTCCTTCGCCGCCGTCCGGCCGACGAGCCATTCGACCTGGCGCGACTCCGGGGCGGCCAGGCCGCGGAACTCCTCGCGTTCGGCGCGGCCGAGGACCAGTTGCGCCCAGACCCGGCGCCAGAGGCCGAGGTCCGACGGCAGGCCGGAGCCGAGCCGGCGGCAGGCGAACGAGCGCGGGCTGGGGAACGCCTCGATCGGCTCGGGCCAGGGCTCGGAGAAGTCGCCTCCGCTCGGCCGGATGAGCGGAAGGAACGCCGCCGGGAGGTCCGATCGCCAGTCCTCCCAGCCGGTGAGCCGCATCAGCGGCCGGCCGTCGTCGGCGACGATCTCGATGTCGGAGCGGAGCCGACGGTCCCCTTCCGGCCGGATCGTCGCCTCGCAGGCGACCGTCGAGCCCGGCGGCAGGTTCGGGCCGAAGAGGTGCAGCGCCTCCAGCCCGGAGGGGAAGATCACCTTGCCCCTGGCCAGCCGCTCGGCCGTCCAGAAGCCGATCACCTGGCCGGCCGCGTCGAGCAGGACCGGGTCCAGGACGAAATCGGGGTCCGGCAGGCCGACGATCAGGCGGTCGAGGGGGAGGACCTGGAGCCTCGCGAGCGAGCCCTCGTCGCCCACGCTCTCGATCGAGGCCACGCCGCGCCAGGCCGGGCCGTGGAACATGACGTCCGCATACAGCCGATCGGGCTCGATCCGCGACGGCCGACCGTCGCGCAGCTTTGCGGCCGCCGAGGGGGGCCGGGCCGGGTGGGCGTCGCCGAGGACGACGGTCGCCTCGATCGCCGGGCTGGCGGCCGGCGGGTTCCCGCGACGGTCTTCCGTGAGGTTTCGGAGCTGCACGACGACTCGGTCCGGCTCCCCGGCCGGTCGGCGGGCGGTGACCTGCAGCTCCTGCGGGCCGTCGTCGAACGCGATCCAGCGGAAGGCCCGGAGGCCTCGAAATCCCACGACCGTCCGGCCCGGCGCCAGGAAGGCCGCAGCCTCCGCCATGACCTCCATGCTCATCGTCAGGGGCATGACGGGGAGCGCCAGCAGTTCCGGGTCGTCTCGGGAGACGTCGCGGCCGAGGGTGTGGTCGCGCAGGTAGACGTCGATCGCCGGGTCGAAGACGCGACGGGCGATCAGCTCCTCCCCGGCCTTCGCCGAGACGACCTCGCCCAGCAGCGGGAACGGGGTCTTCTTCGAGGGCCGATCGGGGGGCGGCTTCCGCGCCGGGGGCTCGGGCTCGTCGCCGCCGCGAACGCCCGCGTCCGGGTACTCGTCCATCGTCCGCAGGAAGTCCAGGATCATCGAGTCGGCCGGCGGGCGGACCGTCGCGACGGGGGCGGCGGCCGGCGTCGATTCGGCGTGGGGGCGGCCGTTCTCGCGGGCCGGGGCCGTCGCGACCCCGACGGCCTCGTCCCGCTCGGCTGCGGCGGCCTCGGCGCGGAAGCGGCTCGCGAACTCGTCGGAGATCCGCATCGGCGGGAATCCCGTGACGAGCTTGATCGGGGCCCGCGCGGGCGTCCGGGTCGCTGCGGCCGCGGCGGTTTCGAGGTCGACGCGCTCGACGCGGCGGCGGCGGTGGAGGAAGCCCAGGTCCAGGTCCACGCCGTGCGCGGTGAGGATCGCGACGAGGTGGTTGAGCTGCAGGACGCCGGAGCGTCGCTGCACATTGGCCGGCACGGCGCAGAACCGCTTGCCCCGCAGGATGTCGTCGACGAACGAGCTGAGGTTGCCGCGAGGCCCGACCTCGACGAAGAGCCGAACCCCGTCGTCGTGGAGGGTCTCGATCGTCTTGCGG
This sequence comes from Paludisphaera soli, assembly GCF_011064595.1. Lineage (GTDB taxonomy): Bacteria > Planctomycetota > Planctomycetia > Isosphaerales > Isosphaeraceae > Paludisphaera > Paludisphaera soli. The sequence goes on along the minus strand of NZ_JAALJI010000034.1, from coordinate 31,278 downwards.
AACTCGACGGGGAGCAGCCAGTGGTCGACCATCAGCTTGCGGATGGCGTCGGCGTCGTCCGGGTAGGGGGCGGCGGTCGTGCACGAGTAGATCGGCACTCGGGCGGGGAGGATCGCGGCCTCCTCGAAGATCTGGCGCAGGTGGTCGACGTAGGGGGCGAACAGGGGCGTGTGGTAGGCGCGGTCGAAATTGAGCTGCTCGGAGATCAGGCCCTCGCGGCGGACGATCGCCAGGGCCCGTTCGGCGACCTCGCCGCCGCCGACGAGGACCGCCTGGTGCGGGCAGTTGTCCATCGCCACGTAGATCGCGCCGCCGACCTCCCGGGCGATCGCCTCGACACGCTCCCGATCGGCCCCGATCGCCAGCAGCACCGCGCGGGGGACGCCGACGCGCGCCGCCTCCTCGTAGTTCCGATAGAGCTTCAGGATCAGCTCGGAGAACTGCTCCTCGCCCGGTTCGAAGAGGCCGGCGGCGCGGAAGGCGGAGAACTCGCCCGTGCTGTGCCCGAGGATCACGTCGGGCCGGAGCCCGAGGCCGGTCACCAGCTTGAGCGTCGCCTGGTTGGCCGTGAGGACGGCCTCGACCGCGCCGGCGATCTCCCAGAGCCGGTCCTCGACGCGCGCCCCGCCCCCCCGCGAGGACGCCGGCCGGGGGAAGATGTGGTCGCTGGGGACGTAGCCTCGCGGGTGGTCGAAGTAGACGCGATCGATCTGGTCGAAACACTCCCGGACCTCCGGGAAGTGGAGGCAGAGGTCGGCCAGCATGTTGGGGTACTGCGACCCTTCGCCGGGGAACAGGAAAGCCAGCTTCCCTTCACGGCCCAGGGGCTCGGCGTCGTAGTAGATGCCCGAGACGTCCCGGATCCGGCGGCAGCCGCCGGCCGACTCCAGCTTCCCCGCCGCGCGTCCGAGCTTCTCCCGCAGGTCGGCCGTCGAGGCGGCCACCAGCGCCAGCCGGCACGGCGAGCCGTCGCCCGAGGTCGTCAGGTCGTGGTTGAGGGTGTAGGCGACGTCGGCGAGCCGGGGCGGCGCGGCCGCGGCGGGATCGAGCCGACTCGCCAGCCGCCGGACCTTCTCAAGCAGCTCCGCGGGAGTCTCGGCGCCGAGGATGCAGGCCTCGGCCTCCCAGTCCGGCAGGTGGTCGGACGGGGCCTGCGGGCCCGGCCGGGCCTCGTCCCGCCGCCGGACCTTCGAGGGTTCCGGCGCGTATTCCTCCAGGACCGCGTGCGCGTTGATGCCGCCGAAGCCGAAGGCGTTGACGCCCGCCCTTCGCGGCTCGCGGCCCCCCTGGATCCAGGGCCGGGTCTCGGTGCAGAGGTAGAAGGGGGTGCTTTCCAGCTCGAGCTTCGGGTTCGGCTTCTCGCAGTGGAGCGTCGGCGGCAGGACCTTGTGATGGAGGGCGAGGGCCGTCTTGATGACCCCGGCCACCCCGGCGGCGGGGATGGTGTGGCTGATCATCGACTTGACCGTCCCGAGGGCGCAGCGGGGGAGGTCCCCCTCGCGGGCCCCGAAAACCCGGGCCAGCGCCTGGATCTCCACCACGTCGCCGACGGGCGTGCCGGTGCCGTGGGCCTCGATCAGGCCCACCGTCCGCGGCGAGACGCCGGCCGCCTGGTAGGCGCGTCGGAGGGCCAACTCCTCGCCCTCGACGCGGGGGGCCATCACCCCCAGGCCCCGGCCGTCGCTCGCGACCCCCACCCCTCGGACCACGGCGTAGATCCGGTCGCCGTCGCGCTCCGCGTCCCGCAGCCGCTTGAGAACGACCATGCCGATCCCCTCGCCCAGCAGCGTGCCGTCGGCCTCCTCGTCGAACGGGCGGATCTGCTGGCGGCGGGAGAGCGCCCCGAGCTGGCAGAAGATGCTGAGCGTCGGCATCGGGATCCAGACCTGCGACCCCCCCGCCAGCGCCAGGTCGAAGGAGCCGGAGGCCAGGCCGTCGACCGCCTGCTGGATCGCGATCAGGGACGACGCGCAGGCGGCGTCCACGGTGTAGCTGGGACCCATCAGGTCGAGCCGGTTGGCGATCCGGCCCACGATGACGTTCGGGACCAGCCCCGGCATCGTCTCGGCCTTGAACGGCGGCAGGGCGCTCTTCAGCTCGCGACGGATCGCCTGCATCCGGTCGTCCGTGTACTCCGGATGGAGCGTCTTCAGGATCTCCAGCGTCTGGTTCACGACCAGGCCGTGCTGGACGGCGATCGCGTTGCCGCCGTTCAGGTACGTCCCCTTGCCCAGGATCACCGCCGTCCGGCGGCGGACGTCCTCCGGCAGCTCCAGGCATCCCGCGTCGGCCAGGGCGTCGCGGGCCAGCTGGAGCGACAGCCACTGGTCGGGCTCGCCGCCGACGGCCACGGGGGGGATGCCGTGGGGCAGCGGGTCGAAGGTCGCCGTCGCCCCGAGGTACCCCCCGCGCTTGCAGTACACCCGGTCGCCTTCGAGCGAGTCGGGGTCGAAGTACCGCCCGGTCTCGCGGGCCTCCGGCGGCGGGTCCGTCACCGCGTCGACCTTCCCCAGGATGTTCCGCCAGTAGGCGTCGAGCCCGTCCGCGCCCGGGAAGAGGCACGACATGCCGACGATCGCCACGGCCTTCGAGGCCGCGCGGCGGTCGTCGGTCGCGGGGGCGGCCCCCTCCGACCGGCCCTGGAATTCGTCGCGACCCGTCGTCGGGTCCGGCCCTCGGGAACTCAGGTCGAACATGATGATGTCCCTTCCAGGTCGTTCATCGAAGCCGCGAGGGGGCCGCCGATCCTCAACCGCGACGGGCGCCCGCCAGTCGATTCAGGGCCTTGCTCCCCGTCCCCTCCGCCCCCGTCAGCACCCCCAGCAGGCGGCCGTCGGGGCCCCAGAAGTGATGGTCGGCGTGGCAGGTCGGGACCCGACTCTCGGGCCGGATCCGCAGCTCATAACGGATCCCCGGCGCGAGGCCCTCGCCGCCGGGCGGCCCGGCCGGGGCCGAGACCCCCGGGCCGAAGAGGAGGAACTCCGCGATCCGCGCCGGGAGCAGGGTCACGTCCCAGTGGAGCCTCGCCCAGAGGACCTGCATCTGCAGCGCGCTGTCCACCACGACCGGGTCGATCAGCCAGGCTCCGGGCCCGCCGCCGCGTAGGCAGGCCCGCGGCGACGAGGGCCGAAGGATCGCCCGCGCGCCTCGCGGCCCGATCGCCTCGATGGCGGCGATGCCCTGGAAGAGCGGCCCATGGAACAGCCATTCGCGGTACGCCTCCTCGACGCGAATCGACCTGAGCCCTTCTCCTTCCAGCAGGCCGGGGTCTTGCGCGAATCCGCGACCTGCGGCCTCGACCGCCCGGCGTCCCAGGCGGACCGCGGCCTGATAGTGGATCCGAGGCGGGCTCTGGGCGCCCTGGATCGACACGTCCAGCGTTTGGGACGATCCGGGGTCGTCCCCCCGCGCGCCGGCGACGGGCCGGGCGCGGGCGACGACCCGCACGTCTTCCGGCTCGTCGCGGAGCACGACACCCCGATGAAGCCGGAAGTCGCCGATCCCCAGCAACTCCAGGCCGGGCACCGCCGCGGCGGCGACCTCGGCCATCAGCTCCATCGCCATGGCGAACGGGAAGACGGGGCGGCCGTCGAGGCAGTGGTCCTTCAGGTAGCGGTCCACGGTCACGTCGATGGGACGCTCCAGCTCGACCACGCCCTCGCGCCGGGACAGCACGCCGGCGGCCGCGATCAGCGGCGGCTTCGGCGGCGCGGCGGGCTCGGCGGCGCGCCCGTTCGGGGCGTCCGACGACGGGCCCATCCCCCCGGCCCCGCCGATGAGGACCTCCACCTCTCCCTTGCGCCCGGAGCGAAGCTCGTCCAGGAGCATGCCGCAGCCCACGTCGGGGGGGATGAGGACGACGCCCCGATCCGCGAACTGGCGCTGGACCTCCGGCGAGACCATCCCGGTCTCCAGCCAGGGTCCCCAGTTGATCGAGACCACCCGACCCGGGCACCGCCGGTCCAGATCCTGCGCCAGCTTGTTGAGCACCTCGCTGGCGGCCGCGTAGTCCGCCTGGCCGCGGTTCCCGAAGCGCCCGGAGACCGAGCTGAAGAAGACCAGGAACCGGAGCGAGTCCAGCCGCAGTCGCTCGGCGAGGGTCCTCGCGCTCCCCGCCTTGGCCTCGATCACCCGCCGGAACGATTCGAGCGTCTTGTCCTTGACCAGCCGGTCCTCGATGACGCCGGCCCCGTGGATCACGCCGTCGATCCGGCCGTGGGCCCGATAAGTCGCGTCGATCAGCGTCCCGAACGCCTCCGCGTCGCGCACGTCGCAAGCCGCGTACTCGACGCGCGCCCTGGCCTTCGCCAGCCGTTCGAGATTCGCGCGGACCTCGCGTTCGAGCCGGAGTCGACGGCAGCGGTCCTCGACCTCCGCCAGGACGGCCTGCCGACCCGCGACGCGGAACTGTTCCAGGATCGCCCGCCGGAGGGCCTTGGGCTCTTCGATCCCCGAAGTCTCGGCCGACTCCGGGCCGGTCGGCGGCGGCGTGCGGCCGACCACGACGAGGCGGCAGGGCGCGGCCTCCATCAGGGCGATCGCCGCCCTGGCCGTGATCCCCCGGGCCCCGCCGGTCACGAGGACGACCGACTCGGAGTCGATCGGCAGGCCGCCCAGCCCGGCGGGCAGGGGCGCGGGGATCAGGTCGAGGATCGTCCGCCGTCCGTCGCGGTAGCCGATCTCCACCAGGCGGTCGTCCGCCATCAGTTCGTCCAGCAGCCAATCGGCCACGACGTCCGGGTCGGCCGGCGGGAGGTCGACCGCCTTGACGCGGATCGCGGGCCACTCGTGGGCGAGCGACTTGAGGAACCCGGCGATCCCCCCCGCCTCGAAGGCGCCCCGGGGCGCGGGCCGCTCGACGGCGAAGGCCCCTCCCAGCCGCGAGGCCCCGAGGATCACGCCCCCGCCGCGGGCCGCCGCCCGCTCCAGGTCCGGGCCCAGGGCGCGGGCCAGCAGGTACAGCGACGTCAGGTCGTCGCTCCCGCGGCCTTCCCGGAGCGCCGCGAGGTGGATCAGGGCGGCCACGGGCCCGCGCCTGTCGTGGATCTCGTCGATCAGGCGGGCCGCCCCGTCGGGATCTCCGAGGTCGGCGGTCATCTCGTCGGCCGATCCGGCGGCCCGCGAGACGATCCGGACGACCTCGCGACCCCGTCCGCCCAGGAGGCTCGCCAGGCGTCGCCCCGCGCCGTCCTCGTCGTCCACGATGACGACGAGGCCGTCGGGGGCCAGGTCGGCGATCGCCCCGATGGGGGGGGCGAGGGCCGCCTTCAGCGCGAACCGGCCGACGCCGTGTCCGGTCCGCGCACCGTCAAAAGGGCGACGATCCTCCTCCGTCGCGCGCCCACGGCCGTCGCCGTCCCCTTCGAGGAAGCAAGCCAGATGGTCGACGACCTGGCGGAGTGTGCGGCTCGAGGTCAGGTTCTCGATGTCGGGCGTGCGGCCCGGGGGCATCGCCAGCGAGCCGATCAGGGTCCCGGCGATCTCGACCCGCTTGATCGAATCGATCCCCAGGTCGGCCTCCAGGTCGGCGTCGAGATTGAGCATCTCCTCGGGATAGCCGGTGCGCTCGCCGACGATGCTCAGCAGACGGGCCGTGATGGCCCGGCGATCGGCCGCGTCGGCGGCAGGCCGTTCGGTCGCGGTTGGATCGGACGCCGGGGCGTGCGCGCCGGCGTCGAGCGTCGACCCGTTCCGGCCGCCATGCGTCGCGTCCGGCACGGGAGCCGGAGCGACGGCGGCCTTCGGGGCGGCGGCCTCGGTCGGGCTCGCCAGCCAGGCCGGAGCGGGCGGCGCGAGGCCGTCAAGGAGGCCCGGGGCGGCGGTCGGGGCCCACGACGAGGCGTGGGCCGCGCCGTCGAGGGCCGCGGCGGAGTCGCCGTTCGATTCGGCCCGATGAGGGTCCGACGCGAGCGTCGGCTGGGAGCCGAGGTACACGAGCAGGTCATGCATCACGGTCTCCTGGGTCTGGAGGAAACGCATCATGACCTGCTGAAATTGACGCGCGAGGTCGGCCGAACCGTGCCCGTTCGGGGCGGACGGCGGCGCGGATTCCGGGTAATCCCGAGGACGGGCCGGCTCCGAGTGGGACGGCGGCACCTCCCCGTTGAAACGGGGGCTGTGGACGGATGATCGAGACATGGACCCTCCCTCGTTCGCGGAACCTCGATGAATCGCGAATCGGGCGCGGGCGCCCGATTCGTCCCGGGTGACCCCATCGCCGTTCGGCAGGTCGTGCCGAGGCGGTTTCCCTGGTTGCTGGGGCGCCCTCGGAGGCGGGGCCTCCGGGGGCGCCTCGCGAGGACGACGACCATCCCCCCCGGCCGGCGACGGGGAGAGAGGAGCCCTTGGGACGACCGACGTCCCGGCGGGCGGCGAGGCCGTGGTCCGGACCTCGTCCGCCTTGGGGCGTGCGGGGCGGGCCGAGCCGCCGTTGACCAGCCAGGCCGTCGGCGAGAGCGGCTCGGGCCCGGCCCCCTCGGCCCGCATCAGAGGATCCCCCGGGCGGAACGAACGCCCCCGGAAGAGCGCCTCGGCTCGCGGCGGAACGCCCTCCGCCGCCAGGGTCGCGAGGCCATGGAGCAGGGCCGCGAGGCCGTCCCATCCGGGCCGATCGAACGAGGCGCAGGCGTGGGGGCGGTCGCCGAGGATCTGGTCGACGAGCCCGCTCAGGACCTGTCGCGGCCCCACTTCCACGAAGAGGCGGGCGCCGGCCTCGTACATCGCCTCGACCTGCCGCACGAATTCCACCGGGCGGACCAGATGGTCGGCCAGCAGGTCGGCGATGGCGGCGGGGGCCTCGGGATACGGGGCCGCCGTGGTGTTCGAGTAGACCGGGATGCGGGGCGCGGCGATCGTCAGCCGGCGGATCCGCTCGGAGAGCTTCCGTTGCGCCGGCGCGACGAGCGGGGAATGGAAGCCGCAGGCGACGGGGAGACGCCGAGCCTGCAGGCCCCTGTCCCGGCACCACGCCATCGCCTTGTCCACGGCCGCCCGCGTCCCGGCCACGACCGTCTGCCGGGGGGCGTTGAGGTTGGCGAGCGTCAGGCCGGCGTCGGCCAGTAGGAGCGGCCCCAGCTCGTCCGGCGCGGCGACGATCGCCGCCATCGCCCCGCTCTCATCGGTGGTGCATTCCCCGATGAAGCGGCCGCGGGCCGCCGCGATTTCCAGCAGCTCCTGCTCGCCGAGGGATCCCGCGGCGCACAGGGCGACGAACTCGCCGAAGCTGTGGCCCGCCGTCATGTCGGGCGCGATCCCCAGCCCCCGGAGCAGACGGAGGACCGCCAGGTCGGTCGCCGCCAGCGCCGGCTGCGCGATCCGCGTCTCCGTCAGGGCAATTTGGAGGTTCTTCTCGTCCTCCGCGTCGAAGACCGGCGGGGGGAAGATCCAGCGGCTGAGCGGGCCTCCCAGTTCGTCGGCCAGGACGCGGTCGGCGCGTTCGAAGCCCTCGCGCACCTCGTCGAACGCCAGGGCCATGTCCCGCGTCATGTTGACGTACTGCGAGCCCTGGCCGGGGAAGAGGAAGGCGATCCGGCCGTCGCCCGCGAGCGGACGCTCCGCGAAGTGGACGCCGCCGGGGTCGTGGCGACGCTCGACATCGGAGCCGAGCAGGTCCCGCGCCGCGTCGAGCTTCGCGGCGAGGTCGTCGAGCGAGGAGGCGACGATCGCCAGCGACGGCCCCCCCGGCGCCTCCGCCTCCGCCGCCCGGGCCAGCGAGCGGGCCAGGTGGCCCGGGTCGGGCCGGGCGCCGGACTTCAGCGGGCCGGCGACGCGTCCGATCGCCTCGAGGATCGCCCCCCGCGATCGGCCGCGCCAGAGGAAGAGTTCGGCCGGCCAGGGGTCCCGCGACGCGGCGCGGTCGGCGACGAAATCGGCCGTGTACTCCTCCAGGGCGACGTGGAAGTTCGTGCCCCCGAAGCCGAACGCACTCACGCCGGCCCGTCGCGGCTCAAGGCCCTCGGCGTGGATCCAGGGCCGGGGCTCGGTGTTCACGTAGAACGGGCTTTCCGGGAAGTTCGCCTTGGGGTTGGGCCGGCTGACGCCCAGGGTCGGCGGGAGCACCCGATGGTTCAGCGCGAGCGCGGCCTTGATCAGCCCGGCCACCCCGGCGGTGGCCTTCGTGTGCCCGATCATCGACTTGATCGAGCCGACCGCGCACCCTTGCCTCGCCGCGCCAGCCTCGCCGAAGAACATGGTGAGGGCCTTGATCTCGGCCTGGTCCCCGGCCACCGTCCCGGTGCCGTGGGCCTCGATCAGCCCCACGGTCGCGGGCGAGAACCCGGCCTGTGCATAAGCCCGCCGCAGGGCCCGGACCTGCCCTTCGGGCCGGGGGGCCGTCAGCCCGCGGTCGCGGCCGTCGCTCGCGCCGCCGACGCCCCGGATCACCGCGTAGACCCGGTCGCCGTCGCGCTCGGCGTCGTCCAGCCGCTTGAGGATCACGGCGGCGAAGCCCTCGCTGATGGCGATCCCGTCCCCCTCCTCGTCGAAAGTGCGGCAGCGGCCGTTGGGCGACAGCGCCTGGGTCTTGCTGAAGCAGAGGAAGGCGAACGGGTTCTGGATCGCGTCCACGCCCCCCACGATCGCCACGTCGCTCGTCCCCGCCTCCAGGTCGCGCACCGCCAGGTTCACCGCGGCCAGCGACGACGCGCAGGCGGCGTCCACCGTGTAGTTGACCCCACCCAGGTCGAACCGGTTGGCCACCCGCCCCGCCGCCACGTTCATCAGGATCCCGGGGAACGAGTCCTCGGTCCATTCCGGCAGCAGGCCGCCCAGCCGCTCGGTGACGGCCGCCGCCTCGCCGTTGAACAGCGACGGCAGGCACGAGCGCACCATGTAACCGGCCGTCAGGTCGGACCCTCCCCCCCCCGCCCCGAGGATCACCGACGTCCGCTCGCGGGGGAACGGCCGGTCCAGGTAGCCCGCGTCATCCAGGGCCGACCGCACCACGGCCAGCGCCAGGAGCTGGAACGGCTCGATCGAGCGGAGCGAGCTGGGGGGCATCCCGAAGTCCGCCGGGTCGAACGCCACGTCGCCGATGAACCCCCCCCAGCGCGAGTAGATCTTGTCCCTCGCCGACCGCGAGGGGTCGAAGTACCGCCGCCAGTCCCAGCGGTCGGCGGGGACTTCCGTGATCGCGTCGACCTTGTTGAGGATATTGGACCAGAACGTCCTCAGGTCGGGCGCGCCGGGCAGGATGCAGGCCATCCCGACGATCGCGATCGCGGCGGGGGGGGGCGACTTCGCCGCGGCGGCCTCGGCCGGCCGGGGCGACGCCGCCGGAGATCGGCCGCGCCCGGCCGCCACGTCGGCGTGAAGCTCGGCCAGCGTGCAGACGCCGTCGCGCAGGCCGGCGACCTGCCCGATCATGTACAGCCCTCGCGCCCACTGCTCCTCGTCCCCCAGCTCGACGAGCTTGGGCGCCGCGGGGTCCTCGCCGAATCGGGGGTTGTGGTCGAGCCCCTTCGACGCGACCCGGAGGCGGCCGATGTTCAGCTCCTCCAGGCCCCGCCGCAGCTCCTCCGCCGGGAGGCCCCGGCGGATCAGCCGCCGCTTCTCCCCCTCGAAGTCCGCGACGAACGGCGACGACGCGCAACGCGTCGCGTGCCCCGGGCCGCTCTCCAGCAGGACCGTGCGGTCGCAGGCCAGGGCCGCTTGCTGGAAGCCGGCCGTGATCGCGCCCGTCTGCACCGCCTCGCGGGTGAACAGGTAAGCCGTCCCCAGAAGGACCCCGACGCGCACCCCGCGGCGGATCAGCGGCGAAGCCAGCGCGCCGACCATCGCGGACGAGAGCCCGTCGTGCACGCCGCCGGCGAACAGGACGTGATACGCCGAGGCGTCGACCCCGCGCGTCAGGTGCTCGGCGAGCACCTCGATCAGGCTCTCCCACAGCACGAAGCTCGTCCTCGGCCCGACGTGGCCGCCGCACTCCCTCCCCTCGAAGACGAACCGCCGCGCGCCCTGCTTGAGGAAGATGCGCAGCAGGCCCGGCGACGGGACGTGCAGGTAGCTCGGGATCCCGTCTTCCTCCAGGGCCTTCGATTGATCTGGCCGGCCTCCGGCGATCAGGACGAAGGGGGGCTTGTTGGCGCGGACGACCTCGAGCTGCTCCGCCCTCAACTCCGGCGGGACGAAGCCGAGGACCCCGACCCCCCAGGGGCGGCCGCCCAGGCGGCTCCGCGTCTCCTCCAGAAGCGTCCGCGCCTCCGGGCCGCGCATCAGGGCCAGGGCCAGGAACGGCAGGGCGCCGGCCTCCGCGACCGCGGCGGCGAACTCGGCCCGGTCGCTGACCCGAGTCATCGGCCCCTGGGCGATCGGGAACCGCGTCCCGTGCGCCCGCGCCCAGGGCGATCCCTCGGCGAAGGCCCCGCATCCGCCGCCGTCCGCGAACGCCTCGCGGACGGCCGCATCGAGCCCGGTCAGCACGCCGCCGACCGTGCCGAACCGCTGCGCCAGGCCGGCGGCGAAGGCCGCGTCCTGGCCCAGGGCGAGGAGCGACGTCTCGGGCGTCCGCCAGTCGACCCGGCGTCGGATCGCGGCTCGCCAGGCGTGGCGTACCGCCGTCGCCGGTCGCTCCGCGACCAGGGCCGTGGCCTCCAGCCGCCGCAGCTCGGCCGGACTCGGCAGGTCGGGCCGGGAGTAGGCCCGGAACCCCGCCCCGAACGCGCCCCCGACGCAGGCCGTCTCGCTGCCGTCCATGCTCGCGAGGCGCTCCCGCAGGCGGTCGGACGCGGGCGACTCCCGCGTCAAGAGCAGCTGGCCGTCCAGCACGGCGCCCGCGGCCCCGGCGACCCGGCAGGCGGCCGCCGTGCACGGGCCGACGCCGCCCCACGCCCAGACCGGAACTCCCAGGCGGGGGATCAGCCGCTGGAGCAGGACGAAGGTCGTTTCATCCCCCACCCAGCCGCCGGCCTCATTCCCCTTGGCGACCACGGCGTCCGCGCCGGCCTCCTGCCCCGCCAGGGCCTCCTCCAGCGAGGTCGCCACCAGGATCGCCCGCAGTCCGGCCTCGTGGATCGGCCCCACGAGCGGCTTGAGCCCGTCCGGGTCGGTGCCGCCGCCGGCTAGCAGGATGGACTCCAGCCCGGCCGGCCGCCGCGCCAAGATCGCCCGCAGCAATTCGGCCGATCCCGCGTCCAGCAGGACGCCGAGCCGGCCTCGCCCGAGCGTCGCCAGGCGATCCAGGGCCGACAGGGCAGGCCCCGCTTCGTCGATGAATTCGAGGTTCAGGACCCCGACGGCCCCGGCCCGGCCGCCGGCGATCGCCAGCGACGGGTCCGGGGATCCTCCGGGAGTCAGCACCATCCAATCGAAGTCCGGCGTGTTCTTCACTGTCCTCGCCGCCTTTCGATGAGCACCCCGACCTCTCGATCCCCCCGGGCCGGCCGACACGCGCGGCCGCGGGGGGACGAGACGACTCGGGTCGGCGCGACCGCTTTCCTTCGCAACGTCTCACGGTTCATCAAAGGATCGAAACCTCACAGGTTGGTGATGGGACCGTGGATGTCGTTGTCGCTCGTGGACGCCGCGTTGAAGGCGACCGTCGTGTTCTTCTTCGTCGACCCTGCGACGGTCAGGAACAGGCCCCCGCCGACGCCCTTGCCGCCGGCGCCGTTCACGCCCAGCAAGCCCCCGGAGCCGGCCGAGCCGCCGATCGCCTGGTTGCCGGCGAAGAACGCGCCGATGGCCGCGTCGATCAGGTCGACCGCGGCGACCCCGGAGACGTGCACGCCGCCGCCGTAGCCGTTGCCCCCCGCGCCGCCGACGCCCTTGAAGGCCGCGCTCCCGCCATTGCCCCCCCGGGCCGTGTTCGACACGACCGAGCCCCCCTTGAACGTCAGCCTGCCGCCGGCGACCCCGATGCCGCCGCCGAGGGCGTCGCCGCCCGCGCCGCCGGTCCCGCCGGTGGCCGCGCCGCCGCCGTTGCCCCCCTGCGCGACGTTCCCGGAGACGGTGGTCCCGGTGACCGTGGTCGTCCCGGCCGAGGCCAGGCCGCCGCCGGTCGCGGAGCCGCCGGCGCCGCCGGCCATCCCCGCCCCGCCGCTCCCCCCGGAGCCGCCGAGCGCCTGGTTGTTGCCCAGGGACGAGGCGTCGATCGTCGCCACGCCCGAGAGGATGGCCACGCCCCCGCCGGCCGCGGCCCCGCCGGCCCCGCCGGCCTTGATCGTGCCGGCTCCCCCCGCGCCTCCTCGGGCCGCGGTGAAGGTGACCGTGAACTTGCTCAGGCTCAGGCCGCCCCCCTGGCGGAGCCCGCCGGCCGCGAGGATGCCGCCGCCGATCGCCGAGCCGCCCGCCCCCCCGGTCCAGCCGGAGCCGCCGTTGCCGGCGTTGGCGTTGCCGAGCGACATCGAGCCCTCCGCCAAAGTGATCGACCCCAGCGAGGCGACCGACCCGCCCAGCGCGTCGCCGCCGTCGCCGCCGTCGCCGCCCACGCCCGCGCCGAAGCCCCGGCCGCCGTTGCCGGCGTTGCCGCCGATCGCGTCGTCGAAGAGGAAGCTGGCGGTGGTGGCCTTGAAGTTGAGCGCGACGTTCAGGATGGCGCCGCCGCTGGCGTCGCCGCCGTCCCCGCCGTCGCCGCCGTTCGTCCCCCCCTGCGGCGAGGGCCCGCCGTTGCCGCCGTTCCCGCCGGCCCCGCCCACGGCCCGGTCGCTGCTGAACGAGCTGGGGGCCGCCAGGGTGAAGCCGTCGCCCTGGTTGGCGATCGCGCCCCCTCCGGCCGCGCCGCCGTTCCCGCCGTCGCCGCCGTCGCCGCGGATCCGGGAGTCGCCGCAGTAGGCGCCCCCCGCCCCGCCGGCGCCGCCCGCGCCGCCGTTGGCCTGGTCGTTCGTGAACGCCGCCTGCGCCCCGACCGAGAACCCGGCTCCCTGGTTGAAGATCGCCCCGCCGGTCGCGGAGCCGCCGTCGCCGCCGTCGCCGCCGTTCCCGCCGACGCCGGGGTCGTTGTAGCCGGTGAAGAAGGTGAAGCCCCCCTTGCCGCCGTGGTCGCCGCCGGCGCCGCCGGCGCCGCCGTTCGCCCGGTTGCCGACCAGCTTGTAGAAGGCCGGGATCACGAAGTTCGCGGCCGTGTTGTCCAGGGCGCCCCCGGTCGCCGAGCCGCCGTCGCCGCCGGCCCCGCCGTTGCCGCCCATGCCGCCGTTTGCGTTGCCCGAGGCGGTCTGGCCGCCGTTGCCGCCGCCCTGACCTCCCTTGCCGCCGGCCCCGCCGATCGCCGAGTCGCGCGACAGGGCGTCGAACCGCGCCGCGATGTTGAACACGGTCGTGTAGAAACTGTTGATGGGGTTGCCGCTGGCGACCGCCGTGACCACGTCGCCCACCACGATCCGCAGCGGCGTCTGGTCGACCACCGGATGGTTGCGGATCGCGCCGCCGCGGGCCGACCCGCCGTCGCCGGCCGCCCCGCCGTCGCCCCCCGTGCCGCCGTTGACGTTCTTGCCGGCGGTGACCCCGCCGTTGCCGCCGCCGAGGCCCCCGGCGCCGCCGGCCCCGCCGATCGCCGAGTCGTCGGTGAGCAGCCCGAGGGTGATGCTCATGTTGACCCGCTGATAGATGGAGACCGGGACCACGTTGGCGACCCCGACGTATTCGGTCGGATAGGCGTTGCTCAGGGTGCTGAACTTCGCGATCACGAAGCCGTCGCCCGTGTTGTCGATCGCCCCGCCCGACGCGTCCCCGCCGTCTCCTCCGGCGCCGCCGGCCCCGCCGACGCCGCCGTTCGAGTTGCCGACGCCCAGGTTCTGGCCGCCGTTGCCGCCGCCCAGCCCTCCGGCGCCGCCGGCCCCGCCGATCGCCTGGTCGTTCACGAGGTTCGCGTCGGCGATGGTCAGGTTGGCGACCGAGACGTTGAACAGCGGGCTGTACGGCGTCGCGGCGACCCGTCCGGCCACGACCACCCCGCCCGATTTGACCATGGTGATCGAGCTGAAGTCGGCGATGGTGAAGCCGTCGCCGCCGGGGAAGTCGCCGGTCCCTTCGCCGTCCTCCCGGCTGAGCCCGCCGTTGCGGATGGCCCCGCCGAGGGCGTCGCCGCCGTCCCCGCCCGCGCCGCCGTCGCCGCCGATCCCGCCGTCGGCGTCGCCCACTCCGCCGTTGGCCCCGCCGCCGCCGCCGACGCCGCCGGCCCCGCCCACGGCCTTGTCGCCGGAGAGTTCGCGGATGACGATGTTCGCCGTGCCGATCGAGATGTTGATCCGGGGCGTGGTGTAGGCCGCCACGGCCAGGGTGCTGAACTTGGCGACGATGAAGCCGTCGCCGCTGTTGTTCACGGCACCGCCCGCGGCGTCGCCGCCGTCGCCCCCCGCGCCGCCGTCGCCGCCGACCCCGCCGTTGGCGTGCAGCGTGGTCAGGGTCACGCCGCCGTTGCCGCCGCCGAGGCCGCCGTTCCCGCCGGCCCCGCCGATCGCCGAGTCGTCCGACAGCGTCGTGAGGTTGACGGTCAGCCCGCTCATAAAGACCTCGGGCCCGACCGTCGCGGCGGTGCTCGACCCGTTCGAGGAGTTCATCACCGTGCTGAAGACCGCGATGAGGAAGCCGTCGGCGGAGTTGTCGATCGCCCCGCCGTAGGCGTCGCCGCCGGATCCCCCCGCGCCGCCGTGGCCGCCGAAGCCTCCCGGCACGTCGAGGGAGATCGGGGGGCCGGGGTTGGGCGTTCCGGGGTTCTGCAGATAGACGCCGCCGTCGCCGCCGCCGGCCCCGCCCGCGCCGCCGGCCCCGCCCACGGCGGAGTCGCCGGAGAGGTTGCGCACGTTCAAGGTCGCGAAGTCCACGAAGAGCTTCTGGATCGAAGACTGCGAGTCGAACCGGCCGTCGACCGCGCTGAAGACGAGCGAGCGGAAGTTCACGCCGTCGTTGTCGACGGCCCCGCCGTAGGCGTCGCCGCCCCAGCCGCCGCCGCCGCCGTCGCCGCCGCGCCCGCCTCGGGCCTGGCCGATAACCGCGACGCCGCCGTTTCCGCCGCCGGCCCTGCCGACGCCCCCCGCGCCTCCCTGGGCCGAATTGTCGGACAGGTCGGTGACGTTGACCGTCAGCGAGAAGAGCCGCACGAGCGGGCTGGAGACGGCGGGCACGCTCGCGCCCCCGCCGCCGGACCACGGGGTCGCGCTGAAGATCGTCGAGAGGAAGTTCGCGCCGGAGTTGGCGACGGCCCCGCCGTAGGCGTCGCCGCCGTCCCCCCCCCAGCCGCCGTCGCCGCCGACGCCGCCGTCGGCGTTGCCGAGGCTCGCCGTGAGCCCGCCGTTGCCGCCGCCGGCACCGCCCGCGCCGCCGGCCCCGCCGATCGCCTTGTTCCCGGAGAGGGAGCGGACCCCCACCGTGAGGAACGTGAGCGGGCTGGGGGTCGCCGCGACGGCCCGCGTGGCGAGCGCGCTGTTGTTGGGGCCGCGCGAGCCCGCGAGCGTGCTGAACGCCGCGACGGTGAAGTTGGACCCGAAGTTCTCGACGGCCCCGCCGGCGGCGTAACCGCCGCCGCCGCCATCGCCGCCGCTCCCGCCGCGGCGGTTGCTGCCGTTGGCGTTGCCGCCCGAGGTGCTGAGCCCGCCGTTGCCGCCGCCGGCCCCGCCGGCGCCCCCCGCGCCGCCTCGGGCCGTGTTGTCGTCCAGCGCGTTGTACTGGACCGAGAAGGACAGGCCGGACGCCAGGCTCTGGGCGAGCAGGATCGGCGGGCCGAGATCGATCGTCGCGGTCGTCCTCAGCGAGCTGAATCCCAGCACGGCGAAGGACGAGGCGGAATTGTAGATCGCGCCGCCGGCGCCCGCTCCTCCCCATCCGCCGTCGCCGCCGTCGCCGCCGACCGGGCCGTTGGCCTCGGTCCCGATGAAGCTCAGGGAGCCGTCGTTGCCCCCGCCGCCGCCCGCGCCGCCGGCCCCGCCGGTCGCCGTGTTGGCGTTCAGGAGGTTCAGCAGGATCGACGACCCGAGCGCGCCAGGGCCCGCCGCCGGCGCCCCCCCGAGCGGGGTGAACGCCGAGACCGTGAAGGTCGACCCGGTGTTGTGGATCGCCCCGCCGAGGCCGTCGCCGCCGGCCCCCCCGCCACCGCCGTCTCCGCCGTCGCTCGAGCCCCGGCTGATCGTCCCGACGAACGACTGGACGGCCACCGTCCCGCCGGCCCCGCCGGCGCCCCCCGCGCCGCCGGCCCCGCCGGTCGCCGCGTTTCCGATCAGGAAATTGAGGTTGCCCGGGTCGAACTTCGCCCCGGGCGTCGCCTGGCCGATCGGGCTGGGGATGCCCTCGGCCGGCGGTGCGATGTTGTAGATCAGGTTGGCGCCGGTGTTGTAGAGGGCGCCGCCGAGGCCGTCGCCGCCCGCCCCGCCGTCGCCGCCGTCGCCGCCGAGGGCGGAGCCGCCGGCCGCGTTGCCGCGATAGGCCGTGACGCCGATCGAGCCCCCGAAGCCGCCGAGCCCGCCGCTCCCGCCGGCTCCGCCGATCACCGAGTTCGCATTCAGGGGGCTGTTCAGGATGACCGCGGCGGAAGACGTATTGTAGATCGCGCCGCCGAGGCCGTCGCCGCCGGCGCCGCCGGCCCCGCCCCGTCCGCCGTTCGCGTTGCCGCCCGAGGCGTTGCCGGACTGCGCGAGGATGGCGATCGATCCCCCGAAGCCGCCGAGCCCGCCGCCGCCGCCGGCCCCGCCCGCGGCCCGATCTCCCGTGAACAGGCCGTTCGTGATCGCCAGGCCCGACGCCGTGTTGTACAGCGCCCCGCCGCGGCCATCGCCTCCCCGCCCCCCCGCGCCGCCGGCGCCCGCGTTGGCGCTGCCGAGCGTGAAGCCGTTGGGGATGTCGCCCATGTTGATGATCGCGCCCGTGCCGCCGAGCCCCCCCGCGCCGCCGGCCCCGCCGGTCGCCGCGTCGTTCGCCAGGGTGCTCTGGACGATCCGCAGGCCGGTCCCCGAGTTGAAGACCGCGCCGCCCGAGCCGTGCCCGCCGGCCCCGCCGGCCCCGCCGGCGCCCCCGATCCCGCTGCTGAAAGGGATGCTGATGAGGCTGGCCACGAGGCTCCCCGCGCCGCCGGAGCCGCCGGCGCCGCCGGTCGCCGAGTTTCCGCTCAGCTCGCTCAACTGGACGAGCATTCCCGAGCCCGTGTTGAAGACGAATCCGCCCGAGCCGTCGCCGCCGCGGTTCCCCGCGCCGCCGGCCCCGCCGATCGCCACGACGAAGGGCGTCCCCAGCAGGCTGCCGATCAGGCTGCCGAGCCCCCCCGCGCCGCCGGCGCCGCCGGTCGCCGTGTTCCCGGTCGCCCCGCTCAGTGCCAAGATCTGGAGATTGGCCCCGGTGTTGTAGAGCGCGCCCCCCTGGCCCGCGCCGCCGAGCCCGCCGAGCCCGCCGGACCCGCCCGAGACGACGATCCCGGCGGCCTGATTCGTAGGATTCGTCGAGATGCTGCTCAGGGTGCCGCCGCCTCCCCCCGCGCCGCCGGCCCCGCCGGTCGCCGCGTTGGTCGTCACGACGGACGAGGCCGGCAACGCGAAATTGCCGGGCGCGTTCCAGATCCCGCCCCCCTGCCCCGCGCCGCCGGAGCCTCCCCGGCCCCCCGTCGCCCCCAGGACGTTCGCCGAGGCGCCGACGACCACGCCGCCGAGGAAGCTCGCCGAGCCCCCCGCGCCGCCGGCCCCGCCGGTCGCGCGGTTGCCGGTGAGGGTGAAGATCGCCGGGGTCGCGGCAGCCGTCGCCGCCGGGGCGACCGCCGTGGAGAAGGTGACGAGCGACGTGGGGTTGTACAGCCCGCCCCCGAGCCCCGAGCCGCCGGCCCCGCCGAGGCCGCCGTCGGAGCCGTTCGCCGCCCCCGCGTTCACCTTGATGTTGAGCGCGCCGCCGGCGCCCCCCGCGCCGCCGGCCCCGCCGGTCGCGGCGTTGCCGGTCATCGAGACCGGCAGGGACAGCACCAGCGTCGCCGGCAGCCGGGAGTTGGCGACGTTGTAGATGCCGCCGCCGGCCCCGAGGCCGCCCACGCCGCCGTTCCCGCCGACGCCCGCCTGGACGCCCGGATTGATCGCGGCGGGCTCGGGCGAGCTGTTGATCAGGAGGCCGAAGCCGCCCCCGCCGCCCCCCGCGCCGCCGGCCCCGCCGGTCGCCGCGTTCGCCTGGAACGTGCTGGCCGAGACCGTCGCGGCCGCGGCGTCGTTGAAGAGGCCGCCGCCGAGGCCGGCCCCGCCCGCGCCGCCGAGCCCGCCGTCGCCGTTGCGGGCGATCTGGGTGGTGCCGTCGAAGAGGAGCACCACGCCCCCCGAGCCCCCCTGCCCGCCGGCCCCGCCGGCCCCGCCGGCCGCCGCGTCGTTCGACAGGGTCGACCCGCCGATCGCGAGCTGCGGCCCGGAGTAGTAGATCCCGCCCCCCGCGGCCCGGCCGCCGGCCCCGCCGCTCGCGCCGTCGGCGGCCGTGGTGCTGCTGTTGACGGCGAAGTTGCCGGCGCCGCCGGCACCTCCGGAGCCCCCCGAGGCGGCCAGGGCCGACGACGTGCCGATGGTACTGTTCGATACGACGAGCGGCGCGCTCACGACGTAGAGCCCGCCGCCCGAGGCGTCGCCGCCGACGCCGCCGACGCCGCCCGCCCCGCCGTTGCCGACCGCGAGGGTCTTGAACGCCAGGATCGTCAGCCCGTCGTTCGCCGCCGAGCCGCCGGCCCCGCCCCCGCCGCCCGACCCGCCGACGGCCTGCGAGCCGCTGATCTGGCTGTTCACGAAGCCGACGCCCCGCCCCGAGGCGAACACCGCCCCGCCCCGGGCGTCGCCGCCGTCGCCGCCGCGACCGCCCGTCCCGGCGGCCCCGCCGATCCCGCCGACGCCGTTGATGATCGGGTTGTCGGTGATCGTCGTGTTGGTGGTGACCTTGGTCTCCACGCTCGTCCCGACGGGCACGAAGAGGCAGAACTCCACGACCACGGTGATGTCCACGTTCACGTCGACCGTGACCGTGATCGTGTCGAGGATCTGGGCCCCGAAACCGCCGCCGGCGCCCGAACCCGCGTTCCCCGCGGTGCCCCCCGCGCCCGCGACCGCCTGGGCCGTGGCGATCGTCGTGCCGTTGATCGCGACGACGTTCGCGCTCGTCTCGTTGTTGGAGACGTACACGGCCCCGCCCTCGGCCCGGCCCCCGACCCCACCGGCCCCGCCCGCGCCGCCGCTCCCGCCGTTGCCCCCCTTCCCGCTCCGGTCCGCGGACTGGACGGAGAAGTCGAAGTCCGAGATGCAGTCCGTGCAGATCTCGCCCGTCTCCCGATTGCGGACCTCCTGCACGCCGTTGGCCGCGACCAGCAGGTCGCAGACCTGCTCGGCGTCGGCCCCGACGCTGATGTCGACGTTCACGGTGACGTTCACGGTCAGCGAGAAGTCAAAGCCGCCGCCGCCGGCCCCGGCGTTCCCGCCGGACCCCGCGGCGCCGCCGGCCCCGGCGACGGCCTGGTCCGCCGTCATCTGCGACCCCGCGATCACGACGTTGCCGCCGGCCGAGAAGATCCCGCCGCCGAGCGCCGCGCCCCCGGCGCCCCCCGATCCGCCGGCCCCGCCGTTGCCGCCGTGGCCCCCCGCGCCGTTGATCGGGTCGGCCAGGGTGTTCACGACGAACGAGAAGGCGACCTCGAACCGCGTCCCCGATCCGCCGGCCCCGCCGGCGCCGGCGTTCCCGCCGCGCCCGCCGGCCCCGCCCCGGGCCTGGTCGGCCGAGATGATGCTCGCGGCCGCCGACAGGTTCCCGCTCGCGACGTAGATGCCGCCGCCGAGGCCCGACCCGCCCGCGCCGCCGGACCCCCCGTTGCCGCCGCGGCCGGCGTCGCCGCCGTTGCCCCCCTGGCTGCTCCCGCTCCGGTCGGCGATGTTCGCGGAGAGCGAGCCGACCCCCCCGGCGCCCCCCGCGCCGCCGAGCCCGCCGTGGCCCCCCGGCCCGCCGACCGCCAGGTTCGACGTGACCAGGGTCCGGGTCGCCGTGAGGGACCCGCCCGCGAAATAGACGCCGCCGCCGTATCCCGAGCCGCCGGAGCCGCCCGAGCCCGCGTTGGCTCCGTTGCCGGCGTCGCCGCCGTTGCCCCCCGCGCCGGCCGTCGTCAGGCTCAGGGTGCCGTCGCCCCCGGCGCCTCCGTTGCCGCCGGCACCGCCCGAGCCCCCCGGGCCGCCGTACGAGGCGTTCGACGCCAGGGTGCTGTCGGTCAGCGTGAGGTCCCCCCCGGTCAGGAAGATCCCGCCCCCGAAGGCCTGGCCGCCGGAGCCGCCCGCCCCCCCGCTCCCGCCGCTCGTGCCGTTCGTCCCGTTGCCTTGCGTGCTGTCGGTCCCGTCGACCCCGTTGGCCCCGGCGGCGCCGATCGAGCCGGGCGAGCCCTTGGCCTCGTTGCCGACGAGGATCACGTCGGTCAGGCTCAGGTCGGCCGAGCTGGCGTAGACGCCGCCCCCCCGACTCCCGTTCGGCGAGCTGCTCGTCGCCCGCCCCTGGGTGATCGTCAGGCCGGCGATCGTCACGTCGATCAGGGCGGTCGCCGCGATCCCGGGCGCCGGCTGCGCGGGGGCGACGAGGATCACCCGCGAATTCAACGCCGCGCTGATCGTCAGGCGATTCGACCCCGGGCCGATGATGGACACGTCCCGGGAGATCACCAGCTCGCCGGTGGTGAGCGTGATCGTGCGGCCCACGAGCGCGTTGTCGAACCGGATCACGTCCCCCGCGGCCGCCGCCGCGATCTGGCCCCGCAAGGACCCCGGGCCCGCGTCCGCGACGCTGGTGACGATCAAGGTCGCCATCAGGGTCCGATCCTCGAGATCGAGCAGGATCGGCCGGAACCCGCCCGCGGCCCTGGCCCGGTCGCCACGAGAGCCTCCGCGACGAGCCTGTGACGAGCCGCCCTGACGCCGCCGGGAAACGGAAAGGGACATGGGAGGATCTCCTTGTGACCTCGGCCGACGCCGGCCGAACCGCTGCTCGTCTGGGGACGCCTCCTTCCTTGGATCGACCGACAGGATCCGGGCCGGACGCAGGCGCGACCATGCGCCTCGCTCGGTCGTCGCGAGTACGGGGCGAGAGGCCCGGCGCAGCCTCGGCGCGGCGGGGCCTCCCCCTGCGATGGATCGGCGGCCTCGCCCGCGAAGGGAGGTGCGGGCGGCCGCTCGTCAAGGTGTCTTCAGGCGCGCTTCGCCCTTGCGACTCGTCCGACCGAGAGGTCCCGATCCTCGTCGAAAGGAATTAGTTTCCAATATGTCCTGATTCCATAAGACTCATCATGTCTGAGCGAATCAGGCTATCAAGGGACCAGCATGTTTCCTCATCAGGCATATCGACTGATCAGTTAATCGTCGCGCCCGAGGCGAGTCAAACGAAATCTAACTTTTATTTCGAAACGCCGGATTTCTTTTCCGAACGCTTCGGACTGGCGGAATCGAACGCGGCCCCGCGGCGGCCGACCGGGGTGCCCGCCCCTGGGCCCGTCGTCGGCGATTCCGCCTGCCGACCGCCCGACCGCGTGGGGTTTTCGAACCGCCCGGTCGCCCAAAACACCTGCAAGGGGAGATTTTGCATCGAAGGTTGCCCGAGTTCGACTAAAATGACCCTGCCAGATCGTCACGCTTGGGTTGGTGCCAGGTTCGGGCCGCGTCGGCTTGACAGCGGGGGCGGTGGTTGCAATTGTGCATTTGCGATCGCAAGGGGAGGATGAGGAACTTGTTCGTGCCCCTAGGCTCTGCTGCGGGGCGCGGCCTCGCCTCGCGGCGGAGTTTCCGGAAGCCCTCGCTTCCCCATCCCCGAGCGGTCGTCGACCGCGAAACCGACCGGTCCCGCCTCAGCCCATCGGCCCGGGCCTTCAGGGAGCATCCTCGATGAATCGTGCGCTCGCGGTTGCGAAAGGATTGTTGATCGTTTCCGGCATTCTCGGGGCGCGGGGGGCGCAAGGCGGGTCGTTCACGACCGTTGACGTCCCGGGGGCCACGTCGACCGTCCTTGAGGGGGTGAACGAGATGGGGGTCGCTGTCGGCACCTACGCGGTCGGCGGGACTTCGCACGGCTTCATCCGCCTGGCCGACGGCTCGATCTCCGCTTTCGACGTGGCGGGAGCCCTGTCGACCTACGGGAAGGGGATCAACGACGGCGGGACCGTCGTCGGCTATTTCGACACCGGGCTGGGATTCGGCGGGTATGAGCGGGGCGTCGACGGGACGATCACCCCCTTCGTCGTCCCGGGGGCGGTCGCGACCTACGCCGGGGCCGTGAACAACCTCGGGCAGATCGCCGGGACTTATTCGCTCAGCGGCGCCTTCGACTTCCACGGCTTCATTCGCGCGGCGGACGGCACATTCTCGACGTTCGACGTCCCCGGCGCGTCCTGGACGTACGCGCAGGGCATCAACGACCAGGGGGAAGTGTCGGGCTTCTACTTCGACGGCCTGACGTTCTACGGCTACCTTCGCGCCAGCGACGGCGGCATCACGACGTACGCCGTCGAGCAGAGCATGGCGACCTTCGGGACCGGTCTCAACGACGTCGGGACGGCCGTGGGATATTCGGTCGTGAGCTTCTTCACCAGCAGCGGATTCGTGACGATCGCCACCGGCCTCATCAGAGACGTCGACGGCGCGATCACGAGCGTCGTCGTCCCGGGAGGCTCCTCGACGTACGTCTCGGGGATCAACGACCGCGGCCAGCTGGTCGGCAGCTACGTGGTGAACGGCGTCACCCACGGGTTCATCACGCCGGTCCCTGAACCCGGCGGGTGCCTCCTCCTCGCGACCGGGGCCCTGGGCGCCCTGGCCGTCGGCCGCGCTCGGCGACGCGGTTGACCTCCCGGTCGTCCGGGAAAGGCAAACGGCCCCGGCTTCGAAAAGCCCGGGGCCGTTCTCATTCACGGCCGAAGAGAACTCCTGGAAAAGCGAGCGTGGCCCGTCGCGGTCTCGATCGACGCTTCGGCCAACCAGCGGCCTGGCGATCCGACAGGGTCCTGCCCTCTTCCGCTCGCATTCGGCCTTCCACCCCTGGAAGACGCCCACTTCCGCCCACTCCCGGAAGCGGCGGCGGGCCGAGCTGCTGGTTCAGAGACCGGCAGCGTCCGGGGCTTTCCACCGGCCCCCCGTGCGGAGCACGAAGAAGGTCGCGTCCATCGCCGGCCGTGCGTGGGACGGCCTGGGCCATGGCTGCAACCTCCTGGAGCGGCGTCCTTTCGCTTCGGGAGAGCCGACTCAATCACCGCCTACCGAGATTGGATCGAAACCGGGTGGCCTTTGTCAGTTCGGAAACGACCGTCGCGGGCTCGGCCGCGGCTTCCTTCGTCCCGGAGCGTCAGGCCAAGGCCCCCTCCCGATCCTTCCCCTGCAGCGCCTCAGGGGCTAGGATCCTCCTGCCTCCTATCGTCGCGGCGCTTCGTCCACTAGCCTTCGGAAACCACGGGCGTGCGCGTCCGGCCACCGCGGCCTCCTCGCTCGCCTCGTCCGATGTCGCGTCGTCCAACGGCGTCGATCACGCCGATTTCCCGGGAAACAAGAAAGACGTCATCATGTGGGAATTGTACATCGTCCGCCACGGGATCGCCGTCGAGCACGGGACCCCCGGGATCCCCGACGACGAGCGCCCGCTGACCGCCAAGGGGGAGCGTCGGATGCGCGAGGTCGCCCGCGGCCTGGCCGCCCTGGACCTCCCCGTCGACCGGATCGTCACGAGCCCCCTGCCCCGCGCGAAGCGGACGGCCGAGATCCTCGCCGAGGGCCTGGGCATGGCCGGCGTGATCGAGGTCGCCGCCGTGCTCCACGCCGACTCGACCGCGCGCGACGTGGCCGAATGGCTGGGCCTCCAGCCCGAGGCCCCGCTCATGATCGTCGGCCACAACCCGACGCTCGACGAGCTGCTCGGCCTGCTCCTGCTGGGAGACCCCCACGCCATGCCCTTCACCTTCAAGAAGGGCGCCGTCGCCGCCCTCCGCCGCCCCTCGCGCGACGCCGACCGCCACGCCCTCCGCTGGCTGGCGACGCCCCGGCTCCTGCGGAAGCGGGAGGATTAAGCCGGGAAGGAGGGCCTCGGGCGGCGGTCCGGACCGCGCGATCTCGACGTCAGTGCGCGTCCGCCGAGATGATCTCGCCGCCCGAGCGGGTGAGGAGGGCGGCGTAGGTCTCGATGGCCACGGTCTCCTTGATGAATCGGGTGGAGCCGTCGGCCAGGAGGATGTTGGCCCCGCCGGGGTGGAAGGCGTAGGTGGCGTAGACGTTGGAGCAGTTGACGGCGCATCGGCCCTTGTTGACGACGCCCCCCTGGTCGTAGCCGCGGATGCTGAAGGCGTTGGGCTCGCCCCAGCCGCAGAGGATCGAGCTGTTGGCGGTCGTCAGCCCGGAGCCGGGCACCTTCTTCAACCCCGCCCGCCAGATCTGCGGACGCCCGGCGGACTCCACGATCAGGATCGTGTTGCTGGTGCCGTCGGTGATCTCGGCCACGTTCCGCCGGCCGGCCGTATTGTTCCCCTGGAGCACGCCGTCGGTGCTGAAGGGCGGGCCGCTGTTCATGACCGAGGGCGCCGCCCATAGGTTGGACGAGATCCCGGTGCTCGCCGCGTAGTCGGCCGCCGCGGCCGGCCACTTGTCCATCCCCGGCCCCGGCACGGCGAGGAACGCCGGGTTCATCCGGGGGGACTCGGGCGTGGACGGGCACATGAAGACCGCCAACGGATAGGAGATCGCCGTGCTGTTCGGCGGCGTGTTGTAGTTGACGTCGATGTTGTAGAGGTTGAACAGGTTCACCTGCTCCATGTACGGGATGATCTGCGCCCCCCAGTAGCGGGTGACGGGCCTCGTCTCGTTCATCGGGAAGCTGTTCATCGCCGTGTGGACGTTGTGCATCCCCAGCCCGAGCTGGCGGAGATTGTTGGCGCACTGCATGCGCCGGGCGGCCTCGCGCGCCGCCTGGACGGCCGGCAGCAAAAGCGCGATCAGGACGGCGATGATGGCGATGACCACGAGCAGTTCGATCAGCGTGAACGCGCGACGAAACGGGGGACGGTGCGGGCCGGCGGGCATTCTCGATCTCCGAAGGCGGGGGGTTCAGCGGGGGCGGGCGACTTCGAGGCCGGGGAGCGCGGGGGCCCGGACGCGGAGCCTGGGCTCGGCGAGCGACTCCAGGAAGGCCCGGAGGTCGCCCAGCTCCTGCTTGTTCAGGCCCAGGGGCTTGAGCAGCGGGGACTTGGTCGGGAAGAGCGGGTCGTCGGCCTGCTCGGGCTTGCGCTTGAGGGTCGCCATGCCGGCGTTGTACATGTTCAGGACGCCGGAAAGCTCGAACAGGCCGTTGTGCATGTAAGGCCCCGTCGCCGAGATGTTGCGGAGGCTCGGCGTGCGGAACCGGCCGACGTCCTCGGGCTTCCCCGTGGCCTTGTACCGCCCCAGGTCCTCCAGCTCTCGGCCGTAGTAGCTGAGGCCGAGGTCGTGGAACTTGCCGTCGCTGAAGGCCGGGCCGTTGTGGCAGTTGAGGCACCGGGCCTTGCCCCGGAAGAGGTCCAGCCCCAGCACCGCCTCGTCCGAGAGCGCCTCGCGATCGCCTTTCAGGAACTTGTCGAACGCGCTGCGGCCCCCGACGACGGTCCGCTCGAACGCGGCGAGCGCCCTGGCCGTGGACTCGACGTCGACCCGGTCGGACCCGAAGGCCCCGTGATACGCCTCGCGGTACTCGGGGACGGCCGCCAGCGACGCGACGATCGACTCGGGCGTCGCGCTCATCTCGGACGGGTTGAGGATCACCTGCCGCGCCTGGTCCTCCAGGCTCTCGGCCCGGCCGTCCCAGAACAGCGCCGGCATGAACGCCAGGTTCATGATGCTCGGCGAGTTCCGCCTCAGCGGCTCGCGGCGGTGGCCATAAGCCGTGGTCCGGCCGTCGGCCCAGCCCAGGTCCGGGTCGTGGCAAGAGGCGCAGGCGAGTTGGCCGCTGCCCGAAACGCGGGGATCGAAGAAGAGCTTCTTGCCCAGCTCGGCCTTGGCCTGGCTCGGCGGGTTCTCCGCCGGAGCCGGTGGCGCCGGCAGGAGGCCCAACTCCCGCCAATCGACGCCCGGGTCGACCTGCGGCGCGGGCCATTCGCCCGACGACTTGAAGTAGGCCTCCCGCAGCGTCGCGGCCCTCGCCCGACGCTCCTCAGCCGAGGCGGGCGGCGGCGGGACGGGCTTCGGGTCGGCCGGGGATTCGGCCCCCTTCGCGAGCGACGCGGCCGCCCCCATGCCCAGCGCCACGAACATCGGCCACGATCGCGGGCCGACCTTGCGAACTCGACTGCGCTCCATCATCAAGCGGTTCCCGCCGGCCTCCGAACCCAACCTTGTTGAACCTGAGTCTCAATCGCTGCGTCGGTCATCCTAGCGAAATCGGTGTGATCCTTCAAGGAGCTGGGCGGCCTCGTCCGCCCGAGTCGGCCGACGGAGATTCGGAGAATCCTGGGGACCGGCTCCTCAGAAACCGGACGCTGGTGCGTCTAACGGGGAGGAAGACCTCTGGATCTCTTTCCGATACGGGCGTCGCCCGGGGAGTCGGCCATGAGTGCGGGACGGAACGTCGCATCGGGGCGGGTGGTGACGGCCTTGCTGCTTGCGGCGGGGCTGGGGGCGGGCGTGAGGGCGAACGCGCAGGGCTGGATCATCGACCGACGCCCCACGGTGCCGATCCGGCGGTCGTTCGAGATCCGCGAGGTCGCCGTCGACGCCACGGTGCGCGACCAGGCGGCCGAGGTGCGGGTCTCGCAGACGTTCTACAACCCCGGGTCGACGGATCTGGAGTCCGAGTACTTCTTCCCGATCCCCGAGGACGCGGTGGTCGAGAACCTCGTACTGATGGTCGACGGCAAGGAGCTGCCCGGCCGCCTGCTCGGCAAGGACGAGGCCCGCCGCATCTACGAGGAGATCGTCCGGGGCAAGCGCGACCCCGCGCTCCTCGAATACATGGGCCGGGGCCTCTATCGGACCAGCGTCTTCCCGATCCCGGCCGGGGCCGAGCGCAAGGTGCTGCTCCGCTACACGCAGCTCTGCCGACGCGACCGGGACGTGGTGGAGTTCTCGTACCCGCTCTCGACCCAGAAGCACGCGGGGAAGGCGATCCAGAAGCTGAACGTGCGGGTGGCGATCAGCAGCAAGGACTCGATCAAATCGGTCTTCTGCCCGAGCGACGACGCCCGGATCGACCGCGCCGGCGACCACGACGTCCGCGTGAGCCTGGAGCGGTCGAACGTCGAGTCGGCGAACGACTTCCGGGTTGTCTACACGCTCGCCGAGGGGGCGCTGGGGGCCTCGGTCTTGAGCTACCGGCCGTCGGCCGGCGACGACGGCTACTTCCTCGTCTTGGCGAGCCCGGAGGTCAAGGCGGCCGACGCCAAGCCGCTTCCGAAGACGGTCGTCTTCGTGCTCGACCGCTCGGGCTCGATGGCGGGCAAGAAGATCGAGCAGGCGCGCAAGGCCCTGGGCTCGGTCCTCGACAACCTCCGCGACGACGACCTGTTCAACATCGTGGTGTACGACGACCGGGTGGAGACCTACAAGCCCGAGCTGCAGCGATACAGCTCCGAGGCCCGCGCCGAGGCCCGGCGGTTCGTCGACAACATCCGCGAGGGGGGGAGCACGAACATCGACGCCGCGCTGCGGACGGCGGTCGACCTGATCCGCGACGACTCGCGGCCGAGCTACGTCCTGTTCCTGACCGACGGCCTCCCCACGGCCGGCGAGACCAATGAGCTGAAGATCGCCGACGCCTGCAAGAAGGCCAACGTCCGCAAGGCGCGGGTGTTCAGCTTCGGCGTCGGCTTCGACGTGAACGCCCGGCTCCTCGACCGCCTGAGCGCCGGGAACAGCGGCGCCAGCGAGTACGTCAAGCCGGACGAGGACATCGAGGCCCACGTCGCCCGCTTCTACTCCAAGATGACCAGCCCCGTGCTGACCGCCTTGAAGATCGAGTTCGCCGACTCCGACGTGAACCGCGCCTACCCGCGCGAGCTTCCCGACCTCTTCGACGGCGGCCAGATCGTCCTGGCCGGTCGCTATCGCCGCTCGGGGCCGACGAAGCTGAAGGTGGCGGGCAAGGTCGGCGGCGAGTCGCGTTCATTCGAATTCCCCGCCGAGCTGGCCGAGGCCGACCGGGGGACGACGTACCGCTTCGTCGAGCGGATCTGGGCCGTGCGGCGGATCGGCGACCTCATCGACCAGATCGACCTTCAGGGGGAGAACAAGGAGCTGGTCGAGGAGCTGGTCCGGCTGAGCACCCAGTACGGCGTGATGACCCCCTACACCTCGTTCCTGGCCGACGAGACCACCCCCCTGCACGCCCGGGCCGAGAACGTCTCGCGCGCCGGCGTGGCCCTCCGCGAGCTGAGCGCCGTGAGCGGCGAGTCGGGCGTGAACCAGCGCGGCCTGAAGAACTACTACCGCGAGGCCCAGCAGGTCGACTCCCTCGCCCTCTCCGACGCCGCCCTCAGCCGGGGCTTCAGCTCGTCCGGCTCGGGCATGATGGGATCGATGGCGGGCGTGGGCCAGGCACCCGCCCAGCAGGGCCAGTCCGCCGCCAAGGCCACGCCGGGACGCCGCTCTAGCGGCCCCGGTATGATGGGAATGGGCGGGATGATGGCCGGCATGGGCGGCCGCCCGCGCGACCAGGCCCCGGCCCCGGAGGCGAAGGAGACGGTCCGCCAGGTGGGCGCCAAGACGTTCTACCTGAAGGAAGGCCGCTGGGTGGACTCGGCCGTGAAGCCCGAGGACGAGGCCGCCGCGAAGGTCGTCCGCCAGTTCAGCGACGACTACTTCAACCTCGCCCGCGCCCAGTCGTCCGACTGGAACCAGTACCTTACCTTCACCGAGCCCGTGATCGTCAAGCTCGCCGACGCCGTCTACCGCATCGACCCGGCCGAGGCGACGCGGTGAACGGGGCCGGTCGTGGTACAATTCGCGCGGTGAGAACACGGAGCGACTCGTAAGGAGGATCCGATGCCGACGCGAAACGCCCCGACCGGCGCGTCCGTCCTGAGCCGAGCCCTGGAGGCCAAGGGGGGCGAAATGCCCCCCGACGGGGCTCGGTTCATCCTGAACCTCGGCATCCGGGACGAGGACAAACGTCGAGCCCTCGACCTGCTGGCAAAGCAGCAGGAAGCCCCCCTCACGGCCGAAGAGGGGGAAGAGCTGGAATCCTTCGTCCAGGCGGACAACGTCCTGTCCATCCTCAGGGCTCAGGCCCTCCTCGCCCTGAAGAAGGCGGGCCAACGGCCTTGACGCCTGCATCCCTTGAACGCATCGTCCGGGAGCGCGCCGGCGACCGTTGCGAGTACTGCCCCACCTCCGCCTTCATCCTGCTCCACTCCCTCGTCGAGGCGATCCTGGCCCACCGGTCAGGCGGGGAGTGGCCTTCGCTGATCCCGCCAGCGCGTGAACGGCTACGCAGTCACTCAGCGAGATCGACATCCGGCCGAAGGATTCTGTGGATGCGATACATGAAATGCCTATTCGACCTGGACGAAACGACAAGCGAGAGATCGCGGTCGGCCATGGGCACATAAATCCAATCCAACACGGAAACAAATCGATTAACGAGCTTCATGCAAACGACATAATCGTAACAATTGCAACCCGTACACGAGGAATACATGGTAGCAAGAATATCCATCGAGGTAAAGGCGGGGATAACCATAGTGAAATATGCCATACCCGCATACGCCCCATGCTCTAACGCATACTCCTGATTCTCCCCCTCAGCCCAAAGCTTGAAATCCTTCGAGATATCGCTGTCTTCGGGTTCGAGGTATGGTTGCCCCGTTTCGTCAACCTCCGGAACGCTGTTGCCCCAGATTCCGACGGGCTGTCCCAGGCCCGCGGAAATCCGCCTGAGAACCTCCGCATCTTGGTCGCAAATGATGTAGCAAAGGCCTTGCAGATCCAGGCACAACTCTTTGACATAGTTTTCGATTTCGAGTTGCAATCGTTCTGCCTCAGGGTCCGCACGTGCGACGGGGCCATGAATGTTCGTAATGAACGTTTTCATGTTTAGCATGACTCCTGAAGCGTGTCTGGTGCGATGCCCCGTCGGAGTCGAGGTTGGCCCCGTCGTGCCGCGTCCTGGCCCCAAACGACGGCTCGGCGGCCCTCAAGTCGAGCCGCTCAGGACTCAGGGCCCCGCGAGCCATTCCGGCACGACGCGCAAGGATTCATCGCCTTCCTCATCCGTTACGAGTCCGCCGACCACCTCCCGGAGTACGACGATCGCGGCCTCGCGGGTCAAGTCCCGCCAGGCTTCGATCGTCTCGTGCAGCCGAGAGACGTACTGGTCGGACTCCGGGAACTGCTGCGGACCGGCCGCGGCCAGGTGTCGGATCAATCGCCCGTCGTCGGGCAAGGCGTAGCCGTAGACCTCGAAGCGGTCGCCGTAAAGGACGACGGGCGGAGGGCCGCCGGGCGGGGCGAGCCAGCGGACGAACAGGTCGCCCATCGACCACAGGTCGGACCACTCCACGTACGCGAGGACCGGAGGCCCGACGGCGTTGGCTCGCAAGCGGTCGGCGAAGGCGTCGACCTGGAGGCGGACCTCCGGCGGCCATTGGTCGCTCGACCATTCGTCGGCCGAGGCGGGGTGACGCGCGATGTTCCAGTCCCGCAATCGCCGCATGACGACGCCAGCCGACACTCCGCCGAACTTCGCGACCGTGATGCGTTGCGAGGCCATGGCATCATCTCCGATTACCGACGCTTCGGTCAGCGGCCGTCTGCGGAGCCCGGCACCACATCG
Organism: Paludisphaera soli; assembly: GCF_011064595.1. Lineage (GTDB taxonomy): Bacteria > Planctomycetota > Planctomycetia > Isosphaerales > Isosphaeraceae > Paludisphaera > Paludisphaera soli. The sequence continues at coordinate 612 of NZ_JAALJI010000034.1, read as the reverse complement.
CCCGATTCGGACGGGTCCACGACCCGGCCCAGGAACACGATGCAACCGGATCGCGTGTCCCGGATCAGGAAGACGAACGGGTGGTCGGCTCGGAAGACGGGCGGCTCGTCCCCGAAGGCGTCGGGATTGATGAAGTTCATCGCCGCGGCCGCCTCGATGCCCTCTTCATGAACGTCGAGCAGGGTCGCATGCCGAGCCGCGGCGAGGAAGAGATCCCCGCTCTCGCCGTTGATCGCCGAGAAGTCGGCCCGGCCGTCGAATGCCAGGGGCATACCCATTTCCGAGAGCAAGACATCGAGCGCCACTTCCGCACGGATCCGGAATTTCGGCAGCGCGATGAGGATCTCCTCGGGCCGACGAAACCTGGGCCACCAGGATTCCAGCGTCTCCGTCGTCAGGCCGGCTTCGAGTTCGGCCAGCCCACCGTCCTGGCGAGGCAGCAGCACCACCATCTCGAACTGGCCGCCGGACCCGCAAGGCAGTTGCAAGGCCTGGAACGACCCGCCGTCATAGTAGCCGTGGGCGAGCGCGTGCGAATCCACGTGCATCATCGGGACGTCGACGGCCTCGCCCGCCCTCACGCGGAAGGCCTCCGAGCGAGTGCGTTCTCGG
>NZ_JAALJI010000033.1 GCF_011064595.1 Paludisphaera soli | reverse complement strand
CGCCGAATAGTGACAGAATGGCTTTTCTCCTGCAAATATTCCAGTCCACGATACCGTCGTGGTACAGGAACAGGGGACGGTAGCCTCAGCGCGTGGTGGTCGCGTCGTCCGTCCGCGTTGCGACGAGCTTCCGGAGCAGGTCGGGGAGGTCGTCGAGCGAGAACTGGAACTGGACGGCCCCTTCGAGGAACGCGGCCTTGTTCATGCCGTAGACGACGGATGTGGCCTCGTCCTGCCCGAGGGTGAGGCCGCCGGCGTCCAGGATCGCGCGACAGCCGTCGACGCCGTCCCGTCCCATGCCGGTCATGATTACGCCGATCGCGCCCGCCTGATAAATCTTCGCGACCGACCGGAAGAGGACGTCCACCGAGGGCCTGTGGCCGCTGACGAGCGGGGCGTCGCCGGGGGAGAGCGAAGCCCTCGCCTTGGCGGGGCGGCCGACGAGTGTCAGGTGCCTCCCGCCGGGGGCGATGAGCACGCGATTCGGAGTCGCCGGGTCCCCGTCGGCGGCCTCCTTCACCTCAAGGGTGGACGACCGGGCCAGTCGCTGAGCGAAGACGTCCGTGAACTGGGCCGGCATGTGCTGGACGATCACGATCGGGGGCATGGGCGGGCGGAGCAGGGGGATCACCCGGGAGAGGGCCTGCGGGCCGCCGGTCGAGATCCCGATCGCGATGCATGCGGCGTCCCCTTCGCGGAGGGGAGGGGGGCTGGGGACCGATCGCGGGGGCGGGCTCGTGGAGGACGCGGCGGAGGCCGAAACGGCCTTGCGGGGCCGGAACACGCGCCCCTGGGCGGCGCCGAGGACCTTGGCGACGAGCAACTCACCCTCGGCGCGCATCTCCGAAAGCTGGTTCCGGGTCGGCTTCGGATGATAGTCGACAGCGCCGAACTCCAGGGCCTTGAGGGTCACGTCGGCCCCTTCCTGGGTCAGGGCGCTGACCATGACGACGGGCGCCTCGTGGACGGCCAGGATCGCGGGCAGGGCGTCCAGGCCGGAGACCTCGGGCATCTCGACGTCGAGGGTGACGACGTCGGGCTTGAGCCGCGCCGCCTGGACGACCGCCTCTCGGCCGTCGCGGGCCACGCCGACGACCTCGATCCGGCCCGAGGCGTTGAAGACGTCCGTGAGCAGCCGGCGCATCAAGGCGGAGTCGTCGACGACCAGGACGCGGACGCGGCGGTTCGATGGGTCGGAGGGACGGTCTTCGGACATGGCGGATGCGGTCCTCGCGGCCGGGAGTCGGGGAGGCGGCTCACGGCGTCACGGCTACCTTCCGAAGCAGGGCGGTCACCCGGGCGCGGTCGAACGGCTTGACCACGAAGTCGAGCGCGCCCAGCCGGATCGCATCCAGGACCGACTGCTTCTGGTCGACGGCCGTGATCACCACGACCTTCGCCTCGGGGTCCAGCTCGCGGATCAGCCGAAGCGCCTCGAGCCCGCCCATGTTCGGCATGACCAGATCCATCGTGACCAGGTCGGGCTTCAGCTCGGGATAGAGGGCGACGGCCTCGGAGCCGTCTCCCGCCTCGCCGACGACCTCCCATCCGGCGTCGCGCGCGACCCCGCCGATCAGCCTTCGCATAAACAGGGCGTCGTCGACGACCAGGAGCCGCTTCATTCCCGCTCTCCGGAACTTCGGGAGGACCGCGCCCTCCAGTCTACCATCCGAACCCTTACATCTCGCGCTCGGCGCCGCCGGGAGACCGGATCTGGACCCGGCCGGTGGCGGGGTCGAAGTGCAGGTTGCGGCCGCCCTCCCCCCCCAGGTCTCGCGAGAGGATCGGGATCCGCAGGGCGTCGAGGATCGCCTCGACGGCCTCCTGATTCATCCGGCCGATGTTCCGGGCCGCGGCGGCCGCCCCCGGCGGGCCCGTCTGGAACATGCTCGCCCCGCCCGCCAGCTTGGCGACCAGCCGCCCGGCCGACTTGCCGCGCATGACCTGCTCCATCTCCGCGATGAGGCCCGGGATCGCCGTGTCCGCGTACTTCCCCGGCTGATCGACGGCCCCGCGCGAGTCGGGCAGGACGACGTGGGCGAGCCCCCCCCACTTCGCCGAGCGGTCGTGCAGCACGACCCCAACGCACGATCCCAGCAGCGTGCGGAGGCGCGAGGGGGGCGAGGCCACGGCCCAGCGGCCGATCGCCACGGAGACGACGAGGGGGGCTTCGGATTCCAGCGGCACGACGACGGGCCTCCGGTCGGGTCAAGTGGCGTCCCCATCGGACAGGGCCGACGCGAGAGCGGCGAGCGACGGGGCGTCGGGGACGAACAGCAGCGTCCAGTCCAGGCCGGGCCCGGCGTCTCCCACTTCAAAAGTCGTCTTCACGAGCAGGACCCGCCCCAGCTCCAGGGCCTGGTCCATCATGGCGAACTCCAGCAGGCTGCCGGCGAATTCGTGGAAGAACCTCGGGGGCGTGGGCGCCAGCTCCCCCGCCGGGTGCGCCGCCGACCCGCCCAGGCTTGACGGCAGGTGGGCGGCCAGGGCGTTGAGGTAGGCGCAGCCGACGATGTTGGTCGTCTCCATCGCCGCCGACCTCTCGACCTCGCCCCACTCCGTCGTCGTGCCGACGGGCTGCCCGAGCAGGATGTCGACCAGGGCCAGGCCCGCGCGGTCTTCGAAGCACAGGAGGATCGAGCCCCCCAGAGGCCCGGTGAGGCCCATCAGGCAGGCCGCCACCAGGGTCTCCGGCGGGCCGAGCGCCTCGGCCGCCGCCGCCAGCTCGACCTGCTCGACTTCGCCCAGGACGAGCCGGACCTCCTGCCCCAGCCAGCGCGAGAGTGCCTGTGACGCCCCCTCCGCCCCCCGGCCGAGGATCGTCCGAAGCATCCGTCTCTGGACCTCGCTCAGCAGGCTCATGGCAGGTCCCTCCGACGGGAAGCCGCGTCGACCAGCGCGTCGACGTCGAGGATCAGGGAGACGCGGCCGTCGCCCAGGATGCTGGCGCCGGAGAGCCCTCGGACGGGCTGGTAGTTCTTCTCCAGCGACTTGAGGACGACCTCTTGCATGCCGATGAGCTGGTCGACGACCAGGCCGATGGTGGTCTCGCCGTTCTGGACGATCACGACGTGGAACGACGCCGAACGGTCGCCCGGCCGGGGCGCCGCGGACGCCGAAGGGTGCGCGCCGCCGCCCCAGCGGAACAGGTCGCCCAGGGTCGCCAGCGCCAGGAAACGGCCCCGGATCTCGATCGTCGGCCGGCCCTGGACCGTGGCGATCCGGTCGCCCCGGATCTCGACGATCTCGTCGATGTGATCGAGGGGGAGGGCGTAGACCTCGTCGTAGATCCGGACGAGCAGGCTCGACATGATCGCCAGCGTCAGCGGGAGGCGGATGATGAAGGTCGTCCCCTGGCCGGGCGTCGAGCGGACGTCGACGCCCCCGCTGAGATTGTCGATCCGGTCCTTGACGATGTCCATCCCGACGCCCCGGCCGGAGATCTCGGTGACCGTCTCGGCCGTGCTCAGGCCCGGGTGCCAGATGTAGGGGGTCAGCTCGCGGTCGGTCATCGCCTCCGCCTCGTCGCGGGCGACGAGGCCCTTGGCGACGATCTTGCGGCGGATCCGCTCGCAGTCGATCCCCCGGCCGTCGTCGCCGACGGTGATCACCACGCTGTTGCCGCGATGCGACGCCTGGAGCGAGACGGTCCCCGCCCGGGGCTTGCCGGCGGCCTCGCGGACGTCGGGCGGCTCCAGGCCGTGGTCGACCGAGTTGCGGACCATGTGGATCAGGGGATCGCTCAGCTCGTCGATCATCCGCTTGTCCAGCTCGGTCTTCTCCCCTTCGATCCGGAGGACGACCTCCTTGCCCGACGCCAGGCTCAGGTCGCGGATCACGCGCCGGAAGCGCTCGAAGAGCGGGCCGATCGGGACCATCCGGGTCTCCAGCACGCCCTTCTGGAGCCCGTCGGCCACCCGCCCGAGGCTGTGGATGGCGTCGCCCAGGGACTTGAGCCGCTCCCGGCCCATGCGGAGGCGGTCGAGTTCGCCCCGGATGGCGTGGAAGTCGTCGCGGAGCCGGCGGACGTGCCCGGCCCAGCGGTCGACCACCCCGTCTCCCGCTTTAAAGCCGGCCGTGCCAACCACCTGATCGAGCCCCCGCATGATCGTGTCCAGCCGCTCCTCGGTCTCGACCGCCAGGCCTCGCGCGTCGGAGCCGCGCAACACCTCGTCGAGCCCCTTGGCGACGTCGATGAACCGGGCCTTGTTGATGACCAGCTCGCCGGCAAGGTTCATCAGGTTGTCGAGTCGGTCGCTGTCGACCCGGATCGTCTCCACGACCTTCGCGCGCTTGACCGCCGGGGGGGCGGGGGCGGCCGGGGCGGGGGCAGGCGGTTCCGGTTCCATATCCGGTTTAAGCGCCACTTCCGGTTCCGGCTCGACGACGGGGACGGCTTCCGCGACCTCGGGCTCGACGGCCGTCGCGGCCTCGTCCAGGGCCTCGACCGAGACCCGCACGACGCCGTCGACGTCCGCCAGCGCCCGGAGTTCGTCCAGGTCCCCGGCCCCGACGAGCCAGATCGTGAACGCGGCGAGCGATTCGATCTCGTCGAGCTTCTCCAGGGGCGGGTCGGATCGGGCGATCCGCGCCTTGCCGGCCAGGCGTTCGGCCACTAACCGGGCCTTCATGTCGACGAGCTGCAGGTTGGGCTCGAACTCCACGACGATCCGGATCGTCGCGACGTCGTCTTCGACGAGGATCGCGGCGGTCGCGATCGGGGTCGTCGTCGATCCCGGGGCGACTTCCGGAGTCGGGGCGGGAGCGGCCGTCGGCGGGGGGGGAGAGGCGGTCGACGGCGTGGCCATCGCGGCCTCCACGTCTCGAGTCAGGCCGGCGAGGTCGCGGTCGCTCCGGTTCTCCGACCTCAGCTCCCGGTGGTAGTCGCGAAGCTCGTCCAGGCACCGGAAGGTCACGTCGAGCACCGGGCGGTCGAGCACCCGCTTCTTGGTCCGCAGCTGGTCGAACAGGCTCTCCAGGACGTGCGTGAGCCGGTTGACCGCGTCGAACCCCATGACCACCGAGGCGCCCTTGATGCTGTGGAACATCCGGAAGGCCTCGGCGAGCGCCTTGGCGTCCTCCGGATCTTGCTCCAGGCGCAGGAGGGCGTCGTTGAGGGCCGCGATGTTCTCGTCGGTCTCGTCGAGGTAGAAGGGCAGGAGTTCGGCCAGGTTGAAATCCGACATCGACGGGCCTCAGCCCCCCTTCCGAAAGAGCCAGGGCTTGACCTTCTCCAGCGAGCCCAGCATGCCGTGGATACCCTCGGTGGGCCCGATGACCAGACTCCCGCCGGGCGCGAGCGCAGCCAGGATCACGTCGACCACCTTCTTCTTGCTCGCGGCGTCGAAATAGATCAGGACGTTCTTGAGGAAGATGAAGTCGAACGGCTCGCCGCCGATCGGCTTCAGCAGGTTGTGGGGTCGGAGCGAGACCATGGATCGGATCTCGGGCTTGAGGGTCCAGCGGCCGGGAGGGGCCTCGTCGAAGTAGGTTCGTCGTTCTTCCGAGCCGACCCGATGCAGGGCCCGCTCGTCGTAGACCGCGGCGCGGGCGGCGGCCAAAACCGAGGAGCTGAGGTCCGTGCCCACGATCTCCAGGCGCCATCCTGCCAGCTCGCGGCGGCGGGCCGCGACCTTCAGGGCGATCGAGTAGGGTTCCTCTCCGGTGCTGCACGCGGCCGACCAGAAGCGGATCGAGCGCGGCCGACGGCGGGTCGCCGCCTCGGCGATCGTCCCGCTCAGGAACTCCCCGCCGAGCCAGTCGTAGTGGGCCGAGTCGCGGTAGAAATAGGTCTCATTGGTGGTCACGACGTCGAGGAAGGGCTGCATCTCGTCCGCCCCGGCGGGCGATCGCAGGAAGTCGAAGTACTGCGAGTAGCCGGCGATTCCGGTCGCCTTCAAACGCCTCCGCACCCGGTTCGAGATGAGCACGCGCTTGTTCTCGGCGATCTGAATCCCGGAGGTCCGATAGATCAGGTCGCGGAACTTGACGAACTCGGCGTCGGTCAGCTCGATGAGGTTCATGCCGGAAAGGCCGCCAGCAAAGGTCAGTACATCGGGACACGAGACGGGACGGGAGGTGGCAGTCAATCGGTCGAGAACTTCACCCGCGTGCCGTCGAACAGCCGAGGGAGGCCCTCGCGAAGGCCCTCGTAGCTCGCATCGTCGATCGCCAGCTCCACGTCGAAGCCCCCGACGCCTTCCAGGTCCTCCAGCGGCGCCGCGAGGTCGAACGCGATCGCTCCCCGGCCGAGCCGGCAAGCGCCCAGGACCCCGTAGGCGCCGTAGAGCTGATCCTTGTACTCGAAGTGGAGCCCGTCCTCCTCCCAGTCGGCGAGGGGGCGGCCCGTTTCGACCGATCTCTGGACGGTGATGTATTCGGCGTCCACCTCGTCCCGATCGACGCCGCTGGATACCCACGCCGTCATGACGTCGCCTTCGACTTCGAATGATCCCGCCGAGGCCCGGAACGCGATCCGCATGGTCCTCCCCCCGCAGTCGTCAGACCTTGAACCCGGAGATCACCTGCTTGAGCGAGGCGGCCTGCGCCCCCAGCTCCTCGGCGCTGGCCGAGAGCTGCTCGGAGCTGGAGGCGTTGGTCTCGGTGAGGCTGGAGACGTTCTGGATCGCGGTCTCGACCTCGGCCGAGGCCTCGGACTGCTCGCGGGTGGCGCCGGCGATCTTGGCGATGCTGCCGGCCGTCTCCTCGACCCCCTGGACGATCCGGGAAAGCGACTCGCCCGCCTTCTCCGACAGGCTGGCGCCGTCAGCGACGCGGCGGGTCGACTCCTTGATCAACGCGGTGATCTCCTTGGCCGCGGCGCTGGAGCGTTCGGCCAGCTTGCGGACCTCGTCGGCGACCACGGCGAAGCCCAGGCCGTGCTCGCCGGCGCGGGCCGCCTCGATGGCCGCGTTGAGGGCCAGCAGGTTGGTCTGGCTGGCGATCTCGCTGATGACCTGGATGATGTCGCTGACCTGCTCGCTGGACTTCTTGATCAGGACCATCGCCTCGATGGCCTGCTCGACCGACTCGCCCCCCTGCTTGGCCAGGTGCGAGGTCTTGTCGGCCAGGCCGGCGGCCGCGACCGCGTTCTTGTCGATGTCGGCGATCGCCGTCGAGAGCTGCTGCACCGAGGCCGACATCTCTTCGACGGTCGCCGCCTGGTTCTGGGCCGATTCGCTCAGGTAGCTGGCGCTCTCCGCCACCACCCGGGAGCCCTCGCCGAACTGGCTCGCCGACTCGACCACCTGGCCGATGACCTCCTTCAGGTCGGCGATCATCCGGGCGAGGGCGCCCCCCAGCCGGCCCAGGTCGTCGTCCCCGTGGACGTCGATCGTGACCGTCAGGTCGCCGGCCGCGGCCGCCCGGGCCACCTCCATCAGCCGGCCGACCTTCGCCTCCAGGTCGCGCTTGCTGCGGTCGATCTGCGACTGCCGCTCGACCCGCTCCAGGGCCACGGAGACCTGCCGACCCACGCCCCGCAGGGTCTCGATCCGGTTCGCCGAAGGGGTCACGACTTCCTTGGTGAAGAAGTCCATGGTTCCGACGACCCGGCCGTCGACGACGATCGGGAAGCAGACGCCCGACTTCAGGCCGTTCCGCTTGGCGACCGGCGCCCGCGAGCAGCCCCGCATCTCCCCCAGGTCGGGGACGAAGACCAGGTCGCGGGTCTGCCAGGCCTGGCCGTTCAGCCCCTCCCCCTCGCGGAACCGCGAGACGGAGCTCACCTTCCGGAATTCCTCGTCGACGGTGCCGGAGTCGGCGACCCAGCGCAGGCGGCCGTCGGACGAGTCGACCTCCCAGAACGAGCCGTACCACCAGCCGAAGGCGTCGCGCACGGTGGCCAGCGCCACCTCGGCCGCCTCGGCGACCGTCGTCGCGCCGCCCAGGGCCGTGAGCAATCGGACCATCGCCGAGGCGTCGGCCTGGAGTTCCGCCTCGCGCTCCCGCGACCGGACCTTCTCGGTCACGACCTCCCACGTGATCATGGGGAAGAGGTAGCGCCCTTGCTCGTCCTTCATCGGCGTCACCAGCAGTTCGAACAGCTCCGGGCCGACATTGATGATCCGCGTCCGCGGGAGCTGGCCCGAGTCCGCGAGGATCCTCCGCTGGTGGGAGGGATCCTTGTGGAACACGTCGATCGACTCGCCGATCATCTGGTCCACCCGCACCGGCAGGTGGGCCTCCAGCTTCTCCAGCGTCTTGCGGGCGCAAGGGTTCATGTACTGGATCTTGAGCTCGGCATCGGCGAACATCATGTTGACCGGGGCGTTCTCGACGAGCTGGCGCATCCGGGTCAGCTCGGACTGCTTGCCGAGCTTGGCGATCTTGTCGGACGCGATGCCCCCGACCGCCCGCACCACGTCGCGACGTTCGGGGCCGAGCGCCCGGGCTTGCGTCGTCAGAAAGTCGATCGCGGCGACGACGCGGCCCTCGACCATGACCGGCATCGCCAGCGCGGTGCGGAACCCGGCGCGGGCGGCCAGGGAGCATCGGCCGCAGTCGCGGACCGCGGCCGGGTCGCCCAGGACGACCAGCTCGCGGGCCTGCCAGGCCTGGCCGACGAGACCTTCTCCCTCGCGGAAGCGGGCCGTTCGGGAGAATCTTTCGAACTCGTCGGAGACCCTCCCCGAATCGGACGCGAACGCCATCGTCCTAGCCGCCGGGTCAATCTTCCAGTAGGACGCGTACTCCCAGCCGAACCGTTCGCGGACGACGTCGAGCACCGCCCGGACCGATTCGTCGATGGTGTCCGCCCCCGCGAGCGCCGCGAGGGTCGCCGTCAGGGCGCGCACGTCGGCCCGCAGCTCCTCGGCCATGCCGCGGTCGTCCGGCGGGGCGTCCGGGGCGATCGGCGCGGTCGCGGTCGACATGGCGCGACGGGATCGGTCGGGAGTGGTCGAGGCGGCCGGCGTCCGCTTCCGCGCGGGCTTCGCGGGGCGGGCGTCTTGCGACTCGACGCGGCTCGGCGAGGACGGCGGGGTGGCGTCGGCGGCCGGGTCGATCGGTTCGGGCTTCATGGGGGCTGCTACCTCGCCTCACGCGAGACCTGGGGGGACGATCGCAACGGCCGGACGGCGGCCGTCGATCACGGAAGCGTTCAAGCCAACGTTCCGCCGGCCCACTGGGACGTCGGATCCTCGAACTGGAACAGGTCCTCGACGTCGAGCATGATCAGCAGTCGATCGTCGAGCCGGGCCAGGCCCGACACGTAGCGGCAGGAGCCGACGGCCGAGCCCAGGGGGGACGGCTGGATCTGGTCGCGGTTGATCCGCATGACCTTGGTCACGGCGTCGACGATGCAGCCGACCGTCCGGTCGTGGACGTTCACGACGATCGTCCGTGTCTCCTCGTCGATCTCCCGGGCCGGCTGGCCGAACCGCTTCCGCAAGCTGACGACCGGGATCACCGCGCCCCGAAGGTTGATCAGCCCTTCGATGTAGTCGGGCGCCTGGGGAAGCCGGGTTATCGGCTTCATCAGGATGATCTCCTGGATCTTGGTGATCGCGATCGCGTAATCCTCGTCGCCGAGGCGGAAGCCCACGAACTGCAGGACCGGGCTCTCGCCCCGCGCGGCCGTCGTCGTCGATCGGGCGTCGTGGCTCATGGCGACCTCGTTGCGTCTTCTCAGCGTAGCGGATCTGAAAAGGATTGTATCACTCGAATCGATTCCGTCCCGATTTCACCCCGATTTTCCAACCTGCCCACGCCGACGCGGCTTCCCTATCCGCAATTTCCGCGCAAGCGAGAAAATCACCGCGACGTGCCGAGCCAGTTTTCATCCCTCCTGCCGGCTTCCCGAGAGGTCGAAGCCCCGGCCTCGCTTGCTAACATAGGACGGGGGCGTGGGAATGGGGAATTCTGGTCACGAGCCGCCGGCTCGCACTGACACGCCCGCCGGCGGGCTGGTACGATGTCGCTCACTTGTTGAACACCTGGCCAATGATGTTCCGGGACATCCCTCGGATCAGGACCCCCCGATCCTCGATCCGCGAACGGGCGACGCCGGAGGACGCTTCACGATGCGTTTGAAACTCCTGCCGATCGTGGGCCTCGGTCTCGGCTTCACCTTCCTGCGGGGCGAGGCTGCCGCCGACGAGACGATCGACTACCTCAAGCAGGTGAAGCCGATCCTGGCGACGCGCTGCTACTCGTGCCACGGCGCCCTGAAGCAGAAGAGCGGCCTTCGCGTCGATTCGGTAAAGGCGCTGGTCGAAGGCGGTGCGTCGGGCCCGGCGATCGAGCCCGGCCGGAGCGATGAGAGCCCGCTCCTCGACCTGATCGCCGAGGAGGGCGACTCGCGGATGCCCCCTCCAGGAGACGGCGAGGCGCTCACCGCCGAGCAGGTCGCCCTCGTCAAGAGCTGGATCGATCAGGGTGCCGCGGCCCCCGCCGACGACGCGCCCGAGCCCGATCCGCGCGAGCACTGGGCCTTCCGGGCCCCGATCCGGCCCCCCGTCCCCACGGCCGACGGTGCGGCCGCCCGGAATCCGATCGATGCGTTCCTCGCCTCGGGCTGGAGCGAGAAGGGCCTGAAGCCTCAACCGCGGGCCGCGAAGGGACTGCTCCAGCGTCGGGTCTATCTCGACCTGATCGGCCTCCCGCCCACGGCTGAGGAGCAGGCCGCGTTCCTGAACGACGACTCGCCGGACGCCTACGAGGCGATGGTGGATCGCCTGCTCGCCGGGAAGGCCCACGCCGAGCGCTGGGGACGGCACTGGATGGACGTCTGGCGATACAGCGACTGGTGGGGCCTGGACGCCGAGCTTCGCAACAGCCAGAAGCACATCTGGCGCTGGCGGGACTGGATCCTGGAATCGCTCGACGCGGACAAAGGCTACGACCAGATGGTCCGCGAGATGCTCGCCGCCGACGAGTCGCACCCCGACGACCCCGACCGCCTCCGGGCCACGGGCTACCTCGCCCGCAGCTACTTCAAGTTCAATCGCAACAGCTGGCTCGAAGAGGTCGTCGAGCACACCGGCAAGGCGTTCCTCGGCCTGACCTTCGACTGCGCCAAGTGCCACGACCACAAGTTCGATCCGATCAGCCAGAACGAGTACTACCAATTTCGGGCGATCTTCGAACCCTACCAGGTCCGCACCGATCAGGTGCCTGGCCAGCTCGATTTCGAGAAGGACGGCCTCCCGCGCGTCTTCGACTGCAATCTGGACGCGCCGACGTATCGCTTCGACCGCGGTAACGAGGCCCGCCCGATCACGACTCAGCCGCTCAAGCCGGGGGTCCCCTCGCTGCTCGCCTGGGCCGACCTGGAGATCCAGCCCGTCGCACTACCGCCGACGGCCTCGCGGCCGGGGCTCAGGCCGTTCGTGATCGAGGACCAACTTCGGGCCGCGCGCTCGCGGGTCGAGGTCGCCGAGGCGGAGTTCCTCAAGGCCGGCGTAGACTTGGAGGCGATCGAGGCCGGATCGGCGTCAGCGATCGCCGGGGCGGACGACGGCAACGGCAGGAGCTTCCGCGACGACTTTTCGACGCCCCGGCCCGACGCCTGGGATCGCGCCGGCGCCGCGTGGAACCACGAAGGGGGGAAGCTCCGCCAGGACGACCCGCGCGAGGTCCGCTCCGTGCTGCGGACCAAGGCGACCCACCCGGCCGATTTCCGCGCGACGGTCCGATTCACCATCACCGGAGGCGAGCCATGGCGATCAGTAGGCCTGGCGTTCGATTCGGCCGAGGGGCGGGAGGTGCTCGTCTACCTGAGCGCGCACGAGAACGGGTCCAAGCTCCAAGTCGCGCCGCAGCGGGCCGGCGTCAGCTCGTACCCGGCCGGGGGGAGTCGGCCCCGCCCGGTGAAGATCGGCGAGCCTTACGAACTGACCGTGAGCGTGCAAGGGCCGCTGATGAACGTCGCCGTGAACGGCGAGCCGGCCCTGGCCTTCCGCCTGACCGACGAACGCGCCCCTGGCGCGATCGCCCTGGTCACCTACGCCGCCGAGGCCGAGTTCACCTTCCTGGAAGTGGCCCCGCTCCCCGCCGGCGAGCGGCTCGTGGAAGTCGGCGAGCCGAGCTACAAGGGGGCGACGGTCCTGGACCGGGCGAGGGCGCGGGCGACTGTCGCCGAGAAGGCTCTCGCCGCGGCCCGTTCCCTCCCCGAGTCGCTGACGGCGCGGGCCGCCGCCGAGCGTGCGCGGCGGCCGGGGCCGGCCGACGACGACGCGAAGTCCCTGGCCGTCGAGGCGTCTCGCGCGGAGCGTCGCGAGGCCCTGGCGCGGGCCGAGGAGGCGCTGGCCCGCCTGGAACTCCAGGTGTCCGCGAAGGCGAGCGACGCGGCGAAGGAGGCCGAGAAGCGCGAGGGCGCGACCGCCGCCGTGGCCGCCGCCCGCAAGGCGCTCGAAGAGCCGGGCGAGTCTTACACGCCGATCCGCGGGGCCCTGAAGGCGGTCGAATCGCCCACCGACACGGAAGCCCCTAGCGTCCTGAGCTTCCCCGAGACGAGCACAGGCCGCCGCACGGCGCTCGCGAACTGGCTCACCGACCGGAGGAATCCCCTGACCGCCCGGGTCGCGGTCAACCACGTCTGGGCCCGCCACTTCGGCAAGCCCCTGGTCGCCACCGTCTTCGACTTCGGCCGGAAGGGTGCCCGCCCCACCCATCCCGAGCTCCTCGACTGGCTGGCCGTGGAGTTCATGGAGGACGGCTGGAGCCTCAAGCGCCTGCACCGGCGGATCGTGCTGTCCGACGCCTACCGCCGCAGCTCCTCGAGCGCCGACGCCGACGCCGCGACCCTCGCCGCCGACCCGGAAAATCGGATGTACTGGCGGATGAACCCGGTCCGCATGGAGGCCCAGATCGTCCGGGACAGCCTGTTCCACCTGGCCGGCGAGCTGTCCGACCAGTTCGGCGGCCCGCCCGTCCCGCACACCGAGGTCATGTCGCCCCGCCGCAGCCTCTACTTCGTCCACTCGCACAACGACCACAACAAGTTCCTCGCCACCTTCGACGACGCCCGCGTCCGCGACTGCTACCGCCGCGACGAGAGCATCGTCCCCGTGCAGGCGCTCGCGCTCTGGAACAGCGGCCTTTCGCAGACGATGGCCCGGAAGATCGAGGCCCGCATGGCCGCCCGGCTCGGCGACGCCTCCGATTCCACCTTCGCCGAGGAGGCGTTCCGCACCATCCTCGGCGCCCCGCCCACGGCCGAGGAACGTTCGGCGTGCGAGCAGGCCCTGGCGGATCTCAAGTCCTCGCTGCGGAAGCGAGACGCGAGCGACGTCGACCGCCGCGCCCGCGAGATCCTCGTCCAGTCGCTGCTGAACCACAACGATTTCATCACCATCCGCTGAGCGGACGAGGGAGCCATGCCCAACTCGACCCGAGACGGCCGGGGATGCTGCCCCGGCGGACACCGCCGCCGCTTCCTCGCCGACATGGGCATGGGCTTCACCGGTCTGGCGCTGGGGGCCATGCTCCACCGCGACGGCGTGGCCCGGGCGTCCGACGGCGTCTGGATGCCCCCCGACGGCCTCCCCCACTTCGCCCCCAAGGCGAAGTCGGTGATCTGGCTCTTCATGAACGGCGGCGTCAGCCACATGGAGACTTTCGACCCGAAACCCGAGCTGACGAAGTACGCCGGCAAGACGATCGCCGAGACCCCGTATCAGGGGACGCAGGACCCGAAGAAGCTGGCCCTGGCCCGCGTGGTCGTCGTGAACGACGCCAACGGGCAGTCGCGGAACCAACTGTTCCCGCTCCAGGTCGGCTTCAAGAAATACGGCCAGAGCGGCATCGAGGTCAGCGACTGGCTGCCGCACATCGGCGGCTGCATCGACGACGTCGCCGTCGTCCGCTCGATGTACACGACCGACAATAACCACGGCGCACAGACGCAGTTCCACTCCGGCCGGCACATGCTCGACGGCGAATTCCCGAACATCGGGGCCTGGGCCCACTACGGCCTGGGCACTCTCAACGACAACTTGCCCCAGTACATCTCGATGGGAGTGCGAGAGTACTGGAACAAGAGCGACGGCCACTACCTCGGCCCCGCGCACGACGCGATCCCGATCCGGATCGACCCGGCGAATCCGCTCGACTACGGCCGCCCCGAGGAGGCGATCGGCGACGACGAGCAGCGGATCGGCTTCGACCTGGTCGGCCGGCTGAACCGCCTCCGCGGGGTCGAGTATCCCGACGATCCGGCGCTCTCGGCGCGGATCAAGGCCTATGAGCTGGCCTATCGGATGCAGGGGTCGCTCCCCGAAGTGATCGACTTCCGGGGCGAGGCCGAGGAGACGCGCCGGCTCTACGGGCTCGACGACCCGGCCACGAAGGACTTCGGCTCGCAGATGCTCGCGTGCCGTCGGCTCGTCGAGCGCGGCGTGCGGTTCGTCCAGGTCCAGGACGGCGGCGGCGGGGCGGGGGCCTGGGACGCCCACGGCGGACTGCGGGCGAACCACGCCGCGAACTGCCGTCGGATCGACAAGCCGATCGCCGGACTGCTAGTCGACCTCAAACGCCGGGGGCTGCTCGACGAGACGCTCGTCGTCTTCGGCACCGAGTTCGGACGGACGCCGGGATCGCAGGGGGGGGACGGTCGCGACCACCACATCTACGGCTTCTCCGTCTGGATGGCCGGCGGCGGGATCAAGGGGGGCGTGGTCCACGGCGCGACCGACGAGATCGGCTTCCACGCCGAGGAAGACCGCCACTACGTCACCGACGTCCACGCGACGATCCTCCACCTGATGGGCCTCGACAGCCGCAAGCTGGAGATCCCCGGCCGCAAGCGGCTGGAGATCGACCACGGGACGCCCATCCGCCAGATCATCGCCTGATCGGGCTTTCGACGAGGGGACCGGCTTGAGGGAAGACGGACAGGAGCATCGAGCGACGGACGACGCGGTCCTCGCAGCCGACGAGCCCCCGACGACGACCGGACGCCCCGGGCGGGCCGGTGCCTCGCGGACGAGGCACGCGGTCCTCGTCTGGCTTTGCGTCGCCACGACCATCGCCTACGTCGATCGGGGCTGCCTGAGCGTGGCCGAGAAGCTCATCCGCGCCGATCTCGGGCTGACCGAGTCGCAGATGGGCCTGATCATGAGCGCCTTCTTCCTGGCCTATGCGCTCTTCCAACTCCCGGCCGCGCGGCTGGACCAGGCCTGGGGATCCCGCCGCGCCCTGGCCGGCTTCGCCGGGGCCTGGTCGCTCGCGACCGGGGCCTGCGGTCTCGCGAACGGGGTGATCCTGCTGCTCGTCGCGCGGTTCGCGATGGGGGCGGCCGAGGCGGGCGTCTTCCCGTCGTCGACAGGCGTCCTGAGCCGATGGTACCCGGTCTCGCGCCGCGCCTGGGTCAGCGGGGTGCTCTCCGGCTTCATGGGCGTCGGCGGGGCCGTCGGCGCGGCCTTGACGGGGTTCATCCTCGTGTACGTGTCGTGGCGCTGGATGTTCCTGTTCTACGCCCTGCCGGGCCTGATCTGGGCCCTGGGTTTCGCCTACTGGTTCCGCAACACCCCGGGGGAGCATGCCTCCGTCAACCCGGCGGAGAGGGCCGTCATCGCCGAGGGGGCGAGGCCGGCGACCGATCGGGCGGCGGGGCCGATCCCATGGCGGACGCTGGCGAGGAATCGGGCGGTCATCGGCCTGGCCTTGCAACAATTCTTCCGCGCGGCGGCGGCCATCTTCTACCTGAGCTGGTTCCCGACCTATCTCCGCGAGACCCGGGGCGTCGGCGTGTGGGAGGCGGGGCTGCTCACCAGCCTTCCCCACTGGACGACCATGCTCGGCTGCCTGGCCGGGGGCTGGCTCTCGGACCGCGTCCTGGCCAAGACCGGCAGCCTCCGGTTCGCCCGCCAGGGGGTCGCGTCGGCGAGCATGTTCCTCGCGACCGTGCTGATCGGCCTGGCCTATCCGATCGACGACGCCCGGCTCGCCGTGCTCGTCCTGAGCCTCGGCGCGTTCTTCGCGGCGTTGGCCGGGCCCTGCGCATACGCTTTGACGATGGACCTGGGCGGCCGCGATACGCCCCAGGTGTTCGGCGTGATGAACACGGCCGGCGCGTTCGGCTCGATCCTGTTCCCGATCCTCGTCCCCAAGCTCGTCGAGTTCACGGGCTCCTGGGACGCCGTGCTTGCTTTCTTCGCCGCAATCCATATCGTGGCTGGCGCCTGTTGGCTCCTCTTCGACGCCGACCGCGACACCCTCTGATCCCACGGACCGCTCATGCCGCCCCCCCTGGAAGCCCCCCAAAGCATCTGCTCGTTCGGCGCCGCCCGCGCCAACGTCACGCCGCCGGTCGGCATCTACCACAGGATGTGGGGCGCCGCCGCCCACGAACGGTCGACCGGGGTCCATCGCCCGCTCACGGCCACCGCCGCGGGGATCGCGCCGGTCGGCCGTCCGGGCGAGGGCGTCGTGCTCATCGCCCTCGATCACTGCCTCTTTTGGGACGCCGAGATGGATCGGCTCCTAGACGCCATCGCGTCGAAGCCCGGGGTCGGGCGCGATCGGCTGCTCGTCGCGTTCTCGCATACCCACGCGGCCGGCTTGATGGACGTCCGTCGCGCCGACCGTCCCGGCGGGGATCTCATCGCGCCCTATCTGGCCGACCTCGCCGATCGGCTGGCGGGGCTGGTCGCCGAAGCTCTGGACCGCGCGGAGCCGGCGACGCTGAACTACGCGACCGGACGTTGCGACCTCGCGGCCCATCGCGACCTGTTCGACGAAGTAGGCGGGCGATACGTCTGCGGCTTCCATCCCGACGGCCCCGCCGACGACACGGTCCTCGTCGTCCGCGTGACGGCCGCCGATGGCCGCCTCCTCGCCACCATGGTTAACTACGCCTGCCACCCGACCACGCTGGCCTGGGAGAACACGCTCATCAGCCCCGACTATCCCGGGGCGATGCGCGAGGTCGTCGAGCAGGCCACGGGCGTCCCTTGCCTGTTCCTGCAAGGCGCCTCGGGCGAGTTGGGCCCCCGCGAGGGGTTCGTCGGCGATCCGGCCGTCGCCGATCGCAACGGCCGACGCCTCGGCCACGCCGCGCTCGCGGCCCTCGAAGGAATGCCGCCCCCCCGGACCCGGTTCGAGTACGCCGGGGCCGTGGAGTCCGGCGCCGTCCTCGGCCCCTGGCACCACGCGCCGCTCGACGCCGATCGCCTCCGAGCCCTTGAGGACTGGGACCTGGAGCGATGGACCGTGGCGCTTCCATACCACCCCGACCTCCCCACCACCGAGGCCACCCGAGAGGACCGAGGACGCTGGGAAAGCGAGGAGCGAGCCGCGCGCGAGCGAAGCGATGCGACGCACGCCGCCGAATGCCGAGCCTTCGTCGAGCGGATGGACCGCCAGCTCATCCGCCTCGCCGACCTCCCGCCCGGCCCGACCTTCCCCTTCGAGGTTCTGATCTGGAGGACCGGCGACGTCGCCTGGGTGGCCGTGAAGGGGGAGCATTACCAGCACCTCCAGGTCGAGATTCGCCGTCGCATCCCCGCCGCTCCGATCCTGGTCCTGACCATCGTCAACGGCTGGCAGCCGGGCTATCTCCCCGCGGCCGCCGCCTACGGGAAGGGGATCTACCAGGCCGAGATCGCCGTGCTGGCGGCCGGCTCGCTGGAGACGCTGACCGACGAGGTGGCCGCGAGGCTCCAGAAGTGGTTTCCCGCCTGACGTCCCGACCGGAGCCTCGCCCCCGCATCCGCAGATCGCCGCCCACGGCGAACGCCCCTACCGCGAGAGAACCCATGGATACCGCAAAGTCCGAGGCCCTGTTCGCCCGCAACCGCCGCCTGATCCCCGGCGGCGTGGTCTCGCTCAATCGCCTGGTCGACCCGAAGATCGCCTTCGTGCGGGGGGTTGGAGCCCGCGTGTGGGACGCCGACGGCAACGCCTACCTTGATTACCACTCGGCGTTCGCGCCCTATCTGCTCGGCCACGCCCATCCGGAGGTCCAGTCGGCGGTCGTCCGGTCGATCGACGAGGGCTGGACGCTCATGGGCTCGGGCACGACTCCCTGGGAGGGGAGGGCGGCCGAGCTGCTCTGCGAGGCCGTCGCGTCGCTCGACCGCGTGCAGATCACCACGACCGGATCCGAGGCCACCTACCATGCGCTCCGGCTCGCGCGGGCCTACACCGGCCGCGACCACGTCGTCGTGATGCAAGGCGGATACAACGGCTGGCACGACGAGGTGGCCTGCAACGTCATGACCCCGCTGGAACGCCTGGGGCCGCATGCCGCGGGCGAGGAGTATCCGTTCGCCCCCCTCTCCGCGGGCATGCCCGCGAACATCGCCGAGCGGGTCCACGTCGTCGAGTTCAACGACCTCGACGCAGTCGAGGCCTGCTTCCGCAAATACGAGGTCGCGTGTCTCGTCACCGAGCCGATCCTCCAGAACATCGGCGTCGTCAAGCCGCTGCCCGGCTACCTGGAAGGGCTCCGCGAGTCGTGCGACCGCCACGGCGTCGTCCTGGTCCTGGACGAGGTGAAGACGGGCTTTCGGCACGCCCGGGGGGGGTATCAAGGCCTCGCCGGCGTCCGGCCGGACCTGTCCACCTTCGGCAAGGCGATCGCCAACGGCTACCCGCTGGGGGCGATCGGCGGGAGGGCCGAGATCATGGACCTGTTCAGCCATCCCGACCCCGATCGTCGCGTGCTGATCGCCGGGACCTTCAACGGCCATCCGACTCCCGTCGCCGCGGCCATCGCCACGATGGAGATTCTCAAGCGCGACGAAGCCGTCCTCTACCCGCGGCTCGAAGCCCTTGGCGACAGGATGCAGCGCGGCCTGGAGGCGCTCTTCGCGAAATACGGAGTCACGGCTACCGTCGTCCGCCAGGGGTCGGCGTTCTGCACGTACTTCATGGACCACGCCCCGCGCGACTGGCGGGACGTGGCCCTGAACCACGATATGGCCCGGGACCTGCGTTACCGCAAGGCCCTGATCGCCCGGGGCGTCTACCACTTCCCCTTGCCCACGAAGCAGGGGAGCCTCTCCACCGCGCACACCGAGGCCGACGTCGACGCCACCCTCGAAGCGACCGAAGCCGTGCTCCGAGACGGGATCTGAAGGTACGAGTGAAGCGATGAAAATCACCAAGATCGAGACGTTCGTCTGCAACGCCAGGATGCGGAACTGGATCTTCGTCAAGGTCCAGACCGACCAGCCCGGCCTCCACGGCTGGGGCGAGGCCACCCTGGAATGGCATACCCGCGCCGTGGTCGGGGCGATCGAGGACATCTCGCAGCTGCTGCTCGGCGAGGACCCGACGCGGGTCGAGCACCTCTGGCAGATGATGTACCGCCAGCATTTCTGGCACGGAAACGGGATCGTGCGCGGGACGGCGATCAGCGGCATCGACCTGGCGCTCTGGGACATCGTCGGCAAGGTCCACGGCGTCCCCTGCCACAAGCTCTGGGGCGGGCCCGTCCGCGACCACGTCCGGCTCTACTGCCATCTCGGCGGCGGCCGGATGGAGGATTTCTATCAGACCGACCCGGCCGACGCGGGCCGCTTCGGAGACCTCGCCCAACGCGCCGTGGCCCAGGGGTTCACCGCGTTCAAGTCGATGGCCGTCCCCGAGACCATGCCGCTCGAAGGGCTCCGCCCCCTCAAGTACGCCGAGGCCTGCGTCAAGGCCATGCGCGACGCGGTCGGCGACGACATCGACATCATGGTCGACTGCCACGCCCGCCCTTCGCCCCGGATGGGCATGCGGTTCGCCAAGGTCCTGGAGCCGTACGGCCTCTATTTCTTCGAGGAGCCCTGCTGGCCCGAGACGATCGAGGACATCGCGCTCATCCAGCGTGCGGTCTCTACCCCGATCGCGACCGGCGAACGCCTCGTCTCGCAGCACGCCTTCCGCGAGCTGCTGGAGCGCCGCGCCTGCAGCGTGCTTCAGCCCGACATCACCCACTGCGGCGGGCTCTCCGAAGCCCGCCGCATCGCCGCCATGGCCGAGGCCTATCGCGTCTCCCTCGCCCCCCACAACCCGCAAGGGCCCGTCAGCACGGCCGCGTCGCTCGAATTCGGCTTCGCCACCCCGTCCTACATCATCTGCGAGGCCGTCCTCGACGACGTGCCCTGGCGATCGGACGTCGTCCGGGAAGGCTTCACCATCGTCCCCGAGGGCCGCATCGTCCTGCCGAACACGCTGCCGGGCCTGGGCATCGAGATCGACGAGGATGCCATCAAGAAGCACGCCTTCGAACAGGAAGTCCTGCTCCGCACCTTCCACCGCGACGGCAGCGTCGGCGACTGGTGAAATCGCCCGGCGACGATCGCGACCCGAGCCTTCGGGACTTGACATGGGCCTCTCCATCGCCTATCGTAGATCAACGATGACAAGAAAGGAGAGGCCCATGGACGAGACGTGTTGCTCCCCCTCGACGCTCCGAAAGCCGTCGAGCCTCTCGATCGAGGAGGCCCGCGCGTCGGATGCGGAACTGGCCAACCTCGCCAAGGCGCTCGGCCATCCGGCGCGGGTGCAGATCGTCCGCTTCCTGCTGGCCCGGGACTCTTGCATGTGCGGCGACATCGTCGAGCACCTGCCGCTCGCGCAGTCGACCGTCTCCCAGCACCTGAAGACGCTGAAGGAGTCGGGCCTCGTCCGCGGGGACATCGACGGCCCCCGCGTCTGCTACTGCGTGGAGCCCAAGGCCCTCGATCGTCTCAAGCGGCTCGTCGCCGGCCTGTGAGGCTCCGAGTTTTTTTGCGCCTATTTATCGTATATCGCCGATGAACGAATTACAAGGAGACGACCATGACCAAGCTCGCCGTCTACGACCCTCCGATGTGCTGCTCGACCGGCGTCTGCGGGCCGGCGGTCGACCCGACCCTGCCGCGCGTTTCGGCCGACCTGGACTGGCTCAAGCGGCAGGGGGTCGAGGTCGAACGCTACAACCTCGCGCAGCAGCCGTCGGCGTTCGCGTCGACCCCTGCGGTCACCTCCACGCTCCGCGAGCACGGAAGTGAATGCCTGCCGCTGGTGCTGGTCGATGGTCGGGTCGCCTCGCGGGGCGTCTATCCTACCCGCGACGAGTTGGCCCGCATGGTGGGGCTGGACGTGGCGGGCCAGCCCGAGACGCCCAGGGCGGCCGCCTCCACGTGCTGCTCGTCCCCCGGAGTGGTCACGATCGGCGGCGTCGCCCCGGGACCGGAGAAGTGCTGCTGACCCCGAGGAGTTGAGAGATGATCATCCCCGGTCGCGTCACGCGCAACCTCTTCTTAACCGGCAAGGGCGGTGTCGGCAAGACCTCGGTCGCCAGCGCCGCCGCCGTCTCTCTGGCCGACGCCGGCGAGCGAGTCCTCCTGGTGAGTACCGATCCCGCCTCGAACCTGGGCGAGGTCTTCGGAGTGGAGCTGGGGATGACGCCCGTCGCCGTCCCCGGGGTCGCGAACCTCTTCGCGATGAACATCGACCCGGAAGCCGCCGCCCACGCCTACCGCGAGCGGATGGTCGAGCCCTATCGCGGCCTCTTGCCCGAGGCCTCGGTCCGGAGCATCGAGGAGCAGTTCTCGGGCGCCTGCACGACCGAGATCGCCGCGTTCGACGAATTCGCGAAGCTCCTGGGCGACGACTCGGCCACGTCGGCGTACGACCACGTCCTGTTCGACACGGCCCCCACGGGGCACACGCTGCGGCTCCTGAGCCTGCCGGCGGCCTGGACCGTGTTCTTCGACGCCAACGTGGGCGGCAATTCCTGCCTCGGCCCGCTCTCCGGCCTCGCGGACCAACGGGCCCTCTACGAGAAGGCGTTGCACGCCCTGGCCGACGGCGATGTCACCACGCTCGTGCTCGTCAGCCGTCCCGAGCCGGCCGCGCTCGCCGAGTCCGAGCGATCGAGCCGCGAGCTGTCGGAGCTCGGCGTGAGGAACCAGCGGCTCGTCCTCAACGGCGTCTTCGCGGCGACCGACCCGAACGATGCGACGGCCGTCGCGATGGAGGCCCGCGGTCGCGCGTCCCTTGAAGAACTGCCCGAGGGCCTGGCAAGCCTGCCGCGCCGCGACGTGCGTCTGATGCCGTTCGGGCTGGTGGGGCTGGCCGCCCTTCGAGCCTTCGGCGAGGACGTCCCGGCCCGATTTTCGAACTCCTTTCCGGCCGGCGACGACCCGGAGCGGGCGTCCCCACCTCTCGAATCGCTCCTCCCCGACCTGACCCGCCGGGGACGCGGCGTCATCCTGACGATGGGGAAGGGGGGGGTCGGCAAGACGACCGTCGCCACCCGCCTGGCGGTCGCCCTCGCCCGTCTCGGCCACAAGGTTCATCTCTCGACGACCGACCCGGCGGCCCACCTGGACCTCAATCTCGGCTCCCGGGTCGCGAACCTGACCGTGAGCCGGATCGACCCGGCCGTCGAGACCGCCGACTACACGGCCGAGGTCATGGCGACCGCCGGCGAGGGCCTGGACGAGCAGGGCAGGGCCCTCCTGGAAGAGGATCTCCGCTCCCCGTGCACCGAGGAGATCGCGGTCTTCCGGGCGTTCGCCCGCATCGTGGATCGGGGCCAGGACGGTTTCGTGGTCCTCGACACCGCCCCCACAGGCCATACGCTCCTGCTGCTCGACGCGACCGAGGCCTACCATCGCGACGTGCTGCGGAACGCCAGCGCCGTGCCCGAAGCGGTCCGCGAACTCCTCCCCAGGCTCAGGGACCCCGAGTACACGAGGGTGCTGATCGTCACGCTTCCCGAGGCCACGCCGGTTCACGAAGCGGCCGGCCTCCAGCGCGACCTCCTCAGGGCGGGCATCGCCCCCTTCGCCTGGATCGTCAACCAGTGCCTCAGCCCCCTGTCCGTCACCGACCCCGTGCTCGCAGCCCGCAAGCGTCACGAGAGGGCCTTCCTCCGCGAGATCGTCGAGGAACTAAGCCCGTGCACGGTCCTGATGCCCTGGCAGGTCGACGCATCGGGGCCGGGCACGGCGCCCGACGCCGAGGAGCCCCGAAAGCTGGAGGCGGTGCGGTGAGGAAGATCCAGATCCTGGGGACCGGCTGCTCGAGGTGCACGACGCTCGCGGCCAACGCCGAGCGGGCGATCGCGGAGTCGGGCGTCGACTTCGAGGTTGTGAAGGTTCGGCAGATCGCCGAGATCCTCGCCTTCGAGGGCGTCAGCGCCCTGCCGGCGATCGCGATCGACGGCGTGGTCAAATCCTGCGGCCGGACGTTGAGCCCGGCCTAGCTCCGGCGTCTGATGGGATGAACCTGAACGTGAATGCCTACCGATGGGAGGTGAGGATGTCGAACGAGATCGAGGAACTCGTGCGCTCGAAGTACGGCTCGGTGGCCGCGAGCGGCCTTTCGAGCGACCAGGCCGGCGTGCGGGCCGTGGCGGAGGCCTTCGGCTACTCGGCCGAGGATCTCGGGTCGATCCCGGCCGAGGCGAACATGGGGCTTTCGTGCGGAAACCCGACGGCCACAGCCGGCCTGAAGCCCGGCGAGGTCGTGGTCGACCTGGGCTCGGGGGGCGGCCTCGACGTGTTCCTGGCCGCGAGGAAGGTGGGCCCGTCCGGCAAGGCGATCGGGATCGACATGACCGCCGCCATGGTCGACCTGGCCCGACGGAACGCCGCCAAGGACGGGGCTCCGAACGTCGAGTTCCACCTGGCCCCCATCGACCGGATGCCGCTGCCCGACGACTCCGCCGACTGCGTCATCAGCAACTGCGTGCTGAACCTGGTGCCGGACAAGGCCGCGGCCTTCCGCGAGATCGCCCGGATCTTGAAGCCCGGCGGCCGGCTCGCCGTCTCCGACATCGCGCTCAAGCGGCCCCTGCCGCCCGAGTTGGCCTCGGACCTCATGGCCTACGTCGGCTGCATCGCCGGGGCCATCCCCATCGAGGAGTACAAGGCGGACCTCCTCGAAGCGGGCTTCTCCCACGTCGAGGTCGTCGATTCGGGCGCCGACCTGAACGCGTACGCCAAGATCGAGAATCAGGCGGGATGCTGCACTCCGCAGCCCGCCCCCGAGGTCTTCAAGGTCGGCGACTCCTGCGAGTCGGCTCCCCAAGCGGCGGCGTCCTGCTGCGGCCCCACCCGGGGGGCGAACACCCCGGAACTGCTCGAGCGGCTCGCCGAGCTCGTCCGTCGCTACGACGTGAACGACTTCGCGGCCAGCGTGAAGGTCTTCGCCGTGAAGCCGACCTGAATCGAGCGTTCGTGGACCAAACACTCCCGACTTTCGACGTGGATTCGGCTGGGGGGCGTAAGAAACAAGGGCTGGAGAACCATGCCCAGGCGCATTCATCACCGCGGTGCTCATCCTGTTCGTCCTAGCGAGCGTCGCGACCCTCGTCCGGCAAGAGGCGGGGATCGATCGGGCGATTCCGGCCGGGTAGCCCGCCGAGGCCGAATCGAGGACGGGCGACAAGCTCATCGTCTACTACCTCCACGGCTCCTTGCGTTGCGTAACCTGCACAGCCATGGAGGAGGCCGCCAGGGCGGCCGTCGACTCAGGATTCGCGCAGGAGATCGAGGCCGATCGCGTCGAGTGGCGGGTCGTCGACTATGACGAGCTCGGGAACGACCACTTTGCGACGAAGTTCGAGCTCACCACGCCCTGCCTCGTCCCGGCCTCCCTGCGCGACGGCAGGATGGAATCCTGGAAGAGCCTCCCCGAGGCCTGGCAGCTCGGCGGCGAGAGCCCGCTTTCCGCGACTTCGTGCAGGCGAACATCCGCGAGCAGCTCGCCGGCCCGCCGCCCGAACCTTCCGGGGGCTCATGACGCGACCTCGCATGCGAATCCACTCGAAGCCTGGGCGGTCCCGACATCGAGACCGCTGCCTCAATTAACGCCACTCCTTGTCTGGAATCGGAGTCTCCCGCCATGGATGCGCGCCTTCAAGACGTCGCTCGTCGCCCTGGCCTCCGCCTTCTGGCAGGGCATCTTGACGTCGATCAGTCCGTGCCCGCTCGCCACCAACACTGCGACGGTCTCATTCATCGGCCGTCGGGTCGGCAACCCTGGCCGGGTGTTCATGTCCGGGCTCCTCTACGCCCTGAGACGCACCCTCGCCTACGTCATCCTCAGCACGCTGCTGGTGGCGAGACTGCTGTCCGCGCCGGAGGTCTCCTTTTCCTCCAGCGGTCGATGAACAAGATCCTGGGCCCGCTGCTCATCCTGACGGCCCACTTCCTGCTGGACCTGGGCTCGTGCTCGATCCCCGCCTCGGGGGCGGGCGACGCGATGAGGAAACGGCTGGACGCCCTGGGATTTGTGGGGAGCCTTGCCGATCGGGATGCTCTTCGCGATGACCTTCTGCCCGGTGTCAGCCGCCCTCGACTTCTTCGGGAGCCTCATCTCGCTCTCGATCAACGCCGGGGCGAGCGTTCTACTGCCGAGCGCCTACGGCGTCGGCACGGCCCTCCCGGCGCTCGTCTTCGCGGTGATCCTGGCCGTGGGGGCCGGCACCGTCGGGAAGGCGTTCAACGCCCTGACGAAGTTCGAGTGGTGGGCCAGGCGGGTCACCGGGGGCGTCTTCCTCGCGGTCGGCGTCTACTACAGCCTCAAGTTCATCTTCGTGGTGATTTGAGCCTCCCTCCTGGCCCGGCGACTTGACACTACTACACGATATCGTGTAATAGTGAATCGGGAGGCCCGGACGCACATGGCGAAGTCCCGGAAAACGACGAAGACGACGCACGCCGATTCGGCCGGCCGCACGACGGTCCAGCTCAAGGCGCGCCGATCGAACCTGGAGGATCGAAAGCTCCTCTCGCCGGAGGATGCACTCCGAACGGAGGGCCTCTTCAAGATGCTCGCGAACGACACCCGGATCCGTCTCCTGCACCATCTGGTGAGGAGCCGCGAGGCGTCGGTCGGGGACATCGCCAACGCCCTAGACATGAAACCGCAGGCCGTGTCGAACCAATTGCAGCGACTCTCCGACACCGGCATGGTCGCCTCGCGTCGCGAGGGCGTGAGCGTCTTCTACCGCGTCAAGAACGGGTGCGTCGCCCCGCTCCTCGACCTGGCCCTCTGCCTGATGGACGCCGAGGGCTGCGACTCGGCGAGTCGTTGAATCCGAACGGCCCCGACGAACACACGAGGAACGTCCGGCATCCTGACTCACGCCCTGATCGCCGTGGCGATCCTCAACGTCGCGCCCGGGGGCGGCGACGTCGGCCCGCTCGTCCGGGCCCTCTGGCTCGCCCAGCATTACGGGACCGCCGAAGCCCTACGGCCGGAGAACGACCGGCGCCTGAAGGCGATCGTCTCGAAATCCCTCGCCGGGGATGGGGTCGTCACCCTCGACAAATTAGGTGGATTCATGGACCCGAAAACCTTCGACGACCTGGCCGGCCCCGACGCGAAGCTCGACGCCGCGGACATCGCCCGAGGCCTGGCCGACGCCGAGCCCGAGAGCCGCGCGAAGCTGGCGTCGAGCCTCCGCGAGCATGCCGATTTCCTCGCGACCACCTTCGACCTGATCGACGACGCTCATCGGGAGGCGGGCGAGAAGCTCGCCCGATGGATCGCGGCGAACTACGCGCCCGGCAAGCCCCTGCACGTCATCGTGGTCTGCACGGGCAACTCGCGGCGGAGCATCCTGGGCTCCTCGATGGGGAACCTCGCCGCGGCCTACTACGGGATGCCCGAGGTGCGTTTTCACAGCGGCGGCACCTCCCCGACGGCCTTCAACCCGCGCACCGTCGCAGCCTTGAGGGCGATCGGCTTCGATGTCGAGCCGACGGGAGCCGAGGCGCCCAAGGGCGACCCGAAGACGGACAACCCCGTCCATCGGGTCTCCTGGGGCCGGGGCTTCGAGACGCTGGAGTTCTCGAAGCACTACGCCGACCCCGGCAATCCCCAGGACGGCTTCGCGGCCTTAATGGTCTGCAGCGAGGCTGACGAGGGCTGTCCGTTCGTCCGCGGGGCGTCGTTCCGGCTCTCGATGCCGTACCTGGACCCGAAGATCTACGACGACGGCGCCTATGAAGCCGCGAAGTACGCCGAACGTCGCGACGACATCGGCCGGCTCATGCTCTCGGTGCTGATGCAGGCGCGAGGGGCGATGCGATCGAAGGAGTCTTCAGCACCATGACCCCTCGCGTCGCAACGTGCCGTCCCAGGGCCTCCGGGCGCCTCTCGCTCCTCGATAGGTGATTGACGCTCAGGATCTTCCCGGCGATGCTCCTGGGCGTGGCCCTCGGCTACCTCGCCGCTCGGTCCCCGAAGGGATGATAAGACTCTACTGCGAGCATCAAGACTCGACCTCGGAGCCGAGCCGCCCGCGCTTCGAGAAATCCGGACGCAGTTGCCCATCGCCGCCGTGGTCGAGGTGGTCGCCCCCCGCGAGCGATGGAGCGGTCCGTCGGAACTCCAGATCGTTGGAATACGAATCTCTCATGAGGGCGACTCCCGGTGCACGCTGACTTAGCTGGTCACGCCGGCGCGACGTCCGCGCCCGGCCTGACTCTCGATCGCGTAGCGGCCGGGGCCTCTCGGACAACGTTGAGTTCGCCGGCCCCGAGGGACGAAGAACCATGGATCTCAATCTGGTCGGGCGCGTCGCGGTGGTCACAGGAGGGGCGGGCGGCATCGGCAGGGCGACCGCCGAAGCCTTCGGATCAGAGGGAGCCCGGGTCGCGGTCTGGGACCGCGGCGAGTCCGTAATCGCCATCGCTCGCGGGATCGAATCGGCCTTCCCGGTCCGCGCGATCGGCGTCCCGGTCGACGTCGCCGACGAGGCTTCGGTCGACTCGGCCCGGGATCGAACGGTCGCGGAACTGGGCCCGATCGACCACGTGGCGCATGCCGCGGCCGTTGGGTCCGGCAAGTTCGGATTCCCGTTCACCAACCTCCGTCCGGCCGACTGGGCCGAGGTCTTCCGGGTGAACCTGATGGGCATGGTCCACGTCGCCCACGCCCTGGCCCCGGCGATGGTCGAGCTTGGGTCGGGTTCGATGGTCTTCCTCGGCTCGGTCGCGGGCCAGATCGGCTCCCAGACCGACCCGCCCTACAGCGCGTCCAAGGCTGCCGGCATCAACTTCGCCCAGTGCCTGGCGAAGGATCTCGCCCCTCACGGCGTGCGCGTCAACACGGTCTGCCCGGGCATGGTCCGAACCACCCTGAATCGCTCGGTCTGGCAGGGCTGGCACGACCAGGCCCATCCGGCCGATCGCCTGTCGTACGAGGAATGGTCCGAGCGAAAGATCCGCGCGATGGTCCCGCTCGGACGCTGGCAGACGCCCGAGGCGATCGCCGACATGATCGTCTTCCTGTCTTCCTCGAGGGCGGAGCACGTGACGGGACAGACGATCAACGTCGACGGCGGCTTCGTCATGCACTCGTAGCCCGGCGTCGGCGTCCAGCCGCGAACGCTCGATCGAGGAGCGAGCAGGGGGAAGGCGGGACGTTGATCGGCACACGTCCGCGCGTTAGGCTCGGGCCAAACCGCACCCGATTTCCAATAAAGCGAGGCTCTTATGCTGATCCCCCGTGAACGGAACATCGTCGCGTTTGCGACACTCTTCCTCGCCTGCGCCGCGACGGCCTCGGCCCAGTCGACGGACGACCGGCGTCCGCTCTTCGACGGCCGGACCCTGGAAGGGTGGAAGCACGTCGGGCCGGGGAGGTTCGTGGTCGAGGACGGGATGCTCCGCACCGAGGGGGGTATGGGCCTGCTCTGGTACGCGGGCGAGAAGCTGGGCGATTGCATCATCCACGTCGAGTACAAGACCGGGACCGAGCGCTCCAATTCGGGCGTCTACGTCCGCATCGCGGAGGAGCCGACTGATCCCTGGTACGCCGTCCACAACGGCTTCGAGGTGCAGATCGCCGACGGCGGTAAGCCGGAGCGACGCACGGGCTCGATCTATACGTTCGCCCCGGCCGAGAAGCAGCCCGGGAAGTCCCTGGAGTGGAATACGCTAGAGATCACGCTGAAGGGGAATCGAATCTCCACCGAAATCAACGGCACTCCGGTCGCCGACTTCGACGCCTCCGAACTACGCCCCGAGTCCGAGAAGAAGATCGGCGAGGGCGACCCCTCGCGCGGACCCAGGCCAGAGGCGGGATACATCGGCCTCCAGAATCATGACGAGAACTCGATCGTCTACTTCCGGGAAGTATCGGTTCGCCCGTTGCCCGCGACCTTGAAATGACGACCGATCGGCATGGCCGATCCCAAGCCGGCGCCGCCGCTTCACCCCCCGGCCGTCGAGCCCGATTCGGCGTCGGGCCGGGGGGGAGTGACGGGGAGCTTCACGCGGAACAGGCTGCCGCGGCCCACGGCGCTCTCCACCTCGATCGAGCCGCCCTGATCGCGGACCATCCCATATCCTACCGACAGGCCCAGGCCTGTGCCCGAGCCCACCGGCTTGGTCGTGTAGAAGGGCTCGAAGATGTGCGGAAGCTCCTCCGGACGGATGCCGCAACCGTGGTCCTCGATCTCCACCAGGACGGCGGCCTCGCCGTCGGGGCGGGTGCGGATTTCGACCACGCCCTCGGGCTCGGAGGCCTGGATGGCGTTGAGCAAGAGATTTAGGAAGGTCTGATTAAGCTTGCCGGCGTGGCATGACACCGGGGGGAGTTCCTGGAAGGCGTTGGTCACCCGGATCGACTTCTTGAAGATCTCATGGCGGAGCGCCTCCAGGGTGGACCGCAGCGCGGCGTTGACGTCCACGTCCTTGAACTCCGCCTCGTCCAGGCGTGCGAAATCGCGAAGATTCTGGACGATGGCGCTGACGCGCTTGAGACCTTCGGCCGAGCTTTCGAAAAGTCGGGGAAGGTTCTCCCGAAGGTAGGGCAGGTCGATTTCGTCCTCCAGCTGGGCCATCTCGGCGACGACGTCCGCCCCCACCCGCGCCGGATCGGCCGCCCGTTCGCGATACGCTTCCAGGACCCGCATCGCGTCCTGGACCGCCCGACGCAGGACGGCGAGGTTGTTGACGACGAACGCGAGCGGGTTGTTGATCTCGTGGGCCACGCCCGCCGCCAGGCGGCCCAGGCTGGCGAGCTTCTCGGTCTCCATCAACGCCACCTTGGTGTCGCGCACGCCTTGCTCCAGGCGGATGATGCGCTCCCCGGCGCGCAGCCGCACGCGCAGCTCGTCCCGATCGAAGGGCTTGGTGAGGAAGTCGTCGGCGCCGGCTTCCATGCCCTCGACCAGATCCTCCTTCTCGGATCGCGCCGTGACGAGCATGGTGTAGACATAGCCGGGCCGCCCGGCGGATCGGACGCGTCGGATCAAGCCCGCCCCGTCCAGCTCGGGCATCATCCAATCGGTGATGATCATGGGGAAGTTGCCTGCGACGAACAGGTCCCACGCCTCGACTCCGTCCTTCGCCGCGGTCACCTCGTAGCCCCACTTGTGCAGGTAGCTCTGCAAGAGCCGCCGGGAGACCGAGTCGTCGTCTGCGATCAAGACGTGCATGACAGCCACCTCATCAGCGGATGGGAAAAGTCCTTGCGGCGGCTCCGTGCGACCCGGCATCGGCGCCGGCGTCGCTCACCACCACTCCCGCAGCCAGCCGACCAGCAGGGGCGCCGTCACGAGGGTGATGGTGCCCCCGGCGACCAGCCAGAAGCCCCAGGGGGAGCCGGAGAGGGGCAAGGACTGGAAGTTCATCCCGTAAGCCCCGAACACCGAGCCGACGGTCGCCATCGCCACCGTGATGACGGCCAGCCTCTTCATCGTCTTGTTGAGCCGGTGCGAGCCGATCGCCAGGGTGGCGTCCATGACGGCGTCCGCCCGGTCGCGCAGGGCGTCCAGCACGTCTAGGATCCGCAGCAGGTGGTCGTGCACATCCTGAAGGTAAGCCTCCCCGCTCCCGTTGAAGAAAGGGCGATCGCGGCGACATAAGGCCTGGAAGATCTCCCGCAGCGGGTGGAGCTCGTGCCGCAGCGAGGCGAGCGTCCTCTTGAGCTTGAGCAGGGCCCGCACGCTCTCCTCGTCCGGGCGGCTGAACACCGCGATCTCCATCTCATCGACGTCCTCCTCGAGGTCGGCCGGCAGCGGGGCGAAGGAGTCGACGAGGGCGTCCATCACCGCGAAGACGAGGAAGGCCCCTCCGTCGCGCAGCCTCGCCCCGCCCCGCGTCCAGCGCGCCGAGGCCTCTTCCAGGGCGGGGACGCGGCCCCGATGGACCGACACAAGGAAATTCCGACCGATGAAGAGGTCTAGCTCGGTAGTCCGCAAGACGCCGGCGTCGTCCCCGGGCACGGCCGCATACACCACCAGCAGGGCGTATCCCTTGTATTCGTCGACCTTCGGACGCCGCCGGCCCAGGCAGACGCCCTCCAGCGCCAGGGGATGGATGCCGAACTCGTCGATCAGCATGGCCAGCTCCGACGGTCCGGGGTCCTGTACGTCCAACCAGACGACGTTCTCGGATTCTTTGATGTAATCGTGGAGCTCTTCGATCGGCACCCCGCGTTCCAGGCTCACTCCGCCCAGGCACGCCGTCGCCTTCAGCTTCGACGCTCCCGGCGGTTCGCCCGCCGCTTCGTCCCGGATCCCCCGTCGATCGAGCTTCATCGCCGCTCCTCTCCGCAGCCGGGGCCGATCCGGACGAACGCCGGCTCCCTCCTTCGTCACGCCCTCCCCGTACGGCCGAACTCGGCGAGTGCGGGCGTCAGGCCCGCGATTGACGCCTCCAGGGCTGCCAACGCCGCGTCCACGTCGCCCCAGTCCTGGTCGCGTCCCGCGATTTCGAGGCGTTCGGAGGCCTTCGTGGCCGCCTGGGCCCCGAAGTTGGCCGCCGACCCCCTCAGGGCGTGCGCCGCCTTCTTGAGGCTGGATGCGTCCCGTTCGCGGATCGCCCGACGGATCTCCGCCATTCGCGGAGGACATTCGTCGAGGAACAGGCCGGCCAGCTCCTTCATCAAATCCACGTCGCCGTCGACGCGGTCGAGGGCCGCGGCGAGGTCGAACGCCGGGGCCGGGGTAGGGCCCGGGGCTGCGTTATCACTCGTCGTGGGGGTGCCCGCGACGGCGGGGGCCAGGCGTTCCAACGCTTCGAACAGCTCCTGGGGCCGCAGCGGCTTGGCGACGTAATCGTCCATGCCCTCCGCGAGGCAGCGCTCGCGATCCCCCTTCATGGCATGCGCGGTCATGGCGATGATCGGGGTGCGGGCCCCGCTGGCCGACTCGCGGGCGCGGATCGCGGCGGTCGCCTCGAACCCGTCCATCTCGGGCATCTGCACGTCCATCAGGACGGCGTCGAACGATCCCCGGTCGAAGGCCGCCAAAGCCTCGCGGCCGTTGCCGACCACCACGACCTGATGCCCGCGCTTCTCCAGCAGGCTGACCGCCAGCCTCTGATTGAGCGCGTTGTCCTCGGCCAGCAGGAGCCGGAGCGGTCGCGACCTTTTGCCGATCCGGGGCCGCGACGCCGACTCGGGGGGGGCTTCGAGGCCAAGGGAGGGGCCGAGCGAGGTCATGATCGCGTCCAGGAGGGTGGATTGCCGGATGGGCTTCGTCAGGTAGGCGGCCACCTGCAGCTCACGGCAGCGCGCTGCGTCTTCGCGACGATTCGCCGAAGAAAGCATCATCAAGGTGGCGCCGACGAGCCCCGCATCCTTCCGGATCCGCTCGGCGAGGGCGAATCCGTCCATCTCCGGCATCATGCCGTCCAGCAGCACCAGCGCGAACGGCGAGCCGAACCGACGCGCTTCTTCGAGGGCCGCCAGCGCCTGCGACCCCCCCTCGACCACCGTCGGCCTCATCCCCCATCGGACGAGCATCTCCCCAAGGATCAGCCGGTTCGTGGCGTTGTCGTCCACCACGAGGACGGGGAGGCCGTGGACCCGGGCCGGTTCCGCCGCCGTCGGCCGCGCGACGGGCCCGCGTGCGCGACCGAAGCGGAGGGTGAAGTGGAACGTGCTCCCGCGGCCGACCTCGCTTTCCAGCTCGATGGCCCCCCCCATCATCTCCACGAGCCTGGCCGAGATCGCCAGGCCCAGCCCCGTGCCGCCGTACTTGCGGGTGGTGGAGGCGTCGGCCTGCGTGAAGGCCCGGAAGAGCTTCTCACGCTGCTCGGCCGCGATGCCGATGCCCGTGTCGCTGACGGCGAAGTGCAGGCAGGCCTCGTCCTCCGTCAGCGAGCGGACCTCGACCCGGAGCACCACCTCGCCCCGCTCGGTGAACTTGATCGCGTTGCCCAGCAGGTTGACGATCACCTGCCGCAATCGGTGGGAGTCGCCCACCAGGGCGTCGGGCACGTCGGCGGCGACGTAGTCGGCGAGCTCCAGCCCCTTCTTGTGGGCGCGCATCGCGAGCGTCGCCAGGGTGTCGTCGAGCGTGTCGCGAAGGTCGAACTCGACCAGTTCCAGGTCGAGCTTGCCGGCCTCGATCTTGGAGAAGTCGAGGATGTCGTTGATGAGGCTCAGGAGGTGGTCGGCCGAAAGCTTCACCATCCCGAGATACTCGCGCTGCTCGGGCGACAGCTCGGTGTCGAGGGCCAGCTCCGTCATGCCGACGATGCCGTTGAGGGGCGTGCGGATCTCGTGGCTCATGTTCGCCAGGAATTCGCTCTTGGCCCGGGTCGCCGCCTGGTCGGCCTCGTGGGCCCGCCGCAACTCGCTTTCCACGCGCTTCCGCTCGGTGATGTCCGTGAAGTTGACGACGGCCCCCTTGATCGCCCCGTCGCCGCCGAGGATCGGGTACGAGGCGTACTCGGCCGGGAAGCAGGATCCGTCTCGTCGCCAGAGAACCTCGTCGTCCACCCGGCAGCCGTCGCCGACCCGGAAGCTCCGGTAGATCGGGCAGTCTTCCACCGCGTAGGGCGAGCCGTCGGGCCGGGTGTGGTGGATGAGCGCGTGAGCGTTTCTCCCGAGGACTTCATCGGCATGATAGCCGAGCATCCTGGCCGCCGCCCCGTTGATGAACGTGCAACGGCCCTCCATGTCGATCCCGTAAATGCCCTCGCCCGAGGATTCGAGAAGCAGCCGGGCTCGTTCCTCGGCCTCCCGCAGCGCGGCCTCGGCCCGCCTCTCGGCGTCGATGTCGGTGTGGACGCCGAACCACTCTCGGACGCCTCCCGCCCCGTCGAGGATCGGGACCGCTCGCACGAGCATGTGAAGATACGCGCCGTCCCGCCGCCTCAACCGGTGTTCCATCTGGAAGAGCGAACGGGTGCCCATGGCCGCGGTCCACGCGTCGGCGGTCCGGGTGCGGTCGTCGGGATGGATCGCGGCGAGCCAGCCCGTCCCCTTGAGCTCATCGAAGGTCTGGCCGGTGAACTCGGTCCAGCTCGGCTGTTCCGCGTCGACCTCGCCGGACGGGAGCGTATTCCAGACGATCGCCGCCGTGGCCTCGGTGAGGGAGCGGAAGCGCTCCTCCCCCCGTCTCAGCGCCTCCTCCGCCTCTCCGCGCTTGATGAGCTGCCCCACCTGGCTGCCGATGGCCGTCAGGATCTGGAGCAGTTCGTCGTCGGGCTGGCGGATCTCCGCGCTGAAGATCTCGACGACCCCCAGGACGTCGCGACCGACGACGACCGGGAATCCGAGCGCGCCGTGCAACCCCGCACGGGCGGCGGCCTTCGCCCTCGGGAAGTTGGAATCCTCGACGACGTCCGGGATCCACGCCGGCCGTCCGCTCGCCCACACGCGGCCCGGCAGCCCGATCCCCGGGGCGAAGGTCGTCCGGCGGCTCAGGTCCACGAACTCCTCCGGTCGGAACGTGGGGGCGTGCCAGATGGCGGCGCAGCGGAGCACTCCGTCCGACGGGTCGACCCGCCACAGGCCCCCCTCCGACCAGCCCAGGCTCTCGCAGATCGCCCTCAGGAAGTTCGGCGCGGCGTCGTCGAGCCGGGGCGACCCCGACAGGGCGAGCGAGGCGCCGTACTGGAGTTCCAGGCGTCGCTCAGCCCGCCCCCGCTCGCGATCCATCCGCTCCAGAGACGCTGCGTTCCACCAGATCAGTCCCGTGAACAGGACGATGTTGGCCAGCACGAACAGCGACATACCCGCCACCTGGCCCGAGATCGCGCGTTGCTGCAACTGCCAGCTCGCCCAGCCCACGATTGCGGGGATCAGGATCGCC
This sequence comes from Paludisphaera soli, assembly GCF_011064595.1. Classification (GTDB taxonomy): domain Bacteria; phylum Planctomycetota; class Planctomycetia; order Isosphaerales; family Isosphaeraceae; genus Paludisphaera; species Paludisphaera soli. Next base: position 36,190 of record NZ_JAALJI010000033.1, on the reverse strand, counting down.
GCGGGCAGCAGCCGACGCGCCATGATCCCCCCGGCGCCGCGGCTGGTGACCACTCGCATGATCCCGCAGTCCGGACGGGCATGCAGGATCCCGAAGCTCAGGATCGCGAACGCGAACGCGGTGTTGAGAGCCATCGGGATGTACCGCATGACCCCCATCAGCGTCGAGGAGCTGTAAACGTAACCGATCAGGGCCAGCAGCGCGATCAGCCCCACGGCGAGGGCCAGGATCTGGGCGGGCCGGATCCCCCGGCGGCGGGTCCTGGCGTCGAGCAGCGACAACGCGAGCCCGACGCACACGAAAGCCGTCGCCGTGTTCGGCGACATCCGGTTCGGCAGGCCGGCGCGCAGGGCGTCCCGATCGAGCGACGCCCGAAACAACCACCGATCGGGGCCCTCATCCCAGCCGGCCAGGTAGCCCGCCAGGCGAGTCAGCCCGATCAGCAGGACGCCGACTCCGCACGCCACGCCGAGGCCCCGTCGCCGGGCCCCGACGTCGGCCGGGGACTGCACCCGCAGCGAGACGCCGGACAGGATGAACGCGAGAGCGGTCCCGCCCGGATTCATCGCCGTGAGGCCCGGCCCGAGGCTCTTGAGGATGGCGAGATCGAACGCCCACCCCGCCAGCACCAGGCCGCCGATGGCGATCACGGCGGCACCGGCCAAAGGCGCGAAGTCCAGGAAATCGGCCGTGCCGCGTGACGATTCGGACATGTTCATGCCCCGCTTCCGCGCACCATCAGGGTCCGCGAAGGACCTGGGGAGACCCCAGCGACCATCGTACCGATCCCACCCCTTCAACGCGGGAGGAATCTTGCCGATTCCTGCAGACCGGCGACGCCTCGGATCCACTCGCCCCGGGGCCGAGTCAGGAGATCCTGATCGTCAATGAGTGAAGGGCAGGATCCCGTCCTGCCCGGTCGAGCCGGACTTCGAACGAGCACGACCCGGCTCCCCTCGGATTTCGTGACGAAATCCGAGGGGAGCCGGGTCGTTTAGAGTGCCGGAGACAGGACTTGAACCTGCACGGGCATGGTTAGCCCACTAGCCCCTCAAGGTATCGAGGCCATGTTTCGGGCGTGTGCGGCCCGCGTCGGTCCGGGGTAGTTCGGCCTTGTCGGGCAAGGACTTCGGGCGATCCCGCGTGGCGTCGGCGTCGGCCTCGAATCGGCCCGGAGAGGCCCCATCCGTTTCAGACTGGTTTCGCAGAATCGCTTCATCGCCGGCCCCCTCTCGATCCGTTCAAAGGACCGTCGTCACCTCAATCGGAGGGCCCCGGCATGCCCGACCAACCGCTTCCAGACTCCGACGATCGCCTCGTGGAGAGGCTGCTCGCGCGCATCCATCGCAAGCCGCTGCGGCCGGTCGAGGAGGCGAGGGGGCTCCGCACCCTCATGACATCTCGCGGGTGGACGGGCGAGCGACTGGCCATGGAGCTGAGAATCCCGCAGTCCCGGGTTTCGAGGTCGCTCTCCCTGCTCCGGCTCCCATCGGACGTCCAGGACCAGCTGGACCGCAGCGAGATGCCGCCGTCGACCGCCGACGAGATCACCAAGGTCGCCGACCCAGAGGATCAGGTCTAGCGCGCGGAGGCCGTCGTGGAGCACGGGGCGACTTGCGAGGAAGTGCGGGATCAGGTGTGCCTCATCGCGAAGAAGTCCCGGAGGAAGAAGAAGGTCCGGGTGGTCCACACCTTCAGGGTCGGAGGCTGCAAGATCGTGGTCACGGGGCTGACCAGGTATGACCAGGCGGCTATGGCTTTGGCGCTCCGGAGGGGGGCCGCCTCGGTCGAACGCGAGCTGGCGGGCGGGGCCGACGCCCAGCCCGCCTGATGCCTCGCGGCCGGCGGCCTGTCCCCCTCGCGAAGTTCTGCCAGGACCGCGAGCCCCGCCCGCCGTGCGCCGCCGCCGGCCAGGTCGCGGAATCTGGACTTCCCCACGAATGGCGAGCGCCCAGGTAAGAGCGTAAGCTCGACCTGAGGAGGCCCCCGATGGCGAAGACCCGAAGGACGTTCACGCGCGAGTTCAAGGTCGAGGCGGTACGTCGCATCGACGAGCAGGGCAAGAGCCTGGCCGAGGTGGCCCGCGAGCTGGACCTGGGCGAGAGCATGCTCCGGGGCTGGCGGCAGGCCCTGGCCGCCGAGGGCGGCCGGGCCTTCCCGGGCAAGGGCTGCCAGCCCGCCCTCGAGGAGGAGCTGCGCCGCCTCCGGGCCGAGGTGAAGCGGCTCCAGACGGAGCGCGACATCTTGAAAAAAGCGACGGCCTTCTTCGCCGGGGAGTCGTCTTGAGGTACGACTTCGTCGAACGCCACCGGGGGCGATGGCCGGTCCGGACCATGTGCCGGGTCCTGCGCGTCTCGCCTGGCGGATACTACGACTGGCGAGGAAGGCCCGCGAGCGCGAGGGCCCTGCGGAGCGGGGCCCTGGTCGAAGCCGTCCGGGACGTCCACGGCGCGACCAAGGCCCGCTACGGCAGCCCGCGGGTGCACGCCGAGCTGGCGGCCCGCGGCGTGCCCTGCTGCGTGAACACGGTGGCGAAGCTGATGCATCGCCACGGCATCGCCGCGAAGGCCAGGCGGAGATTCTGCCGCACGACCGACTCGAACCACGGCCTGCCCGTCGCCGAGAACATCTTGGACCGCAAGTTCGACCCGGGGGCGACGGACCGGGCCTGGGCCGCCGACGTCACCTATGTGCCGATCCGCGAGGGCTGGCTGTACCTCGCCGCGGTCGAGGACCTGCACTCGCGGCGGATCGTCGGCTGGTCGACGTCCGGGCGGAACGACGGCCGCCTGGTCGTCGACGCCCTGGAGATGGCGGCCTTCCGACGGCTCCCCGAGGCAGGCCTGCTGGCCCACTCGGACCGCGGGAGCACCTACGCCGGTGAGCACTACCAGCGGACCCTGGCGGGGCGTGGCATCGTCTGCAGCATGAGCCGCCGGGCGAATTGCTGGGACAACGCCCCGATGGAGAGCTTCTTCGCCAGCTTGAAGAAGGAACTCGTCCACGGCCGCGACTACGCCACGCGGCCCGAGGCGAGGGCCGAGATCTTCGAGTACATCGAGGTGTTCTACAACCGCGAGCGACGCCATTCGTCGCTCGCCTACAAGTCGCCATGCGAGTTCGAAACGACGAGTTGAACCCTTAACCCCGCGCTCGCCATTCGTGGGGAAGTCCACTCGGCGAGGTTCGTCGGACGACGGTCCGTCGACCTGGATCAAGGGCGAATGGACGCCGCTCGCCGGCGGGGACGACGAATCATCTCCCGGGGATTATCGAAGAGGGTCCTATGAGCGTCCCGCAGCTTCAGGTGGACATCTTTCAGATCGCCTGCGACTCGATGTTCCGGAAGAATCGAGCGGACGGGACCGGCTGGGAATGGTCCTGGGCCGACTATCAGCGGGCCTGGATGGACGCGACCCCCAGCCGCCACGCCTATCGCTGCCTGCCGCTGACGATCATGAACCAGACGGGATGGTGAATCGGCAACCCGGTCGGCTTCACCGCGGTCTGGGGAGGTGGAACCGCCCCGGGAGACATCGAGGTCCGGTTCGACGCGGCGGGCGACGAATGGCGAGGCTGGATCAACAACCAGTTCGGCGAGGGGATCCTCACCTGGAACACCCCCTTCCTGTTCCGCACCAAGCCCGCGGGGTCCCGCCTCCTGATCTGCGGCCCCGCGAACTACTTCGTCGCCAACGCCCACCCCCTGATGGCGCTCGTCGAGAGCGACTGGATTAGCATGTCCTTCACGATGAACTGGAAGATCATGACGCCGGGCGTCCCGGTCCGGTTCGACTTCGGCATGCCGCTCTTCCAGGCCATCCCCCTGGCCGGCAACGTCTGCGCCGACCTGGAGAGGGCCGCCGTCTCCTATCAGAAGCTCTCCGAGGACCCGGAGATGACCCGGCTCTACGAGGAGTGGCACCTCTCGCGCAAGCAGTTCCATGAGGAGAAGGCCCGGGGGGAGGTCCGCGCCGACGGCTGGCAGAAGGACTACTTCCAGGGCCGCGACGCGACCGGCCGCGAGGCCGCCCCGGATCACAGGACGAAGGTCAAGCCCCCCGAGGTGAGGTTCAGCCCCCAGACCCGCTGACGGGCCTCCGGACGAGTGCCGGGCATCCTCCCGGCCGGAACCACGGCGTCGACGTCCCCCTCACCATCAGCCCCCGACGCGACATGAACTCCTCACGACCGGCCCCCCCGGACTTGCGGCCCTCCCAGGACGAGCGGAACGCCGACGCACAGCAGGCGGCCGCGCCGGCCCCGGGTCGCGAAGGCGTCCCCTTCGACGACGAATGGCGCCGCTGGCTCGCCGAGAACCTGATGCTCGACCAGCCGCCCGACGGCATTCTCCGCGCGATGATCGCCGCGGGGATCCCCGCCGCCGTGGCCGCGCGCGAGTTGGATGAGGCCCGACGGAGCCCGTACGTGCGGGGGGCGGCCCTCCTCCGCGAGCGGCTCAAGAAGCGCGAGTGGCTGCTGGCGGCCTATCGCAAGGTCAACCGCCTCCTACCCAGGTCGAGCGAGGTGGAGCGCCGCCACAAGCTCTCGCGCGGGGAGTTCCTGGCCGAGTACTACAGCACCAATCGCCCCGTCATCATCACCGAGATGATGGACGACTGGCCGGCCATGACGAAGTGGGGGGTCGACTACTTCGACCGCATGTTCGGCGAGCGCGAGATCGAGCTGCAGGTCGGCCGGACCGCGGGCGACAATTACGAGATCGAGCGCGAGAAGTACCTCCAGAAGATGCGGTTGTCAGACTTCCTGACCAGGATAGCCTCCGCCGGGGTCACCAACGACCTGTACCTGACGGCCAACAACTCGTCGGCCAACAAGAAGGCCCTCCCGGAGCTGTGGGACGACATCGTCCAGGTCCCTGAGTACCTCGACCCCCGCGGCGATCGCGCCGGCGGCTTCTTCTGGATGGGACCGCCCGGGACCATCACGCCTTTCCACCACGACCTGACCAACAACTTCATGGCCCAGGTCCTCGGCCGCAAGCGGGTGAAGATCGCGCCGTCGTGGGACCTGCCGCTGATGGGCAACCACTACCACGTCTACTCGAGGGTCGACGGCCGCGTCAGGCCGCCGACGCCGAACCCGGCGCCCGACGAGGCGCAGGTCCTCGAATGCATCTTGCACCCCGGCGAGATGCTCTTCCTGCCGATCGGCTGCATGCATTTCGTCGAGGGGCTCGACGTCTCGGTGACGGTCTCATTCACCAACTTCGTCTTCGACAACGAGTTCACAAGCTTCTATTCGACCTACCACGCGGTGTGAAGTCCGGTGGCCCCGGACGGTCGATCGGCCGCGATCGTCCCTCGGCGTCGGGGTGGCGCCCGCCGTACCCCCTCCGGCCCGGCCCTCCGGGGGCGAGGTCGGTCACGCCTCGCCCCGCGCGAGCAGGCCTACGATGACTTCCGGGTCCGCCGGCTTGACGAGGTGGTGGTCGAAGCCCGCCGCGCGCGTCCGGGCCAAGTCGGCCTCCTGCCCCCATCCCGTCAGCGCCACGATCCGCGTTCGGCGAAGCTCGGGCCGCCCCCGGAGCCGCCCGGCCACCTCGTAGCCGTCCATTCCGGGCATCCCGATGTCCAGCAGCACGAACTCCGGGCGGAACTCCTCGGCGACCGCCAGGGCCCCCGGGCCGTCGTGGGCGATCCGCACTTCCTGGCCGTACAGCTTCTCCAGCAGCCAGGAGAGGCTCCTGGCGGCGTCGACGTTGTCGTCCACCACAAGGACGCGACGCCTGGGCGGCCCGCCTCCGCCCTCGCGAAGGGGGGGCTCGTCCTCCACGGTCGGCGCCGGGGCGGCCGCGTGCATCGGCAGGCGCACCACGAACTCGCTGCCCGAGGCCGCGCCGTCGCTGCTCGCGGCGACGGAGCCGCCGTGCATCTCCACGAGCGTCCGAACCAGGCCCAGCCCGATCCCCAGGCCGCCCTGGACGCGACCCTTGTGATCTTCGCCCTGGAAGAACATCTCGAAGACCTTCGCCAGCATGTCGGGCGTGATCCCGACGCCCGTGTCCCGCACCCGCGCGACGGCCCAGCCCCCCTCGGGCTCGACGGACAAGCGGATTTCCCCGCCGGGCTCGGTGTACTTCGCCGCGTTGTTCAGCAAGTTCCAGAACACCTGCTCCAGCCTGGTCGGGTCGGCCTCGACCCGGACCTCGGCCTCGGGTACGGCGATGGTCAGCGCGAGGCCGCGTTCGTCGATCTGGGGCCGGGCCGTCTCCGCGGCCTGTCGCACGATCCCGGACAGGTCGACGACTCGCTTGTCGAGCTCGATCCGGCCCCGGTTGATCCTCGCGACGTCCATCAGGTCGTCGATAAGCCGCGCCAGGTGGACGACGTTCCGCTCGGCCATCGCGCGTTCCGGCTCCCGGCGTCCGTCGCCGGACCTCCCCATCAGGTGGAGGGCGTTTCGGATCGGGGCCAGTGGGTTGCGAAGCTCGTGGGCCAGGGTGGCGAGGAACTCGTCCTTGCGGCGGTCCGCTTCCTTCAGTTCGGCGTAGAGGCGGGCGTTCTCGACCGCGATCGCCACCCGGGAGGCCAGGTCCTCGGCGAGCCGCAGGTCGCCCGGCCCGTAGCGTCGGCCCGATTCGGCCGCCACGAACGTGATCGCCCCGAGGATCCCCTGACGCCCTTTCAGGGGCACGCACATGTACGACCTCAGGCCCAGTTCCCTCAGGATGCGGAGGTGGTCCTCGTCCCGGGCCCCGGCCGCGAGCAGCTCGTCGGCGATCTCGGCGACCATCTCGGGCTCGCCCGTCCGGACGACCCTGGGGACGCCCCGCGGTGCGTCTGGATCGGGCGGGTGGCGGCGGTGCAGCTCGCGGGCCAGCTCCACCTTCGCCGGGTCGACGTGAGCCACCCCCACCCTGAGGGGGAGGCCGTCCTCGCCCGCCACATCCACCGAGCACCAGTCGGCGAAGTGGGGGACGGCGAGGCGTGCCACCTCCTGCAGCGTGCCTGCCTCGTCCGCGATCGACGCGAGGGCGGCGCTTGCCTCGGCCAGGAAATGGGCGTCCCGCTCGGTCCGCCTGCGGTCGTCGATGTCGGTCGCGGCCCCGAACCGGCGGACGAGCCGGCCCGCCTCGTCGAAGATTGCCACCGCCCGGCCGAGGTGCCAGCGGTAGGCCCCGGAAGCGTCCTTGACGCGGTATTCGGCCTCGAAGGGCTCGCCGGTGGCGTGCGACCGGACACTGGCCGCGACGATCCGGTCGACATCCTGGGGATGGACGGCCGCCGCCCAGCCCCCGGGCGCGAGGGCCTCCTCCATCGTCTGCCCGGTGTAGTCCAGCCAGCGTCGGTTGACGTACTCGACGGAACGGTCGGGCCGCGTGACCCACACCATCTGCGGCATGGCGTCGGCGAGGTGGCGGAACCGCCGCTCGCTCGCCCGGATCTGCTCCTCGTCCCGCTTCCGATCCGTGACGTCCTCGTGGACCAGGACCACCTCGCGGACCGCCCCGGCGGCGTCCTTCAAAGGGTAGGCGACCGCCGAGACCCAACGCCGAGGGTCGGCGTGGATCGTCCGGTCGGGGAGGGTCTCGTTCGGGTCGTACTGGATGGCCGGGATGACGCTCGGCTCGCCGGCGAACGCCCGGCGGATGTGGGGGAGGATCCCCTTGGCCTCGAGCTGGGGGTCCTGGAGCACGTTGTAGTCGGCGATCTTGCCCAGGTCGAGGCCCCACAGCTCCTCCCAGGCCCGATTCACCCGAAGGGTGCGGCCGTCCGGCGACAGGACCTGGACGCTGAAGGGGGCCTGCTCGACGAGCCCGATGAACCGCTCCTGCCCCTCCCGCATCGCCGCCTCGGCGCGTCTCGTGGCACTGACGTCCCGGCAGGCGAGGACGACCCCGACGGCCCGCTCGGACCGATCCCTCACGGGGGCCGCCGCAGCGTCGATGGGCCGCTCGCCACCGCCCTTCGCGATCAGGACCGCGGGGTTCGCCCGCCGGACGACGGTGCCTTCCCGCAACGCGTGGAGGGCCGGGTTTTCGACCTCCCAGCGGGTTTGCTCGTCGACAATGCGAAAGATCGCCGGCAGCGACTTCCCCTGCGCCTCGGACGCCGGCCAGCCGGTGAGGTCCTCGGCCGCCGCGTTCAGCGACGTCACCCGCCCCTCGGCGTCGGCGACGACGACGGCATCGCCGACGACGGCGAGGACGGCCTGCGATTCGGCCCGCCGCCGAGCCGCCTCCTCTTCCATCGCCTTGGCACGCAGTCGGGCCGCTCGCGCGGCCTCCCCGAGCGCGGCGACGCCCACGCCGGCCGCAAGATAGAGGATCATGGCGGCCTGATCCACGCCCCCCTGGGCGGCGACCCCGCCGCGAGGCGTCGGGTAGGACCGCACCGGGACGACGGCCCCGAGCGCGGTGGCCAGCAGCCCGGGCCCGAGTCCCCCGTAAGCGGCGGCGACCAGGACGGCGGGGATCGCGGCGGCGAAGGGCGATCGTCCGCCCGGCGAGGGGTCGAGGGCCGGGCCGGCGACCATCGCCACGGCGACGCAGACCACGGCGGCCCCGTATCTCGACGCGATGTTGCCTGGCACGCGGTTCATAACCACCCCGAAAGCCGCCGCACCACCTTGGGCGGTCGGCGTGCAGAAATATCCGATTCGACCCGAGGACGGAGGGAATAGAATTGTAGCCGAACGGGGACGATCCCGCTTCTCCAGCAGCCGGGCCGTCCGCCGCGCGGGGCCGCCCGCCCCACATGGCGATTCGGGGGCGGCCGACGTCCCGGCTCGACCCGACAGGCCCGGACGACGCCGCCCACACCCCCCCCGGTTGATCCGCGTCGTTCGCACATCTCACGCCATTCTCTACCATCGAGATAATGGGGCGCATCCTACGAATCGGCGTCTCCGAAGGGCCACTCGGAGACAGGCGTCGCGGGTCGAGGGGGCGGGGCTTGCCATTCCGCCTGCCGCCCCGCCTGGCGTTAAGCACGACCGATCGAGCCGGGCGCGGCAGGGCGAAAGGAGGGGCGGGGGGCGGCCGTCGCGTCGGACTGGCCGAGGCTCGCCGGGGCTCGCCGCCTCGACCTCCGAGACTTCCCGGCTCCGGGCGGCCCGGGCCGCCTTCCATTCCGGACGAGCCTGCTCCGCGGGACCTCGGCTGGAACGGGCCGGTCTCGCGTCGCCGCTCCACGAACCGGCGGATCCACGGCTGGCCGACCGTGATGAGCTCGGCGTCCTCGGCCCGCGTCTCGCGCACTCTCGAGGCAGGGCCGCTCCATTCAAGGGGGGCGCCTCTCCAGGACAGGGCCCGCCCCGTGAATGCGAGGCGCCACCTGCAAACTCGGCCGATCCCCTGTCACGGACGGACCCGCGTGGAGGCGGCCCGGGCGCCCGTCGGCGTCTCTTCGTCACATACCGGGCCCGCAGGCCGAGGCGGATCGACCGGTGGAGAACCGGCCGTCTCCTTCGATGGGCGTCGAACGAGCCTCGCCCAAGCCGAACGGGGACGGCCTGCTAGGCGATCAGCTCGGCGATCGTCTTCAGGTCCACCGGCTTGGTCAGGTGGTGGTCCATCCCGGCCTCCCGGGAGAGCCGGCGGTCCTCCTCCTGCCCGTACCCCGATATCGCGATGATGAGCGTTTCGTCGAATCCCTCGCCTCGCAACGTCCTCGCCACGTCGTACCCGTTCAGGCTGGGCAGGCCGATGTCCAGCAGGATGACGTCGGGGCGGTAGGTGCGGGCGACTGCGATGCCCTCCGGGCCGTCGTGCGCCGTCTCCACCTCCCGCCCCAGCAGCCGGAGCAGGCGGGCGAGACCCCGGGCCAGGTCCTTGTTGTCGTCCACGATCAGGACTCGCGAGCCGTGACGACCGGCCCCCGAGGCCGCCGGCCTCGGCGGAGCGGCGGGCCGGGCCGCGGCGGCCGGGAGGCGCACGACGAACTCGCTGCCCCGGCCCGGCCCGCCGCTCGCGGCCGAGATGCTGCCCCCGTGAAGCTCGACCAGGCCCTTCACGATGGTCAGGCCCACGCCCAGCCCGCCCTCCGACCGGTCCAGGGCCCGGTCCGATTGGACGAAGAGGTCGAAGATGTTCGGCAGGACTTCCGGCTTGATGCCCATCCCGGTGTCTCGGACCCGGAAGACTACTTGGTCGCCGACCTGCCGGGCGTCCAGCGTGATCGCCCCCCCGGCCGGGGTGTACTTGGCGGCGTTGGTCAGGAGGTTCACCAGGATCTGCTCCAGGCGGACCGGGTCGGCCTCCAGCAGCAGGGGGCCGAGGTCGCCCGACCGCTCGAGTCGGTGCTTGCGGTCGTCCATCAGGGGGCGGGTCGCCGCGACGGCCTGATCGAGGACCGGGCCGACGTCCAGCAGCTGCTTGCGGATCCGGACCTTGCCCCGGGTGACGCGGGCCACGTCCAGCAGGTCGTCGAGCATGTGGGAGAGGTTGCCGACCTGGCGGTCGAGGACCTCCCTGGCCCACGGGTCGGGTCCTCCGTCCCACGACAGCGCGAGCGTCTCGACAGCCATGCGGATGGCCGCCAGGGGGTTGCGCAGCTCGTGGGAGAGCATCGCCAGGAACTCGTCCTTGCGGCGGTCCGATTCGCGCAACGCCGCCTCGGTCCGCTTCTGGTCCTCGATGTCCGTGCAGGTGCCGAACCATCGGACGACCGCCCCGGCCTCGTCCTTCATCGGGAGGGCCCGCCCCAGGTGCCAGCGATAGGCACCCGTCCGATGGTCGCGGAATCGGTATTCGATCTCATAAGGCTCGCCGGATCGCACCGACCGGTACCACGTTTGATGGCACTGAGCCAGGTCGTCGGGGTGGAGGACGGGCTCCCAACTCGCATCGCCCGCCTCGCCCTCCGGCATGCCGGTATAGTCGTACCAACGCCTGTTGTAGTAGTCGAGGCGGCCGTCGGGGCGGGCGGTCCAGACGATCTGGGGCATCGCGTCGGCGAGCTGCCGGAAGCTCGCCTCGCTGGCCCTCAGTTCCCGGGTCCGCTCCTCGACGCGGCGTTCCAACTCGTCGCGAGCCCTGCGGACTTCCTCTTCGGCCCGGGTCCGCTCGGCGACCTCCGCCTCCAATTTCCGATTGACGAGCCGGAGGCTCTCCGGGCTGGGGAGCGCGAGGGCCAGCGGGAGGAGCCGCCAGAGCAGGCCCGCCGTGCCGACCGAGGCGAGGGCGGTGGCGAGCTTCACCAGGCCGTCGAGGCGATAGAGCGGCATCCACAGGGCCAGGACGCCGAAGAGGTGGGTCGCGCCGCAGAGGACGATGAACAGCGCGAACAGGAGGAACATCCAGTTGAAGTCCAGGTCCTTCCGCCGCCGCACGAGGACGAGCAACGCGAGGGGGATCGAGAAGTAGGCCATCGCGATGAGCAGGTCGGAGGCGAAGTGGAGCCAGACGACGTCAGCCTCGTAGTTCATGCACTGGCGGCGCGGGGTGAAGACCTCGAAGAGGTCCGCCAAGAAGCCGCCCCCGCCGTCCCCGTGCAAATGGACGTGATCCGCCATCTCGCTCCTCCGGTTCGTCCCCGCCCGCCGCGTCCACGCCCCTGCGGGCGGCATCTTCCGCCAGCCCCCGCCCCCGATCGCACGAGCCCCAACGACCGGACCGCCGGACGCCGCGACGGCCCCGGACCGGCCTCGGCCCCACCTCGCGCTCGGGGCAGGGATCGCGAGTATCCGGCCGCGGGGCCCCGCGGAGCCTCATCCCGGTGGGACAGCCCGCGAGAACGGGTGCCGAGGCCCGTCGCCGGCCGGCTCGCCTTCTCTCGACTCGCCGGACCTCCGCGTCCATCGGAGGGCCGGACGGATGACGGCGGCCCCGGGATCGAGCGGGCGCCCCTTCCGGGGACGGCCGCCCAGCCTGGGCACCAAAGCTCTCGCCCGAAACATCGCCGGCGTGTCCAATATAGCAACATGCAAAAGCGAAGCCCAGGCACGGAAGACCTCGGCGTGTCTCGATCGGGCATGCACGTTGAAGGTCCAATCTTCGATGCCTCCGTCGGCCGACCGGACGGCAGCCCGAACCGCGGGGATGCTCCCGACCTGCCGATTTCAGGCGCGGTCGGCCCCGCCGGTCGCCCCGGTATCTAGCTTCTGTCTGGCGGCTCGGTGAGTCGGAAGCGACGGCGGATCATCGCCAGGCCCGCCCCGGCCAGGAAGTTCACCGCGAGCTTCCCGGACCGGGTGGCGAGTCGGCGGCCCTCCTCGAGCCGGAGGATGCACCTCTGGACGAGGTTGCAGCGGCGGTACGCCTCGGCGTCGAACCTCCGGTTCCGCCGCTGGTCCTCGCGGGTCGCGATCGCCGCCCCGGCATCTCGACGCCGCAGATGGCGGCGGATCCGGCGGCGGCTATACCCTTCGTCGCCGGTGGTCGCCGGGGCCGGCGTCGCGGGCGTCCGCGGCCCGGCCGCTCGAGGCTCGCCCCTCCGGGGCCGGCTCCAGAAGCCTGGACTCGTGGGCTCGTCCCGCCGCCGCGACCACGGCCGCGAGCGGGACGCCGCCGGGGTCGACGAGCAGGTGCGACTTCGTCCCGAGCCCGCCGCGCGAGCGGCCGAGTCGTGGTCGCTGGCTCGACGGCCCCCCTCTCCCCCCGACCCCGGCGGCCGCGCGGCCGTCCCGGACGGACGTCCCGTCGATGCGACGGAGGTCGAGGTCGAGCCGCCCCGACGCGTCGAGCTTCGGGTGCGGATGCTCCGAGACGCGGTCGATGGTGCCGTCGCGGACCCATCGGTCGAAGCGGTCGCGGGCGCTCTCCCACTCCCCGCGACGCCCGAGCGGCTCGCGCCGCCGGGCCCCCGCATGCAGGAACCGGAGGGTGCCGTCGAGCGTCGTCCGGTGATCGTCGCGTCGCCCGCCCGCCAACCCCGTCGTCGGGGGCAGGTCAGCGATTGGGGCGAACTCCCAGTCCTTCCGCTCGCAGCGTCGCGTCATCGCGGCCTCCTCGGTGAACCCCCGTCGTGACGCTTTACGAGTCGTCAGACAGGACCTTAGGACACTTTGGCCTTAACCGACCGCTTCGGGTCGACCAGTCAGCCCTCCGGGAGGTAGAGCCGAACGCCCAGCGGGTGGTGCCCCTTCGGGGCGATGTAGTGGACCGAGACGGCGCGCCAGCAGTAGGCTTTCTTGTCGAGCGCGTCGCATTACAGCCGCTGGACGCCTACGGAGGGCACCTCATGCTTTGGGAAGGTGGTGTCGTCGATGACGAAGATCCCCGCCGGGTCGGCTAACTTCGCCGCCATCGCCGTGCGGTGTCGTTTCAGGAGCGCCTCCTCGCCCCAGGTGCTCTGGCCGAGGAGAGGCTGCAACGCCTAATCGGTGTCGGGAACCTCAAACTCCGGAGGCAGGGGGACGCGGGCGGCGGTCGACTCGGCGCTCTTACGGCCGCCGTCCTGGATCGGCCCGCACAGTTGAACGCCGCGCCAGGCGGCCTGGCGGAGGCGGTTGAAGTGCCGCTGAGGCCGGCGGCGTACTCGGCGATCCGGCGAGTAATTCGGGATTGAGCACGGGAGAGCAGGTTCGGTTCATGCTCCCTGCACGAACGGTGCGCGTCAACCGTCCGGCAGGGTCTGACGGAAAAGAATTGAGACGTTAAGAAGTCGCCCTCGCGGCGGCCGTCATGGGGAGAGGTCCGTGCCGCTCGACCGCCTTCGGTCGATAGCCGGGGACGAGGTCGGCGATGGCGGCTTTAAGGTCCGCGGCGGGGCCGTCGACTAGCTCGGCCAGGCGGTCGAACTCGGAGAGGAGCCGCCCGGGGTCGGTCACGCTAGGGCGGGCGACCCGCACTTTCGGGTGGGACGTCGGCGCCGGTTCCTCGCCCTCGCAGTGCAACTCCTCATGGAGCTTCTCCCCCGGTCGCAGCCCGGTGAAGACGATGTCAACGTCGCGGCCTTCCTCCTGCCCGGACAGGCGGATGATGGTCCGCGCCAGGTCGACGATGCGGATCGGACGGCCCATGTCGAGGACGAAGATCTCGCCCCCCCGCCCCTGGGATCCGGCCTGAAGGACGAGCTGCGCGGCCTCCGGGATCGTCATGAAGTACCGGGTGATCTCCGGATGGGTGACGCAGACGGGCCCGCCGCGGCGGACCTGCTCGAGAAAGGTCGGCACGACGCTGCCGTTCGATCCCAGGACGTTGCCGAAGCGCACCGTGACCAGGCGGGATCTCGTCTCCCTCGAGCGCAGCTGGACGTAGGCCTCCGCCAGGCGCTTGCAGGCGCCCATGACGCTCGTCGGGTTTACCGCCTTGTCCGTCGACACCATGACGAAAGCCGCGACCCCGTGGGCCAGGGCCTGGTCGACGAGGTTGCGGGTGCCCAAGACGTTGGTCTTCACCGATTCGCCCGGGTTCGACTCCATCATCGGGACGTGCTTATGGGCGGCGGCGTGGATGATCATGTCGGGCCGATGGCTCGCGAGCACCGCGCCGACCCGGGCGGAGTCGCGGATCGAGGCGACGACCGGCACGATCTCGGTCCGGGCGCCCGCCGCGCGTTTCAGCTCGGGCTCGAGATAGAAGAGGCCGTTCTCGGAGTGGTCGAGCAGGACCAGCCGCGCCGGGGCGAACGCGAGCAGCTGGCGGCAGATCTCCGAGCCGATGCTGCCCGCGGCTCCGGTGATCAGGATGGAGCGGCCTTCGACGTCGCGCCTCACCGAGGAGGAATCCAGGACGACCGGGGGGCGTTGGAGGATGTTGCGGACGTCGACGCGGCCCGGCTCCACCAAGAAACGGCCGGTGACGATGGCGTCGAACGAGGGGACGACGCGGACCTTGAGGCCGGCGTCGCGACAGGCGGCCGAGATCTCGCGGACCTCCCGGGCCGACACGCCGGGGGAGGGGATGAGTGACGTGCCCCCGGGAAAGTGGAGCATCGCATTCGAGAACTCGGATACGATGAGGCTCCCCCGAAAGGAGCCTTGATCCATGAGGAAGTCGAAATTCGCCGAGGAGCAGATCGTCTTCGCCCTGAGGCAGGCCGAGGCCGGCCTGGGCGTCGAGGAGACGTGTCGGAAGCTGGGCGTGAGCCAGGCCACGTTCTTCCGCTGGAAGGCCGAGTACGGCGAGCTCGGGACGCCCGAGCTGCGGCGGCTGCGGCTCCTCGAGGAGGAGAATCAGAAGCTCAAGCAGCTGGTCGCCGACCTGAGCCTCGACAAGAGGATGCTGCAGGACGTCCTGGCAAAAAAAACCTGAGCCCGCCGCAGCGGAGGACGATCGTGGCGGACCTGACGGTCCGCTACGGCGTGAGCGTGCGGCCGGCCTGCGAGGCGACCGACTTTCCCCGCGCCACCCACAACTACAAGCCCCGCCGCGAGTCGCAGGAGCCGCTCCGGATGCGCCTGCGGGAACTGGCGACGGACCGGGTCCGCTATGGATATCGCCGCCTGCACGTCCTGCTCCTTCGCGAGGGCCGGGCGGTCGACGTCAAGCGTGTCTATCGCCTCTATGGCCTCGAGCGATTGACGTTGCGGCGGAAGAATCCGAGACGCAGGGTGAGCTCTCGCCACCGCGACGACCGGCCCGCCGTCGACGGCGCGAACCAGGCCTGGGCGATGGACTTCATGAGCGACGCCCTCTCGGATGGGCGCAAGCTCCGCCTCTTGACCGTCATCGACCTGTTCACGCGCGAGAGCCTGGCGATCCGCGTCGACCGCCGGTTCACCTCGGGGCAGGTCGCCGAGGTCCTGGCCGAGGTCGCTGGCGTCAGGGGGGTGCCCCGTGAACTCCGGGTCGACGACGGCCCGGAGTTTACGGGGCGGATGCTGGACCTCTGGGCCCACCTCAACGGCGTCACCCTGGATTTCAGCCGGCCCGGCAAGCCGACGGGCAACGGCTTCATCGAGCCCTTCAACGGCCGGGTCCGGGAGGAGTGCCTCAACCAGAGCTATTTCACCAGCCTGGAAGACGCCCGCGAGAGGGTGGAAGCCTGGCGGGTCGAGTACAATGAAAGCCGCCCCCACAGCGCCCTGGGATACCTGGCCCCTAGGGAATTCGCATCAATCATCGCCAGGGTGACATCAGCCTCGTCGGGCCGGAAAGCTCTCGTTTAGCCGGTCCAAATTCCCGGGGCAGGTCACTGGAATAGCAACCTCCTGGTCGCAGCGTCGATGACCCCGCCAGGAGTGTGCTTTTCGCTTCGTAGGCGTGGCCCTGGGGTCTGAACGGGACTGAACCGGCCCTCCAGGCGAGTCGAGCGGTCAGTAGAGGATGGCGTGTCGGCAGGTATACCGAGTTGCGCCGCAGCAGAGGGGCAGGAAGGGTCGCATTCCAGGTGGAGACGCGCCGTCAAGCTATCACGTAACCCTGGCACTCAAGGATGATCCAGACGAGGAGGCTTGCGACACCTTTTGCTTCCATCGATCATGGCTGGGTGAAGGTTGTTTGCGAGTCTGTCAAGCTGCTTACGGACCCTCTCCTGGTGCCTGTCGCTGCCGTAAGCCCTCCACGCGAACTGGAGTCGACTCCGCGTCTGCATGGTCGAAAGAGCGGCTCCATCGGTGGGGGGCCGGGCACGTCGGCCGCGTCTATTTCACCGGGCTGGAGCGAGTCAAACCTCCGATCAGGGAGGCCCGTGGCCAATTTCGACCTCGACGCGCTGGCCCAGTTTCAGGGGTGTCCGTTCGAGTAGGGCGATCTTCACAAGGAGCACTCGCATGTCGACGGGCCGGGTAGTGTCTTCAGGCCTGAGCTGCCTTCCGACGACCACGTCGGGCACCTCTTCAACTTTGCCGCGCCACACCCTGCCTGGGAAGCTTTCCGCGGTGATCCGGGCGTCGGCCTCCAGGGCGATACTCCCGAGATCCACTTCATCGACCTCGGCCTCGATGCGGACGCGTTCCAAATCCGCGATGGTGACCAGTCGGGCGGCGGCGGCGACGGTTTCACCCGGATGCGCGGATCTCGCGATGACGACGCCGTCGATCGGGGAGATGATCCGCATTTTGGCGATGAGGACCTCGAAGCGGGCCCTGGAGGCCAGGGCCGCCCGCTGCCGGGCTCGCGTCGTGCCGAGCGATCTCAAGTTCATCTCGAGTTCGACGCTGCTGGCCGCGTGACGGACGATCAGCCCCCGGCTTCGCAGAACCTCTCTCTCGTAAAACCCGATCTCGGCCTCCGCTTCGTCGATCCGGGCCTGGGCCTCGGCGCGCGACGCATTCAGGTCTTCAGAGGCGAGCTCCGCGATCAGGTCGCCTTTACTGACGACCGATCGCTCCCGCACGTGAATCTGGACGATCCTCCCGGCGAGTTCCGCGGCGACGGCCACTTCGGCGCCGGGATAGGTCACCAGCCGCCCCTCGGCGAGCACCGAATTTTGCTGGCGTCCCAAAGGGTTTCGGCCGACGATCGCCGCCTCGCCGCCCGGCGGCGACGACTTCGTGAAGATCGACGGCCGTCCCCAGTCCGCCTCGCCCGCGCGCCAGACCACGACGCAAGTGAGCAGGACCCCGGCCATCGACCACAAGAGCTTCGCCGCCATGAACCCGCCCCCTAATCCAGCAGCTGCCCGTCCTGCATCCGGATGATGCGATCCGCAACCCCGCGTACTTTCGGGTCGTGCGAGACGATGAGGACCGCGCGGTTTTCGTCCCGCGCCAGCCGGCCGAACAACTCCAGGATCTGGCCGGCGAGTCGCGCGTCGATGCTGGCGGTGGGTTCGTCGGCCAGGATGATCGCAGCATGGCCCACGAGGGCCCTCGCGATCGCCACACGCTGCTTCTGACCGCCCGAGAGGTCTCGCGGCCTCGCCCCCCGTCGATCCGACATCTCCACAACCTCGAGAATCCGCTCCGCCTCGCGCCGAGCCGCTGCGCCTCCCATTCCCTTGATGTTCATCGCATATTCCACGTTCTCGAGCGCGGTCAGCGCGGAGAAGAGGTGGAAGTGCTGGAAGACGAGGCCGATCGAAGTCCTCCGCAATTCCGGGAGTCGGTTTGGGTCCGCCTCCCTCCCCTCGATGACGACCCGCCCGGACGTAGGGCTCAGCAGGCAGCCCAGGATGAACAACAACGTGGTCTTACCCGATCCGGAAGGGCCTTCGAGGCCGACCACCTCCCCGCGCTCCAGATGCAGCGAGATCTCTTTCAGGACCGGGACCTCCTCCTTCCCGTCGAAGAAGCTCTTGGTGAGCCGGAACGCCTCGAGCACCGCCATGTCTCGCCTCCCGATCAACTGCGGAACACGACGGCCGGATCGAGGCCGGCGATCTTGCGGAACGAGATCAATGAAGCTCCGAGACATAGGGCTACGGCACCGACGAAGACGTTTCCGACCAACGTCGGATGGATGATCAACTTCAGATCCAGACCGGCCAGGAGCGGCCGGACCGCATGGGCCATGGCAGCCCCGATGGAGAACCCGACCAGAGCGGAGATCGTCGCCTGCCGGGCGATGATCCGATAGATGTCGGCGTTACAGCCGCCTATGGCCTTGACCGTCGCGAACTCCTTGAAATGCTCGATCGTCGCCGTGTAAGAGGTCTGGGCCACCACGACCACGCCGACCAGGCAGCCGAGGAAGACGGTGACGAACATGCTCAGGCCGAGCCCGGTGTTCTCGACCCAGTAGCCGCGGGAGCGATCGGCCCACTCCTGCTTGGTCCGCACGTCGTTGTACGGGAGTCGCCGACGGATCTCCGCCCGGATCGCCTCGACATCGGCTCCCGGTTCCAGCTTCACGATGATGTACGTCGTCCGACGCCGCAGGTCCAGGGGGGCCAACGCCTGCGCCACGCGGTAATCGAGGAACGCGATCGGGTTCGTCGTGAACGAGCGCGCTTGGCGAGTCCGCCCGATGATTTTGAGGCGAAGCCCCAGGAATTCGCGATACTCGCCCTCCTCGAAGGTGCCGAATCTCCGCTCCGCCGAATCGTCGACGAACACGTAGCGACCGCGCCTCAGGTCCGCGGGGTCGCCGGAGACGACGTCCCAGGGGAATCTCCAGCGCGGGAAATCCTCGAGCCCGTAGACGATGGCCGCCTCCTTCGCCCCGTTGGGCAGTGCCACCGTGACGAACCAGACGATGAGGTTGTCGGCCTGCAAGACGCCCGGGATCGATCGGACGCGATGCACGTAAAGTTCCGGGAACGTGTTCGCGAAATCGATGTTCGGGGTGTTCTTCGCGCAGACCCAAAGGTCGGCGTCCATGCGGTCGATCGTGATGGAGGCGCTCTCCAGCATGCCCAGGAAGATACCCACCTGGACGATCACCAACATGACGGCGAACGCGACGCCCGAGACGGTCGTCAAGAATCGCGTCTTGTCATCCAACAAGATTTTCGTCGCCAGATCGACCATCGCCAACCAGTCTCCGGCAGGCTTAATAAGTGCGATCGTTTCGGCCCGAGCGCTCCACGGACGAAGCTGCCTGGCGATCCCGATCGTTCGGGAGTGTATGGCCGCTCGTGTTGACAATTCGCAACTCGAACTTTTATGCGGGAAAACCTTTGACAGCGGTGGTTTTTAGACTTATTTAATTGACCGAGATCCAGACGTCTTGTAAATGGCAGGTTATCGTCGGGACCGTCCTCAGTCCACCAGAAATTTCGACGAGGTCCGGGCTGGCGGCGTGGTGCACCTGGGAGCGGTACGGAAAGGCTAGTTGAAATTCTTCGACGGCGTCGATTCAAGGCGCGAACAGCGGCCATTGGCGTCGATCCGGGCGATGCTCCGATCTGTACTCACCTCCAGGCCTCGATCGCGAAGGCTTGCAAGATTCGACATTCGACGATCGCTTGTGCCACGTCCATGCAGATCGCCCTGGGAGGGCCTCCCGCGTGAACGACAGACACAAGTGATGGTCTTATGTGATCAGCAACGATGCAAAACGCGAGGTTTGAATCCTAAAAAATTCGGAGCGAGATGATGCTGCACACAACGATTCGACTTGGATGGTTGCGCCGCGGCCTGCTCGGGGGGCTTGCCGCGGGAGTCGTGGCGTGCGCCCTCTCGGCGGAGGGCCAGGCGGCGGGGAGTTTGACGGTCGAGGACGGGTACGACCTATTCGCGTCGGGCCCGGGCACTAACTTCCCCGGGCTGGGCCCCCTCGTCGGGGTGCCGCTCGCGACCTACGACTTCGGCGACGGGAACGGCCCGGTCGGGATCGGCAACACCGACACGATCGTCCATCGGCTCGACGCCGTCACCGTGCCGGCCATCGGCGACACGGGGACGACCCGGCTCGAGATGCTCGCCCTCCAGCTGGCGACGGCGAACCCGGTGAACTTCGGCGGCTTCGGGCTCGACACCTACTACATCACCTTGCAGTCGGCCCGGGGCGGGCCGGCGACCCTCGGCTCGATGGATATCACGTTCACGAGCCTCGAAGGCGGGACCTTCTCCTCGTTCTTCGACGTCTTCTTCGACATCCGGATCGGGGCGCTCGACGGAGCCATCGTCCTCTCGGATTCGCTGAGGCTGACGAGCACCGACGTACCCTGGGATCGCGAACCTCCCCCCGGCGCCGTCGTGATCGAAGGGATCAACCGCTTCCTCAACGGCCAGGACAACGGTGCCGATTTCTGGCCGATCACACCGTTCGACGAAGTGCATCCCAACGGGGCCGTGCACCGGGTGCTTACCGCCGCCATCCCCGAGCCCGGCTCGTGGTTGATGGGGGCCACGGCCGTCCTCATGGGCCTGGGTTACGTCCGACGTCGGCGAGGGGCCTGAACCTCGTGGGCTGCGGAGGATGACGACGAGACCCGCCCGGGGCAGGGGAGCCCCGGGCGGGTCTCGTCGCAGGGCTTCGTCCGACGAAGGGGATTCGTCATGGGATGGCTCCGCAGGCGCATCTTCGGCATCGCTCCCGAGGAGACCTCGGTCGCGCGACGCGGTTTTCGGGTGTGCGAAGAGTACGTCGCCCGGAGGCTCGAGCGGGTAGGCCGCAGCTTCCTCGAAGGTTACCACGCGGCGCTCGAGCAGGACGAGCCCGGCCCGCTGGCCGAGCGGCTCGATCAACTCGATCGGGAGGATCGAGGTTTCGCCTACGAGGGCGCGGCGATGGCGATCTTTCTGTTGGATCGGCTCTCGCCCTGGAGACGCGAACGCTTCGGGGCGTTCGTCGCCGGGCCCGGTGCGGCCCATGTCTACATGATGCACGTGGGGGCTGGCTGGGCCGTCGCCCGCCTCCGGTGTTCGATCCGTCGCACGCTGGCGCGGTTCGATCCGCTCTCGCGTTGGCTGGTGATGGACGGCTATGGCTTCCACCACGGCTACTTCCAACCACGAATATGCATCGATGGGCGGCTGACCCCCAAGCATCTCTCCGGCTACGCCCGGCGCGCCTTCGACCAGGGGCTCGGCCGGAGCCTCTGGTTCGTCGAGGGGACGGACGGCGATCGGATCGCGTCGTCGATCGAGCGGTTCCCCGAGGCCCGGCGTGGCGACCTCTGGAGCGGCGTCGGCCTGGCGTGCGCCTATGCGGGCGGCTCGACGGGCGGGGCGATGGCGAGGCTGCGATCGACGGCCGGGGCGAACCGGCCGGGCCTGGCCCAGGGCGCGGCCTTCGCGGCCAAGGCGCGGGAGCGGGCTGGAAACCCGGCACCTCACACCGATCTGGCGTGCCGAATCCTATGCGACATGTCGGCCGGGGACGCCGCCCGTCTGACGGACGAGGCTCTGGCCGATCTCCCGGGCGATGGAGCGATTCCCTCCTTCGAGGTCTGGCGAGGGCGTATCCGCGCCTGCTGGGGTGAGGAGGTCGTGACGGCATGACCCGGCTGGTCCGAATTCTCCGTCGTCATGCGGCGCGCCTGACGGCCCTGGCTATCATCCTCGCCCTCTACGGCCTGTCCCTGCGGCCCGAGCTCTCGGGCGCGGAGCGAGCTCGATTGGCCGGGCGGTTCCACTTCGTGCGCCGCGAGCTCCCGGAGCCGCCGGGCGACCTGTCCCGGACCGTCCGCCCGGTCCACCCTAGCCTGAAACGGATCGAATCCTGGATCTCCTCGGTCGGCGCGGCCGTCGCGCTGAACGACCTGGACGGCGACGGCCTACCCAACGACGTCGTCTACGTCGATACGCGGACCGATCAGGTCCTGGTGGCACCGGCTCCGGGCACGGGTGATCGTTTCGCCCCCTTCGTCATGAGCCCCGCGGCGACGCAACACGATCCCGCTACGATGGCCCCGATGGGCTGCCTTCCAGGCGACCTGAACGAGGACGGATTGATGGACGTCCTGGTGACCTATTGGGGAAGGCCGCCGATCGCGTACCTCCGGCGGGGGGGAGCTGCGCGGGGCTCGGGCCTCTCAAGGGGGGACTTCGTGCGCCGGGAAGTCGCGCCGGACGGCGGCCGCTGGTACACCAACGCCGTCACGCTGGCCGACGTCGACGGCGACGGTCACGCCGACCTGGTCGTCGGCAATTATTTCCCCGACGACGCCCGGATTCTCGACGCGAGCGCGGGGGGGGCGCAGTCGATGCAGCATTCGATGAGCCGGGCCGACAATGGCGGGGGGACACACCTGCTTCGCTGGACCGGGGCCGACGGCGGGCACGAGCCCACGGTTCGATTCGACCACGTCGCAGGGGCGTTCGACGATCTCGGCGGCTTCGGCTGGACCCTGGCCGTCGGGGCGGCCGACCTGGACGGCGACCTACTGCCCGAAATCTACCTCGCCAACGACTTCGGCCCTGATCGGCTTCTGCACAATCGGTCCCGCGCCGGCGCGGTCCGCTTCGCACTCCTGGAGGGGCGCAAGGCCCTGACCACGCCCAGCTCCAAGGTCCTGGGCCGCGACTCGTTCAAGGGGATGGGGGTCGATTTCGGCGATCTCGACGGCGATGGAATCCTCGACATCTTCGTCAGCAACATCGCCGCCGAGTTCGCCCTGGAGGAGAGCCATTTCGCCTTCCTTGGCACCGGCGAGCTGGGGCGGATGCGCGAAGGGCTCGCGCCGTTCCACGACGACAGCGAACGCCTGGGGCTCTCCCGGAGCTCGTGGGGATGGGACGTCAAGCTCGCCGACTTCGACAACGACGGGGCCGTCGAGTTGGTCCAGGCTCACGGCTTCGTTCGGGGGATCGTGGATCGCTGGCCAGAGCTGCAAGAGCTGGCGATGGGTAACGACGAGTTCTTGCACGATCCCCGGAACTGGCCGCGGTTCCAGCCGGGCGACGACCTGTGCGGCCGTCAGCCCAACCTCTTCGCGGTGCGGAGCGGCGGACGGTACTGGGACGTCGCGCCGGAACTGGGGCACGTCGAGCCGGGCGTCAGCCGGGGCGTCGCGGTCTCCGACGTCGACGGCGACGGTGCGCTCGATTTCGCGGTGGCGAACCAGTGGGCGAGCTCGTCATTCTACGCCAATCAGTCCCCGGCTCCGGGGGCGTTCCTCGGGCTGCACCTGCTCCTGCCGGTCGACCGAGGCCGGTACGGTCCGACCCGGTCCCGGCCCGGCCATCCCGGCTCTGACTTCGCGGGACGTCCCGCGATCGGCGCCGCCGCCCGCGTCAGGCTCCCCGACGGCCGCACCCTGAGTTCCCAGGTCGACGGCGGCAATGGGCACTCGGGGAAACGGAGCTTCGACCTGCATTTCGGGCTGGGGGAGTCTGATCCCAAGGCCGCGCTAAGGGTGGAGCTGAGCTGGCGCGACTCCGGGGGCTGCATTCGCCACCAAACCCTCCAGTTGACTCCCGGTTGGCACGTGGTCCTCCTGGGACGATCGGACACCACGGCGGGCTAGACCATGTCCAACTGTCGCGCAGGATCGGGCCCCGGCGACCGTCTCGCCGCGCTGAGGCGGTTCGCCGTGGCCATCACAATCCTGAACGTCCTGGGGCATTTCGTGTTGGGCTTCGAACAGTCGTGGGCGCAGCCATTGGTCGCGCTGGCGACCGCTTACGGCGTCGAAATCGTACTGGAGGCGATGGGTGCCTGGTCCGAGCGACGTCCCCTCCAGTTCCTCGGGGGCTGGCGCACCGTCGTCGACTTCCTCCTCCCGTCCCACATCACGGCCCTGGCGATCGCGATGCTTCTCTACGCCAACGACCGCCTCTGGCCGATCGCCTTCGCGGCGGCCGTTGGGGTCGGCTCGAAGACGCTGGTTCGCGTCCCCGTCGGCCGCGGTGTACGCCACTGTCTCAACCCATCCAACACGGGCATCGCCGTCACCCTGCTGCTGTTCCCCTGGATCGGGATCGCCCCGCCGTACCAGTTCACGGAGAACCTCGACGGCGTCGGCGACTGGTTCCTGCCCATGGTCATCATCCTGTCGGGGACGTTCCTGAACACCCGATTTACGGGTAGGCTGCCGCTGATCCTGGGATGGCTCGGCGGCTTCTTGCTCCAGGCGTACCTGAGGAGCCGGTTTCAGGACGCGGCTTTCCTGGCGGCCTGCCTGCCGGTTACAGGTATGGCTTTCCTGCTCTTCACGTTCTATATGGTCACCGACCCAGCGACGACGCCGTCCGCCCCCATCGCCCAGCTCGCCTTCGGCGCGTCGGTCGCGGCTGTATACGGGCTGCTGATGGCGTCGCACGTGGTGTTCGGGCTGTTTTTCTCGCTGCTGGCGGTCTGTTCGGCCCGAGGCCTGGGTCTCGCGGCTATCGCCGCATTCCGAGCCTGGGAGCGATCGTGCGCCGACTCGGCGTCGCCGTCGCCCGTGCCGATCGCACCCGCTTCGGTCCTGGAGATGGCGGAATGATGTCAAACTCCATCGCGCTTGTCGGGGTCGGCTGCGAGTATCCCGACGCGCGCTCTCCCGCCGAGCTCTGGGAGAACGTGCTGGCGGGCCGTCGCGCGTTCCGACGCATGCCGCCCGAGCGGCTTTGCATGGAGGATTACTGGTCGGCCGATCGGACTGCCCCCGATCGGACGTACGCGATCGAGGCGGCGGTGATCGCGGGCTACGATTTCGACCGCGTCGGCTTCCGGGTCTCGGGGGAGAGCTACCGTGCCGCAGACCTGGCGCACTGGCTGGCGCTCGACGTCGCGGCGCGGGCCTTGAAGGACGCCGGCCTGGAGGCGGGCGATGGGCTGCCGCGCGACGCGACCGGCGTCTTCCTGGGCAACACGCTCACGGGGGAATTCTCGCGGGCCCATGCGCTCCGACTCCGCTGGCCCTACACCCGTCGGGTGGTCGAGTCCGCCCTGTCCGATGAGGGCTGGACGCCCGAGCGGCGGCGCGACTTCCTGGACCGGCTCGAGACGTCCTTCAAGGCTCCTTTCCCGCCCGTGGGCGAGGAGACGCTCGCCGGCGGCCTTTCCAACACTATCGCGGGGCGGATCTGCAATCACTTCGATCTGAAAGGAGGCGGGTACACCGTCGACGGCGCGTGCGCATCCTCGTTGCTGGCGGTGGCCCATGCATGTTCGGCGCTCGCGGCCGGAGACCTCGACGCCGCGCTGGCGGGCGGGGTCGACCTCAGCCTGGATCCCTTCGAGTTGGTGGGGTTCGCGAAGGCCGGGGCGCTGGCCGAGGAATTGATGCGCGTCTACGACGCTCGGTCCGCCGGGTTCTGGCCGGGCGAAGGCTGCGGAGTCGTGGTGTTGATGCGGCTGGCCGACGCGCTGGCCCAGGGCCGGCGGGTGGTCGCGGTCATCCGCGGCTGGGGAGTCTCGTCCGACGGCCGGGGCGGGATCACGCGTCCGGAGGTCGAGGGTCAGCTCCTGGCGTTGCGACGGGCCTACCGGCGAGCAGGATTCGGGATCGAGACGGTAGCTTACTTCGAAGGCCACGGGACCGGCACCGCCGTCGGCGATGCGACCGAGTTGCAGGCGCTGGGCCGCGCATTGCGGGAGGCCGGTGCCGAGCCCCCGCCGGCCGTCATCGGCTCGATCAAGGCCAACATCGGCCATACCAAGGCCGCCGCGGGCATCGCCGGGTTGATCAAGGCCACGGCGGCCCTCGACGCCCAGATCCTTCCGCCGACGACGGGGTGCGAACGGCCTCATCCCGAGCTGACCGGCGACCGTCCGCGGCAATGCATCCTCAAGAAAGGCCGGATCTGGCCGAGCGACCGGCCTCTCCGGGCGGGCGTCAGCGCCATGGGCTTCGGCGGGATCAACGCCCACCTCGTCCTCGAGTCGCCGGCCGAGGCGCGGCGTGCGGCCGTCACCCCGCGTGAGATGGCGACGCTTTCCTCTCCGCAGGACGCCGAGCTCTTCCTCCTCGGCGGCCGCGACGACGACGACCTTCGGGGTCGGGTCGATCACCTGCTCAGCTTCGCCCATCGGCTGTCGATGGCGGAGCTTTCCGACCTGGCCGCCCATCTGGCCGGCTCGCTCGACGAACGAGCCGTCCGGGCGGCCGTCGTGGCGGCCCGCCCGGCCGAACTCTGGGCCCGCTTGATGGCGCTGAGGAATGGGCTGGCTGGTGGGCGGCGCGAAGCCGGCGAGGACGGGCTTGCGACCGACCTGGGCCCGCCATTCGGCTACTCGCTCGGCCGGGGCCTGTCGCGGCCTCGGATCGCCTTCCTTTTCCCGGGACAGGGCTCGCCGGCGACTCTCGACGGGGCGGCCTGGAGTCGGCGGTTCTCGGCGGTCGAGGACATCTACGCCCGCGCGGGCATCCCCGCGGAGGGCGGCCTTCGGTCGACCTCGTCGGCCCAGCCGGCGATCGTCGCCGCATCGCTGGCCGCGACAGCCTTGCTCCGCGAGCTGGGCGTCGAGGCTGAGATCGCCGTGGGCCACAGCCTGGGCGAGCTGAGCGCGTTGCACTGGGCCGGGGCCTTCGACGCCGACGCCCTGCTTCGCATCGCGAAGTCGCGGGGCCGGGTCATGGCCGAAGTCCCCGCCGGCGATGGTGCGATGGCCAGCCTCGAGGCCGAGCAGGCCGAGGTCGAAGCCCTTATCGATGGCGAACCTGTCGTGATCGCCGGCCTGAACGGCCGCCGTCAGATCGTCATCTCGGGGACCGGCCGCTCCGTGGACGCGATCGTCGCCCGGGCCCGCGGGCGCGGCTTCGCGGCGACGCGATTGCCAGTCTCCCACGCCTTCCATTCTCCCCTGGTCGCCGAGGCCGTCGGGCCGTTGGCCCGGTTGCTGGCGCGCGAGCGATTCGGGGCGTTGCAGCGGACCGTGTTCTCGACCGTGACCGGTGCTCGATTGGGATTCGACGTCGATGTTCCAGATCTCCTGCTCCACCAGGTCACCGCGCCGGTCCGGTTCCTGGAGGCGATGGTCGCGGCCATGCAGAATGTCGACCTGGCGATCGAGGTGGGGCCGGGCCGGGTCCTCACCGGACTGGCCGCGGGATTGGTCGCAGCTCCGGTCCTGCCGGTCGAGGCAGGCGGGGACTCCCTGCTCGGGCTGCTGTCGGCCGTCGGTGCGGCATTCGCCCTCGGGGCCGAAGTCCGTCCGACCGCCTTGTTTTCGGGTCGGCTGAGCCGGCCGTTCTCCCTCGCGTGGCAACCTCGGTTCTTCACGAATCCCTGCGAGCTGGCCCCAGCACCCTGGCCGGCCGCGGAAGACTTGCGCGAGCCTCCCCGCGTGATCCCGGTCGCCACGTCCGCGCCGCCCTCCGATCAGGCTCTCTCGGTGCTCGAACAGGTTCGCGCGAGGGTGGCGGCCCGGATCGAGCTGCCGACGTGGTCGGTGCACGACGGAAGCCGACTGCTCGGGGACCTTCACATGAACTCGATCACGATCGCACAGCTCGTGGCTGAGATCGCCAGCGGCGCGGGCGCCGCGCCGCCCGTCGATCCCACCGCGTTCGCCGACGCGACGATCGCGGAGGTTGCGGCCGCCTTGGAGGAATTGGTCCTCGCGCGTGCCAGCGGCCGGGGCGCGTCGTCGGCTTTGACCTATCAGGGCGTCGCCCCCTGGTTCCGGGCTTTCACCTCGGTCCTGGTCGAACGACCACGGCCCCGGGGGCGTCCGGACGAAGCGTCGGGCTCATGGCGCAGCAGCGCATCACCAGCCCGCGAGGCGTTCGCGGAGGACGTCCGCGAGGCCTTGTCCCAGGCGCACGCCGGATGCGGAGTGGTGGCCTGCCTCCCTCCGGAGCCCGACGAGCGCCATGTCGGACTCCTGCTGCACGCAGCTCGCACCGTACTCTCGGATCCGGAAGTCGGCCGATTCATCCTGGTCCAGCATCACGGCGGGGCCTCGTCCTTCGCCCGGACCGTCCAGCAGGAGATCCCGCGACTGGCGGTCTGCGTCGTGGACGTGCCGGATGGACATCCCCTGGCGGTGCAATGGGTGGTCGCCGAGGCCGAGGCCGCGTCCACCCCCGGCTTCACCGAAGTCCACTATGACCCGGCCGGGCGTCGGTTCCAGCCTACCTTGCGTGTACTGCCCTGGGACGCCGACGGTGGGAACCCTCATCGTCCCCTGGGCCCCTCCGACATCATACTCGTGACAGGCGGGGGCAAGGGGATCGCCGCGGAGTGCGGACTTGCGCTCGCTCGGGAGACGGGTGCCCGGCTCGCCTTGCTGGGGCGTTCGCTCCCCTTGGCCGACCGGGACCTCGCGGCCAACCTGGAGCGGATGTCTGCCGCGGGGGTCGCGTTCCATTACGTCGCGGCTGACGTCACCGACGCCAATGCCGTCCGATCGGCAGTGCGCGAGATAGAGTCGACCCTGGGACCGATAACCGCGGTCGTGCATGGTGCCGGGGTCAACGTACCTCGACTGCTCGCATCGTTGGACGAAGCGTCGTTCTTGAGGACCCTCGCCCCCAAGGTCCATGGTCTGCGTAACGTCCTGGCGACCGTCCCGGGAAGTCGTCTCAAGCTCCTCGTCACCTTCGGCTCCCTCATCGCCAAGACAGGGATGCCCGGGGAGGCCGATTACGCCGTCGCCAACGAATGGCTGGCGCGATGGACCGAGCGGTTCCAGGCGCAGCATCCCGCCTGTCGCTGCCTCGCCTTGGAATGGTCGGTCTGGTCGGGGGTCGGGATGGGCGACCGGCTGGGAGGGATCGATGCGATGGCGAGGCGGGGGATCACGGCCATTCCGCCCGATGCGGGGGTGGGGCTTTTCCTCCGCCTGGTCTCGTCGCCTCAGCCGGCGGTCGCGCTCGTGGTGGCGGGACGGTTCGGGACCCAGCCGATCCTGGCCCTCGAGGGGGACGACCTCCCCTTGATGAGGTTTCTCGAACATCCGCGGGTCAGCTACCCCGGAATCGAGCTGGTGGCGGATGCGACGATCTCGGTCGAGACCGATCCGTACCTTGACGATCACGTTTTCCGCGGCGAGCGTCTCTTTCCCGCGGCGATGGGCCTGGAGGCCATGGCCCAGGCCGCGACGGCCGTTCTCGGGACCTCCGAGCTCCCGGTCTTCGAGGATGTACGCTTCGACCGCCCCATTGTGCTCCCCCTTGGTCAATCGACCGACATCCGCGTCTCGGCCCTGGTCAGCGGCCCCGGCCGGGTCGACGTGGTCCTCCGCTGCGCCGCGACGGCCTTCCAGTTCGATCATTTCAGGGGGACTTGCCGATTCGGAGACGCAGGTTCAGGGTTCTCCGCAAGCGAGGCGGGGGCGCTCGACCAGGTCGACGACTCGCTCTCCGTCCCGATCGATCCCGAAACCGAGCTGTATGGCAACCTCCTGTTCCAGTCCGGGCGGTTCCGACGCGTCAAGCGTTATCGACGCCTCCGGTCGACGGCCTGCACCGCCGAGATCGCCGAAGCCCAGCCTACCGAGTGGTTCGGCCGATACCTTCCTCCCGGGCGGATGTTGGGCGACCCCGCCGTGCGCGACGCCGCGATCCACGCGATCCAATGCTGCATCCCCCAGGCCACCCTGCTGCCAGTCGGGGTCGATCGGCTCGTTCCTGGCGCGAAGCCGCTCCAAGGTCCCTGCTTCGTGAGCGCTCGGGAGCGAGTGGACGAGGGCGACCTGCTCATCTATGACGTGGACATGAGTGACGATAGCGGTCTCCTTCTCGAGCGATGGGAAGGGCTCCGACTGCGCGTCATCGAGCGGGGCGAGCCCCAGGCTCACTGGCCCGCACCCTTGCTGGGCCCCTACCTCGAGCGTCGGATGCGGACGTTGTTCCCCGGTTCCCGCATTGCAGTGGAGATCGGCCGGGGGGGCGGTCCCGATCGCCGCGCGCAAAGCGACCGGTCGTTCCGATCCTTGATCGGGTCGTCCGCGTCCATCACGAGACGGCTGGACGGCAAACCCGATGTCGCCGGCCTCGGCGGAAGGGGCGTCTCGACGGCCCACTCCCAGGGCCTGACGATCGCGACGACGGGCCTGGGCGTCGTCGCTTGCGACCTGGAAGCATGCACGTCGAGGCCGACCTCGCTCTGGCGTGACCTCCTGGGACACGATCGCTGGGAGCTTTCGCGGCTGGTCGCCCGCGAGACCGGCGAGGCCGTAGATTTGGCGGCGACCCGCTCGTGGGTCGCCGGCGAATGCTTGACCAAGGCCGGGTCCCCCCCAGCGGCCCCACTCGTGCTGAGGACCACGAGCCCGGATCGCGTCGTGGTGCTCGGCTCAGGCGCTCTGGCGATCGCCACATTCGCCCTCCCCAACCGGGAGGCGGGCGGTCCCTGGGTCGTAGGGCTGCTGACGAGGGAGGACGATGCGCGCGTATGAGTATCGTCACATCGTGGGATTCGAAGAGACGAACCTGGTCGGGAATGTCTACTTCGTGAACCATCTACGATGGCAGGGGCGGTGTCGCGAGCTGTTCCTACGCGACCACGCGCCCGGGACCCTTGCTCAGATGAGTCGCGGCCTCGCCTTCGTCACAGTCCGCGTCGTTTGCGATTACTTGGAAGAGCTGCGAGCCCTGGACGAAGTCTCTATCCGAATGACGCTCGAGTCGCTGGCGCAAAATCGTCTGACGATGAGCTTCGAGTACTTCCGGACCGACAGTGGCCGGGAGAAGCTAGTGGCCCGCGGAGAGCAGCAGATCGCCTGCATGCTCCGCGAAGGCGACCGAATGACGCCGATCCCCATCCCGTCGGAATTGCGTGACGCCCTCCGCTCGTTCTCGCCTCCTCCCTCATACATGGGATAACGAGCCTTTGACGTGGACCCGGGAAAGTGGACCATCGCATTCGAATTCTCGAATGCGATGGTCCACTTTCCCGGGGGCAGGTCACAGCGACGGGACCCGAGCAGAGCTCGGCCCCGGAGGGGGACGCCCGATTCGAATCAGCGAATCCCACCGATCCAGCCTTGCCCCCTTAGCACAGGACCGTTATCTTCCGTACAAGTGTCCAGACGAACAGGAGGCCGTGCCGACCGAGAAAGGACCTCCCGTGACGATCGACGTCTCGCCAGTACCTCACGAAGCGACGCTGGCCATGCGAGAGCTCTACCGGGAGGAGATGGACTGCCAGATCGTCCGCGACTCCTGGCACGCCCGGGGCTGGACCGACTCCTACCTGCTGCGGCTGGACGGCCGCATCGTCGGCTATGGGCTCGTTGGGGCCATCAGGGACCAGCCGAGGGAAACGGTGATGGAGTTCTACGTCCTGCCAGCCCATCGGGGCCGGGCGCTCTTTCTGTTCCGCCGGTTCGTGGAGGTCAGCGGGGCCACGCTGATCGAGGCTCAAACGAACGACCTCCTCCTGACGCTCATGCTCTATGACTGCGCCGAGAGGATTGAGTCGAACGTCATCTTGTTCTACGACGCGATCACGACGAGCCTTTCCATCCCCGGGGCCGTTTTCAGGGAAGTCACCGAGGCGGACAAGGAACGGATCACGAGCCAGGGCTTGGATGCCGACTCTCACAATCTCCTTCAGGTAGACGGCGTCGTCGCCGCGACCGGCGGGCTGCTCTTTCACTACAACGTGCCGTACGGCGACATCTACATGGCGACGGCCGGGCCGCTCCGAGGGCGCGGGTACGGCAGCTACCTGATCCAGGAGCTGAAACGCCTGGCCTACGAGATGGGCAAGGTCCCGGCGGCCCGCTGCAACGTGACGAACTCGGCGTCCCGCGCGACGCTGCAGAAGGCGGGGATGCTGCCCTGCGCCCGATTCCTGTCCGGCGTGCTCAAGCCCGATTGAGGAGATACTCGATGCCAGTGTTCTTCAAGGCGACCGGCCCGATCGGCGACACCGACACGAACGCCATCCCCGTCCGTGAGATAGGCCCCGCCGTCGGCTACTACACGCAGTGCCTCGGTTTCTCGCCCATTTCCAAGGACAAGACGACAGTCCGGCTGAAGCGGGACGACGTGGAGATCGGCCTGGCGGTCAACGGCCAAGACCCCGAGCAGGCGAGCTGTTGGTTCTCCGTCGGTGATGTGGATACCCTGCATCGTGAATACGAAGCCAAGGGGATCGGGCCGGGGATCATCGACGAGCAGAAATGCGATGGCAAGCCATTCCGCGTCTTCTTCGCCGAAGTCCCCTACGGCGTCTGCTTTTGCTTCACGCACCCGCTGGATGAGGAGTTCGCCTGACGCGGGTGTGATCGACGATCCTGAATTCGATTGAAAGTTAATTAGATGGAAAACATGCAGATAATCGCCCGCGATCTTGTCGCGGCGCTGGCGAAGCTTGATTTACCGCCTAATCCGAGGTTTAACGGCCCGGCACAAGAAGAAGCCATCCGGCAAGCTCAGGTGAAGCTGGGTGTCGCCTTTGATAGCGACCTCATCGAGTTCTTGAGGTGCATCGACGGCCAGGAACCCGAAGGTGCGGCCGACTTCTGCTGGTTCCCCGGCGACCCGATCGTCCCGATGTCCGCTTCGGCCCCGATCCTGTCCAGTTCTCGGGTTGGGGCTGGTTGCTCGGCGTCGAGCAGATCGTCGAGCACACGCTGCGGTATCGCGGCATGGCCGAGGAGAATGCGGACGAGATATACGAGTGCATCGGCCCCGCGCGCTTCCACGGCGACTACATCCAACTGGTCAGCTCGGAGAATCCGACCAGCATCGCCATCGACCTACGACCACTTGAAGGGGGCGTCGTTGGGCAGATCGTGGCGATCAATGACCAGCCCAACTACGTCGTCGTCCTCGCGCCGAGCCTCCGCGTGTTCCTTCGGTCGATCGCGGATGGATACGAGAACGGCCGATTCAAGTATGCCGATGGTAACTGGTCTGAACTATGACGAGGTTGAAGGTCTGGTGCGGTGGTCCTGCCCACCGGGACTGGAGGAAGCTCCCATGTATCTCGATGGCCAACGGGAATCTATCGTCGCCTGGGTGTCGGAGGGCCTCTCAGATCGCAAGATCGCCGAGCGTGTGCGAGTCTCTCCGAGCACGGTCCGATATTGGCGAGGACGACACGGCATTAAGCGACCAACCCGTGGCGCCGTGCCGGAAGGTTCTCCACCAGAGCCCGTCGAGCCAAGGTGAACGCCCAAACAACGCTTGCGCGAGCGGTGGGTCTGTCACCTCGCATCCCGCCCCGTTCGTCGGACAGAGGCCACGCCGATGGATTTCGAGAACCCGGAGGATCGTAAGGCCGTCCAGGCGATGATCGCCGAGGTCGAGGGCAAGCCCTGCGTGAACGTCGACACCCACGACGGCGGGGTCATACCTCGAGAGTCCTCGCTGATCTCCTTCGATGTCCGGGTGCGGCCCGGGTCAGGTGCAGAGCCCGGTCAGGGCCGGCCGTCTGACCACTGCTGAAACAGCCCCGTCGCCAGACGCCGCAGCCGGCCCATGTCCGGCTCGCCCGATCGCATTTGACACAACGCATCGGCCCCCCGGATGCGTGTCTCGTCGGTGCCAAGGATATCGTCGAGGGCCGTGGCCGCGCACGAACTGGCCGAGTGCCCGAGGTCGTCCGGCTCGTGGTCGGAGTCCATCGCCTCGAGCAGGGCCGGGATCGCGGCCGGGCTGCCGCCGCCCCCAGCGTGTACGCCGCGGTGCCGCGCACCTGCGGGTCGGGGTCGTCCGCCAGAACGGCGACCAACGGGCCGACCGCTCGCTCGTCGCCGAAGTCGTGCAGGCAACCGCACGCCTGCCATCGGACGGTGACCTCCGGGTCGTGGAGCATCGGCAGCACCAGGTCGATCGCCCGCCCGGCGTCCGCGAACAGGAGCGCCAGGATGGCCCGGCAGCGGACCTCCATGTCGGGGTCGGCGAGCTTGACCGCGAGGAGCGGGAGGACCGTATCCGTGCCGACGGCCTGCATCTCCTCGACGGCGCAAGTACGCCCCTCGCGGCCCTCGGGCCCTCGATGAGCGCCAGCCAGCGGGAGAGCCCGACCTCCATATTCTGCTCCACTGCGGCCTCCTGTCCCCGCCATATTTCGGTCCGGCACGGACGGCCTCTCCGAGCGAGTCGTGGCAGGTCACGACTCCTGGGAGGCGGCCTCGCCGTACGCCGCCGGGTCGTTCCCCTGCTGGTAATCCGAGGGGAAGAGCCCGGCCTTCACCGCCGCCTTGAACGCCCGGGCGGTGCAGATGGTCATGACGGCCTCCTGGGTGTGCTCCGGGAAGTGGACCGGGTGGAACTCGAGCTTGTTGCAGTGCTTCTTGAATGCCTTCTCGATGACCTCCGTGACCTCGTTGGGCACCCAGGTGTCGTGCTCCGCCTCCGCCTTGTACGGCACCCCGTCGACGCGGAACTCCAGCCGGATCACGCCCTCGTCCGGGTCGCAGACCGCGGCGACGTCGGTGGGGTGGAACATCCCGAACGTCTCGGCCGCGAATTGGTCGAGGACGAGCTCCAAGTCCTCGGCCCCGTCCAGCTCCATGTCGACCCGGAGGAACCTCATCGCGAATCCGGGGAACCGCTCGAAAAACTTCCGGGACTCGCCCGCCATCCCCTCCTCAAACTGCTTGAGGGCCTTGTCGCGGGCCTCCCGCTCGGCCTCGGGCGTGTAACCTTCGAAGAAGCGTATCGCGTCGAGCTTGGCCAAGAGGTCGGCTGCTTCCATCGAGCGTCTCAACCGGAATTAATTGGTCTGATCGGCGTCGGGTGCCGAGGCCAGGGTCGAGCCACCCCGCTACGGGCTCAGGAGCGAGAAGTCGCCGTCGTCCAAATCGTAGGCCTGCACGACCCGGGCACCCTCCACGACCTCGGGACCGCAGATCATTTCGGTCATCCCCCCGGCCGCCAGCACACGATCCCTATGCATCAGCACGCCGAGGCCGTGGTCCCGGTCCCAGCCGGTCTGGAATTCGAACGAGCTGAATCCGGTCTCGTCCAGCCCGCTGTCGGCCAGACCGATGCCGACCAGCTTGAACAAGTGGTCGATCGCCGATGGCTCCTCCACCGGCACCTGCCGCTCGATCCCCTTCCAGTACTCCTGCAACGACTCGTCGTTCGGCAGGTCCTCGTCGCGGAACTGCGCCAACGACTTCGTGTGCCAGGCGAACAGCTTGCGGCGCAGGGCGACCTCGATCGCGACGGCGTTCGCGAGGATGAACTCCCACGCCCGCTCCTGGAAGCTGCCGAACCCGTTTCCGCTGTCGGCGTACATCGCGACCTCAACCTCAGAGCTCGCCTCGCGGGCGGACGGGGAGCTCGGGTCGTTCGTCGAACCGAAGGCCCTGTCGTCCTCCAGCTCCGGGTACTCGGGGTACGGCGGGGCGAAGGCGACCACCGCGTCCCGGAGCAGCGGCTTGGCGGTCCGCCACAGTCGCCGCGAGCCGTCCGATTCCGGGTCGGGTTGGAAGTTGTTCTGGAACGCGCTCATGACCGCGCCATCCTCCGCCGCCGTACGAAAAAGCTCAGCGGGCAACCCCGCCCGAGCGGCCTTTGAGTTTACCGAAAAGCGGGACGGCGGCCGGGTCCGCTGCAGCGTCAGGTTAGCCCAGAAGGTCGACAATCCGCTTCACCTTGTCGGCCCCGAGGCTGGCGACCAGCGGCTGCATGGCCTCCATCGCCTCGATCAGGTCGGGCTCGCCATTGGCGGCCGGTCGTGCGGCAGGAGCGGGCCGGGGTTCCGGCGCGGTTTCGCCGTTCGGCTTTCGGCCAGGCTTGCCCTTGGGTGCGGCGGGCTGCTGATTCTCCGACTGTCTCGTCTTTTCTTTGGTCTTGTACGACGAGAACATCTGCTTGCTGATCTCGATCCCGTGGATCTTCTTGATGTAGGCGACGCCGTCGTCGGGCGATTCTTCGCCCTGCTCCAGGGCATCTCTAACGGCGGCGGCCTTGGAGATGGCCTTGCCCACCGGCCTCCGGCTCGTCGTCCTGCTCCTCGAGGTCTTGGCTCTCCTCCTCGGGCTCGACGTGCTTGGGGGCTGCCGTCTTCATTCGGGCCATGGGTGCCTCGTCAAGGTAGCGGGGACCGATCGCGAGATTGCCCAGTTTAACAAGCTGCCGCGGGGCCGCAATAGCCGGAAATCACAGGGGTTGTGTGATACTTAAAATTATGCTTGCGCTTGCGTCTGCACTTTCCGGGATTGCATGAGCATCAG
>NZ_JAALJI010000032.1 GCF_011064595.1 Paludisphaera soli | reverse complement strand
CTAGCCGCCGGGATCGACGACCGTGGGCGGGGGGGGAGTCGTCATCTGGGATCTGGACCGCGGAACGCGCCTTACGACCGAGCCGCTTCATGCCGGCGATGTCGTCAAGAGTCTTGCGTTCTCACCGGACGGCGACACTCTCGCCGCTGGATATGCGACCATGGCCGGGGGGGTCGTGCTACGGGACGTGAGGCGGGGTAGGCCCCGTCCGATCGGCGTGACGCTCGAGGTGCCCGAAGGTCCCGTGTCCAGCGTCGCCTTCAGTCCCAAGGGGGATGTCCTCGCCGCCGGGTTCCGTGACGGAGGGTTCGTCGACGGCCGTGTATCCGGTCGAGGTGGGACCCTGATCTGGGACGTCGAGCAGCTTTCTCGATTGTCAATCCAGCCCTTATGGGCGGAGCAAGGTCCAGTGACAAGTCTTGCTTTCCAAGGAGATGGTCAATTCCTCGCTGCCGGCACTTCCGGAGGAATTACGCTATATAAAATCGATCGTGGACATCTACTGAAACAAGTCGAACGGATCGCCAACCGAAATCTCACACGCGTCGAGTGGGTGCGATACTGCCCCGATACGGCGTACCGTCGGACCTTCCAACATCTGCCCGTTCCGCCCGAGTGACCGGTCAAGGTCGTTGACCGGCGAGGGAAGGCTTAAGCCACTTCGAGGTATGATGCAGGCCGACTATCTCTCGGCCGATTTGCGGCCGGGCCTGCCGACGAGAGTCGCCGCGTTGAAGGCCGGATCGCGGCGTTAGACGCCCGGAAGGCCGAGTTGGAGGCGAGGCTCAAGCTGGACTCGTCGAAGGCGTCGCGGCCGCCTCCGAGCGCCCCGCTCCATCCCAAGCCGGCCCCGCCGCGGAAGCCGTCGGGAAAGCGGCGTGGCGGCCGGCCGGGGCCTCGGCGCAACATACGCACCCGCCCGGCCTGGCCGCCAAGTTCGGCCCTTCGGGCGAGTTGGCCACGGGGGATGGAAGGTGCGTCTTACGGACCCGACACGAACGCGCCGGTCATCGCCGCCCCGATCGGCCGGGCGTGCGTGTCTTCAGATGTCCGCGAAATGATCACCAGACCGCCGGGCTCGGTTTTTTCCCCGAAGCCCTCACCGGTGAAAGAAGCCGTGTTTGGGCTGGACCGGGACCAGGAACTGGACCGGCGTCATCGGTTGGAGGTACATCGTCGGGGCCTGCTGCGTGTAGACGGTCGTCGGGGCCTGCTGATAGACGAAGGGGGCCTGCACCGGGGCGTTCGAGACGACGTAAGGGGCCGCTTCGACGGCCCCGGCACCCTTCGATTCGAGGAGCCAGTTCACGATCGCCTCGACGTCCTGCTCCTCGGATTCATTGAGCGACGAGTCTTCCTCGCCCCCGATCGCGTCGGCGTACATCTTGGTGACCGATTCGCGTAGGCTCTTGCGGCGCTCCATGCGGGTGCCCGTCGGGGGCTCCGACTTGAGCGACGCTCGGGCGTCTTCCAGGAGGTCCGCCCGATCGGCGGCCATGATCCGCGAGCCGACGACCGCCGCGGTGGGGGCGTTGCCGACCGCGGCGGTCGCCTGGACATAGGTCGGCGCGGGCGCGGAGTAGGTGCTGCCGACCATCCCGGTGTAGGCCGTCGGGGCCGAGAAGACCGCGGCCGCCGGCGCCGAGAAGGTCGCGACGGGGGCGGCATAGGTGACGACCGCCGGGGCCGAGTAGGTCGCGGCGGGGGCTTGTTGGGGCAAGTAGTACAGGACCGGCTTGTGCTTGTCGCCCGCCCAGGCGGTCGAAGAGGCGGTGCCGAGCGCCAGGGCGAGGAATCCGACCAGGGGCCTGGGGCCCGCAGAGAGTTTGCGCATCGCCATCTTGAAGGCTCTCCGTGACGGTGGCTCAGAATCCCTTCAACGTGGCTCGCGGAGGCCATCCAGCCCCGTCGCCCCCGGGCCGCCCGCCGACGGCGGGGGAGCGTCCGGAAGCCCATGGAATGACTTGATTATACCCCCCTTGGAAATCCCGGGCGCATCGCCGGGCCGATTTCGCAAGATCGTGGACGGATCGTCACCGCGCAAGCGGAGAATTTCCGAAAGGCTTGCTTTTACTTCGACAGCCTCGGTGTTAGATTGGATCGAATACACAAGATGGACAACATGAAGCCGAGCGACGTCGAGGTCCATCCGGGGCCGGGGGTGCGGACGCGCCGGAGGGTGCCCGCACGAGAGCGAAACGATCGTTACGGGGGGGAAGCGAGATGGCAGAGAGGGTGCGACGCTTGATCTGGCTAGGCCTGGCGGGTTTGATCGTCTGGCCGATCTTCGCAGCCATCGACGCGACGGCGGGGCCGGCCCATTACGACCCCGAGAAGCGGACGATCCGCTTCACGTACATGTTCGCGTCCCTCGCCCAGGGGCAGTTCGGCGAGGCCGCGATCGGCGCGCCCCAGACGCCGTCCAACGAGCAGGATGCCAAGGTGCGGACGATCGTCCTCAAGGTGAGCGACGCGCTTTCGAAGGCCACGGCGGGCCGGATGAAGATCTCGACGCTGGACTTGGTCACCGACGTCCGCCGGGCCGACGTTGTCATCTCGCTGACGGGAAAGCCGTCCCGCGGCGGCTGGGCGATCGCGGGGGCGATCGAAGGGCGTCCGGGCCAGATCGGTCTCTACTACCAGACCTTGGCCGACGAGTGGGAGCAGGACTCGATCCTGACGGCCGCCCACGAGGTCTGCCATTACGTCTTCGGCCTGGTCGACGAGTACAACTTCCCCCGCGGCTGCCCGCTCACCAATCCGGGCGGCCCCGGCTGCCTCATGGACAACTACCTGTCCCAGGGCTCGCGGCACGGCTGGTACGGCCGGCTCTGCGCCGCGGACCACGTCCACCATTCGTCGCAGGCGAAGTCGTGCCAGGAGATCGTGGACAAGTTCTTCAACGACCGGAACGTCTCGACGACCGAGCCCGGGGAGCCGGTCGAGGCCGGGGCGGCGGTCGCGACCGTCGCGGGGCGGAAATCGCGGATCGACAACATCGTCCGCGCCGCGATGGCCAAGGTCCGCGAGGAAGTGGACGGGGCCAACAAGGACAACGCGGAGAAGAAGCCTGGGACGAAGTCCGTGGGGGTCGAGAAGTTCAAGAAGGTGGCCGAGGAATTCCTGAAGGAGCAGTTCGCCAGCAACGGTGTCAATCTTGAGAGCAAGGAGGTCCAGGCCATCCGGGACAACGTGCTCAAGCAGGCCGGGGCCTTGGTCTCCGTGGCCATCCCCCCGCAGTTCGAACCGATCAAGGTGCTGGTGGCCAAGTTCGCCGCCACCCGAGCAAGGGAACTGCGGGAGCAGATGCCCAAGGAGAGCGAGGAGAAGCTGCGGAAGCGGCTGGCCGCGGACGCCTGGAACTTCCTCTCCGGCCTCTCGGGCACGATGAACGCCCCGCGAGTCGGCAAGGCGCCGAGTGCCGAGGAGAAGCAGTACCTCGACCACGTGGCGATGGAGGCCATGACTCAACTCGAGGAGAAGAAGGCGAACGAGGAGCTGTACAAGGCGGCTCTCGGGCACATCGAACTCGACCGCCAGACGGCCAGGACCGTGCTCGACATCGCCGGTGAGGTCGGCGTCGTGGGGATCGAGAACCGGCTCACGTCGCTGGGCGAGGTGGACGCCGACCTGCGGCCGTTCATCCCCGGCCGCACGGCGTCGACCGGCTTCGGCCTCCGGCGGACGATCATCGTCGACCCCGATCCGCTCGACCCCCGATTCGACTACATCCTGAGCCAGGCGGGCATGAGCCGGTACGAGGACCTCCGCGACCAGTACGTGGAACTCTTCACCAAGCTGATCCAACGGGCCAAGATCGAACTGATCACCACCCAGCTGCAGAGGCGTCGGCTGGAGGAGCGTCGCAGCCAACTCGCACTGTCCACCTCGGATCGGGCGCAGAAGGAGAGGATCCGTCGGATCGCGGAACTGGGCGATCGCAGCCGCGTGCGGAGCCAGCGCGAGACCGAGCTTCGGGCGCTGATCAACGAGGTCGCGGGGGAGGTCGGCCGCAATCGGATCGAGAACGTGATCTTTCTGGTGCCGCCGGGCGGCATCCCCAAGGAACTCGTCTCGCTCTTCGAAGCCTTCCGCCGCCAGATCCTGATCAAAGGGGACGTGCGTATCGACCTCGTCCTGGTCAGCTCGGCCGACGTCCCCGCCGAGCTCCGGGACATCGCCGTCGGCAGCAACGGCTCGATCATCACCGTGGCCGACGTCGACGAGGTCGGCGCGGTGGCCCAACGCCTCAAGAACGAGCAGACCTCGGGATCCTGGGTCATCCTCCCCTACCAGGATCGGATCGACGGGCCGGCCTATGTCGAGCCGATGCGCGTCGAGCCGTGGATGATCGAGGACGTTCGCCGCGGCGAATTTCAGCGGGAGCCGATCGAAGAGGCGCACGGAAAGGTGGTCGAGCACCTGGCCAACGCGATCGACTTCTTCAGGAAGCCGAAGGACGACGTGGGGGGGGCGCTGGCCGTCCTCCAATCCGCTCCAAGGATGAACAAACCGGTCGATGCCATCGCCCTTCTGAGATCCGCACAGGCCCTGAGGCCCGACCTGTCGGCTCCGAACCCGAACGCGAAGGACGTTCAGGACGTGGTCGCCGGGCTCCATAAGGCGATCGCCGCGTTGAAGGCCCAGAGGGACGCCTCGGGGACGCCGGCCGGAGGGGCGAACCGCCGGACTGCGACGGACGAGGTGATCGGTGTGTTGGAAGACGTAGCGGGGCTGAACGGTTGCCTAGCCCCGGTGATCAAAGTGCTGGAGGGGAAGGGGCTGGAGTGCACGCCGGACGATATCACGAAGGCTTGCCGAGTCCTTCGATCCGCCCAATCCTTCGGCCATCATACGGCGGTCAACCTGCTCAATCGGGCCGCGGACGCGAACCAATCCCATGCGAAAGTGATCGCGTTCCTCAACGAGGCCGCGGGCCTCAACGATGTCAAGGGCCTCGACGGCGGCGCCTGGGGGGCCATGTTCCTCCTCCAGAACGCACGCCAGGTGCGCATGGACGCATTCGACGCGGCCATCAAACACCTCGAAGGCCTCCCGAAGTCGGACCAAGGATCCGAGAGAGTCTTCGATTTCCTACGATCGGCCAAGATGGTCGGATCCAGCTCGGAAGCCGTCGACGATTTCCTGAAGGCCTCGATGAGGTACAGCCTGGAACCGATGGGGGCCATCGCCGTCATGACGCGAGCCGATGTCATGCCCGAGGGCGACGTCCTGACCCTGGTCCAGACCATGGATGGGCTCCTCAGCCTGGAAGAGCTCCCCCCGGCGGACGTGGCCCCGACTGGCGAGGCCGAGAAGGACCGGGCCGCGCGGAAGGCGTTGCAAAGCGATGCCTTGTCTCTGGAGGCGCGAACGGGGTTGTTGCAGGAACTGGAGTCGATCAAGTCGCTCGTGCTCCAGTACAACAAGCGGCGCCGGATCGAGCCGGCCACCGACCTTCGATACGCCGTCCTCGAGCACGTCATCCGCGCCCGCGCCTCATTCGCGGAAGTTCGCGCGATCCTCGCCGTCTTGCTCGACGCACATCGACCCTACGTCTCGGTCGATTTCAACGAGGATGAACTCCTCGGCGAGATATCCCGAAGGCAGCCCGATCAACCTGACTCGCGAATGCGAAGCGAGCTGATCGAGGCGCTCGTGACCTCGCTCTATCGAGAGCGCATGAAATTCAGCGCGAGGAGCGACGACCCTTCGGCGCAAGCGACGGCGGCCTACCTGAGCCTCAGGATCCAGGAGGCCCGCCTCCGGCTCGTCCAGGAGTTCCTGCACCACATCGAGCAGGACATCTCGGCCAGCAAACAGACCCCCTTGTTCCAACGCATCAACCGCGAGTCGCAGGTCCTCGCCTACCAGATGATCCAGGACAAGGTGCACAAGATCGACGCGGGCGGCGGCGAGCTGAGGCCGGTCCTGCCGCCGGTCGACGTGGTCGACGCGGCCGGGCACGAGCGTCGGAAGGAGGGGCGGTTCCGCCTGCCGCGCTTCTACGCCGAGAACGTCAAGTTCGACCCGAAGAAGCCCAAGGCGGAGTTCGAGCTGGTCCTGGGCCTCTCGAGGCCGCTGCCGGGGCTGGACGACGAGGCGATCCGCTCGAAGAAGGTCAAGGAGCACCTCGAGCTGAACCTCTACAACCACGACGGCCGTATTCAAAACACGCCGACGCTGGAGCTGGACCCCGACCTCTCGACGCCGACCTGCCTCGTGTATCGGTTCGCCCCGGAGTACGGCGAGACCGGCTGGTACCAGGCGGGGCTCATCCTCAACGAGACGACGTTCCGCCGCCTCGGCGCGGATCGGATCCACATGACATTCTCGGTGGCCTCGACGACGCCGAACATCCGCCTCACGACGAGCCTGGTCCAGCTTCCCGACGACCCCGAGCTGGTCCCGCCGCCCCCCCGGAGGGGCCTCGTCCGGGCCATGGATCGGCGTGCGATCCTGGAGGTGCAGGTCTACGGCGGCACCTCGGTCCTGGGAGCCTCGCTCATCGGGACGCTTCAGAAGATCGACGGGGGCACCACGCCGATCGAGCCGATCGCGCAGGACTTCCACGACGATGGGCACACCTACAACGACAAGACGGCCAACGACGGAGTCTACACGACGATCATCGCGCTCGACCGCTTCACCGTGGGTTCGGAGTACCGGG
This sequence comes from Paludisphaera soli, assembly GCF_011064595.1. Taxonomy (GTDB): domain Bacteria; phylum Planctomycetota; class Planctomycetia; order Isosphaerales; family Isosphaeraceae; genus Paludisphaera; species Paludisphaera soli. The sequence continues at coordinate 65,416 of NZ_JAALJI010000032.1, read as the reverse complement.
TCGTGATCCAGGCGGAGTCCACAAGGCTCAGCAAGAACATCGCTCCCGAGGACCCGGGGAAGAACGACGAAGCCCGACGCCGGGACGCCAAGGCCCGGGGGGACAAGACCAAGCGGGAGAAGCCGGTCGAGGAGGTCGAGACGCCGGCGGAGGAGCCGGCCCTCAAGTTCCAGCGCGCCAGCTCGATCCAGATCCGCGTCGAGCCCTGATCGAGCAGGGCCGCGACGGGACGAACTCCGCCAAACGACGAGGCCGGCCGGGGAGCGATTTCCCCGGCCGGCCTCGTTCCGCGCATCGCGGGCTCGCTCAGTTGCCGCCGTGGCCCAGCCAGCGGCGGAAGCCCGAGCCGCCGTTCTGGGGCGACGGCGTGGGGCCGGAAGGGGGCGCGTACTCGCCGCCTCCTCCGCCGCCCCAGTTGCCATGACCATGGCCATGACCGTGACCCTGGCCGGGGTTCGGGCCGGGGCAGGGGGCGCCGTGATACTTGCAATGAGCCCCATAGGTATTGCACGGGGCGAAGGAGGTCGCCTCCGGGGTCACGACCGGGATCGGGGGGCCCGAAGGGGCGTAGCCGGTGACCTGGGCGTAAGCCTGGCCCTGGCCGGCGGGGGCGAAGGCCACCGGGGCGTTCGCGACAGGGGCCTGGGCCAGGGTCGGCATCGGGCTCATCTGGATCCGAGGGTTCTTGCGCCGCGCCAGATTCTCTCCGATCGTGCCCAAGAGGCTGTCGATCAGCCCGGGGGCCTGCAGGACCATCGCCGTGGAGGGAGCCTGGCCCACCGGGGCCTGCATCGGTTGCGGTTGAGGCGCGAACATCGGCTGGGGCTGCGGGGCCTGCATCGGCTGAGGTTGAGGAGCTTGCATCGGCTGCGGTTGGGGGGCCTGCATCGGCTGGGGCTGCGGGGCCTGCATCGGCTGCGGTTGGGGGGCCTGCATCGGCTGGGGCTGGGGAGCCTGCATCGGCTGCGTGAAGAGGTTCGGCTGGGGCTGGGGGGCCTGCATCGGCTGGGGCTGGGGCGCGTACATCGGCGGGGCCATGGCGACCGTCACCTGGGGGGGCGGGGTCGGCGCGAAGAAGATCTGCTGGGGGGCCTGCTGGACGACCATCGCCGGGGGCTGGGTCTGGACGTAAGTCGGAGGTGGGGCCGGGACGTACTGCGCCGGCGGGGCCTGATAGACCGGCTGCTGCGGCTGCGGAGGGGGGATGTGCACGGGCGGCTGCGGCGGGGCGATCGGAGGCTGCTTGGGCGGGGCGTACGGCTGCGGGACACGCTGCTCCGTCGCGTAGGCCTGCGGCGACGGGCCGTCGTTGAAGTGCGAGGCCTGCGCCAGCTTCGGGTCCTTCGGGCCGGCCTGTCCATTCGCCACCTCCGACGGCTTATCCTCGACGGGGTCCAGGCTGATCAGCCACGCGAACAGGGAGCGGGCGTCGGCCAGGCCGGCCTTCGCGGCGACGGTCCGGAGCTTCCCCCCTTCCTCGCGATAGACCACCACCGTGGGGAAGGACTTGACCCCCAGCTTCGCGACCTGAGAGGCGTAGATCTCCGCGGGCATCTCGGCCAGCCGGACCGAGCGGGCGAGCGACTCGGCCTGGGGGGAAGATTCCAGATCGCGTCGCAGCGATGCGGAATCGGGCGTCGCCCGGGAGGTGATGATCACGACGCTGGGGACGCCCTGCGTGGTCGTCTCGCGGACGGCCTGCGCGAGAGGGGTCCAGATCCCGGCGGGGCCGCCGCGTCCGGCCTCGGCGCGTGCCGACGGAGTCGCGCAGGTGCTCGCGGCCAAGGCCACGATCATCGTCGCGACCCATCTCCGTTCGCTCAAGCTCGCCGACATCATGGACGGACCTTTCGATAACGAAGACGAAGGAGTGACGGAAGCCCTGGGTTCATCGCGTGCGGTTCGTCGAGCGGAACCCCTCGGCGATGAGCCGGAAATGCTCGGCGAGGGCCGCCTTCTGGGACGTCGTGAGCGAGGCGTCGCGGGCCTCGGAGAGACGGAGGTCCAGGCCTTCGACCCTCATCGCCTCGACGGTCTGGGCGGAGAGGGGGCCGAAAAGCTTCTCGATCCAGACGGAGCGATGGGTCGGATCGGCCGGCAGGACGTCCTCCAGCCTTCGCGACATCTCGCTGAACGCGTCGGCGTAGGTCGGATAGAGGTCCATGCGGTCCGCGGCCGTCTCGAACATGGTCGCCAGCGACTCCGCGGCCTCCGCCCCGCCGCGGATCGAGGCCAGCGCCGCTCCCGCCACCTCCTGCGTCGGAGCGGGCTCGGGGATCGACCGGTCGCCGGCCGTGACGAGCCCGGCGGGACCGCCGATCCGCGTCCCGGCCCCGACCGTCACGACGACCTCGTCGGGCGTCGAGAGCTCGGATCCGGCCGCCACGATCAGCGCGAAGCGGTAGACGCCGGGCGCCGTCGGCGTGAACGCGAAGATCTCCCCGTCCTCGACCTTGAGTCGGGCCGGCGGGCCCCCCGTCTGCACCCAACGATAGCCCACCTCTCCGGCGGGCTCGCTCCTCGACCCGTTCAAAGTGACCTGGCGACCGACCAGGGCGATCTGATCGTCTCCGGCGTCAGCCCCGAGTCGGGAGTTCCTCGGGGCGTTGGGGGCCGAACCGCCGGCGCGGACCTCCACCGAATCCGATCCTCCGGGGCCGGAGACGACCAGCAGGAAACCAAGCCCGCCCGGCTCGTCCGGCATCACGAAGGAAGCGGTCGCCCCTTCGGGGTTCATCAGGCGCACTCTCTTACCCTGCGTCTGGACCCAGCGGAACCTCAAATTCTCGCCGTCGGACCGCTCGCCGCGGAGCAGCACGGTCGAGCCGACCTGGCCTCCTCCTTCGACATGCGCCTCGGCCCGTGGGGACGCCGACGCAACGTGCCGGACGGCGGCGGCCGACGATGCGTCGGCCCCCTTCATCGGCATCAGCCCGACGTCGATCGGGCCCAGCTCGACAGGCGGGGGTGCCGCGTCGGGAGCCTGGACGACGGTCCCCGCTCGGTCGTCGCCCCCCCAGGCAAGGGCCGCCGCCGAGAGACCCACCACCGCCAGGACGCCGGAGGCGCAGGCCAGGCGTCGCTTGCGAACAGCGTCCTTCATCCGTCCTCCCCTCCGCTGGGAAATGCGTGTAGGCGACCTTGCCTTTCGTCCCCTATCGGCGAACTAAACTCCGATCTTGATCATTTGAATGAGTCCCGTCCGGAATGAACGCCGCCCCGCCGAGCCGACAGGCCATCGCGACGGCGAAAGCCCTCGATCCGCAACGCTTCGACGTACGGATTCCGAATCCAGTCGGCCGTTCGAGGGTGTTCCGACGCGAAACAGTACAAAGTCCTGTAAAAAACATAGAATCGCCCCGATAATTCGCTATAAGGGAAGGCCTTCATGGTTAGTCTCGGTCGGCCGGGGGTCATTGCAGGCACCCCGCCATCGCCGAGTCGAAGCCGACCCGATCAGAAGCCCCACGTCGGAGGTGGAAACGATGCATCCCTTGGCGCTCCTGCTTTCTCTCGGATTGGTGGGGGCCGCCGACGCTCCTTCGGCGAAGCTCAAAGGGCCGGAAACCTCCGCACCCGGCCAGTCCATCGTGCTGGATGCGCGCGAGAGCAAGAGCGAGAAGCCACTTCGCTGGCAGGTCAAGGGGTCCGCCTCGGCTCCCTTGATCCTGTCAAATCCCGACAACACCGTCGCCACCCTCATGAGCCCCGGCGAGGGCGTCTATCAAATCTTCGTGATCGCCACCGGGACGTCGCCCGAGCAGGTGGATCTCGCCGCGCATACGATCCACGTGAAGCCGCCGACGCCGACGGCTCCGGCGGGCGCGGCGCAGGTGCGGGCCAAGCTGTCCGCCCCGGACTACCTCGGATCGGGCCAGGCCCTCATACTGGATGGCCGGAACAGCCTGAACGCCGCGTCCATCGAATGGGAGGTGACGGGCCCCAGCGCCGGGGAGGTCGTGAAGGTGTCACCGAAGGAAGGTCCCGCCGAGGCGATCGCCATCCTCTTCACGCCGCTCCCCGGCGTCTACGGGGTGACGTTGACGGCGGTCGGCGACGGGGGAGATCCGTCCCGGAGGGACGCGATCTCCACGAAGATCGTGGTGGACTCCAATCCCTCGCCCACCCCCCCCCATCACGAACGCGACGATCCCGAACGGCGGCGAGCAACTCGACGTCATCTTGTTCGTCGAACTCAACAACACCCCGCCGCAATACGCACAGGTCCTGGCCGGCGACGGCATCAGGCCTCTGCAACAGGCCTGGGGATTCCGTTATTGGGTGTTCGACGTCAATGCGCCGAGCTTCGCCGCCTCCGGCTTCCAGCGCTATCTCGACGGCGGAGCTACGCTGGCCTCGGGGAAGACTCTGCCGAAGTTGGCCGTCCCCGCCCTGCTGATTCAGGACCAGAAGGGCGGCGTGTTCACGTGCGAACCCGCCCCAACCTCCTCGCGCGTCGTCGTCGACAAGGTGAAAGCGTTGCACGCGCCTTGAGCGACCGAACCTTCGACCGGGCCTCGGAGGCGTCGAGGCCCAGCCGGACGCTTCGCACCGTCTTGGATTCCAAGATCAGCGGACCGTGAGTCTGAGCAGCCATTCCACAGCGGTCTGGGTCTCGCGTAAATGGGCCGGTCCGCAGGGTTGCACGAATCTTCGCGGCCAGGATCTCGCGGCGTCAGGCCCGGCGCTTGTCGGCGTGGCTGGGGCGGCGAGTTCCCGGCGGAGTCACGTCGGCCTCGCCCCCGCGATCGCCCAACATCCGATACAACGCCAGGGCTTCGTTCAGCGGCCCCAACGCCGCCTCCGCCCGGCCGTCCTTCGCCCATGACATGGCCAGGTCGGCCAGCGACGCCGCCTCCGCCCGTCGGTCCCCCGTCACGCGGGCTGACGCCAGGAGCCGCGCGGCCGTCTCCTCCGGCTCCTCCGCCTCGGCCACCTCGTCTCGTTCCGCCGACTCGCCCGCCTCGACGCCGGCGGCGAGGACGAGCCGTGAGCCGAGGCGCAGCAGCCGGACGTCGCCGCGCCAGAGCCGCATCAGACGCCCCTCGTCGAGCGGTCCGGACGGTTCATTTACCCAAGCCAGCGCCAGGTCGGCCCGCCTGTCGCCGCAGCGTTCGGCCGCCGTCCCGTCCGGCATGATCCACGACGCGTCCGACGGCCGCGGGCGAAGCTTCGCGAAGAGCCGACCGAGCCGGCCGCCGGCCGAGCGCCGACTCGTCCGCACGGCCGTCGCCGGCACCCATCGGATCCCGTCCGTCGCGAGCCGTTCGTCCCGCACCCTCGCGACGACCCGATCCCAGTACTCGAACTTGCCCTCCCGCTCCAGCCGAACCCAGACCGCGATCCTCCCGCCGTCCCCGGCGGCCTCCAAGAGGACGCCTTGCGCTAGACCCAGTTCGGTTCGATCGAGGCTTCCCATGCGTCTTCGCCCCCATCGGGAGATCGCGAGGCAGGTTGCAGTTCGCCCAAGCCGCGCGCCGCTCCATAAGCGTCGCGAGGCAAGGTGCGATTGTCGAGTTTGCGCCCGCAGGCGGCAAGCGGACGCCGCTCTTCATCGGAAGGCGTCTTCGAGGCGGGATGCGATCTCGAAGGCCGACGGCCACTTCGCGCGGACGAAGACGTCGAGGATCCGGACGAGGGCTTCCCTGCGGTCGCGATCCGTCTGCAGGACGTCCCGATGGTCGGCGAGGAAGCGACGCACGAGCCGCATCGCCAGCGCGGCCCCCATCGACTCGAACTCCTACCCGCCGGCCTCGCCCACCTCGAACGCCCGGGCGATGCGGAGGAACGAGCCTCAAGGATCGGCGGCGAGCATGCGTTCGAGACATTGCAAGAGGTAGTGAACCACGACGGGGTAGGGCATCTCCTGCAGGGCGTCGAGCAGCCGCGCCCCATCGCAGAGGAAACCGACGTGCCGGCCGGACGCCGCTCCGAGATCGGCGTCCTTCTTCAGCTCGCAATGGAGGTGGAACGCGATCGAGTGGGCGACCTCGGGGGCCACGCCGGGGAAGGAGACGATGCAGCCACCGACCTGCGACCGGACCTCCGACGACATGAACACCATGATCGGATCCGGCCGCGATCCTCCGCCTCAGGGATCCGGCGGCGCGTCGGATGTTGACGCGGCCTGGTTCGCCCGGCTACCGATCAACTGGACGTCGACGCGTCGCAAGCCGTGCCGGTCGCACCATATCCCCAAGGCCTCCTCGATCGCCCGCCGTCCGGGAGCTCCGGCGTCGCTCAGTTCCCACCAGTCGGTCGGGAAGCATCCGGATATGCCGTTGATCGTCGGGACGCCGGACCCCACCGACGCCCACATCGCGTCGATGTGGACGCTGTAGTAGTCGTCGCCCGGCGAGCGCTGGTAGTAGAACGCCCCGGCGTCGCGGTCCACCCGGCGGGCGATCTCCGCGACCCGTCGCCGGCCCTCGTCGCGGTCGTAGGTCAGGGAGGTACCCGTCTGCTCCAGCAGGCAGATCAGCGCCAGGCCCCAGGCCGCCGCTCCCCGGCCCGCGCGGTGGAGCCGCTCGACCAGGAACGCCAGCCCGAGGGCCGCCGGTACGAGGAAGATGAGGATCACGCGGGAAGGCATGCGCACGGCCCCGGAGCCCGGGATGAAAGGCGAGGCCGCGAGCCAGGGCGAATCGGCGCCGTCGCCGAAGACCACGATCAGCAGCGAGGCTCCCAGCAGAATCCCGGCCGCGACGGGGCCGGGCCGAGGTCGTCGACCCCCGGAGGCCGACCAGCCGAAGGCCGCCCCCAGCGCCGCCAGGTGGAATATCCAATGAGCCCTCTCGACCGAGAGCCAGGCCGTGGCGGCGAGCCAGAGGCCGACGGCCCCGAGGGCGGCCTCGATCCTGCGGCCCGGGGCCAGGTAGGCCGCCAGGGCCCCGGCCGTCGCGAAGAAGACGGCCATCAACGCGGCCAGGTCCGTCGGCAGCGAATGCCAGGCGAGCGCCGCCAGCACCGCACCCGGCACCGCCAGGCCGTCCGTCCGCCGACGACGCCAGAGGCGGTGGACGCAGAGGGCCATCATCGCGAACGAAAGCGACAAGGCGACGTCGTCCCCGGCCGGGGCGGCGAGCAGGGCCGCCGTCGCCAAGGCGATCGGGACCACCTCGCGACGGGTCCATTCCGGCTCGCGGAACAGGACGGCCAGCGCGAAGCAGGCCGTCGCCGCGGCGATGTAATCCAGGCGGAACGTCATGGCCGTCACGCCGAAGATCGCCACGACGAGGGCCAGACGCCCCAGGGGACGGCGTCGGCTCAGGTAGACGCCCAGCCAGCAGGCGGCGGTCGTCGCGAACCCGAGGCCCATCCGGAGTTCCTCAGGGTACAAGGCCCCGAGCGGCCAGCCGCGGTCGATCCAACCCCAGAACCAGTTGATCTCGCCGACGTTCCACCAACACCAGGAGACCGGCTGGGTGAGCCTCTGCATCTCGCTGAAGCCCTGACCGACCTCGCGGGCGACCGGCAGGTAGTGGGCCAGGAACGGGACCAGCGCGACCGCCGCGACCGCGGCCCCCAGCGCGACGGCCCACCAGTCGCGCAGAATCAACGCCGCGACCCGAGCCCGTGTCGCGTCGAGAAGCAGCGCCGCGACGGCCGCGACCGCCAGCCCGACGCAGAAGAACCAGGCCAGGTAATAGCCGCCGTAGAACTGGGCCGCGACCGCGAGCCCGAACGCCGTCCACCAGGAGGCCCGCTCGGCGGCGCCGGCGGCGTGGTCCCTGGCGACCCGGCAGAGCGCGTAGAGGGCGAAGAGGAGATAGAAGCACGGCAGGAGCTGGGGATGGTGGAGCAGGTTCACCCGCGGCGAGCCGAAGGCGATCAACCCGGCCGCCGCGGCGGCCGCCGGCCAGCCGAAGCCCAGGCCTCCTCGGAACAGCAGGAGGCCCGCCGCGTAGTTCAGCGACGTCGTCGCCGCCATCCAGGCCCCGAACGCCACGTCGGGCGCGAGGCCGGTCGCGCGGAAGGGCCAGTAGATCGGCCCGAAGCTGAGCATGGAATCGGAGTAGGCCGTCACGTTCGGGACGGGGTGGAAGAAGGGCGAGTCCCAGAAACGCTCGTGGTGCCGGGCCTGTGTAACCCAGAGCCAGCCGTGCTCCAGGAAGTAATTCAGGAGCCGCGTGTCGCGCAGGTCCGTCTGAATCCGGCCGAACCCGGAGAGGATCATCGGATGGTGGACCGCCAAGACCCCGGCCAGCCCCACGACCGCCGCCAGCGCCACGTCGCCCGCCTTCGCTGGGCCTCGAAGCATGCGTACTGCGGCCCCGAGGCCCCCCGATCGATGATTCATGCGTCGTTCCAACGGACGTGAGGACTTTTTCAGGCCCTAACATAAACCTCCCGCAGCCGATAGGTCGATCCGGATTTGTCCGCCTCGTCAAGGATTTGAACGCGATTCTTCGATTCTCGAAGCCTCCGACCGCGACGTGTAAGTCGCACGTCTCTAAGTCTTCTCCAGACCCCCGGCCGGTTCCGGATGGCGTCCTCGGCGACATGGGCGATGGCCGACCTGGCCAACTCACGCCTGAAGATGATACCGGCCGACGTCCGGTGGTTCCGCTCGGCGACGTGCCGGGCCTACGAGCACCACGCGGACCTAAGCCGCCGGATCTGCGGCTGCTCCACCAAGGCGAAGGGCCGCATGGCCCGCGAGCGGTGCCCGATCGGCAGGTTCTGGGTGTAGGTCGCGGCGGAGGATGCTCGGGGTTGGCATGACTCGGGTGCCGTTGGACCGGGGCGACGCCCAAGACCTCACGACGTTTGCCCGACCGGTGGCGGTGGGCCGGGTGGATATCCCGAAGTGGAACTTGCAGAGCCTCGAGGGTCGTGACGCCCTCGCCATCCCGGCGTCAAAAGTCCGAGGGAGCCGTCCCGATCGGAGCTCTAGGATCGGAGAGCGCCCGATGGCGGCGGACGCGGCCGGAGATCGGCTCTCCGAGGATCGACGAGGGGGCGGCCCTGAATGACGGGATTCAATGACGCTCGGCACGCGACCAGGAGCCCGTCCATCCCCAGGTCGACGGAGCGACTCCCATCATAGGGCCGGGCGGCGCGGTGAAATCCCGGGGCTCGTCGTGGTTCAAGCGGCTTCCCCTGTCGTGGAAGCCCCGTCGCCCGCCCAAACGTCGCCGACCTGCCTCGGCGGACCCCGGACGTCTTGGATGCGGCGAGTGCTCGCGGCCTCGGCGTCTGAGCTCGCCTGGGAGAGCGTCGATGGTCGCCGTTCGGGACGTCGATCCACGCTTTCGGTCACTCGGGCTGGCGGGCCGGGATTGCTCTTGGTGCGCCGCCGGGTCGCCGCGGATAAATGGGTCCATGGCTTCCGCGAGTCGCGAGGGCGGACGGGAGATGGGCGAATCGTGGAGCCGATCGCGGTCCTCGGCGGCGAGACTTGCGGCCGATGATCCGCATCGGCGGATCGGCGGGGGCCTCCGCCGGAACATCGAACGGTGGACTTGCAAGTGATCGGGGGTCGCCCCGACGGATTTCGAGGCTGCCGGGCGGCGATCCGCAGACGCTCCAGGGGGGCGTCCGACCGTCGAGCGGCGAGCGACCGGGACCAGAAGGATGGACGATGAATCGCCTTGAGCCGGCCGATCCGCTCGAACCCTACCTCGACCTGACGTCCGAGGACGTGGCCCGGCTCGTCCTATGCTTGCTGGCCGAGGAGGGACTGCGTGGCCGCCTCGCCGCCTTCCGGGCCCAGCAGCCGCCCCCGCAGCCACGCGAGCGCCTCGAAGAACTCGACGTCGTCGGGGATCACGTAGTGCTTCAGGGGCATGCCCCTGGGTGAGTCGGCCAGGAAGTGGGTGGTGTAGAACTTGTACTGGGGATGCGCCCCCAGCATCGAGGCCGAGGTCTTGCGCAGGTGCTTCACCCCAGGCGGCCCTTCTTCATCCCCATCTTGACGGCCAGCCGGCTCCAGGCCGATCGCACGGCGTCGTACTTCCGATACCTGCCGTCCTCGATCCATTCCTTGGCCAGCGGGTTGCCCTCGTCGGTCTCGAGGGCCAGGTCGCCGTGGGCCCGCAGTTTCTTCAGCAGGGCGAACGTCTCCGGCCAGAGTTTGTAGGAGACGACCTGGCCCCCGCGCTCGCGGGTCTTGCTCCGCCTGCGGGTCACGACGCCGGCCTTCCAGTCCACCTCGTCGGGACGCAGCTCGGCGATGTCGTTCTGGTACATGCCGCAGTTGATGCAGAGCAGGATGAAGAGCCGCGTCCGGTCGTTCGCCGCCGCGAGCGCGGCCCTCACCTCGGCGACCGTGAAGGTCTCGATCCGGGACGCCACGGAGTGGTTGAACCGGAACCTCCGGTCGCGGATGTTCCCCGGCAGGGTGATCAGCCTGAGGGACGCGAGCCGGGTGAGGAACTGCTTCGCCGTCGTCAGGAGCTCGTGGGCCGATGCCGGCGAGTAGCGGCCTTCGGACACCAGCGCCGACAGGCGGTTGAAATACCCCTCGAGCTTCGCCTCGTCGATCGAGTCGACGGGCGAATCGGGGCCGATCCATTCCGCGAAGGGCCTGATCCGGCGGCGATGGGCGTCTACCGGCCCTCCGACATCTGCCCGGCCCGGCAGGCCGAGCGGAGCAGCCCCTCCCACGCCTCGACCTGGGCCGCGACCGTGCGATCGGCGGGCGTGGGCTTCGAGGCCGCCTCGACCATCGCCCCGGCCTGGGCCTTGATCTCGCGGTAACGGCCCTCGCCGACGAGCGAGTCGACCAGCTTCTCGCTGCTCGGCTCGTCGAGGTGCGACCAGTCCCGGACCATCGACCAGACCTTCAGGGCATTCGCCCGTCGGTCGGCCTCGGACGGGGGAGCGGCCTCGACCTCCTTGAGCTTGGCGGCCCACCAGGCGTTGGCGGCGGCCCCGCTGGCCTCCTTGGTCTCGGGCGTCCCGAGCCGCTTGCAGGAGACCGTGTTCATCTTCCCGCCGTGCTTCTTGAACCAGCGACGCGTGGACGCCTGCCCGGTCATCTCGAGCTTGCGTGCTATGAGAAGAGCCCCGCACCTGTTAACCGTTCGATGCCGCCCCTCGGATCGTATCGAGGCGGCGTCGCGGGGTGCAAGAATCTGTTAACCAGAGGTAGGGTGAACGGTACGGAGGGTTAACAGGCGCAAGAAAAAGGGCTTGAGCCCTCTCGGACGCAAACCCTTAGTTGACCGTATTTAAAGCGGAGAGGGAGGGATTCGAACCCTCGGTACGGGGTTAGCGTACACGGCATTTCCAGTGCCGCACCTTCGGCCTCTCGGTCACCTCTCCGTTTGTAAATCGCGCAGGACAATCTACTTGCGGCCCGGGCTCCTGTAAAGCCCCTGGTGGAGGGGCCTTTCGATCGCGGACGGGTCGGCTTGGGGCCCAAGTGTACGACACGCGCGGGAGCCGACGCAAGGTCTGTCGTCGGGGTCGAAGCCCCGTTTCCGTCGGGTTGGAGGTCGCTTGATGGGCGAGTGTTCGGGAGGCGACTCGGGCGGGGGGGCGTGGGGGCCGTCCTGGGACGAGGTCGACCGGCTCCTGGCCGGGGTCGGGGGCGAGACGGGCGTCGCCGATCGGATGGCCGCTCTCGACGCGTTCATCGCCCTCTGGCACGGCCGGAATCGGCCGGGGGACGGATATCCGGAGGATCGGCTCCGAGGCCATGAACGGCCCGGCCCGCTGAGAGCCTGGTATCGGGCCGGGGGGCTGCGCCGGGGCGTCCTGGATGGCCAGAATCGGCTCCCGAACCTGGAGGACCTGTTCCTCGACGAAGACGGCCGGCTCGTGTTCTACGTCGAGAACCAGGGGTATACGTCTGGGCCACGGCCGAGGCGGGGGAGGACCCGCCCGTCTGGGGGCGGTGCGAGCGGGACGAGCCGTGGACGAGGGGCGGGACCCTCTCACAGTTCCTCCTCGCCGCTTGCCTGTTCGAGGCCGCCCTGGGCGCGACGTACGGGGCCGCCAGGGCCTGGGCGGGGCCAGACCTGGTCCGCCGCGCGACCGCTCCGTTGCGTCCGCTTCCCTTCGCGGCCTGGCAGAGTCCGGATCATCCCGGCCGGCTCTGGTTCGGCGGCGGAGCCGTCGCGTTCGCCCTGCCGTTCGAGGAGGAGCGGGACGGCGGACACTGCTCCCTCTGGATCGGCGCGAGGACGCCCGAACCGCTCGCGTATCTCCACGCCGTCGTCGACGCCTCGTGGGAGCACGCGGCGCTCGGGGGCCCGCCGTCGCGGAATGTCGACGATCCCGACCCGGATCGGGGGATTCTCGGCGGCCCGGGGGTCGAGTAGAATGGAGGGCCGGAGGTCGGGGGAGTCGACGCGCGGCCCGGAAGGCGGGCCGTCGCGGGCGGAACACGCACATCAACGAGTGATCGAATGACCGTCTCGGCCAAGTGTTATTATGCGTTGCGGGCGATCTACGCCCTCGCCGAGTACCAGGGCACGGCCCCGATGAAGGCCAACGAGATCGCCGAGAAGCAGCACATCCCGATCAAGTTCCTGGAGGCGATCCTCAGCCAGCTCAAGGGGGGCGGGTTCGTCAACAGCCGGCGCGGGGCCGAGGGGGGCTACCTGCTCGCCAAGCCCCCCGAGGAGCTGGCCATCGGCCAGGTGATCCGGTTCATCGACGGCCCCGTCGCCCCGGTCGACTGCGTCAGCCAGACCCGCCCCAAGACCTGCGAGTACCCCGGCCACTGCCCTTTCTTCGGCTTCTGGGGCCGCGTCCGCCAGGCCATCGCCGACGTCGTCGACAACACCACGTTCGCCGACCTCATCAAGGAAAACCAAGACTTAGGCTTCCTTTACGTCGCCGACTGGACAATTTAAAGCGACATCCAGCCCGATTCATCGCCATAAAACCAAACCGAGGCTTTTCGGCGACGTTTGGGACGGCAGCCCAGGACATTGCGACGGATCCGTTCATAATCGCCCTTCGTCGAGCGGCCATGATCCATGGCGAACGTCCGGAACGGAGGGCGCGACGCGGATCGACGCAGGGATTGCCATTATTCGGAAGGCGGGTTTCGTCCTGGCCCTGGTCGTCGGCCTGGCGGGGCCTCCCGTCGGCTGGGCCCAGCCCACCGTCGAGGCTCCTTACAGGGCCTCGCTGTCGTTCCAGAAGGCGCTGGGGGCGACGGCCGGGGGGCCCACGCAGATGGCCTGGGGGCCGCTGGCCCGCCTGTATGTGATGTGCCACGACGCCGGGATCGTCAGCTACCGCTACAACTTCCTCACGGGCAAGCTCTCGTCGCCGATCCAGCCAGCTCTTCGCCGCCGCCGCGGGGGCCGACTACGGCTACGCCGACGACGTCTGGCGGGGTCGTTCGCCGATGCTGCCGATCGGGGCCTCGGGGGCGAACCGCGTGCGCTCGATCACGTTCGACAACCTGGCGAACTCGGGGCCGTATCCGATCCACGACCCGGCCGACCCGATCGGCCTGGGGCCCAGCTCGTCGGCGAACGGCCGGCGGGGAGCACGGCACCGGCGATCTTCCTCGGCCTGGTGGTGGGCGGGGGGGCGGACCTCCAGGACGTCGTCGCCCCCGACGGCTGGTTCGTCGAGTACGCCGCCGGCGACCCCTCGATCTCGTTCTTCGCCGACGAGCCCGACGCGCCGATCGCGCCCGGGGCCTCGGGCCTCTTCGCGTTCTGCAGCCGGCTCGGCCCGAGCTCCTCGGCCTACACTGTCGCGGGCCTCGAGTCGGGGACGCCCGAGGTCCTCGAAGGGTCGATCGCCGCGCCGGCTATCCCCGAGCCGTCGAGCCTAGCCCAGCTCGCGGCGGCCCTCCCCGCCATGCTCCTCGCCCGGGCCCGATCCCGGCGCTGAACCGATCCCACGGCCCGGAACGGACGCGAGGCCGCCGCGACGCATCCCGAAGGGACGTCGCGGCGGCCTCGTCCGCGTGTCGAAGGCGGTCGGCGGGCGTCCCGCTCAGCAGGAGCAGCAGACGGGCATGCCGTTCATGCAGACGCAGCAGACGCAGCCGGACTTCATCATGGCCGTCATGCAGTCGCAGCAGGCCTGGATCATCTTGCAGCACTCGGCGTCGCCGCTGGTGCAGGTGATGCAGACGCCGTCGTCGGTCATCTCGCACTTGCACATGGCCATCGCCATGTTGCAGCAGCACATGGTCATGCCGTTCATCATCATGCAGCAGCTGCACATCCCGCCGGCCATCATGTTGCAGAGGTTCTGCATCATGCTCGCCGACATCTTGTCGTCGGCCTTGCAGGTCATCTTCATCCCGCCTTCGCACTTCTCCAACAGGACCGTGCAGCGGGGGACCATCATCATCTGCGAGGCCGCCGGCATCGTCGCGCCGCCGGTCATGGCACCCATGCCCATGCCCGCGTTCATGCCCATCGCGTTCCGCTCCACCATCATCATCGAACCGTTCATCGCGCCGTCCTCGCCGGAAGTTCCTGGGACCGGGGGCGTGCTCCGCCCCGACTCCTCAACTTAGTACCGGATCGGCCCCCCGTCCGCAAGCAAATTCCATCAAAGAATTTTTATGTATCGTGACCATTCAGATCAAGCTGACCGGGTAAGGCAGGTATCGAAGGGCCCGGCTCGGACAATCCTTGTCGGGATACTCAAGATTCTTCTTGACCTCGACGATAGGAAAGGTAATGATACCCCTGTCTGAACGATCGAGCTCCCTCCTGAGAGGTTAAGCAGAGATGTCTCGAATCACCTGGCCGGTTGGTTCCTCAAAGGTTTCGGTCTCTTCTTCGGCGACGTCGTCGGCCTCGGAGCCGACCGCGGCGGCCTTCTTCCCGACGGCTTCGGGCGGCTTCGTGGTGTCCGGGCCCTGGGCGGCGATCTATCGCCTGGCCTATCAGCAGGCCCTGGCCGCGCGGGAGCCCTCGCGGTTCCAGAAGATGATGGAACCCTGTTGGAACTGACGGGATCGGGGGACGCGGACGGAAGGATTCCGGGAGGGGAGGGATCGTGAAGATCTCGGCCAAGGCGGAGTACGCGTGCCTGGCGGTGATCGCGCTGGCCGACCGCCACGACGGCGAGCGGCCGGTGCCGATCCGGGAGATCGCCGAGGCCCACGACATCCCCGAGACGTTCCTGACCCAGATCCTGATCCGCCTCAAGGGGGCGGGCCTGGTCGTCAGCACGCGGGGCTCGTCGGGCGGCTATCGCCTGGCCCGCGACCCCTTGACGATCTCGCTCGGGGACGTGCTCCGCGTCGTCGACGGCGAGGACTTCCAGGAGCGCCCCCAGCGCCAATCCTCCTTCGGCGCCCTCGCGGAGCTGTGGGAGCGGATCCAGGCCTCCCAGGTGGAAATCCTGAACCGCACGACGATCGCCCACCTCGCCGCGCAGGGCAAGACGCCCGACTGGACGATCTGAGTGCGAGGGTTGGGACGGGTCCGGGGGGGGCACGGAGGCCTCCCCCCTTCGACCTCTCGTCGTCAGGGCTTGGGCAGGTAGGAATCGAAGACCCGGGCCTTCTCCATCCGGGACTTGATCGTCGCGACGAAGTCGTCGTGACGCTTGCTGGCGAGGTACTTGTCGCGGTACTCCTTGCCGGCGAACACGACGTGCAGGGCCACGTCGAAATCCTTCACGCTGGGCGGCTCCTCGACGTCCTCGGCGCGCTTGCCGATCGAGAAGTAGAGCGTCCCCTCGTGCTTCGTCAGGTACTTCTCGCAGTCGGCCACGAAGGCGTCGACCGCCTCCGGCGAGTGGTCCTTGAGCGTGAAGAAGACCATGTGGGCCAGGGGCTGGCCCTCGGCCTTGCCCGAGAACGCGAACGCCGGATAGGCCAGGGCGGCCCCGGCGAGCATCAGCGACGCGACGTACAGCAGTTTCATCAAAAATCGCCTCCCGGTCGTCTCGATTCGATTCGAGGAATTGCACGAAATCCCGGGTGCCATGATGCCCCCGCCGCATCCCCGCCGCAAGCCGGGGCCGGGGCCGCCCTCACGACAGCTTCGCGCGATTCGCCCACACCTTCTCGAAAGCCCGCGTGTATTGCTCGATCAGCTCGGGCGCCTCGGAGGTGAAGTAGGGGAGGGCGATCGCGGTGCGGTTGGCCTCGTCGGAGCCGGGGAGCTCGGGGATCGTCGGCGGGTGGTGCCACCACTCGGGCTCGGCGTAGAGCGGGAGCTTGTGCTGGAGCGGATAGCGGTGCTCGCGCGCCTGGACCCCTTCGGCGCGGAGCGCCGCGACCACGGCGGCTCGGGTCGCGCCGGCCGTCGCTTCGTCGAGAAATAGGATGTTGTTCGCGTAGTAGATCCTCGTCGCGTCGGCCGGGCAGGGGGGCTCGACCAGGCCGGGGAGCTGCGTGATCCGGTCGTTGAGCCGGCGGACCTGCGCCGCGCCGGCGGCGTTGCGGGCGTCGAGCTTGCCGAGCTGCGCGCGGGCGAGCGCGGCGGCCATCGGGTTCATGCGGAGCTTCAGCCCCAGGCCGGTGCCGGCGTAGCGCCTGTAGCGGCTGTCGGCCGGGAACCGCGCGGGGACGTCGGAGTGGCCGAAGGCCGTCGCACGCTCGTAGTCGGCGCGCTCCTGATACATCCCCATCCCCCCTTCGAGGGCCGGCAGGGGCTTGGTGGTCTGATAGCTGAAGATCGACATCCGTCCCCACGCGCCCAGGGGTTTGCCGCGATACGACGCGCCGGGGGCGTGGGCGACGTCCTCCAGCAGGATCAGGCCCTTCTCCTGGGCGAACGCCGAGAGGTCGTCCATGGGGCAGGGGAGGCCCATCCAGTGCACCGGCAGGATCGCCTTCACATTCGGCGTGAGGCGGCGGCGGGCGTCGGCCACGTCGAAGTTGAGCGTGCGCGGGTCGACGTCGACGAAGACCGGCACCAGCCCGAACAGCCGCATCGGCACGATCGAGGCGAAGAACGTGTAGCTGGGGACCATCACCTCGGATCCGGGGGGGAGCCCCAGCGCGAAGAACATCGCCGCGATGGCCGAAGTGCCGTTGCAATGGGCCTTGGCGAACGGCGCCCCGAACCGCTCCCGCCAGTCGCGCTCCAGGTCGTCGATCGGCCCGTAGCCCGGGTTCCGCAGCACCTCCAGGACCGCCGCCTCCTCGTCCGACCCATACAGCGGCCAACGGGAGGCCTCGGCGTGCGCCGCCTTCGCGAGCGTGACGGCCGGGGAGCCGCCTTCCAGGGCCAACGTCCCGGCATCGCCCCGCCTCCCCGCCGCCAGGGCCACGGCCGCCGCCCCCAGCACGGCGCGTCGCGAGGGCCCCGGGCCGCCGTTCGAGAAATGGCGACTCATGCTGTCATAACCTCCCGTTGATAGAATGAAGCGACCGCTAAGCTGCCATACCACGCCGGCTGTGCTGTTTCGCGTACCCAAGTGGTCAGTCGGGCCGCGGAACCCATCCCAGCATCCGCGGATCGCCCCCTTCGGATTCCGCGGGACCATAGCCCAACGCTTCCCAACGCCTGCGAAAGAAGTCGGCCAGGTCGCACGGCGGCTCGAACGCGAGGTGGAGGTCCGAGTCGTTGCAGAAGCGGAATTGCAAGGGCAACGGCGGGATGGAGATGAACAGGTCGTTCGCCCCGAGCCCTCCCCAGCCCGCCGCGGCGGCCCGGAAGACCTCGCCGGGCAGGGTGTCGATCGGCACCGCTCCGTCGCCGGTCGTCCCGTCCGAGTAATAGTCGATCGCCCACGCCCCGCCGAATGCGGCGAAGCAGGACTCGTAGCCGAGCCCCCGGAGGTGGTGCACCAGAAACGACAGTTCCTCCGCCAATTGAGGGGCCGTGACCGGCCGGGTGACGATCTCGCGAATCATCGGCTCCTCCGCTCCAATTCGCATCCGCCCCCGGGTACCGCGGCGGCAATGTCCCGGCGGCTGCGTGCCGGTGGTCGATCCGCGTCCTTTCGTCACGCCGGAGCCGCCACGACGCCGGGCGGGCGACGTCGTCCGGGCTCGCCGGTGGATCCGGCGAGCGACCGTCACTCGACACGTCTCTGACGCATTCGCGCCGCGAAGTCCCGGAGGTGGGGACGTTCGTCCCGCTCGGCCTCGGCCAGCAGAGGCTCCAGGTGAGGAGAGCCGATCCGCCGGAGACAATCCAGGGCCACCATTCTCGCCCATTGTTGATTCTCATGCGGCCGATGCCAGGCCTCCAGGGCCAGATGTTCGGCCGCCGGACACCCGAGGCGAGCCAGGGATTTGATCGCGCGACGCCGGATGTACTCGTCCTCATCGCGGGCAAAATCCAGCAGAAGGCGTTCGACATCGCCCGCGTCGCGGTCGAGAAAGCCGAGTTGATCGGCGAGTTGCCACCTGGCGTCGAACTCGCCTCCGGCAAGGACCGCGGACGCCAACGCAATGAGGGTCGCCGGGTGATGGGCTCGGATCTCCCAGACCAGATGCTCGTCCTCGTTGTCGCGAGCCAGTGCGTACAGGACGGCCTGCAACTCCTCGGCCGACCACCTTTCGCGTGGGCGCGCGGACATGTGCTCCATGACGGCGGCGTATAGATCCGTCCAGTGGGGATAATCGCTCTCCCACTCCCCGTCGGCGTGAACGAGCAGGCCCTCCTGCGACCGGGTCGCGGGAGGATCGTCGCCGGCCCAGTCGCGGAACCGCCGAATCTCGGTCATCAGATCCGACATATGGGGCACCTCGACTGATCGCCGTTACGGCCCTACAATCTCGACCATGAAATCCAGCATACGATCTCTGCGGCGCCCGGTCATCAGCTCGAACGATGGGCCCTCTTCATCACCCGCCGGAGGGCGATGACGTGACCGAACCGCCGCGCGAGCCGGCCTCCCGGCGCTCGTTCCTGAGACGCTCGACGGCCCTGGCCGCCCTCGGCGCCGCGACCGGCAGGCACGTCGTCGCGGCCCATACTACGGAGGAAGCCCCGGCGAAGCCGAAGGTCATCGACTGCCACGCGCACCTGCATCATCGGAGCCGACCCTCGTGGGGGGCCGACGACGCGGCGCTGATCGACGCGGCCGATCGGCTGGGGATCGACGTGCTCTGCTGCTCGATGCTGACGCCGAAGCGGCCGGCGACGGCCGAAGGCTTCCGCGAGTGCAACCGCTGGACGGCCGAGGGGGCGAAGCGGTTCCCCGGGCGGGTCTTGGGCTACGCCTACGTCAACCCCGGGTGCGGCGCCGAGGCCGTCGACGAGGTCCGGCGCTGCGTGCTCGGATACGGGTTCATCGGTGTCAAACTCTATAATGAATACTTCTGCACCGACCCCGTCGTCTTCCCGATCATCGAGGCGGCGATCGAGCTGGGGGTGCCGGTGCTCCACCACGCCGGGCGGATCCACTACCCGCTCGCCGATCAGCCCCGGATCTCCGACGGCGGCCGGATCGCCGAGCTGGCGGCGCGGTATCCCAAGGCCAGGCTGATCTGCGCCCACGTCTGCGGCGGCGGCGACTGGGAGTGGACGATCAAGGCGCTGCGGCACGCCCCGTCGGTCTACCTCGACACCAGCGGCAGCGTCCTCGACGACGCCGTGATCGAGATGGCCGCCAAGGTCCTGGGCGTCGACCGCCTGCTGTTCGGCTGCGACATGTCGATGACCCACGGCGTCGGCCGGATCCGGGGCGCCGACCTGCCCGACGACGCGAAGGCCCAAATCCTCGGCGGCAACATGGCGAGGCTCCTCGCGGGGCGGGTGCGATGATCCTCGACGTCAACGCCTACCTCGGCCCCTTCGCCTTCCGCCCGCTCCGGAACAACACCGGCCCGTCGCTCGTCGCCCTGATGGACGCGAAGGGGATCGACCGCGCGGTCGTCTCCAGCGCGGCCGCCATCACCTACCGCAACGCCCAGGCGGGGAACGAGGAACTCGCGGCCGAGGTCCGGGGTCGGGCCGATCGCCTGATCCCCTTTGCCGTCGTCAACCCCGCCTACGCCGGCTGGCGCGACGACCTGGAAGCCTGCCGCCAGTTGGGGTTTCGCGGCCTCCGGCTTTATCCGAAGTGGCACCGCTACGCCCTGACCGACCCGGCCTGCCTGGAGCTGGTCGACGCGGCGACCGAGATGGGGATGCCGATTTCGATCCCGATGCGGGTCGAGGACGTCCGCAACCGGAGCTGGCTGATCGACGTCCCCGAGGTCCCGCTCGCCGAGGTCGCCGCGCTCGTCGCCGCCCGCCCCGACGCGCGGTTCCTGCTCCTGAACGGGGCCGGCTACGCGAACGGGCCGCTGGGGCGGAAGGACTCCGGCTTGCCGGCGAACTACCTGATCGAGATCTCGCGGATGGACTCGGTCCTGACCGACGAGATCGGCCGCCTCGTCGCCGGCCTGGGGGCCGACCGCCTGGCCTTCGGCACCGGCATGCCCTTCCACTACCCCGACCCGTCGCTCCTGAAGCTGGAAACCCTGCGCGTCGACGAGGCGGACAGGCGGCGGATCGCCTGGGGCAACGCCGCCGCCTGGCTCGGCCTGGGCTGATCGAGGAGCCGACGAGCATGGACGTCGATGCGATCGAACGCCGCCTGGCCGCCGCCCGCGAGGAGGAGCAGGCCGTCTACCGGGGCATGGACCCGGCGAAGGGAGGACGGACCTGGGAGGAGTTCTGGGCCGCCTCCGACGTCGTCCTTCAGCTCGAACGCGAGTTGGCCGCGGCGAAGGGGGAGGAGCACGCCGTCCCGATCGACTTCCCGGTCCTCTGGGACATCGGCGCCCCGGCCCCGCACCTCCTCCAGAGCGACCGCAAGACGCTCCTGATCTTCCGCATCAACGAGCAGGATACGGACTGGGACGGGACCTTCGTCCGGATCGTCGACACCGGCGACGAGACGATTGAAGCCCTGGCCCTCGTCCAGTTCTTCGGCGTCACCGCGACCCGGTTCGGCGACCCCAACGACGAGGTCGCCCACGGCCACCCCCTGCACGGCCGGGGGCTGGATGCGTACAGGGCCCAGCGGGTCGTGAGTTCCAGGTGGCTGGCGGAGCTGGAGGCGATCAACCGCGTCCATTCGCTGTACGACCCGGAGAGCTGGCGAGATAGCAACCATTACGTCTTCTGGTTCCACGACTCGACGTTCGAGTGCATCGCCCGGTCGTTCACGGTGGAGGTCTTCCGCGAGAGCTTCGCCGACCTGCTCGCCCGGACCTGCCGCCGGCTGCTGGGGAATTAGGGTTCGTCGGGCCATCGCCCGGGATCGGCTCCGGCCGCATCCCTATCCTGCGAAACGGTGGCATGGTGGATAAGAGGGACCACCCTGCGCCGAGCCTGCCACGCGGCGTGTTTCCGGCTGTGACCACGCGAGAAAATCATGACGACGCGCGCCGAACGAACCCAATTTCCAGCCATGAATTTCCATGCAAACCTATGATCCTAAACACCTTAAGCCAAGCGAAGCCAATTTGGCTTCGCTCGAACGAACCCAATCGCGGGAGCCGTCCGTCCAACCTCCGGTGAGGCCGCGCAAGTTTCCCGCCGGGCTCGGTTCGACGGGATCCCTGAAAGCGTTGTTCAACAATTGCTGCAGGTGGTAGAGTGAGGCGTCGCGCCGGGCTGGCCTGAGCATCCATCGACCGAACCTTGACGAGGACGACGCCGTGTCCGACATCCCCCCCTGCATCGGCACGATGCCCCGGCGGGCGTTCCTGCGGACCTCGCTCACGGGATTCTCCGCGCTGGGGATCTCGGACCTTTTGCGGCTGCAGGCGGCGGGGGCGGCTGCCGGATCGGGGGGAGGGACGGGGGGGCCGTCGATGATCGTGGTGTGGCTCTGGGGCGGGCCTAGCCACATGGAGACGTTCGACATGAAGCCCGACGCCCCCGACGCGTATCGCGGGCTCTTCCGGCCGATCCCGACGAGCGTCCCCGGGATCGAGATCTGCGAGAAGCTCCCCCGGCTCGCCTCGATCGCCGACAAGTGCGCGATCGTCCGGTCCATCACCCACGACAGCCCGGGCCACGCGAACAGCACGCACACGGTCCTGACCGGCTACACCGGCGACGTGGTCGAGCAGGCCCCGTTCACGCCCAAGCAGCCTTACCTGTTCCACGCGGCGAACAAGTTCCTCCCCGACCGCCCCGGCAGCCTGCCCAAGTGGGTCGCCCTGCCGAATCTCCCGTACGAAGGGGGCGGCGGCCTGGGCCGGACCTACGGGCCGTTCAAGGTCGCGGCCGACCCCAACAAGCCCGAGTTCAAGGTGCCGGAACTCGTGCTGGACGAGGCCCGACGCGCGCGGCTCGACGGCCGGGGGCGGCTGCTCGCCGGCTTCGACGCGGCGCGTCGGTCGATCGAAGACTCCGCCGCCACCCGCTCGTTCGACGACTACCAGCGCCGGGCGCTCGACGTCCTGACGAGCCCCTCGGCCCGCGACGCCTTCGACCTGGCCCGCGAGCCCGACGTGTTGCGCGACCGCTACGGCCGCAACGTCGTCGGCCAGCGCTGCCTGCTCGCCCGTCGGCTGGTCGAGTCCGGCGTCCGGCTGGTGACGATCGACTTCCCCTGCGTGCCGGGCCAGAAGGCGTTCTCGTGGGACGACCACGCCAGCGTCTGGAACATCTTCGAACAGATGGAGATCCGCCTGCCGGTGCTCGACCAGGCCGTCTCCGCGCTGATCGAGGACGTCCACGCCCGGGGGCTCGACAAGGAGACGCTGATCGTCGTCATGGGCGAGATGGGCCGCACGCCCAAGCTCTCGGACTTCAAGGGCCAGCCCGGCCGCGAACACTGGGGCAAGGCGATGTCCGTCCTCATGTCGGGCGGCGGCATGCCCATGGGCCAGGTGATCGGCTCGACGACCGCGAAGGGCGAGGAACCCCGCGACCGCCGGTTCACCCCCAACGACCTCCTCGCCACCTGGTACCGCTACCTCGGCATCGACCACACTCTGACCTACCCGGACGTCTCCGGCCGACCGATCGCCCTCCTCCCCCACGGCGATCCGATCTCCGAGCTGATCTGACCGCTCCCGCCCGACGGACTCCCTCGCTCGTCGGACCGTTCGCGGGATTCACCCGCCCGTTCGGCCCGTCGCTTGCATTGCAGGATCGCGACGATCGCCCGCGAGTGTCGGACGGTCTTGTTCGATATCCGAGTCGAGGGAGAAATCCATCATGGCCGCCGCCAACAAGAACGAAGCTCACGACGATCACGAGTGGGGCCTCTGCAAGGACTGCGAGTACTGGCAGATCGAGCCCAAGGCGAAGGTCGCGGATGGGACGCTCGGGCTGTGCATCCACGACGAGCTGGAGCACTTCAACCTGAGAGTCTCCGGGCAAAGCGGCTGCAACCACTTCAAGCCCGGCGAGCCGAAGCGGGCGGAGGGCTCGTCGGAAGCCCCGCCGCGCGCCGCGGCCGTGCACTGAGGACTCCCGCCTACCCGCCGGCGCGCACCCGGTACAGGTGGACCTGATAGCCGGTGAAGCGGTCCGACCACCCGCCGGCGGGGGCGTCGAGCGTCCTCGATTCGTCCAGGACCTCCACCTTCGCGTCGGCCCGGTCGGGGAGCTGGATCTTCACCTCCGTCGGGGCCTCGCGGAGCGACGCGGCGAGGACGTACGTCGCATCGCCGTGGCGCTTGACGACCCAGGCGATGGGGATCGCCTCGTCGGACGACGTGACGCTCGCCCCGTCGGGGACGTCGGGGCTGTTGAGGACCGGGGCCAGCTCGCGGATGCGGGCGTTGATCGACGCGACCTCGCGCGCGACGGCCTCGTCGGCGAGCAGCCCGGCCTCGACGAACGTCGGCTTGAACTGGTGGCAGAAGTAGATCAGGCCCTTCGCGCCGCGGATCAGGGCCATCCAGACCTCGGACCGGATCTCGGCGGGGGTCGCCTTGCGGTCCTCGTTGTCGATGCGGGTCGTCTCGATGCAGCACCAGACGGGCTTCTTCTCGCCGGCCCACTTGCGCAGCCGCTCCACGCCGAGGGGGACGTACCAGAGCTTGCCGGCCACGGCCTCGTCGCGGCTGCAGGCGGGGTAGATGTCGAACGAGGCGATGTCGCACCCCTCGACGTAGGCCGGGTAGTCCTCGGGGTGGTTCGTCCGCACCCCTCGACCGTACCAGCCGTCCCAGGCCACCCCCTGGCCCAGGTTCAGCAGCACCGGGCGGTCGGGGTCGGCGTCCTTCATCGCGCGGTAGCGGTCGACGATCGTTTCGGGCGGGACGGGAGGGCCGTACCCTTTGCCCTTCTCCAGGGCCTGGGCGTTGTCGGGCTCGTCGTCGTGCATCCAGCCGACGATCGTCGGCCGATCGCGGAAGGCCAGCGACTTCCGGCTCTGGCCGACGATGAGGCGGATCCCCGCCGCGTCGAGCGCGTCGAGCTGCTCGACCGTCGGCCCCCGCCAGAGGCCGACGTACAGGTTCACGCCGACCGCGCGGTACTTCTCGGCGTTCGCCGTGTCCTGGAGCCAGACCGCGATCGGGAAATCCTCGGGGCGATCGGGCGGCCCCTTCGAGAACGTCGCGGGCCCGTCGCCCCCCCGCGCCCCGCCCGCCCACGCCGCCAACAGCACGACGAACGTCCCGATCCGCATGGCGTCCTCCCTTCGGTGGCTGGGATCCCCTGACGGACCCCATCCTACCGCGCACGCCCGCCGTCCACACCGCCCCCACGGCCCGCGCGGAAATTGATGTCTTGACAATCGTTGCCCAGGCAACTAATATCCCGCGACGATGAGCGAACGTCCGAGCGACCTTGAGGACCACCTCGGCTACTGGCTGAGGAGGCTGTCGAACCGCGTCTCCCGGGGCTTCTCCGAGCGCCTGGAGCGTCGCGGGGCGACGGTCCCGCAGTGGGTGGTCCTGCGCTGCCTTTACGACGTCGAGGGGGCCTCGCTGCTGGCACTGGCCGCGACGGTGGGGATCGACGGCGGCGCGACGTCGCGGTTGGTGGAGCGGCTGGTGAAGAAGGGATGGGTCGCCCGCGAGTCCGACGCGAACGACCGCCGCGCGGTCGTCGTCCGGCTGACCGACGCCGGCCGGGCCCTTGTGCCGGAGCTGGCGAGGGAGGCGGACGAGAACGACGCCGCGTTCTTCGGGGTGGTCGGAGAGGCCGAGAGGCGGCGGCTCCTGGCGACCGTCAAGAAGCTGCTTTCGAGGCACGAAGCGGGGGACGACGCCCGCGCGAAGACGATCGATTGAGCGATCCGGAAAAGGAGAAGCGACGATGGATGCGACGATCCTCCACGAATGCCTGGAACTCTCCCTCTCGGGCCGGATCGCCTTCCCCGAGGTGGTGGCGCGGATGCTCGCGACCGGCGTGGAACGCTACGACGCCGACCTGACGCGCCGGGAGCTGCGGCACTACGCGACCGACGACTCGACCCACGCCGAAAGCCTCCCCCTGGCCGACGCCCCGATGGTCGCCAGGGAGTTCTCCGCGACGGCGGTGCGATCGGCCGTCGCGTCGGCCCAGCGTCGCGAGATCGACTACCCCCACTTCCTGCGGCGCATCATGGCCGCCGGGAGCGTCGGCTACACCGCCTATCTCGCCGGCCGGAAGGTCGTCTACTTCGGCCGGGCCGGCGAGACGCACGTCGAGCCGTTCACCGTACCGGCCTGAGCGGTGCCTACCGCCCGCGCCGCTGCCCGCGCATGAACCGGGCGAGTCGGGTCTGGACGGATTCCCAGTCGCCCCCCTTGGCCTCGCCGCTCATGGCCACGAGCTCATCGAACGCGGCCTCTTCGAGCCTGCCGTCCTGCTGGAGGGACCTCAGCATCGCCAGGCAGGCGTCGACCCGGTCGGGCTCGCGCAGGGAGATGGCCGTGTAGAGGGCGTCGACCCCCTTGAAGGCCTCGGGGTCGGGGCCCATCTGAGTCGGGCCGCAGCCCGCGAGCGCGAGGGACGCGAGCAGGGCAAGGGCCGTCGTCCCGTGAAGTCGTCTCATCATCATGTTCTCCCCCGATGTCGTCCCGTCGCCGTGGATCAATAGTCGCCGGGGACGATCTCGCCGCCGTTGCGGGTGGAGAGGGCGACCCAGACGTAGGGGTTGACGGTCTCCTTCACCCAACGGACGGAACCGTCGCCCAGCAGGACGTTCGAGCCGTCGCCGTCCTCGGAGTACATCTCGTCGGTGTGGCCGAAGGGGTGGTTCGGGGCGTGGATGATGACCTGCGGATGGTCGCGGACGTCGGGCCCGCTGTGCGCGCCGACGAGGTTCCCCCCGCTGTTCGGGTCCGACGGCCACCAGGGACGCTCGGGGGTGCTGGCGAAGGGGACGACGCCGACCCACGTGGAATCGCACAGGGACGACGACTTCTCGCCCAGGAAGACCGTGTTCGACAGCCCGTCGCCCACCGACGCGACCCTCGTCCGCGAGTTGCGGTAGAACGGCCCGTCGATCGCGTGCGGGGCCGGGGCGCCGGGGATCGGCTCGGGCTGGTCGAAGTCGTACGAATAGGCCGTCGTCCGGCCCCAGGGCTGGTTGATCCCGGCGTTGGTGACGTAGTGGCTCCGCGAGAAGACGATCCGAGGCGCGAACTCGCCGGCGTCGTTCGGCGCGCCCGAGTCGCCGTTGTCGTACCGATGCAGGGCGAACGGCTCCGACCCGCCCGTCGCCGAAGGGCAGAGGAAGACCGACAACCGCACCTGCGCGCCCGTCGAGTTGTCCGGCGCCCAGCACGGCAGGTTGGTGTTGAAGCTGGCGTAGACCGTCGCCTGCTCCAGATAGGGCAGGATCAGCGTCCCCCAGGCGAAGCCGGGCGTCGTGTTGATGTTCCCGTCGGGATAGCTCACCCCGTACGCCGAGCCCACCGCCCGAGGATCGCCAACATACGCCGGCGGGTACGCGCCGATCGCCGACTCGTAATTCGCCAGCGCCAGCCCCATCTGCTTCAGGTTGTTCACGCACTGCGTCCGCCTCGCAGCCGAACGCGCCGCCTGCACCGCCGGCAGCAGCAGGCTGATCAGGACCGCGATGATGCTGATCACCACCAGAAGCTCGATCAGCGTGAAACCCGATCGTCTCTCAACCACTTGCCGCCATCGGGCGCTCATGCTTCCTCCATCGCTGCGAGGTCCGGTTTTCCGTCCAGCGTCGAGCCGACCAGGAGATGATAACATCAGGCCCCGGAACAACCAATCCTATTTTTTGGACGACCAAAACCTACGAAGCTTGACTCCTAAACCTTAAGAAGATCGTCATACAACCTCATGCCCGGTGGACGATCAGGAACGAGTGGTTGCCTCGCGTCTGCTCGAACCGGTAAGTTTGGGACTTTTCATCCTGGCCGAACTTCCAGGTCCCTTGGTTCGAGGTTTCGCCCACGATGACGCGACCGTTCCTGATCCTGGTTCTCCTCGTCGCAACGCGAGCCGCCGTGGCCCAGGGGACGCTCCAGCCATCCGGGACGACGGCCCGGCTACGGGGGCTTTGCGTCGTCGATGGCCGCGTCGCCTGGGCGAGCGGGCAGGGGGGGACGGTGCTCCTGACGACCGACGCCGGCGCGACCTGGCGGCGGCGGATCGTCCCGGATTCGAAGGAGCGGGACTTCCGCGACGTGCAGGCGTTCGACGACCGCACGGCCCTGGTGCTGGCGATCGGCGAGGGGCAACAGTCGCGGATCCTCAAAACGACCGACGGCGGCGAGTCGTGGACGACGAGGCACGTCAACGAGGACCCCAACGGCTTCCTCGACGCCCTGGCGTTCGCCGACGCCCGCCGCGGCCTGGCGCTGGGGGACCCGGTCGACGGCCGGTTCGTCGTCCTGGCGACCGACGACGGGGGCGACTCCTGGGCCCGCGTCGGCCGCGACGCCATGCCCGAGGCCCTGCCGGGCGAGGGGGCCTTCGCGGCCAGCGGGACCTGCCTGGCCGTGCGGGGCGATCGCGCCTGGTTCGGCACCGGCGGCGGGAGGGTCTTCCGCAGCGAGGACCGGGGGCGCACCTGGACGGCCCACCCGACGCCCCTCCGCGCGGGGAACGGCTCGTCGGGGGTCTTCTCGCTGGCCTTCCGCGACGCCGACCACGGAGTCGCCGTCGGCGGCGACTACAAAAACCCGGACGCCCGAGGCGGCCTCATCGCCCTGACCCGCGACGGCGGCAAGAGCTGGACGGCACCTCTGTCGGAACCCACCGGGTACCGCTCGGCCGTCGCCTTCCTGCCGGGGACGCCCGGGCCTTCGCTGATCGCCGTCGGCCCGTCCGGCGTCGATCGCTCGGACGACGGCGGCCGGACCTGGGCGAGGCTCGGCGACGCCGGCTTCCACGCCGTCGGATTCGCCGAGACGGGCGTCGGCTGGGCCGTCGGCGAGGACGGCCGGATCGCTCGGTTCGAACCGCCCGGCCAGCCCTAACGCCCCCGCATTGGGCTCATTCGAAGGCCGGCCGCAGCGTCTGGAACCCTCGGCCGTCGCCCCCGGGGCCGCCGCTCATGGCCCCGCCGCCGATCGGGGCTTCCTTCAAACCTCCGGACTCGAACCGAGGCGGCGGCAGGTCGCGGGCGTATTCGAGGCGGAACTCATAGGTCACGTAAAGGGCCTTGTCGCCGACCGTCCCGGGCGGCAGGTCGACGTCCCAGCGCAGGAGGTTGTCGAGCCGGGCGGCGCGCTGGTAGAGCGGATCCTCGCTCAGCTCGGCCGAGGTCTTCACCAGGCTGACCGCGGCCGACTCCCCCTCGGCCTGGGGCAGGCGGTCCCAGAGCTGGACCTTGACCGGATCGGGCCGGAAGTTGCGAAGGCTGAGCCGGAACTCATAGGTGAGCACCTGGTTCCCCCCCTGCACGGTGCGCGACTTCCGGATCAGGCGGCGGGCGACCTGGAGCTGGGGGTCGACGCCGAACCCCGCCACGAACGGCTCGCCGGCGGCCACCAGCGGCATCCGCATCCGGCCGACGAACTCGCCGCCGTCGTGGACGTCCACCTCGCCCGGCAGCAGGGTGAACGGGGCCGTGTTGGTCAGCCTGGCGAGGCGGTACACGCGCGAGGTGAGCACGGGGACGGCCTTCGCGTAATACTCGGCCGGCAGCTCGACCCGCGCGACCTCCACCAACTGCGCCTCGGGCCGCGAGGGGACGTCCAGGCTCCCCTCGATCGCGAACGCGACGCCCTGCGCGTCACGCCCGCCGGCCTCCTCCTCGGCGACGGCCGGCTCGCGGCCCTCGGCGACGCGCAGCTCTTCGGCCTGCTCGCCGGCCGCCGCGCGATTGAGCCTCCGCCCGAGTGCGTTCGGATCGGCGCCCAGGCCTCCCATGCCCCCGCCCATGCCTCCCATCCCGGCCATGCCCGCCATGCCCGTCTCGTCGTCCTCTCGCGAGGGGTGGTTCGCCTGGTCGATCGCCTCCTGGGACGTGATCTGGAGGACTCCGCCGCGGACCATCCAGCCCAGGCCGATCTGCTTCAAGGCCAGGTTGAGCGAGGTCCCCAGCGGCACGCCGGCCAGGTCGATCGTCACGGGCGAGGTCGAGGTTTTGTCGGCCTCGTTCAGCCCGATCGGGTCCACGTAGAGCGGCAGGCCTTCGGGGAAGGCCGGGCCGGCCCCGGCGGTCCGGACGTACTTCAACACGTCCTCCAGCGGGGTCTCCTGGGGGAACCGCATGTCGACCGGCTTGCGAAGCTCGGCCAGGACCTTGCGCGAGGCCTCGTCGTCCGAACTCTCGGCGTCCGTCGCGCCGACGGTGCCGGCCATCTTGAGGGGCAGCAGGTCGGGGGGCGCGGCGTCGAGCGACGGGTCCGCGGTGGAGAGCCTCACGGCGACGCCCGCCCAGTCCTCGCCGGTCCGCTGCACGAGCGAGGCGAGATATTCGAGCACCACCGGGGCCTTGTCGCCCTCGCCTCGGAGCCGATATCGCGGCGTCCAGTCGGCCGAGTCGGCGAGGTAGCCGAGCCGCACCGTCCCCCCGCCGGGCCGGGCTCGCCGGACGAGGAGCACGGCGTCCCCCTGCGTCGGCCCTCGCAGGCGGGATCGGGCCTCGCCCATCGCGACGGCGTTGGACCGGATCTGCTCCGCCAGGTCCACGGCGGCTTTGGTCTTCGCCTCGCGCGACTCCATCACGAACCGGCTCAGCTCCACGACGGCCCCGCTGTCCAGGCGGCCCACGTCGGTCAGCTTGCCGAGGGACGATCCGGTGAAGCCTTCCAGCCTGGTGAGGTACTGGAGGTCCTGCTCCTGCACCTCGGCCTCCTTGCGAAGCCTGGCCTCCTCGGCCTCGAGCCGCGCGACCTCCTGCTCATGCTCGCGGGCCTCCCGCCGGGCGTCGTCCCCGGCGGCTCTCGGGGCAATGCGGGCCGACACGACGCGAAGGCCGTCGGAGCCCTCGGCGAACAGCGATCCCTCAAGGAGGCGGGGCGGCAGCGGGCCGACGATCAGCTCGACCGCGCCGTCACCCTCAGGCACCTGGACCTCGCGCGTCACCCGTGCCTGCCCGCGATACACCGTGACGGCCGCGATCCGGCTCGTCGCCCGGCCCCCCGCCGGATCCCCGACGCCCTTCGCCCCGTCCGGATCCCCGCCCAGCTGCGCGCAGGCCAGCCCGGCCGCCAACCACCAGGGTGCGGTCATGCTTCGTCCTCGACATTCCATCCAGAATAACGGGGCCGGACGAAGCCCGAGGGCCCTGGTCCGAGCGAACACGACTCGCCTAGGAGACGGCCCGCCCGGCCCCGTTATTCGATACAGGCCGCGATCCCCGACGAATGACCGCCCCGGCCGCCCGCTTGACAGCGGCACCCCGAGATGCGCGAATTGTCGGAGGAATGTTTGAGAACCTAGGGCGGGGGACGACGCCGATGGCCGCGCAGCATCTCGTTCAAACGTCGCGATTCGTCGCGGCCTGGCTGCTGCTCCTGGCCAGGGCGGCGCGGGCCGACGACCCCGAGACGGCCCGCACCGAGTTCTTCGAGGCGAAGGTCCGGCCGATCCTGGTGGAGCGCTGCTACGGCTGCCACTCGGCCCAGGCGGAGAGCCTCAAGGGGAGCCTGGCGGTCGACTCGCTCGAAGGCCTGCTCAAGGGGGGCGACCTGGGGCCGGCGGTCGAGCCGGGCAACCCCGACGAGAGCCTCCTGATCCAGGCGGTGGGGTACGAGGACGATTCGGTGAAGATGCCGCCCAAGCAGCGGCTCCCCGACGCCGAGATCGCCGTCCTGCGCCAGTGGGTGGCCGGCGGCGCGGCCTTCCCGGCGACGGCCGCCGCGCCCGCGGCCAAGGCGCGGGGGATCGACTTCGCCGAGGCCCGCAAGCACTGGTCCTACCTCCCGGTCGCGCGACGCGAGCCGCCGCCGGTGGCGGACGACTCGTGGTCGCAATCGCCGATCGACCCGTTCGTGCTGGCGAAGCTTGAGGCGGCCGGATTGTCGCCTTCGCCCCCGGCCGACCGACGCACGCTCCTCCGGCGCGTCTCGTACGACCTGGTCGGCCTGCCGCCGACCGCCGAGGAGATCGCCGCGTTCGAATCGGACACGTCGGACGACGCCTATGCGAAGGTCGTCGACCGGCTGCTGGCCTCGCCGCGATACGGCGAGCGCTGGGGCCGCCACTGGCTGGACGTGGCGCGTTACGCCGACTCGAAGGACGGCGTGCTCATGTACGGGGACGACCGGATCCGGCCCTACGCCTACACGTATCGCGACTACGTCGTCCGCTCGTTCAACGAGGACGCCCCGTTCGACCGGATGATCCGCGAGCAGCTCGCGGCCGACGTCGTCGCGCCGAAAGACGAGCCCTGGCGGCTGGCGGCCATGGGCTTCCTGACGCTCGGCCGGGCGTTCGACAACAACGTGCACGACCAGATCGACGACAAGATCGACGTCGTCACGCGCGGCCTGCTCGGCCTGACGGTCGCCTGCGCCCGCTGCCACGACCACAAGTACGACGCCATCCCCACGGCCGACTACTACTCGCTCTACGGCGTCTTCGCCGGCGCCGAGGCCCCGCTGGAACTCCCGCTGCTCGACGACCCCGCGAAGACCCCGGACCGCAAAAGCTTCGAGGACGCCGCCGCCGCCAAGCGCGCCGAGGTGGGCAAGTTCCTGGACGACCAGTACGCGCTGCTCTCCGAGGAGGCTCGCAAGCGGGCCGGCGACTACCTGTTCCACGCCGCGACGACGCCCCCCGACCCGCTGGAGACGGCCGTCTTCTTCATGTCGCTGGCCCCGGAGCAGCTCCGCCCGCCGATCATCGCCCGCTGGCGCCGCTTCCTGAAGCAGCGGGCCGTCCCCGGCGACCCCGTCTTCGGCCCCTGGGCCGAGCTGATGAGGCGCGACGACGCCGCCCTCGCCGCCGACGCGTCGGGCGTCCTGGCGAAGGCGGTCGACGCGACCAACCCGCTGGTCCACGCCGCCCTCGGCGCGGCGACTCTCCGATCCAGGGCCGACGTCGCTCGGGCCTACGCCGACCTCCTCGTGCGAGTCTACCAGGAGTCCAAATCCACCCCGCCCGATCCTTCCGACACGGCTCGCCGTCAGCTCCTGGCCGTGCTGCAAGGCCCGGAGAGCCCGTCGCACTTCACGCGCGGGCAGACGCAGGCTTACATGTCGCGCGGCGACAAGGACGCGTACTACGGCAAGGTGCTCGAACTGGACCGGATGACCGTCAAGGCCGCCGACCCCGCGCCCCGGGCGATGGTGCTGGTCGACTCGGATGAGCCGTACGCCCCCCGGATCTTCGTCCGGGGCAACCCCGCGCAGCCGGGCGACGCGGTCCCCCGACGGTTCGTCCGCGTCCTCTCCGAAGCCGAGCCGAAGCCCTTCGCCCGGGGCGGCGGCCGGCTCGACCTGGCGGAGGCGATCGCCGATCCGTCGAACCCGCTCACCGGCCGCGTGATCGTCAATCGCGCCTGGATGCACCACTTCGGCGAGCCCCTCGTCTCCACCCCCAGCGACTTCGGCGAGCGCAGTAACCCGCCGAGCCATCCCGAGCTGCTGGACGACCTCGCCGCCCGGTTCGTCGAGGAGGGCTGGTCGCTCAAGAACCTGCATCGGCTGATCGTCCTCTCGGCGACGTATCAGCAGGCGAGCGCCGACCGACCCGACTGCCGGAAGGTCGACCCGGAGAACAAGCTCCTGTGGCGGGCGAACCGCCGCCGGCTCGACTTCGAGGCCATGCGCGACACGCTCGTCTTCGTCTCCGGCCGGCTCGACCCGACGATGTACGGCAAGCCGGTCGACGTGGCGAACGACCCTAAGAACGGCCGACGCACCGTGTACGGCCTGGTCGATCGCCAGAGCCTGCCGGCCGTCTTCCGCGCGTTCGACTTCGCCAGCCCCGACGCCTCCGCCGAGCGCCGGCCGCTCACCACGGTCCCGCAGCAGGCCCTCTTCGGCATGAACGCCCCCCTGGTCGTCGAGCAGGCGAAGGCCCTGGCCGAACGGCCCGACGTCGCCGGCGCGGCCGACCCTCGCGACGCGATCCGGGCCCTCTACCGCCGGGTCCTCGCCCGCGAGGCCGCGGCCGACGAGGTCGACATGGCCGCTCGGTTCCTGCAAAGCCTGGCCGACGAGCCGGGCGGGCCGAAGCTCGCCCCCCGGGCCCAGCTCGCGCAGGTCCTGCTCATCGCCAACGAGTCGATGTTCGTCGATTGATAAGACAAATGAACAAACCTCGGCCGTCACCATCTGGTCCCGACGCAAGAATCGCGGGTGCCACGGGTTCTCCGAACCCGTGGACCGGCTCGGGATCTCGACGACGGTTCGGGACCGATCCGACGCCGATCCACGGGTTCACGGAACCCGTGGCACCCGGGTTCGAGCCCCTCGACGACCTCGGGCCGGCGTCGACGGGTGAGCAGCGACAGCAAGACTACCTTTTCTCGCAAACAGAGCGGACGCCATGAACGCCGATTTCCGACGCCCCCTCTCCCGACGCGAGGCGATTCAGCAGGCCGGAACGGGCTTCGGGATGCTCGGCCTGGCCGCACTCCTGCGCGGGACGGGCTTGCTCGGCGAGGCCGAGGCCCGAGCGGGCACGCCCGGCGCGGCGCTCAACCCGCTCGCGCCCCGGGCCGCGCACTTCGCCCCCAAGGCCAAGCGGGTCATCCACATCTACCTGAACGGCGGCCCCAGCCAGGTCGACACGTTCGACCCCAAGCCCCTTCTCACGAAGTACGACGGCAAGCCGCTGCCGCAGGGGAACCTCTCCACCGAGCGCCAGACCGGCGCGGCGATGGGCTCGCCGTTTAAGTTCCGCCGGTATGGCGAGAGCGGCATCCCCGTCAGCGAGATTTTCGAACGCACCGCCGCGCACGTCGACGACCTCTGCGTGATCCGCTCGATGCAGGCCGACACGCCGAACCACGAGCAGTCGATGCGGCTGATGAACTGCGGCGACGAGCGGCTCTCGCGCCCGAGCATGGGCGCCTGGCTGACCTACGGGCTGGGCTCGGAGAACGAGAACCTGCCGGGCTACGTCTCGCTCTGCCCCGGGCTCCCCGTCGCCGACGTCTCCAACTGGCGGTCGGCGTTCCTACCCGGCGTGTATCAGGGGACGTACATCGACACCCGCAAGGAGAAGGCCGAGGACCTGATCGAGAACATCCGCAACGCGTTCGTCTCCAAGGGTGAGCAGCGCAAGCAGCTCGACCTCCTGGCCGAGATGAACCGCCGCCACCAGGAGACGCGCGCCGAGGACGACGCGCTCGACGCCCGCATCGCCAGCTTCGAACTCGCCTACCGGATGCAGATGGAGGCGACCGACGCCTTCGACGTCTCGCAGGAGCCGCAGCACGTCCTGGACATGTACGG
This sequence comes from Paludisphaera soli, assembly GCF_011064595.1. Taxonomy (GTDB): domain Bacteria; phylum Planctomycetota; class Planctomycetia; order Isosphaerales; family Isosphaeraceae; genus Paludisphaera; species Paludisphaera soli. The sequence goes on along the minus strand of NZ_JAALJI010000032.1, from coordinate 30,849 downwards.
CCCCGGCGTCCAGAACCGGCAGCTCCTGATCGCCCGCCGGCTGATCGAGCGCGGGGTGCGGTTCGTGCAACTCTTCCACGGCGACGTCCAGCCTTGGGACAGCCACGACAGCCTCCCCACCGCCCACCGCGACCTCGGCCGCCAGTGCGACCAGGGCATCGCCGCGCTACTGACGGACCTGAAGCGGCGCGGGCTGTTCGAGGACACCCTGGTCCTCTGCGGCGGCGAGTTCGGCCGCACCCCGTCGGTCGAGCTGGTCAACGGCAAGCCCGGCATGGGCCGCGACCACAACCACTGGGGCTTCTCGGTCTGGCTCGCCGGCGGCGGCGTGAAGGGGGGCCACGTCCACGGCGCGACCGACGACTTCGGCTACAAGGCCGTCCAGGACGTCGTCCACGTCCACGACCTCCACGCCACGATCCTCCACCTCCTCGGCTTCGACCACACCAAGCTCACCTACCGCCACGCCGGCCGCGACTTCCGCCTGACCGACGTGCACGGCGAGGTGGTGCGGGACGTACTGGCGTGAGACCGGCCCCTCTCAAAGGCCCAGGAGGACCAAATCTTTAAAGAATGGGGCGACGCCCACCAGCATGAGAAACCGCCCGGAGAGGCGAAAAGTCTTGCCGAAACGCTCATGCCAGGCGTCGCAGGTGGCGTCGAGGCCGGGCGGCTTGCCAATTCTTCGCGTGCCTCGAAGCCAGCAGTACAGGCCGGCGTAGAACATGACGGAATAGAATTCCGGCGGCATGAAACCGACTCCGATTGATCCGACGAATCGGGTCAGCCCACCGCGGCGGTCGTCGTCCGGCAGGCCTGCATGAGCAGCTCGTACGATCGCAGCCGCGCGGCGTGGTCGTAGATTTGGCCGCAGAAGATGATCTCGTCGGGCTGGGTCGCGTTGACGAGGGATTGCAGCCGGGCGCGGACGGTGTCGGGCGAGCCGACGACGGTGACGCGGGTCATCCGCTCCACGGCGGCGCGCTCGGCGGGGGCCCAGAGGCGGTCCATGTCGTCGACGGGCGGGGGCATCAGGCCGGGACGGCCCCGGACGAGGTTGAGGATCGCCTGCTGGTGCGACGTGAACAGGCGAGCCGCCGCCTCGTCGGTCTCGGCCACGAAGGCGTTGACGCCGATCATGGCGTAGGGCTCGTCGAGGGCCTCCGAAGGGACGAACGACTCGCGGTAGATCGCCAGGGCGTCGAACAGGCGGTCGGGGGCGAAGTGGGAGGCGAACGCGAACGGAAGCCCCAGCTCGGCCGCGAGCCGGGCGCTGAAGTCGCTGGAGCCCAGCAGCCAGATGGGCACGTCGAGCCCCTCCCCCGGGACCGCATGCACGAACCGGCCGGGCGTCGCCGGGCGGAAGTACGCCTGCAACTCCCGAACGTCCCGAGGGAACGCGTCCACCTCCTCGAAGTAGCGTCGCAGGGCCTGCGCGGTCCGCTGGTCGCCCCCCGGCGCGCGTCCGAGCCCCAAGTCGATCCGCCCCGGATACAGCGAGGCGAGCGTGCCGAACTGCTCGGCGATCACCAGGGGCGGGTGGTTCGGCAGCATGATCCCGCCGGCGCCCGCCCGGATCCGCGAGGTCGCCCCGGCGACGTGGCCGATCACCACCGCCGTCGCCGCGCTCGCCACCCCGGGGATGTTGTGGTGCTCGGCCACCCAGTAGCGCTCGAACCCCAGCCGCTCCGCGTGCCGCGCCAGGTCGACCGCGTCGCGAAACGCGTCGGCCGCAGTCCCCCCCTCCACGATCGGGCAGAGATCCAGGACCGACGCCTTCAAATCTTCCAACCTCTTCACGCGAAGTCCCTCCCGCCCGCGGTGCCCCGAGACGGGGAATTGTAGGCGCGTCCGGTCGAAAAGGCGACGGCCGCAGGCGGCCAGGTGCGAGGCGACGCCGCATGTCCGCCCCTCGGACCCGCCGAACGACCCGACCTCCGAACGGGACCGACACGTTCTTTTCCAGATTTTTTTCGTCCGAAAGGCGCCCCGACCGCCATTCGTCCCCCTCTCGCCGATTCGCCCCGACTTCCCGCCTTACCCGGAGGATTATCATGACTCCGTCCGCCGAAAACCGATATCTGTTTGACATCCGGGGTTAACCCGCCGGGCGCAGCAGGGATGCTGGCGAAGACGTCGAGCCCCTGAGCCCTCAAGCCGCCGGATGAAGCCGAGAATTCCGGCCTCCGGTCGAGACTTACGTCGAACGAATCGCGATCGTCGCCGCCCTCACGAATGCGGGGGGCCGCTGCATGGATCGCCCCTCACGGGGCCTCCCCGAAAAATGAATGGTTTTGAATCCTTCGACCAACCGGTCTAGGGAAGCGTCAGGGAGTTCGCGATGAGAAACGGGATCGAGCTCGTGTTGCATCCGGGGCACGGGAAGTGTGGCTCGACCTCCATCCAGGTCGACGTCTACAAGCGCCGGGCGGAGTTGGAGGAGCGGGGCGTGTTCCTGCCCGACGCCAACTTCCGGGTGGGCGCCGAGCCGGGACCCCTCGCGTCGGAGCGGGCTTATCCGGGGCAGTTCTATCCGATCTGGTATCTCGAAGACCTGATGTGCGGCCACGTCCCCCTGTCGCACTTCGAGCGGCGGCTCGATCAGGCGCTCGAGCATGCGGCCGACCGGGGCTGTCGGCGGCTGCTGATCTCGTCGGAAAACCTGAGCAACCTCGTCTACGCATATGCCCTGGAATTACACCGGCTGATCGCCTCGCGGTTCGAACAATCGAAGATTTTTTATTACGTGCGACGCCAGGACGACTGGATCCTCTCCAGCTGGCAGCAATGGCATCACAAGGCCGGGGTCACGCTCGAGGCCTGGGTGGACCACTGCATCGAGCAACGCACCCCGGATTTCCTGGCCACGGCCAATTCCTTCGAGGACGTCTACGGATCGGGGAGCGTCTCCGTGGTGCCGCTGCACGGATCGGCGTTCGGCGCCGGCGGCCTCCTGCCGGACTTCTACCGCCGGGCCGACATCGAGATGGCCGACGACTCGCGTGGCGACCCGATCTCGAATCAGGCGGTCAACCCCTACCTCTGCGACATCCTGGCCCGGATCCCGTCCGTGTTCGAATCGCAGCATCACGACATGGAGGTCGCGGCTCGGCTGGCGCGGCACGTCTCCTCGGCGGACCTCCTGTTCCGCCGCCACGGCGAGTTCATGAACGACGCGGTGCGCAACCGGATCCTCGACCACTTCGCGCCCGCCAATCGGGAGCTGCATCGCCGCTACTTCGACCACCTCGACTTCGGCGCGCTGTTCGGCCGGGTCCCGACGGTCGCCGAGAGCTCTCGGACCGCGACCGAGATCGAGGCCATCAAGGAGATCCTGGCGATCCAGATGGACCTCCTGATGAAGCTGATGAAGTCGAGCGAGGACCAGGCCAGGCCCGGGGCCCTGAAGATCGCCTGACCCGGATCGCGCGACGTCCGGGGGCCTACTCGAACCGGGCCGCGATCATGCGTGCGGCCTTCTCGGGGTCCTGGATGAGCTGCCGGCGCATCCAGGTTTCGGATTCGGAGAGCGCCCGCGCGCCGGCGTCGCCCCCCAGGCACGCGCCCAGGCGACGGCGGGCGGCGGCGGCGCAAAGGTTCATATCGACCGCCTCGAAGCCGGCGACGGCCGCCCGCCAGAGCGGCGCGGCGAGGTCGTCGCGGCCCTCGGCCTGCGCCAGCGCCGCGCGGACGAGCCGGGCGTAGGCATCGGGGCAGGGCATCCGCTCGCCTTCGAGGGCGCGGGCGTCTCGCGAGGCGACGGCGAGCAGGCGGCGGGACTCGGAGGCCTCCTTCGCCTCCAGGGCCGCGGCGATCGCGGCGCGGGCGCGGAGGAACCGCATGGACGTGCGGACGAACTGGACGCGCAGCAGCAGCGAGCGCCGGAGCGCGGGCCAGGCCTCGTCCAGCCGCCTCCAGGCGTCCCCGCCCCGGCCGTCGTACAGGTCGATCTGGACGGCCGCCCAGAGCGCGTCGTTGTGCTGGACGTGATAGCCCCGGCGCGACCAGCGGGCGTTGGTCGCGGCCAGCTCCTCGCGGGCGCGGGCGGGCTCGTCGGCGGCCAGCCGGACGATCGACATGAGGTACGAACTGAGGTTCATCGCCGCGTACAGGTCGCCGCGCTCGACGGCCCGGGCCAGCAGGATGGGCCAGCGGCGGGTCAGCTCGCCGGTCTCGCCCTGGTGGCTGAGGCCCCAGAGGGCGAAGGCGTCGGCCGTGTCGCGCTCCCAGGCCACCCCCGTGCAGCGGTCGCGGAAGAGGGCGTCGGCCTCGTCGCACTGGGCCTGCGCCGCCCGCCATCGGCCTTCCAGATACGCCGAGACGCCCCGGGCGAGCGTCACCATGCCGATCGCGTAGGGCTGGTCGACGCGGCGGGCGAGGGCCTCGGCCGTCGCCAGCAGGCGCTCGGTCCGGCGACGGTTCGAGCCCCCCGTGGAGGCCGCATGCGCCGCCTCCATCGCCAGCGCGCGGGCGATCCGCGAGGGCTCGCCGGCCGCCAGCGAGAGCAGCAGCCCCCGCGCCTGGAAGTCGGCCCCCAGGATCGTGTCGACGACGCTCAGGCCGACGCCGGCCGACCAGCAGACGTCGATCCGCGTCAGGGCCGACGGGTCGACCTTCGCCGGGTCGGCCTCGCGGTAGCGAAGCCCGCGCAGCCGCAGCAAGGCGCGCCGCCAGAGCAGCGAGGCCAACGCCCGGTTGGGCGTGCGCGGCAGCGTCATGCCGACGCGGGCGAGGACGTCCTGCAACGTCTCCAGGCCGCGGTCGATGTGGCCGCTGACGAGGAACTGCATGGCGGCGAGGCGGCGGCGTTCCAGGGCCTCGTCGGGCGAGGAGTCGGCCGCGGCGGCCAGGTACGACGAGGCCGCCTCCTCCCCCCGCCCCGCGTTCGCCAGAGCGTCGCCCAGCCGGGCCGAGAGCGCGACGCGACGCGCGGGATCGTCGCCTTCGATCTCCAGGGCGCGGCGGTAGAGGAGGGCCGCGCGTTCGAAGGCCAGGGCCTCGGCCGCCTCGTCGGCCGCCTCGGCGAAGTAGGTCGCGGCCCTCGCCGGATCGCCCGACGCCAGGAAGTGGACCCCGAGCACCTCGGGGTCGGCCCGGCCCGACTCCTCGAGCGTGGCGGCCAGGCGGCGGTGCTTGTCCCGCGCGGATTCGGGCGAGAGCCTCGCGGCGACGGTCTCGCGGACGCGGTCGTGGTACGCCTCGACCTCGTCGGTCTCGGCACGGCCCGTCCCCCGCACGAGCCTCCCGGCGCGGAGGACGGCCAGCGCCGACCGCTCGTCGACCGACTCGTCCAGGCAGCGGTTCAGGTCGACGAGCCGGATCGGCCGGCCGGACGCGGCGACAAGCTCCAGGACCTCGCGCGCGTCCGCCGGCAGCCGCTCGATGCGCGACCAGAGCACGTCGTCGAGGACCAGGCGCCTCCCCGGGTCGGCCTCCAGGTCGAGCGCCCCGGCGTGGACGTGGCGGGCCAGCTCCGCGACGAAGAAGGGGTTGCCCCGCGACTCCCGCGCGACGGCCTCGACCAGCGCCTCGCGGCCCCCGGCCGAGGAGGCGTCGGCGAGGAGCGTCGCGGCCAGCGCGCGGGACTCGTCGGGCGAGAGCGGCTCGACGCGCAGCGATCGGGCGTCGAAGCCCTCGGCGGGCGCCCCCTCGACCCCCAGCGCGCCGACGCGGGCGAGGGCCTGAAGCAGCGGGCTGGCGGACTCGTCCTCGCTGCGATAGGTCGCCACGAACAGGAGGATCGGGGCGTCCGGGGGCCGCATCACCTCCAGCAGCAGCGCGGCGCTGTCGGCGTCGCCCCATTGCAGGTCGTCGACGGCGACGATCAGGGTCCCCCGGTCGCCCAGGCGGGCGAGCAGCTCGCGGAGCGCGGCGAAGGCGCGGCGGCGAAGCTCCTGGAGGTCGGGCGTCTCGCCCGTCCGCCGCGGATCGCGGCCCACGGCCTCGACCCGGCGCAGGCTGGGGAAGACGCGCGCCAGCGAGGCCGCGTCGCGCGGCAGCACGGCGGCCAGCTCGATCTCGCCCATCCGGCCCAGGCGGCGCGCAAGGGCGTCGATCAGGCTGTCGAACGCCTTGTACGGCACCGACTCGCGCTCGTAGCAGCGGCCCGAGAGGACGATCGCGTCCCCCTCGTCGGCCCGCTCGTCCAGGAAGTTCTGCAGGAGCGCCGTCTTCCCCGCCCCCGAGCCGCCGTGCAGGTAGACGGCGACCGGCCGACCGCCGCGGACGTCGGCCAGGGCCGCCTCCAGGGCCTCGCGGTGACGATCGCGGCCGACCAGGAACACGCCCCGGCCGGCGGACGACGGGTGCGAGCCGGCCGCCGTCGCGGCGAGGCCCGGCCCCGGCCGCGCGACGTCCTCGGCCGCGCCGAGCCGTCGCAGCACCTCCGCCCCCGACGGCCGCCCCTCGGGCTCGCGCCGCAGCAGCTCCACGCAGAGGGCGTCCAGCTCCTCGGGGACGCCGGCCGCGACCTCCGACGGCGCCGGCGGGTCCCGGCGCTGCTTGTCCATCAGCATCATGAGCGCGCCGCCGGCGAACGGCAGCCGGCCCGCGACGGCCTCGTACAGCATCACGCCCACGCTGTACCAGTCGCTCGCCGCCGAGACGGGCCGCGCCGCAGCCTGCTCGGGCGCCATGTAGGCGGCCGTGCCGACCAGGCGGTCGTCGCTGCTCAGGTGCCGCCCCTCCTCGTCCTGGTCGGCAGCCAGGCCGAAATCCAGCAGGACCACCCGCCCCTCGCGGGTGACGAGGACGTTGGACGGCTTGATGTCCCGATGGAGCTTGCCCGCCTCGTGCAGCGCCGCGACCCCCTCGGCCAGCTTCCGGATCGCGGCGCGGATGCGGGCGAAGCGGTCGGGGCAGGGCTCGCGGACGTACGCGAGGAAGTCCACGCCGTCGAGCAGCTCCATCGTCAGGAACCAGTTCTCGCCGTCGCCGATCAGCTCGTACAGCGTGACGAGGTTGGGGTGGACGACCTCCACCAGCGACCGGAACTCGTGCTTGAACCGCAGCAGCGCCGCGGCCCCGGCGCGGTTCATGGTCTTCATCGCGACCATGCGGCGGCACTTGCGGTCGAAGGCCTTGTAGACGGTCCCCATGCCGCCGCTGCCGAGCACCCCCAGCACGTCGAAGCCGGCGACCATCGGCAGGCGGGGGTCGCGCGGATGCGGGTCCGGCGCGGTCGTCGGGTCGGCCATGGCGGGGACGCGGGTGGGCTCGTCCCGGGCGTCCGGCTCGTCGTCGGCGAGGCCCGAGGCCGTGGAGAGGGCCACGCTGAACGGCCGGCTGAGGCGGAGCGCCTCGTGGACTTCGAATTGCGCGCGCAGCTCGTCGGCGTGGTCGGGGAAGCGGTCGAGGTACTCCTGCATGGGGGGCGTCTCGCCGTCCTCCTCGCGGAGCAGGAACTCGTTGTAGACGAGGTCGAGCAGGTCCACGGGCTCGACGCGGGGCCTTCCCCGACGTTCCAGGTAGGCCTCCACGCGCAGGCGTTCGCCGCGGCGCCAGCGTTCGCGATGGTCCTGGACCAGCCGCGTCGCCGTCTGCGTGCTCGAACCGGGGCTCGTGCGGGTGGCGTCCTGGGAGTTCATGGGGGCGGCGGCCTCGTCCTCGATCAATCCAGGCCCAGCTCGACGGCGACGCGGTCGACGGCGCGGGCCAGGCGTTTGCGCAGGGCCTCGGGGCTGGCGCCGAGGTCGGCGGCGATCTCGGCCCAGTCGCGGCCGGCCTCGCGGTCGTCCAGCAGCCGAAGCTCGTCGGGCGAGAGTCGGCGGCGGGCCTCGTCGAGCATCTCCCGCGCGGCGACCTCGCGGCTGGGGGTGGGCGAGGCGCCGGCCACGTCCTCGAAGGCCGCGGCCCCGGGGGACTCGTCGCCCCCGCCCCCGCCGGGCGTGGTGCGGCGGAAGTCCCGACGCTGGGCGCCCTGGGCCTTCACCGCGTTCGCCAGCTTGTTGCGGGTCATGGTCGCCAGCAGCTTCAGGAGCTGGTCGGGCGTGTCCAGCTCGTACTGGCCGAGCGCCGTGCGGACGAAGAAGCTGGCCATCACGGACTGGCAGACGTCCATCGAGTCGAGCATCCGGTTCAGCCGGGTGTCGACCAGGCGGACCCTGGCGGCGCGACGGACGGCCGGCTCGTAGCGGCGGACCAGGTCGGCCGCCGCCTGTTCGTCGCCGCCGCGCACGCGCTCGATGAGCGCCCGGAAGCCCTCGGCCTCGGAGCCTGGATCGGACATGGCGATGCGGTCCCTTCTCGGTCGCTCCCGTTTCCCCCGCGTCGATCATCCCCGCGCGGGGGCCGACGCGAAACCGCAAGCTTCCGGAAAAAACTTCCGGGGGGTCCGTCCGGTCGGCCTCGGGACGGTGATAACCCACCGAGCGGACGTCGAAGACGCCCGAGACGGACCGGAAGCGAAACGAGTCTCAACCCGAAAACGAGGTGCACGATGAAGGCGACGCGAATCCTGACGGCGGCCCTGGCCCTGACGATCGGCGGCGTGCTGGCGACGAGCGAGGCCCACGCCCAGTCCGGCGGCAAGGGCCGCCCCAGCAGCAAGGGCTTCTACGGGGGGGGCGGGTACGGGGGGGGCGGGTACGGCGGAGGCGGCGGCTGGGGCGGCGGCTGGGGCGGCGGGTTCCCGGGCGGGGGATACCCCGGCGGCGGCTGGGGCTCGCCTCCCTGCACCCCCTATCCTCAGCCCTTCCCGCGTCCGTACCCTCAGCCTTGCCCGCAGCCCTATCCCTTCCCCGGCGGCGGGTATCCGGGGGGCGGCTACCCCGGCGGCGGCTGGGGCGGCGGGTTCCCCGGCGGGGGATACCCCGGCGGCGGCTACGGCGGCGGCTGGGGCGTCCGTCGGTGAATGAAGCCCGAAGCCCGGGGGTTCCTCGCGAGCCCCCGGGCTTTTCGACGCGCCGGCGATCCGGTGGAGGGGCGGGGCCGGGTCAGATCGGCTCGTACTGCTGGAAGTCGCTGCTCTCGATCATGGAGGGGAATTCCTTGCGGACGTAGTGGGCGTAGTAGGCGGCGCCGGTGTGGGCCTGGAGCGCGGCCTCGTCCTGGTACTGCTCGTAGACGAAGAACTTGCGGGGGTCGGCGGTGGAGCGGTGGAACAGGTACATGATGCAGCCCGGCTCGCTCCGGGTGTGCTCGGTGAGCCGGCGGAAGCAGTCGGCGGCGCGGTCCTCGGTGCCGGGCTTGGCGAGGAAGGTGACGGCGAGGCAGATCATGATGGAGGGCGTCCTGGGTCGAGGATGGGATGGGTCGGGGTCAATTGGCCCGGGGGTCTTCGGGGATGTGCCGGGGCTCCACGAGCGAGTGGACCTCGCGACGGCCGGCGAGGGTCGCGGCGTCTTTCCAGAGCGCATGGGGGTCGAGGCTCCCGAAGACGTGGTCGGGGGCCGCGGGGGCGAGGAGCCAGCTCCCCTCGCGGATCTCGTCCTCGAGCTGGCCCGGGCCCCAGCCGGCGTGGCCGGCGTAGAATTGGACCCGGCCGTCGGCCGAGCCCGCGAGGGCCTCCATGGCGTTCAACTCGGTGGCGACGTACAGGTCGTCGGCGACCATCAGGTTGGCGTGCGGCCGGAGGTCGTGCAGGGCCATCAGGGTCCCGGAGATCGGCCCGCCGTGGCGCATCTTCTCCGGGCGCAGGCACGGCTCCGAGCTGATCTGCCGCCAGACGTCGACGACGGCCGACTCCAGCTCCCGGTTCAGGATCAGGCCGAGCGCGCCGGTGTCGCCGTGCGCCGCGACCAGGACGACCGTCCGGGCGAAGTTCGGGTCGATCAGGCCGGGCGTGGCGATCAGCAGGCGTCCTCGCAGCGAATTCATGGGCACTCATCACGACCCCCGAGGGGTCGCGCCCGGGGGGCGGGCGGGGTCCGGCGACGGCGGGGGCTCCGCGCGGCGGCCCGACGCCGCCGCTCGCGAAGACGCCCCCCCGGCGTCAGCCCACCCGCTTCAGGAACGACGCCCGGCCGGTCGCGACCCATTCGGCGACGAGGATGTTCCCGTCCCGGTCGAAGCAGGCGTCGTGGGGATGGATGAACTTCCCGGCCGGCCATCGGTCGGGCTGCTGACGGATCTTGAAGCCGTCGAGGACCTGCCTGGTCCACTCGGGGTCGTAACCCAGGTGGGTGAGGACCTTGTCGTCCTTGCCGAGCAGGGTGATCCGCGCGTGCAGGTCGGGGACCAGCAGGACGTCGCCCCGCGTGTCGAAGTGGGCCGGGAACGAGACCTCGTGGTTGTCGACGCCGACGTGCTCGCCGTCGAGCGTGAACCGCTGGAGCCGGGCGTTGGCGCGGTCGGCGACGACCAGGGTCGGCTCACGCCCGGGCCGGTCGTCCAGCCAGACGCCGTGGGGGGTCTTGAACTTCCCCTCGGCCTCGCCCGGCCCGCCGAACGTCTTCACCCACTTCGCGTCCTTGTCGTACTTGTGGATGTAGTGCGAGCCGTAGCCGTCGGCGACGAAGAACCCGCCGTCGGGCGCGAATGCGACGTTCGTGGGCGCGAACTTCGCGTCGGGCTTGTCGTAGACGTGGGGCTCGGGCGGGGCCTCCTTGATCCAGACGACCTCCCCCTTCAGGTCGGTCTTGGCGACCAGGTCGACGGGCATCATGCAGGCGAGGTACAGGTACTCGACCCCGTCCTCGACCCGCACGTCGATCCCGTGTCCCCCGCCGTGGAACGCCTTGCCGAACGAGCGGACGAACTTCCCCTCGGGGTCGTAGACGGCGATCGTGTCCTGGGCCTCGGCCGGCGACCTGGGCTTGGTCGCGCCGCCGCGGTGGGTGACGTAGATGAACCCCTGCGAGTCCACGGCGACGCCGTGTGTCTCGAACCACCGGATCGAGCCCGGGGCCTGGAAGAAGTCGTGCCGGCACTCGTAGCGGTGCTCGCCCTCGCCGACGATCGGGGCCTTCGAGCCCGACTTGTCCGCGGCGTGGATGAACGGCCCCGCCGACGTCGAGGCCGAGGCGGCCAGCGCCGCGACCGCGCCCTGCTTGAGGAATCCGCGCCGGTCCATGTCGTTGGGTCCCCGGGGTTTCGAGAGGTGCCTGGGCGTCGTCCCGTCCCGGCACTATACAACGACCCGGACGCCGGGTGAACGGAGTACTCCCTTTCCCCCGGCCCGCTCGCGCCCGACGCCCGCGCGTTTCAAGATTCGGCCCGTCGCGACGAACGACCTCGGACGGCTTTTCCGAATCACCCGTCCTCCCGGGGCCTCTCCCATGCCGCACCCGACACGCCTGCTCGGCCTCCCGCCGCGAGGCTGGCTCGTCCTCTCGCCGTGCCTCGTCGCGGGGGCCCTGCTGGCACCCCAACCCGGCGCGCCCGCGGACCCTTCGGCCGGGCTGCTCGACGCGCCCGTGCTGGTGGCCCTCGCGCCGGCGACGGGCGGGGTCCCTCGGGTCGTGTCGTTCGCAGAGCGCGATCGATCGGGGCCGGTCGTCGCCCTGGGCTTGCAGACGACCCGGCGTTCGAGCGTGGACCGTCACCTCGGCTGGCGCCCCGAATCGGCCTTCCCGGAGTTGGGCTTCTTCGAGCGCCGCGACGCCTGGAGCTACGAGCTGACGGCGACCCGATACGACGAGGCGGGCAAGTCCCTCCCCCACGGAGACCGGCCGCTCCCGAAGGAGGAAGCCGCGGCCCTTCGGCCCCTGGCGGTCGCCGAATTGGACCGTCGCTCGGGCCCGGGACGGAGCGGGGCCAGGCTGGCGAAGCTGCTCGACGAGGGGGCCGAGCGCGAGTCCCGGTTCCACTGGCAGAACCTCCTGATGATCGCCGCCTGGTCGTCGATCCCTCTGATGCTCTGTGCCGGGATCCGCCCCAGGCCCGCCGGGGAGAGGAAACCGGCGACCTCGAAGCTCAACGAGTTCTTCCCGTGAGTTCGCCCCCGACGACCACGCCCGGGCCCGGCGCCTCGCGTGGACGGGATCGAGCCGCCCCCGGCTCTTTGCCTCCAGAAACCTCGCTGCGGCCGGGGAACGGGGCGAATCCGGGCCTGCCGGAGCCGGAGGGCCGCGACCGTCTCGCCTTCCGGGAGGCGGAGGCTTATAACCGAGTGGCGCACGTCAGGAGACCGATCGGGCCGACCGGGCCCGGGTTCGTCGACGAAACCGTCTCGGAGGCTCGAGCATGATCGTTCCCGCGATGCTGATCGGCCTGGCCGTCGGATGGCTCGCCCCGGCCGCCCCGGAGTCCGGCGACGGCTCGTTGGGGGCCCAGGTCGAGGCGATCCTGGCCGAGCTGGAGCGGGCGGACGCGAGCTGGCCCGACGACGTCGTCGCGGCGGTCCGATCGGCCCTGGCCGGCGGCCAGGCTCGGGCGATCCACAAGGCCCTGGCCGATCGCGTCTTCCTGGACGTGACCATCAATCCCGAAGGCCGGGTGAAAGTGGCCCGCGGGCCCGCCGCGGCGACCTTGCGCCAGGGCCGAACGACGCGGGTCCTCGTCAAGGTCGAGAACCTGAGCGGCGGCCGGCAGCGATTGCAGCCGCAAGGCGCGTACGCCGGCGGCGGGGAGAATCCGTTCACCCTGGATTTCCCTTCCCATGACGGCCTCACCCCCGAGCTCGTGGGGCTGGAGGTCGAGTATCGGCTGCTCGCCGTCACGGCGAGCCGACCGGGCCGGCACGAGCTGACCGTCTCCATGGAAGCGGGGCAGGGGACGCAGGACCTGGGCTTCCGGGCGCAGGCGCCTGTGCTGTTCATGGTCGAGGCCGAGGCGGGGAAGTAGCGACGCGAGCGCCTCGTCAGCCTCGGCGATCCTGATCGAAATCGAACACCGCTCTCGACATCATCGCGACCTTCAGGGGGTGCCCATGACTCGTTGCGTCTGCTTGTTCCTGGCGGTCGCCGCCCCGGCGTTCGTATCGGCGGGCGAATGGCCGACCGCGAGGACCGTCGAGGCCCAGCCGCTCCTGGCCCAGGTCGACCGGCTCCGGCAGGCGCTCGACTACCTCGGCCAGCCGTTGCCGGCCGCGACCGGCGAGGCCCTGGCGGCCCTCCGCGCGGCCGACGGCGACTCGGCCGTGGCGAGGGTCCAGGAGTTGCTCGACCCCCGGTGTCTCGCCGCCGTCGTCATCGACGAGGCGGGGTCGATTCGGGCCATCCCCACGTCCGAGAGGCTGGACCTGGTGGAGCAGGGCTGGAGGGCGTACCTGGTGAAGGTCGTCAACAGGCCGGGCTCGACCGGGCAGCTCCGCATCGACAGCCCCAACGCCCGTCCGTTGCCGAACTCCCCGAAGGAGGAGGTGGAGCGACGGTGGCTGGCGATGTCGCCGTACACCGCGCAGCCGATGCTCCCGAACCTGAGCGGGCTGGGGCTGGAGTACGCGATCGTCCAGCTCTCCTCGCGCGACGCGGGCGAGAAGGTCGCGGACCTCTCGTTCCGAGTCGAAGGGGGCGCGGGTTTGAAAGCGGCCGAGGATCCGGTCATCCGCCAGTGGAAGTTCGCGAAGGACAGCGACGGCTGGGTCGCGATGAACGACTGCGTGCTGAAGGCCGAGGACGGGTCGCTGAAGGTCGCCGCCACGGCGGTCGACCCCTACTTCATGACCCTCGTGACCGCGCCCCGGGGAAAGCTCGTGCTGAGGTTCTGGGCCCGGTTCGAGAAGGGGGGCGTCGGCCAGGTGTTCTGGTGGACCAAGGGGCAGCCCATGCCGGACGGCCGGCTCATCGCCAACTTCCCGCTCGATCCGGGTCGGGGTGCGGAGTACGAGGTGAAGCTCGACTCGTCGTCGGCCGATCTCGCGGGGATCCGCATCGATCCCGGCGGCTCCCCGGGCCTGTCCGTCTTCGACTGGATCACCCTCGGGTATGAGACCGACGCGACCGTCGGGGCGGCCGTCGCGCAGGTTTCCTTCACGGCGAAGCCCTCGGTCCCGGTCACGTTCCGGGTAGACGAGCCGGGCGTCGGGCCGACCACGGCCGCGTTCGTGATCCGCGACCAGGACGGCCGGATCTATCCGTCCCAGGCCAAGCGGCTCGCGCCGGACTTCTTCTTCCAGGCCCAGATCTACCGATCCACCGGCGAGACCGTGCGACTGCCGGCCGGGAAGTACCAGGTCTCTTGCTCGCGCGGGCCGGAGTCGATCCCGGAGGTCCGCGAACTGATCGTGGGCGACGGACCGACCGAGTTCCGCTACTCGGTGGCGCGCTGGATCGACCCGGCGCGGGGCGGCTGGTACAGCGGCGACCACCACATCCACGCGGCCGGCTGCCTGCATTACGACAACCCGACCGAGGGGGTCGAGCCGGAGGACATGATGCGGCACATCGTCGGCGAGGACGTGAAGGTCGGCTGCTGCCTGACCTGGGGGCCGTGCTTCGACTACCAGAAGCGATTCTTCACGGGCAAGCCGGACGACGTGTCGCGGCCCCCCTACCTCCTGCGCTACGACGTGGAGGTGAGCGGCTTCGGCTCGCACGCCTCGGGGCACCTCAACCTGCTCAACCTGAAGGAGCAGATCCCGCCCGGCGGCGAGTCCAAGGACCACTGGCCGACGCTCGGCCTGAACACCCTGCGCTGGGCGAAGAAGCAGGGGGCGGTCTGCGGGCCGGCCCACTCCGGCAGCGGGCTGACGCGCTTCGTGGGCCGCGTCGAGGGCGCGCAGGACGGGCCCGGCGGCATCCCCCACTTCAACGTCCCGGCCTACGACGGCATCGGCGCCAACGAGTTCATCGTCGACGTCGCGCACGAGGTCCCCGGCCCGGACGGAGCGCCCACGCCGGCGGTCGATTTCATCAGCACCATGAACACCGAGCGCGAGGCCGAGTGGACGATGTGGTATCACGTCCTGAACTGCGGCTTCCGCGTCCGGGCCAGCGGCGAGACCGACTTCCCCTGCATGACCGGCGAGCGCGTCGGCGTCGGCCGCGTCTACGCCAAGGTCGACGGCGAGCTGACCTTCGAGAGATGGGTCGAGTCCGTCCAGGACGGGCGCAGCTACGTGAGCGACGGCTCCACGCACCTGATGGACCTCACGGCCGTCGCCGGCGAGACGAGCCGCGAGCTGGGCGTGGACGGCAGCGAGCTGGCCCTGACGGCGCCAGGCGTCGTCACCTTCCGCGTCAGGGCCGCAGCCCGGTATCCGGGGAGGCAGACGACCCCGGTGGAACTCGTCGTGAACGGCCTCCCGGTCGCGACCCGGGAGATCCCCTGCGACGGCCGGGTCCGCGAGCTGGAGTTCACGGCCGAGGTTGCCGCGAGCAGCTGGGCGGCCGTCCGCGCCACGCCGGGGGGCCACACGAATCCGTTCTTCATCCTCGTCGGCGGCAAGCCGATCCGGGCGAGCCGCCACAGCGCCCAGTGGTGCCTCGCCGGCGTCGAACAGTGCTGGAAGTCCAAGGCCGCCACCTACCGCGAGCAGGAACGCCCGCAGGCCCAGGCCGACTACGACCACGCCCGCGCGGTCTATCGCCGCCTGATCGCCGAATCGGCCGATTGAGTCCGGGAGCCTCGCGAGCGGGCGACGCCCCGACCCGATGTCGGGTGAATCGAGTCGTCGGACTCGGGCGGACCGCGACGACCGCGGCCGCCTTGACCGAATCGGGCCGGCCGACCAACATGTCGATCCGACCGACGCGGCCGCGACGGTCCTCGCGCGTCCGAGCAGGAGGAGATGTTCCATGAGAGCGTTCATCAAGGTCGCGGCGATCATGACCCTGGCCGCGCCGACGCCGGCGAGCGCCGGGGACCGCGAGATCGTCGGCCCGCCGCCCGGCGCCCGGATCGTCCTGGAGCCGGGATCGCTCCGCGTCGTCCTGCCCGAGTCCCGGATCCGGCGCGGGCTGGGCCCCGCCGACGACGACTTCCGGACCGCGATCCGGCCCGCGGCCGACGCGCGCGGCGAGGCGCTTCGTTTCCAGGAGGGATTCGCCGCCGCCTTCGCCGAGGCCGACTCCCGCCCGCCGGAGCGGGCCGCGCACTTCAACTGGCTGCCGCACTACGACGACCACACGGTCCGGCACGCCGGCTGGCGCGGCGAGATCCGGCGGGCCGAGCGCCAGGGCGACGGCTCGTGGCGGGTCGAGGTCCGCATGACGCCGCTCCTTCGGTCGACGACCCTCAAGACGCTGATCCTGGATTACGTCGAGGAGACCTACCGCGTGCGGGGGGACGCGATCGAGCAGGTCGGCTCGGACGCCGCGACGCCTCGGCCTCAACTCCAGGCCTTCCCGGTGCATTTCTGACCTGGCGTTCGTCCCCGCCGGCCAAGAGACCGAGGCGGCCGTTCGCCTCCAATACCCGGCCGGCGGCGACGAAGAACCGGGAGCTTTTCGATCTCTCGCTCCGTCGCACGATGGGCCCCAGCCATGTCGCATCCGAATCGCCTGCTCGGCCTCCCCTCCTGGAGTTGGTTCGCGATCTCCCCGTCGCTGATCGCCGCGGCCGTCCTGGCGCCGTGGCCCGGCGCGGCGGCGGACCCCGCGGAGGGGTTGTTCCGCGAGCCGGTGTTGGTGGCCCACGCCCCGGCGGCGGCCGGCCCCGACGCGCCGGGGGACCGGATCGTCCCTTACGGCCGGCATGAAGGGGCGGGGCCGGTCTTCGCCCTCGGGGTGCAGACCACCCATCGCGAGTCGGTCTCGCGGCGCCTCGGCTGGTCGCCCGGCGCGACCTTCCCCGACCTCGGGTTCTTCCGCCGTCGCGACTCCTGGCGCTACGAGTTGACGGGGCAGCGCTACGACGCGGCCGGCAAATCCCTGCCCCGCGAAAGCTGGTGGCTCCCGGCCGACGAGGCCGCGGCGCTGCGGCCGCTGGCGGTCGCCGAGCTGGACCGGCGTTCCGGCCCGGCGCGGCGTGGGGCGGAGCTGGCCCGGTTGCTGGACGAGGGGGCCGAACGCGAGTCGTGGGCGAGCTGGCAGAACGCCCTCGTGCTGGCGGCCTGGCTCTCCGTCCCCATGGCGCTCCTCGCCTGCGTCCGCCCGAAGGCGGCCGGCAAGGAGGAATCGGCCGCGGAGGCGATGCGCGAGGTCTGAGCGTGGTGAGGGCGGGCCTCGCGGGTCCCATATTCTCGCGGCCTCGCGCACGAAAACGGGCGCCGCGCGCCGAGGATTCTCGGCGGGCGACGCCCGGGTGGCGGCATGGCAGACCGGCTCACGCGGCGTGGGGGCCGCTCGCGGTCACTTCTTCGGTTCGGGCTGGGCCTCGGCGCCCTTGCCCTTGAAGTCGCCGGCGGTGACGACGGAGAACTTGGAGAAGTCGACGTACTTCTTCAGCGCGGCGTCGACGGCGGCGGCGTCCAGCTCCTTGACCTTGGCCTCGACCTCGGCGTCGAACTGGAGCGTCCGGCCGAGGAAGAGGTTGTTGGCGAGGCTGGAGGCCAGCGAGCCGTCCTCGGTCCGGCCGATCTCCTCGCGGCGGAGCCAGCCGTCCTTCGCCTTGGTCAGCTCCTCGGCGGTGACGCCTTCCTTGACGAGCCGGGCGACCTCCTCGCTCACGCCGGCCTCGACCTTGGCGAGGTTGCGCGGGTTGTAGATCGCCATGATCATGACCGTGCCGCGGGGGTCGATCGGCGAGGCGTTGAACATCGAGGCCGCCGAGTAAGACAGGCCCCCCTTGCCGCGGAGCCGGTCGGCGATCCGCGACGAGATCGAGCCGCCGCCCAGGATGAAGTTGCCGACCGAGAGCGCCGGGTAGTCCGGGGCGTCGTCCTTCAGGGGGAAGACGGTCCCGGCCAGGTACATGGCGTTCTCCTTGTCGGGCGTCTCGATGGTCTCGATCGCCGGCTTCAGGCCCTCCTGATAGGGCCGCTCGACGCGGGCGTAGGGCTTGGAGGCCTTCCAGCCCTCGAGCATCTTGGCGACGATCGGCAGGACCTCCGACGGCTCGAAGTCGCCGACGACCGCCAGCTCGCCGACGTTGGCGCCGACGTACTCGTTATAGAGCTGCTTGACCTGGTCGATCGAGGCTTCCTTGACGCGGGCGATGGTCTCGTCGGGCGTCGGCGTGTAGCGGACGTCGTCCGCCGGGTACGACGACAGGAGCCGCTGGAGGCGGTTGGAGGCCAGCGTCGTGGGCTCGGTCTTCGCCGACTCCAGCTGGGCGAGCCGGCCGGTCTTCTGGACCTCGAACTCCTCGGCGGGCAGCAGGGGCTCGCGGAGGACCTGGCGGAGGATCTCCAGCGCGGCCGGCAGGTTGGCCCGCTTCGTCTCCAGGGCGAAGCCGATCGCCCCCGGCCCGCCGCCGCGCGGCGAGAGCCGGGCGAAGTTCTTGTCCAGCTCGTCCTGGACCTGCTGCTTGGTGAGGTTCTTGGTCCCGCCCCGGAGCATCAGGTTGGGGAGGAAGTCGGCGGCGGTCGTCAGGCCCTTGAGGTTCTCGGCGTCGCCGTAGCGGAGCGTGATCACCAGGTTGACGGTCTCGCCGCGGGTCTTCTTGGGGAGCAGGGCGACCTTCACCCCCTCGATCTGCGAGGGCCGCTGGACGCGGGCCTCGATGGCCTCGGGGCTGGTGTCGAACGTCTCGCCGGTGGACTTGGCCTCGCGGCCCTTGTAGTCGGCGACGAGCGCCTTGACGTCCGGGTTGGCCGGGATCGGCGTGCGTTCGGGCTTGTCCGACGGGATGAAGAAGCCGACGGTGCGGTTGCTGGGCTCGAAGTAGGCCGCGGCCACCCGCTTGACGTCCTCGGGCGTGACCTTCTCCATGCGGTCGCGGGCCAGGAAGTACAGCCGCCAGTCGCCCTGCGCGGCCCACTCGCTCAGCTCGGTGGCGATCGAGTTGGGGTCGGCGGCCGCCATCTCGAAGTTCTTGGTGTAGCGGCGGACGGCGCGTTCGACTTCCTCGGCCGTCACCCCCTCGTCGGCGACCTTCTTCAGCTCGTCGTAGATCACGTCGCGGACCTTCTCCAGCTCGGCCCGGTCCTTGGTGTTCACCCGGGCGATGATGCTGAAGAGGCCGGGGTCGTGCGAGGGGGAGGAGCCGCCGCCGACGCTGGCCGCCTTGCGGGTCTCGACCAGGGCCTTGTACAGCCGGCCCGAGGGCTGCGACGACAGGACGTCCGCCAGGACGTCCAGCGCCGGATAGTCCGGGTGCGGGCCCGAGGGGACGTGGTAGGCCAGGCCGACGACGCCGACGTCGCCGACGCGGCGGAGGGTGACGAACCGCTCGCCGTCCTGCGCGGGCTCCTCGGTGTAGGTCTTCGGCAGCGTGCGGTCCGGCTTGGGGATCGCGCCGAAGTACTTGACGATCAGGTCCTTGGCCTTGGCCTCGTCGAACTTGCCGGCGACGACGAGCATGGCGTTGTCGGGCTGGTAGAACTTCTTGTAGAAGGCCCGCAGGTTGTCGACCGGGACGCGCTCGATGTCGGTGCGGTTGCCGATCGTGGACTTGCCGTAGTTGTGCCAGTCGTAGGCCGCCGAGGCCAGCCGCTGGAACAGCACGCCGATCGGGTTGTTCTCGCCGCGCTCGAACTCGTTGCGGACGACGGAGAACTCGGTCGCCAGGTCCTCGGGCTTGATCGGGCTGTTGACCATGCGGTCGGCCTCGAGCCGGAGGGCGAACTCCAGGTTGTCGTCGGTCGCCGTCAGGGTCTCGAAGTAGTTGGTGCGGTCGTCGCTGGTCGTGCCGTTGAACTGGGCCCCGCGCTCCTTGAAGACGCCCGGGATGTCGGGATGGTCCGGCGTCCCCTTGAAGACCATGTGCTCCAGCAGGTGGGCCATGCCGGTCTCGCCGTAGCCCTCGTGGCGCGAGCCCACGAAGTAGGTCACGGCCACCGTCACCTTGGGCTTGGAGGGATCCGGGAAGAGCAGCACCTGCATGCCGTTGGGGAGCCGGTACTCGGTGATCCCCTCGACCGAGGCGACCTGTTCGAGCGGCCCCTTGGCCTGGGCGCGGGCGGCCCCCGCCGTCGAGACGAGCAACCCCAGGGCCGCGGCCGCCGGGATCGCCTTCATCAGCGTGATTCTCATTCGCTTTCCTTGATCAGAATGGACGGGACGTTCCAGAGTTCCTTCATCGTGATTCGTCCTTGAACGGTCGCGATCCGGGCCCCGATCGCGCCGCGGGTCAGGGAGAGGAGGGGGGTTCGGGGGCGGCCTCGGGCGCCGGCGTCTCGGGCGGAGTCGGCGGCGCGGTCGCCGGCGTCTCGAGTGCCGGCTTCGGCTCCGGTTTGGCTGCGGGTTCGGGGTCCGGCCGGGGCTCGGCGTCGGGCTTCGGCGCCGGGGCGGGGGCCGCGACGAGGGGGGTGACGATCATCGCGCCGTCCTTGACCTCGATCGAGGCGATCCGGCGGAGGAACGAGCGGGTCCGGCGGCCTTCCTCGTCGATCTCGCCGTCGTCGGGCCCGTCGTCGAGCATGATGTCGGAGGCGCTCAGGACGTCGCGGACGGCCTCGGGGAGCTCCTTGCCGTCGGCGACCATCGAGACGAACTCCAGCGACAGCGAGCCGTCCTTCACGGCGGCCTTCACCTCGGCCTCGGCGTTGAGGTAGCGGCCCCGGGTCAGGCTGAAATCCTTGAGCTCGGCCAGCGGGAAGCTCACCTTGGCCTTGATCTTGTCCCCTTCCAGCGTGAGGTAGACGCGGTCCTTGAGCCGGGGCGACTGCTGGATCAGGGCGTTCAGGTCGTCGCTGCCGAGGACCAGCGGCGGGACGGCCTCGCCGGCCTCCACGGCGTCGCGGAAGGCGGTCATCCGCGCCACGGACCGCTCGCGGTCGGCCTCGCCCAGGGCGAGCTTGGGGAGTTCCACCGGCGCGGTGGCGGTGTACACGTCGCGATAACGCATGACCGTGCGGTACGCCAGGAAGGCCCCCAGCGCCAGGGCCAGCGTCAGCAGCACCGAGACGACGATGGCGACGACGCAGCCGTAGAACAGGCAGCCGCGCCTCCGGGGCTCGGGGTCGTAGCCCGGGAAGCCCTTCTTGTCCGGGTCGACGGACTGGAAGTCGGGATCGAAGCTTTCCAATTGTCCCTCGGAGCGTGGAACACGTCGCGACGATCCGTCGCGCGAGGCGGCCCCTCCGTGGACCTCGGCCGACGCCTCGATCTTCCCCGAACCCGCCCCGAAAGGGAAGAGGCGGGCCTGGGCGGAACGCTCAGTCGGCCGCCTCGGCCGGCTCCTCGAACCGCGTCGGAGCCACCAGCGCCGCGACGCCCGCCGAGGTGAACAGGGCCACAAGCGCCCGGGCCAGCAGCCGCGACTCCCGGCTGTTCGAGATCGGCTGCGTGGTCGCGTCGAGCGGGAACGCCGCCGCCGCCAGCAGCTCGAACGCCGCCGCGCCCAGGATCCCGCCGATCAGGCCCCCGACCATCCCCAGCAGGGCCCGCCGACCGCCCCCCATGCCGACCCCGAACGCCAGGCCGCCCGTCGCGCCCACCGCGCCCCAGACCGCCCCCAGGGCGAGCACCGCGTAGGCCACGTCCAGGTCCCTCAACTCGGGACGGTTCATCGCGCGGGCGTAGATCGGCAGCACGCCCATCGAGGCGCCCACGCCCGCCGCCGTCCCCAGCGCCGCGCCCAGCAGGCCCGCCGCCAGGCCCGCGCGGGGGGCCGAGCGGACCATCCCGCCGGCGATCCCCAGCAGCAGCCCCAGCAGGCCCCCCAGGAAGCCGAAGGCCACCGACGCGTTGCCGACCAGCGCGCGGATCGTCGCGGTGAAGTCGGCCTCGGTCAGCCCTCGGGGGCCCCCTCCGGCGG
Source organism: Paludisphaera soli (assembly GCF_011064595.1). GTDB lineage: Bacteria > Planctomycetota > Planctomycetia > Isosphaerales > Isosphaeraceae > Paludisphaera > Paludisphaera soli. The sequence goes on along the minus strand of NZ_JAALJI010000032.1, from coordinate 9,228 downwards.
CCGGAGGAGGGGGGGCGTCGACGACGAACCAGTCGAGCATCCACTCGCCGGCGATCCACGACGCCAGGCCCGCCAGCCCCCCGCCGGCCAGCGCCCACGCCCAGACCTGCGCCGCGCGCGGCCGCGCGACGCCGTGGTCCTGGAGCGGGCCGAGCTTGACGTGCAGGTCCACGGCCGACGCCGGGGTCGGCTCGGCCGCCGCGATCGCCTCCGGCGGCGGCGCCTCGGCCTCGGTGCTCGCGGCCGGTTCCGTCGCGGACGAAGGGGGATCGGCGGGCGTGTCCGACATGGTCGTCGTCCTTCTCGGCAAGGCGTCGCGGCGGCGCGGGGAGGGGCCCTCGCCACGATTACAACGCGCCCGAAGGGCGGCGTAAAGGAGGGATCGGCCTCAGGCTTGGGGCTCTCGCAAGCTCCAGCCCCGCGCCATCTCCGCCTCGGAGTCCGACCAGCGGTGGCCCCAGGCCCGCCAGACCGCGAAGACGGCCGCGACGACCGCGCCCTCCTCGGACGCCGGGTCGTGCAGGTCGCCCGCGATCTCCAGCACCGCGACCCCGAAGCGATCGCGATCGACCGCCCCCCGGGCCGACCGCGCCCCCGAGAGCGCAGCGGCCGCGAACGACGCGGGCGCGCCGCAGGTGCAGCGGAGATGCGAGTCCTCGCGACGGTCGGGCCGCTCCACCGCGACGCGGACCGTGACGACGAGCGGGAGCGACCCCGAGTCGCTGACGACCGTGGCGGTCCCGTGGAGCATCGGACGACGCCTCCGGTGGGGTGGCGGGGTACCGCCGAGGTCGGCGCGCCGCCCTCCAGGCCGGGGGGCGGCGCGCCGCGAGAGCGGCGGGACGTCAGCCGGCCTTGAAGCCGGGGATCGGGATCGGGGCGACCGGGAGCGGGTCGGGGCCGAAGGCGTACGACGGCGGGCTCAGGTCCTCGGTCGAGTCGAGGATCTGCTCCGGGGTGATGATCTCGCCGGTGTACGCGGCCTGGCGGCCCATGATGCCCAGCAGGGTGGAGTGCGCGGCCTGCTCGCCGTTGTTGATGATCTTGCCGGCCCGGAGCGCGGCGTACATCTCGTCGTGCTCGACCTGGTACATGTCGTACTTCTTGGTGTCGCCGGTGTCGCGATAGCGCCACTTGTTCTTGCCGCTGATCGAGTTGCCGAAGACGTCGGCCGTCCCGTCGCTGCCGAGGATGTAGTCCTTCACCCGGTTCGACGTGTTGACCCAGTGGCGGCACTGGTGGTACCCGCGCACCTCGTTCGGGTACTCGTACACGATCGAGAAGTGGTCGTAGATGTTGCCGTACTTCGCGTCGGTGCGCGACTGCCGGCCGCCCACGCCGAAGCAGCGCTCGGGGAGCTTGTCGCCCATCGCCCAGCCCATCGTGTCCAGGCCGTGGATGGCCTGCTCGACGATGTGGTCGCCGGAGAGCCAGTTGTAGTAGTACCAGTTGCGCTGCTGGAACTCCATGTCCGAGCCGCACTGCTCGCGGGTCTTGCGCGGCTCCCAGACGCCCGAGGAATTGTAGGTCGTCTCGATGGTGCGGATGTCGCCGATCCGGCCCTCGAAGACCTGCTTCATGGTCTCGCGACGGGGCGGGTGGTACCGCCAGCAGAAGCCGTTGACGATCGAGACGTCCTTGGCCTTGGCGTCCTGGACGGCCTTCAGGAACTTGCGGAGGCCGGGGCCGTCGACGGCCATCGGCTTCTCGACGAACGCGTGGACGCCCTTCTCGACCGCGTAGGCCGTGTGGATCGGCCGGAAGTGCGGCGTGGTCGCCAGCACGACCACGTCCACCTGGTCGATCACCTGCTTGTAGGCGTCGAACCCGGTGTAGCAGTGGTCCTTGTCGACCGTCACCCGCGAGCCGACCGCCGAGCCCTTGAGCGCCGAGAGGCTCTCCTCAAGCCGGTCGCCGAACAGGTCGCCGACGGCGACCAGCCGGGTGCCGCTGTCGGCCGTGAGGGCCTGCTCCGCCGCGCCGGTCCCGCGCCCGCCCGAGCCCACCAGGCCGATCTTGATGGTGTCGCTGCCGGCCGCGTGGACCATCGGGACCCACGAGGCCAGGGCCGCCGCCCCCGCCGCCGCGGTCGTCGTCTCCTTCAAGAACCGCCGCCGGGTGGAAGCCTCGTTCGCGCAGGGTCGCTCGGTCACGGCAATGTCTCCTGATGGGTGGATGGAGCGGGGCCGTCCGGCCGGACGTCCCGGCGGCGAGGCGCGGGCGGGGGGGAGGGTGCGCCGGGCCGCACGTCCCGAGCCTCGCGCCGCCAGATGCGGGCGAGGTCCGGCGGGCGGCCTCCCGACGCGACCATCCTAACCCACGCCCGACCCGTTGCCAAACAAGAAATGGACGCCACGCCGACGGCCGTTCCGCGAGATCCCCCTTGCCAACACCTACACCTGTAGGTAATTTCGCCTACAAGCGTAGGCATCACGACACGCCCCGCCCCAGGGGCCCTCGAACGGAGGTGACGGTCATGACGGGCGACGACGAGGCGGACGGCCAGGCCCCGGCCCTTTCCGAGGCGCAACTCGCGATCATGCGGGTCGTCTGGGACAGGGGGGAGGCCACCGTGGCCGAGGTGTGGAAGGCCCTGGCGGCCGAGCGGACCCTGGCGCGGAACACGGTCCTGACGATGATGACCCGGCTGGAGGAGAAGGGCTGGCTCCGCCGCACGGCCGAGGGCCGCGCCTTCCGCTACGCCGCCGCCCAGCCCCGCGAGCAGGTGCTCGGCGGCCTGGTCGGCCGGCTGCTCGACACGGCCTTCGGCGGCTCGACCGAGGGCCTGATCCTGACCCTCCTGAAGGAGCGCGGGGTCTCCCGCGACGAAGCGAAGCGGATCCGCAAGCTGATCGACGAGGCCCGCAAGACCGAAAAGGAGTGAGGCATGAGCACGACAGGATGGTTCGATCTCCACGCCGCCTTCCCGGCCCTGCTCGGGATGTCCCTGGTCGCCGCCTCGGCGATCGCCCCGGCGCTCCTGGCCGGCCTCGCGCTCCGGAGACGGGCCGACCTCCGCCACGCCGCCGGGTCCGCCGCGCTGGCGGTCGCGATCCTGAGCCCCGCCCTCTGGGCGTTCGGCCCCGCGATCCCGCTCCCGACCATCCGGGCCACCCCGGGCGAGCCGCCGGCACCGCCCGCCCCGGCCCCATCGCCGAGGCCCGCCCCGCCGGTCTCCGAGGCCCCCGCCGCGCCCGATCCCGCACCGATCGTCGCGGCCCCCGCGCCGCCCATCCCGGCCGCTTCGAGCCTCCGTGCGGACGAGCCCCGGGCGACGGTCGCCCCCGTCGTGTCCTGGCCCCGCCGGCCGAGGGCGGCGGTCGCGGCGACCTGGCTGCTCGGCTCGCTGGCGCTCCTGGTCCACCTGGCCCGGGGCCTGGTCCGCGTCGCCCGCCTGCGGCGCGACGCCCGGCCGTTCGCGGACGACGCGCTCCTGGCGCGCGTCGCCGAGGCCCTGGGAGTGTCGATGGACCGCCTGCCGTCCGTCGCCGTCTCACCGCACGCCCCGCAGCCGCTGACGCTCGGCGTCTTCCACCCGCTGGTCCTGCTCCCCGATTCGGTCGTCGACCGCCTGTCGCCCGAGGCCCTCCGCGACGTCCTCGTCCACGAGTGCGCCCACGCCCTCCGCCGCGACTCCCTCGTCGGCCTGCTCCAGCGCCTGGCGACGGCCCTCCACTGGCCGAACCCCTTCATCCACGCCCTGAACCGATCGCTCGACGCGGCCCGCGAGGACCTCTGCGACAACCACGCCCTGCGCTCCGCCCGCCCCGCCGACTACGCCGCCAGCCTCCTCGCCGTCGCCGAACTCCGCCCGGAGCAGCCCCTCGACCCCCGCCTCGCGCTCCCCATCCTCGCCCGCCGCGAGCCCCTCGAATCCCGCGTCGCCCGCCTCCTCGACCCCCGCCGCAACCCCCGAACCCGTGCCTCCCGCCCCCTGGCCGCCGCCCTGACCCTCGCCGCCCTGGCGACGGGCCTCGCCGCGGCCGGGGTCCAGCACGACGGCCCCGAATCCCCGCCGGTTGTCGATCGCCCGCTCGACTCGTCGAAGCTGCGCATCGCGGGCCAGGTCGTCGACGAGGCCGGCGTCCCCCAGCCCGGTGCCCGCGTCCTCGCCTGGAGCGGCCACCTTCTCCCCGATCGGAGCCTGACCACGACCGATGCCGAGGGTCGATTCTCGGTCGACCTCGACCTCCGGGCGATCCACATCTCCGTCTCCGCCTCGTCATCGGATGGGCTGAAATTCTCGGGACCGGAGCGGATTCATCAGGATCTCGCGGGCCCGCCCCCACGGGACCTGAGACTCGCCCTGAAGTCCACCCGCGAGACGGTCGTCCGGGTGACCGACGCCGATCAGCGGCCGGTCGCGGACGCCGTGGTCTACTCACCGATGGCCGATATCGGCTGGGATCGCTCGCCCCGCACCGACGCTCGCGGCGAGGCGACCCTCCGCCTCCCCGCGGACGGGTGGGAGGGCGACATCCTGGCCTTCAAGCCTGGCGTCGGGCTCGATTTCCTCGCAAGGCCACGGCAGAGGAATGCGGCCGAAGCCCAATCGAGGGTCGACCTGATCCTTGACGGCGCAAAGACCGTCCGATTCCGAGCGGTCGACACCAGCGGCCGCCCTATTCCGGGCCTGACGCTCGCACCGTCGACCATCAGCAAGGGGCTCACTCTCTATTCGAGCGTGCTCCCTCACTGCCCGGAGTCTCGCGCCACGACCGACGCCGACGGGAACGTCGCCTTCGACTTCATCCCCCGGAACGCCGTGCACCGGGTCGGGGTCCACGTCCTTTCGCAAGAGTATCAAACCGTAATGGAATCGCCGAGCTACGACCTTCGGGTCGCCGAGCAGGTCGTCGACGTGTACCTGGTCCGCCCAGTATCAGCTTCGGGTCGCGTCCTCGCCGTCGACGGCTCGCCCGCCGCCGGGATCCTGGTCAAGGCCCTAGGACGCAATACCGACACCGAGAATGGCCACGCGACGACCACGCGTACGGCGGCCGACGGGTCCTATCGGCTCTCCCTCTTCCCCGAGCGGACCTATTCGGTCGCGGTCGAAGACGAACGGTTCACGGCGAGGAGCCGGCACCAGATCGTCCCTCCCGAGGGGGCGAGCCTGTCCGGTCTTGATTTTAACCTGGCACCGGGCGTCTTTCTCAAAGGCCGGGTCACCGACGCGGACGGTCGCCCGCTCGCCGGGGAGCGCGTCCGGATCTTCGAGGAGGGGGGTCGGACCCGCCCGCCGAGCGTCGGCGACCGTCCAGGCCGTTCGGTGTACTGGAACCAGGAGAACGCCGGCTTCTGGCGGTACACCCTCACCGACGAGGACGGCCGCTACAAGCTCCTCATCCCGCCGGGCGTCTACCGCCTCCCCTTGAAAGACGGCTTCTGGGAGAAACCGACGAGAATCGGCGGCCAGGGGGAGTACGTCTATGATTATAAGCAACCGGGGCAGCCGCCGAGCCGGGGGCGTCATGCGCTCTCCGTGACAGTCCGTCGCGACGGACCAAGGGGCCCGATCGTCCCGCAGGCCCGCGTCGAGGCGAGCGCCGTATGGGGGCGTCCCTGGTTCTCCTACGGGGGAGGCGAGACCAACGCCCGGGGACGGCTCGAGGCCAGCTTGTCGCTTCACTCCCAGATCGAGCCAGGGCCGATCCACCTCTACGCCCGGTCGCCCGACGGCTCATTCGCCGGACTGGCGACCGCCGGCCCCGAGGACGCCGAGGCTACGATCATCCTGAAGCCGGCGGCTTCGATCCGGGGACGCGTCGTACTCAACGGTGAGACTCCGATCCCATCGGCCCGAATCTCCGTCAAGGTCGCCCCGCCGGAATCGCCGGAATCTGCAGTGTATCTCGACCTTTACTGCGATTTCGAGGGGCGGTTCGCCGTCACCGGGATCCCCGTCGGGTCCCTCGTGAAAGCGGACGCCGCGCCTCGATACAGTTCGGGGGGCAAGGCCGAAGTCGTGGCGCATGGACTGGAGCCGATCGCCCTCCCCGACCTATCGCTGTCGAGGCTCGATCCGGACTTCTGAACCGAGCGTCGCCCGCTCCCCGCTTCGGTTTTGCTGGAGTCACCCGCCGGCGGCGCCTACAATGCGACGGCCGATGATCCGCCGGCGCGGCGGCCGGCCCGGAGCCGGATCGAAAGCCAGGGGGCGGGCATGGCGCAAACGGTCAGCGAGGTCTTTATCGACACGCTCCTCGCCGCAGGGGTGAAGCGGGTCTATGGGGTGGTGGGGGATTCGCTCAACGGGCTGACGGAGGTGATCCGCAAGCGCGAGGGGATCGACTGGATGCACGTCCGGCACGAGGAGGTCGCCGCGTTCGCCGCGGGGGCCGAGGCGCACCTGACAGGCGAGCTGGCCGTCTGCGCCGGGAGCTGCGGGCCGGGGAACCTCCACCTCATCAACGGCCTGTACGACTGCCACCGCAGCCGCGTCCCCGTGCTGGCCATCGCGGCGCAGATCCCCAGCAGCGAACTGGGCTCCAACTACTTCCAGGAGACCAATCCCCAGCTCCTGTTCAAGGATTGCAGCCATTATTGCGAGTTCATCTCGCAGCCCGAGCACGCGATCCGCGTCCTGGGGATCGCCATGCGGACGGCGATCGCGAGGAAGGGAGTGGCCGTCGTGATCATCCCCGGCGACGTGGCGCTGCGGGCCTGCTCGTCGGAGCCGGCCTTCCTCGCGCTCGACTACGCCCCCTCGACCCTGCTGCCGCCGGCCGACTCGATCGACGCCGCGGCCGACATGCTGAACGTGGCCGACCGCGTGACGATCCTCGGCGGCGCGGGCTGCGCCGGGGCCCACGACGAGCTGATGGCGGCGGCGGGCAAGCTCAAGGCGCCCATCGTCCACGCCATGCGCGGCAAGGAATTCATCGAGCCCGACAACCCGTACGACGTGGGGATGACCGGCCTGCTGGGCTTCGCCTCCGGCTACCACGCGATGATGAACTGCGACGCCCTGCTCATGCTGGGGACCGACTTCCCCTACCCGCAGTTCTACCCCACCGGCGCGAAGATCATCCAGGTCGACGTGCGCGGCGAGCAGATCGGCCGCCGCACGAAGGTGGACCTGGGCCTGGTCGGCGGCGTGAAGGAGACCCTGGCGGCCCTGGCCCCGAAGCTGGCCGACAAGGCCGACCGCCGCTACCTGGACGACTGCCTGGAGCACTACGCGAAGGCCCGCAAGGACCTCGACGCGCTGGCCGTGGGCGAGCCCGGCCGCAAGCCGATCCACCCCCAGTTCCTCACCCGCGAGATCGACGCCCTGGCGGCCGAGAACGCCGTCTTCACCTGCGACGTCGGCACCCCGACCATCTGGGCCGCCCGATATCTGCACATGAACGGCCGCCGCCGGCTGCTCGGCTCGTTCGCGCACGGCTCGATGGCGAACGCCCTGTCGCAGGCCGTCGGCGCGCAGGCGGCGCAGCCCGGCCGGCAGGTCGTCAGCCTGAGCGGCGACGGCGGCCTGGCGATGCTCCTGGGCGACCTGCTCACGCTCCGCCAGCTCAAGCTTCCGGCCAAGGTGATCGTCTACAACAACAGCTCCCTCGGCTTCGTCGAGCTGGAGATGAAGGCCGCCGGCCTGCTCGACTACGGCACCGACCTGGTCAACCCGAACTTCGCCAGGCTCGCCGAATCGGCCGACATCCTGGGCATCCGCGTCGAGGACCCCGCCGAGGTCCGCCCGGCCCTGCAACGCGCGTTCGCCCACGACGGCCCCGCGCTCGTCGACGTGGTCGTCAACCGCCAGGAGCTGGCGATGCCGCCGACGATCTCGGCCTCCCAGGCCCTCGGCTTCAGCCTCTACCTCCTCCGCGCCGTCATCGGCGGCCGGGGCGACGAAGTGATCGACCTGGCCCGGACCAACTTCCTGCCGCGAGGCTGAATGGAGGCCGCGACGTGGACGAACCGGGGACGACCACGCCCGCGCGGCCGCTGGTCGAGATTTGCGCCGGCGACCTGCGCTCGGCCCTCGCGGCCGGGCAGGGGGGTGCCGACCGCGTCGAGCTTTGCGACCGCCTCGAAGTCGGCGGGACGACCCCCGGCGCGGGGACGATCGCCGAGGCCTGCCGCCGGCTGACGATCCCCGTCCACGTCCTGATCCGAGTCCGCGCCGGCGACTTCACGCCCGACGAATCCGAGCTGGCCGCGATGCGCGACGACGTCGACGTCGCCCGCCGCCTCGGCGCGTCGGGGGTCGTGTTCGGCGTGCTGCATCGCGACGGGACGATCGATCGCGACGCCACCGCGAGCCTCGTCGAGCTGGCCCGGCCGATGACCGTGACCTTCCACAAGGCATTCGATCAGACGCCGGACCTGGACGAATCGCTGGAGACCTTGATCGACCTGGGCGTCGACCGCGTCCTGACCTCCGGAGGCCGTCCCTCGGCCGAGGAGGGCGTTGAGGCCCTGGCCCGCCTGGTCTCCAGGGCCGGCGACCGCATTGCCGTCCTCATCGCCGGCCGTCTCTCGGTCGCGAACCTCCCGGAGATCGTCCGACGCACCGGCGCCCGCGAGGTCCACCTCGGCTCCGCAGCCGTCGACGCCATCCGCAGCGAATGCCGCTTCACGCCCACGGACGGCTCGTCCCTGGACTGGACCGGCGTCACGCCCGAGAAGGTCCAGGGCGTCATGGATGTCGTCGCAAGCCTCGATGTCGACCGTTGATCACCTCATCGCCTGGGTGGAAGTGACCGTCTGGGACGAATGATCATGCTGCAGAAGCCACAGGCTGTCATCCGCGTTGAGCCGGGCAACCCCGTCTCGACCTCGAATTTCGATCCTACCGACGAAACTCTCGGGGATATGGTCGAGACCCTCTTTCCGTTGGAGACCGACGACGCGAGGCTCATCTGGGCTGGAGTTCCACTCAGACTCAATTACAAATATGACATCAGCATGATGCTCGATGATGTCATTTTGCTGATTCATGAGATTGACGGCCGCCAGCATGGTAGCCTGGCGATCGCCTGGGCGTCCAATGGCTATCCATTCAGTTGGGAAATCAACTGGGAGGCCCTTCATCTTGTCATCCGAGCTTCGCCGCACGACCCTACAAATACAGAACTGATGGGGCGGGAATTAATCCATGACACTGTCCAGGATTTCATCGGCAAGTTGACCCCGATCCTGAGGATCGTGAAAACCGCCGCCATCGCCGCTGGTTACGACATCGCAAGCCTGCGAAATGGAAACTTGCTCCTGCGACTTGCCTCC
>NZ_JAALJI010000031.1 GCF_011064595.1 Paludisphaera soli | reverse complement strand
GTCGCCTTCACCGAGAATCCCAACGTCGACGGGTCGATGCCGACGAAGCGGTTCAAGGCGGTCTGGGACGTGATGAACGAGCGGGACGAAGTGCAACGCCCCTGGAACCCGAACCGGTTTACGGCGATCAGGAACCATCTCACGAGATCGTCGATGATCAGCTGGATCGACCGACGCCACGTCGAGGGCTTCGTCGGGGAAGACGGCGAGTACGTCAAGGGGAGGGCGGCCAAGTGGGCGGCGGGGCGGAGACTCGTCGAGCTGATCGAACGGACGACGGGACGAGAGGAAGAAGAAAGAGGAGAGGAGGAGGAACACCTTAGTTACAACAAGTGCGACTCCCCATCGGTCTTGATCATGCCGCCGATTCGTGAGGAGCCCACCGACATGGACGGCGACGTGGCGGACGACGAGTTCAAGCCGATCCTCCACCTGTTCGACACGTCGTTCGTGGCCCATTTGAGGCGGGACCACTTCGTCAGGCCGACCCGATCCCTCGAACTGTGGTCCGAGGTGCGTTCGGCGGCGTGAGTTCCGTTCCGGGCTTCGATCTCGTTCCGCCTGAGAAACGACCCCACGGGTCGCAAGGACATCCCCACCGTCCTGGATCGGCTCCATGCATCCCTTGTTCCTGGCTTTCGCCCCGACGGCCAACTCGTCTCAAGGGTTGCCCTTGTCGAATTCGTGGTTTGGAAGAGGCGAACTTGTTGCACCTGCGCTTAGAGGCGACACGGTCGACCGATCGCCAAAACACATTAACAGTAAAGATTCAAGTAATAGTAGTATAATGAATTTGCCTTTGCATTAAGTCTACCGATTGTCTTCCTCTTGGTCGGAGGAGAAGTCTTGATAATCCCTCGTCCAGTCGTCGTCATCGCCGGCGACCCGGGCGAGGATCTGCTCAATCGCTTCTTCCAGGCGTCCCGGCGGAGCCCTTCGCACGTGGTCGGGCAGGTATGGGTCGTTCGTCAGCGCTTCGAGGATCTCCTGTCGGTCCGCCCCCCTGCGGTGCAGGCCGAGCACGTCCTTCCGTATGAGCTTCAGGGGCACCACGCCCGACTTCTTCCTCCTGGGCGGTGGAGTCGTCCGATCGTCGGGGGCGGCCGGCTCCGACCGTCGCCCGGCCGAGGCACGTGCCTTCTCGTCCTGGACCCAGTCGTCCACCTGCCGCACGATCCGGTCCAAAGCCTTCGACACGTCGCCGTCGCAGTTGCGGAGGGCGGCCTCGGCGAGCGACTTCGGGTCGCCTATCCTCCTCAAGACGGCCCTGTAGGTTAGACGAGGGGCGCTCGACGACGGGGTGTCGGCCAGCAGTTCCAAAACGTCGTCCGCCCGCTCCTCGTACTTCGACAGATCGTCGGCGACGCACCCCGTGATCAAGTCCTGCAGAGCCGTGCCGATCGGCCCCGGCGGGCTGCCGAGATCTTCGTCGTCCAGATGCTCGACACGCCGGCGGAGTTCGAGCGGCCTTTCGTCTGCGGCGACCTGTTCGTCGATTTCGTGCCGCCTGGGAACGTCGGCCTTGGACGGGGCGAGGTGAGTCTCTACGTCCTCCATCAGCTGCCCGGCGACGAAATCAACCGCCTGGTCGAGGACGGCTGGCGGCGAGACGAGGTCCACATGTTCGAGGCGGATCAATTCATAGTACAGTTCCGCCTGCACCCATGACTCGGCCTGGCTTCGTGAACCGTAGATGCGATGGATCAGCGACGACTGTTCGAGGTCGAGAGCGGCGAAGACCTTGGCGACCAAGGCTGCCGCCTCCTGGCCGGCGACACGCCGCCGCTCCTCGCAGCGTCGATGCTCTTTCTGCTCGGGCGTTTCGACGGCGGGAGTCGAGTCGATCTCAGGGGGCGTCTCGACGAGCTTCGAGTCAGGGTGCTGTTCCTGCGATCGCACGTCGGCGACCGGACCGTGGTCGGACGCCTCCCCGACCCCGGTTGCTCTCGCCCCGGCCGCAATATCTGCCTCGTTCAACCGCCTCGACACGAGATCGAACGCTTGCTCAAGGGGCAGGCCTACGATGGCGGCGTACTTCGGAACCCACACCAGGTTCATAATCCTGCCGCAAAGCGTTCGGGCTTCAGCCTCCGCCAACAACTCGGGACGTGCGACGACCTCCTCGGGTGTGACCGTCACCTCTTCGGTCCTGACGAGGCCGGCTTCCCGGAATCGGGTTTTGACGGAGCGGCGAATCCGATCGAGCGCCTCGTGGACGATCGCCGGAATCTCGACATGGGGGGCGTCCGTGGAAGATGCCTGCCCCTGCGTCGAGGCTTGTTCCTCGACGACGGTGCCGCCCCCGTCCCTGAGAAGCGATTCGCCGCCTCCACGAGGGACGACGAGATCCTCCTCGATCCGGTAAGCCCTTTGGACGAACCGACGGATGGAGTCTTTCGCCCCTTCCACGGTCTCGTCAAGGAGGCGGGCGTACTCCGCAATCCATAAATTCGAGACGACGGAGGCGTCCGCACCTTTGGCGGCGGAGGCATGGGCGGCGACGGTCCATGCGTCGATGCGGACTTCCTCGACACGGGGAAGGCCGATCGCCTTCCATACCTCGACGAACTCGGACTCGAACAGTTTGATCAAGCTGTCCGCCGGACCCGTGCCCTCCGCCGTCGCCTCGAAGTCCCTCCGGCGATCCTCCCTTTCCGAATCCCGGCCGGCCGTCGCTCGGCCGATCGCCTCACGATAACGCCGCCACCGGGTTTTCGAGTCGTCCAGATCCCTCAGCTCCGACTTCCTCGACGCATCCTCTCGCTCCACCTCTCGCCTCATGGCGTCGAGCTGCCGCTTCCTCAGCTCTTCGTGATGCACGCCCGACCAGAGCCTCGACCGGATGGCACATACCAGTCCATCATCCGGCCCGACGAGGGTGACGTACTTTCGCATCAGCTCGGCGAGCCGATCCGCCTCGTCCTCGATTGAGTCCGGGATCGGCTCCACATATAGGCTACGGTCCCAGAAGCGATCCGGGCTCGAAAGCCCGAGGCGGTCGGCGAGGGCCTTGAGATGAGCGATGTTGCGGGTCTCGGGCCGGGAGATCCCCTCGGTGACCGCCCTTCGAAGCCATTGGTAGGGCACCTGCGCCCACTCCGCCGCTTCCTTGCGGGTCAAGTTGCGGGCTGCGAGCAACTTATCGAGATTCCTGGCGAACCGCTTCTTCTGAGAGAGAGGCACCTTCGACTCTCCAAAGCGAATGTGTAGCAACCATCAGCAAGCCTAGCGGTCCCAAGAAAACCGAGGTGGCCGAGTTGTTTGTATCGAATTTTGTAGCGAAATAGAAATGGCTTCTGACACCAACTCGTGAGGTGTCGCCGGCTGATCCGGCGGACGCAACGCAACCTCAAGCGGAGTCACGAGAAATGGATCACGCACAGACCATCGAGGCCATGGCCGCCACGACTATCGCCGAGCCCACCGCCCCCCGCACCGAATTGCCCGACGCCACCTGGGACGAGGGACGCCTCCTGGCCTACATGCGGGAGCACGACCGGGCCGTCGAGGGCTTGGAGCGGAAGTCGCTCCGGCACGAGTACTACTTCGGGGCGGCGGCCCAGTTGAAGTACGACCAGCTCGGCGGCAAGTGGACCCGATGGGCCAAGGACCAGGGCTATCCCAAGGAGACCTTCCGCCGCCGACGGCTCCTTTTCTTCCGGGCCGGGAGCGTCGAGGCCCTCGACAAGTACGTCGGGAAGATGGAGGCGTACTACGACCTGGGCATCTACCCCCGGCCCAAGTTCGAGGATCTCCTCGCCTTGGACGCCGCCATGGACGCCGCCCCGACCGTCGCCCCGACCGCCGCCCCCGTCGTCTCGGCGCCGGAGGATGGCGTCGTCGAGCCGCCTCTCGCAGCCGAGATGACCCCTCCCGCCCCTTCGATGGTCGTCGCCGCCATCCGCCCGTCCTCGGGAGGGAGTAGTCGGGAGCCCGTGCAGGAGCGCCCGACGGCAGCCGTCCTGCGGGGGTTGGAGGACCGGTACGCCGACGCCGTCGAGGCCCTCCCCGTGCGGCTGCCCCAGACGTGCTGGAAGCTGCTCGACTTCCTGGCCGCCCAGGAGGAGGCGGGGCACGACCAGGTGATCGCTCGGGCCGTCCGGGAGTACTGGCTCCGCAACGGCGACCCGGCCCGGCTCGTCCCCGCTCCTTCGGCGGGGGAGGTGTCGGCTTGATGATCTGTCGACATCCCGGAGGCAAGGCGACGATCGCCAAGTGGATCGTCGCCCACCTGCCGGCACGGCGGCGCTACGTCGAAGGGTTCGCCGGGGCCGCCAACGTCCTGCTGAACAAGGCCCGGTCGCCCGAGGAGGTGCTGATCGAGAGGAACCCCGGACAGGTCGCCTTGCTCAAGGCGGTGAGGGACGATCACGTCGCCCTCCGACGGCGGCTGGAGCCGCTCCGCTGGCGATACGAGACTTGGCTTGAGGCCAAGGATCGCCTCCGAGCGGGGGATTGGGGCTCGCCCCTCGACCTGGCGGCCCTGACGTTCACCCTGCGGCTGATGGGCCACAGCGGCGGCGGCGGGGGCTATTCGGACAGCCCGGGGTGGGACCAGCAGGGGCGTTGGTATCGGGGCGTGGGGAAGCTCGCCGAATGCCACCGTCGCCTCCAGGGGGTGCGGATCGTCTCCGGCGACTGCCTGGACCACCTGCACGACCTCGACTCGCCCGAGACCTGCTACTACCTGGACCCGCCCTACGTCGGCGTCGGCCGCAAGATCTACGGGCGCTTCGGCCTGTCCGACGAGACGCACGTCGAGCTGTGCCGTCGCATCCGACAGCTCCGGGGCAAGGTCGCCCTCTCGGGCTACGCCAACCCCATCTACGACCGTTGGCTGTCCGACTGGCGTGTCGTCTCCCGCCCGGTGTCGATCCGCATGAAAGGGATCGGCCGGGTGGAGCGTGTCGAGAGCCTCTGGATCAACTACTGACTTGTCGACTTCTACATGAAGGAGATCGAGATGATAGAGCACGATTCGACGCTCGGCGCCGGTTTCGAGGTGAGCTTCACGGCGACTTTCTGCTTCACCGTCGCACGGGCCCAGGTGGAGGGGAAGAGCCCCTTCGAGGCGGCGGCCCTGCTGGGACATCGGCTGAAGGGTGACGGTTTCTTCATCTTCGGGGCCGGCGTCGAGTTGGAGGCGGCCGACCGCACGGGGGTCCGAGAGGCGTCCTTCAAGCCCCTCGACTACGACTTCCTGGCCGGCCTGTTCACCGGCGGCGAATCCGTCGTGGAGGACTATCTCCGCAGCGTGCCCCCCGAGGAGCGGGCCGACTGGTCGCCTCCCGAAGACGACGAATGCGAGGGCTGACGAACCGTCGAGGCGGTGCGAAGCCCGCCGACGCCGGATCGGTGCATCCGCCTCAGGACCATCGAGCGGGCGGGGGACGGCTCGTCCCCCGCCCGTCCTCGATTGAGGACGCCGGCCGATGGCCGGCGTCGTCTCGAACGACGGCTGCGAAGACATACTTTCCCACTCCCTGCCGCTTCAACGAAAGAAGGTGCGACATGCCCAAGACCAAGAAGACCGACTCGGCGAACGAACTCCTCGGCCTCCGCAAGACCGAGCCTCGCCGCCGCAATGCCCTACCCAAGGCCGAAGGCCCGACCATCGGCCGCCAGGTGGAGATCCTGCTGGAGTGGGCCTCCGGCGTCTTGGAGGAGGTCGAGTCCTGCGACGAGGACATCGAGGACCGTGGCGACGACTTCGATTTCGACGGCGAGAATCCCAACGCCACCGCCGCCCTGGAGGCCGTGCTGGACCTGCCGCCGATCCCCGCACGGCTGGCAAAACTCCCCGTCCAGTGCCCCCGGCTGGATTGGGACGACCTTCGGGATTGCGTCAAGGCGATCGGCGATCAGTTGGAGGCCGTCCAGGAGGCGATCGGGGACCGGAAGGCCGGAGAGTTCGGCGAGGAGTTGGAGGGGGCGCTGAGTTGGTTCAACGAGTTCTGATCGCCGAAGCCTCTCGCCCGATGTTCGCCGACCTGGGGCCGAGGCGATCCTGAAGGACGTGAGCCCCCTCCCAGGTCCGGGCGCCAAGCGAGACGGACCGCCCAGGTCCACTCCAAGGGCCGATCCCCCGGCGAGGCACCTCTCCGCCGTCTTCTGGGATCGGCCGCCGAAATCCGAGGCGTCCCGGAGCCGAGCGTCCGGGCGGGAGGGGACGGTGCGTCCCCTCCCCGGCCCCGGCCTCCATCGCCGGGGCGTGAGCCGGGAAGCTTCCCGGCCCGACGAGGACGATGGACCAAGGTCTACAAGGAAACGCTCCCCTTGAGGGAGGGAGAGGAAGGTGCGCCCATGCTTGAGGAGGATGAATCGGCTAGACGAGAAGTCGGAGCCCTGTATCGCAGAAATTACCGGCTCGCCGCTTCCGGCTGGGTCGGCGGCGGTAATCGAATCACGGTCGAGATCGGCGAAGAGCCGAGCGCCGACGCCACGAGTCGGAAGGTGTGGCATCGAAGGCATAACTGGTCCGGGACGGATCTCGAAGTCCGCCTGACGATCAGCCCGAATTGGCGTCGAACGGTCGGCGACCGGGGGCTCGCCTTCCTGGACCGTTTGCTCACCACCCACGCCGGACCCGTCGAGATGGACGGCGAAATCGAAGCCTTCCCGGCCTCCTGGGTCCGCCGGAGTCGAGGGCTGTCGGTCCGGGCCGAGACCGGCTGGATCGCCTACCACCGCCCCAGCGGCACGGCGTACCACCAGCTTGGAGGGGAGGCCGCCGAGGCCGTGGCCGCTCTCCGACGGAAACTGCGGCTCCAGGCGATCCCGCAGGTCGAGAGAGACGAACGTCGCCGCCGTCGCAACGAGGCGCACCGAGACCGACTGCAACGCCTCGTCGAGAAACTGGCCCGGCACGACCTCGCCGATGTCGGCGACGTGGTCGTGAAGCGCCGGGACTCGATCAAGGCGGGCAACTGCGAGCCCGGCACCGACGAGTTCATCGACGAGTTCTTCCCCGGACGAGCGTCGGCGACGATCGCCGAGATCGCAGTGGCGGTTGGCGGGATCGAGATCACGGGCCTCGACGAGGCCCGGCTCACGCTCGCCAGGCAGATCGCCTCGGCCTGCCTGGCGGCGATCAGGAGGCACCGACGGGAGCGCCGAGAGTCCGATCGCCCGACATCGGACGGACCAGGATCATCGGGCGGTTCCGGCGCATTCGCACCCGGAGAGGACCGGGCCGGCTGACTCCCGGACCGACCCGATCCGATCAGGGCTCCGGCCCGGCGGCCGTCATCGCCGCCGTCACGCCGCAGTTAGGAAATCCGAGGCGTCCCGGAATCTAGCGTCCGGGCGGGCGGGGACGGTGCGTCCCCCGCCTTCGCCTCACTCCAAACCCGCCGGGCGGGGTCTCCGGCCGCCCTGCTCGGTGGATTCTTCCAAACATGGCCGGGGAGGAGCTGCGATGAAGAAACCGAAGAAGCTCGTGATCCTCATGGTCCCCGTGGGCGGCGAGCCCTGCCGAGCGGCGGTCGACGACCACTGCGAAGCCTGGCAGAAGGCGATCGGCGATCGATATTTCCAGATGGTCGAAGTGGGCACCGGCGTCTGCATCGTCTGCGCCGAGGACTACCACGGTATCGAAGACCGGCCCAACGGCTGCGGCCTGTACGGCCCGTACTTTTTCGTGAAGGTCGACGTGAACGGCAACTCACGCTCCCTGACCGAGCGTCAGTTGGAGAAGTGCCGCCGTTATTGGGAGGCCAGGCGACACGAGGCCCCTCCCACGCCCGACGAGATCGACGCCTCGTGCCGAGTCCTCGCCCTCGGCTCCGAGGAATACGAGCAGTACCGCCTGGCCCGTCGACGGGAGGCGGAGGCGTTGAGGAGGTTCTGGGATTCGATCTAATCCGCCGGGGCGTGCCGCCGACGAATCGAAGGGCCGAGGCCGCTCCTCGGCCCTTCATCGGCGAATCCGAAGTCGAGGCTGCGGCCGGCCTGATCTCTACCGGCCGGTCGCCTTTTGACGTAGAGGCTGTCCCGGACCGGCAGACTCCCGGTCCCCAGGAGGCGGTCGAACGTGCTGACGCCGTTGTCGAGCAGGAAGTGATCGTCGTAGAGGTCGGCGGGAACCGCCACCGTGCGGTCCCTGCCGTCGATCGACCCGTTGAGCGAGAGGAAGTGGTCGCCTCGCTGACCCTGGAGCCAGGCGAAGAACGCCCCGAAGTCGATCATGCCCGAGTAGTATCCGCCGCCCCGAGTTTGGTAAGGCGGGTCGAGGTAGAGCACGTCGCCGGCCTCGGCGTTGGTCTCCCTGTAATCCCGCACCGAGAACCGCACCGGCCTGTCGGCCAGCCGACGCCGCCAGTCGTCCAGGACGGCCTCGACGCTTTCCGGACTCATCCCGGGCCGCCCCTGGTGGAAGCCGGCGTTGAAGTCGCCCCGCCTGTTGAACCGGACGAGGCCGTTGCGGCACGTCCGCAGCAGGAAGAAGAAGAGGTACGGGTGCGGCCGGCGGTTGAACTCCTCACGGACCCGATAGTAGAAGCCGCCGCCCCCGTCCTGGAGCAGCGTCCACATCTCGGCGTAGCTCCGAGCCAACCCCTCGGGATCGTCCCGGATGACCTGCCAGAGTTCGATGAGCGGGACGCAGGTGTCGCCGCACTCGATGCGCCCGACCCTGATGTCGCTCCCGAGCAGTTCGTACAGGACGGCCCCGCCGCCGAGGAACGGCTCGTGGTAGGCGGCGATCTTGTCGGGGAGGTGCCCGACGATCCGGCGGGCCTGCCGCCGCTTGCCGCCGGTCCATTTGATCAGGACGTGCTGGAGGTGGACCGGTGCGTCCGCATCTTTGCTGGTGTCCGAACTCATGGCAGCCCCCGAGGCCCCTCGAAGCCGCCTCAAGGATACCCCATGCTGATCATGCGGTCGGGGGCGCAGCGATTCGGAACGAGATGCTGTTGATCATCGACTCTCAGGAGAGGGATGCAATGTCGTACGCCTTGAACCCGTTTCCTGAGAGTGTCAGATAACGTGTCAGATAAGGAATGGCGACTTCGACGCAACTCCTTTCGCCGCAACAGATCGGACCACTGGGCTTTGTTCCCGCCGCCTCCACTGAAAGCCAGCCTGCGGTTCACCGCAGGCTGGCTTTTTCGCTAGGCGTCGAATCGATCGTCCAGGTAGGCGCCCGTGATCTCGCTCTCACTCGGCGGCGAAGCGGTAGCCCACGCCTTGTTCGGTGGCGATGTAGCGGGAATGGGCGGGGTCGTCGCCCAGCTTGCGCCGCAGGCCCGCCACGAAGACGCGGAGGTAGTGCGTCTCCTGGGAGGCATGCGGGCCCCAGACCTCCCGGAGCAGGAATCGGTGGGTCAGCATCTTGCCCGAGTGCCTCATCAGCGTGACCAGGAGCTTGTACTCCAGGGGGGTTAGGGGGAGCCGCTCGCCGGCGAGAGTCACCTGCCGGGCGGTGAGATCGACCTGAAGCTCGCCGATCGTGAGGATCGACGACTCCGCTCCGGCGGGGCGGGCGTGCCGCAGCGCCGTGCGGATGCGGGCGAGCAGTTCGCCGACGCCGAACGGCTTCGTCAGGTAGTCGTCGGCGCCGCCGTCGAGAGCTTCGACCTTCTGCGGCTCCTGGTCCCGCGCCGAAAGGACGATCACCGGGGCGGTCAGCCACTCCCGGAGGCGAAGGAGGACATCCTGGCCGTCGACGTCCGGCAGCCCGAGGTCGAGGATCACGAGATCCGGGGGCTGACGGGCGGCGAGCCTCAGCCCGGACTCCCCCGATTCGGCCTCGATCACCCCGTACCCCTCGGCGGTGAGCGAGGCCCGCAGGAAGCGCCGGATGGGGGGCTCGTCGTCGATGATCAGGACGAGATGGCTTCGTTCGGGCACGGTCGTTCTCTCCGAATCGTCGCGGGGAGGGCCTCAGACCTGGTCCGTCTGGACCTTCGGGGGATTCTCCGGGAGCGGGAGGCGGATGCGGAACTGCACCCCGCCTCCGGGACGATTCTCCGCCGTGATGGAGCCGCCGTGGACCTTCGCCACCGCCCGACAGATGGCGAGCCCCAGGCCACTACCTCGCCCGGCGTCGGCGGAGGGCGCGCCGCGCTCGAACTTCTCGAAGATCCGCTCCTCCGAGCCGGGCGGCAGGCCGGGGCCGTCGTCGGCCACGGTGACCACAAGCCAACGGGCCTCGGGACGCGCCGTGATCCAGACCGTCGCCCCCGCGGGCGTGTAGCGGGCGGCGTTCTCCAGCAGGTTGACGAACATCTGCTCCAGCAGCAGGCCGTCCAGGAGGAGCAGCGGCAGGTCGGCGGGGATCGACACCTCGACCCGCCGATCGCCGAGATCCGGGCGCATGCGGACCAGCGCCGAGCCGATCACCTCCTCCAGGATGTTCCACTGCATCCGCGCCGTCGCCGCGCCGGCGTCGAGGCGGGACATCTGGAGGATGTTCTCCAGCAGCCGGGTCAGGCGGGTCGCCTCGTCGGCGATCGTTTCCAGAAGTTGACGACGGGTCGAATCATCCATCGCGTCGCCCTGAAGCAGGCTGCCGCTCGCGCCGGCGATCGCGGCCAGCGGCGTGCGCAGGTCGTGCGACACCCCGTTGAGCAGCGTGTTGCGGACCTGCTCGGTCTGGGCCTTCACCAGGGCGTCGGCCGCGGCCAGCGACATCCGGTCGCGCTCGACGGCCAGGGCGAGCTGCCCCGCGCACGACTCCAAGAGACGCCTCTGGTCGGGCTCCAGGAGCCTCTCGATCGAGTCGGTCCTCACGGCGAGGGCGCCGACGGTCTGCTGCGACGCGGTCAGCGGCAGGAAGAGCGCGACGGCGTTGGGCAGGGTGTCGGTGGCCGCCCCGGCCATCCGGTCGTGCTCGATCACCCACCGCGCGGTCGGGTCGCTGATCGGATGCGAGGCGATGGTCGACTTGCGGCCGAACGCGACCTCGGGGGCTTCGCCCGGGCTTCCCAGATACAGGGCCACCTCCCCTCCGGTCAGCTCGGCGACCTTCCGGGCCGCCGCCGACGCGAGGAAGGTCGCCCCGGAGATCGAGGCGAGTTGCCTGCCCAGCTCGTACAGGGCCGTGAGGCGCCTCTCCCGAACCTTGCCCGCGTCGAGCTGCGCCTTCAGGCGGGCCGTGAGGGTGCTGACCAGGAGGGCGATGGCGAGCATGACGCCGAAGGTCACGACGTATCGGGTGTCGGCGACGGCGAGCGTGTAATGCGGGAGCACGAATCCGAAATCGAAGATCAGCACGGCGAGCAGGCTGGCCAGGACCGACGGCCCGCGGCCGCAGCGGGCGGCCGTCACCGCCACTGAGGCGAGGAAGATCATGACGACGTTGGCCTCGCCCAGCCCGATATGGTCGGCGAGCGAGGCGACGAGGGCGCCGGCGGCCAAAATCGCCGCGGCCCGGTAATAGGCGGCCCGATCGGAGGCCGCGGCGGGGGGGCCGAAGCCGATCCGGCGGATCGGTTCGCCTTCGCCGCGGACCACGTAGACGTCGATGTCTCCGCTGCGCTCGAGCAATTCGTCGACGATCGAGCCGGAGAACAGCCGACGCCAGCGTGGCTGTTCGGTCTTGCCGACGAGGATCCTGGTCACGTTCCGGGAGCGCGCGCAGTCGAGGAGGGCGGCGGCGACGTCCTCTCCCGAGAGCGCGACCACCTCGGCCCCCAGGCGCTCGGCGAGTCGGTAGTGCGTCGCCATCCGCTCCTGGACGACCGGGTCGGCCGTCATCCCCACGCGCTCCACCGAGGCGGCGATCCAGGGCGCGTCGAGGGCCGAGGCCAGCCGCTTCGCCGTGCGGAGGACCCGGGCGGTGGACGGGCTCGGCCCCACGCAGACCAGCAGCCGGTCCGCGGTCGCCCAGGGCTCGGTGGCCGACCGCTCCCGGCGGGCGTTCTCGACGTCGGACTGGACCCGGCGGGCGGCCTGCCGGAGCGAAAACTCCCGGAGCGACACGAGGTTCGACTTCCGGAAGTAGCCGGCCAGCGCCCGATCGGCCTGCTCGGGCCGGTAGACCTTGCCGGCTTTCAGCCGATCGACCAGATCCTCGGGCGAGACATCGACCAGCTCCAGGTCGTCGGCCCGGTCGAAGACGCCGTCGGGGAGGGTCTCGCGGACCGTCACGCCGGTCACGCGGCCGATCACGTCGTTGAGGCTCTCGATGTGCTGGACGTTGAGCGTGGTCCAGACGTGGACTCCCGCTTCGAGAAGCTCCTCGACGTCCTGCCATCGCTTCGCGTGGCGGCAGCCCTCGGCGTTGGTGTGGGCCAGCTCGTCGACGAGGATCAGCTCGGGACGCCGCGCCAGGGCCGCGTCCACGTCGAACTCCCGCAGCGCGACGCCGCGGTGCTCGACCTCGCGGGTCGGCAGGACCTCCATCCCCTGGAGCAGGGCGGAGGTGTCGGGCCGTCCGTGGGGCTCGACGTAGCCGACGACCACCTCGCGTCCCGCCGCGACGGCCCGCCGCGCGGCTTCCAGCATGGCGTAGGTCTTGCCCACGCCGGCCGCGTATCCGAAGAAGATCTTGAGCGCGCCCCGGCCTCGCCGGGACTCCTCCGCCTGGACCTGCCTCAGCAAGGAATCGGGATCGGGGCGGCCGTCGTTCATGGTGTTGGGGTCGCCTCGTCGAGCGCGAGGTTGAGCAGGAGGACGTTCACGCGAGGCTCGCCGAGCAGGCCGAACTGCCTCCCCTCCACGTGGCGGGCCACGAGCCGACGGACCTCATCTTCCGACTTCCCCCGGGCCTTCGCCACCCGTGGGACCTGGACTTCGGCCGCCTCGGGGCTGATGTGCGGGTCGAGGCCGCTCCCCGAGGCGGTGACGAGATCGACGGGGATGCGTCCGACGGAGGGGTCGCCGCCTCGCACCTCGTCGATCCGGGCCCGGACGTTCTGCCGGAGTGCGGGGTTGAGCGGGCCGAGGTTCGAGCCCGCCGACGCCCCGGCGTTGTACGGCGTCGGCGAGGTCGCCGAGGGGCGGCCCCAGAAGTATCGGGGCTCGCGGAACGGCTGGCCGATGAGCGACGAACCCAGGGCCTCGCCGCCGCGGACGACGAGGCCGCCCCCCGACTGGGACGGGAAGACGAGCTGGGCGACGGCCGTGACGGCGAGGGGATAGGCCACGCCGGTCAGCCCGGTGAGGACCGTGAGCATCAAGACGGCGGTGCGAAAATCTTCCTTCATGGATCTCGTCTCGAAAGGAGCCAGGAGTCTTCAGGCGATCCCGATCGCCCAGAGCAGCGTGTCGATGGCCTTGATGCCGACGAACGGCACGATCAGCCCGCCCAGGCCGTAGACGAGCAGGTTGTCCCGGAGGATCTGCGCGGCGCCGACCGGCCGGTAGCGGACCCCCTTCAGGGCCAGGGGGACCAGGGCGATGATGATCAAGGCGTTGAAGATCACCGCCGACAGGACGGCGCTCGCCGGCGAGGACAGCCGCATCACGTCGAGCGACTTGAGCACGGGGAAGGTCGCGGCGAAGGCGGCCGGCAGGATGGCGAAGTATTTGGCCACGTCGTTGGCGATGCTGAAGGTGGTCAGCGCGCCTCGGGTCATGAGGAGCTGTTTGCCGATGTTGACGACCTCGATGAGCTTCGTGGGGTTCGAGTCGAGGTCGACCATGTTGCCGGCTTCCTTGGCCGCCTGAGTCCCCGTGTTCATGGCGACCGCGACGTCGGCCTGGGCGAGCGCCGGGGCGTCGTTGGTGCCGTCGCCGGTCATCGCCACCAGGCGTCCGCCCTTCTGGTATTCGCGGATCAGGGCCAGTTTGGCCTCGGGGGTCGCCTCGGCCAGGAAGTCGTCGACGCCGGCCTCGGCGGCGATGGCGGCGGCGGTGAGCGGGTTGTCGCCGGTGATCATCACGGTCTTGATGCCCATGCGGCGAAGCTCGGAGAACCGCTCCTTGATGCCCCCCTTCACGACGTCCTTCAGCTCGATCACGCCGAGCGCCTGGGCGTCGCGGCTGACGACGAGCGGGGTGCCGCCGGATCGGGAGATCCGCCGGACCTCTTCCTGCAACGAGGCCGGGGTCGTCCCGCCCTGATCGCGGATGTGGCGATCCACCGCGTCGGCGGCGCCCTTGCGGATGACCCGGCCTTCGAGGTCGACGCCGCTCATGCGAGTGTTGGCCGTGAAGGGGACGAACTCGTGCTCGCGACCCTGGAGGTCGTGGCCGCGGAGCCCGAATCGGGTCTTCGCGAGCACCGCGATGCTGCGGCCCTCGGGGGTCTCGTCGGCGATCGAGGCGACCTGGGCGGCCTCGGCCAGGTCTCGCTCGGACACCCCCTCGGCGGGGTGGAAGCGGGTCGCCTGGCGATCGCCCAGGGTGATCGTGCCGGTCTTGTCGAGCAGCAGCACGTCCACGTCGCCGGCCGCCTCCACGGCCCGGCCCGACATGGCAATGACGTTGGCCCGGCTCAGTCGGTTCATCCCGGCGATGCCGATCGCCGAGAGCAGGGCCCCGATCGTCGTCGGGGCGAGGCAGACGAAGAGGGCCGTCAGCACCGTCAGCGTGATCGGCCGTCCCTGCCCGGAGGCCTCGACGCTGTATCGCGAGAACGGGAGGAGCGTGGCGACGACCAGCAGGAAGACGAGCGTCAGGGCGGCCAGCAGGATCGCCAGCGCGATCTCGTTGGGCGTCTTCTGCCGCTTCGCCCCCTCGACCATGGCGATCATGCGGTCGAGGAAGCTCTCGCCCGGCAGGGTCGACACCCGGATCAGCAGCCAGTCGGAGATGACCCGCGTCCCGCCGGTGACCGCGCTGCGGTCGCCGCCGCTCTCGCGGACGACGGGCGCGCTCTCGCCCGTGATGGCGCTCTCGTCGACCGAGGCGACCCCCTCGACGACTTCGCCGTCGGCGGGGATGATCTCGCCCGCGTGGACCATCACCAGGTCGTCCACCTTTAGGTCGGGCGCGGGGACGTCCTCCGTCGTCCGCGCCCGACGGTCCACCAGGCGGCGGGCGACGACCTCGGTCCGGGATCTTCGAAGGCTCGCCGCCTGGGCCTTGCCGTTCCCCTCGGCGATCGCCTCGGCGAAGTTGGCGAACAGGACCGTGAACCAGAGCCAGGCGCCGACCCCGAGGATGAATCCCGAAGGCTCGCCCGTGGGTGTGGTCAAGGATCGGATCCAGAGCCACGTCGTGAGGAGGCTCCCCAGGTAGACGGCGAACATCACCGGGTTCCTGAGCTGGTTGCGGGGGGCGAGCTTGAGGAACGAGTCGCGGGTCGCTTCGAGGAAAAGCTTGCGGTCGAAGGCCGGCGACTGTCGTGCATGGGGCGTCATGGTCTGAGGATCCTCGGTCAGGAGGGGAGCAGGAGCTGTTCGACGATCGGCCCCAGCGCCAGGGCCGGGAAGAAGGAGAGGGCGCCCACCGCGACGACCACGGACACGAGCAGGAACACGAAGAGCGGCGTGTGGGTGGGGAGCGTGCCGGGGCCGACGGGCACGGACTTCTTGGCGGCGAGCGAGCCAGCGATCGCCAGGATCGGGATCATGACCCCGAACCGGCCGACGAGCATCGCCAGCCCCAGCAGGCCGTTGTAGAAGGGCGTGTTCGCGCCGAGCCCGGCGAACGCGCTGCCGTTGTTGTTGGATGCCGACGAGAGGGCGTAGAGCACCTCGCTGAAGCCGTGCGGGCCGGGGTTGAACACGCCGGCCTTGCCTTGCGGGAGCATCACGGCGAAGGCCGTGCCCACCAGGACCATCGCACACGGCAGGAGGATCACGAGCGAGGCCATCTTCATTTCGAAGGCCCCGATCTTCTTGCCCAGATACTCCGGCGTGCGGCCGACCATCAGTCCGGCGAGAAAGACCGCCACGAGCGCGAAGGCGAGCATGCCGTACAGCCCCGATCCGACGCCGCCGAAGACGACCTCGCCGAGCTGCATGAGCCACATGGCCGCGAGGCCCCCCAGCGGGTTGAACGAGTCGTGCATCGCGTTCACGGAGCCGTTCGAGGCCGCGGTGGTCGCCACCGCCCACAGGGCCGAGTTCGCGGCCCCGAATCGGACCTCCTTGCCCTCCATGTTGCCGCCCGTCGGGCTCACGCCGAGCGCGTCCAGGACAGGGTTGCCGCGCGACTCGGCCGCGACCGTCAAGGCGAGCATGGCGACGAACAAGACCGACATGGCGGCGAGCAACGCCCATCCCTGCCTGCGGTCTCCGACCATCTCGCCGAACGTGAGGCACAAGGCCGCCGGGATCAGCAGGATCGCCAGGACCTGAAGGAAGTTCGAGAGCGGCGTGGGGTTCTCCAGCGGGTGCGCCGAGTTGACGTTGAAGAACCCGCCCCCGTTGGTGCCGAGCTGCTTGATCGCCACCTGCGAGGCCGCCGGTCCGACGGCGATCCGCTGGGTCGCCGCGGCTCCGTCGGGCCCGGCGGCCGCTTCCAGGAGCCTGACCTCGCGCGAGGCGGCGAAGGTCTGAACGACCCCCTGCGAGACCAGGGCTAGGGCGAGGATCGCCGACAGCGGCAAGAGGATGTAGACGACGCTCCGGGTCAGGTCGACCCAGAAGTTGCCGATCGTCCCGGCCGTGCGACGGACGAAGCCGCGGACCAGCGCGACGAGGACCGCCATCCCCGCCGCGGCCGAGACGAAGTTCTGGACCGTCAGCGCGACCGACTGGGTGAGATAGCTCATCGTCGTCTCGCCGCTGTAGCCCTGCCAGTTCGTATTGGTGACGAAGCTGACGGCCGTATTGATCGAGGAGTCCGACGAGACCGCGGGCAGGCCCTCCGGGTTCCAGGGCAAGACGCCCTGCAGCCGCTGCACGGCGTGGACGACCAAGATTCCCACGAAACTGAACCAGAGGAGCGCCCAGGCGTAGCGTCTCCAGTCCATCTCGACGGTCGCGTCCACCCTGCAAACGCGATAAATCAGCCGCTCGACCGGCCGCAGGAATCCCATTCCGAGGGGGATGCGGCCCTCGTGGACCCTCGCCATGAACAACCCGAGCGGCCGCACGCACAGGCCGAGGACGGCGAGGTACATGGCGATCTGGAGGAGTGCGTTGAGCGTCATGAGAACCACTCCGGCTTGAGCAAAGCGACGAGGAGATACCCGCTCAGGACGACCGCCGTCCCCGCGGCGAGGGCCAAGGTCCAGTCCACGTCACGCCTCCTCTCGCAGGCCGGCGATCATCCGGATCGCCAGGCCGCAGCCGCCGAAGAACGCCGCTACCGCCGCCAACCACGCGATGTCCATGTTCGAGCCCCGGTGTTCGTTGTCTCCGTCGTCATTAAAGCCGGGACCGCCTCAAACGGCCGTCAAAGTCCGTGCGAGGGGCGTCAAGATTTCGTCAAGATTCTCGTCGCGAGGTCGCCCGACGCGCAGGGAGTTCGGCCCGACCGGATCCGAGGCGGTCGGGCCGAGGGTGCGTCAGGTGGACCGCCGCCGGAACCCTGCGGATGTCCGCAGGGCGAGGAGATCGGCAGGTCGGCCGGACGATCGACGCGAGGTCCGCGCGATCGAGGACTCGAGCGGGATGGGGGGCCGAGGCGAGGCGAGAGGAGAGGTTCGCGAGGTGGAGGAGGCGCTCGACGAGGAGGTCGGGGCGGGGGGAGTTCGAGGGAAGGCCGACGCCCGCGGCGAGTCATCGGGCGACGTCGGGCAGGCCTACGCCTCGACGTGGCTCGATCGGGCGAACCGCCAGGTCCTCAGGAATGAATCGCGGTGGACCCGGATTTGCCGTCGCCCCGCGGCGCGGCGGGGTTCGGGCTCGCGCATGAGTCGGAGGAAGGTCGAGACCACGCCGGGGTCGAGGTGGGTCCCCGCGAGCGATCGGATGTAGGCGATCGCCCGCTCCGGCCGCCAGGCCTTGCGGTAGGGGCGGTCGTAGATCAAGGCGTCGTAGATGTCCACGGCGGCGAAGATTCGCGCCGCCAGCGGGATCTGCCGCTTGCGCAGCCCGCGAGGATAGCCGGTGCCGTCCCAACGCTCGTGGTGGCCGTAAGGGATGTCGAGCGCCGGGGCGAGGAAGGCGATGGGGCGGAGCATCTCGTAGGCGTAGGTGGGGTGCCGCCGCATGACCTCCCACTCGGCGTCGTCCAGGGGGCCGGGCTTGAGGAGGACGCCGTCGGGGATGCCCATCTTGCCGATGTCGTGCAGCAGGGCGCCGCGACGGACGTGGACCAACTCGTCGTCGCTCATCCCCATGGCTTCGGCCAGGCGGACCGTCAGGTCGGCGACGCGACGGCTGTGCCCCTCGGTCTCCTGGTCGCGGAGGTCCAGGGCGCGGGCCCAGCCGGCGATCGTCTCGTCGTAGGCCGCCTCGATCTCGGCCCGGCTGCGTTGCAGGTCCTCCACGAGGCGGGCGTTGTCCAGCGCGACTGCGGCCTGGGCCGCGAGCCCCGAGACCAGCAGTTCGGCGCGCTCGTCGAATGCGCCGCGGCGTTCGTGGCCCAGGATCAGCCCTCCCAGGACCTCGCCGCTGCGGGCCTTGACCGGGACCGCCAGGAGGCTCACGAGCCCCTGCGGGTCGGCGGCGGACAGGGGCTCGGCCAGCGTGCGGAATCGCTCGTCCGCGGCGAGGTCGTCCAGCCGGACGGTCTCGGAGTTCCGCATCGTCGGCCCCAGCAGCTCGGCGCACCGGCGGAGCGACGGGCAAGGGTGGCCGAACGGCGGGGGCGCCGAATCCGCGACGAGCGAGGGATGGTGGTCGCCGAGTCCGACCGGCACGAACGCGCCGCAGGAGGCCCCGGAGAGCAGGACCGAGGCGTCGCTGATCGAGCGGACGAGGGTCTCCAGATCCAGCTCGGCGGAGAGCGATCGGCCCACCCGATTGATCGTCTCGACGGCCTCGGCCTGCGCCCGAAGCGCCGCTTCCAGCGCGTTCCGTTCGGTCATGTTCCGGCCGATGCCCGCGAGCCCCACGACGCGGCCCTCGTCGTCCCGCAGCGACGCGCTGACGAACTGGTAGGGGGTCGTGGTCCCGTCGTGGTTCCAGGCGCACGCCTCGATGATTCTCCGCCCCGAGTCCGAGTCGTCCATACGAATGGCCGAGGCCACGCTCGCGTGTTGATCGGTCGGGAAGAAGTCGAGGGCGGGGCGGCCCCGGACCTCTTCGGCCGTCCAGCCGATGGCGCGTTCCAGGCTGCGGTTCCAGCGCACCACGCGGCCGTCGCGGTCGAGCACGTAGAGGACGTCGGGGATCGTGTCCATGATCGCCTGGCTGTCGCGGTTCAGCGCCTCCAGCTCCCGCTCGGCGCGCTTCCGCCCGGTGACGTCCTCCGCGATGAAGCAGAACCGAGGGCGAGCCGCCGGCGGGCCGGGGATGGGAGCGAGCGTCCCGGAGAACCAGACCGGGCCCGACGGCGATTCGTCGGCGTACTCGTACCGGGCCGGTCGGCCGTCCCGGAGGGACGCTCGATAGCGGCCGATCCAGAGGTCGATCGTCTGGCGATCGTAGCCCAGCTCCGACAGCAGTCGTCCCCGGATCGCCTCCTCGGGGATCCCGAAGTGGGCGACCCCCGACGGATTCACGGAGAGCATCCTCAGGTCATCGTCCAGTAATTCGAGGATGTACATCCCCATCGGGGCGCTGTTGAAGAAGCCCTGGAGGATCGACTCGCGTTCGATCAGGAGCTCTTCGGCCTGCACCTGCTCGGTCACGTCGCTGACGAAGCCGACGCCTCGCGTCGGCGGCCCGGAGCCGTCGCCGAGGAGCTGCCCCGTGTCGCGGAGGGTGATGTAGCGGCCCGACTTGTGGAGGAATCGGTACTGCAGCTGGAAAGGATCGCGGCTGACCCGGATCGGGTCGAGATCGCTGAGGAAGCGATCCCGATCGTCGGGATGGATGTGCCCGGCCCAGATGTCCAGCGGGCCGAGAAGCTCTGCCGGACGATAGCCGAGCACCTCCTCGCAGTTGGGGCCGAAGTCCAGGATCGTGTCGGCCAGGACGTCCCACTCGTAGAAGACCTGGCGGACTTCGGGGGCGGGGCGGCGCCCCCGCCCCGGACCTGCGAACCCGAGCGGCTCGCGAGCCGGAAGACCTCGCGGGTGGGCCGATGCGTCCCGGCGCGACGAATCGCCGCCGCCGCTCGCCATCGGCGACGGACGATCATTCGGCCTTTCCACGAAGAGGTACGATCGCCCCGCGGCCGGACGAGAGACCTCGTCCATTCGAATGTGATCGAACATTGGATCGGATCGCTCCTTCGCGACCGGGATCATCCCGAGATCAGCGCCGCCCGTTCGACCCCCGCTATGGAAGGCGGGAGGAATGGGCGCGATCGCACATCTCCAGGATAGGTCACGACTGGGAGGCTTGCGATTTCGGGATGGATTGCGCGAGAGCGGCTGACCCGGTCCGTCCTTGCTCCGACGGGTCGACGTGACGGACGCGACCCGTCTCCTCGGACGCCGGCGACGGCGGAAGGGTGCGATCGGCACCGTCCTCGATCATGGTCAGGACGACCGGCGGTGGACCTCGGCGGGCGGCGAGAAGGGGGTGGCGGGAGGCTCGGGCACGGCCGGTTCGACATCCGGACGAGGCGGCCGGCCGAGCGCGTGGTAGAGCTGGAACTGCGCCCGGTTGTAGCTCAGGACCGAGTCGAGGTAGTCCGCCCTCGCCTGGGCGAGGGCCTGGATGGGCTGCAGGACCTCGATCGGCCGGGTGGCTCCCGGCAGGCCGGAGCCGGCTCGGATGTTGGTGAAGTTCAGGTCGAGCGACCGGGCCGCCTCCGGGAGCGCCGTGCGGGCTCGGGCCATCTGGCGATGGGCGGCCGTCCGACGCTTCTCCGCCCGCACGACCTCCGCCGCGACCCGGTCCTGGAGCTTGACGAGTTCCAGGACGCTCTGCTGGTTCTCGGCGGCCCGGCGGCGCTGGATCGCCCGGTCGGTGAATCCCAGGTTCGCCAGCTCCCAGTACAGGTTGACGTCGGCGTCGCTGCGGCCGGCGAAATCGCCGAAGAAGTCGTTGCGACCGCCGCCGAAGCCGCCCCCCGAGAAACGCAGCGCCAGGCTGGGGATGAACGGCCGGAGCCTGGCCTGTTTCAGCCGGACCAGCGTGGCGGAGACCAGGGCCTGGGCTTCCGCGAGTTCGGGGCGGTTCTGCAGGCCCGCGACGATCAGGTCGTCGATCGGGAGGTCGTCGTCCACCATGCGGAGGACCGATTCGGCGGGCTCGACCGGGGCCACGACGATCCGCGGGTCGAGCCGCGTCCTGCGGACCAGCTCGGCGGACGCCATCTCGACCTCGCCCACGGCCTCCTCGATCTGCTTGCGGCGACGGTCCCGCTCGGCGAGGGTCCGGCGGTAGTCGGCCTCAAGGCCGGCCCCGGAGCGTGCGAACGAGCCGGTGAGGGCGGCCAGCCGGTCCGCGTTGGTCGCGGCCTCGCGGGCGATCGCCAGCCGTCCGGCGGCGGCCTGAAGATCCAGATACGCCTCGGCGACGCCCAGCAGGGCGTCGTTGCCCGCGGCGGCGACCCGGGCCTTCCGGGAGTTCATCACCTGGTTGGCGGCGAGCGGCTCGAAGATGGCGTCCGAGAACCGCAGCACCGTCGTGAGCCCGGTCACCTGCGCCGGGCCGCCGGCGGGGACCGGCCCGCTCACGCTCGAACCCGAGGCCGCCGTGCCGCCCAGGAACAGTGAACTCTTGCTGATGTTGCGGACCGGACCCTCGACGATCTGGGCCTGGCCGTCGTGCCGGATCCAGTTAGGGCCCAGGAAGATGCTCGGCAGCCAGAGCGCCCGGGCCTGCGACAGGTCGGCCGCCGCCTGCGCCACCCGCGTCTTCGCGATGGCGATGTCCAAATCCCGGGCGCCGGCGAGCCGCAACGCGCCGGGGAGGTCGATCGGGTAGATCTCCTGATCGGGCTCCAGCGGCAAGCCGACGTCCTCCGGGTCGTCCAGGCGGGCCGCCGAGGACTGCACCCCGGTCGCATCGCCCTCGTCCGCGATCGGCGCGAGGGTGGACCTCGCAGCGGCCGTGGGCGATCGCAAGTCCATAGGAGCCGGCACTTTCGGAATCGAGCTCTCCCCGGGGGCGGGGCCGACCGACGCGGCCGGGGACTGCGCCCGTGATGCGGGAAGGAAGGAGCAAGCGGCGATCGCCAGCCAGGCCAGGCGAGGCCCAATTCGTCCTGCTGGTCTCATTTCAGACGCCCTCCCTGGCGATTCGGACGCCCATTCCCCGGAGTTCTACCCCGGATCGTTGATTTCGGCCTCCGATATTATCGGTTTGCGATCCGCCCGCGCTCGATAACTCTCTCGAAGTCCGCACCGCGTCGGAGCGGCCGCCCCATCCGATCAGAGCGGCGGGATCTCATTTCGGAGTGGCTTTTGAAGGCGCGACGGGCTGCCCGTCCGCCAGCGAGGCGGCTTCGGCGGCGACGACCGTCTCGCCCCCTTCCAGGCCATCCAGGATCTCGACGAGGCCGCCGCCCGTCAGGCCCAGCCGGAGCTTTCGGCGGCTCGCGGTTCCGGCTTCGACCAGCACGCAAAACGTCTCGCCCCCCTCCTTGACGATCGCGGTCGTGGGGAGGGTCAGGGCGTCGGGCCGTTCCTCGGCGACGATGGCCACATAGGCGTAGAGCCCCGGCCGCAGCGTCCCGTCGGGGTTGTCCAGGTCGATCTCGGTGCGGAGGGTGCGGGTGGCGCGGTCGAGGGACCAGGAGATCCGCGAGACGGCCCCTTTCACCGTGCGGCCGTCGAGGGCCTGGACCCGGACCTCGGCGGGGTCGCCGGGCTGGACGAACGTCGCGTCGACCTCGGGCACGCCGACGGCGACCCGCAGCCGGTCGATGCGCTCGACTTCGAGGAGGGGCGTGCCCGCCCCGCCGGGCATGGTCAGATGTCCCGGGTGGACATGTCGGCGCGTGACGACGCCGTCGAACGGGGCGAGGATCTTCCCAAAGCCAGCCATGGCTTCCGCCGCCTCGAGGTCGGCCCTGGCGACGTCGACGCGGGCGGCCGCCGCGGGCACGTCGGCCCGCGCCTGGACTAGTTCGGCCTGGGCCTGGGCCTGGGCGGCCTCGGCCGACTGGACGAGGGCCGTCGCCTCGTCGCGAGTCGCGCGGGCGGACTCCAGCTTGCTCTGCGCCTCATCGAGCACGGAGCCGGTCACGGCGCCCTCGCGCACGAGCCGGCTCGTGCGTTCGTACTCGGCCTGCCATCGCGCCGCGTCGGCGTCGGTCCGACGGATGGACGCGCGGGCCTCGGCGATCCTGGCCTCGGCCGTGGAGACGGCGGCCTGGGCGACGACGACCGCCGCGTCCGCCTGCTTCCGGCCGGCCTCCGCCTGTTCGAGGAGCGCCCGCTTCTGATCGGCGGCCGCGTCCAGCTCGGGGACGTCGATCTCGGCGATCACCTGGCCCGCCTTGACGGGATCGCCGGCGTCCACGGCGATCGATCGGATGTAACCGCCGACGCGCGCGTGGAGCGACGTCGCCTCGTAAGCCTCGATCTGGCCGGGCTCCCGCGTCATCTTGCGGATCGGGCCGCGTTGCGGTGCCACCGTCGCGACGGTGACGATCGGCACCCCGCCGGGGGCGGTCGGGGCCGGGTTCGAGGCCGACTCGGGCGATCGCGTGCATCCCGCGCCGCAAACGATCACGAGCAGGGTCGTCCTGGCTGCCAGGCGTCCGCGCGATGACCAGGTCACGGATTGTCTCGGATTCATGGCGTGGCTGGTCCTGGAGTGGTGGTCGCGGATTCGGAGTGTTCTCGCTTCGACGCCTGTGCAACCGGCGGGTGGACGCCGTTGCGGGCCGCGAGGGCGACTTGTTCGTCCTCGCCGACGAACCGGGCGCTCGCGGGGTCGAAGGGATGGAGCGAGGCCGAGCGGCGGTCGACGCCGCCCATGACGACCGCGAACACGGAGGGGAGCACGAAGAGGGTGGCGAGCGTCGACGCCGAGAGGCCCCCGATCACGGCGCGTCCCAGGGGGGCGGTCTGCTCGCCCCCTTCGCCCAGCCCCAGGGCCATCGGCGCCATGCCGGCGATCATGGCCAGGCTGGTCATGAGGATCGGCCGAAGTCGGTCGCGCACGCCCCGGACGGCCGCATCGCGGGCCGAGGCCCCGGCCAGCCGCTCCCGCTCCGCGAAGGTCACGAGCAGGATCGCGTTCGCCACCGCCACGCCGAGGGCCATGATCGCGCCCATGAACGACTGGAGGTTGGCCGTGGTCCCCGTGAGGGCGAGGGCGACGACGACCCCGGCCATCGTCGCGGGGGCCGAGGCGACGGCCACCAGGGCGAGGCGGATCGACTGGAAGTTGGCCGTCAGGAGGAGCAGGATCACCGCCACCGACATTCCCAGCCCGATCGCGAGTCCCCGGAGGATCTCGCGCATGGGGGCGATCTGGCCCCGGACGTCGACCATGACCCCCTTCGGCGGCTCGCCCGCCCTTGCCACGGCCGCGGCCACGCGATCGGCGGCCCGGCCGAGGTCCTCGCCGACGACGTTCGCCGTGAGCGTCAGCATCCGCTTCATGTTGTAGCGGTCGTACTCGCCGGGCATCGTGCCGGGCGCCACGTCGGCCACGTCTCGAAGGAGGAGCGACGGGCCGCCGGAACGCTGCACGGGGAGGGTGGCGACGTCCTCAATGGAATCCATCACCTGATAGGGGATCTCCACCTGCACCTGATAGCCTATGCCCGTCTTGGGGTCGGGCCAGTAGTTGGGGACCACGAAGCGGCTGGACGACGTGGCGGTCACGAGGGACCGTGCGATCTCCTCGGTGGTGACGCCGCTCAGGCCCGCACGCTCGCGGTCGATCCGGACGCCCACGGTGGGGTAGTCGAGCGCCTGCCCGTAACGCACGTCGCGAAGCGTGGGGACGGCGGCCAGCTCGCGGCGGATCTTCTCCGCGTGGGCGCGGCTGTCGGGGAAGCTGGGCCCGCTCACGGCCACCTCGACCGGCGTCGGCGAGCCGAAGCTCATGACGTCGCTCACGATGTCGGCCGGCTCGAACGAGAACTGGACGCCGGGTGCCGACGCCGCGAGTCGATCGCGGAGCCTGCGCTTGAGCGCCTCGACCTCGACGCCGGCCTCCTCCCGGAGCGCCACCCGGACGACGGCCTCCTCGGGCCCACCCGTCCACTGGTAGATGGCATTGATGGGATAGCTCGAAGGGATGAGGCCGACGTAGCCGACGGAGATCTCGACCGCATCCTCGCCGGCTTCCCCGGCGATCGCGGCCAGGGCGTCCTTGACGATCTTCTCGGTCTTCTCGATGCGGGTGCCGGCGGGCGCCTTCAGCCGGAGCTGGAACCGGCCGGCGTCGACGCGGGGGAAGATCTCCAGGCCCAGGTTTCGGCCGACGGCGAGGAGCACCAGCCCGGCCGCGGCCAGGTAGACGATCACGACCAGCCATCGGGCGTGCAGGATGCCGGCCGCGGTCGAGGCGAATCCGTCCCGGAATCGTTCGAACGGGGGACGTCTTCGGGTCCCGCCCGATTCGATGCGATGGCCCCTCAACATCCAGGCGGAGAGCACCGGGACGAACGTGCTGGAGAGCAGGTACGAGCTGACCATCGCGAAGCCCACCGCGAGCGAAAGCGGCACGAACAGGGCCTGAGCCGCCCCTTGCATGAAGAACGATGGTATGAAGACGGCCAGCACGCAGAGCATCGCCAGCAAGCGGGGGACGGCCGTGTCCAGGTTGCCCCGGCGGACGGCCAGCGCCACGGATTCCGTCCCTTCCAGCTTGGCGTGGATGTTCTCGATCTCGACCGTCGATTCGTCGACCAGGATGCCGACCGCCAGCGCCAGGCCCCCCAGC
Organism: Paludisphaera soli; assembly: GCF_011064595.1. Taxonomy (GTDB): domain Bacteria; phylum Planctomycetota; class Planctomycetia; order Isosphaerales; family Isosphaeraceae; genus Paludisphaera; species Paludisphaera soli. The sequence continues at coordinate 52,774 of NZ_JAALJI010000031.1, read as the reverse complement.
GTCATGATGTTGAGGGTCTGCCCCGAGAGCCAGAGCCCCACGAGCGCGCCGCAGATCGCGAACGGGATGTTCAGGACGATGACCACGACGCTCCGCCAGTCGCGCAGGAACACGAGCGTCAAGAGCCCGATCAGCCCCGCGCCCATCGCCCCTTCGAGCACGAGGCTTTGGATCGAGCGGGTGACGGTGGGGGACTGGTCGAACTCGAAGCGGACCTGGATGTCGTCCGGGAGCACGGCGCGCATGTCGGGGAGCGCGCGTTTTACGTTGTCGACGACCGCGAGCGTCGAGGCGTCGGCGCGCTTGGTCACGAGGATGTAGACCGCGCGGCGGCCGTTCACGAGGGCGTAGCCGACCGGGACGTCGGAGCCGTCCTGGACCGTGGCGACGTCGCGAAGGTAGACCGTCGGCTCCACGCCGGGCCGGATCGGGATCGTGAGCAGCTCGTTCACGTCCTTGACCAGCGAGTTCACCGGCACGATGGGCATGGAGTCCTCGATGCGGACCGTGCCCGACGGGCTGATGACGTTGCCGGCCGAGAGCGCCTGGATGACCTCGTTCGGCGACATGGCGTACGACCGCAGCCGATCGGGGTCCAGGCGGACGAGGACCGTCCGCTGGCTGCCGCCGAAGGGGGGCGGGGCCGAGACTCCCGGCAGGCCCGCGAACATCGGCCGGACCTTGAAGAGCGCCTGGTCCTGGATCTCGCCGATCGACTTCGTCTGGCTGGAGAGGACGAGATACCCGACCGGGACGCTGCCGGCGTCGAATCGGGTGATGAACGGCGAGACGGTCCCCGGCGGCATGAACGCCCGCGACCGCGTGACGTAGCCGATCGTCTCGGCCATGGCCTGGGCCATGTTCGTGCCGGGGTGGAAGAACAGCTTCATCAGGGCCATCCCCTGCACGTTCCTCGATTCGACGTGGTGGATGCCGGAGATGTACAGGAAGTGGTACTCGTAATAGTTGGTGAGCAGCCCTTCCATCTGCGCCGGGTCCATCCCGCCGTAAGGCTGGCAGACGTAGACCACCGGGAGGTTCAGGTTCGGGAAGACGTCGATCGGCATCCGGAGCACGGCGAGGACGCTCCCCATGGCCACGGCCGCGACAGCGACCATGACCGTCAGGGGGCGTTTGAGGGCGAAGTCGATCGGGTTCATGGGCGTCTCGCGGGTCCCGGTTCGGGGCTTGCGGCCGGATGGGCGGGTCGTCGCCCCGGTCATTCGTCAGGCGCGGGGCTCGGTCGGATCGAAGGCGTGGGCGGGTCGTCGTGGAGGACCTCCTTGACCAGCTCGCGGAGCCTCGCCTTCGCGTCCTCGAGCGCCTGCGACCCCTCGTCGGTGGCCCGGTAGTATTTCCGCTGCTTGCCGCCGACGACCTCGGCTTGAGAGACGAGATAGCCGGCCTGCTCCAGCTGGTGGAGCATCGGGTAGAGGGTGCCCGGGCCCACCTCGTAGCCGTGCCGGGCCAGTTCCTCCATCATCTCGACCCCGTAGATCGGCTCCCGCACGGCGTGGTAGAGCACGTGCATCCGCACGAAACCGCCGAAGAAGATCCGGGTCAACAGCTCGCTCACGGCTTCCGATCTCCAATGTCGATATTGACATCCGATATTACTCGGGCGACCATGGCGCGACAATCCCGTGCTCCTGCGGGCTCGCAGGATCGCCGTTCCGGGTCGTGATTCGGAATCGCGACGAACCTTTGCGAGGAGAGTGACGCGGCCATGCTTCTGACCATCCTCCAATCCCTGGCGTTGATGCTCCTGCCGGTTTCCCTGATCGACGACGGCGAGGCCCCCGCATCGGCGGCGACCCTCGTCGGCTTCGAGGAGCTTCAGGCTCGCCTGGGAGAGCCGAACCTGCGGTTGATCGACGCCCGTCCTCGACCCGATTACGACAAGGGCCACATCCCGGGCGCCGTCTGGGTCGATGCGAAGGCCGTCGAGGCGATGGCGGCCAAGCCCGGCGCTCTGACCGACCGGACCGCCTGGGAGGACTGGATCCGGCCGCTGGGGATCGGCCCCGAGACGAAGGTCCTCGTCTACGACGCCAAACGTCAGCTCGACGCCGCCCGTCTCTGGTGGCTTCTCGGCTACCTGGGCGTCGATCGGGTCGGGCTCGTCGACGGCGGCTTCCCGGCCTGGGCGGCCGAAGGTCGGCCCGTCGCCGTCGAGGTCCCCGCGGTCGAGCCCCTGGCCTTCTCGGTGAAATTCCGGCCCGGTCGCCGGGCCTCCCGCGCCGAGGTGCTCTCCGCGATCGACGCGAAGTCGATGCGGATCATCGACGCCCGGACCGAGGCCGAATACACGGGCGAGGACAAGAAGTCGCGTCGCGGGGGCCATATCCCGGAGGCGTGCCACCTGGAATGGCAGGGATTCGTCACGCCCGAGGGGAAGTTCCTCCCCGTCGAGGAGCTTCGCGCGAAGCTCGAGAAGGCCGGGGTCCGGCCGGGCGAGCCGGTCATCACGCACTGCCAGGGGGGCGGCCGGGCTTCGGTCGACGCCTTCGTCTTCGAGCGCCTCGGCCACCCCGCCCGGAACTATTACGAGAGCTGGGCCGACTGGGGCAACGTCGACGACACGCCGATCGAGACCGGCCCCGCGAAGAAGTGACCAACCCTCGCCGATCCGCCCCCTCGACCCCGGGACGATACTCCCGGCGGCCCGAGGCGGGCGGCCCGCGAGGTCGGCGCGGCTAGGCCCAGATGGACTCGCAGGAGGCGGCCATCACCACGCTCCCCGGCTCGTCGTGCGCCTCCTTGCCGTTGTGGGACGAGTTGACGCCGGTGTAAAAGAGCCACCACCGGCCCTCGTGCTGGACCAGGGATTGCGGAGCGTAGATCCCGAAGCTGTCCGGCTCGCCCGGCTTTCCTCGGGGGATCCAGGCTCGACGAAGCGGCCTCTCCCAGTTCAGGCCGTCCTGGGAGAAGCACCATTCCAGGTCCATCGTCTGGGCCTGCACGCGGTAGTGCCCGAGCATCCCCACCAGGCCGCGATCGGTGCGGGTGACCGACAGATAGTAGAATTGCTGGTCGACGGGGTCGTGCTCGTCCGGGATCAGCACGCGGCGGGGCTCGGACCATTCCAGGCCGTCCTCGCTGGTGCGTCGGTCGATCACCCGGACCCAGCCGGGTGCGTTGTCATGGGCGATGTAGCGGGGGTCGTCCTTCGGCACCTCGATCAGGCCCACCGAGTACATCTCGTATCCGCCCCCGGGGAGGGGGTAGACGTCGACGACGTCGTTCGAGATGAGTCGGGCCGGGACGGCGGATTCGCCCTTCGCTAGCACGGCGACCTTGCGGGCCTGGCCGACCAGCCCGGCCGCGACGGCCGCCTCGCCCCCGACCGCGCGGTCGTTGAGGTGATAGAGGCAAGGCCGGTCCGGGTCGAGCACGCGAAAGCGCCGGCCGTCGTCGCTCTCGGCGGCCAGGTAGCGGCCGACCTGCGGGCCATGGGCCCAGAAATAGAGTCGGTGGCGGCCGTCCGGGAGTCGAAGGTAGACGGGCTGGACCGGGTTCCACCCGGCCGGCAAGTTGCCGATCGCGAAGGAGGCGTCCTGGGGATCGCCGGTGGAGAGCACGGCGATCCGCCGCTCCATGCGTTCGCCCGGGACTCCCTCGGCCACGGCGATGTTGTATCGGGACTTGGGATCGGTCAGCGAGTACCAGATCCGCCAGCGTCCTCCCTCGCCAGGCTCGGCCGCGCAGGTGAAGTTCTGCACCCAGCCGTCGCCGGGGCCGCCCTCGCGGCCGAGGACGACGGGCCCCTTCCGCCAGGCTTCGAGCGGGCAGGGGAGGGGACCGGGGTCCGAACCCCCGGCGGCCCGCGAGGCGGCGAGCGAGCCCGCGCAGAGCCCCAGGCCCGCGGCGCCGAGGAACGATCGTCGGTCCAGGGAACGCGTCGAAGGATCCCACGACTCGTCCATTTCCAGCCTCCTCCAGGGTCGGTCCCGCCGATCCCGTCTCGGACCGTCGCCGGACCACGACGAGTATCGCAACTGCACGGGCCGAGACAAGCCGCCGGGCCCGCGACGGCGAAGGGGAGGCTATCCTGAGGCCCCCGGATGCTCTAGCCTGGAGGTCCGGTGCTGGTCGACCGACGCGTCGGCTCCGAACGACGGAGGATCCTCATGCGGCGAACAGATCTGGGGTCGAGCGGGCTCCGCGTCTCGGCGATCGGGCTGGGGTGCTGGGGCATGTCGGGCTCTTACGGCCCGGCCGACGAAATCGAATCCGCGGCGACGTTGCATCGAGCCCTCGACCTCGGCGTCAACCTGATCGACACCGCCGATTCCTACGGCGACGGCCACAACGAGTCGCTCATCGGCCGCACGCTCGAATCCCGGCGCCCGGAGTTCGTGCTCGCCACCAAGACGGGCTGGGTGAAGCGGACGGCGCCGGACGGCGCGGAGGTCGTCGGCGTGGACGGACGACCGGGTCGCATCCGGGCGGCCTGCGAGGCGAGCCTGCGGCGGCTGCGGACCGACATCATCGACCTGTACTACCTGCACCGGCTCGATCCCGACGTTCCGGTCGAGGAATCGATCGGCGCGATGGCCGAGCTGGCGGCCGCCGGGAAGGTCCGATGCCTGGGGCTCTCGGAGGTCTCGGCAGCCACCCTTCGCCGGGCCCACGCCGTCCATCCGATCACGGCCCTCCAGTCCGAGTATTCGCTCTGGACCCGCGAACCCGAGGCCGAGGTGCTGCCGACCTGTCGCGAGCTGGGCGTGGCCTTCGTACCGTTCAGCCCGCTGGGCCGAGGTTTCCTGACCGGAGCCGTGACCGGCCGCGACCGCATCGCCGAGGGTGACTGGCGGGCGGACAACCCTCGGTTCGCTGGCGAGAATCTCGCGGCCAACCTGGAACTCCTGCGGCCCCTAGAGGAGATCGCCCAATCTCATGGCGCGACGCCCGCCCAGATCGCCCTCGCCTGGGTGCTCTCGCGAGGCGCGGACGTGATCCCGATCCCCGGTATGAAACGTCGCACGCACCTGGAAGAGAACCTGGCGGCCGAGGGCGTCTCGCTGTCTCCCGACGATCTAGCGCGGCTCGACGCCGCCTTCCCGCCCGGCGCGGCGGCCGGTGAACGCTACACGCCCGAGGTCGCCCGCTGGGCCGGGCGGTAGCTCCGAACGTTCGACCGGAAGTGGCCCATGAAGATCCCGATCGCCGTCCTGCTCGCGCTCGCCTGGACGGTCGCGGTTCGAGCGGAATCATCCCCGCAACGGACCCGGCTGGTGGTCCTCACCGACGTCAGCAGCCTGACCGCCGGCGAGGCCGAGCCCGACGACGGCCAGTCGCTCATCCGCCTGATGCTCTACACGAACGAGTTCGACGTCGAGGGCCTGATCGCCTCGTCGAACCTGGGACACGGCCAATCCGTCCGCCCCGACCTGATCCGACGCGTCGTCGACGCCTACGAGCGGGTCCGGCCCAACCTGGTCCTTCACGACCCCCGCTATCCGCCGGCCCAGCGCCTGCGCGAAGTCGTCAAGGCGGGTCAGCCGATCGCCGGGCTGAAGGCGGCCGTCGGGACGAGCGTCGGGGAGGGGAAGGAGACCGAGGCGTCCGATTGGCTGATCCGCGTGATCGATCGGCCGGACCCTCGTCCGGTGTGGGTCGTCGTCTGGGGAGGGACCGCCGACCTAGCCCAGGCCCTCGACACGGTCCGGCGGCGGCGGAGCCCTGGCGAGGCCGGTCGATTCCTCGCGAAGCTCCGGGTCCACGCGATCGGCGACCAGGATTCGACGGGGCCCTGGATCCGCGACCAGTTCTCCGAACTCTTCACGATCACCCAGCGCCGCGCCTACCGCGGGATGTATCGCGGCGGCGACGCCGAGCTGGCCTCGTCGGCATGGGTCCGCGAGAACATCCACGGCCACGGTCCCCTGGGCGACCTGTACCCGGACTATCGCGGCGGCGACATCTGGTCCTCCACCCTCGGCCCGGTCCGCGGCATCAAGGAGGGCGACACCCCGTCGTTCCTGGCGCTGGTCCCCAACGGGCTCGGCGACCCGGATCGCCTCGACCTTGGGAGTTGGGGAGGGCGGTTCGAAGGCGAGGGCCGGCGGCTGACCGACGTCCCCGAGTCGGACCTCGATGTCTCGCGCGACCCCGACGCCCGGATGTCGTCGGTCTATCGCTGGCGGCCGGCGTTCCAGGCCGATTTCCAGGCCCGGCTGGACTGGTGCGTCCGGCCGTCCTCCGGAGCCAACCACCCGCCGATCGTGCGGATCGCCGGCGACCGCGAGCGTCGCATCGACCCCGGGGAGGACATCGACCTCGACGCCGGCGGATCGAGCGATCCCGACGGCGACGACCTCGAAGTTCGCTGGCGGGTCTACCCGACGTTCCCGGCGAGCGATCGCCGGATCGTCATCGAAGGGGCGGACCAGAAGCTGGCGAGGCTCGTCATCGGTCCCGAGTTCGCCGGAGAGTCGATCCCGATCCTGCTCAGCGTGACCGACCGCGGGACGCCCCGATTGACCCGATACGGTCGGGTGCTCGTCCGGGTCTCGAAGGCGGAGTGATTCCCGCCGCGCCGGGCTGGGCCTCGGCCGGCCGTTTCGGCGAATGAGCGTGTGGGCGAGGTGAGGAGGGGGTAACATGGCCCCGAGTCGGTGGCCACATCGAATCTTGAAGGGGCGGATCGGATGCGAGGATTGGGAAACCGGAACGCCTTGCGATGCTGGGGGTTGCTCCTCGTCTCCTGCGTCACAGCGGCGCGGGCCGACGACGCGGCCTCGCGCGACTTCTTCGAGGCCAGGGTGCGGCCGGTCCTGATCGAGCACTGCTATCCCTGCCACTCGACCGAGGCCGCGAAGGCCAAGGGGGGCCTCCGACTCGACGACCGCGAGGCGGCCCGCGCCGGGGGCGACTCGGGCCCGGCGGTCGCTCCGGGCCTCCCCGACGAGAGCCTCTTGATCCTCGCGGTCGAGCAGGGGGCTGACGCCGAGGTCGAGCCGATGCCCCCCAAGGGAAAGCTTCCCGAAGCTGCGATCGCGGACCTCCGCCGCTGGATCGAGCAGGGGGCCTTCGACCCGAGGGACGCTTCCGAGCCCGGCAGCGTAGAAGCCGCGAAAGGCGGCTGGGCGCTCCGTCCGATCGAGCCGCCCGCCGTCCCCGAACTCGACGGGGCCGACCGAGGTCGGGCCAGGAATCCCATCGACGCCTTCCTCCTGGATCGGCTTCGTCGCGAGGGGCTGTCGCCTTCGGACGAGGCCGATCGCCGGACGCTGATCCGCCGCGCGACCTTCGACCTGATCGGCCTCCCGCCGTTGCCGGAGGAGATCGCGGCGTTCCTCGCCGACCCCGCGGCCGACGCCTACGAACGCCTCGTCGATCGCCTGCTAGCCAGCCCGCATTATGGCGAACGTTGGGCCCGGCGCTGGATGGACCTGGCCCACTTCGCCGAGACCCACGGCCACGACCAGGATCGGATCCGCCCCAACGCCTGGCCGTATCGAGACTACCTCATCGATTCGTTCAACCGCGACAAGCCGTACGCGCGATTCGTCCGCGAGCAGGTGGCCGCCGACGCCCTCTATCCCGACGAGCCGGAGCTGACCCCGGCGCTCGGCTTCCTGGCGGCCGGCCCCTGGGACGAGAGCTCGCTGCGCGACATCCGCGAGGACAGCCTGGACCGGCAGGTCGGCCATTACCTCGATCGCGACGACATGGTGGCTACGGTGATGTCCACGTTCGTCAGCAGCACGGTCCACTGCGCCCGCTGCCACGACCACAAGTTCGACCCGATCAGCCAGGCCGAATACTACGGACTCCAGGCCGTGTTCGCCGGAGTGGGCCGGGCAGATCGGACGTACGACCCAGACCCCGAGGTCCACCGGCTTCGCCGCGAGCTGACCGAGCGCCGGAAAGCCCTCGCGTCCGGCGACCCGGAACTCTTGGCCTCGCTCCAGGGCGACGCGATCCAGGCCGAGGTCGCCGCCTGGGCGGCCGAGCTCCGGGGTCCGAGGATCCCCTGGTCGCCCCTGATCTCCCCGGAGCTGAAGGCCGAGGCCGGGACGTCCCTGACGATCCAGCCCGATCGATCGATCCTGGCGGAGGGGCCCTCCCCGGCCGAGCAGACCTACACGATCACCGCGAGGACCGACCTCGTCGGAATCACCGCGTTCCGGCTGGAACTGCTCCCCGACGAGCGACTCCCGAGCGGCGGCCCCGGCCGGAACGCGAACGGCAACCTCCACCTGACCGACGTCGAGGTCTTCCAGGCGTCGTCGGCCGCCCCCGACGACTGGCGGCCCGCCCCGATCGCGAGGGCCGCGTCCGATTACGACCAGCCCGGCTGGGGGATCGCGGGGGCCGTCGATGGCGACACGAAGACCGCGTGGGGGATCCATCCCGAGGTCGGCAAGCCGCACGAAGGGGTCTTCGAGTTCCGCGAGGACGTGGGCGGGGCGGGCGGTGGCGTCAGGCTCCGCTTCGTCCTGCGGCAGACCTACCCCGCCGGCCATGCGATCGGCCGCTTCCGGATCTCGGTCGCCTCCGCCCCCCGCCCGGCGCGCGTGGGCTCGCTCCCCGGCCCGATCGTCGCCCTGCTGGAAATCCCGCCCGAGCGCCGAACGCCCGAGCAACGTCGCGAGCTCGGGGCCATCCATCTGGCCGAGTACCTGGATCGTCGAATCGCCGCGCTCCCACCGGCCCGCTCGGTCTACGCCGCGGCGAGCCAGTTCACGCCGGACGGCAGCCACAAGCCCGTCGCGGAGCCTCGTCCAGTGTTCGTCCTGAAGCGAGGGGACATCCGCAACCCGGGGGCGCCGGCCGTCCCCGGGGCGCTCGGGTGCGTGGCCGGGCTGGAGTCCCGGTTCGACCTGCCCAAGGAATCGGACCGCCGCATCGCCCTGGCGAAATGGTTGTCCGAGGAAGCGAATCCGCTGACCTGGCGGTCGATCGTCAACCGCGCCTGGCAGGCCCATTTCGGCCGCGGCCTCGTCGACACCCCCAACGACTTCGGCCGCATGGGCGCCGCGCCGACTCATCCCGAGCTGCTCGACTGGCTGGCCTGGACGTTCCGCGAGGGAGGGGGGTCGCTCAAGTCGCTCGATCGCCTCATCGTCACTTCCGCCGCCTACCGCCAAGCGTCGCGGCACGATGCGGGGAAGGCGGCGGTCGACGGCGACAACAGGCTCCTCTGGCGGATGAACCGCACCCGGCTCGACGCCGAGTCGATCCGCGACGCGGTCCTCGCCGTCGCGGGGCGGCTCGACGCGACGATGGGTGGGCCGTCGATCCGCCACTTCACCCTGGGGCCGGGCGTGCACGTCACGCCCACCGTCGAATACGCTTCCTATGACTGGGACGCGCCCGGCGCCGGGCGGCGGAGCGTGTATCGCTTCCTCTTCCGGACGCTCCCCGATCCGTTCATGGACGTCTTCGACGCCGCGGACGCCTCGCAGTTGACCCCGGCGCGGAACGCGTCGGTCACCCCGCTCCAGGCCCTCGCCTTGCTCAACGACCCGTTCCTGATCCGTCAGTCCGAGCATCTCGCCCGCCGCGTCGACGGGCTCGCCGCCGACGCCCGGGCGCGGGTCGCGGTCGCCTTCGACTTGGTCCTCGGCCGTCCGCCGGAGAGCGACGAGGCCGGCGCGTGGGCCGAGTATCTCGCGAGCCACGGGACGGCGAACTTCTGCCGCATGCTCCTCAACACCAGCGAGTTCCTCTTCGTGGACTGAAGACGGATCGACCAGGAACCATTGGCCGTGACGAAGGGGGACGATTCATGCAAGGGCGGATCTCGCGACGCGACTGGCTCTGGAGGCTCGGGGGCGGGTTCGGCGGGCTCGCCCTCGCGGACCTGATCGGGCGGGCCGATGCGTCGGGGCCGGATCGCCCCCGGATGGACCTCGACGGCGGGCTCCACCATCGGGCGAAGGCCCGGCGCGTCTTGCAGATCTTCCTCAACGGCGGCATGAGCCAGATGGACACCTTCGACCGCAAGCCCGAGCTGGACCGGCTCCACGGCGAGCCCTTCGACCCGGGCGAGCATGTGGAAGGGGTCACCAGCACGCCGGGGCGGCTGATGAAGTCCCCGTTCGCCTTCCGACGGCACGGCGAGTCGGGCCGCTGGGTGAGCGAGGTCTTCCCGCACCTGGCGACGCGGGTCGACGACATGGCCTTCCTCATGGCGGTGACCTCGCGGACGAACGTCCACGGCCCGGCCAGCTACTTGATGAACACGGGGTTCCTCGCCCCGGGCTTCCCTTGCCTGGGCGCCTGGGTCTCCTACGGCCTCGGGGCCCTGGGCGACGACCTGCCGACCTTCGTCGTCCTGCCCGATCCCAAGGGGCTCCCCTACAACGCCAAGGGGAACTTCTCGGCGGGGTTCCTTCCGATGGCCCACCAGGGCACCACGATCAACGCCGCGGCGCCCGAGCCGATCCCCGACCTCTTCCCCCCCGGTTCGGCCCGATGGCCGTCGGCCGAGGCCGAGCGCGAAGGCCTGCTCCGGCTCGCCGCGATGAACCGCCGGCACGCCGAGGCGAATCCGGGAGACTCACGCCTCGAATCCCGGATCGCCGCATACGAGCTGGCCGCCCGGATGCAGTTGAGCGCCCCCGAGGCGCTCGAGCTGGCGGGCGAGACCGACGCGACGCGACGACTCTACGGCCTCGACGAGCCGGCGACCGCCGACTTCGGCCGCCGCTGCCTGCTCGCCCGCAGGCTCCTGGAACGTGGCGTCCGCTTCGTCCAGGTCTGGAGCGGGGCGGGGGGGCCGAAGGACAACTGGGACAACCACACGGACATCCCCAACGAACTCCCGCCGATCGCTCGGAGCATCGACCGGCCGACCGCGGCCCTGCTGGTCGACCTCAAAGCACGGGGCCTCCTGGACGACACGCTGATCGTCTGCTCGACCGAATTCGGCCGCATGCCCTTCACCCAGGGGGCCACCGGCCGCGACCACAACGGCGGGACGTCCGTGACCTGGCTCGCCGGCGCAGGAGTCAAGGGGGGCGTCGCGCACGGCGAGAGCGATCCCTGGTCCTGGAAGGCGGCCGCCGGCGCGACCACCGGCTACGACCTTCACGCCACGATCCTGCACCTGCTCGGCATCGATCACGAGCGCCTGACCGTCCGCCACGACGGCATCGACCGCCGCCTCACCGACGTCCACGGCCACGTGATCCGCGAGATCCTCGCCTGAGGGTTCTCACGGCCTTACAGGTCGCCCAGCTCCTCGAGCATCCGTTCGACGAGCCCCTTGAACTCGTCGTCGGTCAGCAAGAGCGTCTCCAGCGGGCTGACATCGGAGTCCAGGAGCGTGAGCAGCTCGGCCGCACTCGACGGCATCTCGAGCGAGCGGGCACGGCGATCCACGGCCTTCCCGACGACCTCATCGAGGCCGAACGCCCGGGAGATCCGGGCGAGGCGCTCGGCGATCTCTCGCAGTTCGTCGCGACCGAGCCGATCGCCACCGTCGAGACGCGCGGCCTCGGTGACCAGCACGAGGGCCTGGGCGAGCTGCTCGCTCGCCTGCTGTTGCATCCTGGTCGGCTTGGTCGCCATCGCGCTCGAATCCCCCGTCCCCCGAATCCTCCGTCTCCAGGCCTGAAGGATATCCTTACGGGGCCTGGATCGCGAGGCCTGAAGCCGCCGTCGATGCGTCGGGGGCACGGGACTCGGACTGCGCCGTCAGCTCACCGAGGTCGTCTCGTTCCCTTCGGCGCCCACGGCCTTGCGAAGGAGGCAGCCGCCGTCGACCGGCTCGCCGCGCCGATAGATCTCCAGGAGTTCCTGGGATCGTCGGGCGAGCATGCGGCGGACCTCGCGTCGCTTGCCCTTGATCCGCGGGATCGTCATGCCGTCGTAGCCCGTGGTCTGGTGCCGCATCCAGGCGATGACCGCGGCCTCGGCCCGTCGCTCGATCGGGATGCGTTTGGTCCTGGCGACCGTCCCGCTCCCCACCGGCGTGGCATGACGAGTCACGGCCAGGGCGACGCGATCGGCCAGCTCGCAGTGATTCGGATGGAAGGCGAGGAAAGCCGTGACAGCCTTGTGGAAATCCTCGACGTAAGCGGCCTGTCCGATCTGCCGTCGAGCCGCCGCGGCTTGCTTCTTAGCGGCGTAGGCCTCGGTGGACCTTTCGGCCATCAGTTCTGCCCGAATCCGCTCGACGATCTCGGCGGCGGCCCAGACGCCTCGGGAGAACGACCGGCGACCAACCTTCTCCCGGACGACCCAGTGATCCCCGGCGGCCTTCACGCGGCGCGTCAGCCCGGCGTCCCCCGGCGCGACAAGGACCCAGCCCGCCGGCACGGGAAGGACCCGGCCGTCGCCGGCTCGGACCGTCCCTGGGCTTGGACCCGGGGAGAATCCCTCATCGTCCGGGACGGCCGGCTCGCGGTTTTGCGCCATCTACGAGTTGGCACCACTCTCAAGATCTCAGCCTGATGAGGTCAGGCGGGATCGTGAACGTAGGCGACGTGAAAGGATTCGATCAAAGAGCGGGCGAGGGGATTCGAACCCCTGACGTCCAGCTTGGGAAGCTACCCCCCCGGCCGCCCATCCCATCCCGAAAGCTTTTCGAAACCTAGGTTTACAGCCTGGCGGCAGGATGTGCAAGGGCAAGCAGGGTGAAACATTCCGCGCGTGTAAATCAGGCCCTCCGCGGGGCGAGGCGTGGAATTCCACGCGTGCTTCGAGATCACCGGACCACCCTGTTCGACGCAGGGTGATCGCCCCCCCCTCGCCGAATAGAATATCGTCGCTCCCTTCAATCGGAGACTTCGGCATGCGAGACCTACCGATCCCGGACGCCGTCGAGGCGCTGCTCGCGAGCCGCCTCCGAGAGGAGCTCAAGCCGGTCGAGAAGGCGGCCGCCTTCCGGTCGCTTATGCAGGGGCAGGGCTGGACGGCCAAGCGGCTGGCCTCGGAGCTGGCGATGTCGGAGGGGCAGGTCTCCCGAACCTTGTCCCTGCTCGAGCTGCCGGCGGTTGTCCGCGAGAGGGTCGATCGCGGCGAGCTGCCCGCCACCACCGCCCAGGAGATCGCCCGGCTGGTAGACCCCCGCGAGCAGGTCCGGCTCGCGACCGCGGCCGTGGAGCAGGGCTTCACCCGGGAGGACGTGGTGAAGCAGGTGGGGGCCAGGCCGAAGAAGCCGAGGGGGAGGAAGTCCTCGACATCCCGCATCTTCAAGTACGACGGCTACCGCTGGGAAGCCTCGCGGGCCTCCGGGGTCGACCCCGCGGAGATGCTGGCGTCCGCCCGCAAGGTGGTCGCCGAGCTGGCGCGAGAGGTCGAGGGACAGTCCGACGCCCAGGCGGCCTGACGGGCGTCCCGGGGCGCGAACGCGACATAAATCCCAGTGTCGGACGCAGCCTTTCTGCCCAATTCTACTGGCGAAAGTCGTTTGAGAGGCCTAGGATAGGAAGTACGATCCGCCGAGAGGGGGTGCGACCATGGCGAATCACGGGAAGAGCGGCCTGGGGCCAGCCGCCGGCCGGCCAGGGGCGGCGCGCAAGCGGGGATATAGGCGATACCCTCCTTCGCTCGCCAAGTTGATGCGCGTGTTGAATTACACCGCGATCGAGACGTCCGAGGGGGCGACGCACAAACTGATCAAGCTGCCCGGCGGAAGGCTCTGGACGATCGCCAGGACGTCCGAGGGGGCGACGCACAAACTGGTCAAGTCGGGGGTCGCCGAGACGATTGAGGGGAGGCCGGTCAGGCTGGTGACCGTCACCGAGGGCAGATCGCTCGGGTTCGCCCTCCTGAGGGTCCCGAGCGGGGGGAGGCAGGCGGAGGTTCCCGGGCGTGACGCGGGGGAGGAGATGAGCCCGGTGCCGGCTACCCCGGACCGCTCGCAATCTTACGACTGGTCCCGGGGCGTCCCCGCGGGCTATGCCGGGGCCCTGTCGGAGGAGCTCGCGGTCTACGCCGCCAACCTCGACCGGCTCCTCGAGAACGAGGGCGACTACGTCCTCATCCGCAAGTCCGAGATCTGCGGGGTCTTCCCCGAACGGGGGGATGCCGAGGAGGAGGGCCTGCGTCGCTTCGGCGACGTCCCCGTCCTCATCAAGCGGATCGCCCGGCATCAGCCCCTCGTGTTCCTCGGCGGGGCCGCTCGCTGATGGGACGCATCGAAACGACGTTGCAGCCGCTAGGCCCGTTGCTGCAGGTGGGCCTCCGCACGACGGCCGCGAGGGAGCGTCGCGGCCTGGGCGAGTCGAGGGACGTCACGGCGATGATCGACACGGGGGCATCCTCGTCGATCATCGTCCCCGCGCTCGCCCGGAGGATCGGGCTGTCGGAGGGAGACGCCGCGATCATCCGACCGGTGGGGGAAGGGCAGGCCATTTCGGCCCCGACCTTCCCGGCCAGGATCCGCCTCGACGGGCTGACGGGTAAGGGCGAGTGGCTGGAGCTGGACCTGATCGGGATCCAGCCCGCATCGCCCGTCGACATGCTGATCGGGCGGGAGCTGATCGGGAAGCTCACCCTGATCATCGACGGCGTCCAGGGCAAGGTGCTAATCCTGTACTGATCCGGGCCCGGCTTCTTCGAACCGCGGGGCCGTGGTAGCGTAAGGTCGTCACGCGACGTTGGCCGAGCGGCTAGGCAGCCGGGGTTAAACCAGGCGGAGCTGTCGAGGGCCTATCGGGAGGCGGCCGACCTCGTCGACCGCAGGGCCCGGGTCGCGGCCGTCGCCCAGGCCGTCTGATCCCGCGAAGTCGGGACGGTCACTAAACGCGACCTCCTATTAGGAGCGCGATCGACGCCCGGCGACGAGCGGTCGCCGACCAGGTCGGGGGTCAGCTCCCAATACCTGGCCACCCGTCGACCGCCCCGCTACAATCCCCTCCATGCGCATCCTCATCACCGGAGACCGGGCCTGGTACGACCCCGAGACGGCCGAGTCGGTCTTCGGCCGGCTCATCGTCCGGCATGGGGCGGGGTTCAGGATCGTCCACGGCGGGGCCTCCGGGATCGACCGTTCGTTCGCCGAGGCCTGCGGCGAGCTGGGGATCGAGCAGGAGGTCCACCCGGCCCGCTGGGAGGAACTGGACGCGCCCGGGGCCTTGTTGAAGCAGGACCGGAACGGCCGCCAGTACGTCGCCAACGCCGGGGCGATCCGGAACGCCGAGATGGTCGCCGCGGGCGCGGCCATGTGCATCGCCTTCCACCGCGACCTGGCCCGCAGCAAGGGGACTCGGGACTGCGCGCGGCGGGCGATCCAGGCGGGGATCCCGACCTACCTGGTCGAGGACGAGAGGGCCGAGCCGGTGCGGGTGCGGGCGGGGGACCGGAGGCTGGGGTGAGGCTGCAGGGGAGACTGTGGTGGACCAACACGACAAGATCGACGGACATGGCGAACCCTGGCCGCATCTGTCGGGGGAAGAGACGATCGCCACCTGCCTGGTCATCCACGATCAGGTCATGTACGCCTCGAGGCTCTACGCAGTCTCGATCCAGCTGTTCCACGGCCGCAAACCGAGCGAACTCTGGAACGAGCTGGTCCCGTACGGCATGGGGCTTGTCCAGCGGACCCCGTCCCATGCGATGGTCATGACGATCTGCCGGATCATCGATCCCGCCGAGACCGGGAAGGGCAAGGGGGCTCGAGAGAATTGCACCTTCGAACGGTTGGCGGACCTGGTCAACGAGGACTGGAGGCTTGGATTGGCCCGGTCGATCAGGAACGCGATCGGGGCGTGCAAGTTCGATCTGGAAGCCATCCGACCGCTCCGAAACAAGTACCTGGCCCATCTCGACCATGGCGTGAGCGTTCGAGAGCCTACCGTCAACGAGGTTGAAGGATACCGAGCCCACAGGGTCATCAGGTTGCTCTCGCTGACGATCGAGGAGGTCCGAGTCGCCTACGGCCTTGCTCCGATCGTGCCGCCTTCTCGCGGTCGAGATGGGATGGGGTTCGCCGGCCTCGACGAGATGCCCGACGGCGGGTTCGACCGGCTGGTCTCGCTGCTCGAGGACGTCCGCGAGGGGCGGCCGGTCAGTTGGCCGGAACCGTTCCGTCCCGGCACCTGACCCCGCCGGCCGATCAGCTGGCCGCCGCCGCGACGACCCACCATCCGCCCTCGAGCCCGGCAAGGGCGACCTCCGCGCCGGCCGGGAGCGAATGCCCCAGGATGCGTATCCAGACGATCCTCAATCGCGTGGAGACGTTCAAGTTTTTCACCTACGGCGAGGCCTGACTCGCGAAACACGATGGCGGGCCGGCCTTGGTGGTCCGGATGGTCGCTCGCAAGAACAGTCGCCCATATTGCTCCGGGTGCCTGAATCAGGGCCGCCCCTATGATCGCCTGGTGGAACGACGATTCGAGTTCGTCCCCTTGTGGGGGATCCTCGTGTTCCTGGCCTACTGGATGCGTCGCGTCGAGTGCAAGCGGTGTGGGGTGACGGTCGAACTCGTCCCCTGGGGTGATGGCAAGAATCAGCTGACGACGACCTTTCGCTGGTTCCTGGCGAGTTGGGCCAAACGTCTGAGTTGGAGCGAGGTGGGATCGATCTTCCGGACCTCCTGGGACAGCATATGTCGGGCCGTCGAGCACGACGTCGAGTGGAGCCTGGCCCACCGTGACCTGAGCGGGGTGACGGCCCTGGGGATCGACGAGGTCGCCTGGCAACGCGGGCATACCTACATGACGTTGGTCTACGACATCAGCGGGGCCGCCAAGCGGCTGTCGGCGGCGGCCGAACATCGGACCGAGGCGAAATTGTTTCGACATCGGGGTCCACTTCCCTGGGGCGGCGAATTGATGCTTTCAGCAACGGAGCCACCGAACATGGCGACCCGCTTCGATAGGATGAAGGCTGAGGACGTTCTCAAGGCGGAGTTCCACAAACGCTACCGCGATGAGATTGAATATTTCTACGGCAGAATGACGATTCTTCATCAAAACATATATTTCCTGAAGTGCATCATCGAATTCCCGGGTGAAATCTTCATCGTCCACGGCGACGATTTTTTCCTAGATTATGTCGTAGACAACTTTTCACAGGTGGCCATCCTCCAGATCGCAAAGCTGGCGACCGATTCCGGATCGGATGTCAGGACGCTTCCGAGGTTCAAGAACTTCATGGGGACCTCAGTCAGGGACGAGTATCGGGAGGATTATCAGGCCCTGCTGAGGAACGCGAAGTTCGATTCGAGGATTAAGGAGCTTTTCAAGAAGGCGAAGGACCAGCGAGACAAGCGAATCGCCCATTCGATAGACGAACCGGTCGAGCCGCTGAAATTCAGCGAACTCTTCGAGCTGACGGATGAACTGACCAGGCTGTACAACGTCGCGTCCTTCGACACGGAGTTCATGTTCCTCTTCCCGACCTACAACGCCAAGCTGATTCAGCATGGATGGACTCGTCTTCCCACGGACATAGAGAAAATTTTGGATGGTATAGCCTGGAACAGTCATGTGCTCCATCTGCCCGAGAAGAAGCCGGACTCGTGGGCGCGGCGGCGGGAGACGTGGGAGCCGACGAGGCTGGAGCGATTCAACCGCTATCGGTTGAGGCTGGGGCTGCCCGAGGCTTGATCCAGTCCTAATGACCTGCCCCGGGTAGTTGGACCGGCTGAACAAGAGCTTCTCTGCCGTGCATCGCTCTCACGACGCAAGGGATGCTCGCGGCTTCATCCGGCGCCCAAGGCGAGCAGAGAGGCATAGTGTCGTCGCTCCCGGACTGTGGCCGTGGTCGTTCGGGCCGAGATCAGCCGTTCCAGAGTCTCCAGATCGACGGGCCTCACAATGACCGAACCCCGCCTCCCCCCATGGATCGGGTTCCGCACCTCGATCCGTGCCTCCCTAGCCTGGGCGTGCGTGGTCGGGTACAGGATCGTGGCCGTCCCGCCCTCGTGGCTCAGCGCATAGATCGCAAGCTGGTAGAGCATGTCCCTGGGCAGCGGGTTCTCCCAGAGGTCCCGGTATTTCGCATCCAGGATCGCCACCGTCTCCGGCCCTTGCGAGATCACGAAGTCCGGGCGGGGCGTCGGCGCCTTGCTGCGGCGGGGGTTCCATCCCGGCAGGTAGGCGAACATGCCGGAGAGCCGGTGCTCCGAACGGACGGAGTGCTCGGGCAGGTTGTCGGCCAGGAACCGGCCGAGCAACGCCTGGAAGAACCGGTTCATGTCGAACAGGAAGCCGGGCAGGCTCGGCCCGGCCGGCTCCTCGCCCAGGGACGGCCCGCCGCCCTCGTGGAGGATGCGGACGAGCGAGACGGCGGGCTCGTACGGCCTGGTCGTCCGGTCCATCTCGCCCGCCAGTCGCCGGAAGACCTCCCGGTCGAGCCGGGTCGGCGAGATGCCCTCCCCCAGGAGGTCGGCGAGCCGCCTCGCCCGGACCCTCAGCCCCCGGTCGGCGGCCACCGAGGCGGCCAGCCGCAGGCCCGCCAGGAGCACCCGATTGATCAGGCGGTCCGGGTCCCGGCGGTGGTGCACGCACGGGAGGGTCGCCGCCGCGAGGGGCCCCCGACCCGCCATCGCCTGGAAGTCGATCCGGCCTCGGGGCGAGGCCAGGAGTTCCTCCCGCCGCACGTACGCCCGCCTCAGACCCCTCGCAAGGAGTTCCCGGGCCTCTTCGACCAGCTGCCACACCAGGACGTCCTGGAACCCGACGTCTTGCGTGGCGTGGGAGGTCGAGGGCAGCAGGTGCAGGTGCCGTAGGCCGTAGGCGAAGCGGAGCAGGCTCAGCAGGGTCTCGGACCGCAGCTTGGGGACGACCGTGATCTCGACCCCGCCGAGCCGGACCCGCCCGACGAACGAGGTCGAAGCGACGGACAGGCCCGTGCGGAGCTCTTGGACCACCAGCATCCGGGAGTCGGAGAGCCGACGGGCCAGGTCCCGCACCGCCGGGTCGTCGCCCAGGACGAGGCCCGCCGTCGGGCTTCCAGGGACCGGCGAGATGGTCTGCCACTCGGCGAGCCGGACGGCGAGGCCCGTCACGACGGCGACCCCGCATCGGGCTCGTCCTCGTCGGCCTCGGCCTCGTCGAGGCTCGTCACGGCCTTGAGCGAGGTCAACACCTCGGGGCACGGGGCCAGGAGCGCCTGGCCCAGTTCCGGCCCCGTCGGCCCCTCGAACAGTTCGTGGCGGATCGCCCGGTTCGGAAGATCGACCAGGCCGCCGCCGAGGATGGCGTGCAGGGCGTCGAAATCCTCGTAGCAATACTCCTCCAGGAGCGGGATGATCTCGTCGCGGACGACCCGGAAGAACCGGGCGGCGTCCCGGACCGGCCTGCCCGCCTCCATGAGGAACGAGTGGCCGACCTGGAGGTTGCGGGCGTCCCGCCCGACGTGCTCGCAGATCCGGCGGTTGAGCGCCTCCAGCCAGGGACCCAGCGGGACGTCGGCGACGGCGACGCCCTCGAGCAGCGAAGCGTCCGGCATCAACTCGACGAACCCGAACCGACGCCGCAGGGCGGCGTCGAGCAGGGCGATCGAGCGGTCCGCCGTGTTCATCGTCCCGATGAGCAGGACGTTCGGGGGTACCCGGAAGGCCGCTCGGCTCAGCGGCAGGACGACCGACTTGCCCCGCTTGTCCTTCTCGACGACCGTCAGCAGTTCGCCGAAGATGCGGGTGACGTCGCCCCGGTTGATCTCGTCGATGATCAGGACGAAGGGGCGATCGGGCCGTTTCTCGGCGTCCCGGCACAACTCCTTGAAGACGCCGTCCCGGAGGGCGAAGGTCATCCGCCCTTCGTGCAATTCGGGGCGGTAGCCCTCGATGAAGTCCTCGTACCCGTAAGCCGGGTGGAAGCTGACCATGCGGACCGACCCAAGTCCAGAAGGTCCGCCCGTCACCTCGGCCTTCTCGCCCTCCGACAGCCCGTCGAAGGGCTTGCCGGCTAGCGGGTACGAGGCGAGGTCGAGCGCCGTCCGCTCGGCCCAGTACGTCTTCCCGGTGCCCGGAGGCCCGTAGAGGATCGCCTGGCCCTTGCGTTCGAGCACGGCCTGGATGCGACCCGCCACGCCTACGAGGCGGGGCGCGGCCCCGCCGCCCGTCTTGGACGGCCCCGGACCCGGCGACCCGTGGACGATCTGACCGCCGAGCGAACGTCGCTCCGCCTCGACGAGGTTGGCCGGGGCCTTCCTGAGCCGGTGGACGGTCGTTTGGAGCCCCTCGGGCTCGGGCATCCTCCACTCGTCCAGCGAGAGCCACTCGACGGCCCGGCGGTGGGGGAAGTCGGAGGCGGGCTCGTGGACGTACGCCCCGACGACGCGACCGACGCCGAGGACGGCCTGGCCGTCGCAGGCGAGGACGACGTCGCCCTCGGCGATCCCCTTGGCGAAGTTGAGGACCTGCGCGGCCGCCCTCCCGACCTGCTGGGGAGTGCCGGGATGTCGCTCGCCGATTAGTTCGACCAGCCTCTGCTTGTTGGCGGCGTCCTTCTCGAAATCGGACAGGTCGCCCAGGTCGGGCCAGCCGATCGCCACGCAGGCCCCGTCCCGCATGAGCGGCCAGCGGCCCCTCGGCTGCGTCCCGTCGGACGTGTCGACCCGCCAGTAGGCGTGCGGCTCCCCGTCGCGGTGGTTGAGGGTCGTCGTCAGATGGTTGATCGGGAGGCCGAGTTCGTCGGCGGCGGCCACGAAGCGACCGGCGCAGAGGTAGCGGCCCTCGCCCTCGGGCGGGACCTGGAGCAGCTTGACGAGGTGGAACCGCTGGTAGTCGGCGTTGTGGTAGTCGTCGAGCTTCTCGGGGTGCATCAGGGAGAAGTATTTGTGGCCCCAGGCCAGGTCGCCGACCGACGGGGCGATCCGCCCGAGGTCTACCTGGAGACCCCGATACTCGGCGTCGTCGGCGAGGTCGGGAACCATGCCGAGCCGCGCGGTCCCCCGGATCAACTCGTCCCGGTGCTTGCGGGCGATCTCGACCGCCTCCTGGACTGTCAATTGCCTCACATTCTGCGGCGAGCCCGACACCCAGTTGCCGGACTCCTTGCCTCGGAAGACGCCGAATTTGAAGGCGCTGCCCCCGGAGATGCTCCCGAAGCGGGCCGGGAACTCGTCGTCGTTCTTGAACTCCAGCCAGTAGACGAGGCTGTCCCGGTTGCCGTGGGCGTGCATCGTTTCCAGGAGCTCTTCGCCGTCGAGCCCCGCCAGCACGTCCGGCCCGAACCGGCTGCGGAACGTCCGGTAGCTGGCATCCAACTGCGACCTCGACAGGAGCTTGCCGTCGGCGGTCAGCTTCTTGTGGTCGTCGAGGATTCGGGACCTGATCCGGTCGTCGAGCATGTTCTTGAGGTCCCGCAGCTGATGGTAGGAATCGTCCAGGCTTGGGTCTCGTCGCTCAGGCGGCCGTCGTTGAACCCGTGGGGCTCGACTCGGCCGGGAGCAGTGCAGGCGCATGGACCACCTGGACCACCATCCGCCGAGGTCCGAGGCGCTCGCGGACCCGCGAGGTCACTTGAGCCACTGGATGAACGCCACGATTCCCCCGATCACGGCCATCAGGGCGGCCAGGAACTCGACGACGTTCTTCGTCGTTCCCAAGCGGCTCGGACCGCCACCGGTGCCGGTCCCTCCTCGCACGCCCTTTTTGATCGGGAGGTTTCCCTTGACGGGCGCCGGCGAGCAGCTCTGGCACGGCTGGAGATCTCCGCCGACCTCGCCCGAGGCCCATCGTCGCAGGTCGCCGAGGTCCACCGAACAGACTTTGATGTAGTCGCCCGTCGTCCAGTTTGATCGCTTGGAGGAGCGGATGAAGTTGCACGAGGCCCTGTGCAGCTTCAAATAATCGGGGCCCGGCGTCCGACCGCAGTTGACCACGTAGCCGTCGGGGTGGGCGGCCGCCCACTCCAGGTAGCCGGGGTCGTCGTCTACGAACGTAGTCATGGGGTCCGTCCGTTATGGCGCTCGATCTCGCATGGCGGCGATTTCCCGGCCCTTGCGTCCTCATCGATCCCCGAGCGGAGGCCGATCATCGCACCGGTCCCGACGTTCGGACGCCGGACGTACCTCTCGGCGCACTTCCGTCCTCGCCCCAACCAGCAACGGGCGCCGAGGGGGGAGCCTTATGGTATCGCTCAAGGAACCCGGGCTCCAGGCCCCGCCCAGGCGGCCATCGACGCCCTGCACGACTACGAGTACGTCGGTCAACGATCTCAAAGGCTTGTGGGCCCCGTGTCGGCGGTGGCGTTGGTTATGGCGGCGGTGATCGGGGTCGGCGGCGGCGCAGGTGATCGCCCGCTCGGTGAGGACAAGCCTGCTGTTCACGCAGGGCGGCATCAAGAGGGTAAGACGCCCCTGACGACCGATCTCCTCCGGCGTCCACGTCGTCATGACGACCTGCCGGCCTCCCGCTCGGCCCACGAGATCCAGAACGAGTAGTCCTCGACGTAGTAGACGCCCTGCGGCACCTCGTCCTCGTCTTCGCCCTCATCTTCGCCTTCGGCCTCGACATCGGGCTCCTCCGGCAACTCCGGAACCGTCCAGGAACGGGACCGCATGTCCTCCACGAACTCCTCGGGCAACCGGACCGCGTGCCGCTCGACGTAGTGGGCCAGGCCCTCGGGCCAGACCCACTCGCCGTCGTAGAGGTCGCAGGAGCCCATGTCCGCCGGCTCGCCGTATCGGTCCAGGGCCTCCTTCCAGGCCGCCTCCTCGTCGGGGCCGTCGTCCAGCTCGAGGACGCCATCCCAGCACCCGAAGCGGCAGTAGGATTCCCCGAACCACGCGATGAAACGCCGCCCCGACTTCAGGTAAGCGACGATCTCGTCGAGCGACTCGGAGTGCCAACAGGGCTGGACCAGGGATGCGGGGTCCGGCAGCCGGGGCGCGTCGGCGCGGTGCGACCTCCAGTAGCCGACGGCCCGGAGAACCCTCCGCTCGGTCGCGGTCTCCCCCGACTCCGCTTCGCGAAAACGGAGCGCATCGGGCAGATCTTCGAGCGGCACGACCTCGACCACTGCATCAAGATTCAGCGGGCCGTACAGGTGGGGGAACAGTTCCTCGGAGTCCGGCGGACCTTCTCACTCCAGGGGCGGCTCGAGCTTCTCGCGGTCGATCCGCAGGACGACCAAATTCATCCGCCCGCGGAAGTACCTGTCGCGGACCCCGGCGATTTGCTCGGGCGTGCAGCAGTGGATGAAGCCTTCGGTCGCCAGGGTGTCGCCCCGGTATACGTCCTCGACGACGGCTTGCTCCCAATTTTCCTCGGACGTGATGTGCAAGATGTCGGCGGGCATTGAATTCCTCTCCTACTGACGGGTCGGGCGTGACGCGACCGGGCCGTCGAGGTTCAGTCGCTCGCAGGCGGCGATGACCGCCTCGGCGTCCTTCAACTGCGTTCCGATCCAGACGAGCTGATCCAACTCGACCTCTTGGGCATTAGCGGGTCGACTGGTCGTCGGAAAACCCCTGCGGCCTCGCTTCGATGGGATAGCTTCGGGCACCCTGCCGAAGGACTTCTTCCATTTTGAAACGGAAGGGCTGGGACGGCGCTTTCTTGGCGCTTCTTCACCTGCTGACGCCACGCATGCAGCCACATGCTGGAAAACGGCCAAGGCTTAATGTCTGTTCTACTTGGCTCGACTTTGTACGGTTAAATGAGCGTTGCAGATGGCGTCGATAAGGCGGTCGAGCTGCGCCTTGGGGATCTTACATGTCTCAGGTCGCGGGCGGATGTCCGAATATCCAGCCCGCCCCAGCAAGTCCTACGGAGCACAGCCAGGACGTCCGAGAACGTCGCCTCAACCTTCGAAGTGCGCTCCGGGCGGTAATCAAATGCTTAACCCGGCCAGAGGCATCCGCCACGGGGCCTCCATTCCGCGACACTACGGAAACCCGGGCGATCAGGCCGCTACCCGGTATCTGATTGAGATTCGGACCTCTGGGGTTGGAATAAACCAGGCCTCTCCCGCGGTTCCAAGATGGAGTTGGCCAAGACGGTGTCGAGGACAGGAATCTACCGTGGTCATGATCGGGGAGCGACTTCCCCGGGCCAGAGGACGGCGAGGAGATCGAGCGTGGGGAACCGGAACGGGAGGTCCAGCCGCGGGAGCTCTCTCGCGAGGGAGGATTCGGCCCCCCGGAGGGCCTCTCGGATGGTCTCCGATGATGGAGGATTCAGGGTTGATAACTGCCCCCTAGAAATTCTGGATGCGACCAGGTCGTTGAGCTTCAGCAGAAGCCGCCAGTCGCTGAGGACCGAAGCGGGTGCCGCATGGGCGGGTGTTTCGACGCCGACGACGACGGAACGCACCTGGCCGCCGGATCCGGTGATGCGATCCGTCACGCGAAACACGGCGATCGGCGCGGAGAGTTCCGAGGCGGGGAGGAGCGTGGCGGCCTTCGTCCAGCCGGACGCCTGATGCAGGGGCCGGTCGATGGCCGGATGGCCGACGCCGAGCACCCGGTTCACGGCGTCCGGCGCCCTGTGCTTCCGATCGAAGAGCAGGCCCTCGTAGTTTCTCCTCACCGCCGGCGCGTCCATCCACGCATCTGGAGTCTTGAACGACAACCCTTCCTCGTCTTCCCGGACCTTGCGGTGGTTGAGCGCGAGCATGTTCAGCAGGAAGGGCCGGAGGGCCGGCAGGTCCACCCGCGGCAGCTGGTCGGCCACTTCCTTGAAATCGAACCTGGCGGAGTTGCCGACGAGGTCGCGGACCGTAGCGATCGCGTCCCGGCCGCCGAACCTCGCCGTCTTTTGGTCGAACCAATCCGAGAGCGATTCCGGGCGGACCGACCCGGCTTCCGAATAGAGTTCGGCGAAAAGACTCGGGGAGGCCATCCCCAGGACGAGCTCCATCAAGTCCTCGGGCTGCTCCATCGCCCCCCCCAGCGCTCGCATGATGCTCTCGATCTTCGCATTGAGCTTGTCCCAGATCCGCCCCTCGACGGTGTCGGGGTTGCGGATGATGACGACCTCGACCGGTTTCCGCTGCCCGATCCGGTTGAGGCGACCGACGCGCTGATGCATCCGCATGGGATTCCAGGGGAGGTCCACGTGGACCAGGGTATGGCATGTCTCCTGGAGGTCGATACCCTCCCCGGCAGCCTCGGTCGACACGAGGAAGCGGACCGCCCCCCCGTTGAATCGATCGGCGGCCCGGTCGCGAGACTCCCGGATGGGGACGACGCGGCCCGCGCAATCGACCATCCCATCGGCCTGGCCGTCGCCGTTGATGAAGGTGGCGCACCCGTCGCCGAATTCCCGAAACAGGGCCGACATGAGGAGCGACTGGGTCGCCTTGTATTCGGTGAAGAACAGCACGGAGCGGCCCGGGAAGTCAGTCCTCACCAGGTCGACGATCCGCTCGATCCTCGTCTCCCGTTCGACCCTCTCCGCCGCTGCGATCAGCTCCCTGAGTCGGTGCTCCTCCCCCCCCATCAGGCTCAGGCTGGCGGATTCGGCGGCGATCTTCTCCTCGAGATCGGCCATCGCGTCGAGGTCCCCCCCGCTTTCCGTCTCGCGGTAGCGTTCGAGGCGATGCCTGAACCGGTCGACTTCCCGGCGGGCTTCGCCGATGCGCTCGAGACGGCCCCGCAGCGCCCGGCGGATGGCGGCGACGGAACTCGAGGCGAGTTTCTGCATCGCCACCAGAACCAGGCCGACCGCCGTCCCCTCGAACCCCTTGAGGGTTCCGGCGTAAGCCTTCCCGGTTACGATGAAGTCCGTGAGCATCTCGTAGAACGTCTGCTCGGCGGGCGAGTAAGCGTACGTCTCGTTCTTGACCGCGGTCGGCTGGAAGAGCCGGTTCCCGGCCAGGTCGGTCACGTTCTGCTTGTTGTTGCGGATCATCACCTCTCTCAAATGCGAGATCTGCCCCTCCATCGGCTGCTCGGGGTCGAAGAGGTCGGACCTGAGCAGCTTGAGGAGCGAGAGGAATCCGTACTCCTTTCCCCGGTGTGGGGTGCCGGTGAAGAAGACGAGGGATCGAATGAGCCCGGCCCCGTCCATGCGATCTATCAGCGTGTGCCCCAGGGTCGGTTTGGCTCGCTCCTCGGCGTTGAGCCTGTGGGCTTCGTCCACGATCACGAGGTCCCACGGTTCGCAGGAGAAGAACCGCTGGCTCCGGTCCTCGCGGGAGGCGGTCTTATGCTCCTCCGGGGCGAAAGTCCGGATGGTCTCGAGCGAGGCGACGACCTGGTCATGCGTCGTGAAGTAGGCGAGCCGGGCGGTGTCCGCCTCGGCGAGGTAAGGGGCGAGGCGGATGTCGAACATCGTGCGCATCCGCGACTGCCATTGCTCGACGAGGGAGGCCGGGCAGAGCACGAGGAGGCGGCGGACCTGGCCGCGGGCCAGTAAAGGCCAGAGGATCAGCCCGGCCTCGATCGTCTTGCCGAGGCCGACGTCGTCCGCGACGAGCCAGCGCGCCGGCCACCTCTCCAGGACGCGTCGGCAGACCCAGAGCTGGTGCGGCAGGAGGTCGATCTTCGACCGGGAGAAGACGCCCCAGGCGTCATTCACGGAGCGTATCGACTCGGCCTGGATGCGGGCGATGACCTCGAGCGGAGCCTCCCATCGGCCCCTCTCCACCGCCTGGAGCGGCGTGACGATGACTTCGAGGTCGTCCTTGGCGCACTCCTCGAGCCCGTGATCGAACCGGACGATCGTGGTCGGCCCCTTGTCGTATTCGACCCGGCCGACCCCGAATCGACCGCTCCTCACCTGGTCCGCGGGGGATAAGCCCTGGGATGCCTCCATCAGAAGACCTCCTGGAGTTCGTCCTCGGCCTCATCCAGTTCATCGGCCTGGCTCGAACCAAGCAGGTCCGCGAGCACTCCCCGATTGGCCGGCTCGGTCAGAGCTATGAGGGGCAAGTCGAAATCCCCTTGGAACAGGGCCCGTTCCTCGCCTCGCAGGGTGTGCACGAGGTATTCATATATCATGCCCGATACCCTCACCCTCTCGGCGGTCGAGGTGAAATCGCCATCCAGTCCGGGGCAGCCCAGCAGCGACACGAGGCGGCGGACGCGGGCCGAGGGGACGTAGCAATGGCGGTGGGCGAGGGGGTTGGTGATGATCTTCGCCCGGACCAGCTCGCGAACCACGAAGCAGGCGCCGATCCCCAGGGTGCGGGAGACGGGCGGAGGGCCCAGGCCGCCCCCCTGGAAGATGGGAGAGGTCCTGGACGCGGTGATCGCGTCGAGTTCAAACTCCTCCCGCACCCGGTCGATCGCGAGGAAAGTCTCGACATAATCGTGGAGCCAGTGCGCGAGCTGGAAGATGCTGACGAACCTGCCCATCCAGTGCAGGTAAGGGCTGTCCCCGACCTTCTGATCGAGGTACTCCTTGAGGACCTCCATCCACTGGCCGAGATCGTCAGTTGGCCGCGAGAAGACGTCGAGCCAGCCTTTGTCCTTACACAGGACGAGGAAGTCTCGGTGGGCCTCCGCCCGAGTGCGGCCCATCGTATGCATCGCCCCGAGCATCAACATGATCATCCACCCCCCACGGTCCTCGACGGGCGAGCGTCGATTGATCTCACCTGAGAGCTTTGGGATAGAGCCCGCCGGATACCACTGCCGCTCGTAGCGCGAGACCCATTCTGCGCGAGTGCTGCCCCACCAGTCGTGGATCGATGCCAGAGCGGCCCTCGGGGCGGGGCGCTTATCTCGGTCGTTGGCGCCGGTCGGCACCGCCGTCGGCCTGGGCGTGATTCCGAGCCGCCCGAGGATTACCGCGGCCTGGTTATGGTCGAAACCTTGGCCCATGATAGTGGCCGTGTCGAGCCGGGCGAGCCAGCCACCTGCGAGCTGACCGATGAGCTGATCCGAGAGCGCCTGGGCGAGCTGCCCGCGAATCAAGTACGTTAGCACGGCCCTGCGCGTGCCTTCGTCGAGGGGCTGCATCGCCCACCCCTTGAGGATCCTGGCATCGGCACGCAGTTGCCCTCGGCAGGCGCGGAAAAAACCCGCCGCTTCGCCGACATAGCCGTCCGAAAGGACGGATCGGGGGGGGGCGAAGGCGGCGCGGAGGCCCTCGTCATCATCTCCGGGCATCACCAGGTCTGCCGCGTGGTGCCAGTCCCTGTCACGGGTCTGGAACCGGACGTCGGCCAGTACTTTCTTCAAGGCGTCGATCTCTTGCGTCGCCACCGCCCCCCTGGTCGACAGGGCACCGAGGAATTCCGGCGAGATCAGGGCCCCCATGCGGGCCGCGATACCGGCATCCGCTCTCTGATCCGGGCCCAATTCTCCGACGATGGCCGCGCCCAGCGTGACTTTGACGCAGTCGGGGGGCATGCCGGACGCCAGCGCCTTGAGGTCATCATAGACTCGCCCTGAGACGAGGGATCCGCGTGGGTGGGCATCGCGAAAGCGAGGCCAACACGCAACCCCATTATACACATCCTCGGAATCGAGCAGTCCCGAGACCCGAGCGCGGAGGCGGCCTAGGCCGGTGAGGTCCCGGTCGTCCCCCCAGAGGCCGTTGGGGAGGGCGTCGCACTCCGAAACGAGCCGACGCATCCCGCGATCCGCCGCTCCCCAGAACATCCCCCGGAGCAGCGGCCCGTGCGGGTCGTGGTGGCCTGCGAGGGGCTTGCCCAGCCGCTCCCAGACGGTCACCCAGAACGACAGCGGCGAGGCACCCTCGTTCAGGCCCAGTGCCCGAGCGAATCCCTCCCAGCCGTCTTTCCCTTGTCGGTGGAGGGCGACGAGCACATCACCGACCTCCCGACCCGCGGCGGCGGCGATCTCTTCATTGCGACTCGACGAGTAGGCGAGCTGCGAGCGGCCCACGTCGAGGTCGAACGGTGCGTTCACGGCGAAACCGAGCCTCTCCGCCTGCCGAGTCGGCGCGGTCACCCAGATCGTGGGCCAATCATGAGGCATGCCCTCAACCCCTTCCCGGCCGATCGCCAGCGCGGTCGCCGACGATCTGCCGCGGAGCACCAGGAGCCGACCAGGCACGAGGCCCGGCAGCTCGCCGACCTCCGCCCCCGGCGTGCCATCAATGGGCACCGGCTCCCACCGGTAAGCCTCGGTCCGACCTTCCTCGGATCGAATGATGCACGAGCGGATCTCGCGCCCGAAGACGGCAAGCAGAGGGGCGGATTTGCGGAAGCGTTCGAGAACCTCGCCGACTTCGACGCCGTCCATGGACAGCTCGACGATCGTGCCATCCTGCCGCGCCGGCCCGAGCTCCCTGATACGCTCCTGCAGCGCCCCGCGACTCTCGCCGAGGGCCCTCGGGAAAAGGCCGCCGACGACCTCGAACGCCAGCCGGTCGCTGAGGACTCGCGGTCGGTCCGTCGCCAGGAGGACGCTCTTGAAGCCGAGTCCGAATTTCCCGGTCGTCTGATCGTCGCCGTGTCCGAGTTGCCCCTTATCGGACCAGCCGAGCGCGAGCATCTTCTCCAGGTCCTGGTCGAATCCGCGGACCGGATCATGGAAACCCGCCGCCTGGTGGCGGTTGATCGCGCGGCCCCAGGAGGCGAACCAGAGGGCCCGGCCGTTGGTATCGACGACGAACCGGAGCGACGAGTCGTCCGGTGGCCGGACGTCGCCCAGCAACACGCGAAGCTCGGCGACGGAGTCGTCGGCGTTCTGGAACAACTCGAAGGGGATCGAGTCGAGCGTGTACTGACTCGTCTTGATTTTCTCGCGGACGGCGTTGAGGCAGTGGCCTTGCGCCTCCACGTCGGTTTCGAGCAGCCGCCGGAGCTTGTCGCGGGCGATCCGCTTGCGATCCTCGGCCTTGGCGCGGCGCTTCTCCTCGGTCGACTCAAGCTGCGCGAGCTCGCGCTTCGCCTCGTGCCAGTCGCGGAGTACGGTCGCGATCGGCTCACGATTTCTGAGGCCGAGATTCTGGAGGACGGTGGGGAGGTCCTCCTGGAGGCCGAGCTGCGCCATCGCGAGGTCGAGCTGCTCCCCCTGTGCCAGTTTGCCCCAGACCTCGTGGAAATTCGAGATCGTCTGACGGTCGACGACCTCGAGCAACCGACGCGCGGTCTCGCGGAGTACGGACACGGGGTCGAGTCCCTCCAGAAGCCGAGCCGGGTTCACACGGCGGATCCGAATCCGGAAGTACCGCAGGCCGTCATGGTTCCCGAGGTAATCATGAGGGAGCAGCAGGTCGTCGAATGTCTGCCGAACATCCACCTCGATCGGTCGCCCGAGCAAGTTGGACACCCTGATCCTATCCCCATCGGCCAGTTCGACGATGGTGCGACGCAGCCTCATCGCCTGGGTGATGCTGATGCCCGCACCTCCGCAGCGAGTTCCTCGAATCACGAACGGTTGCGAGCCGTCCCAGGCCAGATTCTCGCGGAGGGCCTCGGCCTGGAAGCTCCCCAGGAAATTACGCGCCAGGTCGGTCAGCGCAGGCGCATCGCCGAGGAGGGCCATCAGGCCGCCGATGAGCTCACGAGGGACCGAGGGAAGACTCGCCCACTCCTCGGCATAGGAGCCCAGGGCGACGGCCCCGCGTTGCACATCCTCGTCAAGCGAGCCCGGCCCGCCGGACCACGCCGTCGCCCCGTCCGGTGCCAATGACACGGCGTCGGGATCGCCTGGTCTGTGGGCGTGCTCCGCGAGGATTCGTGCCAGGTCCGGGTGGAGGAGACAAGAGGGGTCGACGCCGACGGCGGCGGTGGTCAACGTGGAGGCACGTTCCCAGCCCTCCGCCTGGCTGAGGAGCGGAATGTCGGCGAGGATTGCCTCAATCTGGTCCGCCTTGCAGGCGGCGTCAAGATAGCGCCTATACCACGAGAAAAACATGCCCCGCTCCATCTGCGGGGCCTCGGCGTGGCGTTTCGCGAGGTAGGCGAGGATCTCCTCCGTGCGGGCACCTGAAACGTCTTGCAACAGGGCGGGGACGAGCCTGGACTCGATCGTGGCGTCCTGGTTCTCGCGGATCGCCCCGACCCCGGTCTGCCCCCGCAGCAACGGGAAACACGGCATGACCCCGGCGGGGGCGTCGGCGAATACCGAGCGGAGTTCGGCGAGCGATACCTCGTCGCGTCCCAAGGGTCCGACCCGGTAGCGTTCATCGTGGGCCAGGACCCGGCCCAGCCGCTCGAGCGCGTCGCCCAGGCTGGGATAGAGCCCATGCACGACTCTGTTGGTGAGGAAAGGTTCCGGCAATTCCAGCGCGGAGACCACCTCCGGTTCGTCCACCTTCAGATCGGCCAGCGTCATGCGAATCACGTCGTTCATGGACCGCGAGTTGACGACCTGGTGAGGCGAGACGGGCCGGCCTGCCCGGGTCGTGATCCAGCGGGTCGTCTTGAGGGAGTTGGAAAGATGAGACGGCACCTCCCCGATCGCGGACAGGGCGTCGAGGACCGTCCTCCAGCGGCGCTGCGGGTCCGGAGCCTTGAGGATCAGGTCGATGATGCCCTTGGCGTCGAGGGAATGGGGGTGGATCTCCCGCTGCTTGAGTGCGACGGCCGGGCGGCGATCGGGCTCCAGGACGATCACATTGTCGGCGAGGTCGCCGTCGATGGGGAAGTCCGCCCGCCAGCGACACCTGTCGTCGATCGACACTCGCAGGCCTTCGTTCGTGAGGTGGATCGGCAGGGCCCGGATGACCTCGAAGTCCGCCGCCTTGCACTCTTCGATCAGGGCGCGCAGGTCATCCTCGGCCAGGTCGGCGAGGTCGAGTGCCGCCGGCTCGGTGGAGCGGAGCAGGTCGACGACGCCCGGGCGATCGAGAGGCCGGACGTCGAGCGAAACCTTCTGCTCGGTATTGAGCAGGTCGGCCAGTCCGCGAGGCACCACGCGCCACCCTCCCCCCGATTGCTGCAATGCGCGAGACGCCAGACTCGCCCAGATCGGCGCCAACCCGGCGTCCGATTCGTGGTAGAGAGGAGCATCTTCCGAGCAGCGATCGGGCGTCGCGTGGAGCAAGTATCGTAGAGGCTGTCTCTCTGACCGGACGTCGCCCTTGCCGAGGGCCGCGAGGAGTGCGCCGAGCAGGGCACCCCTGCGCGCCTCGGCCTGAACGAGGAGCGGCGCGGATTCGAGAAGCCTCAAGCAGCTGAGCGGATCGCAGCTGGGGACCACGTCGCGACCGAAAGCGGCGTCGGCGATCCGGCGGGCGACGATGATGAAACGCTCCTCAGTTCCGTCCCGCAAAGCCCCCAGAAGCGGACCACCGAGCATTTCCACGTCGGCGAACAAGCGTTTGGCTCGGAGCGCACCTGCCAGTGCCCCGCGGCCGACGAGGCAAGCCTCGCCGTCGGTGCCGGCCCGGACCGGGAAGATCGGAATATCAGCGAGTCCATCCCGAGGCGATCCCGAGTCGGGCTGCGCCAAGCCTACGACCTGACAGGCGATCTGCACGCGCCATTCGAAGAAGTCGCCCTCCCTCCCTGATGACGTCACGGCGAGCAATCGGGCGAGAAGGCCCTCCTCCTCCTCACGAGTGGGGCACCCCGCTCCGTGCGCGATCGGCGTGGCGAGCACGGAACAGCGTTCCTCCCAGAGTGCTTCCACCAATGGACCGACCAAGTCGAGGGGGGCGGACCCGAGGTCGAGCTTCAGCTTGCTCTCGGCGGGGATCAAGGCGAGGTATCGCTGGATCAGGTCTTTTTGCCGCATGACTCCGGAGAGCTTCAACGAGGACATCCCCTGACGGGCGATCTCCCGCAGCCGCGCGGCTACCGTCGGGCTGGAGTTGCCGCCTCGGGCGACCTCCACCGTGCGGACGAACAAGGACAGGCGTCTCGGATCGGCGAAGACGGCGGCCGCGTCCAGCTCCAGGAGGCGCAGCAGCGCCGGCTCGGGCCAGGCCGCCCGACGCTCCTCTCGCATCAGGTCCGGCCATCCGCCGTAGATCGCGCAGAAACCGTCGTCGCAAAGCCCGGCCAGGGATGGGAAGACGGCTTCGAGCGAGGGTTCGTCCTCGGCGGGCTCCGGGATCTCGCAGGCTGTCGATCCGACGCCCACGTCCGTCCAGGCCGCCCCGGACGGGCCATGGCGGTAGGCCCACTGGTGACGTCGGCAGATCGACCGCCGATTCTCGGAGAACAATGTCGAGGCGTGGATCGCCGAGGTCAGGTCTCGCATCACTCCGGCGCGATCCTCCGGCGCGAGAGAATCCGCGAACGACTCCATGGCGGGGATGACGAGGTCGAGGGTCCCCTCGTCCCGGAGCAGGTCGTTCCATCGCTGTCGCAGGCTTCGCTCCTCCGCGGCCTTCCCATCACCGAAGTCGACCTCGCCCCGGCCTGCATCCACGAAGAAGCGTCCGTGGAGCGTGAGGGTGAGATGGTATGGGCTGCTCAAGACTTGCGATGGGATCTCGGGAAGCTTGACTGGGAGGTACGAGGCCCAGACGATGTCGAGGCGGCCCGAGGGGCCTTCCGATGGCGTGGAGACGAGGCAGGCGGCGGCATGAGCGACGGCCGGCTCCGGCCTCGCGATCGATCGCCCGCGACTGGCTTCGGACGAGGGGAGCGTGAGCGGACGCGGCCAGTCGTCCCGCGCCGATATCTCCGCGAACCGGTGGTCGTCCACCAGGGCCTCGAAGCCCGTGAAGGACACGGTCAGGGGCCTCGGATCCTGGAACCGATCGAGTCGCACTCGGCCTGTCAGCGGCTTCTGGTCCGGGCCCCCGCACGACTCGATCGACGCGCGACGAGAGTGAGGTTCGATCCGAAGGCCGGAGATCGGTTGCAGGATGCCTTCGTGGGTTTCGACCCAGCAGCGGACCTCGACGATGTGCTTCAGGAAGGGCAACAGCCTCGCCACTTCGACCTCGAAGTCGCCTGGGAAGATGGCGGGATGAGGACTCGCCTCATCGCCGGGGTACTCGGGAATGATCGCACTGTGGTCGTCGCCGACATGACGCTTCCGCCTGAGCGGCACCCAGAGGCAGAACCAGTGGCTCGAAGAGGTTAGGGAGCCGGAATCCTCTCGGACGGCGGCGAGAACCGGTTCGAGCTTCTCGCGGATCAGGGATTGGTCCGACTCCGCAAACCCATCCCATTCGGGGCGGAACGACTCGACCGGCTCCTTGCGGGCGGTCCAGGGG
The DNA here is from genome assembly GCF_011064595.1 of Paludisphaera soli. Lineage (GTDB taxonomy): Bacteria > Planctomycetota > Planctomycetia > Isosphaerales > Isosphaeraceae > Paludisphaera > Paludisphaera soli. Next base: position 18,879 of record NZ_JAALJI010000031.1, on the reverse strand, counting down.
TTTTGCACGTCGTTCGGTTTGTACCTCTCCCCTTCGAAGGTGGACGAAGAGAGGTAGAAATAAACCTCGCCGAGGTGGTGGATGCTCTTCAAACCGAGGCCGAATTTGCCGATCCGCCCGTGCTCGCCGGCCTTGTCGCTGAGCCCCAACTGGGCGATCGATCGGGCGTTGCTCGCGGTGAATTCCCCGTCGTTGAGGATGAAGACCGCGGGACCTCCGCCGAGCAACTCGTGCTGCGCCCCGCCCAGGTCCCGCACCCATCCGATGTCGAGGCGGGTGGCCCCGGCGTCATCGGCGTTCTGGAGGAGCTCGCGCACCACGGCGAATCCGTGGTATCTCTGGAGCACGTCTCTTAATTGGTTGATCTGACTTTCTATGCTCTGTTCGTAACCCATCTGCTCTCCGTTGGAGAGACCGTTGCCGGCACCGGTTCGGGTTCATGCCACCTTGCGAGATCTACTTGCTGCACGCCGGCGTGGCGACTCATGTTATCACTTAGTTTCGACTCATGCAGGTTGGGTCGCGTCAAAAACACTAGGGCGGCAGAATCTTCTTGATCCATGACTCTTCAATCGGCTTGAGGTAGGCCGCGGGATCGCGGCGGAAGCGGCGGCCCATCGTCCGGGTCGCCTGCCTACGATCCAGTGAGCCTCGTAGCAGGCGCCACCTCGCCGAGTTCGATGGGGCGAGTTTCGCCTCATCGACCGCTCGTAATCGAGTCGCGGCCGACGCGAGCAGCCTGACCGAGCCTCGGACCACGGTCCCCGGCGAGGCCGCCTTCCGTCCGCTCGCCCGACGCTCGTGGTAGCGGTATGAACCGAAGAACTGCTCCAGGTCGTCGTTCGTCCGGGGCAGGGCGGCCGCGTCATAGCAGGCTAACAGCCCCGGCCAGTAGCTCCGCGTCACCTTCACGATGTGCCCGACCGCCTCTCGCAGCGATCCGGCGGCCTGGGGCTCGGGCTCGTCGCGCGTCGGGTGGAGGCGGTGCCAGGCCTTGGGGATCGAGTCGGCTGCGAACCACGCCATGGCGATCACCAGCCAGGCGACCGATTGGGGGGGAGCCGACGGCGACGTTCCGAGCCGCGGCCGACCTGTGATAGGATGGCGTCGATCCGCTCCTCGGGGATCCCGCGACGCAGATCTTCGACGTACGGCAGCGGGTCGACGGCCGGGCCGCCTCGCGCCGGAGACGTTCGACACATCCGGACCTCCTTGCGTTCTGGGAACGGGTATGAACCCTCAGAATGGCGGGGGGGGCCCTTATCTTAGGGCTATTTAACGGGCACTGCGGCTTAACCAGGAGCTTCCAGTTCTATCATCGGGATTGACGAGAGGAAGCCGGCGGAGATCATGGATGAGAAAAACAGCGTTACGCGATCCGCGAGTTGGCTCGAGCGGATTATCAGGCCGACTTCGATGTTCCTTTGCTGGGCCGCCTCCGTGAAGTTTGCGGATGAGACGAAAACACTGTGGAGATCGACCACGATGCACTTGGCATGCATGCATGTTCGCCTTTCAGCCTGTTGCTCCACAGATCTTGGATCGAAGAACAATTCGGGGAAAGGGCGGCCCGACGGCCACTGATGTGAGCGGAATCGAGCTGCGAAGCGCTTCACCAGCTCGCTCGCCGACGATGAGTCTCCGAGACCACGCTGGATATCCAGGATGATCCGCACTTCGAGTTCTGGTCGCTCCTGCATGCGATCGGCGAGAGCTCGGAAAACCTTCTGGCCCTGATAAACGGCGTATCCTGCGATCAGCACCGAACTCGTCGCGGTCGAGAAGAGTTCGCGCACGACCACACTGGTATCCCGATTGACCACGCCGGCCACGTCGGGTCCGGTGGTGACCAGGTCGATTCGATCCTCGAGCGCCGGGCGTGACCGTCGGTCCGCGACGATCATGTCGAGGAACGACCCAATCTGATCGGGCGACCATCCCGAGTCTGTCAGGCGCTCGAGGTCCAGGAGCACGCCCGCAACAGTGCCGGTCGCGAGGATCCTCCGGATGCCGATTGGACTGAAGGGCCGGACCAATCGACCCGACTTCAGAGCCAGGGCGAGGCCGGTCAGGTCGTTCGACGACAGCGACAGCAGGTGCTTGGTCATGTCGGGGGGAGCTTGAAGAACTCGATGCCCGACCGCTCGACGGTCGGGACGACCAATGCTCGATCGAGAAACTCGTTCTGCTGCTCGCACGAGGTTTCTGCAATGAGCAGACAGCCATGACAGGCGGCGCCGTGGAGGAAGCGTTGCTCGTGCGCATTCGGGGGATCGTGCTGGGCGCAGACCGGGTCGTTCGAGCAGAGTTCGCCCATCTCCAGCGCATTTCGGACGTGGTCGTGGATCCGACGTCCTACCTGGACGAGCCCGCCGAGCGTCCCTTCGGCGTCTGAACTGCCGGTGTAGAGCAAGACCCCATACCCGAGTTCGGGGATGGCGTAGATGCGCTCGCGAATCGAGCTTGCGGGGTATCCACATTCCAGAGAGACCGCCGTGATCAGCAAGTGCGCGAAGGAGTGAAGCATGAGATACGGGAGCCCCGGAAACTCTCGGTGCGTCCCCTCATGCTCCCGACTCCAGATGTCGAACCCACGTGATAAAGCTCTCGCTCGGATCTGGAGGTCGGGCCTGGCTCGCCAATCGTCCACCGATTTCTTGCGGAAGAGGAGGAAGACCCCTTCACCGCGGTTCTCGATCGCCGGGAGCCAGCTCGGCTCCCGCGAGAGGGCCGCACGTTGGACATCCATCGCGAGTTCGCCGTCCGTGTCGGGGGCCGCGGCCTCGAAGCGGGTGAATCCCACCTGGGCTGCGACCTCCCGCAGCCGATGGACGAGCACCACGCGCTCGATCGGCTCCATCCAGGGACGGTCCCACAATTGGGGGGGCAGGGACCTGGCGAAGAAGTTGCCGTCGGGCTTGTCCTCGCCGACTTCCTCCTCGCTCGCGATGAGGGTCTCGAGTTCCGCGAACTTGACCGTCTTGTCCACCTTGGGCCGCCCGTCCTGCCGCAAGCGGATCTCCTCGAAGGCCTCTGCATCGCTGATGCCGTCGAGCGCGGCCTTGACCTTGGACTTCTTCCGCTCGTACCGAAGATCTTCCAAGGATTCGACCGCCTCGAGGAACTCCCAGGCGGCATCGACGGCCTGGGCCACCGCCTCGTCACGGTCCGGCAGAGAGATGACGGTCATCTTCTCGGAGAAATAAGCGTTGCTCGCAGTTCGAATCAACAGGCGATTGGGCTCGCCGCACGGTTCCCTGGTGTAAGGCCCGAGCCACGGCCTGGAGCCGTTGCAGTTTCCCAACGACCGGTTGGCGGCGATGGCCGCCTGGCCCAGGCTGCGTTCCGCCCGACCGCACTCGCACCGTATGAAGATCTCCCTCAAGTCGCCGCTCGTGCCGCGCTCATCGATCCAGAGCGGGCGGCGGCATTCCGTCGGCCCGTTGTGGGCGAACTCGTACCAGTCGATGTCCCCGATGTGGCCGGCGGGGCAGGCGCGCACAAAGCGGATCGGCACGACCGTCCGTCTTTTGCGGTCCTGGTCGATGAACTTCCCACGGACGAGGACGTTGCGATGCACGAGCATCCGGGATCGCGCGCCCGGGTTGAATAAGGTCGGCTCGACGTCCTGGGTGATGAACCACTCGGGGAACTGGAACACCGTGATACCGGTCTGGGGTGCGGTCGGGTCTTCCTGGTCCGCGGGCGGGGAGAAGATTTGGATGGAAGGGACTCCAAGGATCGCGGCCAGCTTCGCCTGGAGCCGCGGCTCCACGATTTCGTCGCCGCGAGGAGACCAGGAGTCGAGGCCGCCGATGAGCACGGAATGATTCGGCAGGTCGACCATCGCCCCCGGGCCGAATGTCGTGATGATCTGGCTGCGACGGATTTGTCCGGAAGGTCTCGCACCGGGTCGTCGATTCATGCTTCGTCCTCCTCGATGGAAACGCCGTCGAGGGTCGTGAGCCAGAGGTTCACGCTCGGCTCCACGTCGCGCATCGAGCGGTTCGCGCGGAACTTCATCTTGCGGTTCTGCGGCGGGAGATTTCTCACGTCGGGGCTCAGGAACTCATGGAGGAGGCGGGGGGCGCTGCCGCCGACCTCCGCCTGATATTGCAGGGCGCCCCCGACCAGTTGCGCCTCGTCCGCCGCCTTGCTCCACTCGTCGAGCAGGTCGAGGGAACGTTCACGGACTCGCTGGCGTAGCCGCTGACTTTCCTGTTCCGTCAGGCTCCGGTCGTGTCCGAAGGCCCTTTCCGCCAGGACCTCGACCGCGGATTCCAGCGTCGTACGTTCACGCAGGATCTCCGCGGCTCCCCTGGGGGCGGTCATCGGCGTGTGGCCCTGCCGGGCCAGCGCCACGAGGGTGCCCGCCAGGGCCCGATCGAGGGCGCGAGGGGAGAACGGCGTCACGCTCGTCGCCTCCACGCTGCGGTAGAAGGATTCGTGGTAGGCGCAGAACCGCTCGAAGTGCGAACGGTCGCGCGGCTTGTGCACGTTGAGGATCGAGACGACCAGGCCCGGCCTGTCCTCATCGCGGCCGACGCGACTTGAGGCCTGGATATACTCGGCGCTCGTCTTGGGCTGTCCGAAGACGACCATCAGGCCGAGCCGGGTGATGTCGAGTCCCACCGAGATCATGTTGGTCGCGATGGCGACGTCGACCTTGCCCTTCTCGTCGAAAGTCAGCGAAAGCCGGCGTTTCGCCTCGGAGACCTTGGCGGTGCTCTCCCGGCTCGTGAGCTCGACCGGGTCGTAGTCGATGTCGCGGTCGACGAAGGGGCCGGCCTCCTCACCGACGCGCATCCGCGTCGCGTAACGAGAGACGCGGTTGCGCACCTCGTCCTCGATCAATCGTCTCGCGCCGCCCAGTTCCCGGAGGCTGTTGAAATAGCCGAGCACCGTCATGTACGGGTCGGCCGGGTTCGGCAGGCCCGATTTGCGGTCGTGCCGCTCGTACCAGCCCTGGGCCGCGGCCAGGAGCGCGACGTAGACCCGGAGCATCACGACCTTCGGGCTCCTCCCCTGGGCGGCGACGCCCAGATAGAGCCGGGCGTTGCTCCGGGCGGTCGTGTGCGTCTCGGCGAAGAACGAGTCGCGACGGTCCGGGCCGGGGGGCGGGAAGATGTCGACCAGGTGGTGATTGAACAGGGCCCGGATCTGCTTCTCGGCGCGGCGCACCGTGGCGGTGGAGGCAACGATCTTGGGCCGAACCCGCTTGCCGTCGACCTCGCGCGTGCACAACTCGTCGAGGGCGGTCTCGTAGAGGCCGGCGATCGTCCCGAGGGGGCCGGAGATCAGGTGCAACTCGTCCTGGACGATCAGGTCCGGAGGAGGAAGCCGATCGACGGGGAGGGCGTTTCCCGCCGTCGGATGGCAGGGGCCGTAGAACCCCTGCTTGTCGTGACGCTGGACTCGTCCGAAGAACGCACCCACCTCTCCGGTCCAGGGCATGGCGGTGAACTTGTCGACCGTCGCGATCAGGAAGCAGGGCAGGCGGCGGTAGATCGGCTCGTCGACCGCGAGGATGGGCAGGGGGTTCCCCCTGCTGAACGCGCAGTCGCGGTTGACGCAGTTGATCCGCAGGTCGGTCGGCTCGCCGGGGTTCGGGACGAGGCGGAAGGAGGACGACTTGAACTTGGTGCCGCACCAGGGGCAGTCTTCGAGCGGGATCGGGGAAGGCTTGCGGTCGTCGTTCTGGAAGGCGATCGTCTTCGCCCGCGCCGAGTCCTTGTTGTTGTCCCCCTTGCGGCCCATGACGTTCGGCGTGGCCGCCTTGCCGACCCACAATCCGATCTCGAAGGGCCACTCTCCCAGCTTCCCGACGTCTTGCTGCCTCTCCAGCTCCAGGGCGCAGATCAGTGTCGATGCACGGCCGAGCTGATCGAGGGTCAGCAGTCGCAGCGTGTAGCGCATCAGGACGGAGAGGCCCGCCGAGCGGATACCGGGGTTCCGCAGGCGGCGAAGGACCAGCGTGAACGCCGCCAGGCCGAGGTAGGCCTCGGTCTTGCCGCCGCCCGTCGGGAAGAACAGCAGGTCCACCACTTCCCGGTCCGGGTCGGTCGGCTGGGCGAGGCCCTTCAAGTTCATCAGGAGGAACGCCAGCTGAAACGGCCGCCACCTAGGCTCGACCGACTCCGGCGACTTGTTCCGCATCACGCCCAACCGGCGCCTCGCCGCGGTCGCCATCGCGCGATTGGCGGTCCTGAACGCCTCCAGGCACTCGGGATCGTCCAGCAGGGTGATGCCCTGCTCGATGCGGCTCGCGGCGACCCTCGCCCGATTCAGGAGTTCCTCGACGGTCTCCTTGCGTCGCGGCGGCGAGCCCGGGGCTTTCAACTGCTGGGACTCGATCCACGCGCGGTATTCGGTCGCCAGGGGCGAGAGCCTCTCGCGGGCGTCGTGCCCGTCGGCGAGCGCGCCCAGCCGATCCATCGAGAGTTCGACGCTCTTCATCTCGACCGGGGCGACCCGTTCGACTTCCGCCTGGGGCGTCCAGCAGGTGCGGACCTTGTAGCAACGACCGTCGCAGAGATCCAGCTCGGTGGCCACGTTATGGCCGACGGCGTACTCGCACACGTCGCGGTATTGCAGGTCGGCGACGCGGTCGTCCCAGTCGTCGCTGCCGAGGCTCCGCACGTTGGGGCGGGGGACGAAGGGCTCGTCGCTGGTGACCTCGAGCTGGGTCTGGAAGGCGAACGCCTCGTCGCGGACCTCGTCGGGTGAGGGCGGGCGTCGGTTGACCAGGAACACCGAGACCGACCGGGTCCCCACGGGGAGCTGGCAGTCTTGCCCGTCGCTCACCACGTCCCGGACGGCCAGGGCGACGCGGAGGCCCGCGCTCCCGGGCACGTCCGATTCGGCGGGGGCCTTTCCCCGCGAGGCGGGAATCCGCAACGTCAGCTCGCCTTCGCGATCCGTCCGATCCCAACGTTCGTCCTGCCTCGGAGCTTCGCCTTCGAGGCGGTGCCGGTAATCGCCCCAGCGGACGCGAACGTGGAGGCTCTCGGCCTCCTTCGGGAGGAGCAGGCTCAGGCCGATCGACGAAGGGAGATATTTCTGGCGGGCGGCGGGCGGTTCGGGCGTCGTCGCGTCGTCGGCGGAGGAGGACTCGCCCGCCGCGTCGACCTCGTCGGTGCTGTCGACGTCGACTCGCTGCACCGTGCCGGCGTCCGAGGGGACGAGGAAGCCGGTCAGGTAGAATCGCGAGGGGGCCTGGTCGAGGACCTCGTCGAGCGATCCGAGGGTCGAATCCGGACCGACGAGGTCGAGCCTCAGGGCGTGGAGCAGGCCGCGTCGAACGTCCACGGAAGTGATCGGGCTATGCATCGCGGGGCTTCTTGCTTCTTCTGGAGTTTCGCGCCTTGGCGGCCGCCGCGGGCGGGGGGGGCGTCTTCGGTTCAGGGTCGGGCGTCGGTTCCCGACGCTCCGCCGCCAAATGCTCGCGCGCCAGTCGGATCGAATCGCGCAGCTTCTTCTCCAGCAACTCGCGCGGGGGAAGCTCCGTCAAGTACTGGGCCACGCGGATGCCGCTCTTGTCGAGTTGGAGCAGTTCGACTTGTTTCTCCGACCTCTCGGCGCACAGGATCAAGCCGATCGGCGGCTCCTCTCCGGGCCTCGCGTCGTACCTCTCCAGCCATCGGAGATAGAGCTCCATCTGCCCCTTGTCGGCGGCCTGGAACCTGTCGAGCTTGAGCTCGACGGCCACCAGTCGGCGCAGGCGGCGGTGGTAGAACAGCAGGTCGAGGTAGTAGTCCTCACTGTCCACGGAGATCCGCTTCTGCCGGGCTACGAAGGCGAAGTCGGTCCCCAGCTCCAGGATGAACGCCTCCAGCTCGCGAAGGATCGCCTGCTCGACGTCCTTCTCGGCGTACGGCTGCGTGAGCCCGAGGAAGTCGAGGAAGTAGGGGTCGCGGAAGACGAGGTCGGGCGTCATCCGGTCCTCGTCCCGGAGCGCGGCGAGGTCCTGCGCGATCAGCTCGTCCGGCTTCTTGCTCAGGGCCGTGCGCTCGAAGAGCAGATGGCCGATCTTGTGCCGGAGCGTCCGCGTGCTCCACCGTTCGATCCGGCACATCTCCGCATAGAAGTCCCGTTTGAGCGGGTCGTCGAGGTAGAGGATCTCCTTGAAATGCGTCCAGCTCAAATCTCTCCGCAGTGCGGAGACAATCGCCTCGTCCGGAAAGACCTCGGCGAAGCGTATCATGTGCCGGAGGCTCGGTTCGGAGAACCCTCGGCCGTACTCCGCGGTCAATCGTCTCGACAGCGTCGAAACGATCGCGTCGCCGTACTCGGCCCGTCGGTCGTGGAGGACGTCCTCGCGGATCCGCTTGCCGATGTGCCAGTAGAGGCCGACCAGCGCCGAGTTCACCGCCTTCGCCGTCTGGTCGCGGGCGGCCTCGATGAGCGAGCGGAGGTCGCCCAGCAGGCGGTCCGCCGTCGACGCGGGCGCGGCGTCGGCCAGGCGGGCGGGGGCGGTGCGTCGGGTTGTCGACTTCGCCTTGGCCATCATGAGATCTCGAACAGGTCGCCCTGGGCGGCGTTCTTCCGGGTGGTCTTCCTGCCGCCGCCCGATTTCTTGCCGGACTTGACCTGCGCGGCCGCGGCGGCGAGGCCCGACAACCGCTCCTCCTCGGCGCGCCGACGGTTCAGTTCGAGGAGACGGGCGAGGACCTCGTCGCGGAAGTCGTCGGGCCAGCGGTAACGCCAGGGCTTCTTGCGGCGTCGGCCGCCGGACGACTCCTCGTCGTCCTCGTCCTCCTCGTAGTCGAGCAGGAACTCGCACGCGGCCGACCCGGCGAGGTCATCCCAACCGTAGGCTTCGAGGACGGCCCTGTCCATCGCCGCGTGCAGCTCGCGGAGCCTGAGGATGTCGGGCGAGCGTTCCTCGGGGTCGTGGAATCGGTTGTAGGTCTTGGTCAGGCCCTCGTTGTTGCGGACCATGAGGTCGGCGCGGAACTCATAATAGCACTTGCCGGCAAGTTCGAGTGGAGGGCTAATCTCGAAGGTTGCAGGAAAAGGAAAGTTCTGGAAGCAGTCTGAAGCTGTGTAGCGAAGGTCGTCTTTCATAGAAGAAGCAAAGACTCTCGCCCAAGACTCATGCGCGCGTGACTGCAGCACCGCGAATGGTCCAAAGGCGTGAATGGCAAACAGATTCGCAGTCTGCGAGAATATCCAAGAAGAAGGGCAGAAGCAAAATGCGATATGATTGCTGACTTGCGACGCAACCAAGACTCTCTCGTGCTGGCGAATCGTGCGATACACATCTGGGCGGTGCGCCTGGTATGCCCACCAACGACGTCGGAGCGGGATGTTGTTTGGATTCATCCCTAGCGACAATCGCTCAGGCTTTACCTTGCGCTCTACAATTACACGAAGTTCCGGCCAGGAATCCAGATCTTCTTCAGTCTCGATGTCGCACAAATAGATCGCGTGCCTGCTTGGGTTTTGCCGTGGATCACTATTGATTTCTTCTCCGCCAATGTATGGGAAAATACGGCTTGAATTCTTGCTGTTCAGTTCAACTACTTGCTGCATGAGATCGAACGGGTTGGACTTTAAATCTGTATCATCGAATAGAAATCCCTGCCCATAAATCTTGCTTCCGATAGATGACAGAGGATTGCTTGCCAAGACAGAGGGAGTTTCGTCGATCCTGCCAGGCAGCAGATATGCGGAGATCCGTTCCACTTGCTTGCCGTTCAAGAATACCGCTGCAGGCCTGTCACACTTGGTGACATGCACAATGCTTACAATGACCGCAGCATCACCGGGCCAGGCTAGTCGTTTAGTCGCTTCGATTATCTGACCTCCTCTCTTGAGGATTGTGCCTAAGCCCCCTTCCCGCGAGTCCCCTTGATAGACAGTCTTAGTTGCCACGAGGCCCATCGCGCCGGTATCACCAAGGAGATCGAAGGCGCGCCTGAAGAAGTAGACAACGAGGTCACAATGATGACCTGCGGGCGGGAAACTCGTCGTGAGCCATTGAAAGTAGCTCATTCCCGAGAACGTCGAGATTTTGGTGCCTCCGAGGAATGGAGGATTTCCGACGAAGGCGTCAAACCCCGAACGCAGTCGGTCGAAGACCTCGGGGAACTCGATCTCCCAGTGGAACGGCACGAGTGGGTTCGTCCCCCCCCGCAGGTCGTCGACGGCCCGTTCGAGACGTGCGTGCCGCTCGACGGTGTACGCGGAACGCTGGGCCGCGAGGTCGTCCGCGATCGATTCCAGCCGTTCCTTCCGTTTCCGGTCGTTGTCCCCGGCGAAGAAGGCGGAGATCACCAGGTCGCCGTACCGACGCGCCTGATCGAGGAAGCCGTCGGCCGCCTGGAACTTCTCGCGAAGCAAGGCGTCGGAGGTCCCTTCGGGGGCCTCGCGGATCTGGCGACGCTGCTCCATCGCCCGGTTGAGCTGACCTTCGATCGCGGCGCGCGCGAAGTCCTGCTGCTTCTCGGGCTTCCAGTGAAACCCGAGGATCTGCGCCTTGCCGAGGCCCACCAGCGAATCGCCGTACCGCAGGGCATGGTCGAGGAAGGTGAAGGCATGCTCCTTCGCCAGGGTCGCGAGCCAGAGCGAGAGCTTCGCCAGGTCGACCGCCATCGGGTTCTTGTCGACCCCGTAAAGGCAGCGCTGGGCGACGACCCGGCGGGCGTGCAGCACCTCGTCCTCGTCCGGCGGGATCGCCGGCAGGCCGTCGTGCGCGTGCCAGGCCTTGACCAGCGCATCGCCGAGCTGTCGGCAGGCTTCGACCAGGAACGCCCCGGAGCCCATCGCCGGGTCGCAGACCTTGAGGTCGAGGATCTGCTCCGGCCTGGGCGATTCCCCGAGTCGCTCCAGGATCGGCCGCAAGGTGGTCCGCACGATCGGCTCGGTGAGCGAACGCGGCGTGTAGTGCGAGCCCGACTTGCGGCGTTCGTCGCTCGGCTGGAGCACCATCGCCCCCGGCGGCACGATGCCCGGTGTGGCGGCCTTCGCCACCTTCTTCTCCAGCGCGGCGACGGCGTCCTCGGGCGTCTCGGCCGCCTTGAGCGCCGTCGCGGCCTGGCCGGTGAACTCCTGATCGGCCTTCTGCTTGAGCCACTTCGCCCGCTCGCCGGGCTTCTGGGCGAGCAGCTCGTCGAGATTGATCGCGGTCAACGCCGTGGGCCTTCTTCGGCTTGATGGCGATCGAGCGGCCCCGGGCCACTTCCAGGTTGAACCCCATCATCGTCTCGTAGACCGAGCCGATCTGCTCGACGTCGAGCGTCCGGTAGCTCAGCCGCTCGCCGTCGAGGATGAGCAGGTTCTGGAGCACGCGGAAGACGACGCCGTCGGAGACGTGCGGCGGGGCGATCGACTCGCCGGGCCGCCGCTTCGAGCCCCTGGGCCGCCTCTCCAGGAAAGGGTAGCGGTCCGGGTCGAACAGGTAGCCCTTCCGCGCCAGGAGCTTCAACCCGCCGTGCCGGCCGCCGTCGTGGATCAGGCGGAAGAGCGTCAGGAGCTGCGGCCACGCGCCGTAGCGGTGGTCCATCGTGTCGGTGTGCCGGCCGGCATCCTCGCGGAGCCGCTCGAAGAGGCCGGTGATCGCATAGAACTTCTGGTAGACCTCGTCGCTGGAGACGAGCCCGCGATCCTCGGCGTAGAGCACGAAGACGAGCCGCATCAGCACGGTGAGCAGTCCCGCGTAGACGTGGTTCGGGTCGTCCTCCAGCACGGCCCGGAGCAGTTCGCCCTTCGACCGCTCGTCGGCCGCCTGGAACCCCCGGACGAGTTCATAGAGGGCCTCGAGCACCTGCTGGGCGAGCTGGGTGGAGACGAGGTTCTGGTACTTGCGGCTGTCCGACAGGATCGCGGGGAGGCGCTGCTTGGGCCCGAGCGAGAAGAGCCGCTCCTCGCAAAGCAGCATGTGCAAGGCCGCGAAGATCGGCCGCCCGGCGACCTCGGTCATGTCCTTGACGCTGAAAGTCGCGTGGCCCGAAGTCTCGCCGCGCGGGGCGTAGACCAGGCGGAACTGCGTGCCGTTGGCGAGCAACCCGATGGGGACCTGCGTCTCGCGCAGCAGCCGTTCGAACCGCGCCTGGCGGCTCGCCTGCCAGCGGTGGTCGTCCGTCTCGCCGACCTCGTCGAGCCCGGCCCCGGTGGGGAGGGCCTCGATGAGCATCATCCAGGGGCGATCGCCGTCCGGGCCGGGCTCGTCCTCGCGGAGCGCGTAGGTGGGCCGGAGCGTCTCGTTGTACTCGGGCAGGGCGACTTCGAGCGAATCGGGGAGGGGGCCGCCCTGGGGCGAGCCGACGAGATCCTCGGGCCTCCAGCCCAGCACTTCCGAGCAGAACCTCGGCAGGTCCAGGACGGCCGGCGCCGGGTCGTCCTTCCCGGGGAGGTCGACTTCGGAGACGCAATCGAGGAAGCGGGCGTGGTCGGGGATGATGTTCCTGTTCGGGAACGCCTGCGCCGCCGAGAGGGCGGGGGGCGAGACCACGAGGCCCACCGGCTGCACGTAGCCGAGCCATTCCTTGTTGCGTTGGAATTCGGGGTCGATCGCCATCGTTCTTCCTGCTATCCCGTCACCGGCCAGATATAGATCAACCCCACCGGCTCGATCCGCTGGGCTTTCACATCGTACACCGAACGGATGCGTTCCGGCTCGGTGGTCAACTCGTCGTCGATCGCGGCCAGCCGCTTCTCCCAGTGCCGCTTGTTCGAATCGAGTTGGCGGCGCTCGTCCTGGTCGAGGTCGCCGAACTCGAACTCGAGCTGCGGCGAGCGGTGCTTGTCGGCCGTTTGCTTGACGCGCTTCCTCTGCAATTCGAGGATCTCCGCCATCGCCTTCGCCTCCTGATCGGCCCGCCTGGCTAGCGCGATGCGGGCACCCTCCGCGAGTTCCCGGCCACGTCGCTCGAGGTGCTGAAGCAGTTCGTCGAGGTCCTGAGCCGCGGTCCCTCGGAGTTTGTCCTGGACGACGGGATCGACTTCCGGGAGGTTCGTCGGGAGGAGCGCGTGCTCCAGCAAGTCGAGCGTCTTCACCTCGGCCTCACGACCGTAGGGGGCCAGGGGCTCCTTGCGTTGCGAGGGTTCCGACCAGCGAGCCGTGACCGGGACGAGTTCCTCGTGGAGGCGGGCCGCCCCAGGGCCGTAGAGGCAGAGCCGACCGATCAACGCGACGCGGGGGATGGCGTCCTTCGACTGCGCGACGCAGGCCCGCGAGAGGTCGTGGAGGATGTACCCCTGGGCGGTGAATCGCCCCAGCAGGCGCTGGACCACCCGATGTTCGAGGTGCAGGTGGACGACGTCCTCGTCCATCCGGCCCGTGTCCTCGAACACGACGGGGCGGATCGGCGAGTCACTTCGCCACTCCCATGGTTTCTGGTCCCGCCGCCTCGGGGCCCGGAGCGTATCCATCGTGTCAGCCCAGCTCGAATCGGCCCCCTGCCGCTGGTCGAGCGAAGGGAACTCGAACCGGGTGACGGGCCGGTCCCAGTCCTCCGACGTCGCCATCGGCCTGAGCGGATCGGAGCCGATCAGCTGCAACGCGCAGGAGATGGCCGAGCGGAAGTGCGTCTCGTCCAGCGCGATCGATCTCCCCGACCTCTCCAGAAGGTTGCGGAGCCGGTCGATCTGCCCTCTCAGCCCCTCCTGACGGCGATGCGCCTCCTCGTCCTCCTTCAGGCGGAGCCTCTGCTCGCTTTCGAGCGAGTCGTCATCGTCGGCGGTCCGTTCCAGCTCGTCGCGCACGACCTCCCTGATCTTCGGGTCCAGGTCGGCGGATTGGAGTTCGTTCTCCATGAAGTCGATGTCGCGGCGACGGATCCCGTGCTTGAGCGTCTCGGCCAGGCGGCTCTCGACGACCTGGGAAAGGCTGCCGAGCTCGAGCTTGATCGTCTCGGTCTTGCGGACGAGCACCTTGAGGATGCGGTCCTCGACCCGCTGCTTGTAGACGAAGTAGTGGCAGAAGACCTCGGCGTTCGGCTGGAGCTTTCGGTCGATCCGGCCGTTCCGCTGCTCCATCCGGCTGGGGTTCCATGGAACGTCGAAATGGAACAGGTTCCAGCAGTGGGTCTGAAGGTTAAGGCCTTCGCGGCCGGCGTCGGTGGCGATCAGGATGCGGACCGGGTTCTTCTTCGGGTCGGCGTTGAAGGCCCGCTTGATGTCCTCGCGATCCGCCTGGAGGGTCGGCCCGTCATAAATCCGGATCCGTTCCTGCCCTCGGTCGGTCGACTCGATGGCCGCCCCGAGATGCTGCTGAAGATATCGCTTCGTGGCGTCGTACTCGGTGAAGATGATGACGCGCGTCTCGTTCCAGCGGGCGCGAGGGGAGGCCAGGCCCGGACACATGTTCTCGCGGATCCAGTCGAGGAGCTTGAGTACGCGGGCGTCCGGCCGCCCCCTCGCGACCTCGGCGAGTTCCGTCATCTCGTCCAGGAGCTCCTGCTCGCGGACGAACAGGGTCCGGGCCGAGAGATCGGCGAGCGAGCCCGCCGAGGAAAGGGTTGCCGCTTCGACCTGCGCGTCTTCTTCGGCCTGGAGTTCGTCCTCACCCAGCGTCGCATGCTCGTCGTCGGGGTCCGCGCCATGGGCGAACAGGTCGAGACTCGCCGAGGCGGCTTTCGGCTCCGGAAGCCCGGCCTGGCTCGCCTCCCAGTGGCGCTGCACGGTCCGACGGTGGACTCGAAGCGTGCGGGCGAACGCCTCGATCGAGGAGAGGAGACGTTGCTGCAATCCGGTGATCAGGAGCGAGGCCGCGGCCTGCCGCTTCTTGGTCTCGCCTTCGAGGCGCCGCTCCCTGAGTTCTCGGTACTGGTCGAGCAGCTCGGCGAGCTTGAGCTCGGCCGTCTCCGGCGGCAGGCCCTCGATGTCGATCTGCCTCACCGTCCGTTTCGGGAACCCGCCGGAGATGACGCGCAGGTCTTCCTTGAGCCGGCGGACCATCACTTCGTCGCGCAGCTTCGCATTGACGGGCACGCCGCGGATGAACCGTTGGGGGTCGAGGATCTCGAGCAGGGCCGAGAAGCTGTTCGGATGGCCGTTGTGGGGGGTGGCCGAGAGGAACAGCCGGTGTTCGAATCGACCCGCCAGGTCGCGGATCGCCCGGGTGAACTTCGAATCGATCGCGTAGCGGGTCCCGCTCGCCGGAGCGGCGTGATGGGCCTCGTCGAGGATCAGCAGCGACCCCGGGCGGAAGTCCCCCAGCCAATCGCGAAGGGTCGCGGTATACGTCTCGTCGATCAGCAGCCGATGCGAGATCAGGAAGCGGGTGTGGGTCGTCCAGGGATTGACCCCATATCCCCGTTGCTGCCGCACGCGTGCGATGTATTCCTTATCCAGGATCTGGAAGACCATGCCGAAGCGGGTCTCGAGCTCGTCCCGCCACTGGGGGAGCATCGACGGCGGGCAGGCGACGACGACGGCCTGGGCCTTCTTCCGCAGGAGCAGCTCGCGGGCGATCAGCCCCGCCTCGATCGTCTTCCCGAGCCCCACGTCGTCGGCGATGAAGAGGTTCACCCGCGGCAGGCGGAGCGCCTTGCGCAGCGGCTCGAGCTGATAGGCGTCGATCCGAATCCCCGCGCGGAACGGCGACTGGAAGAGGCTGGGATCGGTCGACGTGACGCAATTCCACTGGAGCGTGTGCAGATAGGCGGAGAAGACCTTGGGCGGGTCGAACCCACGAGTCGCGATCGCCTGCCAGGCCTCGGAGGTGATGATCTCCGGGTCGACCTCCTTCTCCCACAGCACCTCGAGCGGCTGCCCTTGGGCGTCGTCGTCGAGGCATGACATGCGAACTAGCGCCGAATCATCCCCGGGCCGGGCCGGCACCAGCTCCTCGACGAAGTATCGACGCTGCCGCACCTGGACGACCTGGCCGGCCCGCGGAAGAGGTGTCATCGGCGTCTTCATCCCGAACAGGACCCCGCAGTGCCTTCTGGGTTTGGTGGATTGGACGCGAGGCCGTGAAATCGGGGGGGCTCCGTGGCATACGGCCGGAGTCGCTCTACGTTATCCAGCGTTGCATGCCACCGACTGAAGACTATGGCGTCCTGATTGGACCCGCCGGCGTCTCTCTTGTGAAGGTTAGTTATCTCCATCTACCGTGAGATCCTCTCCAACGAGTAGCACCCGACGATCGATTTTATCGGATTTTCATCATCGCCGCATTAATGCGTGCGTCAAGTTGGAAGCCTGCTCAATAACGAATTCACATCGTCAAGTTTGTGGAGGGCGTTCCACAGCCTGTGCGTTGCCTATGGATTTATCCTATTACGGCATAAAAACTTAAGCGGTCGCTGGATTCTTCCGGCGACGCCGCCGGCCGCGTGAGGCGTGCCGGCTGGCCGGGTCTGACACAGAGCTGCAGGCGGAACTCGCTCGGCCCCGGGAAGATTGCTGCCAGTGCCCGTGCCGACGTGGACCTACTCTGGAGGCTGGCCGCCCTCGGTGCTCCATGCCTTCACGCACGACCCAGCCGGATCGAGGCTCTCGGGAGCGGTGGTAGACGTCGAAATCGTCGGTGCCACGGTCCAGCACGTGGGCCCGCTGAATTGTCGCGGTGGGCGTGCCGGCCAGGTCTTTGACATCACCCCAGATTTCGGACTCCATGTCGCGATTGAGCGGCTGGTGGGTGTCCTCCCTGGCGGTTGCCAGGCTTTCGGTAGAAGACGGGCTCGCCGGTCACTTCCGCCACGACAAGCAGCGCGACAAGGAGCTGGAAGCCGTAGCCGCCCCCGTTGCCGGTCGGTGCCAGGTAGGGGACATGACGACGTATGCCGTAGTCCAGCTCGCTCGTTTCCCCCGATACCAGGAAACGTCCGGGGGTCGCAGGCCCTCGTCCGCCGTGAGTGGGGCGGAGATCAATCCGAAGGCGACCCCATCGGCGCTGGGAGGCGATAGGCGGACTTGGCCTCGGCCCAGCCCTCCATCTGCCCGGGGTTGCTGGCGGAGGGATCGGCGGCGAGCTGGGCGGCGACGCGGGTCAGCTGCCTGAGGCGCCATCGATCGTCCAGGTCAGCCGGGCCGAATGGCTCGCGGGCCCCAGCCTGGGCATCGGTTTGAAAGGGGTCCATGGCCATGCCGCTCCGAGGTCCGAGGTCCAGGGACCCCGCTCGCCGTCCCGCGGCTCGATCGCTCATGGGAGGCGGAGTCAGAGACGCAGGGGCGGTCGACATCACTGAACTCCGGCCGAAATCGCGTCATAGACCCATGTCGGAGGGACTAGCCCTCGACGGTAGGGCGAACCGATACGGCGGCTTCCTTTACTCCCATCGAGAGGTAGATCCGTGAGCCACATCGTGACGATCGAGACCCAGCTACGCGACCCGGCAGCGATCGCGTCCGCTTGCCGACGGCTCGGCCTGGTCGAGCCGGTCTTCGGCGAGGCGGAGCTCTATTCCGGCGCCGCCGCCGGGCTGCTGGTCCGGCTGCCCGGCTGGCTCTACCCGGTGGTGATCGACGCGGCCGCCGGCCGGGTCCGCTACGACAACTTCGAAGGGGCGTGGGGGGCGCCGGAGCACCTCGACCGCCTGACTCAGGCGTACGCGGTGGAGAAGGCCCGGATCGAGGCGCGAAAGCGGGGCTGCATCGTCATCGAGCAGGCCCTGGCGGACGGCTCGATCAAGCTGACCATCAGCGTCGGGGGTGCGTCTTGAGCAAATCCATCGAGATCCTCGTCGACCCCAAGGGCGGCGCGTCCGTGCGGACCCGCGGCTTCGCCGGGTCCGAGTGCCGCGAGGCGAGCCGGTTCGTCGAGCGGGCCCTGGGCCGGCGGACGGCCGAGTCGCTCACGGCCGAGTTCCACCAGGGCCTGCAGGCCGATCAGGAGCAGCGGCAGTCGCAGTGAGGTCGGCCGACGCCCTTATCCGATCCGATGGCCGGCCGGCCCATGTCCACTCCCGACGTGATCCGGCCGCGACCCACGTCGCCGCATATCCCACCGCCCCACCCCGCATCCCCTTCACCACCGAGGAGAATTCGATGACGCTCGCCGAGCGCCTCGCGGAGCACGTGCGCGCCTGCTTCACCGGCCTCTGGGTCCGATCGTCCGAGCACCAGGACGCCCTGGCCGAGATCGCCGACCTGTGCCGCGCCCAGGGCTGGTCGCTGGCCGCCTGGGACGTCGACGGCGGGCTGCGGAGGCTCGATGGCGCAGCCGCGCACGCCGGGGTCGACGCCGCCGACCCGCTGGCGGCGATCCGGGCGCTGGACGCCATGGCCGCCCCCGACGGGGCGGCTCTGCTGGTCCTGGTCAACTTCCACCGCTTCCTGGGGAGCCCCGAGGTGGTCCAGGCCCTCGACGCGCGGATCAATTCCGGCAAGCAGGCCCGGACGTTCGTCGTCGTGCTGTCGCCGGTCGTCCAGGTGCCGGTCGAGCTGGAGAAGCAGTTCGTCGTCCTGGAGCACGACCTGCCGGGACGCGGCCAGTTGGAGGCCATCGCCCGCTCGATCGCCTGCGAGCCGGGCGAGCTGCCCGGGGGCGACGAGCTCGACCGGGTCCTGGACGCGGCCGCCGGGCTGACGCGGTTCGAGGCCGAGGGGGCCTGCAGCCTCTCGCTCGTCCGCCACGGCCGCGTCGCCGCCGGGCCCTTGTGGGAGCTGAAGTCGGGCATGCTGAAGAAGTCGGGCCTGCTGACGCTGCACCGCGGCGGCGAGGCGTTCGCCGACCTGGGGGGCCTGGACGCCCTCAAAGACTTCTGCTCGCGGGCCCTGCGACCCGGGAGGGGGGCCGGCGTCCGCGCCCGCGGCGTCCTGCTGCTGGGCGTGCCGGGCACGGGCAAGTCGCAGTTCGCCAGGGCCCTGGGCAACGAGACGGGCCGGCCCACGCTCACGCTCGACGTCGGGGCGCTGCTCGGCTCGCTCGTCGGCGAGACGGAGCGGAACGTCCGGCAGGCGCTGCGGATCGCCGACGCGATGGCACCG
>NZ_JAALJI010000030.1 GCF_011064595.1 Paludisphaera soli | reverse complement strand
ACTCGGCCTCAAGAAGGGCGTCCGCGTCACCGCCGCCGACCTCAGCGGGCTCTGAGACCGGCCGATCCCATCGGACGTGACGCAACCAACCCGACCGCCCGCCGCGAGCCCCCAGGCTTTCGGCGGGCGGTTCGCCTTTTAGGCGGACCTTCGGCGGATATCGGAGGATCGGGCATGCTGAAATCGCGAATCCAACTGGCCCCAGGACGCTGGCGGCGGGGACGGCCGTCGTCGGATTGGTGCTCGCCGCCCTCGCCTTCGCCTGGGGGGGGCCCGTCGCGCGTTTCCTCGCCCCCATCGTCATCGGGTCCCTGTATCCGGTCTTCGTCCGGGGAACCACCTGGCTGGATTACGTCGCGATCGTCGCGACCGCCTTCGTCCTGGCCTTCCTCACGTTGCCGCCGATCATCCCGTCGGGGATTGGTCGTCACCGTCCACGGGTGCCGGCCACGACCGCCCCGCCGTTTCCGGCCCCGGTCGACGAGCGGTCGAGTCACAACATCCGCCAGCCCTGACCCTCCGGCGGGGCGAGATCGCGGCACAGGTCGGGATGGATCGCCGCCGCGGCGATCCGCAGGCTGGTCTCCAGCCTCGGCCCCGGACGCGAGAAGTAGGCCGAGCCGTCGACCACGGCGACGCGCCCCGCGCGGACGGCCGGAAGCTCCCGCCACTCGGGGCGGTCGGCCACGGCTTTCAGCTCGTGCTCCGCCCTCCCGAGCGGGAAGCCGCAGAGCGAGAGCAGCACCACCTCGGGCCGCGACGCGGCGACTTCCTCCCAGGCGACCCGGCGAGAAGCCTCGCCCGCCTCGCCGATCACCTCGACGCCCCCCGCCAGCGCGACGATCTCCGGGTTCCAGTGCCCCGAGCCGAACGGCGGGTCGACCCATTCGAGCAGCAGGACGCGCGGCCTCGGGCGGTCCCCCAGGCGGTCGGCGATGGTCCGGGCGGTCGCCTCGAAGCCGACGACCAGGGCCTCGGCCTCGTCGCGGCGGTCGAGCAGCTCGCCGACGCGGCGGAACATCGCGAACAGGCCGTCGAGCGAGGTCGGGTTCACGCTCTCGACGTGCGGCGCGCCGGGCAGCTTCATCGCCGAGCGGCGGACGACGACCTCGTTGACGGCGCAGACGTCGCACTGCTCCTGGGTCAGGATCAGGTCGGGGGCGACCTCGGCGAGCCTCGCCTCGTCGAGCGTGTACAGGCTCCCTTGCTGCGACGAGACCAGTGCGTCGATCTCGGCGCTCGAGGCCGCCGCGGGGATGTGGCTCCGCGTCAGCCAGGGGAGCGACTCGACCCCCGGCGGATAGTCGCACTCGTGGGTCACGCCGACGAGTTCGCCGCCGCGCCCCAGCGCGTGGACCAGCTCGGTGAGCGAGGGGAGCAGGCTGACGATCCGCATGACCGGCCCTCGTGGCGGGACCTCGCGCGCCTGGCGCGGGGGCGAGCGGGAAAATCCGAAGGCCGGCGATCGGTGATTCCCGATCCCGGACCATCCTCTCTCCAAGGGATCCCACGCGCGGGGCCCGGCCTGGCATGCCCCGCGTCGACCGGAACGGACGACGCGAGGCGGCGAAAGCGCGCCGAACGAACCCAATTTCCTGGAGCCGACACTGGACACAAGCTTATTAAATCCCAAGGCTTGCGTCCGATGGGTTCGTTTCCGGGCCGGCGCGAACGGACCCAAATGCGGGGCCCGTCACCTGGGCGGCTTGACCTGGGTGGTGGGGCCGACGGAGACGATGGTCATGGGCCAGAGGGGCCAGGTGTCGAGAAGGCGGGCGATCTGCTCGACGGAGACCTTGGCGAAAGCCTCCATCTCCTGCTCGACGGGCAGGTACGCCCGGCGGTAGACCCAGTGGAAGCCCAGCGAGGCCAGGCGGCCCATCGGCCGCTCGCTGCGGAGGACCGAACGCGCCTGCACCTTGTTCTTAGCCTGGTCCAGCTCCGCCTGCGTGACGCCCTTGGCCATCACGCCGCGGAGGACGTCGGCCATCCGGGCGAGGTTCTCCTGGACGTCGTCGGGCTCGCAGGAGAGGAAGGAGTAGAAGCCGCCGGCCTGGTTGTAGTCCTGGTAGCTCATCTCGGCGCCGTCGGCGTAGCCGGGGTCGATGAGGGCCCAGTAGAGCTGGGAGCTGGTGTGGTCGCCGAGGATCGTCGCCAGCAGGTGGGCGGCGTAGCGGTCGTCGCTCTCCAGCGGGGGCCCGTCGCTGACGCCGACGACGGTCTGCTGCTGGTCCTCCTCGCGGAGGATGGCCTGGAAGGCGTGGGCGCCGTGGACGGGCTCGGCCGTGCGGGTCGGGTGGTCGCCGGTCCAGGAGCTGCAGTGGGTCGACGCCAGGTCGACGAGCTGGTCCCAGTCCCCCTTGCCGGCGAAGCCCAGGACGATGTTGGCCGGGCTGTAGCGGCTGGCGAAGTAGGCCCGCATGTCCTCGGCCTTCATACCGTTGATGGAGTCGACCGTCCCCAGGATGCTGTTGCCCAGCGGGTGGCCGCCGAAGTGCGCGGCCTTGGCGGCCTCGTAGGCGACCGACATGGGATTGTCCAGGTACATCCGGATCTCTTCGATGATCACCTTCTTCTCGGTCTCGAAGTCGTCCTCGCGGAGGGTGGGGCGGAGGATGTCGGCCAGGACGTCGAACGCCTTGGGGAGGTACTCGGGCAGGCTGGTGAAGTGGTAGAAGGTGTCTTCCTCGGACGTCTGCGCGTTGTGCTTGGCACCGACGCGGTCGAAGTCGCGGTTGACGGCCAGCGCGTCGCGGCGGGCGGTCCCCTTGAACGTCATGTGCTCGAGGAAGTGCGAGACGCCGGCCAGCTCGGGCGTCTCGTCGCGGCTGCCGGCCTTGACGAAGAAGCCGGCGGCGATCGAGTGCGCGTCGTCGTTCAGCTCGGCGATCACTTCCAGGCCGTTGTCCAGGGTCGTGCGGTGGAATCGCATCGGGTCGGGTCTCCGCCCCTGCCGTCAGGCCGGGATGTTGACGTCGAGGGGGGTGGGGCCCAGCGTCAGGATGGTCAGGTCTTGGAGGTTCAGCAGGGTCTCGGCGTAGGCGGAGACCGATTCGGGCGTCAGCGCGTCCAGCTCGGCGGCGATCTCGTCGAGCGAGCGGACGCGTCCCAGGAAGTACCAGTCCGACGCCAGGGCGTTGGATCGGCTCATGCTGGACTCCTGGGCCATGATGAGCGAGCTCTTGAGCCCCGCCCGCATGGTCTCCAGCTCCTCCAAATCCACGCCCCCCGTCGCCAGGCGGCGGAACTCGGCGAGCATCACGTCGAGGGTCTCCTGCGCCCGCTCGGTGGAGGTGCCGGCGTAGCTGAGCATCGCCCCCCGCTCGCGCTGGCCCTCGTAGCTGGCGTAGACCGAGTAGCAGAGCCCGCGCTTCTCGCGGACCTCGGTGAAGAGCCGGGCGGAGGAGTAGCCGCCGAGGATGGCGACGGCGGCCCGGGCGCGGTAGTAGTCGTCGCTGGCGACGGTGGCGGCCGGCGCGGCCATGGCGATCTGGATCTGCTGGGTCTCGCGGGTGATGTGGTCGATCCGAGGGCCGGCGGGCGTCTCGACGAGCTTCGGCTCGGGTCGGGACTCCCAGCCGCCGAAGAGCCGGCCGACGGCCTCCTGCAAGCGGGGCCAGTCGATCGCGCCGGCGACCCCCAGGATCGCGCCGTTGGGGCGGTACACGGCCCGGTGAAAGGCCCGCAGGTCGTCGCCGGTGATCCGCGCGACGTCCTCCGGCGTGCCCGGCGAGGGCCGTCCCCAGGGCTCGGGGAAGTGCCGCCGACGCAGCTCGTAGATCACCTTCGATCCGGGGTCGTCCTCCAGGCTCCGGAGGTTCTGGAGGCAGAGGGCGCGGATCGGCTCGACCTCCTCCTCGTCGAACCGGGGGCGGAGGACGACGTCGGCGAAGATCTCCAGGGCCGGGATCAGGTTGGCCCCGAGGGTCGCGGCGGCGAGGCTCGTGTGGAGCGTCTGCGCGCTCTCGGAATGGCTGACGCCCAGGTTGTCCAGGGCGGTGAGCAGCTCGCGGCTGTCGCGGGGGCCGGCCCCGCGCATCAGCCACTCGCAGGCCATGCTCGCGGCACCGCCGCCGGAGTCGAGCCCCTGCGCCGCCTCGTAGGCCGCACCCGCGGGGATCAGCAGGGTGAACGAGGCCGACTGGAGGCCGGGCATCGTCTCGGCGACGAGGACCAGGCCGTTGGGGTACTCGTGCTGTTGGATCGTCGCGGTCGGCGCCGTCACGGCGGTCCCCCGATTTCGCGCTCCGCCCCGCCGCATCCCGCGGCCGCCCGGCGTCGCGTCGTCCTGAATTGGAAGTCCGTTCCGGGCCGTCGCCGAAATCCGGCGCGACTCCGCGCGCCGGGGTCGTCCCGGGGCCTCTCGCATGGGCCCCCCCGAGGATACCCGCCCGACGCCCCGGCCGGAAGGTTCTGCCCCCGTTTCCCCTCCCGCCGCCCCAGGCCGGCGGCCGGAGCTTGCCCTGGCCGGCGTCCCGGGGCTACCCTGCACCGCTCGTCGGCGCGATCGACGCCGCGGGAAGGAGGACTCCGAATGAACCGCCTCGCGAGCTGCATCCTGACCGTCTCGCTCCTGGGACTCCTCGGCCCGCGCCAGGCGACCGCCGCCGGCGATCCCGCCCCGCCGCGCCCCTGGCCGGGGCCGATCGGCGACAAGACGCTCGTCGCCTGGGTGCGGCTCGCGGACCTCGCCCGGCGCGGGGGGGCGCCGCTCTCGATCCAGGCCCCCGGCGAGGAGTTCGACGCGATCGTCTACGGCGAGATCGCCCCCCGGCGATGGATGGCCGGCAGCGACCGGCTCGCCCGCAGCCAGGCCGACCAGGCGGCTAACCCTGAGGAATCCGCCGGTCCCGACACGCTCGTCCAGGTCGCGATCGCCTACCGGGGCCGCCGGGTCGCGATCTACCGGGACGGCCTCCTCACCGCCGCTTACGAGGTGGCCGAGCCCCGCGGCTTCGACGCGGCCAGCGTGGTCCTGATGGGCCCGAGGCACCTGTCCGCCCCCGCCGACCAGTCGTTCCGAGGGGCGATCGAGGAGGCCCGGCTGTACGACGTCGCGCTCGACGGCCCGACGATCGCCGCGCTCCGCCCGGGCGATCCGGGGCTCACGCCGCCGTTCGCCCACTGGACCTTCGAGGGAGACCGGGCCGACGACCTCATGGGCCGCTTCGCCTTCGCCGAACTGCGGGGCGGGGCCCGGATCGCCGACGGCAAACTCTGGCTGGAGAAGCCCGGCGACGGTCTGGAGGCCCGCCGGACCCGGCCCTATCGCGAGCCGGCGCAGGACTTCCTCCGCTACCGGCCGCGGACCGGCAAGGTCGGCGACACGATCGGCTTCGCCTGGAGGGGGGAGCGGCACGTCTTCTTCCTGAACGATGGCCGGTGGGACCACATCGTCAGCTCCGACCTGCTCAACTGGCGGGAGCTTCCCCCCGCCTTGGAGAGGACCGACGACCCCGCCGCCCCCGACGGCGAGGCCTGCTGGACGGGGAGCCTCGTCGAGCGGGACGGGCTGTTCCATCTGTTCTACACCGGCAAGAATCTCCGCGACCCGAAGGGGGACCAGAAGGTCATGGCGGCGACGAGCACGGACCTGATCCACTGGCGGAAGGACCCCTCGCGGACCTTCTACGCCGAGGGCGCCCTCTACTGGAGCCTCCCGGTCAACGGCCCGGCCGATCCGGTGATCTACCACCACCAGGCGTTCCGCGACCCGGACGTGTTCTTCCATGAAGGCGAGAATCGCTGGTGGATGCTCCTGCACGCCCTCACGGCGGACTCGCGGAAGCCCTGCATCGGCCTCTATACGTCGCCCGACCTGACGACCTGGACGCCGCGACCGCCGATCGCCGTCTACGACCCGGCCGTCTCGCTGGACTGCCCCCACGCCGCGCCCGTCGACGGCCGGTGGTTCCTGATCGCGGCCGATGCGAGCTACGCGACGGCCCCGTCGCCCGGCGGGCCTTATCCCGCCGGCATGACGGTCTACGACGCCGGCGACCTGTTCGTCCCCAAGTCGTCCTACGACGGCGAGCGTCGGATCCTCACCGGCTGGATCCGCGACCTGGAGGGGGGCGAGGATCGCGGCAAGCCCCTCTGGGGCGGCACCATGAGCGCCCCCCGCGAGCTGTTCGCCGACCGCCGCGGCGACCTGGGGGTCCGGCTCGCCCGAGAGGTCGTCGGGGCTTTCGAGAGTGCCGCGCTCGACCTGGCCGATCGGCCCGCCCCGCTCGCTCCGTCGGGCGTCTGTCGTTATGAAGGCCCCGTGCTAGTGCTCGCCGGCGAGGGGGGCTCGTGCCGGTTCGACGCCCCCGACGACTACCTGCTGGACTGCACCGTGCGTCTCGATCCCGAGGCCGAGTTCACCCTGACGTTCCGCTCCGAGGACGGGGGGGCCGGCGGCTATCCCTTGATCGTCCGCCCGGGGCGCGGGGAGGCCGAGATCCGCCGCGGGGACTCGCGGTTCGTCCTGCCGATGGCGTTCGACGCCTCACGTCCGGTCGCGATCCAGGCCCTGGTCCGAGGCCCGATCCTGGAATGCTTCGTCGACGGCCGTCGCGCGCTGACCTGCCGCGCTTACGACCGCCGGTCCGGCCGGCTGACGCTGGGCGTCGCCTGCGGCAAGGCGGAGGTCGAAACGCTCCGGATCCGGACGGCCGGACCCGCCGGCCCTTGAAGTCGATCGTCCGTCAGCCGCCCACGGCCTTGTACAGGGTCTTCGCCTTGCGGAAGCCCAGGGCGCGGTAGAGCTGCACGGCGGAGCGGTTCTCGGCGGTGACCTCCAGGTAGGCCCGCCGGAGGCCCGCCTGGTGGAAGCCCCAGAGGGCCCGATTCACCAGGGCCCGGCCGAGGCCGAGGCCCCGGTAGGCCGGCAGCACGCCGACGTTCTGGATCGCGCCGATGGGGCCGTAGTCGGCGACGCCCTGGATCGTCCCGACGTAGCCTTCCGAGCAGGCGATCAGCCAGGTGGCCCCGGGCAGGAACCCCGGCTTGCGGCGGATCTCGCGCATGAGCCGGATGCAGCCCTGGCGGTCCCCCAGGCAGGGGAAGACCGCCGCGTCGATCTCGTCGCGGAAGCTCAGATACTTGATCTCGGCGTGCTGGGCGAGCATCGACTCGTCCCAGGGCGCCCAGAAGAACTGCCCGGGGAGAGGCTGAGAGAGGTTCGACCCGTCGAGGTCGACCTCCATGCGAAGGCGTTTGTAATAAGTGATCGCCATCTGAGGCCCGAGGATCCGCCGGCCCGCGGGGCGACCCGACCCGGCTGCGAGTTGACGCGCGGTCGCCCTCGACGACCTGGATGGACTCATTCTAGGAATCGCGTCGTGGGCGGTCAATCGGGCGCGGGAGCCGGATCGGGCGGGCGACGTCCGGGCCGTTCAGGAGACGTGCGCGGGGGATTCGGCCCCGACGGCGACGGCGAAGCCCTGGACCACCGCGGCGATCCGCACGGCCTGGTGGACGCGGTCCTCGGTGTAGCCTTCGTGCAGCAGGCTCTGCTCGTGGGCCTTGATGCACATCTCGCAGCCGGCCAGCACGGCGCAGGCCATCGAGGCCAGCTCGAACAGCCCCTTGGTGGTCGCCGGCTTGCCCATCCGGCCCATCCGCAGCCCCGCCTGGCGCTGGGAGTAGCTCGGCTTGCCGATCATGTGGCGGAAGCGGTAGTAGACCGTGTTCATCCCCATGATCGCGGCGGCGGCGCGGGCGTCGGCGATCGACTCCGGGGTCAGGTGCGCGGAGCCGGCGGCCGTGATGGCGTCGGCCAGCTCGGCGGAACGGAGGAAGTAGGCGGAGGCCAAGGCGGTCGACCAGCGCTCGCGGGGCTCCAGGTCGCCGGAGTCCAGCACGTTGCCCAGGTTCAGCCGCAGGTCCTTGGTGTCGTCGCCGAGGAGGGCCTTCAACTCGTCGAGAGAGCGCATGGTTCGTCAGCTCCAACGGGGCCGGGGAGAGGGGGCGGGGCGGGGGCCGTCCCCGCCCCGACGGCGGCGGCCTGGTCAGGCCTGGATGGTCGCCTCGCCCTGCTTCCAGTTGCAGGGGCAGAGCTCGTCGGACTGCACGGCGTCGAGCACGCGGATCACCTCGTCGACGTTGCGGCCGACGTTGCCGTTGTAGACGGCGGCCCACTGGATCACGCCGTTGGGGTCGACCAGGAACGTCGCGCGGTTGGCGTAGCCTTCGACAGGGTCGCAGATCCCCAGGGCGGGCGCCAGCTTCTGGGCGGCGATCAGCGGGTAGCCCAGGTCGTGCAGGTCGTCATGGTCCTTGCACCAGGCCAGGTGGGAGAACTCGTTGTCGGTGCTCCCCCCCACCACCTCGGCGTCGCGATCCTCGAAATCCTTCAGGCGGCGGCTGAACTCGACCAGCTCGGTCGGGCAGACGAACGTGAAGTCCTTGGGATAGAAGAAGTAGACCACCCACTTGCCCGCGAACTGCTCGCTGCTGACGGTGACCAGGGCCTCCGGGCCGCTGCCGAGACTCGCCTTGGCCGTGAACTCCGGGAACTTGTCGCCGACGGTCAACATCGCGTTCGGTCTCCAATTCGATCGTTTCGACGGCCCCCGTCGCACCGCGCGTCGGGGCCCTTTTGTGAGAGGATTTCCACGGGATCGCCGACCATCGAAGGGCCCGACGGCTCGCGCCTGGCCCGGCCCTCCCGGCGTCCTCACTCGTCATGATAGGGACTCGCCGATATAATTCAATGAGACCTTTCGCTATAGATGCCATAAGGAGCGGTTATGGAGATCCAGCAGCTCCGGATGTTCCTGAAGGTCGCCGAGCGCGGGAGCTTCACCGCGGCCGCTCGCGACTGCGGGGTGAGCCAGCCGGCGATCAGCCAGCAGGTCGCGCGGCTGGAGGCGAGCCTGGGCCGGCCGCTGTTCGAGCGCCAGGGCAGGCAGGTGGCGCTCACCGAGGCGGGCGAATTGCTGCGGCGGCGGGCCTTGCAGATCGTCTCGCTCGTCGAGGACACCGCGCGGCTGCTCTGCGACGACGGCGAGACTGGCAAGATCGTGGTCTCGGCCATCCCGACCATCGCTCCTTACTTCATGCCCGGCCTGCTGGAGGCCTTCCACGAGGAACATCCCCAGGCCCGCGTGGAGGTGAACGAGGAGGTGACCGAGGCCATCCTCCGCCGTTGCGCCCTGGGAGAGATCGACGTCGGCGTGCTGGCCCTGCCGGCCTCGCGGGGGTATCTCCGGTTCGAGAACTTGTTCGAGGAGGAGCTGCTCCTGGTCACGTCGGCCGATCACCCGATGGCCGACCGGGACCGGGTCGAGCTGGAAGACCTCCGCGAGCAGCCGTTCGTCCTGCTGGACGAGGCCCACTGCCTGTCGGACGACATCCGGGGATTCTGCCGCCGCAAGCTGTTCCAGCCCGTCAGCACCGGCCGGGTCAGCCAGCTCGCGACGGTTCAGGAGCTGGTGGCGATGGGCTTCGGCGTCTCGCTCATCCCCGAGATGGCAGTCCGCCCCGACCCGTCCGGCCGCCTCCGCTACCGCTCCCTCGACGGCGAGAAGCCGACCCGGACCATCACCGCCTGCTGGAACCCGGACCGTTACCAGTCCCGGCTGATGCTCCGCTTCCTGGAGACGCTCAAGGAGGCCGGCCGACCCGGGCCTGTCGCCCGAGCGACCTGATGAGCGCGACGCCCAAAGCCACGCGAGACTCCCGCCGCGACTCCTGACCCTGGAGACGAGTTCGGAGGCGACAGCCGTTGGACGACCTCAGATCCCAGATCCTGCGGATGTATGCCGAGATCGCCGAATACGGCGGCGACTTCGGCGGCGGGATCGATTCCTGTCGACCACAACCCCTATCAGCTCATCCGCGATCCCACGCTCTCCGAATTCGAGCGGACCGGCGTGGCCGTCGCCGTCCTGGTCCATCTGGCCACCGGGATCGACAACGCGACATGGGAGGACGCGTTTATGGATCAGGGTCGGCGGTTGCGTCTGCTGATCCGCGACGGCCTGCTCGACGAGCCGCGCCAGGTCCGCTCGGCGGCCGCTTCGTTCCTCGAATCCGAGGCCGCCTTTCTTGACTCGTTGAAGCGGGTGTTCGACCGAGTCGTGCGACCCCATGTTGAGGCCCCGCCTAGCTAGCTAGATGTGAAAGATGATGAATTCCAGGACGTAAGCCTCCTCGAGTCGTCGGACGAAGAACGAGGCCGCCAGGCCCATCAAGGGAGCGCGTCGTCTTTGGGATTCGAAGGCTCCGTGGTCAGCGGGATGTGGGCCATGAACCAACCAACGCCCTCACGATCGAGCGGCTCGAACTGCGCGAGGTCGTTCAGGACCCCGATCAGCCTCTCGTTCGGCACCACGACCGACCAGGGGCGGTCGCCACCGAAGAAGGTGGTGATCTGCTTCTTCAAGCCCTCGGGCGTCCAGCGAGTCTCCCGAGGCCAGTGCAGCGATACGATCGCCCCTGCGTAGTCGTCGGCGGCGAGCAACTCGACCCATCGCCAGAACCCCGCGAGGTAATCGAGCTTCGTGTCGGCGGACGGGAGAAGGATGAGCCCGTCGCGGTCGAAATCGACGACCGCCGAGCCGACGATCGGGCCGCGATCCTCGCGCCGCAGCCTCCCGAGCAGGCGGCGGATCCAGTCGAGGGCGGCGGAGCCGGAGAAGTTCGGCGTCATCGGATCCGGCCCTGCCTTTCCGACTTGGTGGCTTTCAGCTCTTCAGCGTCGCCATGTCGATCACGAACCGATACCGGACGTCGCTCTTGAGCAGCCGGGCGTAGGCGGTCTCGACATCCTGGATGCCGATCATCTCGACGTCGCAGGTGATGCCGCGCTCGGCGCAGAAGTCGAGCATCTCCTGGGTCTCGGGGATGCCGCCGATGCCGGAGCCGGCGAGGTTGCGGCGGGGCATGAGCAGGTTGAACGCGGCGATCGGCAGCGGGTGCTCCGGGGCGCCGACGAGGACGAGCGTGCCGTCTCGCTTGAGCAGTTGCAGATAGGCGTTGAGGTCGTGCTGGGCGGAGACGCAGTCGAGGATGAAGTCGAAGCTCCGCGCCTGGGCGGCCATGGCGTCGGGGTCCTTCGAGACGACCACCTCGTCGGCGCCGAGCCGCCTGGCGTCCTCGGCCTTGCCCGGCGAGGTCGTGAACAGGACGACTTGGGCGCCGAACGCGTGGGCGAACTTCACCCCCATGTGCCCCAGCCCGCCGAGGCCCACGATCCCGACCTTCTGCCCCGGCCCGACCTTCCAGTGCCGCATCGGCGAGTACGTCGTGATCCCGGCGCAGAGCAGGGGGGCGACGCCGGGGAGCTCCTCGGGCTTCACCTTCTCCGAGACCTTCAGGACGAACGCCTCGTCGACGACGATGTTCTCGGAATAGCCCCCGAACGTCACCCCGCCGAGGATCTTGTCCGGGCCGTTATAGGTGAAGACGGTCCCGCCGGTCTCGCAATACTGCTCCAGCCCCTTCTGGCAGGCCGGGCAGGTGCGGCAGGAGTCGACCATGCAGCCGACCGCCGCCAGGTCCCCCTCCTTGAAGCGGGTCACGGCCGTCCCGACCTTCGCGACCCGGCCCAGGATCTCGTGGCCCGGCACGCACGGGTAGATCGTGTTGCCCCACTCGTTGCGGGCCTGGTGCAGGTCGGAATGGCAGACGCCGCAGTAGAGGATGTCGATCAGGACGTCGTTCGGCAGGGGATCGCGCCGGGTGATCGAGAACGAGGACAGCGGCGATTCGGCGGCCTGCGCGGCGTAGGCTTTGATGCTCATCGATGGACTCGCGGAAGGAAGAGTGGCGTCAGGGTGCGACGGCGATCATGTCGACGGCGATCCCCCGGCCCGGCGCGGCGACGCCCGCGACGGCGGCCTTCGACGCGGCGGGGGGACGGTCGGGGTCGTAGAGGAGAGGTCGGATCGCCCCGAGCGCCGCGTCGGCGGCGGGGTCGGAGACGTAGTAGGTCGCCTTGGCCATCTGGCGGAAGTCGGACCCGGCCTCGTCGAGCACCGCCCGGAGGTCGTCGAACACCGAGCGGACCTGCTCGGCGCCGGTCGCGTTTTCGGGACCCATCAGCCCGGAGACGTAGACCAGCGATCCCCGGTTCACTCGCGCCGAGCGGCTGAAGACCGGCGAAGGCTTGAGCGGCGGCAGCGGCGGGAAGTCGAGCCGGTCCGGCCCGCCGGGGGCCGGCGAAGCGGCGATCAGCTCGATCTCGATCGGCTGCGAGGTCGACGACTTCCAGCCGACGACGACCAGCGGCGGGGGCGTGCCCCCCTCGAAGAAGGCCGACGACTCGCGGGCGACGACCTCGGCGGCGGCCGCGTCCGACGGCTGGACGAACGCCTTGAGCTGGACGACGTCATCTCGGTCGAGGCCCAGGAGCTTGAGGGAATCCCCCAGGCTGCGGAGCGTCTTCCGGGTCGCCGCCGCGAGGTCCTCGTCGGGCTCGGCCTGGCCCGAGATGAAGACGCGAGGCCAGCCGGGAAGGACGGCGAACGTCGCCTGGGACTTCGAGAAGCCGGGGACGACGGCGCGAGCGACCGCGGCACCGGCCGTCGGGGCGTCGGTCGTCGCGACGGCGTCGACCGCGAGGAGCGCGCCCGGGACGGCCGGCTCGCCGCCGACGAAGGTCCAGGCCGGACCTTCGCGGCCGTCGAGACGCCCGGCGAACGCCGCGCGGACCGCATCCCGCAAGTCATCCCGAGCCAGGACGACGTGCAGGCGGACGACCCGCGAGGCGTCGGAGCCGGCGGCCTTCAAGACCGCGTCGAGACGATCCAAAACCAGGCCGACCTGCGCCTCGTCCGCCGCCGGACGTCCTTGCTCGTCGACCGGAAAGACCTGGGCCGTGTGGACCAGCGGGACGTTCGAGGAGACGACCACGGCGGTCGTGCCGGCGCGATCGGAGTCGACGCGGAGCCGGCGCAGGGCGTCGTCTCCCAGGGCGAGCGGCGCGACGAGCGACAGGGTCAGGAGGAATGCGGCTATCTGGTGCATCGGAGGTCGCTTCCCGGAAACGGACGTCGTCAAAGCGGGCCGAAATCGGCCGCGATCCCCTCGTCGGACAGTTCGATCAGGATGGGTCGGTTCCTAAATCGATAATCCTCGTCGAGCAGGGAGCAGTTCGCAAGCGTCGTCGGGCCGATCGTGTAGACGCCGTAGCCGGAATGGATGTGGCCCGCGACCACCAGCCGGGGCCGCACCGCCTCGATCCGCCGCAGCAGGCCGGGAGAGCCGGCGGGCCCCCTCGGCGTGGGATCGCCGTGGCCGTACGGCGGCCCGTGGAGGAGCAGCACGTCCGTCGCCTCGGGGATCAGGGCCCATTTCGCGGCCAGGTCGTCCTCGTCGAGGTTGAACGCCCAGTCGAAGAAGCGCGGCTGCCAGGGCGTCCCCCAGATCGAGAGACCTCTGTGGCTCGTCCCCGAGTCCTGAAGATAGGTCCAGCGCAGGGGATCGGCGAAGGTCGCGCGGCCCTCCTGGAAGACGAAATCGTGGTTGCCCGCCACCCCGACGATGGTCGTGCCCGCCGGGATCGCCTCCAGCCAGGAGCGGAACGTCGTGTCGAGCCAGGCGCGTCCCTTCGCCGGCGCGTGCGCGTCGAGCGGCACGAGATCGCCCCCGAGCAGGAGCAGGTCGCACTCGGGGACTTCCGGGAGATGGCCGTGCAGGTCGGCCGCGCAGCAGATCCGCATTCGCGTCTCACCCTCGACGATGGGCCCGGCCTTGGACCCCCACCCGCTCGGCCCCCCGGGCGGGTCCACCCGTCCTCCATCCTAGCCTGCGGCATCCCCACGCTCGACCCCGGATCTCGGAGGCGGGTCGCCGGCGAAACCCTGCGTTTCGCGGACCGGGCGATTGACACGTTGAGACGACGTCTTTATGATCCGACCTATCGCAACTGAGATCCAGTCTCAACCCCATTGCGGCCTTCCCGCGACATCCCCCTTAAGTCTGCGACGCAGGAGCGTGCGTCGGCCGGCCCCTCGCATCGAGATCGATGCCAACGTCCAACCCCCGGAGAGCCCCCGCCATGTCGTCGAGCCCTCGCCCTCGCGGCTTCACCCTGATCGAGCTGCTGGTCGTGATCGCGATCATCGCCGTCCTGATCGCGCTACTACTGCCGGCCGTGCAGTCGGCCCGCGAGGCGGCCCGGCGGTCGCAGTGCGTCAACAACCTGAAGCAGGTCGGCCTGGCGATGCACAACTACGCCGACGGCAACGGCTGCTTCCCCTTCGCGTTGATCCAGGCCTCGTCGCGCTACTCGTGCTTCACCGGGATCCTGCCGTTCGTGGAGCAGGGGCCGCTGTTCGCGTCGTACAACGTCTCGTTCGGCGCGTCGTCGACGACGAACTCGACCGCCTCGGGGACGATCGTGGCCTCGTTCCTCTGCCCCTCGATGACGCTCCCGTACGCCAAGCCGGACGTCTCGCAGAATGACTTCCTGGCGCCTTCGAGCTACACGACCAGCAACGGCGACGCCTACGCCAACCTCTACAGCGGCCGGCACCTCTACGGCGAGCCGCGGGGGGTCATCATCGGCGCGACGAGCACGAACACCGGCGACCCGGTCAACCCGCTGACGACCGTCTCGCACGCGCCGGTCACGCTCGCCTCGATCACCGACGGGTCGTCGAACACGTTCCTCGCCGGCGAGCAGGATTACGGCCTGAAGAACGACTTCTTCAGCTCGACCCACGCCCGCGCCGGCCAGCTCCGGGGCGGCCAGGGGGTCTGGGCCCACGGCTATCCCCGCGGGCTGAACTTCTCGACCTGGGGCAAGTTCAACCACCACCAGGTCGTCGCCGACGTCACCAGCGAGGAGAGCGGGATCTACGCGTTCCGCAGCCAGCATCCGGGCGGCGTCAACTTCGTGTTCGCCGACGGCTCCGTCAAGTTCATCAAGGACTCGATCTCCAAGCCGGTCTACCGCGGCCTCTCCACCCGCGCCGGCGGCGAGGTGATCTCGGCCGAGAGCTTCTGAACCCGACGTCCGACCGGGCCGGTGCGTCGCCGACGCCCGGCCCGGCCCCGTCCCTTGATTGGGAAGACCATGACCCGATCGCGACGCATCCCGACGACCTTCGCGGTCCTCGCCCTGCCGACGCTGGCCTTCTGCTCGGCCGCCTGCGGACCCCCGCGCGACCCGAACATCGTCTACAAGAAGCTCACGCCCGAGGAGTTCGCCAGGCTGCCGCCCGAGGAGCAGGAGACGCCCGAGGTCCAGGAGAACATGGGTGCCGACTGGAAGGACCCCAACCTCCCCGAGAACGCTCCCAATCCCAAGCGTCGGAAACGGCGTTGAGGCGCGGCGCATGAAGCGGCTCATCCTGACGTGCGTCCTGGCCGCTCCGGCGTGCGCGGCCCTGGTCGTCTGGCTCTCCCCGAGCCCGCGGGCGATCCCCGGCCGGCCGCTCGCCCCCGGGCTCCTGGGGAAGTCCTTCCTGGACGGCCCCCCGGCGCTCCGAGCGATCGACGGCCGCCGCGTCGACCTTCGGCCCCCCGCCGACGGCGCGACGGTCGTCGCCTTCCTCGCCGCCGACGACCCGGCGGCGCGGGGCCTGGAGAGGCTCCGCGAGGCGTTCCCCGGCCGCGTGGCGACCGTCGCCGCGATCGTCGGCCCGCTTCCACCGGACGCCGACGAGGCGGCCGTCGTCCACGACCCGACCGGCGCGATCGCCCGCCGCTTCGGGGCGACGAGCACGCCCGAGGCCCTCGTCCTCGTCGGCGAGGGCCGGCTGCTCTATCAGGGCCCCTTCGACCTCGACGAGCTGCGCGAGGCCGTCGCGGCGGCCTGCGCGGGCGTCGAGCCGGCCGTGGCGCATCGACCCGCGACCGGGACGCCGATCGTCGCGGCCGACGCCTCCCGCAGAACGCCGACCTACACGCAGGACGTGGAGCCGATCCTGCGACGGAGCTGTCGCGACTGCCACCGCCCCGGCGAGGCCGCGCCGTTCCCGCTCCTGACCTTCGCCCAGGCGGCCCGGCGCTCGCGCGACCTGGCCGAAGTGACGGCCTCGCGGTTCATGCCGCCGTGGAAGCCGACCTCGGGCTTCGGCCCCCCGCCGCTCCACGATCGCACGCTCCTGCCGGACGAGGTCGCCACGCTCCGCGCGTGGGCCGACGCCGGGGCCCCCGAGGGCCCGCCCGTCGCTCCGCAGCCCCCCGAGCCGGCCCCGCCCGGCGAATGGGCCCTGGGGACGCCCGACCTGATTCTGGAAATGCCCGAGCCGTTCGAGATCCCGGCGGCCGGCGGCGACGTCTACCGCTGCTTCGTCCTGCCGACCGACCTCCCCGAGGCCCGCTGGATCACCGCCATCGAGGTCAAGCCGGGCAATCCGCGGGTCGTCCACCACACGTTCGCCTACATCGACGTCCGGGGCCTGGGCCGGTCCCGCGACGAGGCCGACGAAGGGCCGGGATACATGTGCTTCTCGGGCTTTACCGGCGACTCGATCTTCGGCGCGCTCGGCGGCTGGACTCCGGGCAACGAGCCCCATTTCTTCGGCGAGGGGGTCGGACAGAACCTCCCGATGGGCGCGGACGTCGTCTTGCAGGTCCACTACCACCCCGTCGGCAAGGTGGAGCGGGACCGCACCCGGCTGGGGATCCACTTCGCCCGCAAGCCCGTGAAGAAGGCCCTCCAATGGGTCTCCGCCTGCGCCGACCCGGCCGAATTCGTGCTCCCCGCCGACGACTCCGACGTCGGCTGGAAGGCCGAGCTGAAGATTCCGATGGACGTCGACCTGCACGCGATGACGCCGCACATGCACATGCTCGGGCGGACGATGGAGGCCCGCGTGGAGACGCCCGACGGCCGCTCCCGCCCCCTGATCCGGATCGAGGATTGGGACTTCAACCGCCAGGACACGTATTTCCTCCGCGAGCCCCTGCGCATCCCCGAGGGCTCGACCGTCCACCTGCAGGCCCGCTACGACAACTCGTCCGCCAACCCCCGGAATCCGTCCCGCCCCCCGCGCGAGGTCCGCTGGGGCGAGGGGACGAATGACGACATGATGATCCTCTTCCTCGGCCTCACCCGCGCCGACCAGGACCTCACCAGGCCCGGCGCGGTCGACGACTTCATGGAGGAATTCTTCCGCCGCGCGGGAGTTGCGCCGGCGGACGAGACGCCGACCGCGTCCGCCGAGTGAACGACGTCAACGTTGCCGGAAGACGGGGCGTTTGAAGATGAAGATGTGGGCGCCGTTGGAGGGCGTGGGTGGGACGTACTCGGCCAGCTCCCAGCCGTCCTTGCCGAAGAAGTTGAACTCCTGTTCGTTGTAGTTCGGGACGAACTTGTACTCCCACCCGTGGGGGGCGAGGTCGTCCGGAGCTTCCCCCTGGGCGACGGCCGGCCCGGATCGTCCCAGGGTCGCGAAGGCCGCCAGGCCGGCGAGGGTGATGACGGCGAAAATCTGGAACCTGCCCGCTCGCTTCATCGTCGTGCTCCGACGGGGACCCGTGGGATGGAACCGCCGATCGCAGTATGACCGCCCGGTCGGCTCCTCGCCAGGATCGGCGCCCTCCACGCCCCCCAGCGTCGACCCGGAGCCGCCGCCCCCCGCGGGCCCGGATTCGGGCAGACGGCGCGGCGTCGGGGCGGGTACGATGGTCCGCTTCGTCGGCCGCCGGGCCGTCGGTCTTCGATCCAGGTGATACAGAAGGGCGTCGCGTCGCTATGAGGGCTGGCATCGTCGGTCTGCCGAACGTGGGCAAGAGTACGCTGTTCAACGCGCTGACCAGCTCCAAGGCGGCGCAGAGTGCGAACTATCCGTTCTGCACCATCGAGCCGAACGAGGGGGTCGTGAGCGTCCCCGACGGCCGGCTGGAGCGGATCAGCCGGTACATCGTCCCCAAGAAGCTCGTCCCCGCGGCGCTGCGGCTGGTGGACATCGCCGGGATCGTCAAGGGGGCCAGCGAGGGCGAAGGGCTGGGGAACAAGTTCCTCAGCCACATCCGCGAGGTCGACGCGATCCTCCAGGTCGTCCGCTGCTTCGAGGACGCCGACGTGGTCCACGTCGCCGGCGCGGTCGACCCGCTGTCGGATGTGGAGACGGTCGAGATCGAGCTGATGCTGGCCGACCTCCAGACGCTGGAGAACGCCCTGCCGAAGGCCGAGCGCACGGCCAAGAGCGGCGACAAGGAGGCCAAGCTCCGGGTCGACGCGATCAAGAAGTGCCTGGAGCACCTGGGCAAGGATCAGCCGCTGCGGACCCTGACCCTGGAGCCCCCCGAGGCCGCCGCGATCTCCAGCTTCGGCCTGATGACCGCCAAGCCGATCCTCTACGTCGCCAACGTCGACGAGAACGACCTGCACGGCGAAGGCCCGCTGGCGACCAAGGTCCGCGAGCGGGCCAAGGAGATCGGCGCGGGCGTCGTCGCGGTCTGCGCCAAGCTCGAAGCCGAGATCGCCGAGCTGGACGAGGCCGACCGCCAGGAGATGCTCCAGTCGTCGGGCCTGGACGAGCCCGCCCTGGCCGTGCTGGCTCGCGAGGCGTACCGGATCCTCGGCTACCACAGCTACTTCACGGCCGGCGTGCAGGAGGTCCGGGCCTGGACCATCCCGATCGGCGCCACGGCCCCCCAGGCGGCCGGCGTGATCCACACCGACTTCGAGAAGGGCTTCATCCGCGCCGAGGTCTACACCCTCGACGACCTGGAGACCTACAAGTCCGAGAAGGAGATCCGCGCCGCCGGCAAGCTCCGCGTCGAGGGCAAGGCCTACGTGATGCAGGACGGCGACATCTGCCACTTCCTGTTCAATTGATCCGATCTTGATCCGGGGGCCGGCGGCCGATTGCGGCCGCCCGTCCGGGGCCGCACAATATTCGGGCGGGGGCGGCGAACCGACTGGGGCGACGCCCTGGCGCGACGCGGCGTGAGGCGAGTCGACGCGACGGCCCCGACCCGGTGAGCGATGCTGATCGAGCTTGAAGACCTGACCAAGACCTACGGGAGCGTGACCGCGCTGGCGGGGCTCTCGCTGGCGCTGCCCGAGGGGGCCGTGGGGCTCCTGGGCCCCAACGGCGCCGGCAAGACGACCATGATCCGCAGCCTCCTGGGGCTCGTCCGGATCGACTCCGGCCGGGGCCGGGTGCTGGGGATGGACCTGGCGGAACGGCCCCTGGCGATCCGCCAGGCGGTCGGCTTCGTCCCCGAGGACGAATGCCTGTTCCCCGGCGTGACGGGGGTGCAATTCGTCGCCTACGCCGGCGAGCTGGTCGGCATGCCCCCGCGCGACGCCCTCCGGCGGGCCCACGAGGTCCTCGACTACGTGGAGCTGGGCGAGGCCCGCTACCGCCGGGCCGAGTCGTACTCGACCGGCATGAAGCAGCGGCTCAAGATCGCCTCGGGGATCGTCCACGACCCGAAGCTCCTGATCCTCGACGAGCCGACCAACGGCATGGACCCGGCCGGTCGCGAGGACATCCTCGCCCTCTGCCGCGACCTGGCGCGGAACAAGGGGATGAACCTGCTCGTCTGCAGCCACCTGCTGCCCGACGTCGAGGCCGTCTGCGAATACGTCGTGGTCCTCGGCCGGGGGCGGGTGCTGGCCCAGGGGCGGATCGACGAGCTGAAGCAGCCCCACTCCCAGGAGTTCGAATTGCGGGTCCGCGGCGACCAGGCGTTGTTCGCCGACGTCCTCGCCCGCCGCGGCGTGCGGACCGAACCGATCGACGACCACCTGCGGGTTTCGCTGCCGGACGGCGAGGGGGTCGCCGCGCTCTGGGAGGCGGCCGACGAGGCCTCCGAGCAGATCCGCCTGCTCCGTCCCCGCCGCAGCACGCTCGAAGAGGTCTTCCTGCAGGCCGTCGGAGGGGCGAACTGATGCCGATCCTCGACCAGGGATACCAGCACTGGGACGGCAAGCTCTCGGGCCACGGCCTGCGATGGCTGGCCATCACCCGACAGGGGGTGAAGGCCCAGTTCAAGAACCGCTGGCTGATCTCGACGCTCGTCGGGGCGCTCGCGCCGGCGCTCCTGCTCGCTGCGTTCCTGATCCTCTGGGGCCTCTTCGAGCAGCAGTCGTCGATCCTGGAGCCCTTCCTGTTCCTCTTCCAGGGGCTGCCGGCCGAGATCCGCGACGGGCCGAAGGCGTTCCGGACGACCTTCTGGACGCTCGCCTACACGCAGTTCTTCCAGATCCAGCTCTTCTTCACGTTCCTGCTGGTGATGCTGGTGGGCCCGGACCTGATCAGCCAGGACCTGCGGTTCAACGCGCTGCCGCTATACCTGTCGCGGCCCCTGCGGCGGATCGACTACTTCCTCGGCAAGTTCGGGATCATCGCGGCGTTCCTGCTGGCGGTGACGCTGGTCCCGGCGGTCCTGGCCTACCTGATCGGGCTGGCGTTCAGCCTGGACGCGGCGACGCTGCGCGACACCTGGAGGGTCCTGGCCGCGTCGATGGCGTTCAGCCTCGTGGTGGCGGTCTCGACGGGCCTGTTGATGCTGGCCTTCTCCTCGCTCTCGCGGCATTCGCGGTTCGTCACGGCGATGTGGCTGGGCGTCTGGATGCTCGGCGGCGCGGCCTCGGACGCGCTGGAGCAGGCCGTGGGCAAGCAGTGGGCCCCGCTCGTGTCGTACTCCGCCGACCTCGGCTCGGTCCGCGACGCGCTGTTCGATTCCGACGCCCAGTGGGAACGCCTGGCGAACCTCTTCCGGGCGAGCCAGGAGGCGATGCTCAACGGCCCGGGGAGCGTCGGGCCTGGCGGCCGACGGGGGGGGCTCTTCGGCATGCTCGCCGGGCGTCGCCCGCCGCGGCCCCCGTCGCCGCCCGACCGCCCCGGGGACGAGGTCGAAGGGGAATCGCGGCGACCGCCCTGGACGTGGTCGGCCGGCGTGCTCGCCGGCCTGGGGGTCGCCTCGATCGTCGTCCTGTCCACGCGGGTCCGGTCGCTCGACCGCTTGAAATGAGGGGA
This sequence comes from Paludisphaera soli, assembly GCF_011064595.1. Classification (GTDB taxonomy): domain Bacteria; phylum Planctomycetota; class Planctomycetia; order Isosphaerales; family Isosphaeraceae; genus Paludisphaera; species Paludisphaera soli. The sequence goes on along the minus strand of NZ_JAALJI010000030.1, from coordinate 62,758 downwards.
GGGGACGGCATGAGCACGACGGAAGCGCCCGAGGTCGAGGCCCCGGCGGTGATCGAGTTCCGCTCGGTCTCGAAGTGGTACGGCCAGGTGATCGGGGTCAACAACCTCTCGCTCCGCATCGGCAAGGGGGTGACGGGCCTGCTGGGCCCCAACGGCGCGGGCAAGAGCACACTCCTGCAACTGGCGACGGGCCAGCTCCGCCCGAGCCAGGGGGAGGTCCGCGTGCTGGGCGCCCGCCCCTGGAACAACGCGGGGCTGAATCGACACATCGGCCTCTGCCCGGAGCAGGACGCGATGTTCGAGTGGATGACCGGCCGATCGTTCCTGCGGGCCTGCGGGTCGCTCGCCGGCCTGGGCCGCCGGGCCGCGCGCGAGGCCGCCGACCGGGTGCTCGAACAGGTCAAGATGACCGCCGCCGCCGACCGCCCGGTGCGCGGGTACTCGAAGGGCATGCGACAGCGGACCAAGCTCGCCCAGGCTCTCATCCACGACCCCGAGGTCCTGTTCCTCGACGAGCCCCTGACCGGCACGGACCCGGTGGCCCGCCACGAGCTGATGGAGCTGGTCGCCGGCCTGGCCCGGCAGGGGCGGACGATCCTCGTCTCCAGCCACGTCCTCTACGAGGTCCAGTCGCTGACCTCGCAGATCGTGCTGGTGAACCACGGGCGGCTGGTGGCCTTCGGCGACGTCCGGCAGATCCGCGACCTGATCGACGCCCACCCCCACCGGATCGTCCTGAAGGGCCCGGACCGGCGGGCCCTCGCCGCCAAGCTCGTGCGCTGGGACGACGTGGAAGGGGTCGAGCTGCCGCGCGACGAACGCGCGATCGTGGTCGAGACCCGCGCCCCCGACCGCTTCTACCAGCGCCTGCCGCGGCTGGCCCGCGAGGCCGACGCGCCGATCGAGGAGATCTACTCCGACGACGACAGCCTGGAAGCCGTCTTCAAGTACCTGGTGAACCCATGAGCCCGGACGCCCCGCCCGCCCCAACCCCCGCCCGCCCCGCCGCGCCGCCCGACCTTTCGAACCGGCCTTCGCTCGGCGCGTTGGCGACCGTGCTGCGGATCACGATCGCCCGGCAGCTGCGCGGCAAGCGGATCTGGCTGTTCATGCTGATGTTCGCCGCGCCGCTGGCCATCGCGCTTCTGGTCCGCCGTTACGACGAGCCGTACGACCCGGCGGAGAGCGAACGGGCCCTGATCTTCGGGCTGATCCCCCAGGCGATCCTGCCGCTGGCGGCCCTCCTGTTCGCGTCGAGCCTGGTGCAAGACGACGTGGAGGAGCAGACGCTGACCTACTTCCTGATCCGTCCGATCCCCCGATGGGCGATCTACCTGGTCAAGGTCCTGGGCGCGACGCTGGTCACGTCGGCCCTGGCCGCGCTCTTCAACGCGGCCACGCTCGCGGCGGTCCGCGGCGGCCTCCCCGGCGAGGCGCCCGAGGCCCTGCTCACGGAGTCCGGCGTGCTGGCCGGGCTTTCCGCGCTGGCGCTGATGGCGTACATCTCCATCTTCGGCCTGCTCGGCCTGTTCACGCGCCGGGTGCTCGTGATCGGCGTCGGCTACATCCTGGTATTCGAGGGGGTGGTGTCGAACATCCCGTTCCTGGTCCGCTACGGGACGATCCTGTTCCATACCCGGGTGCTGGCGATCCGCCGGCTGGGCCTGGACGGGGGCTTCGCCTCGATCGACCTCGACGAGGCGCCCGCCGCGACGACCTCGCTGGCCGCCCTCCTGGGCGCGACGGCGCTCTTCCTGGGCCTGGGGGCCTGGCTGTTCTCGAGCCGTGAATTCCGCGTGAAGACGCCCGAAGGGTCCTGACGAGGAAGGGCGAGCGTCGCCCCCTCCTCGGGACGAGGAGGGGGCGACGTATGGATCGAGACGTGACGCGACGAGAGCGGCCGGGGCTCAGACCTCGACGAGGTCGCCTTCCGGCTCTTCGGCGTCGACGTGGGAGGATTCGAGGCCCTGGACGAGCGCGCCGAGCTGGAGCGCCAGCAGCCGGTCCTCGGGGGTCGCGCCCCGCAGGAGGCTGAGGAACGCTTCGGCGCCGATCATGACGGCCTTGGGCTTGCTGTGGATGGTCAAAACATAGCGACAGTCGCGGTTTTCGAGGTTATCCAGCACTTTCGGGAGGTCGCGATGGAGTTCGCGGCTGCCAATGAAGCGGACACGAGACGGGGACGGAGGCATCAGCATCCTCGGGGCCGTGGGCGGCCCAAAGCTAGCACAGTAAATCGCAGAGGAGGCGAACGGACGGGCCGCCTCGTCTTGCACAAGATAGGTGGAACCACATTAGCGAATCGCGTGACGATCCGTCAATCATGGCCCGCTCGTTCCTACGTGCGAAACGCCCGAATTGTTGGACGAGTCTTGCAACGAGGTTGAACACTTCAGGGCTCGTCAGCCCGGCCCGGCCGTAGGCTCGTCCGTCTTGGGGCCCGGCTCGGCGGGGGCGTCGGGTTCGGGCTCGGGTCCCGGCTCGGGCTCCGGGACGGGGGCGAAGAAGTCGGCGAGGTCGGTGTAGCGGCCGTATTTCTCGCGGAGCATCGCCTGGATCGCGGCCGCGTCGCGAGGGCGGCCGGCCTGCATCGCGGCGACGGCCCGGAGGACCTGCTGCTGGACGAACGCGCGGCGTTCCTGGATCCGCGCGGCGAGGTCGTCGGCCCGCTTCTGGGCGAGGAGGACCCACTTGCGGTCGTCGGGGTCGTCGGCCGCGATGGTCCCGATCATCTCCCGCCAGTAGCGTTCGGCGGTCAGCTCATCCCCCTCGGCCTCGGCCTTCGAGGCCAGCGAGTGGAACGCGGCGAACTGGCGCTCGCCGTTGGTCTGGGGCTGCGAGAACGGCGTGGGGGTGGGGCTGGCGAGCATCTTGGCCCGGCCCTCGGCCTCGTCGAGTGCGATCTTGTCGCGCCAGGCCCGGGTCTGCTCGCGGTAGGGGTGGTCGGGGAACCGCTGGTCGAGCGGGTCGATGTACTCGGATCGGGCGGTGATCCAGTCCGACCGCCGGGTCGATTCCATCAGCGGCGCGGCGTGCTTGTAGAGGTAATCGGCGCCCGGGGGCCAGACCCAGTAGGCGATGAACCCGCCGATCGTCAGCAGGCCCAGCACGAGCCCGGCGATCTCCATCCGCTCGCGGGTGAACAGGCCCCGGTCGTCGTCGCCGAGGGTCGCGGCCCCAACGCCCCCCGAGGAAGCCTTGCCCTTTTTCTTCTTCTTGGCGGCCCCGGGCTTCTTGGCGGCCGGCTCGACCCCGATGCCGGCGCGGGTGGGGTTGGCGGCGCCCGAGCCGGCCTCGGGCCAGACCATGGCGACGCCCTGCTTCTTGTCGGCCTTGTCGCGAAGCTCGCGGAGGATCACGGCGACGGCCTCGGCGTCCCAGGGGCGCTCGGTCGGGTTCTTCGCCATCAGGGCGACGACCACGTCGTCGAGCGCCTTGGGGATCTCCTGGACCTTGTCGCTGGGGCGCGGCGGCGCCTCGTTGATGTGGCAGTGCATCAGCACGACGGCGGACGATCCGCTGAACGGCGGCTTGCCGACGAGCATCTGGTAGAGCAGGCAGCCCAGCGCGTAGAGGTCGGTCTTGTGGCTGACCGCCGGGGTGCCCCGGATCTGCTCGGGCGCCATGTAGGCGGCCGTCCCCAGGGTCCGGCCGGGGGCGGTCAGCGCGGTGCGGTCGAGGTCCTTGGCGATGCCGAAGTCGGTCAGCTTGATGCGGGCGTCCGGCGTGACCATCAGGTTCGACGGCTTGAGGTCGCGGTGGACGACCCCCTGCTGGTGGGCGTACTGGAGGGCGTCGCAGATCTGGACCCCCAGGTCGACGACCTCGCGCCAGGGGATCTCGCCGCGCTCCTGAAGGAGCTTGTCGAGGGTGTCCCCCTCGACGTACTCCATGGCGAAGTAGTAGGTGCCGCGGAACTTGCCGGTGGCGAGCCAGCGGACGATGTTGGGGTGGCGGAACTGCTTGATGATCTCGGCTTCGCGGCTGAACCGCTGGAGCAGCTTGGCGTTGTCGGCGACCTCGCCCTGGACGATCTTGACGGCGGCCTTGCGGCCGGTCGTCTCCTGGGTCGCCTTGAAGACGATCCCCATCGCGCCGGAGCCGAGGACCTCGTCCAGGCGGAACGAGCCGAGTTGTTCGCCGATGAAGCCCTGACTCATGGCGATCTTGGACCTCGCCGACGCGCGGCGGCTGGGACGTGGGGAGGGATGGGACGGAGCCGGGGGGGCGGGGCTGGCCCCCACCCTCCCCGCGCCGAGTCGGCGATCGACCGCCGGTCCGGCTTACTGGCGCGACAGCCCGCCGGCCGCCGGCAGGTAGCTGCGGTTGACGTAGTCCATGACCATGCGATCGGCGTTGAATTTCCAGGCCAGGGTGCGGAACGCGTCCTTCTGGCGGGCGATCCACTTCCGCGGCAGGCCGGCGGCGTCGCGATCGTAGTAGATCGGGACCACCTGATTGGTCAGCGTCTCGATGAGCGAGGCGTGGTCGCGCTCGTCCTGGACCTGGATCGACGCGTGGGTGGTCCCGGCGCCGATCGCGAAGCCGTTGGTGCCATCATACGCCTCGGCCCACCAGCCGTCGAGGATCGAGAAGTTGAGCGCGCCGTTGAGCACGGCCTTCTCGCCCGAGGTGCCGCTGGCCTCCTGGGGGCGGCGGGGGTTGTTCAGCCAGACGTCGACCCCCTGCACCAGGTGCCGGGCGACGTTCATGTCATAGTCCTCGACGAAGACGATGTTGCCGGCGAACCGCTCGTCCCAGGTGATCTTCACGATGTGCTGGATCAGCTCCTTGCCCATCCGGTCCTCGGGGTGGGCCTTGCCCGCGAAGACGAACTGGATCGGCCGGTCGGCGTTCTTGATCAGGTCGACCATGCGGTCGATGTCCTGGAGCACCAGGCCGGCGCGCTTGTAGGTGGCGAACCGCCGGGCGAAGCCGATCGTCAGGGCGTTGGGGTCGAGCACGTTGGCGAACCGCTCGACGCGCGACTCGGGCTCCTCGCGGCGGCGGGCCTGGGCCGTCAGCCGGCTCCGGACGAAGTTGATCAGGCGGGCCTTGAGGACCTGCTGGGTCTCCCAGAGTTCCGCGTCGTCCACCTTGTCGATGGCGCTCCAGGTGTCGGCGTAGCGCTGGCGCTTCGGCCAGTCGACCCCCAGGTGGCGGTTGAACAGCATCGCCATCTGGGGCGCGACCCAGGTCTGGACGTGGACGCCGTTGGTGATGTGGCCGATCGGCACCTGCTCCTCGGCGACGTTGGTGTACAGCGGGTGCCACATCCGCCGCGAGACGACGCCGTGCAGCGAGCTGACGCCGTTGGCGTAGCGCGAGAGCTTCAGGGCCAGCACGGTCATGCAGAACAGCTCGTTCAGGTCGTGGGGGTAGACCCGGCCCAGGCCCATGAAGTCGTCGTACGACAGGTGCATGGCCTCGCGGATCTTGCCCAGGTGCTCCTCGACGAGCGGGGCGGGGAAGCGGTCGTGGCCGGCGGCGACCGGGGTGTGGGTCGTGAAGACCGTCATCTGGGCGACGTCGCGGATGACCTCGCCGAACGGCATCCCGGTCTCCTCCATCTGCTCCCGGATCTTCTCCAGCGTGGCGAAGGCGCTGTGGCCCTCGTTGAGGTGGAGGACCGAGGGCCGGATCCCCAGCGCCCGGATCGCGCGGACGCCGCCGACGCCCAGGAGCAGCTCCTGGCGGATGCGGGTGCGGGCGTCGCCGCCGTAGAGCCGGGCGGTCAGCGCGCGGTCGGACTCGCTGTTCTCCGGGACGTTGGAGTCGAGCAGCAGCAGCAGGGTGCGGCCGACCTCGACCCGCCAGACCTGCGCGTGCAGGACGCCTGTCGCGGTCTCGACGGCGACCCGCAGCGGCCGGCCGTCGGGGCCGTCCACCTTCTCGATCGGCAGCAGGTCGGTGTCGGCGTTGAGGTAGCTCTCCTGCTGCCAGCCGTCGGCGTTGAGCGACTGCCGGAAGTACCCCTGGTTGTAGAGCAGCCCCACGCCGATCAGCGGGATGCCCAGGTCGCTGGCGCTCTTCAGATGGTCGCCGGCCAGGACGCCGAGGCCGCCGGAGTAGATCGGCAGGCTCTCGTGCAGGCCGAACTCGGCCGAGAAGTAGGCCACCGGCCGCGCCCGCAGGATCGTGGCGTGGACCGCCCCCCAGGAGTTCGTGTCCTTGAGGTACTCGGAGAGCCGGCGGAAGGCGTAGTCGATGCGCGAGTCCAGGGCCATCTCGGCCGCCCGGCGCTCAAGCTGGTCGGTCGGCAGCCGCTTGAGGAACTCGACCGGGTTGTGGTCCACCTCCCGCCAGAGCGTCGGATCGAGCTCGCGGAAGAGGTCGATCACGTTGGCCTGCCAGCACCACCAGAGGTTGCGAGCCAGTTCCTTGAGCTTGTCGAGGAGGTGCGATTGACCGACCATGCTTTCCCCTATGGCGAGGCGTTCGGAGCGCGCCGGCCGATCTCCATTGATCGGCGTCGCGGCGGTGCCGGGCGTCCCTGGCGAACGATCCATCCTGCGATCCCCCGGCCCGCGAGACACAACAGTATGCCGTCGATACGCCTCATCCCTCAAGGCCCCACGTCGACGACGACCCTACCAATCTAGAGCGCCGGCGGGGCGTCGTCATCGAGGGCCGGGCTCGTCCCGCGAGAACCAGGCGTCGATCGCCCGGAACGTCGCGTCGGCCGAGTCGGCGATCGCCCCGCGCACCTCCTCGGTGGTCGCGAAGGCGTCGACCGCCGCGCCGAACGACCTCCACATCGGCCCCACCCGGTCGCCGTAGCTGGCGAAGTACGAGCAGCCCCGCCCCGGCGTCAGCCCGAGCGACGCCCCGACGCTCTTCGTGATGTAACGGCCCCCGAGCGTCGACCCCTCCAGGACGTACATCGCGCCGAGCGCCCGGGGGAGGTCGGTCAAGGGGGGGAGGGGGGCCTCCGCCGAGGGGGCGGCGACGGCCTCGTCGTCGCCCAGGGCGCGGAGGTCCGCCTCCAGCAGCGGCAGCTTCCGGCGCTCGGCGGGGTCGATCCCGATCGCGTCCCATCCGTCCAGCCGCTGGAACGCCGACTCGGCCGTCAGGTGGACCGCGTGAAACCGCCGGAGCACCCTCCGATAGCCGTCGAGCGAGCTGGTGAGCTTGAAGCGGCCGAGCGTCTCCTCCACGGCCTCGTGGTGCGGCCGCGTGACCTCCTTCAAGCGTGACATCATCATGAGCTTTCTCTCAAAAGGGAAGGGCGGCGCCGCGGCGAAGGCCGGGCGAACCAGCATAGCGACAGCGCATAGCTCTTTTCAGAAACACTTTAGGACCACCAACCGAAAAACCAGACCTCCGGCATGCGACGTGCACAATCTGGGCGATCGAACCCGTGGACGCACCGTTCTCTCAAGATCGCCGACGACGACCGCGACTCGCCGGGAAGGGGCCCTTGATGATGACCGCCTTGGCAGCCGTATTCTATATTAAAGGGCTCTCGCCGGCGTCCCCAGGGCCGGGGACGGCGAGCGCCCCGGCGAGCGAGGTGGGGAGATGACGCGAGGCCCGGAAACGAACATCCCGGCGGTCGATCTCACGAACTGCGCGGACGAGCCCATCCACATCCCAGGCCGGATCCAGCCGCACGGCGTCCTGTTCGTGCTCGACGAGCCGATGCTGACGGTGCGACGGGTCAGCATCAACGTGGAACCCCTACTGGGGGTGCCCGCCCAAAGCGTGCTGGGCTCGCCCCTGGAATCGCTGGTCGAGCCCTCCAACCGCGAGGAGGCCCGGCGCTGGCTCCTCTCCGAGGAGGTCCAGGAGGCCAACCCGTCGCGTCTCCGGATGCTCGCGCGGGGGGAGGCCAGGATCTTCGACGCGCTGGTGCATCGCCGGGACGGGAACCTGATCCTGGAATTGGAGAACCCCCGGCCCGACGGGGCGGCGAGCGGCCCGGACCTCCCCATCGACCCTCGCAAGGCGATGGTCCGGCTGCAGGCGGCCACGTCGCTACGGGACTTCCTCCGGGTCGCCGCGATGGAGACGCGCTCGCTGACGGGATTCGAGCGGGTTCTCGTCTATCGGTTCGACGCCGACTGGCACGGCGAGGTCTGCGCCGAGGACGCGGCCGAGGGGCTGGTCCCCCTGATGGGCCTGCACTTCCCGGCCTCGGACATCCCCGAGCAGGCCCGGCGGCTCTATCACGAGAACCCCTCGCGATTGATCGCCGACGTCGACGCCCCGGCGGTCCCGATCGTCGCCGCCCCGGGCCCGGACGCCGACCGGCCCCTGGACCTCAGCCTGGCCGCCCTGCGGGCCGTGTCGCCGATGCACATCCAGTACCTGAGGAACATGGGCGCCCGGACGTCGATGTCGTTCTCGCTCATGCGGGACGGCCGCCTCTGGGGGCTCCTGAGCTGCATGCACTACAGCGAGCCGCGCTACGTCCCGCCGGCCGTGCGCAACGCCTGCGAGTTCCTGGCGGCCCTGGTCTCGGTCCAGCTCGGCGTGAAGGAGGACGGCGAGGGGCAGGAATACCGGACCAACCTCCAACGCGTCCGCGAGCGGCTGCTCCAGCGGATGTCCCAGGAGCCGGACCTGGCCGGGGCGCTGACCGAGGGGGGCGGGGACGTGCTCGAGTTGACCGGCGCGCGGGGCGCGGCCGTCGTCTACGACCAGTCCTGCACGAAGGTAGGGGCGACGCCCGACGACGAGCAGATCATGTCGCTGGTCAGTTGGCTGCGGATCCACGCCGACGGCGACGTCTTCGAGACCGACTCGCTCCCCAGGCGCTTCCCCGCGGCGTTGGAGTACAAGGACCGGGGCTGTGGGCTGATCGCCGTGACGACCTCGCGGGCCCAGGGGCACTACGTCCTCTGGTTCCGCCCGGAGGTCGTCCAGACGGTGGACTGGGGGGGGGACCCGAACAAGCCGGTCGAGCCCGACGGGACGCTCAGCCCCCGGACCTCGTTCGGGCGCTGGAAGGAGGAGGTCTACCTCAAGAGCCTCCCCTGGCACCCCGCCGAGGTCGCCGCCGCGCGGGCGCTCCGGGACGCGATCATCGCCGTGGTCGTCCGCCGGGCCGAGGAGCTGACCCGCCTGAACGCGGAGCTGGAGCGGAGCAACAGCGACCTGGACGCTTTCGCCTTCACGACCTCGCACGACATGAAGGAGCCGCTCCGCGGCATCCACAACTACGCGACCTTCCTGATGGAAGACTACGCGGACAAGCTCGACGCCGAGGGGGTGTCGAAGCTGCAGAGCCTCGTGCGGCTCTCGCAGCGGATGGAGGACCTGGTCGAGTCGATGCTCCGCTACTCGCGGCTCGGCCGGGCCCAGCTCGTCTACGAGGAGGTGGACCTGAATGCGTTGATCGACGAGGTCCTGGAGCTGCACCGCGTCATGCTCCAGGAGGACCGGGTGTCGGTGAAGGTCGCGCGACCGCTGCCGACGATCTGCTGCGACCGGGTGCAGGTGGGCCAGCTCTTCGGCAACCTTATCACCAACGCGGTCAAGTACAACGACAGGGCCGAGAAGTCGATCGAGATCGGCTTCCATTCGCCGACGCCGCCCGACGGCGCGGACGAGGCCCGCCCCCCGCGCCCCGTCTTCTTCGTGAAGGACGACGGCATCGGCATCCCCGAGAGGCACCACCAGACCGTGTTCCGCCTCTTCAAGCGACTCCACGGCCGCGACAAGTTCGGCGGCGGGACCGGGGCCGGGCTGACCTTCAGCAAGAAGATCGTCGAGCGGCACGGGGGGGCCATCTGGATCGAGTCGAAGGCCGGCGAAGGTGCCACCTTCCATTTCACACTGGGCGGTTGAGGGAGAGTCGGGAATGGATTCGAGTCAGACGATCCTGGTCGTCGAGGACAGCGACGAGCAGTTCGCGGCGGTTCGGCGGGCCTTCCAGAAGTCGGAGATCGTGAACCCGGTGGACCGGTGCACCGACGGCGACGAGGCGATCGACTACCTGTTCCGCACCGGCCGGTTCGCCGGCCAGGCCGCGGTGCAGCCGGCGGTGATCCTGCTGGACCTGAACCTCCCGGGCACCGACGGCCGCGACGTGCTGGAGCGCGTCAAGGCGGACGCCGAGCTGCGCAAGATCCCCGTCGTCGTCCTGACGACCTCGGACAACCCCAGCGACATCCAGCTCTGCTACCGCCAGGGCGCCAGCAGCTACATCATCAAGCCGATCTGCTTCGACGAGTTCCTCAAGAAGGTCCGCACGCTGAAGGAATACTGGTTCGAAACCGTGGCCCTGCCGACCAACGTCGGCTGAAGGCCGGCCGGCGCGAGGCCCGGCGAAGACGAGGATGGACTTCCCATGGGATGGCAAGAGCGGCTCGTGTTGATCATCGACGACAGCCCGGAAGACCGCGCCGTAATCCGTCGCTATCTCCAGCAGGACCCCCGCGCCTCGTACCGATTCCTGGAGGAGACCACCGGGGCCGAGGGGCTGGCGATCGGCCTCTCGGCGGCCCTCGACTGCGTGATGCTGGACTTCTCGCTCCCCGACATGGACGGCCTGGAATTCCTCCGCCGCCTGCAGGAGGAGGCGGGGGGCCCTCCCTTCCCGATCGTCATGCTCACCGGCCGGGGGAGCGAGGCCATCGCCGTCCAGGCCCTGAAGCGAGGGGCCGAGGACTACCTGGTCAAGGGCCACTTCGACGCCGAGTCCCTCTGCGCCACCATCGGCGACGCCATCGAGAAGTTCGCCCTCCGCCCCGGCCGCGAGCGCGAGCGGGTGGAGAAGGAGCGCGACCATCGTCAGGCCCAGGAGGCGATCCGGCTCAAGGAGCGGCTCGTCCTCATCGTCGACGACTCGCCCGAGGACCGCGTGGCCGCCAGCCGCTTCCTGGCCCGCGACCCCCACTGCTCCTACCGCTTCCTCGAAGCCGCCGACGGCGGCGAAGGGCTGGAGATCTGCCGGTCCGCGGGCCTGGACTGCGTGCTGCTGGACTTCTCGCTCCCCGACATGGACGGCCTGGACTTCCTCCGCGAGCTGACCGGCGGGACCGCCGTCACCCCGTTCCCGGTCGTCATGCTCACCGGCCGGGGGGACGAATCGATCGCCGTGCAGGCCCTCAAGCGGGGGGCCCAGGACTACCTGATCAAGGGCCGATTCGGCGAGGAGACGCTGCGACGATCGGTGGACAACGCCGTGGCCAGCGTGGTCGACCGCCGCTCGGTCGAACGTCAGCGGCTGCGGCTGCTGGAGCGCCTGGAGCGCGAGGCCAGGCTTCGGGCCGACGAACTGGCCGAGATGGATCGCCGCAAGAACGAGTTCCTGGCGATGCTCGCCCACGAGCTGCGCAACCCCCTCGCCCCGATCCGGAGCGCCCTCCACCTGATGTCGCTCCCCGGCCTCGACGAGGGGACCATCGAGCGGGCCCGGGCGATGGCCCAGCGCCAGGTCACCCAGCTGGCCCGCCTGGTGGACGACCTGCTGGAGGTCTCGCGGATCACCCGGGGCAAGATCCAGCTCACCCCCGAGGACGTCGACCTGACGTCCGTCATGCTCCGCGCCGTGGAGGCCGTCCGGCCGGTCATGGAGCAGCATCGCCACGAGTTGGAGGTGTCGCCCCCCGTCGGGCCGATCGTGCTCTGGGCCGACGCGGCCAGGCTCGAGCAGATCCTGGTCAACCTGCTCAACAACGCCGCCAAGTACACCGAGGCCGAGGGCCGGATCCGGCTGGCGGCCGAGCGTGACGGCGACGAGGCGGTGATCCGCGTCCGCGACACCGGCATCGGCATCGCCGCGGAGATGCTGCCGCTCGTCTTCGACATGTTCGCCCAGGTCGACCACTCGCTCGATCGCTCCCAGGGGGGCCTGGGGATCGGCCTGACCCTCGTCCGCACGCTCGCCGAGCTGCACGGCGGCCGGGTCTCGGTCCACAGCGAAGGCCTCGGCAAGGGGAGCGAATTCCTCGTCCGGCTGCCCATCCCCTCGGCGCTGCCCAGGCCCGAACCGGCCCCGACGCGGCCGGGAGCCTCGGCCGACGGCAAGCCCATCGCGAGGGCCTTCGAACTGATGGACGGCAAGCCGATGGGCGGGGAGCCGACGCTCGCCGACGAGGCGGCCGCCAGGGCGGAGCGGCCGCTCCGGATCCTGCTCGTCGACGATCACGAGGACGGGGCCGAGGTGCTCGCCACCCTGCTGGACCACTGGGGCCATCAGGTCGAGATCGTCTCCGACGGGATGAAGGCCCTTGAGGCGGTGGACGCGCTCACGCCCGAGCTGATCCTGCTCGACCTGGGCCTCCCCGGCATGGACGGCTTCGAGGTCGCCCGCCGCATCCGCGGCCGCTACGGCGAACGCAGCCCCTATCTCGTCGCGCTGACGGGATACGGGCAGGAGGAGGCCCGCCGTCGCTCGCGCGAGGTCGGATTCGACCTCCATCTGGTCAAGCCAGTCGACCCCGAGGAGCTGAGCCGGTTCCTCGCCGGCGTCGACCCGTCGGCGAAGGAAGGGCGGGGGGCAGCCCCCCCGCCGGCCGACGGGACCTGATCCGACCTGAAGGCCCCCGGAGCATCCTCGCGATGTCCACGACCTCGACCGAGACGATCCGGTACGCCCGGTTCGCCAGCCCCATCGGCGAACTCCTGCTGGCGGCGAAGGGGGACCGGCTGTGGAAGCTCCACATGCTCCACGGCCCGTCCGACCCCCGCGCGTCCGAGGGGCTGGACCAAGCACGCTCGGCCTTCCTGGACGACGTCCGCGGCCAGCTCGACGCCTACTTCTCGGGCCGTTCGCGGGGCTTCGACCTACCCCTGGCCGGGGAAGGGACCGCGTTCCAGTCGCGCGTCTGGGCCGAGCTGTCCAAAATCCCCTACGGCGAGACGATCTCCTACGCCGAGCTGGCCCGCCGGGTGGGCGACCCGAACGCGGCCCGGGCGGTGGGAGGCGCGAACGGCCGGAACCCGATCGCGATCGTCGTCCCGTGCCATCGCGTGATCGCCGCCGACGGCCGCCTGGGGGGCTTCGGCGGCGGCGGCGACCGCAAGCTCTGGCTGCTCCAGCACGAGGCCGAGGTTTCCGGCCGCGAGGTCCCGGCCGCCTGGACCTCGCGGTAGGAGGGTGACGCCGCGGCCGTCGCGGACGATAATGGGTCTTCGCCCCGTCCCCCGAGTGATGGAGGAGGGGCCCCCCCTCGTCCCCTCCCCGAGGACCTCCATGAGATCCATCCTCGCCCGCCGGTCCGCACGCGCCCTCGTCGCGATCGGCCCGCTGTTCGCCTGCCTGGCGACGCCCGCCCGGGCCCAGACGCCCCCCCCCCGCCAGGCGGAGGAACGGACGTCGTTCCAGACCCACGCCCCCTGGGACGCCGGGCTGCAGCTGCCGGCCGACGTCGCCATATGCTACGGCGTCGACGCGAGCCTCCCCGACCGCATCCGCCAGTGGAAGGAGCGGGGCTACATCGTCCACCTGATGACCGGCGTCTCCTGGGGCCAGTACCAGGACTACCTCTACGGCCGGTTCGACGGCAAGAACCACGTCGACGAGGCCCAGACCGACCGCAACGGCAAGGTCATCTCGCACGGTGGCGACGTCTACTACATGTGCCCCGGCCCGAGCTTCGGCGAGTACCTGGCGCAGAACGTCCTCAAGGCCATCGACGCCGGCGTCGAGGCCGTCCACCTGGAAGAGCCCGAGTTCTGGGCCCGCGCCGGCTACAGCGAGGGCTTCAAGCGCGCCTGGCGTGAGCACTACAAGGAGGAATGGATCCCGCCGCACGAGTCGGCCGACGCCCAGTACCGCGCCAGCAAGCTCAAGTACGTCCTCTATCGCGACGCCCTCAAGCAAATCTTCGACGCGGTCAAGAAAAAGAACGCCGAGACCGGCAAGAACGTCAAGTGCTACGTCCCCACGCACAGCCTGGTGAACTACGCCCTCTGGAACATCGTAAGCCCCGAGTCCAGCCTGCTGACGGTCGGCGCCGACGGCTTCATCGCCCAGGTCTGGACCGGCACCGCCCGTTCCAAGAACGTGTACCAGGGGAAGACCGCCGAGCGGACCTTCCAGACCGCCTTCTTCGAATACGGCTCCATGACCGCCGCCACCCGCGGCAGCAACGGCCGGCTCTGGTTCCTCCACGACCCGATCGAGGACGACCCCAACCACGACTGGGACGACTACCGGACGAACTGGGAATGCACCGTCGTCGGCTCCCTGTTCTGGCCCGAGACCAGCCGCTACGAGGTCGCCCCCTGGCCCGAGCGGATCTTCCACCGCAAGTATCCCCGCCCCGGCGCGCAGCCCCAGGCCGGCCTGTTCGGGGGGCGTCGCCGACGCTTCCGCGAGGAGGACCGCATCCCGATCCCGCCCGCCTACGCCACCGAGCTGATGACGGTGATGAACACGCTCAACGACATGGAGCAGGACGAGATCTCCTGGGACGCCGGCACCCGCGGCATCGGCCTGATCGTCTCCGACGCCCTGATGTTCCAGCGCGAGGGGTACAAGCCGTCGGACCCGTACCTCGGCAACTTCTTCGGCCTCGCCCTGCCGGCCATCCAGCGCGGGATCCCCGCCGAGCCGGTCCAGCTCGAGAACCTGCGGACCTCCGCCGACCTGGCCCGCTACAAGGTCCTCATGATGACCTATGAGGGCATGAAGCCGCTGACCAACGACGCCGACAAGGTGCTGGCCGAGTGGGTCAAGGCCGGCGGCGTCCTGCTGTTCATCGACGACGACAAGGACCCCTACAACGAGGTCCGCTCGTGGTGGAACGCCCCCGGCGGCCCCGGCTACGCCAACCCTCGCCAGGCCCTGTTCGACGCCCTGGGCGTCGGCCGCGACGCCAAGCCCGGCTCGCACGAGGTCGGCTCCGGCCGGTTGATTTGGGACGCGTCCAGCCCGGCGGCCCTGACCTACAGGCCCGAGGGGGGCGACGCCGTCCGCAAGCTCATCGAGCAGGCCTGCGGGGCGGCGAAGCTCGACTACAAGGAGACGAACCACCTGGTCCTGCATCGCGGCCCGTACGTGATCGCCGCCGGCCTGGAATCGGCCGAGGGGGAGTCCGATCACGTGCTCAAGGGTCGATTCGTCGACCTGTTCGACGCCGACCTGAAGGTGGTGGACTCCGTGACGCTCGACCCCGCGAAGCGGTCGCTCCTGCTCGACCTCGACCGGGTCCCCTCGAAGGGCCCGCGCGTCCTCGCCGCGGCCGGCCGGGTGACCGACGAGGCCCCGAAGGGCGACGGCCTGGCCTTCTTCGTCCGGGGCCCGCAGGAGATCACCGCCTCCGTCCGCGTCGCCCTGCCGAGGGCCCCGAAGTCGGTCGCCGTCGCCGGCCAGCCGCTCGCCGACGCCCAGTCGTGGGACGAGGCTTCCAAGACCCTGCTGATCCGCTTCCCCAACTCGGCCGACGCGGTGAAGGTCGAGATCGAGTGATCCGGCCCTGAGCCTCGCGACGTCTCGGGCCTTCCCTCGACGGCGGGGGAAGGCCCGTCCTCGTTCCCGGCAAAGTCCCCCAGCGATCGGTTCAGCCGGCGGCCTCGCGGAGCGTCGGCGCGGTCGCCGCTCCCAGGGTCGGGTAGTCGATGTAGCCCTCGGGCCCGTGCGTGTAGTAGGTCTTCGGGTCGCCGGGATTGAGGGCGGCGTCGAGGCGGAGGCGGGCGGGGAGGTCGGGGTTGGCGAGGAACTTCTGGCCGAAGGCGATGGCGTCGGCCTCGCCGTCGCGGACTGCCTTCTCCGCCTCGGCCTTGCCGTAGCCGCCGTTGGTCACGAGCACGCCGTCGAAAGCCTCGCGGATGTGCGGCGTGACGCGCGGGGCGTCCGGGTTGAACAGGCGGCCGGGGCCGATCGCCTCGGCGGTGTGGAGGTAGGCCAGGCCGAACCGGTTCAACGCGCGGGCGACGTGCGTGAACAGGCCGATCGGGTCGCGATCGCTCATGGCCTTCTCGTTCATGGTCGGGCTCAGCCGGACGCCCGTCCGGCCGGCGGACCACGCGGCGGTCACGGCGTCGACGACTTCCACGAGAAACCGCGAGCGATTCTCGACCGAGCCGCCGTAGGCGTCGGTCCGGACGTTCGAGGAGTCACGCAGGAACTGGTCGATGAGGTAGCCGTTCGCGCCGTGGACCTCGACGCCGTCGAATCCGGCCTCGCGCGCCCTCCGGGCCGCCGCCGCGTAGTCGTCCACGATCCGGGCGACGTCGGCGACGGTCAGCTCGCGGGGGACGACGTAGGGCTTGTTGCCGGTCGGCGTGTGGGCGTGGCCCTCGGCCGCGATCGGGCTGGGGGCGACGGGGAGCCCGCCGCGCAGGAAGTCGGGATGCGAGACCCGGCCCATGTGCCAGAGCTGCAGGAAGATCCGGCCGCCGGCGTCGTGCACGGCCCCGGTCACGTGCTTCCAGCCCTCCATCTGGTCGTCGTCGTAGGCTCCCGGCGCGCCGAGCCAGCCGTAGCCTTCCTCGCTGATCGCCGTGGCCTCCGTGATGATCAGGCCGGCCGACGCGCGCTGGCGGTAGTACTCGACCATCAGCGAGTTGGGCACGCGGTTCGTCGCCCGAGCCCGCGTCAGGGGGGCCATGAAGATCCGGTTGGGGGCCTCGATCTCGCCGATCGTCAGCGGCCGGAAGAGCGTGTCCGTCTCGGTCATTGCGGAGTCCTGAACCGGGGTTCGAATGGCGGCCCGGCGCGACGACGCGACGGTCGGCGGGTCCCCCCCGTCCGAAGGGGGAGACGCCGCACGACTAGAGACGCGTCATCCGCGGCCAGGTCCCTTCATTCGAACTCGCCTCGCCGACGAGCGAGGCTTCCGGCCGGAGCGGCGTCACGGCATGATCTCGAAATCGATCCTTCCGATCTTGCCGGTGAAGGCGAAGGGCGAATCGGCCGCGTAGGTGGGCGAGACCGGCTCGCCGTTGTCCTTGCCGACGTCCATCCCGGCGTACGTCGTGAAACGTATGGGCACGGTCTGCTCCAGTCGGCCCTCGGCGACCACCCTGTCGGCGATCAGGAGCCGCGACCGCCCCCCGGTGGCCGGCCGGCCCGGCTTGTCGGCGAGGAACTCGTAGCGCACCTGGAGCTTGCCGGCCGGCAGGTCCTCGCCCGCCGTCAGGGTGTCGACCTTCACGCCCAGGAAGCTGTAGGTGTAGCGGAGCCGGCGGTCCTGGACGTAGATCGAGAAGCCGCCCATGACGTCGGAGTTGGCGACGAGCACGCCTTCCGCGCCGCCTTCGGGGACGTCCAGCTCGGCGGTGATCGTGAAGGAGCGGTTGTAGATCGGCGGGATCATGCCGGCTCCGATGTTCTCGGCGCCCGGATAATACGTGAAGCGGCGGCGTTCCGCCTGGGGCGGATTGAGGCCGTAGAACTTCGCGAACCCCGCGAGCAGGGGGGGCACCTGGTATTTCTCGGCCTCCGTCCAGAAGAGGGCCTTCATCTCCGCCAGCTTCTCCGGGCGCTCGGCGGCGAGGTCGCGGGACTGGGTGAAGTCCGCCCTCGTGTCGTAGAGCTCCCAGGCGTCCGCGTCGGGATCCCACTTGCCCGGGGCGAACTTCCCCAGGGCCTCGGCGTCGAGCTTCCAGGGGATGCGGTCGAGCCGGGCGCAGGCCAGCCAGCCGTCCTGATAGATGGCCCGATTGCCGAAGATCTCGAAGTACTGCCGGGTGTGGCGCTCGGGCGCGGCGGCGTCGTCGAACGTGTAGGCGAAGCTCGTCCCGTGGAGCGGCGCCTGGGGGATGCCGTCCACGATCTCCGGCGGCGCGACGCCCGCGGCCTCGAGGATGGTCGGCGCGACGTCGATGACGTGCGTGAACTGCTCGCGGAGGCCCCCCCTGGCCTTGATGCCCGCGGGCCAGGAGACGACCATCGGATCTCGGGTGCCGCCGAGGTGCGACGCGACCTGCTTGCCCCATCGGAACGGCGCGTTGCCGGCCCAGGCCCAGGCGCACGAATAGTGCGGCTGCATGACGGGCCCGCCCCAGGCGTCCATCCCGCCGTACTCCTCGATCAGCTTCCGTTGGGCCTCGGCCGAGATCGGGATGCCGGTGATGGTGGTGATCTCGTTGAAGGTGCCGGTCTCCGTCCCTTCCATGCTCGCGCCGTTATCGCCCCAGATGGCGATGATCAAGGTGTTCTCGCGCTCGCCAATCGCCTCCAGGGCCTCGACCACGCGGCCGATCTGGTTGTCCGTGTTCTCCTGGAAGCCGGCGTAGACTTCCATCTGGCGGGCGTAGAAGGCCTTCTCGGCGGGGCTGAGGCTCTCCCAGGCCGGGAAGGCGGGGTCGCGAGGGGTCAACACGGCGTCGGCCGGGACGACGCCGAGGGCCTTCTGGCGCGCGAAGGTCTCCTCGCGGAGCTTGTCCCAGCCCTGGTCGAACCGGCCCTTGTACCGGTCGGCCCAGGGCTTGGGGACGTGGTGCGGCGAGTGTGTGGCCCCGGTGGAATAGTAGACGAAGAACGGCTTGTCCGGGGCCTGGGCCTTCTGGTCGTGGATCCAGCGGATCGTGCGGTCGGTGAGGTCGTCCGGCAGGTAGTAGTCCTTGCCGGTGGGGACGCCGACGATGGTGTTGTCCAAGGCCAGCAGCGGGTCGTACTGCCCCACCGCGCCGCCGAGGAACCCGTAGAAGTGGTCGAACCCGAGCCCGCAAGGCCAGCGGTCGAAGGGGCCGGCGGCGCCCTGCTGATCGTCGGGGGTCAGGTGCCACTTGCCGAAGGCGGCGGTCGAGTAGCCGTTGCCCTGGAGGATCCGGGCGAGGCTGGCGGCGTTCTTCGGCCAGGTCGCGTTGTAACCCGGCCAGCCGCCGGCGAACTCCGCGATGTTCCCGAAGCCGACGGCGTGGTGGTTCCGCCCCGAGATCAGGGCGGCCCGGGTCGGAGAGCAGAGGGCCGCGACGTGGAAGCGGTTGTATCGCAGGCCCTCGGCCGCCAGCTTCGAGAGCGTCGGCGTCTGACAAGGCCCGCCGAACGTCGACGGGTTCCCGAAACCCGCGTCGTCCACCAGGACCAGCAGCACGTTCGGCGCCTTCGCGGCCGCGCCGGAGGGCACCGGAAAAGCCGGTTTGGAGCCGTCGAGGGTTCGCCTCGCGACCCCCTGAAAGGCCGGATCGGGGCGAGGGATGTCGTCGGCCGCCTCGGCCTTCGCCGATCGAGGCGCGTCGGGCGGGCCCGCCGCGCGGAGCGCCAGGAGGCCGCCGAAGGTCAGAACGGCGAGGGCCGCAAGGGCCGTCGCGGGAAGGCTGCGTCGCCTGTCTCGCGGGGGAATCATGAAGGGCTCCGGACATGGAAGATGGGTGACGAGGGGCCGCGCGAGTGCCGGAAGCGTCGCTTGGCTTTCGGAACCTCGGTGCCATTTCTTTAATGTAGCAGGCTCGGCCCGCCGAATATCAATCGGTCTGAAACGATTGCGTCGATTTTCCGGCCGACAGGATTAGGAGCGAGCCCATGAAGAGCCGGCGTCCGACGTTCGTCCTGCTCGCCCTCGTCGGGGTGACGTCCTCGGCCTCGGCGCAGGGGCTGATCAGCCCCGGAGCGGGCCCGATCAACCGGGCGATGGCCGGCGCCTCGACCGCCGCGCCGGTCGATTTCGGCTCCACCTACTGGAACCCGGCCAACCTCAGCGGCCTGGACCGGCCCGAGTTCCTGCTCGGTTCGGAACTTATCATCCCCAGCACCCATCTGACGACCAGCCTTCCCGCGGGGGCGATCAACGGGGTGCTTCCGCGCGAGGGCCGCTATGGCGTCTCCCGGAGCGACAGCGGCGTGGTGCCGAACCTGGCGACCGGCGTGGCCTTCCGGCTCAGCGACGACTCGCACTGGACCTTCGGGCTGGGCATTTTCGGCTACGTCGGCGGCAACGTGAACTTCGCGGGGAGCGAGACGACCCCGCTGCTGGCCTCGCGACGACCGCCCCGATCGTTCGGCTTCGGGCCGATCTGGGCCAACGCCTCGATGCTCACCATCAATCCGTCGGCCTCGGTGCGGCTGACCGATCGCCTCTCGGTCGGCGGCGGACCGGTGATCAGCAACATGGCCCTGGGCTTCTCCCCCGCCTTCTTCGCGCCGGGGCCTCGAGACGATCTCGGGCTCAACACCTACCCGACCGGGACGAACGCCCGGGCTTTCTGGGGCGGGGGCTTCCAGCTCGGGCTGCTGTATGAGATGAGCGAGGACTGGAACCTCGGCTTCTCGTACAAGAGCCCGA
This sequence comes from Paludisphaera soli, assembly GCF_011064595.1. Lineage (GTDB taxonomy): Bacteria > Planctomycetota > Planctomycetia > Isosphaerales > Isosphaeraceae > Paludisphaera > Paludisphaera soli. The sequence goes on along the minus strand of NZ_JAALJI010000030.1, from coordinate 42,635 downwards.
TCTGGCAGGAGCGCTGGGGGTTCAACGCTGCGACGCCCGACCTCTCCGCGCGTCGGATCGGGATCCAGGCCCAGATCCCGGCCATCTATTCCTGGGGCGTCGCCTACAAGGGCTTCGACCGGGCCCTGATCGACGTCGACCTGAGATACGTCGACTACGCCAACGCCGCCCTCTTCGGCGAGTCGGTGCAAGACGGCGGCCTCGGCTGGCGGGGGGCCTTCGCGGTCGCCGTCGGCGGCCAGTACGCGCTTACGGAAAGGACGACCGTCCGAGGAGGCTACCTCTACAACACAAACCCGATCCCGGACACCGCGACCCTGTTCAACGTCCAGCTCCCGGGCATCATCACGAACACCCTGTCGCTGGGCGGCTCCTTCCGCCTGACGGACGACGTCACCATGTCCCTGGCCTGGGTCCACGGCTTCCGCAACTCGATCGAGGGCGGCATCCGGGAAGAGGCCCTCGCGACCGCCAAGATCGACTCCCAGTACGACTCGATCGTCGCCGGGTTCAACGTCCAGTTCGGCGGCCGTCCCGGAGCCGACCGTCGCAATCGGCCCGCGCCCCGACCGGACGAATCGGGACTCGTCGAATGACCTCCGCCGCGCTTCCCGCGGGTCATCCTTCCGACGTCCCGGCCGCCGCGGGGTCGCCGGCGCACTCGCGGGCTCGGGCGAGGAGCCAGGCGCGTTCGCGGGCGTTGCGGGTCAGCTCGGCGGCGCGAGCGAAGGCGGGGGCGGCCTCGGCGGGCCGGCCGAGCCTGGCGAGCAGGTCGCCGCGGGCGCTGAAGTAGTAGGGATAATCGCGAAGCGAGGGGTCGTCGGCGAGGCGGTCGATCACGGCGAGGCCGTCGGCGGGGCCGGTGGCCATCGAGACGGCCATCGCCCGGTTCAGCTCGACGACGGCGGACGGGACCCCCCGGGCGAGTTCGGCATAAAGGGCGGCGATCCGTCGCCAGTCGGTCTCGGCGGCGGTCCGGGCGCGGGCGTGGCAGGCGGCGATCGCGGCCTGGAGGACGTAGGGGCCCGGTGCCTCGCCGAGCCCTTCGGCGCGGGCCAGCGCGGCGAGCCCCCGGCGGATCAGGAGCTGGTCCCACCTCGCCCGATCCTGCTCCAGCAGCAGCACGGGCTCGCCCGACGGGCCGACGCGGGCCCGCGAGCGCGAGGCCTGGATCTCCATGAGAGCGACGAGGCCGTGGACCTCGGGCTCGGCGGGGGCGAGTTCGGCGAGGATCCGGCCCAGGCGAAGGGCCTCCTCGCAGAGCGAGGGCCGCATCCAGTCGTCGCCGGCGGTCGCGGCGTAGCCTTCGTTGAAGATCAGGTAGACGACCTCCAGGACGGTCGCGAGCCGGGCCATCAGCTCGGCGCCGCGAGGGACCTCGAAGGGGACCTGCTTGTCGACCAGCGTCCGCTTGGCCCGGACGATGCGCTGGGCGACCGTCGACTCGGCGACGAGGAACGCCCGGGCGATCTCGTCGGTGGTCAGGCCGCCCAGGAGCCGGAGCGTCAGCGCGCAGCGGGCTTCGGCCGAGAGGACGGGATGGCAGGCGGTGAAGATCAGCCGCAGGAGGTCGTCGCCCACCTCGTCGTCGAGCGCGGCGTCCAGGTCCGGCGCGGGCTCGGCCTCGAAGCGGGCGGCGATCTCCTCGCGCCTGCGGTCGAACGCCCGGTCGCGGCGGTGGGCGTCGATCGCGCGTCGCCGGGCGGCGGCCAGCAGCCAGGCGCCCGGTCGCTGCGGGACGCCCGAACTCGGCCACTGCTCTAGCGCGGCGACGAGCGCGTCGTGCGCGAGGTCCTCGGCCAGCCCGAGGTCGCGGGTCCGGCGGGCGAGCACGGCGACGACCTTCGCCGACTCGATCCGCCAGACCGCCTCGATCGTGCGATGGATCGGATCGGTCGTCATGACGTCCGATCAGACCAATTCCTCCGGCCCGGGGCAAGCCGGGCCCGGGTCACTTCGCGAGCCGGGCGACCTGCTCGCGGAGCCGCTCCTCCTGGGCGATCAGCTCGGGGCTCATCATCTCGCCGAAGTCCTCGGTCTCGTAGACGCGGCGGACCTCGATCTCGCACTCGGTCGCGAACGGGGCGGGGCACCGCTTGACCCATTCGAGACACTCTTCCAGCGACCTGACCTGCCAGAGCCAGAAGCCGGCGATCAGCTCCTTGGTCTCGGCGAACGGGCCGTCGATCACCGTGCGCGAGCCGTCCGGGGCGAACCGCACCCGCGCGCCCTTGGAGCTGGGGTGGAGCCCCTCGCCGGCGAGCATCACGCCGGCCTTCACCAGCTCCTCGTTGAAATTCGCCATGTCCTGAAAGAGCTTCTGGTCGGCCACCGGCGACCCCTCGGACTCGGATTCCTTCGTCGCCCGCACCATCACCATGAAACGCATCGACGGCTCCCTTCATCCAAGCGAGACCACGTTCATCCCGACCGCGAGCTCGAGGCCAAACTCCGGCCTCCGCCTCATCGGTCCCACCTCTTCGTCGAACGTCCCGGCCCGAGATCGACATCCCGGCGAGATTTCTTCGCGAGTCCACCCCCGGACGTCATGCAGCCGTGAATGGTCGCCGGACCGCTCGATCCGCGTGGCCTCCTATCGTATGCTTGACGCGGTCGCGTCCGTCGGAAGCTCGCACCTCGGCCTGAGGCGGTTGGTGAACACGATACTCATCGAGGTCGGCGTCGTCCTCCTCCTGATCTTCGCGAACGGCCTCTTCTCGATGGCGGAGTTGGCGATCATCTCGTCGCGGAAGGCCCTGCTGAAGCACGGGGCGGAGGAGGGGGACCCCCGGGCGAGGCTGGCGCTGGAGCTGGCCGAGGACCCCAACCGGTTCCTCTCGACGGTGCAGGTCGGGATCACGCTGGTGGGGACGCTGGCCGGGGTCTTCGGCGGCGCGACCCTCGCCGAGCATCTCGCTGAGGCGCTCGCGACCGTGCCCGCCCTGGTCCCCTACGCCGAGGGGATCGGCCTGGCGGCGGTCGTCGCGGCCGTCTCCTACCTGACGCTCGTGTTCGGCGAGCTGACCCCGAAGCGGCTGGCCCTGAGCCGTCCCGAGGCCATCGCGATGCGGGCGGCCGGCCCGCTCCGGCTGATCGCGATCGCGGCGGTCCCGCTGGTCGGCCTGCTGAGCTGGTCGACGGAGCGCGTCGTCCGCCTCCTCGGCGTGCACGAGACCGGGGGCTCGCCCGTCACCGAGGAGGAGATCCAGGTCCTGGTGCGCCAGGGGGCGGAAGCCGGGGCGATCGAGACGGCCGAGCACGACATGGTCCGCCGGGTCTTCCGGCTCAACGACCAGCCCGCGCGGGTGCTGATGACCCAGCGGGCCGACGTCGTCTGGATCGACGCCGAAGGCGAGCACGAGGAAGTCCGCCGACGGGTCCTGGAGAGCACCCACTCGGGCTTCCCCGTCGGCGAAGGGTCGCTCGACAGGGTGGTCGGGATCGTGCAGGCCAAGGACCTGCTCGGCCGGTCGTACGAGGAAGGCCCCCCCGACGTCCGCGCCCTCATGAAGCCGCCCCTGTTCGTCTTCGAGGGGGCGTCGGGCCTGAAAGTCCTGGAGCAGTTCAAGTCGGCGGCGACGCCGATGGCGATCGTGGTCGACGAGTACGGGGCCGTCGAGGGGGTCTTGACGCTCAACGACATCCTCCAGGCGCTGGTCGGCGACCTGCCCGACGAGGAGGATTTCGACCCCCGCGCCGTGCGTCGGGAGGACGGAACCTGGCTGCTGGACGGCACCCTCTCCATCCACGAGGTGTCCGACCTCCCCGACCTCCCCCGGCTCCCCGAGGGGGAGTACGGCACGCTCGCGGGCTTCATCCTCATGCAACTCGGCCGGATCCCGACCGTGGGCGACCGCTTCGAGTGGGAAGGGGTCGCTTTCGAGGTCGTCGACATGGACGAGAACCGCATCGACCGAGTTCTGGTCTCCGCGCCGCCCCAGACCGAATCGAACGCCGCCCCGGCCTGAGCGTCCAGCCCCCGCCGCCGGTCGCACTCCTCCAACGGAATCGCCCATGCTCCTCAACAGGCTCTTCCTGGCTTCGATGCTCCTCGGCCTCGCCTCGTGCTCGCCAAGGACCTCGCCGACCGAGCCCGCCCCCGACCGGATCATCCAGGTTTCGGTCATCAACGCCCTGATGATCGGCCGCTACGACGGCGTGGCGACGATCGGTGCGATGCTGCGCGAGGGCGACTTCGGGCTCGGGACGCTCGACCACCTCGATGGCGAGCTGATCATCCTCGACGGTCGCGCGTACCAGGTCCGGGGCGACGGCGTGGTGGCCGAGGTCGGGCCCGAAGCGACCACCCCGTTCGCGGTCGTCACGGCGTTCGACGAGGACGGGGCGTTCGCGTGCCCTCGGGTTTCCAGCCTCACGGAGCTGGAGGCCCGGCTCGACGGGGCCCTGCCGCAGGCCAACGCGTTCGTCGCCGTGCGGATCGACGGCCGGCTGGACTCGGCCACGCTCCGCAGCGTCCACCGCCAGGAGCCGCCTTACCGGCCGCTCGCCGCGGTGGCCGAGAGCCAGTCGGTCTGGAGCCGCGAGGGCGTTTCCGGCACGCTCCTGGGCATCCGGAGCCCGGCCTGGGTGCGCGGGCTGACCGTCCCCGGCTACCACTGGCACTTCCTCTCCGACGACCGCAAGATCGGCGGCCACGTCCTCGACTGCCGCCCCGCCGAGGGCCGCGTGCGGTACGACCTCGTCCACGACTGGGAGATCAAACTCCCCGATTCCCAGGACTTCGACCGGGCCGACCTGACGCCTGACCTCTCCCGGGAGCTGAAGCGGGTGGAAAGCTCGCGCGGGCCCGCCCCCGGGGCCGACCGCCCCTGACCGGCCGGCGATCAGCGGATTGACAGGGCATTTCCGGCGGGCTAGCCTGTTTTCTTGCTCGCGAGTCGGATTTCGTCCGGGCGTTTCCGCGCACTTCCCGCTTGGAACTCGAACCATCGCCGCGCCAAACACCACGACCCACCGGGACGAGGCCCGCCTGCTCGCGGACTGCCAGGCCGTGCTCGGCTACGAGTTCCGGGACCCGGACCTGCTGCGCGAGGCGCTCACGCACGCTTCGGGCGCCAACCACCGGCTGGCCTCGAACGAGCGGCTGGAGTTCCTGGGGGATGCGATCCTGGGGGCCGTCGTCTGCGAGGAACTCTTCCGCAAGTACCCCGACTACCAGGAGGGGGACCTGACGCGGGTCAAGTCGATCGTGGTCTCGCGGCGGACCTGCGCGAAGATCTCGGAATCGCTGGCCCTCGAGAACTACCTGTTCCTGGGCAAGGGGATGGGGGCCGGCGATCAGACGCCGTCCTCGGTCCTGGCGGACGTCTTCGAGAGCCTGATCGGCGCGATCTTTCTGGACGGCGGCGCGCCCGCGGCCCAGCAGTTCATCATCGGCCACATGGGGCCCGAGATCGAGGCGGCCGTCGAGGGCTCGAACGGCCTCAACTACAAGAGCAACCTCCAGCAGGCGGCCCAACGCGACTTCGGCGAGACGCCGACGTATCTGCTGCTGGACGAGAAGGGCCCGGACCACTCCAAGTGCTTCAAGATCTCCGCCCAGATCGGCGCCAACCGCTACGCGCCCGCGTGGGGGCGGAACAAGAAAGAGGCCGAGCAACGCGCGGCCCTGAACGCCCTGTGCCAGCTCGCGGGCTCCCCACTCCCCTACGAGTCGGACTGACGAGACGAGGTCGCCGTGGATGGTAAGCTCGTCACCGACCTAGGCCTCGCGCCGATCGTCTGGCTGTTTTTGTCCCTGCTCGGCTGCGTCACGCTCTTCTTCAAGTTCAGCCGGTTCTGGAGCGTCCGCAACCTGGATCTGATCCTGCTGTTCGCGCTCGTGCCGGGGATGATGATGATCGTCGGCCGCCACGGCCAGGTGCCGTGGGTCGCGTTCATCCTCCTGTTCCTGGGCTCGGCGGCCTGGCTGGCCCGCTGCCTGGTGGACCTGGGGCTCTCGCGACGGCCCTTGCTGGAGCCGAACCTGAACGCCTCGGGGCTCCTCTGCCTGTCGGTCGGCATCCTGGGACTGCTGCTGGTCGAGACGGTGAGCCTCCCCGTCGAGGACGGCGCGGCGAGGAACCCGGCGGAGCCCTCGGGGCGCGAGGACCGCGGGGCCCGTCCCCCCTCGGCCGACGAGGAGGGCGGTACGGTCAAGCAGGTGCTCGACATCGCCCCCTTGCCGCCTTCGCTCAAGCGGGAACGGCCGCAGGTGATCGTGTCTCGGGTGCTGGCCGTGCTCGCCCACCTGGCCCTCGTGACGGGCCTCTGGCTGATCGGCTGGAAGCATTACGAGCGGTCGCTGACCGGCCTATCCATGGCCGCATGCTACCTTATCCTCCCGTACACCCGCATGGCGCTGGTGGATAGCGGCCAGCTCATCCCCTCGGCCCTGATCATCTACGCGGTCCTCTGGTACGCCCGGCCGGCGATCGCCGGGCTCCTGATCGGCCTGGCGGCGGGCTGGATCCCCGCCTGCCTGGGGCTGATCTTCCTCTGGACGGGCTTCTACCGGGGCAGGTCGCGGCTCACCTACGTCGCGGTGGCCGCTTCGGTGGCGATCGTCTGCGCCCTGCTCGGGGCGGCCGGGCTGGGGCTTTCGGAATGGGCCCGGGCGCTCGGCGCGCGGAGCATCGCCGAGGTCGGCCTGCTTCCCCGGTTCGAGCCCCGATCCAGCGGCAGCAGCTTCTGGGGCGGGATCGACCCCAGCTTCCGCCTGCCGGTCCTGATCGGCTACCTGGCGATGGTGCTGGTCGTCACCTTCTGGCCGGCGCGCAAGGACCTCTCGCAGCTCATCGCGCTGTCGGCGGCGTTGCTGGCGGCCAGCCAGTTCTGGTACCTGGACAAGGGGGGGACGCTCGTCCTGCTCTACCTGCCGCTGGCGCTCCTGGTCATGTTCCGGCCGACCATGAACTCCCGCCGCCTCCGCGCCGGGGCCTTCGCCCGCAACGGCGCCGCGACGGCCTCGACCACCTGAGACCGCGCGCCGTCTGGGTCAGGAGACGTGGCCGACCGGCCGCTTCTTCTTGCGGAGCACGGGCGAATCGGGGAAGTGGCGGAGCAGCCACCGCGAGAGCCCCCAGTCCACGAACCGCGGCGCGATACGATTCATGAAGACGAGCATCCGGCCCTTCGACGACAGGGTGATCTCGCGCTTCTTCCTCTCGACGGCCCGCAGCGAGGCGGCGGCGACGGCCTCGGGGGGGGCGGTCCGCCAGTCGGAGACCGACACGCGGGCGGTCTTGGCCACCGCGTTCTCGTCGAACGGGGTCGCGGAGAAGCCGGGGTTCACCTGGAGGACGTGGATGCCGTAACGCTTCCACTCGATCCGGATCGACTCGACGAAGCCCGAGACCGCGAACTTGCTGGCGCTGTACTCGACGCGGCCGGGGAGGCCGCGGCGGGCGTTGATCGAGCCCATGACGAGCATCACCGGGTCGAGCCCTTCGCTGAGCAGGGGGAGGGCGGCGCGGCAGACCTCGGCCATCGCGAAGAAGTTGATCTCGAAGACCCGACGGAGGACCCAGGCGTCGTGGGTGTCGAACTGGCCGTTCGCCCCGACGCCGGCGTTGTTGACGACCAGGTCGAGGGCCCCGAAGCGGGCGCTCACGGCGTCGAACAGCCGCTGCCGATCGGCCTCGACGGTCAGGTCCCCCGCGACGACCGCGATGCGGTCGGGGTCGGCGCCGGCGTCGATCAGCCCGCAGGCGACCGCATCGAGCCTGGCGGCGGACCGACCGGTCAGGACGACGCTCGCCCCGCGTCGGACGAGATCCTCGGCTATCGCTCGGCCGAGCCCTGAGGACGCGCCCGTGACGAGCGCGCGCGTGTCTTTCCACGATCGTGTGTGGGACATGGCCGTCTACACCCGGATAATGTCGAGATGTCCATCTAGTCGTCCAGGTATTCTAGCAGATCAGGGCAAGATTCCGAGAGTCCCTTCAGAAAGATGAAGACGGCAGCCGTCGATACAATCCGAACCGGGAACGACGGGGCGGCTTCCGGGTCGGACCGACCGGTCTCGGGCCGAAGGGGATCAGCGGACCGTGCTGTTCACGGCGCCTTCGATCTGGGTGAAGGCCGGGACGTCTTCCGGGTTGGTGCTCCGCCAGCCGAATCGCGAGGAGCGGCGGGCGGGCTCGCTGACCACAACGCGAGGCTTGGCGCGGCCGTCGTCGACCACGGTCGAGCGGGCGCCCACGGCGGGGGAGTCGACGTCGACCGTGCTGGGGACCTCGCAGACCGGGCCGACGGTCACGTTGCTGGGCAGGACCGTCCCCACGCCCGGCGGGCAAGGCCCCGCGCCGGAGGAACCGTAGTAGTAGTGGTGCTGGTGACATCCCAGGCCGCCGATGCAGACGGCCGCGAGGGCGGCGACGGCCAGCGATCGCCGCACGAGGCGTTGGAGAGAGCGGGCGTTTCTCATGGCGAATCTCCCGTGGCGACGACCCGGTCGAGACGACCTCGCGAGGCGGCCGCCGTCGGCCTTCTCCCCGCGTTGCGCGACCCGATATCGACGTCCGTATCCCGACCCAGCCGGCGCGACGCCGCCCGGGAAGAACCGATCATCTGCTGAGTTGAGCCGCGCGCGAGCCGAGGGAGTGGACGCGAAGATGGGGCCCCGGCCGACCTCCTGTCGGCCCTGGTCAGCCCGGACTTTATCGAATCCCCCCGGATCGGCCAAGGCCGTTTGCCACGCGCGGCCCAAGGGGCGGAACCACGTTCGGGCGGAGTCTTTCCTAAGCGGGGGCGAGAGCCGGAAAGCGGAAGGGGGCAGGACGTCCACCGCCGCCGCGCCCGAGCCTCGCGGTTTAAAAAGGTGTAAGAAGTCCGCCGCCTGCTCCGTTCCTTCCAGCCCCGTCGCGAGGTATCCTCGGAGCGATCCGGGGACGGCGAAGCGCCTCGCTCCGCCCCTTCCCGCACGACAGGGCCAAGATAATAGGGGGACGCCGATGACCGCCGCGCTCACTTCCTCGGTCGGCCGTCGGGGCGTGAACTCCCCCGCCGACGCCAGGACCGTCCAGGCCCTTTTGAATCAACATCGAGCGAGACCGATGCTCCCGCTCGCGGTGGACGGCAAGGTCGGCGAGAAGACGATCGCGGCCATCGAGGAGTTTCAGAAGCGCGTGGCGGGGATGTCGTCCCCTGATGGTCGCGTCGATCCGAACGGGGCGACCTGGAAGGTGCTGGTCGGCGGCCGCCCCTCAACCGCCGCTCCGACGACGCGGATCGTGACGCCCATATCGGTCGTCTTCAAGCACGGGTTCAAGAAGCCCACGGGGGTCCGGGGCCTGCCCGGGGCCGAGGTCAAGACGACCGCCACGCGGTACGAGTCGACCGTGACGGTTTCCGGAGGCGTCGCCGGCAGCTTCAAGGGTTCGATCTATCCGGACGACATGACGGTGAAGGGGAGGCTGAAGGACGGCTCCCACGACCTGTACCTGGGCTTCCACAAGCCCGGCGTGCCGAAGGCCGAGGATCTGGTCGTCCGGACCAACGGCTTCCGCGCGGTCCTGGTCGTCAACGCGAACAGGTCGGTCCCGGTCTCGAGCAACCTGTCGTCCAAGCAGACCTCGGACGGGATCCACATCCACAACGGTTACAATACCTGGACGCCCGACGTCGCCATGTCGGAGGGCTGCCTGATCCTGGCTCCCTCCGACTGGCCGGGATTCATCAAGCTCTTCCTCGACGCCTTCCCCGACATCGCCGACTGGACCGCGGGGGGCGGGCGGCTGGGGAAGCGCATCGGCAGCGTTTCGGTCACGCCGTGAAGGGGGGGCCGGGGTCGTTCAATCGCGGCGCCGCAGGGCGCGGTCGATGTCGCGCTTGGCTTCCTGCTTCTTGACGGCCTCCCGCTTGTCAAAGGTCTTGCGGCCCTTAGCGATGAAGAGCTCGACCTTGGCCATCCCCTTCTTGAAGTAGATCGCCAGCGGGATGAGGGTGAGCCCGCGCTCGTGGGTCCGGCCGGCGAGCTTCTCGATCTCGCGACGGTGCAGCAGCAGCTTGCGCGACCGCTTGGGGACGTGGTTCATCCGGTTGGCTTGCAGATACTCGGGGATGTCACAGCCGTTGAGCCAGACCTCGCCCCGGGTGATCTCGGCGTAGGCGTCCTCCAGGTTCGCCTTGCCGTTGCGCAGGCTCTTCACCTCGGTGCCGGTCAGGACGATGCCGGCCTCGACCTTCTCGATCAGGTCGTAGTCGTGCCGCGCGCGACGGTTCCGGGCGACGATCTTGACGGCGTCCGGATCGTCCTTTCCCTTGCCGGCGGACTTCCCCGCGTCTTTCTTGGCCATGATCTCGACGGCGCCCCGTTCTCGATTCGTGAAGCCTTGATTGGTCCGGCCCCAGGCCGACGCTCAGGCCCGGGTGGCCCGGCAGGTGACGACCGCCTCGGCGACGATGGCCGCGGGGTCGGTCGACTCGGGGACGAGGACGGGCCTGGGGAAGCCGGCCTCGCGGATCGCGTGGGCGTCGCGGCCGATCAGGACCACGAACGTCGGCGGCAGGGCGCGGTCGACGGCCGATTCGGCGGCCCGCTCGTAGGTGAACAGGTTCCAGACCCCTTTCCAGAGCCCGTGGTCGGCCCGAGGTTCGCCGGCCTCCATCGCCTCGGCCCGGTGCACGTCCAGGTCGAGCGAGAAGTCGGCGGCGAGCCAGCGGTCGCCCAGCCCGGCGTGGGCCCAGCGCGACATGGGCATGCGATGGGCGATCGCCCGGACCTCGGCGAAGAGCCGGTCGCGAGGATGCGCGGGCGATCCCCACTCCGCATCCCCCCGCAGGTCGGCCCGGCGGATCGGCTCGGCGTCGAGGGCCTCGACGAGCCCTTCATGCACTTTCGACGCCAACTCCACGGCCTCGGGGTCGTCCGGGTGGGCGGCCACGGCGACGAGGCTGGGGCGACGGTCCAGGTTGGCCAGCAGCTCGTTGACCGTCAGGTTCGTCAGCGGGTCGAGCGACCAGGGGGCGATCTCGACGGCCGGCACCAGCGCGAATCGGCGGAAGGTCAGCCGGGGGTGGGGGACGACGACCTGGGGCGTCCGCCGCACCTCTTGGCCGTAGAGCAGCAGGTCCAGGTCCAGGGTCCGCGACCCCCAGCGTTCGTCGCGCACCCGTCCCAGGCGGGCCTCGATCTCGTGGAGCCGCTCCAGCAGGGTCAGCGGGTCGACGGCGGGCTCGGTGAGGACCGCCGCGTTGAGGAACGGGGCCTGGCCCGGGGGTCCTCCGACGGGAGTCGTCTCGTAGTAGTGGCTGACCGTCCACACGTGGACGTGCGGGGTCGCCTTCAGGGCCTCCACCGCGGCGTCCAGGGTGGCCTCGCGGTCCCCCTGGTTGCTCCCCATCCCGATGATCGCCAGCGAGCCCTCGCTGCTCATGCCGTCCTCGATTCGCGGGCCGACTTCGGGTCGGCTTGACTTTACAGGGAGAGCTTGCCGATGCGGTCGGCAGCTTCCAGCAGGCGCGGGGTCTCGACCGTAAGCGAGACGCGGATGTAGCCGTCGGCCGATCGGCCGAAGCCCAGGCCCGGCGTCGTCACCACGTCGGCCTCTTCCAGGATCCGGGCGCAGAGGTCGCTCGACGTGTAACCCTTCGGGCAGGGGATCCAGACGTAGAAGGTCGCGTCGGGCGAGGGGACGTCCCACCCTTGCTTCTTCATGGCGCCGACGAACGCGTCGCGACGCTCCTTGTACAGGGCGCGGATCGGCGGGGTCAGCTCGTCGTACCGGTCGAGGGCCGTCTTGGCGGCGAACTGGATCGCGGTGAAGATGCCCGAGTCGCAGTTGGCCTTCACCTGCTTGAGGGCCGCGATCAACGGCGCGCCGCCGATCGCGAAGCCGACGCGCCAGCCGGTCATGTTGAACGTCTTCGAGAGGCTGTGGAACTCGATCGCCACGTCCTTCGCGCCCGGGACCTGCAGGATGCTGGGGGCGGGGTCGCCGTAGTACATCTCGTTGTAGGCGGCGTCCTGGGCGATCGTGAAGTTGTGGTTCTTGGCCAGGTCGATGACCTGCCGGAAGTAGGCCAGGTCGGCCGTGCCGCCGGTCGGGTTGTTCGGGAAGTTGAGGAACATCAGCCGGGCGAGCGCGTAGACGTCGTGCGGGATGGCGTCGAGGTCGGGGCGGAAGCCCAGCGACCGCTCGAGCGGCATCGTGTAGACGTCGGCCCCGGCGAACTGGCTGGCCGAGCGGTAGACCGGGTAGCAGGGGTCGGGGACCAGGCTGATCTCGCCGGGGTTGAGCACCGCAAGCGGAAAGTGGGCCAGGCCCTCCTTCGAGCCGATCAGCGGCAGGATCTCGGTCTCGGGGTCGAGGTCCAGGCCGTACCGGGCCTTGCAGAACGACGCGATCGACTTCCGCAGCTCGGGCGAGCCCTGGTCGAGGGCGTACTGGTGGAACGCGGGGTTCTCGACGTTCTTCTGGAGGCTCTCGATGATCGGCCGGGGGGTGGGGCGGTCGGGGTCGCCCACGCCGAGGTTGATGACGTCGCGACCGGCGGCGATGGCGGCTTTCTTCTTCTTGTCGATCTCGGCGAACAGGTACGGCGGGAGCTTCTGGAGCCGCTGGGACTTCTCGAACGGGGTGGTCGCCATCGCGTCTAGCCTCGAAATCGACGTCAAAGGATCGTGCGGCCCCCCAGTGTATCCCCGGCCCGCCGATCCAACAACTGGCCCGCGGCGGGGCGTCGGGGGTCCGGGGGGCGGCGGACTCGCTTGTATTCGTCGGGGTCCGGCATTCTAATGGAAGCGTCCGCCCGACAGGTGCTCCCGTCCTCCGTTCACCGAGGGGGGGGAGAGAATAGGGAAGCCGGTGAGAATCCGGCGCGGGGCCGCCGCTGTGATCGGCCAGGCCCCGGACGTCGCGCCACTGCCGCAAGATGCGGCGGGAAGGCCGTCCGGGACCGTCACGAGCCGAGAGCCAGAAGACCTGCCCGTCGGGATCGTGAATCCTGCGCGACCGAGACGGTCGCGCCCATCAAAGACGTCGCCCGGCCCGGCGGAAAGGTCTGCCTCGATGTCCCCTGCTCTCGATGCTCCCCTCGCGACCCGGCCCCTCGGCCGGACCCCGGCGGCCGCGCGCCGACTCGTCTCCCCGACAGGGGGGCTTCGTCCGTGACGATCAGCCCCTGCATCGGCTTCTGCCGCCTCGACGCCGCGTCGGGCCACTGCCTCGGCTGCGCCCGCACGGCGGCCGAGATCGCCGCCTGGCGCGACGCGCCGGCCGCGTTCCTGGAATCGGTCTGGGCGGACCTGCCCGATCGCCGGGCCCGCATGGGCGTGGGCCTGCATCGCCTCAAGTGGACTCGCGGCGACCTGATGGGATTCATCGCCGGCACCCTGGAGCCCGGCGGCGGGACCTGGGCCTTCGGCAACTTCGGAGGGGCCTCGGAGTTCCGCGTGGAGCCGGGAGACGCGGGCGGCCTGGACCGGCTCGGGCCGACGCGGCTGGAGGCTCGGACGCCCCGCGCCTCGGTGCGGTTCGACGTCCCCGATCAGGTCCGCGTGCTGACCCCGACGGCGGCCGGCGAGGATCCGACGCGGGCCCCGCTCGTGATGGCGATCCCCCGCCCCCGGCACGTCCCCCGCCCGGGGCTGGCGGCCCTCGGGCCCGATCGCGACGCGGTCGACCCCCGCGATCGCGACGCCCGCCTGTACGACCTGGGCCTGGTCGCCCGAGGCGCGGCGTTCTGCCTCCGGACGGACGACCCCGAGCTGATCCGAGGCCTGGACGACTGCCTCGGCCTGGAGTGGCCCGACCTCTTCGCCGGGATGGGCCGTCGGATCGTCGCGTCCTCGCCGGCCCGGGTGATCCTGGGTCCGGTGGGCCGCGTCGAGGCCCTGGGGCCGATCGCGGCGATCGACGACGAGCCCCTGGCGCCGATCCAGCTCGCGGGGGACCGCGACGTCCCCAACGGCCTGGAGACGCTCGACGCCCTCACGCCCTGCGCGTACTACTTCCCCGACGGCACGGCGATCGAGGGCCTCGCGCCGTGAGCGACCGCAACGTCCGCGTCGTGTTGCTGCTGACGATCCTGCTCGCGGTCGGGGTCGCCAGCCTGGGCGTCGGCGCCGTGCGGCTCTCGCCCGTCGAGATCGTGGCCGCCCTCTCGGGCCGGAGCCCGGCGGCGGCGCAGCACGAGACGATCGTCTGGGAGCTGCGGCTGCCCAGGGTGATCCTCGCGGGCCTGGTGGGCCTGGCGCTCGGCGCCGCCGGGGCCGCGTACCAGGGACTCTTCCGCAACCCGCTCGCGGACCCCTACGTCATCGGGGCGTCGACCGGCTCGGCCCTCGGGGCGACGTTGGTGATCGTCACGGCGGGGCAGGCGGGGGGCCTCGGCTTCGGGGCGGTGCCGTTAGGCGGGTTCCTCGGGGCCGTGGGGGCGGCCGGGCTCGTCTACGCGTCGACCGCCTGGTGGGGCCCCGCGCCGATCGTCTCGCTGCTGCTGGCGGGGTCGGCCGTCAGCAGCTGCCTGGGGGCGATGGTCTGGCTCCTGATGGTGCTGCACGACCAGGAACTGGCCCGGATCGTCTCCTGGCTGATGGGGAGCCTCCAGGGGCGGGGTTGGCCGGCGCTGATCGGCGGCGGGCCTTACATCGTCGTGGGTTTCCTGGGCCTCTGCGCGCTGGCCCGGCCGCTCGACGCGCTCTCGCTCGGCGAGCAGCCGGCGCGGGCGCTGGGGCTCCCCTTGAAGCCGATCAGCGGGCTCATCGTGGCGGCGGCCAGCCTGGCGACGGCCGCGGCGGTGGCCGTGGCGGGGGTCATCGGCTTCGTCGGCCTCATCGCCCCGCATCTGGCGCGGGCGCTCGTCGGCGCGAGGCACCGCTACCTCATCCCCGCCAGCGGCCTGACCGGCGCGATCCTGCTGGTCCTGGCCGACGACCTGGCGCGCACGATCGCCGCGCCGATCGAGCTGCCGGTGGGCGTGCTCACGGCCATCCTCGGCGGGCCGTTCTTCCTGGTCGTGCTGCGGAGGTCCGTGCGATGAGCGAGCCCCGCCTGCGGGCCGAAGGGCTGGCCTGCGGCTACGGTCGGGGGCTGCCCGACGTGCTGACGGACGTCGACCTCACCGTCGAATCCGGCGAGGTCCTGGCGCTCCTGGGCCCGAACGGCTCGGGCAAGACGACGCTCCTGCGGACGCTGGCCCGGCTGCTTCCGCCTCGCGCCGGCTCGGTCCGGGTCGACGGCGAAGACGCCTGGCGTCGCGGCCGGGCCTGGACTCACCGCCGCGTCGCGATCGCCCTTCAGGACGACCCGCAGGGCTCGCGGCTGACCGTCGACGAGGTCGTCCGACTCGGCCGCGCGGCGCATCGCGGCTGGTGGCTGCCGATGACCCACGACGACGGGGCCGTCGTCGACCGCGTCCTGGAACGCACCCGCCTCGCGGCGATGCGCGACCGCCCGGTCGACCGCCTCTCGGCCGGCGAATGGCAGCGCGTGGTGCTGGCCCAGGCGCTCGCCCAGGAGCCTCGGGTGCTGCTGCTGGACGAGCCCACCGCCCACCTGGACTGGAATTTCCAGTCGGAGATCCTCGAACTCGTCGACCATCTGGCCCGCGACCAGGGCCTGGCGGTCGTGGTGAGCCTGCACGACTTGAACCAGGCTTCCACCTGGGCCGACCGGATCGCCCTGCTGGCCGAGGGCCGCCTGCTGGCGATCGGCGAGCCCGACGCCGTGCTGACCGCCGACATCCTCGGCCGAGCCTACCGCTGCCCCGTCCTGGTCGACCGCCATCCCCTCACCGGGACCCCGATGGTCCTTCCCACGCCTCGGACCCGCCGACCGAACGAACCCGTGAGGATGCCATGAGTTGCGAGCTGTGCGTGATCGCGGGGGGAAAGTCCGTGGCCGAACGTCCTTCCCCCCTGGTGGGGGAAGGTGGCCCGGAGGGCCGGATGAGGGGAATTATCAAGTCGGACGACGCGAGGAAGCGACGCCTGATCGAGGTGCCCCCCTCATCCGGCCTTCGGCCACCTTCTCCCACGAGGGGAGAAGGACGATCCGCGACCGCCCGTCGGATTCTCCGGTGGTGCTCGTCCTCATCCGGCCCTCGGGGATGGGCGGCGACGGCGGTCGTGCTCCTCGCGACGGCGGGCTGCGGCTCGCACGACGAGAAGGCGGCGACCTCCTCGCCGGTCGCGGCGGCGAAGGTCGCGACGCCGGGCTCGGTCTGGCCGGTGGAACTGGTCGACTCGCTGGGTCGGACCGTCCGGGTTGAGAAGCCGGCGGAGCGGGTGGTGTCGCTCGCGCCGTCCAATACCGAGATCCTGTTCGCCGTCGGGGCGGGCGGATCGGTCGTCGGCGTGACGATGATGGACGACTTCCCGCCCGAGGCCAAGGAGCGGACGTCGGTCGGCGGCATGGCGCCTTCGAGCATCAACCTGGAGACGCTCGCGGCGCTTCGTCCCGACCTGGTTTTGGCGACGGGGGGGGTGCAGCAGCCGATCGTCGAGCCGCTCGAACGCCTAGGGGTGGCGGTCGTGACGCTCGACGCCGAACGGCCGGAGGACGTGGCCTCCAACATCCGGACCGTCGGCCGGCTGACGGGCCGCGACGCCGAGGCCGAGGCGGTCGCGTCCGCGTTCGAGGCTCGCATCGCCGGGGTGCGCCGGCGCGTGGCCGATCGCGGCGACGCGAGGCGGCCGAAGGTCCTCTACCTGCTGTACGACGAGCCCCTGATGACGGTCGGGCCGGGGACCTTCCTGGGCCGGATGATCGAGGCGGCGGGGGGGGAGAACGTCTTCGCCGACGTCGCGGCCCGCTATCCGACACCCAGCGACGAAGAGGTCCTCGTCCGCGCGCCCGAGATCGTCCTCGCCACCTTCGGGCTGATGGGTGGCGGCGGGCGGTCGGGGGAGGAAGGGCGGCGGCGGCTCCTCGCGCGCCCGGGATGGGCCGACGTGCCCGCCGTCCGCGACCGGCGCATCGTCGCGCTCGACGAGGACCTGACCACCCGCGTCGGCCCCCGGCTCGCCGAGGGCCTCGAGGCGATGGAGAGGGCGCTCAGACCGGAGGCGGCGTCGGGGGAGGGAGCCGCACCTCCTTCTCCTTGAACTTCTTCCTGAGGCGACGCAGGAACTCGCGCTTGACGTTCCACTGCTGGAGCGGGAGCGTCTTGATGGAGAAGAGGATGACCACGGCCGTGTCGGTCAGCGAATCGACGCCCATCATGTTCAGGTCGTCGACGATCATGAGCCGCAGCGCCGGGTCCTGGCGAAGCTCCTTGCCGAGATCCTGGATGAGCGCGATGACGCGGTCGACGTCCTCGTCCCAGGCGATCCTCACGTTGAAGACGGCGACCGACCAGCCGTGGGTCATGTTGACGACCGAGGTGGTGGAGCCGTTCGGGAGGAAGTGGAGCGCCCCCTCGGAGTCGCGCAGGGCCGTCATGCGGAGGGTGATCTGCTCAACCTGGCCGCTGTGGTCGCCGATCTTGACCACGTCTTTGAGCTTGTACTGGTTCTCCAGCAGGATCATGAACCCGTAGAAGAAGTCCTTGATGAGGTTCTGGGCGCCGAAGGCCACGGCGACGCCCGCCACGGCGGCGCCGCCGAGGAGCGGGGCCACCGGGATGCCCACCTGGCTCAGCAGGGTCGACCCGCCCCCCAGCAGCACCACGACGCTCCCGGTGTTCTGGAGCACGCTGACGAGCGTCTCCATGCGGTTGTCGCGCTCGGCCTTCGACCCTCGGATGCCTCGCGAGGCGAAGATCTGCACGAGCTTGTGCGAGTAGCGGCTGACCAGCACGTAGAGCAGGCTCATGACGACCAGCGTCCCCAGGATCGGGGGGGCGTTCGCGAGGAGCCAGGCCTTGATGTTCGGCGTGGAGAAGGGGCTCTGCAGGGCCTCCACCTTCTCCTGCGTCTGGTCCAGGACGTCCCGGGCCGATCGCGCGCGGAGGTTGGTCCTCTGCAGGGCGTCGACGACGAGCTTGCGCTCCTCGACCATCTCGTCATACCGGGCCCGGAGCCGCTTGGAGTCCTCGGACGAGTCGCGGACGAGCCGATTGAGGACGCCGAGGGCGTCGGGATCGTCGTGCGTCCAGGCCTGCAGCGCGGTCGAGGGCTTCTCCTCCGCCATCGCGGCGATCAGGAAGTCGCGGGTCCTGGAGGCGTTCTCGACGCTCCGTTGGGCGACGTCGGACAGCTGGCCGACCAGCTCGATCGAGCGGGCCAGGTTCTGCATCCGCGCGTCGAGCGTCATGGTCCGTTCCTGGAGCTTCTGGACGGCCGTGCTCTTGGCCTCCAGCTCCTTCTTGGCGGAGATCAGCTCCTTGCTCGGCGGCAGCTTGGCCTTCGCCGGCTCGGCCTCGGATTTCTCGGCCGCGTCCTTCGATTCGACCTTGGCCGCGGCGTCCTTGGCGGTCTCGCCCCCGGCCTCGGCCTTGGCGGCGGCCGGCTTCTCCTGGTCCTGGGCGTCGACCGCCTTGGGTACGAGGGGGACGCCCGGGACGATCGGGATCTCGACCGCCGGCGGTTTGTCCGTCTCGGCGGCGGGGGGCGGGGGGGCCGCCGGGTCTGTCGGCGCGGTGCGAGCGGGGGCCGAGGCCGGCTCGTCGGGGGCGAGCGGGTCGAGGAACCGGGCCAGGTCGCCGGTGGCGAGGACCGCGGCGAGCCGCTGACGGTCGTGGGAGAGGACGTTCCGGAGGATGTCCACCCGCTCCAGCATCAGCATCCGGGCGCGAAGATCCAGGTTGAGGCGCTCGCGGGCCAGCTCCCACGGCTCGCGAAGGCTTGCCGACTGCCGGGCCAGCTCCTCGGCGCGGGGGCCCTGACCCTCGGCGAGCGCCTTCTTCCTCTCGCGTTCGAGGCTCTTGAGCAGGTCGTCGAGGTGCTGGAAGACGTCGCGCGCCCGCTCGGCCTCGTCGCGCTCGGCGAGTTTGGGCTCCAGGTCGTCCAGCTCGCGCTGATTGCCGCGGATGATCCGCTCCAGCATCGCCACGACCTCCGCCGCCGACAGGTGGATCGGCTCGCCGGTGGCCGGATCGGCGACGGTCGGTTCGGTGTCCAGGGGGCCGGCGGCGGGGCGGGAAGCCGGATCGGCGCCCGTGGCGGGTGCAAGCTTGGCCAGGCGCTCGGACGTGAAATACTCGCAGCCCGACGCGGCGACCAGGAGAATGGCCGCGACGACGGAGGCCCGGGAGAGCTGGGCGACGGCCCTCGGGACGAGGCGGGGGGCGGTTTTTGCGGGCGACGATGACAACGGCGACCTCGATGGATGATGGCGCGGCGGCGGATTTCCACGAAAACGGGGTGGGTGGTCGTCGGCGACCGACTATACAGTGGCTCCAGACGGTCCGACCAGGGCTGCAAGTGCAGTGCCAGATCGGCCCCCCGCCGGGACCCCCGCCCATGCCCAGGACCCTGAAGCTCTTCAAGCCCTACGACGTGCTCTGCCAGTTCACCGACGAGCAGGGGAGGCCCACGCTGGCCGACCACGTGGCGATCCCGGGCGTCTACGCCGCCGGCCGGCTCGACCGCGACAGCGAAGGGCTGCTGCTGCTGACCGACGACGGCACGCTGGCCCACCGGCTCACCGACCCGAGGTACGAGCACCCCAAGACGTATCTCGTCCAGGTCGATCGAATCCCCGACGCCGCCGCGCTCGGGGCGCTCCGCGGCGGGGTGCCGCTCCCGGACGGCCCGACCCGGCCGGCGGAGGTCGAGCTCCTGGACGAGCCGCCGGACCTCCCCGAGCGCCCCGTCCCGATCCGGTTCCGCAAGAACGTGCCGACCTCGTGGCTCCGGCTCACGCTCCGCGAGGGCCGCAACCGCCAGGTGCGGAGGATGACCGCCGCGGTGGGCCATCCCACGCTCCGACTCGTCCGCTGGTCGATCGGCGGCGTCACGATCGAGGGCCTCGCGCCCGGCGCCTGGGCCGACCTCTCCCCCGAGGAAGACGAAGCGCTCCGCACCCTCCTGCCGCCGTTCCCACCCCGCAGGCCTCCCCTCACCGACCGCCGGCCCGCTCCGTAATTCTGAACGGGCGTCGACCGGACCGAAGGATCGCCGGCTCGGATTTCAGGACCGAGCGGCCCGAACGTGAAAGTTTCGCCCCGGTTCGCCGTATCATTCGTGCTGCGGCGATGTCCGGCCGGCGGCGTGCGCCCGGCCGGCCGGGAGGCGACGACCGCCTGCATGGCCGCGGAGAGATGGCGAGGATCGGAGAACCGACCTATGACGTCGACGTCTGACGAGGTCTTCCGTTACCGGGCCGTGAGATCCCGGGGGGTGTCGCTGGAGGAGGACCCGGAGCCCATGATTCAGCAGCAGCTCGCGCGGCTCAAGTTCTTCGAGCGGACCGTCGGGACCGAAGGCCGCTCCGTCCTCGATTGGGGGTGCGGCACGGGCTACAACTGCGCCTGGCTCGCGACCACGGGGCGGGCCAGGGAAGCTGTCGGGTTCGACGTCTCCGCAGACTCGATCGCGATCGCCGCCGAGGCCGCGCCGGAGGTCGAATTCCTCGTCGCCGACTCGTGCGACCCCGACCTGCACATCCGACCGGGCCGATGGGACCGCATCCTCAGCTGCGAGGTGCTCGAACACGTCCCGGACATGCCGGAGTTCCTCGCCAATATGCGGCGCCACCTCGCCCCGGACGGCGTCGCCTTCGTCAGCACGCCGAATCGCCAGGTCTTCTCCCTGGGGCACGAGCCCTCCCCGATGAACAAGGAGCACATCAAGGAGCTGCAGCTCGACGAATTCCACGAGCTGGTCGGGCGGTACTTCTCGGACGTCACCATCTATGGCCAGCAGTTCCGCGACGACGCGCTGCTTGAGGCCTGGAAGGACGACGTCCGCGCCAAGATCGCGAAGCTAGCGGAGGGCACGCGCTGGAAGGAGGCCCGGGCGTCGCGGCTGAAGCGAATCCCCCTGCTGGAGCGGCTTCACCGGGTCGGACCCTTGCGCGCGGCCTGGCGGCAAGCCCGCTGGCGAGCCTGGCCGGCGATCACGTCTCGGCTCCGGCCCGCGACCCCAGGCTACATGCATGGAGATTTCGAGTTCGTGACCGGCGACCTGACCCGGTCCCTCTGGCTCTGCGCCGTCCTGAGACCCTGAGACCGTTCGCGGCTGGCCCGAGGCGTCGTTGAGCGACCGGAGAGATCGGCCGCGGGACGCTGCGGGCCGGCGGCCGTCCCATGCGGACAAACGCCTTGCCATACAACGGGATATGCTGGTGGAGGAATATCGACGGGTCGGCGTGCCGGTGCCGCGGTCGGAGAAATATGGAAGGTTTCTCCTCCCGTTTCAATCCAACGGGGCGTGCGCCAGGATCGACGGTCGGTCGGCCCGTTGACAGGCGACCGGGGCGGGCGGAAGATCGACGGCGACCGGGTGGGTCGGCCGGCCGGGGGCGGCCCGGCGGGAGGTCCGGTCGGGAGTCTTGGTCATGCGCGAGCGGACGGGAGACTGGCCCAGGCGGGACTTCCTGACGGCCGGGTGCGTGGCGGTCGGGGTCGGACTAGGGGGCGTCGGGAACGCCGCGGGGGCGGAGGATCGAGTCCGGGATTGGCTCAGGCCGTACGTGGTTCGCAAGGATTCGATCGACCGATTCCTCGACCCGAGGGCCCGGGTCTGGGCCCGGTTCGATCCCCAGTTGGGGTATCTGCTGCGCAACTCGTTCGTCCGTGATGGGGTGGACGGTTGCTCCACCCTGGCCCGCTACGACGAGTCCGGCCGGCGCAGGCAGGCGCACTTCGCCGATCAGCCTTGCCGAATTCATACGTATGGGGACAGCTTCACCCAGGGCCATCAGGTCAGCGACGGCGAGACCTGGCAGGAGGTGCTGGCGGCGCACTTCTGCGAGCCGATCCGCAACTACGGGATCGGCGGGTTCGGCGTTTACCAGGCGTATCTCCGCCTGCTCCGGCACGAGTCGACCGACGAGGGCGCCCCGTACCTGATCTTCAACATCTGGGGCGACGACCATTATCGGAGCCTTTACACCTGGCGTTCGCTCTCGTTTCCGCCGAACGTGCTGGAGTCGATGAGCACGGTGATGTTCCACGCCAACCCCTGGTCGCACGCGGGTCTCGACGACGACGGGGCGCTGGTGGAGCATCCCAACCCCTGCCCGGACGAGGAGTCGCTGTACCGGCTCTGCGACCTCGACTTCGTCGTCGACCGGTTCGGCGGCGACGAGGTGACGCACCTGCTGTACGCGCGAAGCACCGGCGAGGCGATCGACGCCGACGTGATCACGCGGGCCTCGAAGGTCGCGGGCCTGCCCGCGCCGGACCTCTCGGGCCCCGAGGCCGTGAAGCGATCGGCCGCCGCCGCGCTCCACGGCTACGCGGTGCGGGTGGGCGTGCGGGTCATGGAGCGGCTGGACGCCTTCTGCCGCGAGCGCGGCAAGAAGCTGATGGTCCTGATGAGCTATTCGTCGAGCTCGGTCTGGCACGCCTGCAACCGGACGCCCCCCGGCGATCGCGACAACGTGGACTGGCACCCGGAGTCGTTCCGCGCGTTCCTGACCTCGAAGTCGATCCCCTACGTCGACACCCTGCCGCGCCACGTCGCCGATTTCGCGGCCTACCGCCTGACGGCCAAGCAGTACGTGGACCGGCTCTACATCGGACACTACAACCCTACGGGCAACCACTTCTTCGCCTTCGCCGTCAAGGACGACCTGCGCCGGTTCCTCGAACCCGAGCCCCCCGCCTATCGCAACGACGACCAGGCCCCCGTCCAGTTCGACGGCTACCTGCCCGGCTGACCGCGGCGCGGTCGGGCTTCGAGCCGATCTCCGATCGCGAAACGGCGAGCAGGACGGGCGTCCGCCAGCCTCCGTCGAAGACCCGAGAGGGGCCTACCTCGCCTCGATGCGCCGCTTCCATGCCGCATCCCCTTGAGGCCGAAAGCGAAACCTGATAATCTCTTCAGAAAGCATGATTTCCGCTTCGATCCGCACACCAGGGGATCGGATCCTCGCGCCGGTCCTGAGGCGAATTCAGCGCACCCTTCGGCCGACGCCGCCCGAATCGTCTCGCGAGGCCGAGGTACCCATGAGTCGGAAGGTCCTCCTGACCGCGGCCGTCTTGATCGTGATCGGCCTCGCCCTGGACGCCCTGCGTGGCGACAGGAGGTCCCGCCACGATCATGGTCCCGTCGAGCCCCCGCTCCTCGAGTTCCTGCTCGGCCCGTCGGACCCGGCCGACGAACGGACCGGCAGCCGGCTCGACGGGCAAGCTCCAGCCCCGCCGCCGCGCTGAGAAGCGAAGGCGACGGCCGGGAAGACCCGCTGCGGAAACAAGAACGCCCCCGCCGAGCCTCGCGGCCGGGCGGGGGCGTCTGATTTTTCCAACCGGCGAGCCGACCGGCCTCAGCGGGGCGACGAGGGGAGCCAGGGCTTGTGCATGTGCACGTTGCGCCCGGTCCCATACTCGCGATTCGTCGAGCTGATCGGCTCGCTGGTCCTCGAGCCTCGGGCGGCCGACCGCACGGCGTCCGGGTTGTAGGAGCCCGGCGCGTAACCTCGCCACGAGGTGGCCGGGGCGTAGGACTGCCAGGCGGTCGCCGGGGCGTAGCCCTGCCAGGCAGTGCTCGGGGGATAGGTGTAGACCGGCGTCGCCGCCTGCGGTGCGAACCCGCCAACGCTCGGGGCGGTCGAGCCCCACGAGTAGCCGGGGGCGTAGCCGCTCCATCCCGGCGTCCCGCCGGCCGCGGCCTGCTGCGCCCGGGCCGAGCCCTCCACGCCGAAGGCCAGGAGCCCGGCGACGGCCAAACTTGCGGCGACACGACGCCAATTCTTGATATTCATCATGGCTGGAAGCCCTTTCTCGATCAAAACCCCGCGGCCGACGTCCCACTCGCGAACGAGGGGCCGGGGAGAGGCCCAGTCGGGCCGCGTAGACGGGTCATGCCAGTGCCTATAAACAAATCAGGTGCCAAAGCCTTCGACGACGCCGACGACCTCCCAACTTCCGTCGCATATTCAGAAAATTTCAGGAGATACGGCGATTCGCCTCGGCTCCGAACTCGATGCACGAAGGCCTCCGACGCCCGAGACAGACCCTCCCCGCCCCCGCGTCTGCTCGACCGACGACCATCCGGAGCGACCGTCGATCAGCTCGTTACAACCGGCCTCCGAGGAGCAATCCGCCGTCAGGAACAACATATCCACCTGTACACTATTCGGCCCTCGTGATAGACTCGGCGCGCCCCGGGAGGAAGGCGCGGATTGGGATGGATCTCGGAGCGTCGATTCACGCGAGAGGCGGCACGATCATGAGCGGCGAGCGGATCCCACCGAAGGGCCGGGGGGCCGGCTTCAATCCCCCCAACCGGTTCGAGCGACAGCACCACGAGATCGAGCTGGAGACCGTGCAGGACGACGCCGAGTACCTGGAAGGGCTCCGTCGGCCCGACACCGAGTTCCTCGACGACCGCTCGCGCACCATCGTCGCCGAGAACGACAGCCCCGACGTCGGCTTCGAGGCGAGCGTCAATCCGTACCGAGGATGTGAACACGGCTGCATTTATTGCTATGCCAGGCCCACCCACGAGTTCCTCGGGCTGTCGGCCGGGATCGACTTCGAAACCAAGATCCTCGTGAAGCGCGACGCCCCGGCCCTGCTGAGGGCGGCGCTCGACTCGCCCAGGTGGCGGCCCCGGGTCCTCTCGATGAGCGGCGTGACCGACCCGTATCAGCCGATCGAGCGCAAGCTGCGGCTCACCCGGGGCTGCCTGGAGGTGATGGCCGAGTATCGCCAGGCGGTCACCATCGTCACCAAGAACCGGCTCGTCGCCCGCGACGTGGACGTGCTCGCGGACCTGGCGAAGGACCGGGCCGCCGGCGTCTTCGTCTCGATCACCACGCTGAACCCGGCGATGGCGGCCGAGCTAGAGCCCCGGACGAGCCGGCCGTCGGGACGGCTGGCGGCGATCCGCACGCTCGCCGAGGCTGGCGTCCCCGTCGGCGTCATGGTCGCCCCGGTCATCCCCGGCCTGACCGACCACGAGATGCCCGCGATCCTGGAAGCGGCGGCGAAGGCCGGCGCGCGAACCGCCGGCTACGTCGCGGTGCGCCTCCCACTGGCCGTCGCCCCGCTGTTCGAGGACTGGCTGGAACGCCACCGCCCCGACGCCAAGGACAAGATCCTGGACCGCATCCGCTCCATGCACGGCGGCCAGCTCTACGACCCCAAATTCGGCGACCGCATGCGCGGCCGGGGCCCGATCGCCGACATCATCGCCCGCGTCTTCAAGACCTCCTGCCGCCGCCTCGACCTCAACGTCCAGCCCTGGCCCGTATCCCCGGCAGCCTTCCGCCGTCCGCCGAAGGACGGCGACCAAATGCGGCTGTTCGAGTGAAGGCCATGGAACTTCAACATTCGTCGCGGCAGCTTCCAGAGCCTATGACGGCGGCAGTTGAAAGGATTCGAGCTGGAGGACAGGGCATGACCGGCCTGAAAGGCGATCTACCCCACCGCCCGCAACGGCCGACCTATCCATTCGACCTCGCCGACGCGATCCGATCTGGAGTCATCCCGAACCCGCGGCGTCGGCGGCATGGCCGAGGAAGGTGCGGAGCGACGGGTGGGACCAAAGTCGCTCCAACTCCCTGGCGTTTGCGACGAATCGGGCGTGCCGACGAAGCCTCACCGAGTCGTCCGCCTCCTCGATGAGAGATTGGCGCACCTCGTCCTCAAGCGGCAAACGAAGCGCTTCGGCAAGCGCCTCGTCCGCCTCCGACATGTTGGCGTTCACCAACAATTCCACACAGTGGTGCTTGACGACGGTTTCCGGGTGGTTTGCCAGGAGATCGGCGATTGCCACTATGGCGCTGGGTGCGCGAGAGCCCATCCCCTTCAGCCGGCGGATGCACGACCGCCCGGGAACGTCGATCCATTCGCCGCTGTCGAACAGAACGCCTTCGATCAAGGCTGCTAGATCCGCATCTTGGTTCATGGACTCGATCCTTTGATGATTGGCGATCCCGAAGCCGGCCCTGGATGGAATAGGACCGATCGATCCGGCCGTGACCAGGGATCGATATGGATCGGCTCGCTCGGATTCGAGTTGTCGGCGAACGGGAATTTGGCGGCAGCGATCCGGCGATCGGCTGAGAAGACCGGTTCAGCCCGCCCGGATTGCCCCGCACATCCTCCGCCGTCTACCATGACTCCCGACGAGCCGGCCAAGAATCGGCCGGAGTCGTCGAATACCCGACCGACCTGCCCGCATCGCGGCGCGGTCGCGATCTGGGACGAGCAAGCGCGAATCCTTGGAGGAAGAACCACCATGACGAGCACGCGAAGTCGATACCGACTCGCCCTGGCCGCGACCCTGGCGACGACGCTCGGGGCGGCCCCCTGGGGCCCGCCCCCGGCGATGGCGCAGGAGAAGCCGGCGGAGGCCGCCAAGGCCGAGCCCGAGAAGAAGCCCGAGCCTCCCAAGCCACGGGTCGCCGTCTTCCGGCTGGCCGGGACGATCAAGGAGACGCCCACCGACGACTCGTTCAACCTCGGCGGCGAGTCGTCGACGCCGCTCTGGACGCTTATCGAACGTCTGGACAAGGCGGCGAAGGACCCGGCGGTGAAGGCCGTCGTGGTGATCCTGGAGGGCCCGACCGTCGGTGCCGCGCAGGTGGCCGAGATCCGCCGGGCGTTCGACCGCGTCAAGGCGGCGGGCAAGGACGTGATCGCCCACGCCGACTCGGTCGGCAGCCTGGGCCAGTACGTCCTGATGAGCGGGGCCTCGCGCGTCAGCCTGGTCCCCACGGCCGACCTCTGGATCACGGGCCTCTACGGCGAGGCCCCGTACCTCCGCGGGATGCTGGAGAAGATCGGCGTGAAGCCCGACTTCCTCACCTGCGGCGACTACAAGAGCGCCGCCGAGATGTTCATGCGCGAAGGCCCCAGCAAGGAGGCCGAGTCCATGCAGAACTGGCTGCTGGACAGTATCTTCGAGACGATGGTCGCCCGCATCGCCGAGGGCCGCAAGGTCAGCCCGGAGCTGGTCAAGGCCTGGATCGACAGCGGCCCGCACACCGCCGAGAAGGCGAAGGCCCTCGGCGTCCTCGACGCCGTGGAGCACCGCCAGGACCTGGAGGCGCACCTCAAGAAGACCTACGGCGACGACGTGGTCCTCGACCGCAAGTACGGCAAGAAGGCCGAGCCCAAGCTCGACGCCTCGTCGCCGTTCGGCCTCTTCAAGTTCCTCGGCGAGATCATGGCCGAGTCGAAGGTCGACAAGACCAAGCCGGCGATCGGCGTGGTCTACGTCGACGGGCCGATCGTAGTCGGCGCGTCCGGGGGCATGGCCCTCTTCCAGGACGGCGAGGCCGCCGCCGTCTCGATCCGCCGCGCCCTCGACGACGCGGCGAACGACGAAGCGATCAAGGCGGTCGTCCTCCGCGTCGACTCGCCGGGCGGGTCGGCCCTCGCGAGCGAGATCATCCTCGACGCGACCCGCCGCGTGAAGGCGAAGAAGCCTCTCGTCGTCTCGATGGGGAACGTCGCCGGCAGCGGCGGCTACTACGTCGCCTGCGGCACCGACGCGGTCTTCGCCGACGAGGCCACCATCACCGGCTCCATCGGCGTCGTCAGCGGCAAGCTGGCCGTCGGCGGGCTGTTCGACAAGCTCGGCGTGTCGTTCAAGGCCTACCGCCGCGGCCAGAACGCCGGCATGCTCAGCTCCAGCGACGTCTTCACGCCGGCCGAGCGGCTCAAGATGCAGTCCTACATGGACGAGATCTACGGCGAGTTCAAGGGCCACGTCGTCGCGATCCGCGGCGACAAGCTCAAGAAGCCGATCGACGAGCTGGCCGGCGGCCGCGTCTACACCGGCAAGCAGGCCCTGGAACTCGGCCTCGTCGACAAGCTCGGCGGCTTCCACGACGCCGTCGCCCACGCCGCCGAGGCGGCCAAGCTCGAAACCTACGACGTGCGGACGCTCCCCAAGCCCCGCACGATCCTCGAAGAGCTGATGGAGCCCGACGCCGACGGCGACCGCAAGGGCCTCGTCAGCATCGCACCGCGCTCGTTCCTGCTCGAACAGGCCGCACCGCTCCTGGGCGCGCTCGACCCGGTCCGCGCCGCCGTCGTCCGCACGGCGCTCGGCCGCCTGGAGCTGATCCGCCGCGAAGGGGTCGTCGCCATGATGCCCGAGCTGGGCGTCGGCCGCTGAGCCTCGCCGATCCCTCGTGAATCCTACGACGCCGCGCGACCCCCCGTCGCGCGGCGTCTTTCTGTTGACCCCCGGTCGGGAGTTGACTTTTACGGCGTCCGCCGTAAACTCCGAATGTTGACGACAGCCGTCGTAATCCACCGGAGGACCGAGATGGGTGAGGCGATCCCGTCGCTGGGCGAGTTGGAGATGATGGTGCTGCGCCTGGTCTGGCGCGAGCAGCCTTGCACGGAGCGCCGGGTTTGGGACCTGGTGCAGGCCGATCGGCCGGTGGCCCGCACCACCGTGCTGAAGACGATGCAACGCCTGGAGGAGAAGGGCCTGCTGATTCGCGAGCCCGACGCCGAGCGGGGCCCGATCCGCTACCGGGCGGCTGTGGAGGAGCGGCGGGTGCTGCCCACGCTGATCCGTCGGTTCGTCGAGAAGGCGCTGGGAGGATCGAGCGCGCCCCTGGCCGCGTTCCTCGCCGAGTCCGACGCCGACGGCCTCACCGCCCGGGATCTGGAGGCGCTCCGCGCGATCGCCCGCAAGATCGAGGGGCGGGGGAAGGGGGGGGCGTGACGACCTTCCTCGCCGGCTTCGAGCGGGTTGCCACGGCCTGGGCCGACGTGGCCTGGTCCGTCGCCTGGCAGTCGCTCGTCGTCGCGGCCGCATTCGCGGCCATCGCCGCCGGCCTGCGGCGGGCCTCGCCGGCGCTCCGTTGCTGGCTCTGGCGGATCGCGGCGATCAAGCTCCTGCTGATGCCGCTGTGGGGCGCGGCGTGGCTCGCCGCGCCGTCGCCGCCGCGTCCGCCGACCGCGCGACCTCCGGAAGCCGCGGCCGCCCCCGGCGACGTCGAGGCCGCCACGGGATATATGCTCCGGCCTCCCGCGAAAGGCCGAGAGGCGGGCGGACCGGACGACGCGGCCCCCCCCTTCGCGCGGCGGGCCCTCTCGTGGCGATCGGCCCTCCTCGCCGCCTGGGTCCTGGGGGTCCTCGCGGGCGTGGCGCGGCTCGCGGCCCAGGGGCGGCGGCTCGCCCGAGTCCTGGGCCGGGCGACCGCCGCGACGGATGCCCACCTCCTGGGGCTCGCGGCGGAAGCGGCGGGCCGACTCGGCCTGCGACGCGCACCCGTGGTGGTCGAGGTCGACGCCGCCTCCCCGTTCGTCTGCGGGCTGCGAAGTCCGACCCTGGCGATCCCGCGTGGCCTGGCCGACGCCCTGGACGACGCTCCCATTCGCGCCGTCCTCGTCCACGAGCTGGCGCACCTGAAGCGACGCGACCTGCTCTGGGACTGGATCCCCGCCGTCGCGGAAGTCGTCTTCACGGTCCATCCCGCGGCGCGCTACGTCGCCTATCGCGCCCTGCTGGAGCGCGAACTGGCGTGCGACCGGATCGCCATGGACGCGGCCGGCCAGGACGCCGCCGCCTACGCCTCGACGCTGGTCGAGGTCGTCTCCCTGTCGTCGCCTCGTCGTCCCGCGATCCCGGCGGCCTCGGCCGCCTCCCCGAACCTGCAGGAGCAACCGCCATGTCGCACGGATTCGGTCCCTGGAGTTCGTCCCTGAGCGAGGGCGCGCCCGGGCTCAGCACCTTCTGGAAGCGCCGGATGACGCGGCTCCCCGAGACGCTCGCCGCGCGTCCCGACGTCTCGCGCCGCGAGTGGCTGCAGCTCGCCGCCCTCGGCACGGCCGCCTGCGCCGTCCCCACCTTGCGGCGGGCGTCGGCCCAGGCGTCTCCGCGGCCGGCGGGCCTCGGCACGATCTATCTGGACGCGAACTTCAGCACGGGGAGCCGATACGACGCGGACCTCGACGGCCTCTGGGCCGTCGATCCCGCGACCGGCGATCGCAAGCGAGTGCCCGGGGCCGTCCCCGGCGCGAACGCCCGGGCGTCGCGGGACGGAAAGTCGCTCGCGCTCATCCGCGCCGGCAGGACCGGACCGGGCGTCGACATCGAGAACGTCGGCGTCTGGACGCTCGATCTGCAAGCCGGCGGTCCTCCGATTCGGGTCTCCGACTTCGGCGGGGTGACGTCCTGGTCGCCCGACGGCCGCCAGCTCATCGTGGTCAAGTGGTTCAATCCCCCCGATCCCGAGCCCGCGCACCACGAGACTTGGCGCTTCGACCTCGACGGCTCGAAGCCCGTCCGACTGCCGATCCCGGAGACCGACGAGGTCGACGACTGGTCGCCCAACGGCCGGTGGCTGGTCACCGTCTCCGACCGTCACGAGCCGCGCGGGAGCGGCTACCAGCTCTACCTGATGCGCCCCGACGGCAGCGAGCAGCGTCGGCTGACCGAGGGCCGGGGGCTGAACGTCTACCCCCGCTTCTCGCCGGACGGCCGATGGATCGCCTATCTGCGCCAGGAACGCGGAAAGAACGACATCCGCGTGATCGGCCTGGAGGGGGGCGGGCCTCGAATCCTCGTCGAGGAGACGAAGGAGGGGCCGGACGTCCTGCTCTCGCCCGACAAGGTCGCCTGGTCGCCCGACGGCAAGACCCTGGCCTGCGCGCTCCGGGCGATGGACGTCCACCCCGACGGGCCACCGTCGCGAAAGATCCCCGGCGAGAACACGCTCAATCGCGTCGTCCTCGTCGACGTCGAGACGAAGGAGGCCCGGCCGCTCAAGCTCCCCGGGATGAGCTGGATCAACGGCCTCGACTGGCAATGACGCCGGGCCGACGACGACGCGCGGGCCGGGGACGCGACTTCGATGGACCGGGGCCCTACAATAAACTCACGGGTCGGCGTGACGTGAATAGCGGACGCCTCTCGCCGCCGCTTGCCGGCCCGTCTCGTCGGAGGTCCTCGGATGACCGGATCGCGCCAGAAGATCGCCATCGTCGGAGCCAGTTCGGATCGTTCCAAGTACGGCAACAAGGCCGTCCGCGCCTTCGCCGCGCAGGGCTGGGAGGTCTTCCCGATCAACCCGACGCTCGCCGAAATCGAGGGCCACGCCGCCTACCCCGACCTGGCGTCGGTCCCGGCTGATCACCTGGACCGCGTCTCCTTCTACGTCCCGCCTGAAGTCGGACTCCGGGTGCTGGACCAGATCCGCGACAAGCAGGTCGAGGTCTGGATCAACCCCGGCGCCGAGTCCCCCGAGCTGCTGATGAAGGCCGAGGAGCTGGGCCTCGACGTGATCCAGGCGTGCAGCATCCTGGACGTCGGCGAGAACCCGGCCCGCTATTGATCCGACGCCCGGGAGACGTCCTCCATGAGAAGCCCGAGTCGGCACGTCGCGAGCCTGATCCTGGGGGCGACGGCATTTTACGGGACCGTGGCGATCGCCCAGGAGGCGCCGAGGCCGGCGCCCGCCGCCCCGCGCGCGGATTACAAGGTCGTCGCCTGGTTCGACCGCGCCCGGCCGATCGCGTCGTTCCAGTACCAGGTGTACGACGTCCGCAAGGGGGACTATACGCCGGCCGTCCAGGCGTGGGTCGCCATGATGGCCGAGAAGTTCCCGAACTACGACGTGGCCGTCCGCGACGTCGACCTGGGGCGAGAGGAAGGCCCGAACGAGACGCGCAAGGTCGGCGCGGTGGTTCATCGCGAATTGCTCGCCGCCGCGGCGGCCGAGGGGATCTTCCTGGGTGTGGACGCCTCGGCCCGGAGCGTCGTCTCGCGCGAGCCGCTCACCGTCCGGCTCGCGCCGATCCGGGGGACGATCGGCCCCTCTTCCTACCCGTCCTTCGCCCCCATGATGTACCCGCAGGGGGGCGTGCCCATGGGCTTCCCCGTGCCGATGCCGTTCCCCAGGCCGCATCCGTGAACCTCGGGGGAACCTTGCCCGGAGACGGCGGGTCGGTCAGACTACCAGCTTGCGCGTCGGAGAACGGCGTGCGAAACCGACCGATGCCACGACGCCACGGGAGCGACTCGCCATGAAAACGACGCGGCTCACGATCGTCCTCGGCCTGCTGGCCTGCACCACGGCCCTCGCCGATCCGCCCGACCTCAAGCCCCTGGAGATCGGCGCCGCCGCGCCGGACTTCAACCTCCCCGGGGTCGACGGCAAGGACCACGCGCTGAAGGATTACGAGGCGGCCAAGGCGCTGGTCGTCGTCTTCACCTGCAACCACTGCCCGACCGCCCAGGCCTACGAGGAACGGGTGGCCAAGCTGCACGAGGACTACAAGGACAAGGGCGTCGCCGTCGTCGCCATCTCGCCCAACGACCCCAAGGCCGTCCGCCTCGACGAGCTGGGCTACAGCGACCTCGGCGACTCGTTCGAGGACATGAAGATCCGGGCGCGCGATCACAAGTACCCGTATCCGTACCTCTACGACGGCGACACCCAGGCGGTCGCCAGGGCCTACGGGGCGCTCGCGACGCCGCACGTCTTCATCTTCGACGCCGAGCGGAAGCTCCGGTATCACGGCCGGATCGACGACGGCGAGGTCAAGCCCCCCAAATCGCGCGACGCCCTCAACGCGGTCGACGCCATCCTCGCCGGCAAGCCCGTGCCGACGCCGATCACCCGCGTCTTCGGCTGCTCCACCAAATGGGCCGACAAGCAGGCGGACGCGAAGAAGTCGCTGGAGACCTGGGACGCCGAGCCCGTGGCGATCGAGCCCATCGACCTGGCGGGCGTCGCCAAGCTCGCGAAGAACGAGACCGACAAGTACACCGTCGTCAACGTCTGGGCGACCTGGTGCGGCCCCTGCGTCCAGGAGCTTCCCGAGTTCGTGACGATGAACCGCATGTACCGCGGCCGGCCCTTCCGCCTGGTCACCATCAGCCTGGACGACCCCGCCAAGAAGGACCAGGCGCTCGCCACCCTGAAAGACAAGCGCGTCGCCGCGACGAACTACATCCTCGACTCGGCCGATCGCGACGCCTTCGCCGAGGCCCTGGACCCGAAGTGGCCCGGGCCCGTCCCGTACACCTTGATCCTCGCCCCCGGCGGCGAGGTCGTGTACCGCAAGAGCGGCGGCGTCGACCCGCTGGAAGTCCGTCGCGCGATCGTCTCGAAGATCGGCCGGACTTACTGACCGGACCGCTGTGGAGCGAACTCAGCCGTTCGTGAACTGGAACGCGTAGAGCTTCGCCCGCTTCAGCTTGAAGTGGATCCGGACGGGCCGGCCGGCGAGCGCCGAGACGTCCGGGTTCCCCTTCCAGTAGACCCGCTGGTCGACGAAGTCGCCGCCGATCTCCTCGCAGTCCGCGAGCGCGAAGCCGGGGATCGGCCGGCCTTCGGCGTCCTGGAGTTCCACGAACGCCGTCCCCATCGCGCCGGTGTCGAGATTGAGCCGGAGGCGATCGCCCCGGAAGACGATCACCGGGGTCCGCAGCCAGCCCCCCCTGTGGTCGACGTCGGCCGAGACGAAACCGTCGAGCCGCTGCCGGACGACCCCGACCCCGCCGAGTTGCTTGGCGACGTCGGCGTACTCGGGCCGCAGGTTCGCGGAGTCGTGCAGCCGCCCGCTCGAATAGTAGTACTGGTACAGGACGTTCCCGCGCCGGATGATCCCCGGGGCGGCCACCGCATACCAGCGGTCCCACTCGTCGACCATCCCGGTCGCGATGTAGGGCGAGCGGTCCGGACGCGACCATTTCACGCCGTCGCGGCTGACCGCGAGCTGGACTTCCAGCATGCCGAAGTCCTCCCACCGGCCCGGGACGGGCGGGACGACCGCGGGATTGCGATCGGGCGAGAAGTGCCGGAACATCGTGGGGAACATCAGGTAGGCTTCGTCCGCCCACGGGTAGATCGCGGACCCGTTGTAATACATATCCGAATGCGGGTCGTCCTGCTCGTCGGCGGCCAGGACCACCGGGAGGTTCGCGATCGACGAGAACATTCGGGGGTCGTCCGTCTTCGTGTAGGGCCACGGCGCGAGCGGGTCGTCGGTCTCGATCCTGGCGATCCGGCGCTGGTTCTCCGAGTCGTACGCCAGGGCCCTCGTGTAGATCACGTACTTGCCGATCCGCTCGTCCCAGTGGACGAGGGGCGGGTTGTCCGTGTAGAGCGGGAGGACCCGGCCGGCCTCGGTGAAGATCACGCCGTCGGCCGAATAGCTCGCGTAGACGCCGTGTTTCTCCGGGTCGAACGGCGGGCTGTAGACGATCCGGAACAGCTTGTACCTGCGGGTCGGGTCGAGGTCGTGCGGGTCCAGGAAGATCGTCGGAAAGATCCCGCCGCCGGGGAGCTTGACGTCGGTGCGTCGAAAGTGCAGCCCGTCGTCGCTCTCCAGGACGCGCACGTCGTCGGCCCCGAGGTACAGGCGGACCTTCCCGTCATCCTCGATCACTCGGCCGACATGCCCCTGGAACGGCTCGCCCGCCTCGTCGCGCAGGAGCCCGAGCTTCCGCGCCGGGTTCGCGCGGAGTTCGACGCGATCGCTCTCCGCGATGAAGCGATGGTCCATGAAGAGTTGCTTGCGATCGCCGACGTCGATCGGCGTCTGTCCCAGAGAACCGACGAGGAAGAGTAGCGAGGGCAGGGCGGTCATGGGCGTCGCCTCAGAGGTCCGGTAGCCTGTGGATGGAACACGACGACGAACGTCCTTCCCCCCTGGCGGGGGAAGGTGGCCCGAAGGGCCGGATGAGGGGGAAGACGAGCATGCGAGCCGTCCGAAGGAACAAGCGGGCCGCGAATCCGTCGCTTCCTCGCGCCGTCCGCCTTGATGGTCGCCCTCGTCCGTCCCTGAGGATGCTTTCCCGCCGGGGGGGAGGGAAATCGACATGTCGATCACGGGTTCCTCGTCGGCTCCGGGTCGGCGGCGGAGGTGTGGTCGTGGACGATCTTCCAGCCTTCGGGGAAGCGGCGGAGGATCAGGGTGAACAGGCCGCTGGGCTCGGCGCCGTCGGGGAGGACGAGCCGCCAACCGCCGCGCGCGAGGGCCGCGTCGGGGCCGAGGGTGGAGACTTCGAGGCCCGAGAACGCCAGCTTGCCCATCGCGCGGCCTTCGGCCTTGTAGCGGGCCTGGTAGCGGTCGCGGGTGGCCCGAAATCCCTCGGTGCGCGCGCCGCCGGACTGGAACACCAGCTCGGGCGAGTCCCAGTAGGTGGTCAGGAAGCCGTCGAGGTCGCCGGCGTTCCAGGCGGCCTCCTGGCGCGCCAGCACCTCGCGGACGTCGTGCGCGGGGTCGCCCTCGACGGCCGGCATGAACGTCTTGTCCTTGGCGGCGGGGTTCGCCAGGTAGTAGAACCGGCCGTCCTCCGCGCCGCCGAGGAAGTCGGGGACGCCGTCGGCGTCGAAGTCGACGACGGTCGGGCTGACGTCGTGGCCCTCGATGTTCCGGTTCGAAAGCAGGCCGACGTTCCGGAACGTCCAGCCGCCGTCGGCCTCGCCCTCCTGACGGTAGAGCAGGGCGTTGGCGGCGTTCAGCAGCAGGTCGAGCTTGCCGTCGCGGTCCCAGTCGACCACGCAGAGCTTCCTCCGACCGCTGCCGCCGGCGCTCTTGGCGTTCAGCCGAAGCGGCTCGCCGGAGTCGTTCCGGAAGGCCCGACGGGGCGGGAGCAGGACGAGCGCGCCGTCCTTGCGGGCCCGTTCGAAGAACGCCAGGTAGCCGTCCTGGTCCAGCATCACCAGGTCGACCAGGCCGTCGCGGTTCCAGTCCACGGCGACGGGCGTCGTCCGCCACTGGGTGAGCAGGGCGTCCCCGTCGGGGCGGAGCCAGCCCCACGACAGGTTCGGCTGGGGATGCTCGGGCGTCCACGCCACCTCGACGGGCCGCGCCGCGGCGAGCTTCGGCTCGGTGCGGGCGCCGACGTTCTTGTACCAGTGGACGCGGCCGAGGATCGAGTTGACGATCAGGTCGGGGAGTTCGTCGCCGTCCCAGTCGGCCACGGTCAGCGTGGTGTAGCCCCACTTGGCCTCGCAAGGCCCCTGGATGCTGCCGTTCGGCCCGGCCAGGATGCGGATCGTCCGGCCGTCGGCCTCCAGCAGCTTCGGCGCGGCCCACTTCGGCTTGGCCACGCCCGGCCCGCTCAGGTTCTCGACGAACGCGATGTAGCCGGCCGTGTTCCCCGAGACGATGTCGAAGTCGCCGTCGCCGTCCCAGTCGAAGCCGAAGGGGGTGGCGAGCGCCCCGAACTTCACGTCGTCGGCCTCCTGCCGGAAGTAGACGGGAGCGAGGAAGCGCGGGGTGCGGTCGTCGGCCAGGCCGCCGGCGTTCTCGACGAGCGCCACGCGGCCGTCCTCGTCGCCGACGATCAGGTCGAGGTCGCCGTCGCCGTCCCAGTCGATCGCCGTCGGCGTGATCATCTCCAGGTCCATGACCAGCGGCGAGCCGTCGCCCTGCTTCAGCCGACGCCCCGCCGCGTACTCGGGCTTCGTCCGCGAGCCGACGTTCTCGAAGTAGGTGAAGCCGTCGAGGAACTCGCCGCACACCAGGTCCAGGTCGCCGTCGTCGTCGAAGTCGGCGAAGTTGGGCGAGGGCCAGCCGAAGACCTCCAGCGGCTTGTCTCCGACCATCACCCGGGTCGGGTCTTCATACTTCGGCGCGTCGCTCTCGCCGATGTTTCGGGCGACGTAGACGAACCCCCGCAGCGGCCCGCGCGTCCACTTGCCGGTCGGGTCGTAGGCGTTGTCCCAGCCGTAGTCGGTCCAGTCGTCGGCGCCCACCACCACGTCGAGCTTGCCGTCGCCGTCGTAATCGACATAGCGCCAGAAGTTGCCCCGGACCCTGTTGGGGTGGACGTTCGCGGGCAGGGGGAGAGGCGTCCCGCGCTCCAGGCCGGTCTTGAGGAAGTCGGGATGTTCCGTCCCCGGCGAGAGCACGCGCGGGCGGCCGTCGACGTAGCTGACCTGGACGTTCTGCAGCCCCTTGCTGATCCGTCGGCCCGGCTTGAACACGGGCGACTTGACCTTCGAGGTCGGGCCGTCGGCGTTCTCGAAGAAGTAGACGCCGTTGTAGGGCTTGTCCGGGCAGTTGACGACCAGGTCGAGGTCGCCGTCGCCGTCGAAGTCCATCGGCAGCGGCCAGGCCCAGAGGCCGACGCCCAGGTCGACGACGAGCCCGGGGTTGTTGTACTTCAAACGCTCCAGGTCCTGCGCCGGCGCGGTCCGCGACGCAAGGATCAGGCCCAATCCCACGAGCCCCAGCCAGCGGGGCGACGACTTCGTCATCCGTCATCTCCGGTCGAGGTCGGGTCCGAGACGCGGCGGGAGGGCACCGTCCCGGCCGACCTCAACCGGGGGCGATCCGCCTCCGGAGCGCGGCGAGCAGGCCGCGACCGGGGGTTTCCGGCCGCTCATTGTAGACGCAGCGCTGGAACAATTCCTCCAGCTTGCGGCGGAACGCCCAATCCCCGGTCAGGCCGCAGAGCCGGTCGAAGTCGGCCTTGCTCATGTAGCCGCGAAACGAGAGCCGGCGCGTCGACGGGTCGTAGGCCAGCCGGCCGGCGAGATCCTCGGGGATCGCGAACCCTTCGGGCATCCTCTCCAGCGTGACGAAGCGATCCACTGGACCCTCCATCCGAGTCGAGACGAGCCGAGGTCGTGCGGCGCCGAGGACCGGGGCCGTCCGAGCTGGGCTGAAATGGGGCGCGAGGCCTCCCTGAGGATCGGCGGCTTTCGCACGGCGACTGCGCCGGAAAAACGCGAGAAAGCCGAGGCGCGGCCGACGATCCCCTCGGATCGATGCGACAGGTCGACATCGCACGCGATCCGCGACCCCGCCGGTTGTCGCCCCGTGATCGGGGATCTATGCTCGATCGAGGGAGCGTCGATCCCGCCGATGCGAACGGGGCGGGGGGTAGCGAACAGGAGGGCGGGCCGTGCCGGATCGTCGCGATTGGCTGAAGTCGGTGTTGCTCGGCGGCGCGGCGGGCGTCGCGGGCTCGTTCGTCGGCTCGGCGAAGGGGCAGGAGCCCATCGGCCCGGGGACGCGTCGGACCGTCCGCAAGCCGGTCGCCCCCACGCCCGGGCGGAACGCCCTGCGGCCGGTGCTGGAGCCCTGGGAGGTCCGCCTGCCGGACGACCCCCAGACGGCCGCCGCGCTGGAGACCGTGCGCTCCCGGCACAAGCTCCCCGGAATGATCGGCGCGATCCTCAAGGGGAACGCCGTCGTCTCGATCGGCGCGACGGGCGTCCGCAAGATCGGCGACTCCGACCCGATCCGCGTCACCGATCTCGTGCATCTGGGGTCCTGCACGAAGGCCATCACGGCGACGCTCCTCGGCACGCTGTTCGAGGAAGGGCTGCTGGGGGCGTCGAGCACGATCGGGACGGTCTTCCCCGAGTACGCCGACGGCCTCCACCCCGACTTCCGCGACGCGACCCTCTCGCAGCTCCTCACCCATCGCGCCGGGCTGCCGCACGACGCCGACTGGTGGAACCTCGCCGGCCGCACGCCGACCGACAAGCGGTATTCGGCGCTCCTGGAGTTGTGCCGCGTGGCCCCGAAGACCCGCCCCGGCGCGGCCTACAGCTACTCGAACGCCGGCTACGTCCTGGCGGGGCTGATGGCCGAGCAGGTCACCGGCGCGACGTGGGAGGACCTGACGCGGGCGAGGGTCTTCGAGCGCCTGAACATGTACTCGGGCGGCTTCGGCCCGCCGGGCGCCGACCGCTCCTCGCGCGAGGACGCCCCCTATGGCCACCATCTCGTCCGGGGCCGGATCGAGGCGATCCGCCACGACAACGCGGAAGTCATGGGCCCGGCGGGGACCGTCCACTGCACGATGGGCGACTGGGCCAAGTTCGCCGTCGCCCACCTCCGCGGCGAACGCCCGGGGGCGAAGATCCTGCGGCCGGAGACCTACCGCGACCTGCACACGCCCCGTCGCGGCGAGACCTACGCCGGCGGCTGGATGGCCTTCGACCGCCCCTGGGCCGGCGGCCGGGCCCTGAACCACGCCGGCAGCAATACCATGTGGTACGCCGTCGTCTGGCTCGCCCCGGCCCGCGACTTCGGCGTCCTCGTCGTCGCCAACCAGGGGGGCGGCACCAGCGACCAGGCCTGCGACGAGGCCGTCGGCGCGCTGCTCGGCCGCTACGAAGCGGCGTTCGCCTCGGCGTGACGCGCCACGCGCTCGGGGCCTCTCACCGCCCCCGTTCCAGGTCGATCCCGTCCCACGCGCGGTCTCCGCTGACGGGGTTG
The DNA here is from genome assembly GCF_011064595.1 of Paludisphaera soli. Classification (GTDB taxonomy): domain Bacteria; phylum Planctomycetota; class Planctomycetia; order Isosphaerales; family Isosphaeraceae; genus Paludisphaera; species Paludisphaera soli. The sequence continues at coordinate 3,476 of NZ_JAALJI010000030.1, read as the reverse complement.
GAGCGGGCGACGACGCCTCCGGGGAGCTGGACGTGGTAGTCGGTGAGGCGCGGGTCGGCGACGGGGTAGTCCGTGCTGACGAACTGGGCCCCGCTGGCGAGCGACTTGTCGCGCATCGTGGTCGAGCCGTCGCGGGCCTGCTTCGTGTCGGCGTCGGCGCGGGTGCGGACGAGGAAGCCGGCCTTCACCAGGCGCTGGATGTCGTCGAAGCTGGCGATCGGGTCGTTGATCTTGAACCAGGCGGCGGCGGGATCGCCCTCGTCGACGCTGGCGAACATCAGGCGGCCGGCGAGGGCGGGGTGGTCCTTCACATACACCTCGCGCTCGGGCCCGGTGTTGTCGAGGGCGAAGATCACGCGGCCGCGCACGTCGTCCAGCTTCGGCCAGCCTCGCGTGCGGATCGCGTCGGGGAGCGTGGCGGAGTCACCACGCACGTCGTCGGGCGTGAGGATCTCGGGGCGGGGGAAGACGGAGAGGATCTCGGCCTCCAGCTCGGCGATCCGGCCGGCGTCAAAGGGCACGGCCTTGCCGGCGATCCGCGACTCCTCGGCCGTCTTCAATTCCAGCAGGACGAGGATCGGGACGTGCCGGGGGTTCAGCCGCGACCAGGACCGGACCTGGCCCAGGGCGTCGACCAGCGTGAGGGTCGTCGTGCGGTAGTCGATCCCGGCGACGTGCAGGACCTTCATGCCGGGGTCGCGGAGCTTGCCGTCCGGGTCGGGGTCGGGGCCGACGTCCTTGCCCGTCAGTTCGGCGAGCTTGCGGATCGCGGGGTCGGCGAAGAGGCCGCCGTCGGGGTCGGCGAAGACGTCCAGCTCGATCTGGCGGATCCCCCGATCGGCGAACTGCTCGGCCAGCGGCGGGTGCGTGTACCGGAGCGAATCCGCCCCCCGGGCGTTGGCCCGGGCGATCAGCTCCAGCACCCCGGGCGCGGGCTCGACGTGATACGAGTTGTGCGAGCCGATCACCTGGATCTGGTTGAGGCGGGCCTCGCCCGGACCCTCGGCCCGGGTGTTCGGGATCAGGGCCGGGGCGAACGCGGCGAGGAGGGCGAATCGTCGGCGGATGGTCATGACGGCGGATCTCTCGGGAGGAGCGGGCGTCGTTCGGGGATGTATCGTCGCGGGCGTCCATGCGATGATAAGGGCCGAGGGGCCTTCGCGGCCAAGGAGCAGCAGCCCCGGACCGTCCCGATTCCTGGGAGAGTCATGGACACCGAGCCGACGAATCCGGTGGGCGACCCGCGCGTGTATCTGGCCGCCGAGCGGACCTACCTGGCCTGGGTGCGGACGTCGCTCGGCCTGATGGGCTTCGGCTTCCTGATCGCCCGGTTCGGCTTCCTGCTGGGCGATCTGGAGAGGCAGCACGAGCTGCACGGCCCCCAGTCGCCGATCCCGCCCGTGCTGGGCTCGGCGATCGTCGCGTTCGGCGTCGGCGTGTGCGCGGTGGCGGCGATCCGGCACCGGGCGTACGTGCGGGACCTCCGCGCGGGGGTCGCCAATCCGGACCTCCACCTCCGCACGCCCCTGGTCGTGGCCGCGGTCCTGGCGCTCGCCGGGCTGGCCATGACGTTCGTGATCTTGACCTCCTGATTCCCAGCTCAAGCCCCATGTGAGCGACGAAATGAACGCGCCGGAACTCTGGAAACGCTACCAGGCCTCGCTCTGCCGGGTCCCCGCCCTCGACGTGTCGCTGGACGTCAGCCGCATGGGCTTCGACGACGACGCGATCGCGCGCATGCGACCGGCCTTCGACAGGGCCTTCGCCGCGATGGACGAGCTGGAGAAGGGGGCCGTCGCGAACCCGGACGAGAACCGGATGGTCGGCCACTACTGGCTCCGGTCGCCGGAGCTGTCGCCGACGCCGGAGATCGCCGCCGAGATCGCCGAGACCCTCGACGCCGTCGCCGCCTTCGCCGCCAAGGTCCACTCCGGCGAGGTCAAGCCCCAGCGCAAGCCGAGGTTCACGCGGGTGCTCTCCATCGGCATCGGCGGCTCGGCCCTCGGGCCGATGTTCGTCGCCGACGCCCTGGGGAGCCCGAAGGCCGACAGGCTCCATGCCCACTTCATCGACAACACCGACCCGGACGGCATCGCCCGCGAACTGGAGCGGATCGGCCCCGCGCTCGACGAGACGCTGGTGGTCGTCATGAGCAAGTCCGGCGGCACCCCCGAGACCCGCAACGGCATGCTCGTCGTCGCCGAGGCCTACCGCAAGGCCGGACTCGACTTCGCCAAGCACGCGACGGCCGTCACCGGCGAAGGGTCGAAGCTCGACCAGACCGTGGCGAAGGAAGGCTGGCTGGCGCGGTTCCCGATGTGGGATTGGGTCGGCGGACGGACCAGCGAGACCTCGGCCGTCGGCCTCGTCCCCGGCCTGCTCCAGGGGCTCGACATGAAGGGCCTCCTCGACGGCGCGGCGGCGATGGACCGGGCGACCCGCGTCCACGACGTCGCGAAGAACCCGGCCGCCCTGCTGGCGCTCTCGTGGTATCTGGCGACCGACGGCCGGGGCGCCAAGGACATGGTGGTGCTGCCCTACAAGGACCGGCTCCTGCTGTTCAGCCGCTATCTCCAGCAGCTCGTGATGGAGTCCCTGGGCAAGCGGCTAGACCTGGAGGGGAACCGCGTCGACCAGGGGATCAGCGTCTACGGCAACAAGGGGTCGACCGACCAGCACGCCTACGTCCAGCAGCTCCGCGACGGCGTCGACAACTTCTTCGTCACCTTCCTCCGCGTGCTGGAAGACGGCGGCGACGGCCGCGAGGTCGAGCCCGGCGTCACCCCGGGCGACTACCTGCACGGCTTCCTGCTGGGCACCCGCGAGGCCCTCTTCGCCAACGACCGCCGCTCGGTCACGATCACCGTCGACCGGGTCGACGCCCAGACCGTCGGCGCGCTCATCGCGCTCTTCGAGCGGGCCGTGGGACTCTACGCCACGCTCGTCAACGTCAACGCCTACCACCAGCCCGGCGTCGAGGCGGGCAAGAAGGCCGCCGCGAGCGTCCTCGAGATCCAGGACAAGGCCCGCGCCGCGCTCACCGCCCAGCCCCGGACCGCCGACCAGGTCGCCGAGGCCGTCGGCGCCGCCGACTCGGCCGAGACCGTCTACCTCGTCCTCGAACACCTCGCCGCCAACGGCCGCGCCCGCATGTCCCGAGGCGCGAATCCGGGCCTGACGACGTTCCAGGCGGTCTGAAGTCCTGAATGAGCAGGAAAACGAACACGAGAGCCGTCGCGAATCGTCCTTCACTCCTGGTGGGGAATGAGGGGGGGGTGCCTCGATAAGCCTTCGCCTTCTTGATACGTCCGCCTTGATGGAATGGGCCGTCGCGAATCGTCCTTCCCCCTGATGGGTGTATAGACCGGGGACATGGGTGGCGCGCGTTCGGGGACATGGGTGACGGTTCTCTTCGGTCGAGTCTACACGCGGAGGTCGATCCGGGCGATCTCGTGCACGCCGAAATGGACGCCGAA
>NZ_JAALJI010000003.1 GCF_011064595.1 Paludisphaera soli | reverse complement strand
TAGACGCGAGCGGAGGCGGGCGGGCCTCAGGGGCTCAGGTTGTCGTCGAAGAATCGCGAGATCAAGGCGACGTAGCGCCCGGGGTCCGATCGATACGCCTCGACATGCTCGACGCCCGGCAAGAACGTCGTCAGGCAGGCCGCGCCGACGGCCCGGCCGAGCTTACGCGCCTGATCGACCGGGACGGTCGAGTCGTCCTCGCCGTGGATCAGGAGCATCGGCCGGTCGCCCCAGGCCGCGGCCGCGGCGATCGGTACGAGTTCCTCGGTGCGGAGGCCGTAGAACACCCGCGCGCACGCGAGGATGCCGGGGTTGAACCAGCCGGGGAGCCGGCTGTGCTTGCTGAGTTGCGTCTCCAGCAGCCGGGGCAGGTCGCCGTAGGGGCTGTCCAGGACGGCGGCCCGGATCGAGGGATTCGCCGCCGCCTCCAGCACGAGCGTCGCCGCCCCCATCGAGTAGCCGAGCCATCCGATCTGGCCCTCGTCGTAGCCCTCGGCTCGCGCCCAGTCCAGGACGGCGCGGAGATCGGCCCGCTCGCGGCTGCCGAGCGAGAGCCGCGACGGGTCGCTCTGCCCGTGACCCCGGAGGTCGAACAGGAGCACGTCGTAGCCGCGCGCGTGCAGGTCCCTCCCCAGGTTCGCCATCTCGGGCCACGAACTCCACATGCCGTGGACGAGCACGAGCAGGCGACGCGGCTCGCCGGCGACCAGCCGCCATCCCCGGAGCGTGAAGCCGTCGCGGGTCCGGGTCGTCCAGGGTTCGGCGTCGAGGCTGAGTCGACAGGGGTCGAGCGTCAGCGGATGGTTCGTGGCGCGCGTCAGGCGCTCGGCCGTGAGCCAGGAGATCGCGAGGTAGGCCCCCGCGAACAATACGAGCCCGGCCGCCAGCGCGAGCCGCGAGAGCACGAGCATCCGGGAGCGGGACATCATCCGCGTCGCCTCCTCTCGATCTCGATCCCGATCGCGGCGGCGCGTCCGATGGCCGCCCTCGGCGAGCATACCGCGGCGGCGCCGGACGGGACAGCGGAAACGCGCGACCCGCGCGGCCGGTCCACCGGGCCCGGACGCGGCCGAACTCCACCTCTTCCAGAAGTCCCGGGAACGAGGAAATGCCCGCCCGCCGCGGGCGGGTCCCCGTCCCGCACGGCGCGTTTGTCTCATGCGGCAAAACCCATTCGACCGATGAAAGTAGTCGGCGAGGTGGTTGCGGAATGCCGGACGGACGCCGAGCGCGAGGAGAACGATCATGACGCTGGTCTATTCGGAGACCGTCCACGCGACGGCCATCATCGATCCCGAGGCGATCCTCGCCCCGGACGTCCAGGTGGGGCCTTACGCAATCATCGAGGGGGCGGTACGGATCGGTCCCGGCTGCGTGATCGAGGCCCACGCCTGCCTCTGCGGGCCCCTGACGATGGGTCGGAACAACTTCGTCGGCCACGGCGCGGTCATCGGCAAGAGCCCGCAGCACCGGGGCTATCGCGACGAGCCGACCGGCGTGCGGATCGGCGACCACAACGTGTTCCGCGAGTTCGTGACCGTGCACCGAGGAACCGTGCAGGGGGAGAGGGTCACGATGATCGGCGACCACAACCTCTTCATGTGCAACTCCCACCTGGGCCACGACGCCCGCGTCGGCGACCACTGCACCGTGGTCAACAACGCCCTGGTGGCCGGCCACGTGACGCTGGGAGATTCGTGCATCCTGTCCGGCAACACCGCCGTGCAGCAACGCGTACGGGTCGGCCGCCTGGCGATGCTCGGCGGGATGGGGGCCTCGTCGAAGGACATCCCCCCGTTTCTCCTGCAGCAGGGGTATAACTGCGTGACCGGGCTCAACCTGGTCGGCCTTCGCCGCGCGGGCGTCTCCAACCAGGCGATCAACGCCCTCCGGCAGGCCTACCGGATCCTCTATCGCGAGGGGCGGCCGATCTCCGCCGCCCTGGAACGGATCGCCGGGGATCTGGGCGAGATCGCCGAGGTCGCCGAGTTCCTGGAGTTCATTCGCGAGTCGAAGATCGGCATCAACCCGGCCAGGTCCAGCGACCGCGAGAATTACGAAGTTCAGTGATCGAAATCCAAGCCGGGCCCGGTCAGCTCGGTTGCCCGGGCGGCTTGCCGGGCCGTTCGCGGCCCTCGGCCTGCTCCAGCTTTTCGCGCACTCGGGCGAACTCCTCAGCATCCATCTCACCTTCGAGGCGAGCCTGGCGGAAGGCGTCCAGGAGTTCCTCGGGGGTGGCCGGGTCCAACTCCTCGTGGGCTTCCTCCCAGGACCGGTAGGCCAGCACGCCGCCCCAGATCATCGCGATCACCAAGGCGGCCAGACCCATGTAGTAATACAGGGGATCCGTCGGGGGCATCTCCCCGAGCAAGCCCGTAACGGCCGCGATGTCGAGTCGATCGTCACGCAATTTTGGAAGTCCTCCCTGGCCAACGTCCGCCGCACGCGCGAGGCCCCGAGTGCGGACCGGCCGGTTGGATCTGCGAAGACCTCGCGCTTTGCTCGGTCGAGTCGGTTGATTATACTAGGTGAATGTCTCGGCGCGGCCGAATCGTTCCCATCAGGCGCACTTCGGGTCTTGTCGAGCGTCGACGCAGGTCGAACACTGATCTTCAGGAACAGGATTCCCGACGTCGCTTTTCTGAGGAACAGGGGGGCTCCCATGATTCACCCGAAACTCCGTGGCTCCGCCCTGCTGCTGTTCGGCCTGGGCGTGCTCTGCGCACCCTCCACCGCGCGAGCCCAGCTAGGCATCGGAGATATCACCTCAGATCCTTTCGCCTTCTATTACGCCTACTATCTGCCCAACCAGCAGATGCAGGCCATGCGTCCTCGGGCCGACGACTCGATCAATCAGGCGGTTCAGCAGCGGCAGTACTACGCCAACATCTCCAAGCCGAGGCTCTACGACCCGATCTCGCCCTACACGGCCGAGCCCTACGATCCCTTGCGGCCCTACAACCAGCAACAGGGACGCGAGCGCGCCGCCAACCCCTATCGGTTCGCCCAGGACCCCTCGAATTCGGACGGCACCGGGCCGTCGCTCTACTACGGCCGCGCCTCGCAATACTTCCCCAACCTGAGGGCCGGCCGCGGACCGAATGCAACGGTCGCCACGGGTGGTCGTCGTATGGGCGGCAGTCGTAGCGGCGGCGGGATGGGCATGGGTGGCATGGGTGGCATGGGCGGTATGGGTGGTATGGGTGGCATGGGTGGTATGGGTGGCATGGGTGGCATGGGGATGCCTGGCTGAGCATCAGCGGACTGGGCTGAAGTCGACGACCGTGGAGGAAGTTCGTTCATGTCGGCCGGCTCCGAGCATCAGCGATTGCGACCCGAGGAACGCGCGAATCTCGTCGCGTACATCGACGGCGAGCTCACGGAAGCCGAATCGCGAGCCCTTTCCACCAAGCTGACGCACAGCCCGACGGCCCGTCGCGAAGTGGACCTGCTCAAGAAGACGTGGGAAGCGCTTGAGAAGCTGCCAAGGCCCCATGTCAGCGAGGAGTTTCACGAGCGGACGCTGAGTTACGTCCACTCGCTCGAGGTCGGTCGAGGTGCCCGGTTCGCTCCGCTCGCGGGCGTGGCGAGGAGTTTCGTGAGAGGCGTCGCCTGCTTGCTGATCCTCGCCTCGGCCGGGGCGGCCGGATATGGCGCCGTTCGCCACCTCTGGCCCGATCCCGACGAGCGTGTCATCCGCGACCTGAGCCTCGCCGAGCATCTCGACGAGTATCTGGAGGTCGGCGGCTTCGACCTCCTCGACGCCCTGAAGAACACGCCCGAGTTCCGCCCCGGACGTTGAACCGAGCCAACCCATGATCGGCCTCAATCACAGTTCGACCCGCGCCCGACTCGTCGCGTCGTCGCTCGGCGTCATTGCGGTGGCCCTGGCGGGGGCCGCCACTCTCGAAGCCAATCGGCCCCGGTTCCTCGTCAAGTCCGCCGCCGAACGCCAGGACCTCCGCGAGGCCCTGCGTCGCTACGACATGAGGCTGAATCTCGACGAACAGCGAGCGGCGCGAGGGCTCGACGACCGCCTGAATTCCCTGCCGGATTCCGATCGCGACGAGTATCTGACCGTACTGCGACGCTATCACAACTGGCTCCACCTGCTCCCGGAGCGGGTCCGAAACGAGATCCTGAACCAGCCTGTCGACGCCCGACTCGCGAAGATCCGCGAGGCGGCCGCGAAGTATCCGCCGCCCGACGGCGAGTCGCGATCGCCCCTGGATTTCATGCAGATCGGCGGCACGGGGGCGTTCGAGCTGGCGTCGCTCTGCAAGGTGTGGCTCTCGCTGTCCCCCGCCGACCGTCAGCGCGTCGACGCTCTGCCGGCCGGCGACCGCAAGGGCGAGCTGATCCGTCGCGGTCGCGAGTTGAAGATCCCCCGGGAGCTCAAGCCCGATGACTTCGAAGAGGCGCGCTGGGCCGCCGAGGTCGAGACGCGCATCCGCGAGCTTCGCGAGGCGTCCGCCGGCCCGAGGGACTGGATCGGCAAGATCGAAAGCAAGTTCGAGCAGGCCGGTCCCAACATCCCGGAGGTTCCGCAGCGGCCTCGGCCGTTCATGCACCGGCTGGCGGTGAACCTTTACGTGCAAGAACACGTGCCGGCCCATCCCGTCGATTCGACGAGGTTGGCCCAATTCTTCGCGGCCACGCCCCCCTGGATCCAGTCGACCTTCGGGGCCTTCCCGAGCGACGAGGTGCGTCGACGGCTCTCGGTAATCTATCGCATCCTCTTCCCCTTTCCTGAGGAATATCGGCCGACGGCGTCGACCGCGAAGGCTGCGGCACCCCCTCGCAAAGCCCCCCCCGGCGGACCCTCGGCGAGCCCCCCAAGCGGGCCGACCACCCCGAAGGCGACGGTCCAACCGCCGTTCTGACCCCCCTGATCGCGGCGAGAGAGGCGAGCGAACCCGACGATGGGCGACGAGTCCGAACAGGCCTGGATGCGACGGGCGATCGACGAGGCCGCCCGGGGGCGGGGGGCTGTCGAGCCCAACCCGATGGTCGGCGCGGTGGTCGTCCGCGACGGCGAACTCATCGCCGTCGGGCATCATGAGCGATTCGGGGGCCCCCACGCGGAGGTGGTCGCCCTGCGGGCCGCCGGAGACCGGGCGTGCGGAGCGACGCTCTACGTCACGTTGGAGCCCTGCTGCCATCACGGCAAGACCCCGCCGTGCACGGAGGCCGTCCTTCGAGCGGGAGTGAACCGCGTCGTGGCCGCGCATCGCGACCCATTCCCCAAGGTGGCCGGCGGGGGACTCGCGCGACTCCGCGACGCGGGTCTCGACGTCTCGGTCGGCCTGGGGGGGCCGGAAGCTGCGGCGCTCAACGCCCCCTACCTGAAGCGGCTGTTCACGGGCCGGCCCTATGTGATCGCCAAGTGGGCGATGACGCTGGACGGGAAGACGGCGGTCGCCGGCGGCGACAGCCGATGGATCTCGTCGCCAGCCTCCCGGGTCCTCGTGCACGAGGTCCGCGGCCGGATGGACGCGATTCTGGTGGGGGTCGGGACCGCGACCGCCGACGATCCGATCCTGACCGCCCGCCCTCCCGGCCCTCGGACTCCCTGCCGCGTCGTCATGGATTCCGGGGCGCGTCTCCCCCTGGATTCGCAGCTCGTGAAGACGGCTCGGGAAATCCCGACGCTCGTCGCGGTGGCCGACCGGGTCCTCCCGGACGCGGTGCTTCGCCTGCGGGACGCGGGGTGCGAGGTCCTTGAGTTCCCGGGCGAGTCCCGTCCTCCCGTCGGCCCCCTGCTGACCGAGCTGGGACGGCGCGGGATGACCAGCGTGCTCGTCGAGGGCGGAGGCCCGGTCCTCGCCGCCTTCTTCGAGGCCGGCGAGGTGGACGAGGTCGACGTCTTCCTCGCCCCGCTCATCGAGGGGGGCGATCACGCCCGCACCGCGGTCCGAGGGCGCGGCCGAGCTCGGATGGCCGACGCCCTTCGACTCCGCGGCTTGCAGCGCACGCTGATCGGAGACGACGTACGCGTGCAGGGAACCGTCCCCCAGGCCTGGCGGGGACGCATTGCCGGATTGTATGAGCCGGAAACCGCGGCCGAGCTCAACCCGCCTTGACGTCGGCGGGATTCGGTCGTTACTATTGTTTAATCAGACGGCATGGATTTTGCCCAATCAGGGACTAGCCTTCCTTCGGAGATCCACATCGTGAGTCCTTCACGAAACGGGCATCCGAACGCGAAGCCGGCTCCGAAAGCCGTCGTGGGGCGGGTCAGCCTTTACCTCCGGCAGCTGGAAGCCCTCCAGCGCCAGGGCCTGAGCAAGACGTCCAGCCATCAGCTGGGCGAGCCGTTCGCGATCAAGAACGCCCAGGTCCGCAAGGACCTCGCGTTTTTCGGGCAGTTCGGCAGGCCGGGCATCGGCTATGAGATCAACGACCTCATCCTGGTCCTGAGGCGCATCCTCGGGGTCGACAAGGACTGGCCGCTGATCCTGGTCGGTCTCGGCAACCTGGGCCGGGCCTTGCTCCGGTATCGAGGGTTCCAGTCGCGTCGGTTCCACATCGTCGCGATCTTCGACACCGACCCTCGAAAGGTGGGGCAGGTTCATCAGGGGGTGACGGTTGAACCGCTCGACCTCCTTCGCAAGACCATCGCCGCCCACAAGACGACGCTGGCCCTGCTCTGCGTGCCGGCCGAGGCCGCGCAGGCCGTGGCCGACCAGATGATCGCCGTCGGCATCCGGGGCATCCTCAACTTCGCGCCCGTGCCGCTCGCCGTGCCGCCGAACGTCAGCGTCATCGCGGTGGACCTGAGCATCCAACTCGAGAACCTCGCGTACAAGGTGCAGGGCTCGCTCGACGGCGTCTCGTGGGCGGGATGAGATGAGACGGGCCGGGGCCGGCCTTCCCCGCGCACTCATCTTCACGGGGTGCGGAGCGCTCGTTAGAATGCAAGGACGATTACCCGGTGGTGAAACGGTATCACAACAGGTTTTGGTCCTGTTTTTCCAGGTTCGAATCCTGGCCGGGTAGCTTCCCCCCCTCGCCCCCGATCGGCCAGGTCGCGGCCCTTCATCCTTCCTGGGACTCTCGGTCGAGGGGCCGGGTACCGTTCAGCAGTTCCATCAGCTGATCGATGTCGATGGGCTTGATCATATGATGATCGAAGCCCGCTTCGATGGCGCGGGCGCGATCCTTGTCCTGCCCGTAGCCGGTGACGGCGATGAGCTTGATCGCCCGGGTTGCGGGGTTTTGCCGCAGTCTTTGGGCCACCTCGTACCCGGTCATCCCCGGCAGCCCGATGTCGAGGATGAGGGCGTCCGGCCTTCGTTCCTCGGCGAGGCGGACGGCCGTGCGTCCCTCGTGGGCGACGACGACTTCATGCCCCAGGAGCTGGAGCAGGCGGGACATCGCGAGCGCGGCGTCGGTGCAGTCGTCGACGACCAGGATCAGGAGCTTGGCGGTCGCGGACTCCGATCCGGTGGCGACGCGGGCGGCCTCCTCGGCGGCCCGCGCCTCCGCGTTGGCGATCGGGAGGCTGACCGTGAAGGTGCTGCCGTGGCCGATCCCCAGACTTTCCGCGGCCACCGAGCCGCCGTGGAGCTCGACCAGCGACTTGACGAGCGTGAGGCCGATTCCCAGGCCCCCCTCCGAGCGGGACATGGATCGGTCCCCCTGCGCGAACAGCTCGAACATCCTGGGGAGCTGGTCGGGCGGGATGCCGATGCCGGAGTCCTTCACCGCGATCGCCAGCCGGCCGCCGGCGACCGTCGTCGAGAGGTGGATCCGGGCCTCGTCCTCCGAGTACTTCGCGGCGTTGTTCAGCAGGTTGACGATGACCTGTTCGAGCCGCGTCGGATCGACGTCGACCGTCGCGGAGCCGTGGCCGAGGTCGACGGACAGCTCGTGGCGACGCTCGCGCACCAGCGGCGCGACGGACGTCACGGCCTGTTGGAGGATGGGGCCGGGGTCGAGGACCTGCTTCTTCACGCGGATCTTGCCGTGGTTGATCCGGGAGACGTCCAGCAGATCGTCGATCAGGCGTGAGAAGGTCTTCATCTGATTCTCGATGACCTGCTTCGCCCAGTCGTGGTGCGCGGCCGAGCCGCTCATCTTCCAGAGCTGCACGGCGCTGGCGACCGCCGAGAGCGGGTTGCGAAGCTCGTGAGCCAGCATCGCCAGGAATTCGTCCTTCAGGCGGTCGGTCTCCTTGAGCGCCGCGGCGTGACGCCGGGTCTCTTCCAGGAGCCTGGCGTTCTCGGCGAGCGCGGCCTTCAGCTCGTCGCGCTGGCGGGCGAGTTGGAAGAAGACCTCGACCTTGCTGCGGAGGACGTCGGGCTCCAACGGCTTCCCGAGGAAGTCCACCGCCCCGGCCTCGTAGCCCCGGAACCGCCGCCGCTGGTCGGTGTTGCCGGCGGTCAGGAAGATGATGGGGACGCGCCGGGTCCGCTCGGCGCCGCGCATCAGCTCCGCGAGTTCGAAGCCGTCCATGCCGGGCATCTGCACGTCGATGAGCGCGAGCGCCACCTCGTGCTTGAGCAGCAGTTCGAGGGCTTCGGGGCCGGAGCGGGCCGTGAGGAGCTCCAGGCCGTCGCGGCGCAACAGGGCCGCGAGCGCGACGAGGTTCTCCTCGAGGTCGTCGACCAGAAGGAAGTAGACGCGATCGGTCGATGATTCGGTCATGACGGGCCTACGATACCAAGAAGGTGCTTGGCGATCTCCCCCAGGCTCATGGCGGCGGCTTCGGGGCAGGCGAGCAGGGCGGCGTGCGGCATCGCCGAGGCCAACGCCTGATCCGGCGACTGGACCAGCCCGACGCCGCCCGCGTCGCAGATGGCTCGCAAGCCGCGGGCTCCGTCGCTGTTCGCCCCAGAAAGCACGATCCCCACCAGTCCGGGGCCGTAAGCCTCGGCGGCGGTCTCGAACAGGACGTCGATGGAAGGGCGCGAGTAGCGGACGGGCTCCTCGCTCGAGAGCGAGAGCCGGCGGTCCTCCTCCACCATCAGGTGGTAGTCGGGCGGGGCGAGGTACACCATCCCCCCGACGATCCGCTCCTTGTCCTCCGCCTCTTTGACGGCGATCCGGCAGCGCTCGCGGAGGAGGGAGGCCATGAGACTCTTCCGGTCAGGCGGCAGGTGGACCACCACCAGCACCGGCAGCGGATAGTCTTCGGGGAGTTCGGGGAGGATGACGGACAGCGACTCCAGGGCCCCCGCCGACGCCCCCACCGCCACCGCCGCGACCCTCGGCCCGCTCATCGGTCGCCTCGTTTCTGATAGATCCGCTCGTCCCGGACGAACTCCTCGAACGCCTCGGCGTGGAGGGAGAAGTGCAGGCTCTCCTTGCCTCCGATCCCCAGGAAGCCCTTCCGGGACAGCGAATCCTTGAACAGCCCCACGGCCCGGTCCTGCAACTCGCGGTCGAAGTAGATCAGCACGTTCCGGCAGGAGACGAGCTGGACCTCGGCGAACACCTCGTCGGCCGCCAGGCTGTGGTCCGAGAAGACGGCGCGGCGCCGCAGGCTCTTGTCGAAGACGGCCCCGCCGTAGGCCGCCGTGTAGTAGTCGGAGAGCGACGACTTCCCCCCCGATCGACGATGATTCTCCGTGAACAGGGGGATGCGGTCCATCTCGTAGACGCCGGCCTCGGCCCGGCGCAGCGCCTCGGGGTTGATGTCGGTGCCGTAGATCATCGTCCGGTCCTCCAGCCCCTCCTCCCGCAGGAGGATCGCCAGCGAGTAGACCTCCTCCCCCGCGCTGCAGCCGGCGACCCAGATCTTGAGCGATGGGTACGTCCTCAGGTAAGGGACGACATGCTCGCGGATGGCGCGGAAGTAGTCCGGGTCGCGGAAGAACTCGCTCACCTGCACCGTCAGGTAGGAGAGCAGGTCGGGGAAGACGGTCGGGTCGTGCAGCACCCGATCCTGCAACGTCGAGAAGCTGCGGCATCCGAACCGCTCGCGCGCCTGGCGGAGCCGTCGCTTGAGCGAGGCGGTCGAGTAACCGCGGAAGTCGTAGTGATACTTGCGGAGGATCGCCTCGAGCAGAAGGCGGAACTCGATATCCTCGGTCGAGTCGAGCATGGGTCGTCCGACCTCCAGGTCCGCGTCAGCGGGGCATCCAGACGCGGACGAGCGAGAGGAGCTTCTCGACGTCCAGCGGCTTCGCCACGTAATCGTTCGCGCCGGCGGCCAGGCACTGCTCCTGGTCGTCCTTCATCGCCTTGGCCGTCAGCACGATGATCGGCAGCTTCTTCCACTCGGGCCGCTTGCGAAGCTCGCGCGTTGCGGTCAGGCCGTCCATCTCGGGCATCATGACGTCCATCAAGACCAGGTCGATCGCCGCGCCGCCGGGCTCGCGCGACTTCTCCAGCGCCTCGATCGCCTCGCGGCCGTTGCGGGCGATCTGGACCTTGGCGCCCCGGGGCTCCAGCACGCTCGTCAGCGCGAAGACGTTGCGGACGTCGTCCTCGACGACCAGGATGCGGCGGTCCTCCAGCGCGGCGTCGCGGCTGCGGGCCTTCTCCAGCATACGCTGATGCTCGGGCGGCAGGTCGGCGACGACCTGGTGCAGGAACAGCGTCACCTCGTCCAGGAGCCGCTCCGGAGATTTCGCCCCTTTGATGATGATCGACTTCGAGTACCGCCGGAGCTTCTGCTCCTCCTCGACGGAAAGGTCACGACCGGTGTAGACGATGGCGGGGGGGAAGGAGTACGCGTCCTCACGGCTCAGGGTCTCCAGCAGAGAATAGCCCGAGGCGTCGGGGAGCGACAGGTCGAGGACCATGCAGTCGAAGGTCGCCGAGCGGAGCCGATCGAGGCACTCGGCGGCCGTCCGCGCCCCGACCGTCTCGACGTCGTGCGAGCCCAGCAGCCGCCGCATGCTTTCGAGCTGGACCGGGTCGTCCTCCACGAGGAGGACGCTGCGCAGGCGTCGCGACAGCCGCGACTCCAGCTGTCCGAGGGCCCGGGCCAACTCCTCGCGCTTCACCGGCTTGAACATGTAGCCGACCGCGCCCAGGGCGAGGGCCGTCTGCGCGTGGTCGCCCGCCGAGACCACGTGCACGGGGATGTGCCGGGTCCGCGCGTCGTGCTTGAGCAGGTCGAGGACCGAGAGGCCGGATTGGTCCGGCAGGCCGACGTCCAGCACCACGGCGCTCGGCAGATGCTGCACGGCGACCGCGAGCGCCTCCTCCGCGGTCGTGGCGATCAGGCACTGGAAGTTCAACTCGTGCGCGAGGTCGTAGAGGATCCTCGCGAACGGCTCGTCGTCCTCGACCACGAGGATGACGTGCGAATCGCCGCGGAGGGTCTCGCGGTCGTCGTCGAGCCGGCGCGGCCGCGGAGGCGTCGGCGGGGCCGACAGGGCCCTCGGCTCGGCGCGGTCGCGACCCGCGCGGGGCGTGGGGGACGGGACGTGTTGGGCCGCCGCATCTCGCTCGCTCGGGGCGGGGCGATCGGCGCGGGAGTGGACGAGCGCCGGATCGTAGACGATCGGCAGGGTGACGGTGAAGGTACTGCCGCGGCCGGGCTCGCTCCGGAGGTGCAACTCACCGGCGAGCAGCCGCACCAGCTCTCGCGAGATCGACAGGCCGAGCCCGGTCCCGCCGTACCTGCGGTTCGTCGTGCCGTCGGCCTGGCGGAACGCTTCGAAGATGGCTTCCTGCTGATCCGGGGAGATCCCGATCCCCGTGTCGACCACCGCGAAGGCGACCCCGCCGGCCTCGGCTCGCGACGCTTCGAGTGTCACCTCGCCCCGCTCGGTGAATTTCAGGGCGTTCGCCATCAGGTTCTTCAGGATTTGTTCGAGCCGCTGGCGGTCGGTCTCGATCGTGGACGGGCATCCCTCCGCCACCCGGGTCGTCAACCGGAGCCCTCGCTGCTCCGCGATCGGTTCGAAAGTTCGCAGCAATCCCTGGATCAGATCGCCGATCCGCACCGGCTCGGGCTGCACGTCCATGCGCCCGGCCTCGATCTTGGAGAGGTCGAGGATGTCGTTGATCAGCGTCAGCAGGTCGTTCCCCGCGGACTGGATCGTCCGCGCGAACTTCACCTGCTCCTCCGACAGGTTCCCCTGGGGGTTGTCGGCCAGGAGCTTGGCGAGGATGAGCGAGGAGTTCAGCGGGGTCCGCAACTCATGCGACATGTTCGCCAGGAAGTCGGACTTGTACTGGCTGGCCTGCTCCAGCTCGCGGGCCCGGAGCTGCAGCTCCGACTTCGCCCGCGACAGGTCGTTGCGCTGGCCTTCGAGAAGTTGGGTCTGCTCTTCGAGCTGGGTGTTGGTCTGTTCCAGCTCCGCCTGCTGCAGCTCCAGACGGGCCTGCGAGTCCTTGAGGCTCCGGCTTTGCGCCTCCAGTTCCTCGTTGGAGACGCGAAGCTCCTCGCCCTGGGCCTGCAGCTCCTCGGACTGCCGCTGGGTCTCTTCGAGCAGATTCTGGAGGTGGGCGCGATAGCGGGCCGAGCGGATCGCCACGCCGATCGACTCCGAGACGCGCTCCAGCAGGTCCGTGGCGGAAGCGTCGATCGGTCGGAAGAACCCCAGCTCCAGCACGGCGTTCACGACGCCGTCCGCCGAGATGGGGACGATGACGAGGCCTCGCGGCTTACCCCGGCCGAGCGCCGAGGCGATTTTTATGTAGCCCTCGGGCGCGTCCTGGATCACGAGGCTCCGGCGGTCCTTGGCCGCCTGGCCGAGCAGCCCGTCGCCCCACTTGAACGCTGACGGGGCCCCTCCTTCAGCCTCGACCCCATAGACGGCCAGCCGCCGGAAGTCGGCCCCCTCGCCTACGTAAGCCACGCCCGCGTGGGCGTCGAGGTACTCGGCCAGAAATCTCAGGACGTTCTCGCCGAGCTGCTCCAGACGCTGATCGCCCCGCATCGTCTCGCTGATCCGGGTCTGGCCCGACTGCAGCCAGTCCTGACGCCTCACTTCACGCTTGTTGCGGATGAAATGGTAGCCGACGACGGCCATGATCCAGATGGTTACGACGCCGAACGATCGGTTGATCCGGGCCGCTTCCCGGGTGATCACCCACACTTCGCTCGTGAAGTAGCCGATCACCATCAGGAGGGTGGCGACGCCGGCGGCGAGGATCGGGACGAAGGTCCGCCACACCCAGAGCGAGAAGGCGATCGGAACGAGGTAGAGCACCCAGACCGTCACGCCCAGGGGCGTGTTGAAATCCAGGCCGAAGACGATCGACATCCCGAGTAGGATCGCCGCATAGAGCCAGGGCGAATCATCAGGATCCAGCCGCACCCCGATGCGAGCGAGGCTCGACGGCTCCGGTGGGGCGATCCGGCCTTTCCCCTCGCTCCTCGTCGTCGCTGACTCGCGATCGGCCGCACTCCGCTCCTCGATACCCAAGATCTGCTCCGTACGATGGGGCTGGGACTCGACTTCCCCTCACGCGGGCCCGGCCACTCGCGGCCGAGTCGAGCAGTATAGTCGGGCCCGCAATCGTCCGGCAACCGGAGCAGGAGTCACGCCAGGATGGGCAAGACGCTCTTCTGGAGCCCCCCGGTGACGTGGACTCGACGTTCCGAGTCGACGAAGACGTTCACCTCGCTCCGGATCCCGAAATCCTCGAAATAGATGCCGGGCTCGATCGAGAATCCGGTCCGCGGGAGCACCAGTCGCTCGTCGTGGGTCTCCAGGTTGTCCATGTTCGCCCCGTTGCCGTGCACTTCCTGGCCGATGTTGTGGCCCGTGCGATGGATGAAGTGCGACTCATGGCCGGCCCGCCGGATCACCTCACGCGCCGCATCATCCACCTCGAAGCCGTGCAGGGGTCGATCCGACCGGAATGCCTCTCGGACCCGGTCGATCGCGGCGTCGCGCGCCGCGGCCACGATCTGGAAGATCCTCTCGTATTTCTCGGGGACGGCGTCGCCGACGAATCCGACGCGGGTGAGGTCGCTGTAGACGGATCCCGGCCGCTTCAACTTGCCCCAGAGATCGATCAGCACGAAGTCGCCGGTCCGGATCGGGGCGTCGCCCCCCGCGGTGGGCTCATAGTGAGGATCGCCGCTGTGCGGGCCGACCGAGACGTTCGGAGGGCTGTAGGTCGTGAGGTCATGCTTCTCGAAGTGCTCCAGGATCGCGGCCTGGACCTCGATCTCGCGGATCGACCCATCCCCCCGAGTCTTCTCGGCGATGAGGCCCCAGGCGAGGTCGAAAGCCGACGTCGTGACCTTCTCGGCCTCGAGGTGACTGCGCCACTGGTCGTCACTCCACGACGACTCAAAGACCTGGATCAGGTCTCCCGAAGAGGCGATCTCGACGTTTAACTTGCGCACGTATTCGATCGTTCCGCCGTCAACCTTGGAAACGTAAGGGTTGGATAGGTCGACGGCGTATTCCATCGCGATGCGCCGCCGACTCTGGATCAGCGCGGTGATCCCGGCTTCGAGCTCGCCCCAAGCTCGATAGACGATCTTCTCGCCCGGCAGATGATCGAGGGCCTTGCTCTCGATGGCATGAACGAGTTTTCGCGGGGTGCCCGCGACGGGTATGAAGTAGAAGAAGCGTCGCGATCCGGGCGGTACGCCGTCCAGGTCGAGGATGCGCCTCGCGGGGACGTTGTGCGCTCGAAAGTCGTAGAGGAGCCATCCGTCCAGGCGGAACTCCTCGAGCTGCTTCTGAATGGAGGGCAGGTCGAACATGGCGCTCTCTCCCGGAGGCGGAGGACGGCTCCGGTTCTTAGGAGGATGAGCCGTCTTCGGATCGCGGTGGAGGCCAATGTACTCGGGCTCACTCCGAATCGCTAGGCATGAGGACTAGATAGGCCCCAAGGGATCTCGAAGGGTGCCCGAGTTGGAGGCAGAAAGGATTGGTTATGCCGTTTTTTTGAGCGTCCGACACCGGGCCGTGGCGGCGGGGAACGCCACGATGAGCAAGGATACGGACAGCAGGGCGAATGAGGAGGGCTCCGGTATGACGACCGTCGGAAATCCCGCTCTCAGCGTCCAGGCGCGAGAAGAAAACGTATTCGGGTCGCCGAAGGCCACGTCGCGGGCGAATGCGGCTTTCAAGGCGTCGAGGTCGGCAGCCTGCTGGACGAGATCCTTCAAGGTCACGGCACTGGCACCCACGCCGTAACTGAATCCCCAGACGAAGCTTGTGATCGCGAAGATATCGCGATCGTCATCGGGATTCGCCACGTCGAACGGGGCCCCGGGAATAGAGGGGGCCTCGACGGCGACGAGTGTGAGCGTCCAGTTACCGTCGAACTCCTCGACGAGCCGGGACGGATTGTCCTGGAACGGCAAGGTCCCCGTGACCGGGTCGAATCGGTTGGCGTAGAAGGGCGATCCATCCGCGACCGTTCGGCCATCGTCGGCGCGAGTGCGGTCGACATAAGTGACGTTCGGCAGCTGCCAATCGGGCGTCGGCTGATAAATCGGGGCCGTCGAGGAGACCGTCTGGATCCAGCGATATTCGTAACCCAGGGGTAGCCCCAACGTCCCGCCGGGCGTAAAGACCCCCTGGATGGCCGCTCCATAGAGGACGCCTTGCGGCGTATTCGTCACTTCACCGTGATAGACTCCTACCGTGAAGTTGCCGATGCTGGCTCCGCCGATCGTCACATCGAAGACCGAGTCGCCTCGGCCCACGGCTCCTGTCAGCACGAACGTCAGGAAGAGGGACGTCACCAAGGGCCCGACCCGCCAGCGGCCGACATTCATCATGGATTGAGTTCCTGTTGTGCTCGAAGCGAGGATGCCGTGGTGGGAACGGCGACATCGCCAGGGTTTGAAAGTGTCCGTCGCCGCGGAGCGGAGTCTCGGGCTCGATCCTGGATCAAGCGGAAAGGTCTCATCACCTGCAACAGGACCTTGTTCGGCGAATCCGAGCCAAAGAATGGCGAAAGATGTCGGATGATACCACAAAAAAGAGGGCGTCCGATCGCATGAATCGGACGCCCGTCGATTTTGACTCAGTTAGTGATCGGCTCGGGAGCCGTTCACTTGCTGTAGCGCTTCCGCAGGCCGAAGAGGCCGGCCGAGGCCAGACCGATGCCGGCGAGGGCGATCGAGGAGGGCTCGGGGATGATCGGGGTCGGCGGGGCGTTGAGGGTGCCCGAGAAGCTGTAAACGCCGCCCGTGCCCGACGCGTTCGGGGTGAAGGTCAAGCTGATGTTGAGGCTGGCGCGGCCGGGATCGCCGGTCACGACGCCGGCCGGCGAGTACAGGCCTTCGACGTAGAGGTTGAGGAAATTGGCGTTCTGGGTGACGATGACGCCCAGATCGGCGACGAACGTGCCGTTGCCGTCGCTGAGGGCGAAGCCGAAACCGGCGGCCGCCAGCGCGACGTCGATCGAGGCACCGGTGGGGTCGATGGTCGTGCCCGCCGTGATGGCGGAGAAGTCACCGGTACCAGCCTGGGTGGCCTGGATCGTCGGGAGGCTGATGACGGCCGTCGGCGAGGAGAGGTCCGTACCCGTGGAGGTGATCGGGCCGAGAACGCCGATGACGAGCTGGCCGTTGACTTCAGCGGCCTTGACGGAGGACGTGGCGACGGCGAGGACGACGCCGGCCAACAACATACGATGCAGCTTGATCACTCAGTGGCTCCTTTGCTCTTCCCAAGATGGTGGTCGGAAACGAGAACGTATCGACCTGCTATTCCGAACAAGCAACGTAAGCTAACGAATCTGGACGCCGCGAGTCAAGGGCGTCCGGAACATTCGCGCGATATCACCCCAGACTGAAGTCTTGCGTTGATCTCGCGAAACATGCCCCGTCGACGTCCCCGACAAGCCATCGCCCCGCGATTCCCAAAGGCCCCACGCACCTCGAAACTGTAGGAAAGGCCCCGAGACTCGCGACGAACGACCCGAAACTGGCCGCTTCAGGTTCAGCTGTGCAAAAATCGGACCGTCATCGCACGGCACGCCGCAACTCCTGACGGAGGAACAGCCGTTTCCGCTCAAACCCGTGATCGCCGGGCCGATAAACTCGGGATAAGACCGAAGAAACTCGTTTCGTCGCGGCAGGTGACGAAGCAGCCATGAAAGGACTGGCGTCGAGTTTTTTATGGCGGTCATCCTGACCATTTCCACAGGTGGGATTCGTTGCGAATGCGGGATCCGTACCCAGCGTGATCGAGATCAAGGAGGGAGGAGAACTACCGGGGTGGGGACTCGAACCCCAGACCTGCGGATTATGAGACCGCCGCTCTGACCAACTGAGCTACCCCGGCGTCGAGGATGATCTCGGGAAGCTTGTCCCCCAGCCTCACCTCAGCCATAATCACCCTACCAGACGGCCGGGGGGGATTCAAGAGGATCCGGCGGCGGATCCGAAGGCTCGCCTCCGTCCCCCCTGCGGCGATCGACGGCCGTCCTACTTCGCCCTGCTCCTGTCCTTCGGAAAGCCCAGGTCATGCCTCCTCAGTACATCTACAGCATCGAGAAGTTGTCGAAAGCTCATGGGAAGAAAGAAGTTCTGAAGAACATCTGGCTTTCCTTCTATCCCGGCGCGAAGATCGGCGTCATCGGAGGGAATGGATCGGGCAAGAGCACCCTGCTTCGGATCATGGCGGGGCTCGACAAGGACTTCGTCGGCACGGCCCGGCCGGCCTCGGGGATCTCGATCGGCTATCTGCCTCAGGAGCCTGTGCTGGACGATCGTTACGACGTCAAAGGCAACGTCGAGCTGGCCGTGAAGCCGATGCGCGACCTCCTGAATCGGTTCGACCAGATCAACGCCCGGCTCGGTGAAGGGCCCGACGACGACGAGATGGAGGCCCTGCTCGCCGAGCAGGCCGACGTCCAGGACGCCATCGAGGCGGCGGACGGATGGGATCTAGACCGGCGGCTGGAGATCGCGATGGACGCCATGCGGTTGCCCGCGGGCGACGCCGACGTCACCACGCTCTCCGGCGGCGAACGGCGCCGGGTCGCGCTTTGCAAGATCCTCCTGGAGCGCCACGACATCCTGCTGCTGGACGAGCCGACGAATCACCTCGACGCCGAGAGCGTCGCCTGGCTCGAACGCCATCTCCAGGAGCATTCCGGCACCGTCATCCTCGTCACCCACGATCGCTACTTCCTCGACAACGTGGTCAAGTGGATCCTGGAGTTGGATCGAGGGCAGGGCATCCCCTGGGAAGGGAATTATTCCTCCTGGCTCGAGCAGAAGCAGAACCGCCTCGCCCTGGAGGAGAAGCAGGAGAGCACGCGTCGGAAGCAGCTCGCCCGCGAGCTTGAGTGGGTGCGGATGTCGCCGCGCGCCCGGGTCGCCAAGAGTCGCGCCCGGCTTCAGCGTTATGAGCAACTCGCCGCGCAAGACTACGACAAGAGGGAGGAGGCGGTGATCCTCCAGATCCCTCCGGGTCCCCACCTCGGATCGCTCGTGGTGGAGGCGGAGGGGGTCTCGAAGGGCTTCGGCGAACGCTTGCTCTTCGAGGAGATGAATTTCCGACTGCCGCCGGGCGGCATCGTGGGAGTCATCGGTCCGAACGGCGCGGGGAAGACGACGCTCTTCCGGATGATCGTCGGGCAGGAATCGCCGGACCGGGGCGTGCTCAAGGTGGGCAATTCGGTGGTCCCCTCCTACGTCGACCAGAATCGCGACTCGCTCAACGCCGAGAACACGATCTTCCAGGAGATCACCGGGGGGCTCGATCAGGTGACGCTCGGGCGCCGGAAGATGCCCGCGAGGGCCTACGTCGCGGCGTTCAACTTCAAGGGGCCGGACCAGGAGAAGCTCGTCGGCAAGCTCTCGGGAGGGGAGCGGAATCGCGTCCATCTCGCCAAGCTGCTCAAGAGCGGCGGCAACCTGCTCCTGCTCGACGAGCCGACGAACGACCTCGACGTCGACATGCTCCGGGCCCTGGAGGAGGCTCTCCTCGATTTCGGCGGCTGCGCCGTGGTGATCAGCCACGATCGCTGGTTCCTCGACCGGGTCGCCACGCACATCCTCGCCTTCGAGGGGGACAGCCGGGTGGTCTGGTGCGACGGCAACTTCGAGACCTATGAAGCCCAGCGCCGCGAGCGGCTCGGCGTGGACGCGGACCAGCCGCATCGGATCAAGTACCGCTCGCTCACGAGATGAGCCGTCGACCCGGTCATAAGAGTTTGAAGAGAAGATCATGCGACGTCTTGTTCGCATGATCTTCTTTTTTTTATTCCTCGCCGCGGACCGCCGTCGCCAGGTGGTCGAGGCAGACGACCAGGGCGTCGGGGTCGTCGAGCATGAAGCGGGGCGAGCCGGGCGCCGTCAGCTCGGCGACCTCGGCGTTCTGGGCCGCGTCCAGGTAGGGGGCCGCGCGATCGCGAAGCTCCTTGACGTGGGCCTCCAGGAAACGTCGCGTCGGCGCGTCGAACGGGGCGCGGCGGCTGAAGGCGAAGCTTCGGAAGGCGCAGTCCGGCAGCCCGGCCTCGCGGAAGATCCGGGGGAGGTCGCGGGCGATGTAGTACTTTGCGGGGCGGTCAGAACGCTCCTCGAAAGCGCGCAGCTCCGCCTGCTTGAGGGCCAGCTCGATCTCGATGGGCCAGGGGAGCGATATATGATGAAGTTCATCGCTTTCGAACACGGCGATGCGACCCCCCCGACGGGCCAGCGCGGCCATGCGACGGACGGTCGACACGGGGTCGGGGAGGCTGTAGAGGCTCTGGGCGCACCACACGA
The DNA here is from genome assembly GCF_011064595.1 of Paludisphaera soli. Taxonomy (GTDB): domain Bacteria; phylum Planctomycetota; class Planctomycetia; order Isosphaerales; family Isosphaeraceae; genus Paludisphaera; species Paludisphaera soli. The sequence goes on along the minus strand of NZ_JAALJI010000003.1, from coordinate 374,990 downwards.
GGTCCGCACGGCCTTCGACCAGCGGCGAATGCTCGACGTCGATCTGGACGAACCGCGCACGACCCAGCAGCGGGCCCGCTTGGAGTTTCGCCCGGGCCCATTCGAGGAAGCTCGAGGAGAGGTCGACGGCGACGATTTCGCCGTCTTCGCCGACCCGTTCCGCGAGCCATCGGGTGTAGGCGCCGTCGCCGCAGGCCAGGTCGACCACCCGCGATCCGCGGGCTAGCTCTAGGCCTCCCACGACACCTCGAAGCTCGGGCGCGAAGGCTTCATGATAATCGGCCATCATGCGCGCGTAGGCCGGCAATTCGTTCGTCGGTTGAACGCCCTCGCTCACCACCCACCTCCCGGACCGCCCCGCACGCTGCTCGCGACGTCCACGTCTCGACGAACGAGAGTCCTTTTGGACTTAGTTTATATGGATGCCCGCATGGCTTGCTCTGATTGATGAATGTTGCAAGGGGTGTGCCCGAATCGTCGCGAAATGAGGGAGGGTCCTCGGCCCCATTTCCGGGCTCCATATCGGTCCGACGGCATCGCGTTTGCGAATTCAACTTCCCGTCGGAACGTGGCGAGGCCGAGGCCCGATGTGGTGGCCCGCTCGAGCGATCCTAGATCGTCCCTTCGCCGCACCAACACCGTTCGACCTATCATCAGATCCAAGGGAGAGCACACCATGGCGAACCGTAAAGACCCTGAGAAGAGCGTCGACGTCCCGCCGACCGGCAGCCGCAACCCCGACCCGATCACGGACGCCCCGGGGTCCCACCCCGTGGAGACCGGCATCGGTGCGGCCCTCGGCGGCGTCGCCACCGGGGCGGCCATCGGATCGGTGGCCGGCCCGCTGGGCACGGCGATCGGCGCGGCGGTGGGCGCCATCGCGGGCGGCCTCGCCGGCAAGGGCGTCGGCGAGCTGATCGACCCCACGACCGAGGACAACTGGCTCCGCGAGAGCTTCCCCTCCCGTCCCTATGCCAAGGGGCACGATTACGAGACTTACGAGCCCGCCTACCACTACGCCGGCGAATCGGAGGCCCGCTACTCCGGCAAGCCTTACGACGAGATCGAAGGCGACCTGCAGAAGGGCTGGGGCGAGACGAAGCATGCGGCCTCCCTGACCTGGGACAAGGCCAAGCACGCCGTGAAGGACGTCTTCGACTACCGGTCCGCGAACCGCTACGGCGGGGATGCGTACAACCAGTACGGCGGCCGGCCCTTCGCCGAGGTCGAGAACGACCTCAAGCAGGGTTGGGGCAAGACGAAGCACGCCGCCAGCGTGACCTGGGACCAGGCCCGCGACGCCGTCCGCAGCGCCTACGACCGCACCTTCAAGCTTCACGAGGAGCGGCTGAAGGTCGGCAAGCACTCGGTCGAGGCTGGCGACGTCTCGGTGCGCAAGGAAGTCGTCACGGAGAACAAGACCGTCACCGTCCCGGTCGAGCGTGAGGAGATCGTCGTCGAGCGTCGTCCCGGCTCCGGCCGCGCCGTACCTGGCGGCATCTCGGCCTCCGGCTCCGAGGAGGTCCGCATCCCCGTCAGGCGTGAGGAGATCGACGTCGAGAAGGAGACCGTCGTCACGGACGAGGTTTCCGTCGGCAAGCGGAAAGTTCAGGGAACCGAGCAGGCCTCGGGCACTGTCCGTAAGGAACAGCTCAAGGTCGACAAGCACGGCGACGTGAACATCGACGACAAGGGCCGGAACGCCGGCCGCTGAGCCGTCCCGTTCAGGACGATCAAGACCAGAGCAAGCCCCGTCAAGGATCTCCCGCCAAGAGTGGGTCGTCTTCGGCGGGGCTCCTTTTCGTTTCGAAGCCCCCTGTCGGAATCGGAACGCCGAAAGGGGCGGGCGTCAAAACAATAGCGACCGCGCGAGCCTGGCGGAGGCTCGCGCGGTCGCAGGGGTGCGAAGAGCGGGTCAGGCCGCGTGGCCGTGGCAGTTGTCGCAGCGTCCGCAAGCGGCGGCGAACTCCTCGTCGCCGAAGTAATCCAGGAGGGCGGACCAGCGGCAAGACCGCATCGCGGCGTATTCGACGACGCGCTGCTGGTTCATGCGGTCCACCTCGTCCTTCTCCTCGTAGTGCCTGGCCAGGCGGGTGAGCGAGTCGAGGTCCATGTCGGCGCGGAGCAGGTGCAGTTTGCCCGCGAGGTCTTCCTTGACGATCCCCTGGCTCCGGAAGAAGTTCATCGCGGTCTTGAGCTTCGTCCGGGGCAGGGGGGAGAGGCTCGTCAACTGCTCGAACGTGGGGGGCTCGGCGTCGAACCGCTTCAGGGCGTGGTGGGCGTTGACGAGATCTTCGCCCGACGGATAGCGGCCTGCCTGGAAGAAGTTGTGGAGCTTCCAGTCGTCGCCGTGGTGCATCAGGACGCAACGGGCGGCCTCGCCGTCGCGGCCGGCGCGGCCGAACTCCTGATAGAACGCCTCGATCGTCGCTGGGGGATGGGCGTGGATGACGAATCGGACGTCCGGCTTGTCGATTCCCATGCCGAACGCATTCGTCGCGACCATGATGGGGATCTTGCCGCTCATGAAGAGATCCTGATTCTCCTCACGTTCGGCCTTCCGCATGCGGCCGTGATACGAGGTGACGACGAGCCCTTTCTCGGCCAGCCGTTCGCTGATCTCCTTCACGCTCTTGACGGTCGCGGCGTAAATGATGCCCGGCCCCGGATTGGCGATCAGGAGCGAGGCGATCCGCTCGACCTTGTCCTCCTCGCCGTTGGTCTCGCAGGCGAGCAGGTGCAGATTATCCCGGTAGAAGCCGGTGTGCACCACGCCTGCGTCCGGGATGCGCAGCTGCTTCAAGACGTCCTCGATAACCGAGGCCGTGGCGGTCGCGGTCAGGGCGAGCACCGTGGGATTCCCCAGGTCCTCGATGACCGAACCGAGCGTGAGAAACTCGGGCCGGAAATCGTGGCCCCACTGGCTGACGCAATGAGCCTCGTCGACCACGAAGAGGTCGATCAGGCACCCGCGTAGGAGTGAACGGAATTCGGCGGAGGCGAGCTGCTCGGGCGTCGTGTAAATGAATCCGTGAAAGTCGTTTCGAAGACGATCCTCGGCCGCCGCTCGGTCGGCCGATGAGAGCGTGCTGTTAATCGCGATCGCCTCGAATCCGCGGGCCTGGAGGGCTTCGGTCTGATCCTTCATGAGTGCGATCAGAGGGCTGACGACGATGGTCGCCCCGGGTAACTCCAGTGCCGGGAGCTGGAAGCAAAGGCTCTTGCCCGATCCGGTCGGCATGACGACGAGGGTGTCGCGCCCTTCCAGGGCAGCCTGCACGACTCGCTCCTGGCCGGGTCGGAACTTGCGGAAGCCGAACAACGAACGAAGACGCCGGGTAAGCTCGCCGCGATCCGCGACCGGTACCGCGACGTCGATTGACTCGGGCATGATGCCTCCCGCGGCTCGGCCCGACCTTCCGGCCGGGCTATTGAGAGCCACATATGGATGGAGAGGGACTCGGAAGCCTGACAGGTTCGCATCCGTACAGCAAAGCCCGTACCGCCCTCCGACCCTTGATGTCGAAGTAAATGCAGGCATCGACGAGTCGATTTTCCGCGTAGGTACATCGCTCATCATGAAGACCACGACAAGTTCCTCGCGGGCGTTGTGAGGGATGTCGCGATGGTGTTCAAGACGCCGTCGTTGATCAACAAGTCTTGAGCACTTGGCGATCAACCCAGCCGACGCGGGGCCTCGGCCTGGCGATCGGCGAGGGCTTGCCCGTTAGCTTCGGACCTTATTGCACCCCGAGCGATCCGCTTCCCGACGTTCGAGAACCGGGCTTCACCCTACCCGGTCCGACTCGGAGCCTGGGCGGATGAGGGAATTCGAAGTGCCGAGGGATTCAACGGATTTGGGACCTCCGCTTTCCGCTATAGAGAAGCATCAACGAATTAATCCGGATTTCCGTGAAACTCACGGAGAGTCTTCGAGGTTTCGAGCTCGATGGTACTCCGATTGCAATAGATGTGTCCCTCGTAGGTGGTCACGGAACTCGGACTGTTGAGCCGTACCTGATGTGGACGACTGCCTGCCTTGAGCTTCAGGAAGAGTTTCGTAACATAAGATCAGACAAGGAGACATGAGATGCACAAAGGGACTCTGACCATCTTCTCGACGCTGCTCGTCGCCGGTACTTTCACCGTCGCGCGGGCCGACGACAAGGATCCCATCGGACCCATCGACAGCCTGGGCGACGTCCAGGACTCGGCCAAGATGCTCTTCAAGATGGCCGACGTGAACAACGACGGCCTGATCTCGCAGAAGGAGGCGGTCGACGCGGGCAACCTGCTGGTCGGCGGCTTCTTCTTCCGCGCCGACGCCAACGGCGACGGCAAGGTGACGAAGGAGGAAGGCGATCAGGCTCGCGAGAACCTCCTCAATCAGCGCCCGATCCTCCGCTTCGTCCTGCAGCGGGCCGAGCAGGAGACGGCGGCTCAGGGAAGCAAGCCCGAGATCGACAAGGCCGGCAAGAACGCCATGGCCGCGATCGACACGAATCAGGACGGCTCCCTCGACGCCACCGAGCTCCGCCAGGCCGTGCAGACCGGCGTCCAGAGCCTCTTCCTGACCGCGGATCGGAACGGCGACAGCCAGCTCGACCCGGCCGAACTCAACGGCGCCGCCGTCGAGCTGGGCCGCGCCGGCCTCCAGGCCGCCTTCCAGACGGCCGACCTCGACAACAACGGCGCGGTGAGCCGCGACGAGTTCGAGAAGGCCATCGTCAACCCGGCCAGCGTGGTCTTCCGCGTGATGGACGCCAACAACGACGGCCAGCTCTCCCGTGAAGAGCTGCAGTCGGGCGTGCGGGTGATCGTCGGCGAGCTGAAGAACCTCCAGGTCCCCGAGCCCGCGAACTCGATCACGAATCAGGTGAAGCAGGCGGTCGAGCGGACCCCGGCCCCGGCTCCTGCCGCGGCCCCCGCGACCACCGTCCAGCCTCGCTGACAAGCGACTCGGCCCAAGTGGCCGATCCCTGGCTGAATCGCCTTGAGACACGGGCCGGGAACCGCTCGACTCTCCTCTCCGGAGTCGCGCGGGCCCGGTCCTGTTTCGTTTCGAACGATTCGAGGAGCAGTCGACCTGGTCGCACGCGAGGCTTGATTCGTAGCCGTGGCAATCCTGGGGGTTGGGACGTAGGATGACCTCCTGAGGCAGGGACCAGGGCGCCGCATCGACTTCCGCACTCGAAGGATGCGAGGCGGACGCCCTGCGTCACGGAGGAACGGCGATGAAGCTGGTGATCATCGGTGGTGTGGCGGGCGGAGCTTCGGCGGCGACGAGAGCCAGGCGGCTTTCGGAGAGCGCCGAGATCGTAATCCTGGAGCGAGGACCCGACGTCTCGTTCGCCAATTGCGGCCTGCCGTACTACATCGGGGGCGAGATCGCCGCACGCGAAAAGTTGATCGTCACGACGCCGAGCCTGCTCAGGCGGCGTTACCGCATCGACGTCCGCACCCGGACCGAGGCGATCGCGGTCGACCGCCGGGCCAGAACCGTGACCGCGCGAAACCTTGCCGACGGCTCGACGACCGAGCTTTCATACGATGCGCTGATCCTGGCCCCAGGCGCGGTGCCGGTGAAGCCCCCTATCCCGGGGGCGGACCTGCCTGGCGTCTACACGCTCCGAAACCTGGACGACGTTGATCGGATCAAGGCCGTAGTCGACCAGGGGGTCGAGCACGCGGTGATCGTGGGGGCCGGATTCATCGGCCTGGAACTCGCCGAGAACTTCCTGCGAAGGGGGCTGCGCACCACCGTCGTGGAGTTGCAGGATCAGGTGCTCCCCGTCGTCGACCGCGAGATGACGGCTCCGTTCGTGGAGGCCCTCGTTTCGCGAGGCGCTGAGGTGCTGCTCCAGAACTCCATCGACTCCATCCACGCTTCGGGCGGGAGACTCACACTCGCCCTGAAGTCCGGCGGAACGCTCGAGGCCGGGTTGGTCGTCCTGGGCATCGGGCTCCGGCCGGAGAACCAACTGGCGGCCCAGGCCGGGTTGGACGTGGGCCCGCGCGGAGGCGTCCAGGTCGATGAGCGCATGAGGACGAGCGATCCGTCGATTTACGCGGTGGGCGATGTGGTGGAGACCCGGGACTACGTGACCGGAACTCCGACTCAGGTCCCGCTCGCCGGTCCCGCGAATCGTCAGGGGCGCATCGCCGCCGACAACATCTTCGGCCGCGAGAGCCGCTACCGTGGGACGCAGGGAACCTCGATCGTCGGGTTCTTCGACCAGACCCTTGCGGCGACCGGACTGACTCAGAAGGCCCTGGAGCGCGTCGGAACCGCGTTCTTCAAGGTCTACGTCCACGCCAATCACCACGCCGGGTATTATCCCGGCGCGAAGCCCCTCTCGATCAAGCTCCTGGCCGAGCCGGGGTCGAACCGGCTGCTCGGCGCCCAGGTCGTCGGGACCGAGGGGGTCGCCAATCGGATCAACGTCCTTGCGATGGCGATCCAGGCGATGATGACCGTGCATGATCTGCAGGAGGTCGAGCTGGCCTACGCGCCGCAGTTCGGTTCGGCCAAGGATCCGGTGAACATGGCCGGCTTCGTCGCGGCGAATGTCGCCGACGGTCTCTACCCCCAGATCCACGTCGAGGACCTGGAGAGCGAAACCTACTCCCAGGCGTTGATCCTCGACGTCCGCACGCCGAAGGAGTTCCAGGCGGGCGCGATCCCCGCCGCGGTGAACATGCCGATCGACGAGCTTCGCGAGCGGCTCGGCGAGCTCCCCCGAGATCGTCCGGTCGTGGCCTACTGCCAGGTGGGGATGCGCGGCTACATGGCGACTTTGATCCTGCGGGAGGCAGGCCTCGACGCGTACAATCTGGGCGGCGGCTACAAGACCTATCGACTCCACCATCCCGCAACGAATCAACATGCCTGACAACCATTATGCAGGACGCGTCCGCCGGGGAGTGCGGCCTTGACCCCCCTCGACCCTCAGGTGCGCGAGTTCCTCGGCAAGCTGGCGGCGTCGGGCCTCCCCACGGTCGATCAGATGACCCCGTCCCAGGCCCGAACGCAGATGGGGGTCTCCACCCGCTTCCTGGGTCGCCTGCCGCGAGTCGGCCGAGTCGAGGATCGGACGATCCCGGGGCCCGGCGGCGGGCTCCCCATCCGTGTGATCACGCCGGTGAACCTCGACGAGCGACCGGCGCCCGTGGTGGTCTATTACCACGGCGGCGGCTGGGTGGTCGGCGACCTGGCCTCGCATGAAGGGGTCTGCCGCGCGATGGCGAACGCCTCCGGGGCGATCGTGGCCTCGGTCGGCTATCGACTCGCCCCGGAGCACCCATACCCGGCCGCCGCCGACGACGCCTACGCCGCACTGTCCTGGTTCGCGAAGCACGCGGGAGAGGTCGGCGGCGACCCGACCCGCCTCGCGGTCTGCGGGGACAGCGCCGGGGGGAATCTCGCCGCCGTGGCCGCCCTGACGGCGCGCGATCGGGGCGGAGCGGCCCTCGCCCTGCAAATCCTCGCCTACCCCATCCTCGACTGCGATTTCGAGACCGAGAGCTATCGCCTCTTCGCCGAGGGCTGCATGCTGACCCGCGCGGAGATGCTGTGGTACTGGGACCAGTACGTCCCCGATCCGGGCCTGCGGTACGAACCTTATGCGTCGCCGATGCGGGCGACCGACCTCTCGGGGCTCGCCCCCGCGCTGGTGCTTACCGCCGGCCACGACGTCCTCCGCGACGAAGGCGAACGTTACGCGGAGCGCTTGTCGGCCTCCGGGACGCCGGCGAAGCTCACCCGCTACGGCGGGATGATCCACGGGTTCCTGCGCCGTTATCCGTTCTTCGACCGCGGCCGCGAGGCCGTGGACGAAATCGCCGGGGCCTTGCGCCAGGCGTTCGGCCTCAAGGGCCCGAGCCGAGGCGTTGACGGAGGCGGATGAATTTGTCGCGCAGCCTCCCCCCGCCGAGGTCGGGGTGGAGGATCGCCGTGCCCTCGATCAGCTGCAAGGCGTCCTGCTTCCGGCCGAGGCGATAGTAGGCCAGGGCGAGCCCATAACGGGCGTCGAACCACGCCGGCGCCCCGGCGGTCAGATTCTTGAGGCGGAGCCGCTCCACGTCGATCGCCAGCTCGTTGGCTTCGAGCCGGAAGTAGGTGTCGGCCAGATCTTTGAGGAAGCGGTCGTCGGCCTTGCGGGTCGATGGAGCCCAGCCCTGCAGCGTGGCCTGGGCCGACCTGGGGTCGCCCTGGAAGAGGAGGGCGCGGGCCAGCCGGAACGTCAACTCGTTGCGCTCGTCGTCGGAGATCGATTCGTCCTGGAGGAGCGGCTGGATCAGGTGTCGAGCGATCAACCCGAGCCGCCGCTGCAATAGATCGCTGTCGGCCGCGGAGGCCGCCAGGTCGATCTGACGGAGGGAATCCAGCAGCGCCGGGCGTCCCGAGGCGACGGCCCACCCAGCATGCTGCTGAGCCTCGCGCTCGGCTTCGAGGTATCGACCGAGCACCGCGAGTGCGATCAGTCGGGCGAGTCGCGCCTCATACCGGCGGTCCGCGCTGACGTTCATCGCCGAGCACTGCTCGGCGGCGTCCCGGGCGAGCGCGGCCTTCCCGACGACGGGCACGAGATTCAGGCGGGCGCCAGCCAGTAGGAGGTCCGCCCGATCGGCGTCCGGTCGGTCGCGTCCCAGGGCCAGGCTCTCGTCCAGGAAGGCGGAGGCCTCGGCGAACCGAGCTTCCAGGCCGTCGCGCTCCTCGGCCGCGATCTGGTCCTCCAGCGCGCGGCGAAAGCCGTCGCAGGCGGCGATCCGGGACTGGATCCATCGCGGGGATTTCACCGGCACGGCCTTCCAGAGGGCCAGGGCCTCGTCACGTCGTCCCTTCGAATGCTCCAGCATCCCGAGCATCCAGCGAGCCTCGTCGGCCGTCGGGTCGTCCGGGAAGTCTCGAAGCTGGCGCTCCAGGGCTCGCGCGTAGGCGTCGGGGGGGACGTCGCCCGAGCCGGCCGCGAGGGCCCGGCCGAGGGCGAGCGTCTGCAGAAGCCCCGCCTTCGCACGGGAGTCCCCGGCACCGGTGTCGGCCACGACCTTCCCGAGGACGGCGGCGGCCTCGACGTTGCGACCGGCCTGGAACAGGTACCCGCCGGCCCGGAGTCGCGACGCGCCGGCCTCGTCCCGCCGCCCGACCTGCTCGGCGCGTTCGGCGGCCTTCTCGGCGGATTCGGCGGCCTTGTCGAGGTCTCCCAGGATCTCGAAGCCCTCCGCCATCGCGTCGCGGAGGGCGTGTGGTGCGTCGGTATCGAACTCCGCTGCCGACCTCGCGAGGTCGGCCAGGGCCCTGCGGACCTCCGTCGTGTTCGCCTCGCGGAGCGCCCGAATCCGTTGGACCAGGTCCTCCTCGATCGTCCGACGTCGCTCGCGTCGCCCGGGATCGGCCGGTTCGGCGGCCCACGCAGCGAGGCCGATGCGAACCTTGAGCAGATCTTTACGGGGGCCAGAAATCCCCGACGCCTCGACTCGTCGCCTCGCCTCGTCGAATCGACCTCGATCGACGAAGATTTGGACGAGGAGGTCCATCACCTCGGCTTCCGGCGGCGGGGGGTCGGCCTTGAGGGCGAGATCGACCTGTGCGGCGGCCTCGTCGAGCTTGCCGGCCTCGCGAAGCAGCTCGGCTTTCAGGAGCGCGTGGAAGCCCGCGAGGGAGGGCTCGGTCGGCGGCTCCTTCAACAAATCCAGCGCCTCTTCGCGGCGGAGGGCGGCCGTGGGGGCTCCCTCGTCTTCGAGCGCCGCACGGTCGGTCAGGGCCCAGGCGAGTCGGAATCGGATGTTGTCGGCGAGCCCGCCGGGGGCCCCGCCCACCAGCAGGCGAAGCCGGGCGATGGCGTCGTCGAGGGCCTCCGCTTCCTTCGTGACGGACTGGGTCTGGGTCGGGAAGAGCTCGCGCCGATCGTGCCAGGTGCGGGCCTGCGCCCAGCGATAGACCGCCGCCTGGAGGCCGAACTCCCGCTTGCGAGGGTGGTCGGGATTCTTGCGGTCGAACTCGTCAAGGAGGGCGACCGCCGAGTCCCAGCGGGCCTGCTTGGCTTCCAGGCGGGTCGCCGCTCGCGCCGAGCGGTCGAGCGTCCCGGTCATCTCCAGGGCCAGATCCTCGCGCACGGGCAGTTCGATCGTCCGGTCTTCGAGCCGATCCCGCAACGAGGCGAGGTGACTGTCGGTCTCCGCGTCCGCCTCGGGAGTCTGGGCGCCCACGACCGTGGGGGCGACTAGCGTCAGCCAGGTCATGACGGCCTTCCGGATCACGGCACGCAAGGCAGACGACGAGACCATTCCAGGACCCCCGACCTACGAGCGGCGACGACGAACCAAGTCACCTTTCCAGCTTATCCCAAAGCCACTCGCAGCGACGACGCCGTTCGAAAAGCGAAGGGGGGGCGACGAATCGCCCCCCCAGCGACGATCAAGGAGTTTGGGCGATCAATGCGAGGCTACGCTGGGCTCGAAGTGCGACTCGGCGTCCTCGCGGATCTCGCCGATCTGCTGCTCCTTGAAGAGCAGGGCGAAGATCGCCATGCAGCCCAGCGTCAGGAGGAAGGGGCCCATCCAGATCCCCCTCCAGTTCTCGACGGCCAGGCCGTTCGCCTGCGTCGAGAAGTACTCGCGGATGTATCCCGAGACGGCGCTGCCGACGACCGTCCCCAGTCCGTAGATGACGAAAACCAGGAGCGACTGGGCCGAGGCCTTGATGTCCTTGCTCGACGCACGGTCGACGAACATCTGGGCGACGACGAAGAAGAAGCCGAACGCGAAGCCGTGGAGCACGAGCGTCGAGATCATCAGCCAGAAGGGGTAGCCGAGGGCCGACAGCCCGAATCGGGTCGCCCAGGCGGCCATGCCGAGCAGCATCGTGTTCTTGTACCCTAGCTTCGCCACGGACAGGGGGATGAGGAGCATCACCACCCCCTCGGCGACCTGGCCGATGGCCATGTACGCGCCGGTCTGCGTGGGGGCGACCCCGATCGAGACGAGGAAGTAACTCTCGCAGGCGAAGTAGAAGGCCAACATGATGCCGACGAGGCCGGCCACGCCGATCAGGACGGCGAACGAGCGGAACTTCATCAGCTCCAGGCACTCGACGATCGCCGAACGCTTGTCGATCGGGTCGGACTCCCTCGCCGGGGTGGGGGGCGTGTGGGGGAGCGTCAAGCAGTACAAAGCGTAGATGATCGAGAAGAATCCGGAGACGCGGAGGCAGTCCCGGTAGCTCGGCTCGCCCACGAAGGAGAGCGCGAAGAGCGATCGCCAGATCGGGACGATCGAGGACTTCCAGAAGCCCATGAAGCCCTCGAACACCCCGTGGAGCCCCAGGAGGTCGAAGACGGACCGGAAGAACGGCAGGTCTTCATATTCCAGGTACATGGTGAAGAACAGCCCGGCCGCGATCCAGCCGATCGTCCCCCAGAAGCGGATGGAGGGGAAGTACGCCTGGTTGGCCTCGCCCAGGCTGCGGAACGAGAGCGAGTTCGTGAGGGCCATCGTCGGCATGTACAGGTGGCAGTAGGCCAGCAGCAGGAGGAAGATCGGCCAGAAGGTCGTCGCGTACGCCGTGGCGATGAGCAGCAGGCCGCCGACGAAGTGGGCGAACGCCAGGACGCGCTCCGTGGCGAAGTAGCGGTCGGCGAGTTGGCCCATGATCAGCGGGCCGACGATCGAGCCGAAGCCGTACACGGTGAAGATCCAGCCGATCTCGCCGCCGGCCAGCTTCAGGTCGTTGTTCCCCAGCCGCTGGGCGAGCATGGGGAGCCAGATGCCCCAGACGAAGTACTGCAGGAACATCATGATCGACAGGCGCACGCGCAGGCCAAGGCTCATCAGGGTCCTCCTTCGGTCGCGGACGTTCTCACCGGCTCGAGTTACTCGGCGTGTTCTGGGGAACGACTCTAGCGGCGCACGGCTTGCAAAGCCACCGGGTTCCCGCTTCGGCCGCCCGCCAGAGAGGCTTCAGGATGCGACGTCGAGCGTCGCGACCACGCGCGAGGCGACGGCGGCGCAGCCGTTGTCGGCGGCGTGCGCGAAGCGGTCCGCCGCCCGGCCGTCGTCCGAGCCCCGGTCGAGGATCCGCGTCACGGCCTCCAGGAAGGCGTCGCGGGATTCCGCCACGTCGAACAACTCGGAGTAGAGCCGGCACTGGGGGACGGCGGTGGCCACCATGGGCCGCGTCGCCCCCATCCCGTCCATGATCTTGGTGGGCGAGCAGGCCCGGTTGAACGGGTGGTCCACCAGATAGGGGATCAGGTTGACGTCGAACGTCTGGTAATAGGACGGGAGCTCGGCCTGAGGACGCCAGCCGAGGACGTGCACGTTGGGGAGCGAGCAGGTCCGGAGGCAGGACTCGCGCCAGGGCTCGTCGCCGGGTTCGGGCGGCCTGCCGACGACGACGAGCGAGGCCTTCGAGAAGGCGCGGGCTACGGACTCCAGCAGCGGCCAGTCGAGCCGGTCCTCCAGGGAACCGACGTAGCCCAGGATCGGCCGGGGGAGGTCCGCCACGTCGGCGGGGGGCGGCGCGGGCCGGTCGAGCGGTTCGTCGGCGAGGAAGGCGGCGGGCGTGCCGTGGCCGATGTGGTGGATCTTGTGCGCGGCGGAGGGGACCGCCTGACGCAACGCCTCCGCCTGGGCCAACGCCACGCAGACCGTCGAGGTCGAGCGCTCGACGAGGTCGTGTTCGAGCGCGCGCAATTCGTCGGCGCGCGAGGGCCAGTAGAGCGTGTAGTCGTCCAGGTTGTAGTAGAGCGTGGCGTCGGGCTCGGCGAGGTCGACGAGATGGCGATAGTGCGGGTAGGTCGCGACCAGCCCGCGGCGGCCCCCGCGGCGCTCCCAGAACCGCCCGATCGTCCGGGCGATCGGCAGCATCCCGACGCTCGGGAACTGCTTCATCCAGCCTGGGGGCAGGAGGACGTCGCGCGCCCAGCGACGCTCTCCCACGCGGCGGCGGCGGCACGAAGCCGACCAGGGATGCACGCCCTTCCGCCAGCCGTTGCGATAGTCCATGCACCGCAGGGTCAGGAGACGGACGTCGGGCTCGTCCAGCTCGCGGAAGAGGTTCTCGGTGCTGAACCAGTTGACGTCGGCGACCGCGAGCGACAGGCCCTCCGACCTCATGGACCGACCGTCGCGAACGTCTTCAGGACCGCTTCGGGCTCGTCGGGGATGTCCGTCTTCACGGTCATCAGGGAGTGGAACGCCCCCGGCTGATCCGGGGCCTTGAGCGTGAGCTTGACCTGATGAACGGCCTGGGAGCCTTTCGTCTGGTCGTCGCCCTGAAGCTCGGCCTTGGTCGTCGTCAGGTTGGTGATGCTGAAAGCCTGGGCGGAGCGGACGAGCACGGTCTTGGTGATGCTCTCGCCCGGCTTGATCTGCCCGAAGTTGACGATGGAAGGCGTCAAGGCCACTGCGCTCTGGATGTTGGCGACGACGGAGATCGGGATCTTCTGCTGATCGCTGGTTTCCAGCGTGATCTCGTCCTTGAAATAGCCGTTGGGGGCGCTGGGCTGGAGGGTCGCGGTCAGCGAGAAGTTGATCTGGCCGTCCGCGGTGCGGCCGACCTCGCTGAACTCGGCCTTGATGTGGTCGGAGAGGGTGTTCATGCGGGTCACCTGCCAATCGGGCCGCCCGCCGGCGTAGGCCAGCGTCAGGGCCGCGGTCGGGGCCTTCTCGGAACGCCGGACGATCCCGAAATCGAGCTGGCCGGGGGTCGTCACGATGTCCCCCCGGATGAAACACGAGGTGTTCAGGTCGACCTGCACGTAAGACGGCGTTTCAAAGATCAGCGTCAGACCGGATGGCTTGTGGCCCAGAAATCGGGTCGTGTCGACGGTCACCTCGACGGTCGTCTGGGTCCCCGGGGGGATCACCTTGGCACCGACCTTGACGTCGGTGCAGCCGCACTTCGTACGCCACTCGAGGATCCGGATCTCCTGGGAGGTCCGATTGACGACCGGGAAGGCGTGTCGAAGCTGGGAGCCGCGGGCGACCGTCCCGAAATCGTAGGCGCGTTCGGGCAAGGCCGTGTCGAGCCAGCTGTAGTCCTGGCCGAAGGTCGCGGGGAAGGAGGCTGCCAGCAGGATCAGGCAGCACGCGTTGAGTCTCATCGAACGCATCGCAGCGACTCCAATAGGGCACCGCCGGGCGGGGCCGACTCCGTTCGGGGCGGGACCCCGACGGCGACCTGGGCTCGTACTCCGATCCGAGCCCGCGGGTCCGGGCGAGGTCCAGACATTGTACCCTGGAGTCGAGGTACGGCGAGGCCGCCGTCCCAGCCGTCGACCCGAGCGCCGCGCCGCACCTCGATCGGAGTGCCGAGGGACCGCATCGAACGGGCGTCCAAATGGTGAGATCGTCCGGCCTCGACGACCTCCGCAGCCGATCCCGCGAGACCACTCGCGGCCGGTGCGGGATGCAGCGTTTCTTCGCGACTTGACGCCCGCGACGGTTCGGACAGGTCCCTGTTCGGGACCCGAGGGCGCTGCTAGGATGACCCCGGCGCCCTCGAGGGGCGGGGGCGAGGAATCGGTCGTCGACGTCGGCCTTCCACCGAGCGGCAAGGTCGCGACCGCCTGCACGAAGCCGCCCCACGGCCCGGGCGGACGGGACGTCTTATCTAACCGTCAGGCACAGGTGATCGATCGATGTTGAAGCCAACCGTTCAGGTCCATAACGTGGACGGCGTGCTCCTGGCGGAGTTCTGGGACTGCCTCCGGCTGGACCCGGCGCCCGCCCTGGAACTTCGGCATCGGTACGACGAGCATCTCAAGGCGAAAGGCCGGCCGTTCGTGGTGATCGACCTGGCGGGGGTCGGCTTCGCCGGTTCGGCGGCGCTCGGGAATTTCGTGGCACTCCACCGGAGCGCCAGGCAGAATGGGGGCCGCGTGGTCTTCTGCCACGTCGAACCCACGGTCGCCGAAGTCTTCCGCGCGAGCAAGCTCGACAAGCTCTTCGAGTTCCTCGTCGATCGCGATGCCGCGCTCGCGGCGATCGAGAGGGGGGAGCCCGAGACCTCCTCCAGGTCCGAGCCTACGGCCGAAGTCGAATCGAACCGCCCTCGTCCGGCCGGGCCGGCCTCGGACCGTCTCGGTCGCCTCCGCCGCAAGAGATCCGCAACCGAACCCGAATGATCTTCACAGGATCAGTAAAATGCCTCCAGCAGACCGGATCAGCATGACGGAGGTCGACGGGGTCAAGGTCGTCCGCTTCCACGACCGCCAGCTGTTCGACGAGCGGACCGTGCGCGAAGCGGCCGAGCAGATCGCCGCAAACCTCCCCAACGACGGCAAGCCGATCCGACTCGTCCTGGACTTCAGCGACGTCGGCCTGATCTCCAGCACCCTCCTGAGCAAGCTCATCCTCCTCCAGCGCCGGGTCGACGGCACCCACGGCAAGCTCCGACTCTGCGAGCTGTCCCCCGTGCTCCAGCAGGTCTTCCGGACCTCGAACCTCGACCGACTCTTCGGCGTCGACCGCGACCTGAGGACTTCCATGGAGACGCTCCGGGCCTGACCTCTCGCCTCCAAGGCCGCCCGGTCGCCGCGGTGCGACGGGTGACGTCGGGCGACGGATCGTGTTTATTCTCAACGCGGCCGTCCCGCCCCCGAACCGCACCCTAGGGTTGCGAAGAGAGGGGCGGGGAGCCGGGGCGGGTCCGGTCCTCGCCCTCGACGGCTCCGGGATAGCCGGCGTCCAGGATTGGAGGGTCGCACGATGAAGCTCGACAGGTCGACCGAGAGGCGCATGGTGTCGGGCCCGAGCCGCGGGCGGGGTCCGCACATCTCGCTGGAACGTCGCGCCGAGCCCAGGCTGCCGGCGGTCGACGGCCGGACCTGGCTCGGCTGGTGGGCTTCGGAGTCGGAGTTCGCGACGGTCGGCTCGCTGGTCCTCAACCTCAGTCGGGGGGGCGCCCGCATCTTGACCCCCACTCCCCCCGCGCCGGGGGACGAGGTCTGGCTCAAGGCGGCGAAGGCCGCCCCCTCCGACTGCGCCGTGGGCGAGGTGTTGGAGGTCTCGCCGACGGGCGACGGGGGGCACTTCGTCCGCGTCCGCTTCGACGAGCATTGCCCGGACGATTTGTTCGAGGCGATCACCCGCGGCTGATCGAATCCGCCACGATCGAGCCCGGTCCCAGAGTTGCTTCTCATTCTCCGACAGACCGTGAATCTTGATCCGGAGAATGCGAATGCCCCACATCACGACGGAGGACCTCCGGGGACTTCTGGGACCCGTCGCGGCGCCAGTCGTGTCGCTGTAAGAGCCGACTCACCGCGCGAATCCCGAGAACGGCCAGGATTTGATCCGCTACAAGAACCTCCTGACCCGCGCCGAGCGATCGTTCAGCGAGAAGCATCCGGCACGCGAGGTCGACGCCCTGCTGGAGCCGATGCCGCCGGCTGCTCGACGATTACCAGTTCTGGACCCATCAACAGGACGGCCTGGCGCTGTTCCGCTCGGCCGACGCCTTTCACGACTATCAGCTCCAACGGCCGGTCGCGGAACCGGTGGTGGCGGAGCTTCCATGTTAAGCGAGCGATTTCAGGCCGCCCAGGCGGCGGGCAAGGCCGTGAGCAAGCTGGCCGAGGCGGCCCGCGAAGCGGCGGCCGGCCGCATCGCCACGCTGCTCGTCGAGGCCGATCGCGTCGTCCCCGGGAAGCTCGAGCTGGAGAACGGCAAGATCCAGAAGGCCCACTCGATCGACGACCCCGGTGTCGACGACCTGATCGACGACCTGATCGACGACCTGGCCGAGGGCGTCCTTCGCATGAAGGGCGAGGTGGTGGTCGTGCCCCCCGATCGGATGCCGACGGAGACCGGACTGGCGGCGATCCTCCGCTACTGATCACGACTCCGCACGATTCCCTCCACGACGGGTCGTCGCCTCGCCAGAGGCCGCGGCCCGTTCGCTTTCCAGCCCGGTTGCCGGCAAGGGGCGCGGATCGTTGACGTTCGACGCACAGGTCTCCATAATTCGAGAAACGCCTGTCTTACGGTCGTCATGGTTCGAACCCCGCCAGGTTGGTCGTCGATCGACCGCACCGCGTCGCGGTTCGGCGGGGAAGAGGTGGTCTTTGGGTCTCTTCGGCCGAGCGAGGAACTTGATCAAGGGCCTGGCGACGACGTCGGAGGCCGAGGTCCAGTATTTCAACGTGGTGTGCCCGCTTGGACATCGCGTTCGCGGCCAGCGAACCGAAGGCTATCAGGCGCTCCGTTGCCCGGCCTGCGGCGAGGGCGTGTTCGTGCTGCCCGTCAGCCCGCTGCCGGACCCCGGGCCGCGGATCTCGACGACGACGGGGCGTGGCAGGTCGACCGAGTCCTATTCGCCGCCCCGGGCGATCGAGGAAGGGCCGATCGAGCTGAACGACGCGGACGAGGTCACGGTCGAGATCGCCGACGCGATCCCCCACCCGGACGCCGAGATTTCCTGGGAAGACGAGGCGGCCTCGCCCGATCGCGGCGTCGACCCCGTCGACGAGGAGGCGGCCTCGAGCCCCGCCAGGGCCCGACCCGCGGCGAAGGCGCCACGCCGCCGCCCGTCGCGAGTCGTCGAGCCCGCGGTGCTGAGCGAAGCGGCCCCGGCGGCCCGAGCCAGACGCGATTCCCCGAGCCGTCCCGTGGTCGAGATCGAGCCCAGGGGCCGACGCCGCTCCGCGTGGCGGCCCTTGCGGCTCTTCGCGGTCGTCTCCCTGCTCGTCGTGGCGACGGTCGCCTATCGAGCCTGGCGGATCCACCTCCAGGGGCTGCCCCAGGTCGCCGAGCTGGGCCGCGTCGAGGGGATCCCCGCGCTGGAGGCCGGCGACTTCGACAAGGCCTATCAGCTCCTCGCCCCCGCCAAGCAAGCGGTCGATACCCTTGGCGGCGAGGTGGAAGGTGCCGATCGGATCCGCCAGGCCGCCGACGAGGCCTCGCTCTACGTCAACCTCTCGAACGCCGGCCTCGAGGAGCTGCTTGACGAGGCGGCCAGGACCAACCCCAAGTCCTGGGCCTCCCGGTTCGACGACCAGCATCGAGGCCGGGGCGTCGTGTTCGACTCGCGGATCAAGGCGACGCCCGAAAGCCCGGAGAAACGCTACGAGATCGACTACGTCGTCCTCCCCACGGCCGACGCCGGTAGCTTCCGCGCGGGGGGGGCCCGCCCTGAACGGTCGGCCCGGATCGACTTCGAGGGCTTCCAGCTCTTCGATCTCGCCCGCCCCAAGGTCGGCGACCACGTCGTCTTCGGGGCCCGGCTCGCCGCCCTCGAGTTCGACGCCGCGAAGAACGCCTGGGTCGTTCGCCTGGAGCCCGACAGCGGCCTCTTCGTCCAGTTCCACGAAGCCCTGGAGTCGCTCGGCTGGCCCGATGCGATCGAACCGGCCCCCGCCCCCGAAATCGGAGACGAGTGATGACCACGATCACGCTGGGGCGTTTCCGATTCGCTTCCGACGCCCGGGGCCTGGCCGCGGCCCTGGCCTTGCTGCTGGGCGCGGGCCTCACGGGCGAGGCGAGCGGCCGGCAGGAAGCTCCCGTCCCCGTGGAGCCGGCCGAGCTGACTCGCAGGGAGGATCTGGTGGGTAAGCTCGTGGTCGTCGACGACCGGATCAAGTTCTTCCAGCACCATCCCAAGGTCGGGTTCGACGAGCTTTACCTGAAGCGCACGCCCCTCGCCGTCCGCCTCCCTGAGGAGCTGCGGCCGGAGTCCCCGCCCCGCAACCCGGCCGTCGTGGTCCAGGGCCGCCTGACCCGCGAAGGCACGCGACTCCACCTGGACGCGACATCCCTGAGCCTCCAGCCGGCGGACGTGGAGCGGTTCGACAAGGCCGTCGCCGCGCTCCCGGCGCGAGACTTCGCCCAAAGGCGATCGTGGGTGCAATGGGCCTCGAAGCGGGCCCGCGACTTCGGCGACAAGGAACTCGCACGCCGGGCCGGGGCGGTCGAGGTCGAGGCCCTGCAGATCCAGGCCGACGCCCAGCGGGTCACGGTGGACGCCCCCGGGGAATGGCTGAATCTGGCCCAGGACGGCCGCAAACGAGGCGTCGCCGAGCCGGAACCCTCGGCGCTGGCCCATCGCGCCTTCCGTTCCATGCTGGCTGCCGCGAACTCGCCCGCTGGCCTGGAATCGCTCAAAACCGAGGTCGAGCGGTTTTTCCCGGCCTCCGCACAGCCCCTCGCGGCAGGGGGAGCGGACGTCGCCTCGTGGCGTGACCGTTACGCTCAGGACCCGGCCGGGAGCTATCGGGCCGCGACGCCCGAAGTCCGCACGTCCATGGACCGCGAACTTTGGGCGGACGTCGTCGAGCGGTCGCTCGAACTTCAGGTCGTCCAGGACGTCCAGTCGGCCTTGCGCGTGGTCGACAGGGCAGGCGATCTCGTGCCGGACCGTCCCCAGCTCGCCGCCAGGCTGATCGGTCAGGTGCGCGAGAGGGCCGCCGCGAACCTGCCGTCTTTGCGTCTCGCCGAGGTCAAGACCATCGGCGCCTTGCTCTCCGACCGGGCGAAGGACCCCGATGGCGCGATCGAGCTGTATCGAGACTGGCTCAAAGCGCAACGCGATCGGCTCCGCGACACAGACGCCGAGGGCCCGGTTGCGCTGGCCGGGCAATACGAGGAACTTCTGCGCGACTCGGAGCAGTCCCGGCAGCTCCTGGAAAGGGCCTGGAAGATCGCCCCCGGCTCCGCCGAGGTGACGGAGGCGTTCAAGCTCCGCGGCTACCGACTCGCGGGCGACGAGTGGGTGAAGGACGCCCCCGCCCAGGCCTCCGCTCAGCCGACGAGCCCGCCCGTCGAGGGCGACCAGGGCTTGCGAGGCAAGACCCCGCCCGAAGTCCGGGCCGTCCTCGGCGTCGAGCCGACCTCCCGGACCATCATCGCCACGAAGGGGCGGGTGATTCTGCAGTGGATCTTCCTGGAGACCCGGCAACGGAGGTATGTCAATTTCCTTTACGTCCCCGGGAGTTCGACCCCGCGGGTGGCCTCGGACTTCGTCCTGCCGATCGAATCCTTCTAGGCCGATCCTGTCGCTCGGGTCGGCCGATTCTCGATAAAATCCCCGTGCCGGGAGATTTTTTGATTGATTTCCGGCGAGCGGGGTCCAGAATAACGACGCTTTCCCGCCTCGTCGCCCTCCTCGATTTCTCAAGCCGAGACCGCTCGTCGTTCCGACGAGTTCCGCGGCCTAATCGAAACGAGTTGCAGACTTTGCGTTTCGAGGCCGGGGGGCCCTGCTCATCTATTGGAGCAGAGGGAACGGAAATCCTAGCGAATTCGTCAAACCTTTCGAGGCCGTCAGCGTAATACCCACGGCTTTGGAGAGAATGACAGCCCCAGAGTTTCTGATGGCATCTCGTGTGCTACTACCTTTTGGCGTAAGGCGATGATCCCCGCGCCGACCGTTCGAGGCCCGAAGATCGGCCTGGGATCTTTGACGACTCGCCGCCGTGGACCCCGCGATGAGCTATCCTCCTCTTGATATCGTCTCCGAGCCGATTCATACCTGCGCTGGCGCTCGACGGTGATGCGGACCCTCGATCTGCGGCGGCCGAGTCTCAGTGATCCCAGAAGAAATACACCAGGAGGTGTAACATGGCCCGCAAAGACGCTCTGCTTCGCTTGACCTCTCGGTTGATCGCGCGACGAGACGCTCTCCGCAAGGCCCTCTCCGGGGACCTCGACGGCTTCCGGAAGTTTTCGGATATGGGCGGCGTGGGCGACAACGTGGACGCCGCGGTCGATTCCGCCAACGATGAGATCAGCTCCCGCCTCGTCGAGATCGAGAGCCGCGAACTCGGACAGATCGAGCATGCCCTGCAGCGGATCGCGGCCGGAGTTTACGGCCGTTGCGAATTCTGCGGCGGCAAGATCTCCGAACCCCGGCTGAACGCCCTGCCGTATACGAACAGCTGCATCGACTGCCAGCGCGAGAACGAGCGGCTCGGCCAGGGGCGTGGTATGGATTCCGACTCGCTCCGCTGGGCGAAGGTCTTCTCCAAGCCTGCCGACGAGGAAGGCGACGCCAAGATCAATCTCAGCGACTTCGAGATGGACTTCAGCGACTCGGCCCGCTGATCGCGGGCCCGCGACTGGAATCTGATTCGACGCTCAAATGATGCAGGCCGGCGAAGGGTTTCCCCTCGCCGGCCTGCGTTGTTTTTGATGCATTGAGTCGTCCCAGGTCAGGCGTCCGACCCTGGGCGATCACGAGCGTGAGGGCCAGCCCTCATTCGCGGATCGTACGACGAGACCCAGAGCCGCTCTCGAACAAGCAGACCCTGGATCCCGGCGAGTCAGTTGGACATCACGCGGTAAGCCGACAATCGCTCAGATTCGATCGTCCACGCCCAGAGATCGAAGGATCAATAACGACCCCGACCACCGCCGCCGCCGCCGTAGCCGCCACCGCCGCCGTAGCCGCCGCGACCGCCGCCGCCGCCGCCGTAGCCGCCGCCGCCACCACCGCCGTAGCCGCCGCCGCCGCCCGAGCGAGGCTCGCGAGGCCGGGCTTCATTGACGGTGAGCCGACGCCCGTTGTGTTCCTGGTCGTGCAGGGCGCGGATGGCGTCCTGAGCTTCGGCATCCGTGTCCATCTCGACAAATCCGAAGCCTTTGCTGCGACCGGTCTCGCGATCGGTGATCACCTGAGCGCTCTGGACGGTCCCGAACTGGGAAAAGAGCTGCTCAAGGTCGGTATCGGCGACCCCGTAGGTCAGGTTACCGACGTACAATTTCTTGCCCAACTTGCAATCTCCTGAGCCTGGACGTGAAAGCGGCCCTCGTTTTACTTTCTAGGCCGAGGCGAAAGGGGCCGGATGGCGGCCCGGGAGGAAGGGAGAAGGGTCGACGAGCGTGTCCCCGAGGGATCGGTTTCGCGAACGCATCCATTCCCAGCCACCCTTGAGTATACCCAACGCCCGATGTGGCTCCCAACGAAATCCGGCGGGTTTTCGGCGATTCGCGTCACGCTGCCAAGGCGTTGGCGGGAAAGGACTTTGGAAGAATTGGCCGCCGTTTGCGAGAGATGTTAGGTCAACTCGAGGGGGCTCTACCCTCCAACAAGTCGAGGGCTCGGCGGTAGTCTTCAGGGGTGTTCAGGTTCGCGAGCGCCCTCCCGTCGGGATCGAGCCGCCGCAGCTCCGAGTCGGCGACCGCCCTGGTATTCAGGCAATCGAACAGTGTCGACGCGCGAAGCTGGCCCCGCCCCAGCAAGCCTTCGACGGCCGAACGGGTCGGTGCCGCTCGATAGAGGGCGTTGAGCGGGTCGATCCGGCCCTCGATCACCGCGACGACCGCGTCGTGATCGCCGATCGTCGCGACTAGAGTCTCCAGCCAGCGAGGCTTGAAGAATGGGGCATCTACCGAGGCGAGATACACGAGATCCACATCCCGTCCCAGCGCCGCCAGCCCCGAGGCCAGGCCTTGCAAAGGGCCGCGACGGCTGGGCGGGTCGCGAGCGACGATCGCGAACGCCGGCAGCGGCGGGATCGGCTGATCGTGGGCCGCTGCGACGACCAGAGGCCGAGCGACGCCGCCGATGAGCCGGACGGACCGCTGCAGGAGCGTCTCGGGTCCGAAGGGCAGATCGGCCTTGCAGGTTCCCATCCGCCGGCTCTCGCCGCCGCATAACACGATGGCGGCCACTTCAACCATGGCTCAGTTCCCGGCGAGCGGAGTTCTGGACGTCCGAGACGGTCACTTTTTGGCTTCGCCCGACGGGCTCGCGTCCGCCACCTTGGCCGAATCGTTGCGACGGAAGGTCACGACGTCGGCGAGCGGGCCGTCTCCGGGGATGAAGTCGACCGGCCGCGCGCCGTTGAAGCCGCCGTTGCAGATCACGAACGAGTCCCCCTCGATCTTGTAGACGCCCTGAACTTCGGGAAAGGCCTGGAAATCGCCCGCCGAGAAGTCGATCCAGTCGATCTTCCGGGGTGAGGTCGTCTCGTCGAGTCGGATCTCGCCACGCGCCTGCAGCTTCAGCCCCTGCGGGGTCTGGATCAGGACCTCGACCCGTTTCCCATCGACGTCGAGGCTCACCTGGAACTCGCGGGAGGTCCCGGCGCGGCATTCCCATTTCCCCTGAAGCCTGGCGACGTCGCCGCCCAGGCCGCCTTCGTCCGCCACGCTGGCGGATACACCCACAAGGAGGAGCCCAACCACCGCCAGCCCGGACTGGAACCTCTTCATCAGCTTACCCTCGCGTCTCGCGTCGAGAAACCGCTGCAACGATCCTTCACGCCACGAAGACCTCCCTGCCGGAAATCAATCGCCGGACGATCATCCTCCCGGCGACGGCTCGCTTCGGAGCCAAGCGTCAAGTTCGCGTTTCAGGGCCGTAACCAAGTCGGGTCGTTCGGCGGCCACATCTCGGCGTTCGGCCGGGTCGTTCGTCACGTTGTAGAGTTCGGGCTTGCCGCCGCGAGTGACGACCAACTTGTAATCACCCTCGATCGCGGCGACCTGATCCGAGCCCTCGGCCCGCCACTCCCAGAACAGCTTCCTGGCCTTCAAGGACTCGTGACCCTGCCACGACGGCAGCAGGTTCGCCCCGTCGATGTTCCACGAGGGATCGACCGTCGCCCCAGCCGCCGCGGCGAAGGTCGGAAGGAGGTCGATCAGGCTGATCGGCACGGAAGACACGGTCCCGGCCGGCAATCGACCGGGCCACGACGCCACCCCTGGAACGCGGATCCCTCCTTCCCAGAGGGTTCGCTTCTGACCCCGGAACGGTCGATTGCCGTCGAGCAGGGCGCTGACGCCGAGGTTCCCCGACTCGAAGGTCGCCCCGTTGTCGCTCGTGAACACGATCAAGGTGTCCTCGCGCAGCCCGAGGACATCCAGGCGATCGAGGACTCGCCCGACGTTCGCGTCGAGCCGCGTCACCATCCCCGCGTAGTGCGCCGAGAGATCCTGGCCCTCCCTCGGCTCGGGCAGCTTCCCCACGTGCTTCGCCACCTCGTCGGGCGGGGCGGCGATCGTGAAATGGGTCGCTGTGTAGGCCAAGTAGAGGAAGAACGGCTGGTCGCGGCGACGGTCCACGAAGTCCAGGGCCTGGTCGGTGAACAGGTCGTCGGCGTAACCGTCGACCGGGACCCGCTCGCGACCCTTCCACAGCTGCTTGGGGTCCTTCTCCCAGGCGGCAGTGGCGTCCGTGAAGCCGTAGAATTCGTCGAAGCCCTGATCCAGCGGGTGGACGTATTCGCGCGTCCCCGGCTTGGGGCGGCCGTGATGCCACTTCCCGAACGCGGCCGTCGCATAACCCGAGGGGCGCAGGGCCTCGGCGATCGTGGTCTGTTCGCTGGGAAGGTCGTCGCTGTTCTTCGAAACCCCCGAGTGGATGGTGAACTTGCCCGTCAAGTAGGCCCCACGGCTCGGCGCGCAGATCGGTGCCGGGGCGTAACAGCGGTTGAGGACGATCCCCTCGCGTGCGAGCCGATCCAGACGCGGCGTGCTCCATTCCGTCCGGCCGTTGAAACCGACGTCGCCCCAGCCGA
This sequence comes from Paludisphaera soli, assembly GCF_011064595.1. GTDB lineage: Bacteria > Planctomycetota > Planctomycetia > Isosphaerales > Isosphaeraceae > Paludisphaera > Paludisphaera soli. The sequence goes on along the minus strand of NZ_JAALJI010000003.1, from coordinate 350,529 downwards.
GATCGTCCGCCACGACGAGGATGATGTTCGGCCTGCGGTCGGAAGCCGACGCCGTCGAGCCGCCCGCCATCGCAGCCGTCAGGCCAATCGCCCAGGCCATCCGTCTCGCAAAGCCATGCATCGCCTCTCCCCCATCAACCAAGCGATCGATCGAATCACGCCTCGATCCCGGAGGTGCCGGTCAAGTATCGACCAACGACAAGAACCCTCGATACAAATTCCTAGTTTGCATATTGAAGAAGTCAAGATTCGGAGATTCAAGGATTCGACGAGAGGACGCCTGCTCCGATTCGCAGCGGACTGGAATGGGGGAGTCGGGCGTGGGTCGGAGTTTTGACTTGGGATCTCCACGAGATGTATATTGAGGTGGAGCCGGTCCGGCGTTGGCGAGCGTCCGTCGCCCATTTTTTTGCGCGAGCCGAATCGCCTTCCGATCTATCGGCGCGGAGTCCGTTCATGAAGATCCGGTCGGCCTCGATCATGCTTGCGGCGGGCTCGCTCGGCGTCGGCCTCGGCGTCGGCTTCCAGGTGGGTCGCGGCGGAGCGACGATCTCGGCCCAAGTCGCGGGGACATCGCCGGCGCTGAACGGCCCGGCGACCGCCGAGGTCCGGAAGATCAGCCGGGTCGAGGAGAGCGACGCCAAGGTCTACGATGAGCTGGCGCGGGAATACGACCGCTTCCGGCACGTCGATCGAATCTTCGAGCTGGTGTCGCGTGCCGTGCGGCCGACGGTCGTCCACATCGTCACTCAGAAGACTTCACGGAACGAGGAAGGGCAGCGGGCTCGCAAATTCGAAGAGACCGGCTCGGGGGTCATCGTCCGGAGCGACAAGGCGCCGGGCCTCTTCGTGCTGACGAATCACCACGTCGTCGAAGGTGGAAAGAGCAATCGGATCCGGGTGTTCCTGCAGGACGGCCGCTCACTCACTCCCGAGAAGGTCTGGAGCGACGTCATGGCGGACGTCGCCGTGCTGAAGCTCGACCGCGACGACCTGCCCGCCGCCCGTTTCGGCGACAGCGACGTGGTCCAGGTGGGAAGCTGGGTCCTGGCCCTGGGAAGCCCGTTCGGCCTGACCCATTCGGTGAGCCAGGGGATCATCAGCGCCCGTGGCCGCCACATGGACGAGCTGCAGGACGTGGAGAATCAGGATTTCCTGCAGACCGACGCGGCCATCAACCCGGGCAATTCGGGCGGGCCGCTGGTGAACATGCTCGGCGAGGTCATCGGCGTCAACAATTCGATCGCCAGCAGCCACGGCGGCAATGAGGGGGTCGGCTTCAGCATCCCGATCAACCTCGCCCGCTGGATCATGAACGAACTGATCGTCAACGGCCGGGTCACGCGGGGGGGCCTGGGGGTCAGGCTCGACCCCGACTTCCGCCCGGAGAAGGCCGTAGAGCACGGGCTGGACCGGCCCCGGGGCGCCCTGATCGAGGTGGTCAACCCCGACTCGCCGGCCGAGCGTGCGGGGCTCCACGCGGGGGACGTCGTGCTCCAGTTCGCCGGGGCCGCGATCCAGGACCAGAACCACCTGATCAACGCCGTCTCGATGTTCCCCGTGGGGAAGCCGGCCGACCTGGTCGTGTGGCGCGACGGTCGCGAGACGAAGCTGCAGGTGACCGTGGCCGATCGCGAGGTCGCCCTCGCGGAGCCCGAGGCGCCGGCCCGGGACGCGAAGCCGAACGCCGTCGGCCCCGCCCGAGGGTCGGACGCGCCGGCGTCGGCCGTGGGGCGGGCGATGGGCCTGGAGATGCAGAGCCTGGACGGGACGCTCGCCGCCGATCGCGGACTGCCGGACGCGACACGCGGGGCCCTGGTGGTCCGCGTCGAGCCGGGCAGCCCGTTCGCCGAGCTTTGTCGAGCCGACGACGTCATCTCCGCGATCAACGATCGGCCGATCCAGACCGCCGAGCAGGCCGCCCGGTATCTCTCGCATCAAGGCGAGGCCCCCCTGATCATCAGCCTCGATCGCCCCGCGGGGGGCCGGCTCGAACGCCACGTCATACGAGTCCCTTGATTCATGGATCCGAACGATTCGTTCTCGACCGCGATCGAAACCCTGGCCTCGTCACGTCCCCTGAGCACCAAGCAGGCCCGGATCGCGGTGGCCGCGATCCTGGACGGCCTCGCCGGCGAGGTCGAGACCTCCGCCTTCCTCACCGCGCTGCACGTCAAGGGGGAGACGGGCGAGGAGCTTCTCGGGGCCGTGGAAGCGATCCGGGAACGGATGATCCCGTTCGACTCCGGCCGGAGCGACGCGATCGACACCTGCGGGACCGGCGGCGACCGCGCGGCGACCGTGAACATCTCGACGGGGGCCGCCGTGATCCTGGCGGCTTGCGGAGTCCCCGTGGTCAAGCACGGCAACCGCGCCGCGTCCAGCACGTCGGGGAGTTCGGACGTGCTGACGGAACTGGGCGTGGCGGTGGAGGCGGAGCCCGCCGTCCTGCGGGCGGCCCTGGACGAGTTGGGCGTCGCGTTCCTCTTCGCGCCGAGGTTTCACCCCGGCATGAAGGCGGTCGCGCCGATCCGCCGTCGGCTCCCGTTCCGCACGGTCTTCAACCTCGTCGGCCCGCTCTGCAACCCGGCGTCGCCCGCCTTCCAACTCGTCGGGGCTCCCCGGCCCGAGCACGCGCGGCGCATGGCGGAGGTGCTGGCGAAGACCGCGACGATCCGTCGCGCCGCGGTCGTGCGGGGAGAGGACGGATTGGATGAGGTGACACTCGCCGGGCCTACGGAGGTCCTGCTCGTCGACGGCGGCCGGATCGAGCCGCTCGCCTGGAGTCCCGCCGACTTCGGACTGCCGGAGACGCCCGCTACGGACCTGCGGGTCGAAGGCCCGTCGGAGAGCGCCCGCTTGCTGCGGGAAGCCTTCCGAGGCGAGCCCGGCCCCGTGCGATCCTACCTGCTGGCGAACGCCGCCGCGGCGATCTGGGTCGTCGAGGGGACGTCCCTACCGGCGGCCGTCGAGCGAGCCGCGCTGGCGATCGATTCGGGCGACGCCGCGGGTCTGCTGGAACGATGGGCGGCGCGTTCTCACGGGGCGCCCTGACTGTCGGCCTCGTCAACGGGTGTGCCGATCCACAGCTCTTCGAAGACCGAATAGCCGGCCGCTTCCAGGCCGAGCCCGCGATAGGCTTCCTTGGCTCGCTGGTTCTCGTGCTCCACGTAGAGGCGGATCCCGATCACGTCTCCCGAGGCCTTCGCCTCGACCCGGATGCGATGGTAGAGCGCCTTGAACACGCCCTGACCTCGGTAGTGGGCCTCGACGTAGACGCTCTGGAGCCACCAGAGCCAGCCGTCCCGCCAGTCGCTCCACTCGCGTGTGATGGCCGTCTGGCCGATCACGCGGCCGTCCGGATCGATGGCGACCCAGTAGCGGAGGCGGTCGGGGTCGGCGAGGGCGCGCGACACGCCGCTGCGAAGGATCGACGGGTCCAGGGACTTCCCCTCGGTTTCCTCGGCGAGCCTTCGGTTGTACTCGACGATGACGTCGAGATCCTGGTGCTCCGCGTCTCGGATCGTGAACGCGGGTGCGGGCGGGGTCGTCGGGGCCATCAGGGTCGGTCGCTCCGGCGGTCGCGGGCTCGGCGGCTGGCCTCCTGGAGGACCCGGCGCTCGCTCTCGTTCAGCCCGTCGCGGCCCTCGCGGGCGATCTTGGCGAGCACCTCGTCGAGTTGGGCGTCGAGTTGTTCCTCGGGCAGGACGGAGACCGAGGAAGCTCGGGCACCCCCGGTCTCGCCGGCACGGGTCGGGACCGGAGTGCGGGGGCGGGTGGTGGCCTCGTAGCGCGGCGGCGAGACCACCTTGAGTCGCGGCCGATTGAATCGACCGTCGACCAGCCGCGACCATCTCAGGTCGAAGTGCTTGAACGCCAGGGCGAAGACCGCCCCCGCCAGGTGGGACTCGATGGCGATGTCGCCGCGGCCGCCGCCCAGCAGCGGCCAGAACAGATAGATCCCCAGGACGACCCACATCGGCATGGGGATGAAGAAGAACAAGATCTCGCGTCGCGGGTAGTAGAGAGTGTACAGCGTCAGGACGGCCATCACCGCGCCGGAGGCTCCGATCATGGGCACCTGATCGCTCGCCGTGGACTCCGCCACGGCCCAGCAGAACGTGCTGAAGACGGCGGCGGCCAGGTAGAACGCCAGGAAGTCCCGGCTGCCGTACATCGACTCCATCTCTCGGCCGACGATCCACAGGAACAGCATGTTGCCGAGGATGTGCCAGATCGACAGCTGATCATGCAGGAACGTGGCCGTCAGGAGCTGCCATACGCGGCCCTGCCGGAAGATGCCCTCGGGGGAAGCCGCGAGCCACTCGTAGATGAATCCCTGATCGGGGTGGAAGATCGCCCTGAGCAGGAAGATCGCGACGTTGAGGACGATGATCGTCTTGCACCACGGCGCGGGGCCGCTGAACCAGCCGGGACCGCTCTTTTCACCACGATAGTATTCGCGGTCGTAAATCCCCATCTTGGCTCCGCTCCCGGGAAAGGGGACGATCGGCGATCGCGTCGGGATTCGGCCGAGGGCCTCATGGTCATCATCGGGACGGCGGACGAAACTGTCAACGGCAGGCGCGACGACGGACGCCGGCGCCACCGAGAGGGCGCCGCCGTCCGGCGACGAAAGCCGACCCGGGGGGGTCGGGTCGGTCGGGAGCGGTCAGTCGAGTTCCAACGCCGCGACGGCCTCGCTGCGGGTGTCGTAAATCGGCCACACGATGTCGAGCGAGGTCACCCTGAGGAGTTCGCGGGTCCTCGCGGTCACGCCCGAGAGGGCCATCGAGCCGCCGTGGGCCGAGGCCAGCTTCCAGGTGCGGATCAGAAGGGCCAGGAACATCGAGCCGAAGTAGTTGACCCGGCTGAGGTCGAAGACGATCAGCGGGTTGTCCTGCCTCCGGATGGGGTCGAGGATCAGGTCGGCGGCCTGTTCTTCGAGGCGAAACGAGAGCTTCTCCAGGGCCGGCGTCGCCGTGATGACGGTCACGTCGCCATGACGCTCGATCGTGAAAGCCTCATCGGTGCTGGTTTTCTTGGTGACCATCGTGGAAGCTCGCTTCGTGGAAGTGCCGAGTCGGACCGAGATGGAGTGGGACGTCCTTGTGGAGCCACCCACCTAGCCTAGCGCTTCCGCGAGGCGGCGACAAGGTCGAAGGCCCGGCCGCCTCGGCCGCACCCTCGAAGGCGACTAGCGGAGGCGGGCGGCGAGGCTTCAGGTCCCGGATCAGGCCGACGGACGACAGTTCGAGAAGGCGCGGATCACCTCGTACAGGTCTCCGCTGACGAGCAGTTCGTCGTTTTCGAAGTCGCGGAGCCAGACGTAATTGTCGCGGTACGCCTGGGCGAGCAGGGGGTAGAGGTCGCAGAGCCGGATGGGGATGGACGGAGCCTCGACTTCCTCGTGATCTTCCTCGGTGTAGGGGAAGAGTCGCAGACGTGCAGTCGCCATCGTTCTTCGTCCTCCGTGCTTTGCCGCGACCTCGGGTCCGGGCGGACCCTGGCCGTCTCGTGATCCGCTCGAGGGCCGAGCAAGAGTCCTGGGGGCGTCGATAAAGACGTGATTTCGACGCACCCGGCTCGATCCTGACGACACCATCCATCGGCCCTCGGAGGCCCCGATCATCAGGAATTCCCCCGGATCCCCGCGCGGATTCGCCGGCCTGCGGCCCGACCTCCCGTCCGGCCCGCCCATCCCGCCGGGGCCCCGCCGAATCTCGGCTTGGCCTCTTCACGCGACGCTGCGGCTTTTCCTATAATCCAGTGTCTGCGTCCGACCGGCGAGCCGCGATCCCTCGGGGCCCCCGAACCCTCGGGCCTGCCCGGCCCGCACTGCATTCCCTTGCATAAAGGCCCCCGCCGTGAAGGCTCCACGAAGCGGAGTGAATCGTCGCGACCTCATGCGTCTCCGACGCCTGGGGGCCGAGGCGCGTGGGGCCGGATCCCACACGCCCGGGGCCGTCGGGCCCTCCGACCTGCTCCGCGTGCATCGCCCCGGCATGGGCTCGTTCTTCGAGATCCGGCTCGGCGCCCGCCTGCTCGGCGCGGTCGAGCTGGCCTCCCGCGCGCTCGACCGGATCGAGGCCCTCGAAGCCCAGCTCACGGTGTATCGCGACGACTCCGAAGTCAGCCGCCTCAACCGCTCCGCCCATGAAGGGCCCGTCGAGGTGGAGCCTGGTCTGTTCGATCTCCTGGAACTGGCCCGCGCCGTCTCCGAGTGGAGCGGGGGGGCCTACGACGTGACCGCCGGGGCGCTCTCCGAGGCCTGGGGATTCGTCCGGGGCCCGAAGCGCGTGCCGAGCGACGCGGAGCGGGCCGACGCCATGGCGAGGACCGGCTGGAGCAAGCTGCGGCTGGACCGGGCGCGCCGCACCGTCGGCTTCGAGACCCCGGGGCTGGTCGTGAACTTCGGGAGCATCGGCAAGGGCTACGCGATCGACCGCGCCGTCGACGTCCTCCGCGGCCACGTCCTGCCGACGTCGGCCCTGGTGCACGGGGGCCAATCGAGCCTGTTCGCCCTCGGCTCCCCCCCCGGGCGGTTCGCCGGCCGCTGGGAGATCGCCCTCCAGAACCCGTCCGACCCCGAATCCCCCCTGGGGGTGTTCCGGGTCCGGAACCGGGCGGTCGGGACCTCGGGCGGCGCCTACCAGCGATTCGAGGCCGAGGGCCGCTCGTACGGCCACATCCTCGACCCGCGCACCGGCGAGCCGGCCGACGGCCCGTCGAGCGTGACCGTCCTCGCCCCCACCGCCGCCGAGGCCGACGCGCTCTCGACGGCCCTGTACGTCCTCGGGCCCGAAGCCGGGCGGGACCTCGTCGCCAGGCGTCCCGACGTCGGCGTCGTGTTCGTCGAGCGAGGGCCCGCCGACCGCTCCCCTCGCGTCGTCGCGATGGGCCTGGGCCCGCAAGACTTCGCTTCCTCCTGACCGCCTCACGAACGTAGAAAGGAGGCGTCCCCTGAACGCCGCCAGACGCTACCAGATAGGTTTCCTCGGGGCGCTCTTCCTCGTCCTGCTCCGGATCGCGATCGGCTGGCACTTCCTCACCGAGGGGCTCGACAAGTACGAGTCGGGCGAGCACGGCAAGCCGTTCTCGGCCGAGATCTACCTGCGGAACTCCAGCGGGCCGATGGCCCCCTACTTCCGGGGGATGCTGCCGGACGCCAATGGCCTGGAGATGCTGGACCAGGCTCGACTCAAGAAGTCCTGGGCCGACATGGTGGACGGGATCGGCCGCCACTACGACTTCGACGAGGACCAGAAGGGGAAGGCGAAGATCCTCCTTGACGACGCCTACGTCTGGGCCGACTACTGGTTTCACAACCCCGTGAACGTTCAGGGCCGCGACAAGTACCTGCACGACCTCCGCGAGGCCATGCTGGTCGAGCGCGACCCCAAGTCCATGTCCTTCGAACGCGAGCGGGCCTGGGAGGCCCGGCAGGCGCTCAACGCCGAGCGGAAGACGCTCACCGCGCCGATCGTGGCCCAGGGCGATGATCTCAAGACGGCCGTCGTCGGGCTGGTCCCGCCCGACCAGAAGCAGGCCCGCACCTCCTGGCTCGACATGGCCTGGCTGAAGTCTTCGCTCCCGCCGAAGGCCGCCGCGAAGTACGAGGGATGGTTGGCCCGTCGAGCCGAATATCAGCCGCCGACGACCTTTCTGGACGTGGCCAACGTACTGACCATGTACGGGCTGATCCTGATGGGGGCGTGCCTGATCCTGGGCTTCCTGACCCCCCTCTCGGCCCTGGCGGCGGCGGGGTTCCTGGCGATGATCTACTTCTCCATGCCCCCCTGGCCGGGCCTGCCCGAGAGCCCGAAGGTGGAGGGGCACTACTGGATCGTCAGCAAGAACCTCATCGAGCTGATCGCCTGCCTACTGATCGCGGCCACGCCGAGCGCGCACTGGGTGGGTCTGGACGCCCTCTTCTTCGGCGGCCGTCGCCGTCGCCGCCTCGCCCGTCGCGAGGGGCTCCTCGAAGGCGACGAAGACCGCACGGCCGCCGGCTCGTCCCGGAACCTGGAACGGTCCGTTTCGTGACTCGACCCCGAATGACGCTTATCGATCTCTGAGGAGCTTGGGATGACGAATCTGACCGCCGAGCAGCGTATTCTGGGCCGCGAGAACGCGAACCGGGCCCTGGGCATGAGCCGCCGCGACTGGCTGGCCGCCGCCGCCGCCGCGCCCGCCATGGGGGCGTACTACTTCGGCTACCAGGGCCTGGGAGACAAGCCCCCGGTCAAGGCCGCGATCATCGGCACCGGCGACGAAGGCTGCCAGGCCATGATCCGCTACCACAACCGCGACTACATGGACTTCGTCGGCTTCTGCGACATCCGGCCGTCGCAGCAGGTGCGGGCCCGCAAGGAGTTCGCCACCCACAAGCAATACGGCGAGGCCGCCGCCAAGACCATCAAGCAGTATCAGAACAAGGAGGAGATGTACGCCGACCCGGACGTCGAGGTCGTCGTCATCGCCCTGCCGCTCTGGCTGCACGCCCCGGTCGCCATCGAGGCCATGAAGGCTGGCAAGCACGTCTTCACCGAGAAGCTGATGGCGCACTCGATCGGCGAGTGCAAGGAGATGTGCCGGGTCGCCCGGGAGACCAACAAGCTCCTGGCCGTCGGCCACCAGCGGCACTACTCGGCGCTCTACGACAACGCCAACTTCCTGCTCACCAACGGCGTGCTCGGCGAGGTCCGCCACATCCGCGCGCTCTGGCACCGCAACAACGCCCAGCCCCGCGTCGCTCGCGACGCGTCCGGCAGCCCGATCTACGACATGGCGACCGGGCTCCCGCAGTACATGCACGACGAGAAGGGCAACCTGATCTACCAGGACTCCTGGAAGCGGATCTACCCCGACGACGACAAGAGCATCGACTTCGCCGCCTACGGCTACAAGAGCCTGGACGAGCTGATCAATTGGCGGCTCTACAACCGCACGGGCGCCGGCCTGATGGCCGAGCTAGGGAGCCACCAGCTCGACGCCTGCTCGATCTTCCTGGGCAAGAAGCACCCGATCGCCGTCACCGGCGTCGGCGGCAACTTCTTCTACAAGGACGGCCGCGAGGCGGACGACCACGTCTTCACGATGTTCGAGTTCCCCGGGACCGACGCGAAGGACCGCATCGTCGTGACGTATTCGTCCATCAACACCAACTCGTTCGACGGATACGGCGAGCAGGTCATGGGCTCGAAGGGGACCATGGTCGTCTATCAGGAGAAGGAGATCCTCCTGTACAAGGAGGCCGGCGCCGCCGCCCTCTCGAAGACGACCAGCGTCACCGTCGAGACCCAGAACAAGAAGCCGGTCCTGGAGACAAGCCCGAGCACCGCCGGCCCCAGCGCCGCGACGGCGATCGGCGGCCTGGCCACGGCCGACCCCTCCCGCGGCTACCGCGAGGAGCTGGAGCACTTCGCCTACTGCGTCCGCCACGGCGACGCCTCCAACTTCCACGCCGACTCGGAGCACCAGCCCCGCTGCAAGGGCGAGGTCGCCCTGGCCGACGCGGTCATCGCGCTGACCACCAACATCGCCATGCGCGAGAACCGCCGGATCGAGTTCGACCCCAAGTGGTTCGACTACTCCTCCGACGCCACCCCCGACGGCTCCACCGTCGTCGCCAAGCGCGGCTGACGCCGAAATCCCCGAGCGGCGGGCGCGGCCCCAGGCCCGCCCGCCGCTCGCGCCCTCCCGCCCCCGCCCCCGACGCCTCGGCCGCAAACCCTCCCCGATTCGAGGCGAGGCCCGCTCCGCGATCGCCTTCCCCGCTCTTCCCTGGCTCCCCGTCGAGGGTCCGTCCATGCCGTCCCCCGCCGTCCCCGCCCCGGCCGACGCCGACCGCTCCGTCGCGCGCCTCCAGCTGCCGGGCCGCGAAGTCGACCTCCCGATCGTCGTGGGTTCGGAGGACGAGCACGGCGTCGGCATCGGCCGGCTCCGCGACCAGACGGGCTACATCACGGTCGACCCCGGCTTCGGCAACACGGCCGCCTGCAATAGCGCGATCACCTTCATCGACGGCGAGCGTGGGATCCTCCGCTATCGCGGGTACCCGATCGAGGAGCTGGCCGAGAAGAGCAGCTTCGTCGAGGTGGCCTGGCTCTTGATCTTCGGCGAGTTGCCGACGTCCGACCAACTCGCCGGATTCCGCGCCCTGCTCACCGACGAGCAGCTGCTCCACGAGGGCATGCGCTACCACTTCGAGGGCTTCCCGCCGCATGGGCACCCGATGGCGATGCTCTCGGCGATGATCAACGCCTGCGGATGTTATCATCCCGAGCTGCTCGCCCCCGAGATGGACGACGAGCGGCTGATCCGCGCCACGGCGACCCTGATGAGCAAGGTCTGCACGATCGCGGCGTTCAGCTACAAGATGACGCAGGGGAGGCGGATGGAGTATCCCGATCCCTCGCTCAGCTACTGCCGCAACTTCCTGCACATGATGTTCTCGCGGCCGCACCGCCGGCACGAGCCTCCCCTGCAGGTGGTCCGGGCGCTCACGAAGTTCCTGATCCTCCACGCCGACCACGAGCAGAACTGCTCGACCTCCACGGTGCGGATGGTCGGCTCGTCCGGGGCCAACGTCTTCGCTTCGGTCGCCTCCGGCGTCTGCGCCCTGTGGGGCCCGCTCCACGGCGGGGCCAACATGGCGGTGATCGAGATGCTCCGGCAGATTCAGGAGGGGGGCGACGACCCTCGCTCGATCGTCGCCAAGGTCAAGGACCGCAAGTTCCGCCTGATGGGCTTCGGGCATCGGGTCTACAAGAACTTCGACCCCCGGGCCAAGATCCTGGAAGAGACCTGCGGGGAGCTGCTCGACACGCTGGGCGTGTCGGACCCCTTGCTGGAGATCGCCCGCGAGCTGGCCGAGATCGCCCTCACGGACGACTACTTCCTGGAGCGGAAGCTCTATCCCAACGTCGACTTCTACTCGGGCATCATCCTGCGGGCGATCGGCATTCCCCTGAACATGTTCACGGTCATGTTCTCGATCGGCCGGGTCCCGGGCTGGATCGCCCACTGGTACGAACTCTACCAGGATCCCGAGCGGCGCATCTGCCGGCCCCGCCAGATCTACACCGGTTCGGGCCGGCGGGAGTACGTCGAGATGGACGCGCGGGGCTGCTGATTCGCGAAGGCGGGGGTGCGTTCCCGCCTCCAGAAATCAGCGAGCCTCCGGGCTCAGGAGACGTCCAGCTCGGTCACGACGATGACTTCCAGGGTCCGGGGGCCGTGGACGCCTTCGACGCGGTTGAGCTCGATGTCGGACGTGGCCGACGGCCCGGAGATGAACGTGATCGGCCGCGCGGGGGACTCGGCCGCGGCCTGGAGCCTCACGACGGCCTCGGGGACCAGGCCGACGACCTGTCGATCGAAGACCACGCAGAGGTGGTAGTCCGGCACGAGGGAGATCGCCCGTCGGCCCTGGCCGGGTCCGCTGTCGAGGACCACCGTCCCGGTCTGGGCGATCCCCAGGGCGCACGCGGTCAGGACGCCGTCGCTCCGCTCCAACTCGTCGTTCGTCAGGCCGGGCTCTCGGATCAATTCGACTCCCGGCGGCGCCCACCCGTCGGGGAGGTCAGCCGGTGTGACGAGGCGGGCGACGCCCCTCTCGGCGCACGACTCGGCGATCGCCCTTGAAAGGTCGTCGGCCCGGGCGACCTTGACCCGAGCCTTGTACTCGCGGACCCTCTCGATGAATCGTTCGAGGCGTGCTCGTTCGGGCTCGTCGTCGATGTGCCGGTAGGACCGATCGATCACGACGTCTTCGGGGCGTTCGAGCGTCGGAACGTCCGTCAGGGCGGCGCGGATCCTGGCCAGGACGGTCTCTCGGGGCGGGGTCATGGCCGGGTCTCCTCGCGAGGGGGCTGCTTGGGCAGGACCTTGCGCTCGCGCTGCTTCCACCACTCGCGGAAGGTCTGGGGGGCGATCGGGTAGACGTCGCGGACGGAAGTCCAGCCGCCGAGGTAGCCGGGGATGCGTTCGATCACCCCCCCCTTGACCATCAACTTCTGCCCCTGCCGGCCCATCTTCTGCATCGCCGCATAGCGTCGGGGCGAGGCGAAGACGCGGCCCAGGGTCTTCATCGCCACGTTCTCGGGGGCGAGTTGCCCGCGCAGGGTCTCCTGCTTCTTGCGGACGACCTTGCCGCGAAGGTGGACGAGCACTTCGGGGATGTTGATCTTCACCGGGCACACCTCGTAGCAGGCCCCGCAGAGCGACGATGCATAAGGGAGCGAGCCGGCGTTCTCGACGCCGACGAGCTGGGGCGTCAGGATAGCGCCGATCGGTCCGGGATAGACGGAGTTGTAGGCGTGGCCGCCGGTGCGCTCGTAGACCGGGCAGATGTTGAGGCAGGCCGAGCAGCGGATGCAGGCGAGGGCCTGGCGGCCCACGCGGTCCGTCAGGACCTTGGAGCGGCCGTCGTCCAGCAGGATGACGTGGAACTCATCCGGCCCGTCGCCCGGAGGGGCGATGCCGGTCCAGAACGAGGTGTACGGGTTCATCCGCTCGGCGGTGCTCGACCGCGGGAGCAGTTGGAGATAGACCTCCATGTCCCGCCAGGTCGGCACGACCTTCTCGATGCCCATGACCGAGATGAGGACCTTGGGCAGGGTCAGGCACATCCGGCCGTTCCCCTCGGACTCGACGATGCAGACGGTGCCGGTCTCGGCGACGCCGAAGTTCACGCCGCTGACGGCGACGGGCACGGTCAGGAACTTCTTGCGGAGGTGCGCGCGGGCGGCCGCGGCGAGGGCCCGGGGGTCGTCGGTCAGCTCCTCGGTGTTCTCCAGGGTGCGACGGAACAGTTCGCGGATCTCGGCGCGACTCTTGTGGATGGCGGGGACGAGGATGTGCGAGGACCGCTCGTCGGCCAGCTGGATGATCAGCTCGGCGAGGTCCGTCTCGTGCGCCGTGATCCCCTCGCGGGCCAGGGCCTCGTTGAGCCCGATCTCGTCGGTGGTCAGCGACTTGATCTTGACCACCTCCTTCGCGCCTTGGGCCTTGACGAGGTCGGCGACGATCCGGTTGGCGTCGTCGGCGTCGGCGGCCCAGTGGATCTTGCCGCCGACGCGGGCCACCGAGGCTTCGAACTGGAGGAGGTACTTGTCGAGGTGGCGGAGGGTCCGATCCTTGATGGCGCGGCCGGCCTCGCGGAGGGCCTCCCAGTCGGGCATCTCCTCGACCACCTTGACCCGCTTGCCGCGGATCGTGTTCGTGGCCTTCCCCATGTTGAAGCGAAGCTGGGAGTCTCCCAGGGAGAGCTTCGCCGCGTCCTGGAAGCTCATCGCCGGCTGCTTCGTGGGGAGGGGGGGGACCCCCTCGCGCGACATCAGTTCGGCGTTGGTCGTCGGGTCGTGTCGGGCCATGATCAAGCGTTCCTTTCGGCGACCGCCGCGGCCGCCGCGATGCCGCCGGCCGGCATGCCGTCCTCGGTCGTGGCCAGGATCTCGGCGATGTGGATCGGGTTGACCCCCGCTCGCTGGCGATGGAGGCCGCCGCCGATGTGCATGAGGCACGAGTTGTCGGCCGACGCGCAGTACTCGGCGCGGGTGTCCAGGACGCAGCGGATCTTGTCCGAGAGCATGGCGATCGACGTGTCGGCGTTCTTGACGGCGAATGTCCCGCCGAACCCGCAGCACTCGTCGACCCGGGGAAGCTCGACGAGGTCGATCCCGCGCACCTTCCTCAGCAGCCTCAGCGGGGCGTCGCCGATGTGGAGCATCCGCTTGGAATGGCAGGTCGTGTGGAAGGTCACCCGGTGCGGGAAGTAGGCCCCGACGTCCTCGACCCCGAGCTTGTCGGCCAGGAACATGGTCAGCTCGAACACCCGGGGGACGAGCGCCTCGACTTCGCGGACGAGGCCGGCGTCGCCGGTCTCGGCGGCGAGCTTCGGATAGGCCTCGTGGACCATGGCGACGCACGAGGCCGAGGGGGAGACCACGACCTCGGAATCCCGGAAGATATCCACGAACCGTCGCATCAGCGGGAGGCTCTCGCGCTGGTAGCCGGTGTTGTAGTGCATCTGGCCGCAGCAGGTCTGGCCCATCGGGAAGTCGACCGTGTGGCCGAGGCGTTCCAGAAGGGCGACCATGGCCTTGCCCGTGCCGGGGAACAGGGTGTCGTTGAAGCAAGTGATGAACAGCGAAACATGCATCGGCGCCAGCTCCGGCGGACCCGCGGCGGCCGGGAGGGGCGAGCCGCCGGGCCGAAAGGCCGACCGCGCATCCCGCGAGTCGCGAACACCAGGGATTATAGCCGACTCCGCGCCCGGGGGCACCGACCCGGCGAGGTCAGGCCGACTCGGGCTCGTCGCGGGGCCGCTCGCCTTGGACGTCCGCCGGGACGATCGGCTCGATCCGGACCTTGCGGATGCGGGTGGGATCGGCCTTGAGGACCACCAGGCGGTGGCCCTCGATCTCGACGTAATCGCCGGCGTGTGCCAGGCGGCCCAGCAGGTCGAGGATCAGGCCGCCGGTGGTCTCGGCGTCGGTCTCGGGGATCTCGATGCCGACGGCCTCCTCCAGGCGGTCGAGCGGGCAGGAGGCCTCGACCTCGAAGACGCCGTCTCCGAGCGGGGTGACCTCGGGGGCCTCGCGGTCGAACTCGTCCTGGATCGGGCCGACCAGCTCTTCCAGGACGTTCTCCAGGGTGACCATGCCGACGACGCTGCCGTACTCGTCGAGGAGCATCGCCAGGTGGACCCGGTTGCGCTGGAACTCCAGGAGGAGCTGATCCAGCCGGAGCGTCACGGGCAGGTACGGGGCCTTGCGGGCGAGCTGGCGGAGGTCGACCCGGCCGTTCTGGAATCCGCCGCTGCGGAAGACGTCCTTGACGTGGATCATGCCGACCACCGACGTCAGGTCGTCCTCGCAGAGCGGATAGCGGGTATGTCCGGCCTGTCGGGCGAGCCGCAGATTCTCCTCGAACGGCCGGGACAGGCTGAGGTAGACGATGTCGGGCCGGGGGATCATGACTCGCCTGGCGGTCTTCTCCTCCAGGGTCAGGACGTTCTCGATCATCACCCGTTCGCTGCGCGAGAGGTGGCCCCCCTCGACGCTCTCGGCCAGGATGTGACGGATCTCCTCGTCGGTGTGGGAGATCTCCTCGGAACTCGCGCCCCCCAGCCCCAGGACCTTGAGGGTCAGGTTGCTGGCCGTGTTGAGCAGCCAGATCGCCGGCCAGAAGACGTAGGCCAGCAGGACGAGGGGAGGGGACGTGACCAGGGCGACGACGCGCGGAGCCCGGATCGCCAGGGTCTTGGGCGCCTGCTCGCCGAGGGCCATGTGCAGGAAGGTGACGAACGTGAGGGAGAGGATTGGCACCAGGGCGATCGACATCCCCCCCACGGCGAGTCGGGAGTGCCCGAGCCCGACCCACTCCAGCAGGTGTTCCATCACCGGGTCGATCCACTTCTCGATCGCGCGGCCCAGCGCGAGGCTCGCGACCGTGATGCCGATCTGCGAGGCCGAGAGGTAGAGGTCCAGGCGGTCCAGGGCCTTGCTGGTGAGCCGGGCGGCCCAGTTCCCCTGCTGGGCGAGCTGGTCGATCTGGCTGGTCCGCACCTTCACCAGCGCGAACTCGGCTGCGACGAAGTAGGCGTTGATCAGGATCAAGCCCGAGATGATGAGGAAGTGGGACGTCTCCATGTCGGGCTTGCCGGGTTCCTGTCGGGGTGCGGGGCGGACTCGGCCCGGGCGTCGATGCGCCCGCGATCCGGGGATTCTAACCGATTGCGTCCGGCCTGACACTCTCGAATTGTAGGCCGGGTCGAGGCTTGCGACCGATCGGAAAAAGGGGCGACAGCGGAGGGGGTTTTTGCTAAAGTCTCCGCGATGAGAGACCGAGCCGTCCCGACGTCCGGCCCTCGTCCCTGGCTTGCTCGAAGGATCGAGCCCGACCCGCGAACGCTCATGGAGGAGTGCGCCGCATGGATGCCTATCGCGTTCGGTCTTCCGGCCCCCGCGCCCGCGCCGCCGCGGCCCTGCTCCTGGGCCTCCTGCCGCTGCTCGGCGGCGCCTCCCACCGTACCAAGAACTTCGTCGTCGAGGCCCCCAACCGCGACGTGGCGATGAAGGTTGCGGAACATGCCGAGGAATGCCGACGTACGATCGCCCTCGCCTGGCTCGGCCGCGAACTCCCCGACTGGGCGGTCCCCTGTCCGGTGAAGGTGAAGCTGACCGGGGGCGAGGCCGGGGGCCTCACCTCCTTCGGGTTCGATCACGGCCACGTCAGCGACCAGAGCATGGTCGTCGAGGGCCGGCTCGACCGCATCCTGGCCTCGGCGCTCCCCCATGAGGTCACGCACACCGTCTTCGCGGCCTTCTTCGGCGGCCCCATGCCGCGCTGGGCCGACGAGGGCGCCTCGCTCCTGAGCGAGGACGAGCGGGAGCGGACCCGGCACGACCAGATCGCCGTCGACTTGCTCGCCCGCCGCGGCGAGATCTTCCTCGGCGACCTCTTCCGAATCGAAGAGTATCCCAGCGACCTCATGGCCTTCTACGGCCAGGGCTACTCGATCTCCCGATTCCTCATCGAGATCGGCGGCCGGCCCCGGTTCCTCAAGTTCGTCCGCGACGGCCTGGAGACGGACTGGGACTCGGCCACCCTGGACCACTACGGCCTGGCCGACGTCCGCGAACTCGACCGCGCCTGGCGATCCTGGCACCGCGGACTGATCGCCAACCGCAACGCACCCCCCGCCAACGACGCCGTCCTCGCCTACGGCGACGAACCGGGCCTCTCCCAGCGGCCGACCCGCCAAGACTCTCGCTGAGGTCAAAATTGGGTTCGTTTGCCGGACCCCAAATCGAAGCCAATCGACGCTACCGCCAGTCTTGTAGGAGGTAGCGTCGATTTTCGCCTCTGGGGATTGGGTTCGTTCGGCGCGTCCGACCACCGCACGGATGGCCCTGGACTCCCGACACCGAGGCCTTTCGCGCAGTCCGATGGGTCCTTCCGGATTGTCAAAGAGCGGGAGCGTCCGGGAACGCCGCAGCTTAGACAATGCATCTCGATCGTCGAATGGGGACGTCGCGGCTCGCTTGAGAGCGACCTGCGGGAACTCGCCGCGCTGGACGAACTCGGGGGGCCTCGATAGCAAGGTCGAAGTCGGCGGTCACTGAGGAGGCGCCTACGCTCCGCCGACCGGTTCCGCAGCGACACGACGAGGCCTGGCGAGGGGTGGAAACGAAAACCCCATCCGGGCCGGTCGGCGGGATGGGGTCGTGAGGCGTAGGATAGGCTTCCGCGGTCAATCTCGGGCGGCGTGGCCGGCGCCCTCGGTGGAGGGGTAGTGGACCAGGCCGTTCCCGTTCGCGGTGGCTCCCGCCAGGACGGGGCGGGCGTCGTGGTGGGCCGGCTCGGCCTCGTGATCGTCGTCGACCTCGTCGCCGTTGCGGAGCTTCCGCAGGTAGTCGGCCAGGCGTTCGCCGAGGACGTAATAGATCGGGATCACGAACCGGCCGAGCACGGTGCTGACCGCGATGCCGAAGGCGATCACCACGCCGAGGGAGTTCCGGCTGTAGGCGCCGGCACCCGTCGCCCGGGCCATCGGCAGCACGCCCATGACGAAGGCGAAGGAGGTCATGAGGATCGGCCGCAGCCTCTCGCGAGAGGCGATCATGGCCGATTCGATGATGCTCTTGCCGTGCTTCTCGCGCTGCTCGACCGCGAACTCGACCAGGAGGATCGCGTTCTTGGTCTCCAGGCCGATGAGCATGACGAGGCCGATCTGGCCGAAGACGTCCAGCGGCATGTCGTAGATCCAGAGCCCGACCATCGCCCCGAACATGGCCAGGGGGACCGTGAGGATGATGACCGTGGGCCGAATCCAACTCTCGTAGAGGGCCGCCATGAACAGGAAGACGCAGACGACCGACAGGCCGAAGATGTAGGTCGCCTGGTTGCCGGTCTTGACCTCCTGGAGCGTGGTGCCGGTGTACTCGTAGCCGAAGCCCTCGGGGAGCACCTCGTCGGCGATCTGCTGAAGGGCGGTGAGCGCCTGGCCCGAGCTGAAGCCGGGCGCGGGATTGCCGATCATCTTGGCCGAGGTGTAGAGGTTGTAGTGCGGGACGTCGATCGGCCCGAGGGTGTAGTGCACCTCGCCCAGGCTGCTGAGCGGCACGCGTTCCCCCTTGCGGTTGAGCACGTAGAGGTTCTGGATGTCCTCGGGCTTGCTCCGCACGCCCCCCTCGGCCTGCATGAGGACGCGCCAGACCTTCCCGTAGAGGTCGAAATCGTTGACGTAATAGGCCCCCAGGTTGACCTGCAGGGTGGCGAAGACGTCGGCCACGGGCACGTCGAGCCGGCGGGCCTTGGTGCGGTCCAGCTCGAACCGGAGCTGCGGGACGCGGGCCGTGTACGAGGTGAAGACGCTGGCCAGTTCGGGCCGCTTGCTGGCCGCGTCCTGGAACTGGTCGACGACCCGCTGGAGGGCGTCCACCCCCTTGGCCGCGCGGTCCTCGATGACGATCTCGTGGCCGCCGGTCTGGCTGAGGCCGCGGATCGGCGGGGGCTGGAGCACCAGCGGCAGGGCGTTGTGTATCTGGGAGAACAGCATCCCCTGGAACTTCTGCGAGAGCGCCGCGGCCCGCAGCTCGGGCGACCGGCGTTCCGACCAGGGCTTGAGGGGGGTGAAGACGACGCCCGCGTTGCTCTGGGTCGTCGAGTTCATGATGTTCAGGCCGTCCAGGGCCACGACGTGCTGGATGCCGTCGAGCTTCATGGCGATCTCGGCGACCTGGTGGACCACCTTCGAGGTGATCTCGCGGCTGGTGCCGTCGGGCGTCTGGATGACGACGATCAGGTAGCCCAGGTCCTCCGTGGGCACGAACGCCTTGGGCCGGACCCCGACCATGTAGACGGTCAGGGCCAGCAGCAGGACGGAAGGTGCCACGATCGTCCACCAGTGCTTCGCCGTGAACAGGAGGACCGAGTCGTACGAGTCCTCGATCCACTTCATGCCGCGGTTGAACCAGCGGAAGAGGAAGAAGCGGGTCTCGCCGTGCTTGGGCTTGAGGAAGAGCCGGGCCATGGCCGGGCTGAGGGTCAGCGAGTTGATGGCCGAGAACACGAACGAGAAGACGATCGTCATCGCGAACTGGTTGTAGAGCCGGCCGGTCATGCCGGGCATGAAGGCGACCGGGACGAACACGGCGGCGAGGACGAGCGTGATCGTGATGATCGGCGTGGTGATTTCGGCCATGGCCGCACGGGTGGCCTCCAGCGGCCGATAGCCGCGATGGAGGAACTTCTCGACGTTCTCGACCACGATGATCGCATCGTCGACCACCAGGCCGATCGCCAGGACCAGGCCGCAGAGCGTCAACGAGTTGATCGAGAACCCGAACAGGGCCATCGCCGCGAAGGTGGCGATCAGTGAGACCGGGATGGCGATCAACGGGATGATGGTGGCCCGGACGCCCTGGAGGAAGACGAAGACCACGATCATGACCAGGCCGAAGGCCTCTAGGAGGGTGTGCTGCACCTCCTCGATGTTCTCCTCGACGTACTTGGTCGTGTCGTAGGCCATCGCGTAGTCGAGGCCCTCGGGGAAGTCCTTCTTGACCCGCTCCATCTCGTGGTGGACGGCCTCGACGATGTTCAGGGCGTTGGCGTCGGCGTACTGGAAGACCGGCATGGCGCCGGCGGGCTGGCCGTCCAGAAAGCCGGCGGTCTCGTAGTTCTCCGAGGCCAGCTCGACGCGGGCTACGTCCTTGAGGCGGACGATCGAGCCGTCGTCGTTGCGGCGGACGATGATCTCCTCGAACTCGGCCGCCTTGGAGAGCCGCCCCTTGACGGTGATCGGGAACTCGCGGACCTGGCCCTCGGGGACGGGGGAGCCGCCGATCTTGCCGGCGGCGGCCTGGAGGTTCTCGGAGCGGACGGCGGCGAGGATCTCGTCGCTGCTGATCCGCATGTTGGCCAGGCGGTCGGGGTCGAGCCAGATCCGCATGGCGTACTTCCGGCCGAACGACATGACGTCGCTGACGCCGGGGATGCGCTTGAGGATGTCGGAGATGTAGATCTGGCCGTAGTTGTCCAGGAAGTTGGCGTCGTAGCGGCCGTCGGGCGAGATCAGGTTGACGACGCAGACCATGTCGGTCGACGTCTTCTTGATCGTGACGCCGTACTGCTTGACTTCGGGGGGAAGCTGGGCGTTGGCGGTCTGTACCTTGTTCTGGATGTCGACCGCGGCCATGTCCTGGTTGTAGCCGACGTCGAACGTGGCGACGATGTTCGAGACGCCGTTGCTGGTGCTGTCCGAGCTGAAGTAGATCAGGCCCTTGGTGCCGTTGATCTGCTGCTCGATGGGGGTCGTCACGGTCCGGGCGACGCTGAGCGCGTCGGCCCCGGTGTAGGTCGTGGTGACCTGGACCTGCGGGGGGGCGATCGGGGGGTACTGCGCGATCGGCAGGAGCGTCGCGCAGATGCCGCCGATGAGCACCATCAGGATCGCCAGCACCGTCGCAAAGATCGGCCGGCCGATGAAGAAGTTCACCATGATGAGAGTGCGCTCGCTGGGTTGGGGGCTGTCCCTCGGGGATGGGGTAAGGACGACTCCTCGGCCGCGGGGTCAGTGCGCCCCGGCGGCGGGCTCGGCCTTCTTCGGGGACGGCGCGGCGGCCTTCGGGGCGGCGGACGCGGGGGCGTCGGTCGCGGCGGGGGCCTCGGTCGGGGCGTCGGCTCCGGCCGTGGTGGGGGTCTCGACGGGCCGGGCGAGGGTCGCGGGCTGGACCGTGACGGGCATCCCGGGGCGGATCATCTGCAGGCCCTCGACGATGACCGGGACGCCCGCCTCCAGCCCGCCGAACAGCACGCGCATCCCCTGATACGTCGTCAGGCCGGCCTGCACCCCCTGCACGGCGACCTTGCCTTCCTTGTCGATGACGTAGACGACCGGGCCGGATTCGCTCTCGGTGACGGCCTGGGCCGGCACGACGACGACGTCCTTCAACTGCTCGATCTCCATCCTCAGCTTGACGTACTCGCCGGGCAGGAGCGTGCCGTTGGGGTTGGGCATGCTCGCCTTGGAGAGGAAGGTCGAGGTGGTCTCGTCGATGAAATTGTCGATGAAGTAGAGCTGGCCGTTGTACTGGTGCCGCTCCTCGCCCTCGACCCCGGGACGGGTCAGCTCCACCGGGGTCTTCTGCTGGACGAGCTGGGTCGCCCGGTCCAGGTATCGCGAGCTGATGCGGATGTCGACGGCGATCGGGTCGAGCTGCTGGATGGTGGCCAGCTCGGTGTAGCTCCCCCCCTCTTGCCCGGGGCCGACGAGGTTCCCCACCTTGACGAGGGCGATGCCGATGCGGCCGTCGATCGGGGCGGTCATGCGGCAGTATCCGAGGTCCAGCTCGGCGTCGCGGACGCCCGCCTTGGCGGCGTCGAGCTGGGCCTTGGCCGCGAGGATGGCGATCTCGTAGTCGGCCATCGCCTGGTCGTAGTTCGCCTGGTCGGCCTCGACCTGGGCCTCATATTGCTTGCGGTCGGCCTCCGCCCGGTCGAGGTCCTCCTGGGAGCCGGCGTTCCGGGCGAGCAGGGCCCGGGCCCGTCGCTCCTCGATCCGCTTGAGGTTCAGCTGGGCCACGTCCAGGGCCACTCGTGCCGCGCTCGTCTCCCGCACCTTGGACTGCTCGGCCTTGCGGACGGCGGCCTCGGCCTGCGCCTGCATGGCCTTGGCCGATTCGAGCGCGATCTTGTACGGCTCCTCCTCGATGACGAAGAGGAGGTCGCCCTTCTTGACGAACGAGCCCTCCTCGAAGAGCCGCTCGGTGATGAACCCCCGGACGCGGGCCCGGAGCGTCACCTGCTCCAGGGCGACCGTCGTGCCGTTGGGCGTGTCGATGACGGGGATGTCCATCCGCCGGGATTCGACGACGCCGACGAGGGGAGGGGGGGGCGTCCTCGGCGCCTCGTGCTTCGAGCAGCCCGAGCCGGCGGCTCCCCAGACAAGGGCGAGGCCCATCAGGCCGAGGCTCCGGCGGGAGCGTCTTCGCGAGGCGGTCGTGGTATCCATGTTCTCCCGGCCCCGCGCGGGGCG
Organism: Paludisphaera soli; assembly: GCF_011064595.1. Lineage (GTDB taxonomy): Bacteria > Planctomycetota > Planctomycetia > Isosphaerales > Isosphaeraceae > Paludisphaera > Paludisphaera soli. The sequence continues at coordinate 328,478 of NZ_JAALJI010000003.1, read as the reverse complement.
TCCTCCGTCGGAGGGTTGGGGCCCGTTCGCGAAGGGGGTCGCGAGGGCCCGTGGTCATGGGAAGTGAGGCGCGCCGCCGGCCCATACGGTCCGGCGGGAAGAAGAAAGGCTCAGGGTTCGTCGTTGATGACCCGCCACTCCTCGGGGAAGATCGTCTCCATCACCCGGAGGCGGGTCGCGGCGTAATCCCACTCCGAATAGAGCGGCCGCCAGCCGAAGCCGTCGAACATCATGTTGAGGCTCTCCCGCTTCAATTGGCAGGTGTGCTCCGTGGGGCACTCGTTGAACAGCGGGTCGGCGTTGAGCAGTCCCAGGTGGGTGCCGACGGCCACCGCGAAGGTCGCGGTCGTCAGGCCCTGCGGCGTCCAGGGCTCGCGAAGGGCGAGGTCGCCGTCGGCGACGGCCGACTCGATGATCTCGCGGACCCAGCCGGCGCACTGGCGGTCCCGCTCCCGCAGGAGCTTCCGCCTCTGGACGTCGGCGCGGTCCTGCAGGTTCGCGAGCCGGATCACCATCTCGGCCTGGTAGTATTGCGGGTGCAGCCGGCCGAACAGCTCGTCGGCCACGCCGATGGCGAACATCCGCTCGCGGGCGCGGCCCTCGAAGGCCCTGGCCCGCTCGAACAGCTCCCGACGGTGCTCGATGCTCTGAACCGCCAGCGCCGCGACGAGGTCTTCCTTCGTCGAGAAGTGCTGGTAGATCGTCCCCTTGGAATACTCGGTGGCCTCGGCCAGGCGGTCCATGCTCAGGCCCGCGAATCCTTGCTCCATCAGCATCTTCCGGGCGACGTCCAGCAGGTACGCCTCGCGCTGACGGATCTCCTTTTGCTTTCGCGTCATCGTGCTCATGCGGGGATTATTGACGGTTCGTCGAAAAACGTCAAGGCGTCGAATTTCGCCGGACTCCCGAGATCACCCCGAATCCCTTCGGGGACGTAGGTTTGGGCCGAGAAACGGCGGGGCCCGGCCGCAAAATCCTGGGCCCTCCGGGCAGGCGCACCCGAACGCCTCGGGGCGGGGGCGATGAGGTCGCCAGCGAGAAATCGGTCCGTCCGAGCTCGGCGAGGAAGGTCCGTCCGGTCGGCCGGAAGTGGAAGGCGGGCTAGGCAGAACGACGCGGGGCCAGTAAATTCGGGCTTCGGATCCGCGCCTGACGCCGCTCCGCCGCCCTTGAAATCATCCCGCATCGACAGGATCGGCCGGAGGGACTCGCCGACCCGTCTTGACGATCCCAGAGAGAGACGCAACTAGCCATGATGATCAAAGCGACCGATATCCGCCGCGGCATGGTGATCACGATGGAAGGCGTGAACTTCGTCGTGGTCGACTTCGCCCACCACACCCCGGGCAACCTCCGGGCCATGGTCCAGACCAAGCTCCGCAACATGAACTCGGGGTCGCTGATCGACAAGCGTCTGCGTTCGGTGGACCAGATCGAGGTCCCCTACGTCGAGACGAAGCCGTACGAGTACCTGTACTCGGCGGGCGACGAGCACGTCTTCATGGACACCGAGACCTACGACCAGCTCCACTTCGCGCCCGAGATCATCGGGACGGCGATGGAGTTCCTGTTGCCCAACAGCAAGGTCTCGGTCAAGTACATCAACGACAAGCCGGTCTCCATCGAGATCCCCGACTCGGTCGAGCTGTGCGTGACCGACACGCCCCCCGCGCTCCAGGGCGCCACGGCGACCAACCAGTACAAGGAAGCGACGCTGGAGACCGGGCTCAAGGTCCAGGTCCCGCCGTTCATCAAGCCGGGCGAGAAGATCCGGATCGACACCCGGACCAGCGAGTACCTGGAACGCGTGAAGTGACGACCGACGTCGCCTCGCGACGCCGACAGGGTCGGGACCGCGCGACGTCGCGCCGGTCCCGCTGAAATCCCATCGACCGGAAGGGCGCGGCCCGTGGACGAATCGACCCGCCTGCTGTCCGACCTGATCGCCATCCCCAGCGTGAACCCGATGGGGAGGTCGGTGTCGGGGCCCGAGTACTATGAAGCCCGGATCGGCGGTTTCCTCGAGGCCTGGCTGCGCGAGGCCGGCATCCCGGTCGAGCGCCAGGTCGTGGCACCCGGGCGGGTGAACCTGCTGGCCCGCTTCGAGTCGCCCGAGCCGGGCGCGCGTCGGCTCCTCTTCGACGTGCATCAGGACACCGTGCCAGTGGAGGGGATGACGATCCCTCCGTTCGAACCCCGCGTCGAAGGGGGACGGGTGTATGGCCGGGGGTCCTGCGACGTCAAGGCGGGGATGGCGGCCATGTTGCTCGCCTTCCGCCGGCTCTGGAACGAGAGGCCCGCCGGCTCGGCGTCGGTCGTCCTCGCCCTGACCGTCGACGAGGAGTACACCCACCTGGGCTCGGACCTCCTGGCCGAGACCCAGAAGGGGATCGACCTGGCGATCGTGGCCGAGCCGACGAAGCTCGACCTGGTCCCCTGGCACAAGGGCTCGGTGCGCTGGAAGATCCGCACCCGCGGCGTCGCCTGCCACAGCTCGACGCCCGACCTGGGGGTCAACGCGATCTACCGGATGGCTCACGTCGTGGACGCCTTGGCGGGCCACGCTCGCGAGCTGGCCGATTCGACGCCGCACGACCGCCTCGGCCTGCCCACGCTCTCGGTCGGGCGGATCGAAGGGGGCCGGAGCGTGAACGTCGTGCCCGACTTCTGCGAGATCGAGATCGACCGCAGGATCCTCCCCGGCGAGACCTGGCAAGGCTGCGTCGAGCAGGCGAGGGCCGCGGTCGTGGCGCGAGCCGGGGGCCTTGAAGGGGTCGAGTTCGAGGAGCCCTGGGGCCGGATGCCCGCGCTGGAAACGCCGCTCGGGCCCTGGCTCGATCCGCTCCTGAAGGCCGTCGAGGCGGCGACCGGGAGGGCCCCGGCGCTCGTCGGCGTCCCCTACGGCACGGACGCCGGTCCGCTCGGGGAGGTGGGCATCCCCGCGATCGTCTTCGGCCCCGGAGACATCGCCCAGGCGCACACCCGCGACGAGTGGGTCGAGATCGATCAGGTCACGACGGCCGTCGAGGCGTACTACCAGATCGCCCGCGGCCTGGGCTGACCGCTCCGGAGCGGACGCGGCGCCCGGGAAAGCGAAACCGCCCCGGCCCCCCCTCCGGGAGAGGGGGAGCGGGGCGGTTCCCGTCGGGAGCAACCCGGACGTGAATCCTGGGGATGCGGCCCGGCCTTCCGATCGGACGATCCTTGGACCGGATCAGAAGACGTCCATGGTGAAGTGATTGCCCTTGTAGAACTTCTTCTTGTTCCAGTCGTGCCAGCCGTGGGGGTGCCGGAACTTGTCGAGCACGCGGTAGCCGCCGTAGTAGTTCCGGTAGTACGGGCCCTGAATCTGGGGCACGATCCGCTGCTCGCGGGGATACTTGTACCAGCCGTCGTAGAGGCCGTTGTACTCGAACCCGTTCCCCGGGACCTGCGGGGGCACGTACGGCCAGTGCAGGTAATCGTTCCAATCCTGAGCCTTCGCCGAGCCGGCCAGCATGAACGCCAGGGCCAGCGCGAACGCCGTGATCCATGAGCCTCGCGACACGTTCCACCTCCGTGTAGGGAACCAACCCAATCCAGGAGTAGGATGACACACGGAATCCCGGCTGGCGGCGGTTGCGCGAATCTTTTTCCCCATCGAGGAGCGGTTATGCACGACGCGCCGATTCGCCCTTTCAGGTCCTCGCCGCGGGTCGTCCCGACGGCACTCCGGCTCGCGGTCGCGACGATCGCGGCGGCCCTGGCGATCTCCCCGGCCGGCGCGTCCGAGCCCGTCCGCCCCGAACGCCCCGAGCTTGAACGCTGGGTCCGCCTGCTGGCCTCGCCGGAGTTCGAGGGGCGACGCGGGGAAGGGGCCCGAAAGGCCGCCGCCCTCATCGCCGACGAGTTCCGCCGGCTCGGCCTGGAGCCGCTCTTCCAGGGGCGGTTCACTCAGGAAGTCCCGGCCGCGCCCCCGGTCGACGCGCCCGGGCGGAACGTCGGCGCGATCCTGAAGGGGTCGGACCCCGAGTTGAAGGATCGCTGCGTCATCGTCTCGGCCCATTACGACCACCTCGGCGTACGCGGGGGCGTCCTCTACCCCGGGGCCGACGACAACGCCTCCGGCGTAGCGATGCTCATGGAAACGGCCCGCGCCCTGGTCGAGTCGGGCGTCCGACCTCGACGCTCGGTCGTCTTCGTCGCCTTCGATCAGGAGGAGGTCGGGCTCTACGGCTCGCGGTACTTCGCCGCGAATCCGCCGTTCCCGCTGGAGGGCGTCGACCTGTTCGTCACGGCCGACATGATCGGTCGGTCGCTCGGCGGGGTCTGCGAGGATCTCGTCTTCGTCATGGGGACCGAGCACGTCCCCACGCTTAGGCCCTGGCTGTTCGAGGCGGTGGCCGGGAAGCCGCTCACGCTTGGCATCCTGGGGGCGGACCTGCTGGTGCTGAACCGTAGCGACTACGGGCCGTTCCGGAGCCGCAAGATCCCGTTCCTGTTCTTCAGCACCGGCGAGAATCCGCGCTACCATGCCCCGAGCGACACCCCGGATACGCTCGACTATCCGAAGCTCACCGAGATCAGCCGGCTGATCCACGCCGTGATCGCCCGGTCGGCCGACGCCCCCTCGCTGCCGCGCTGGAATGATGAGATCGATCGCCCCATCGAGGAGGTCGTCACCATCCGCGACGTCCTGCGGATCCTCGACGCCAACCGCGGCCTGCTCGGCATCAATGCCGCGCAGGGCTTCGTGATCGCCAGCACGCTCAAGTCGCTCGAAGGCGTGGTTGAACGAGGCGTGGTCACGCCTTCGGAGCGATCGAGCATGATCCAGGCCGCCCGCCTGGTCCTCATGACCCTGTTCTGAGGGTCAACCCTCGACTTCGAGTCGCAGGACGGGAGGCACCTGCGTCGGGGCCCGGAACGGCCTTCCCGCCGGCCCCTCGCCCGGATCCTGAGGCTCGATGAAGATTCGACGGCGGGGACGCTGTGGGGCCTGGCCGCCGAACTCGTCGGGCGCGATCGGTTCGAGATCCCTGCCGAGGCCCGGATTCGGGGCGAAGGGAAGGTTGGGCAGCCGTTCCGCCGGATCGAGGCCCTGCAGGGGGTCGCGGCCGTCTTCGACGTCGAGCCCGTCCAGGCCGGTCTGCGCCCGTTGAAGGGCGCCGGGGCCGGACTTTTGCTCCAGGTGCTTCGCCCAGACGTTCTCGGGGCTGGGGACGCCGGTCAGGGCCGGGCCGATGGGCGAGTCTTCGAGAGTCAGGGTGCGCGACGTCGTCTCGCGATCGAGATAGGCGATCAGGCCCCGAGCCCGCTCGAACTCGCCTTGCCCGAGGAGGACCTGGGCCCGAAGACAGAGCCACCGGAGGCGGGCGGCGGGATCGTCGGCCGAGGCCTCCACGGCGGCGAGATGCCGCTCGGCCGAGTCGTAATCCCGGTTCAGGTAACTGAAGAAGAGTCGGTAGACCCCGGACCGGTCCCCGACACTGTCGCTCGCCTTATCATCGAGCAGCGAGAGCGCGAACTTCGCGATCCGTTGCAGACGGTACTGACGGGGATGGATGCCGCCGAGTTCGGCCATGAGGGGGAGAACCGTGGCGCGGACGGTCGTGCTGTCGCCGGCCGTCATGGGCAGCCAGGTCTGGAGATGGTCGACGGCGCAGGCGGCGAGGCGGTCCAGCCATCGCTCTCGGGTCGCCTCGTCCGGGGCGAGGAGCGTGATCGCCTCCGTGTTCAGGTCGCAGAGGAACGCGAGGCCCGCGACGCTGCCGTCATCGACCCGCAAGGCCAGCGTCTGGCCGTCTGGGGAGAGCGACGGGGAGGCGAGCCGGAGGCCGGCGTCGAGCGGGTGGATCTTCTTGAAAGTATTCTGCGTGCGGACGTTGTACCACTTCACGGACTGATCGTGGCCGTCCGACTCGATCAGGCAGGCCCCCTGCTCCTGCTCGCCGTCGAGTGCGAGATCGACGCGCAGGGCCGGCGGCCGCTCGCCGAAATGGGTGATCGGCCCCCGAAATCGCTGGGGGGCGTTCACCGGAGCGGGGGCTGCGGCCTCAAGGGTCGAGATCCGGGCGCTGAAGCCTTCCAGGCTGATTCGCATGAGATCGACCTGGGTGTGACGGAAGGGCCCGCGCATCGGCGCGGCCAGCATCAGGATCGACTGGCCGTCGATCCCCCAGACCGGAGCCGAGGGGGTCAGCGAGGGGTCGCCGCTCAGCAGCCGCTCACCGCCGGAGACCCCCAGCAGGTGGAGTGAAACGGCCGCCTCGCCGTTCGGTCCGGGATTCGGGCGAAGGTACGCCAGACGCTGGCCGTCGGGGGACCAGGCGGGCGACCGGGCACCCTCGACCGTCGTGACGAGGCCGCTCTCGATGCCCACGATCCAGACTGCGGGGTCGCCGCCGGGCCTGACGAGGGCCACTCGACGGCCGTCGACGTTCATCGCCGGCTTCTGGAGGCTCAGGGCCGCGAGCGCCGCGGCGTCCAGCTCCAGGCCGGGGTGCACCACGACCGAACGTTTTCGATCGAGGCCCGATTGGACGACGACCTCGTACCGCCCCCGCAGGGCGGACCCACCCTGGGATTCGAAGGGCACGAACCGACCGTATACGAGCGACCGGCCGTCGGCCGACCAGGTCGGCGACGACAGGGGATGGGCCGATTCCTCGATCAAAACCGACTCGTTCCCCTCGACCCGCGTGGCCCAGAGGCGGTAGGACTTCCCCGCGGCGGAGGCGTCGGCGCTCGCGGCGGCTCCGCCCGGCGTCAGCATCCAGTCGGGGGGCAGGGCGGGGGCGTCGGGCGAGGCGACGGCGAGATGGGCGATCCACTTGCCGTCCTTCGACCAGTCGATCGGGGCGCCGAATGTGGCCGTCGCGAGGGCGGCCGACAGCACGTGCGAGAGGCCGACCAGGCTCGACAACATGATCCGAAAGCCTCCGCCGGGACGGGGACGCGGTCCGACTCCGCGTCCGGGCCGGGCGTCGATCGCCCGGCGTGACGACGACGCGCTTCAAGTATAAGGGGGTGGGCGGGGACTTCCTAGTTGAAAAGGGCCCCGCCCAACCCCGTCCGCCCGAACCCGCGGCGCGATCGGCCGCCCGGGGGCCTCGCCGGATTTGACCGGTCGTCCCCAGGTTGTATGGTTCCTCGAAAGAGTTGCGGCCTGACGCCGAGTCCGAGGACCATCGACCGGTCCTTGTAAGCCCGGCTCTCCCGGGAGTAAAATGCCGGGTCGCCACCCGCCAACTCCCCCGGCGCCCCGGTCCCGGACGGCTCGAGAGTCGAGCCCCTTGAGTCTCCGCCTTCTAGCTTTCGGGAGCTTCCATGCGTTTCGTCCTGATCGATCGGATCCTCGACGTCCAACCCGGGCGTTCGTTGCATGCCGTGAAGAACCTGTCGCTCGCCGAGGAATATCTCGCCGACCACTTCCCGGGTTTCCCGGTCATGCCCGGGGTGCTGATGCTGGAGGCCTTGACCCAGGCCGGGGCCTGGCTGCTGCGGGACATGGAGGACTTCGCTCACAGCATCATCGTGCTGAAGCTCGCGAAGACCATCAAGTACGGCAGCTTCGTCGAGCCGGGCCGCCAGCTCGAGCTGAAGATCGACCTGGTGTCCAGCGACGCGACCGACGCCACCTTGAAGGGGGTGGGCGTGATCGACGGGCAGGAGATGGTCAAGGGGCGGATCGTCCTGACGCGGTACAACCTGCGCGACAAGAATCCGCTGCTCCACAACACCGACGCCCAGATCGTCGCCGGCCTGCGCGACCTCTACGTCACGCTCCGGAAGGGCTCGGTCGGGGCCCGCGCGATCTCGCGGACGCCCGAGCCGGCCGCGGCGAAGTCGGTCTGATCGGCAGGACGTGGGCCGTCGCGGCAGTCGCGACCGCCCCAGCCCGCAAGGTCGTTAAACAGCCCGGGGGACGCGCCGGAAATCTTCGCCGATCTTGCCCATTCCGGTCGTATCCTTGCTTGAGCGTGATGAGGTTGCAAGGATTCCCGATTTTCTGGACAATCGAGGACGACCCCGGATTCCGGCCGAAGGATCCGGGAACGCCCCCCAAGCGAATCGGGCTTCCACCCTGCGACCCACCCCCCTTGAAGTTCGCCGCTCGATCTCGCCGACGATTAAGTGAGCCGACTTGATCGAAGGCCCGTCCGCGTCCCCGATTCGCCGTGGATCGAGTGCGAGCCCGTGTTCCCCTAAATCCTGAGGATGACATGCCCGCATACGAAGAAATCTTCGAGAAGGTCCAGTCCACTCTCGTCGACGCGCTGGGAGTGGATGAGGAGGAAGTCTCCCGCGAGTCCACCCTGCAGGGCGACCTGGGCGCCGAGTCGATCGACTTCCTCGACATCGTCTTCCGCCTCGAGCGGAACTTCGGGATCAAGATCCCCCGGGGCGAGCTGTTCCCGGAGAACCTGGTCGCCGACCCCGAGTGGATCGCCGACGGCCGCCTGACGTCGAAGGGCGTCTCCGAGCTGAAGGCCCGGCTCCCCTTCGCCGACCTCTCGAAGTTCGAGGCCGATCCCGACGTCGAGAAGATGGGCGACCTCTACACGGTCGACATGCTCGTGCAGTACGTGCAGAGCAAGGTCGGCGCCTGATCCAGGGCTGACGGCCGTCCCGAAAGGCGGACGGGCCGCGCGACGCCGCGGCGGGTGGACTCACGTCCATCCGCGCGGGCGTGGTCGGCGTCTCCGGGTGATCGCGGGCCGGACGGCCGGCCCTTCTCCTTCCTTCCCCCCCTTTGCCTGGCGGCGCGTTCGACCATGCGATGGATCTGGATCGACAAATTCACGGAGTTTCGGAGCGGTCAGTTCGCGCGAGCGATCAAGAACCTGACCCTCGCCGAGGAGCACCTGCACGACCATTTCCCGGGCTACCCGGTCATGCCGGCCTCGCTCATCATCGAGGGGCTGGCTCAGACCGGCGGGATCCTGGTCGGCGAGGCGGGGGGCTTCACGGAGAAGGTGGTGCTCGCCAAGATCCCCCGCGCCGAGTTCTTCGGGGTGGCCTGCGCCGGCGATCAGCTGATCTACGAGGTGACCCTGACGGACCTCCGCTCGGAAGGTGCGGTGGTCGACGCCAAGGCGTTCCTGGGCGGGGACCTCCTGGCCGATTGCGAGATCGTCTTCGCCCACCTGGACAACACCCGGGCCAACCAGATCTTCGGCCCAAAGAACTTCGTCTTCACGCAACAGCTCCTGGGCGTGCTCGATCTCGCCAAGGCGCAGCAGCGGGCCAAGGAGCTGGACGGGGCGCCGGTCGACGGCGAGGTCAACGGCGAGCCCCCCACGGCGACGCCGGCCCCGACGCCTTGAATCGGTCGCCATCGCCGCGTTCGTTCGGTAGACTGTACGCGTTCCAAGTTCAGGGTCCCCTCGCGGGACGAATCCATTCCGGGCGGTTCTGGGAGCCCCCGACCGACTCGCCGAGTAGGGCGGGGCGGCCTCGGGGATCGAGTCGCGGACCATCACCGGGGAGTTCGACGGGTCATTCATGCTTGGTTCCGAACGCCGCGTGGTCATTACCGGGTTAGGGTTCGTCACGCCCCTGGGTGACGCTCCGGATCGCATCTGGGAGCGGCTCGCCTCCGGCCAAGGGGCGCTGCGACGCGTCGAGGCGTTCCCCGTCGAGGGGCTGCCCAACGACATCGTCGCCGAGATCCGCGATTTCGACTTCCTGAAGGGCTACGCCCTGCCGAAGTATCGAAACTCCCTGCGCAAGAGCCGCAAGTACATGGCCCGGGACATCCAGCTCGCGGTGGCCGCCGCCCAGCGAGCCATGGACGACGCCGGCCTGGTCGACGGCGGCGTACAGCCGACCCGCATCGGCATCGACCTGGGCGCCGGCCTGATCTCGACCGAGCTGGACGAGCTGGCGCCCGCCATCGCCATGGCCTCCTCGAACACCGGCCAGTTCGAGTTCCCCATCTGGGGACGCGAGGGGATCGGCGTCATCGAGCCGATCTGGCTGCTCAAGTACCTGCCCAACATGCTGGCCTGCCATATCTCGATCCTGATGGACTGTCAGGGGCCGAGCAACACGATCACGGAGGCCGACGCCTCGTCGAACCTGGCGATCGCCGAGGCCGCGCGGATCATCGCCCGCGGCAAGGCCGACGTCATGATCACCGGCGGCGCCGACTCCAAGATCCACCCGCTCAGCCTGACCCGGATGGCCCTCTACGACACCATGTCGCGATGGCGGGGCGAGCCCGCCGAGGGCCTTCGGCCGTTCGACGCCCGTCGGGACGGGACGCTCGCCGGCGAAGGGGCGGGGATCCTGATTCTCGAGGAACTGGGGCACGCCCTGCGGCGCGGCGCGAAGATCCACGGCGAGATCCTCGGGGCCGGCTCGGGCTGCGACGCGGTCCCGACCGGCGGCCAGGATGCCCAGGGGGGCGGGACCGAGATCGCCGTCAAGTCGGCCCTCCGCGAGGCCGGCATCGGCCCGGAGGCGGTCGGCCACGTCAACGCGCACGGGTCGGGCTCCAAGCTCGGCGACCTGGCCGAGGCGCGGGCCTTCGAACGGGTCTTCGGCCCGGGCAAGGTGCCTGTGGTCGGCCTCAAAGGATTTTTCGGGAACATCGCCTCCGGGGCCGGCGCGGTCGAGCTGATCGCCAGCCTGGTGGGCGTGAATCGGGGCCTGATCCCCCCCACGCTCAACTGCGAGGAGTTGGATCCGGGTTGCGGCATCGACGTCGTGACGGGCGAACCCCGGCCGACCGACAATCCGGTCTTCGTGAATTCCAACGTCACCGTCAACGGCCAGGCCTCCGCCGTCGTCGTGCGGGGCGGCGCCCCTGAGGGCTCGTCGAGCTGATCCGCGGCCCTCGACTCGGTTCCGATCGCGATTCATTCCATCCAAGGTCGGGCTCAGTCCCGGGAAGTTGCTTCATGCGGCGCGTCGTTGTCACAGGAATGGGCATGGTCACCCCGGTCGGCCGGGACGTCGAGTCGACCTGGGCCGCGCTGCTCGAAGGCCGCAGCGGGGTCGGGGCGATCTCGCTGTTCGACGCCCACACCTTCCCGACGCGGATCGCCGCCGAGGTCAAGGACTTCGACCTCAGCTCCTACATCGAGGACGGGGACCGCTGGAAAGAGCACTCGCGCAATACGCGGTTCGCCCTCGCCGCCGGCCGGATGGCGATGGACGACTCGGGGCTTTCCCGCGCCGTTGACGAATTCGATCGCACGCGGTTCGGCGTCTATCTTGGGGCCGGCGAAGGGCAGCAGGACTTCGAGCGGTTCGTGAAGCTGGTCTACAAGACCGGGAAGTCGGGCAAGGTCGCCACCCAGGACTTCACCAAGCACGGCGTCCACGACCTGCACGTGATCCACGAGGCCGAGCAGGAGCCGGGCACCCCGGCCGCCCACCTCGCGGCCAAGTTCGGGGCCCGGGGAGCGAACGCCAACTGCCTCACCGCCTGCGCGGCCAGCTCCCAGGCCATCGGCGAGGCCTACGAGATGATCCGCCACGGCTGCGCCGACGTCATGCTGTCGGGCGGCACCCACAGCATGATCCACCCGTTCGGCGTCACCGGCTTCATCCTGCTCACCGCCCTCTCGACCCGCAACGACGAGCCCGAGAAGGCCAGCCGTCCGTTCGACCGCGACCGCGACGGCTTCATCATCGGCGAAGGGGCGGGCATGCTCGTCCTTGAGGAGTTGGAGCACGCCAAGGCCCGGGGCGCGAAGATCTACGGCGAGATCGTGGGCTACGGCTCGACGGCCGACGCCTTCCGGATCACCGACAGTCACGAGGACGGCCGGGGCGCCATCGCCTGCCTCAAGGAGGCGCTCGACGGCGCTGGCCTGAAGCCCGAGCAGATCGACTACATCAACGCGCACGGCACCAGCACTTCCGTCAACGACTCGGTCGAGACCCTGGCGATCAAGAAGACCTTCGGCGAAGCGGCGTACAAGGTGCCGATCTCCAGCACCAAGAGCATGATGGGCCACCTGATCGCCGCCGCCGGCAGCGTCGAGGCCATCGTCTGCCTGCTGACGATCCGCGACGGCCTGCTCCCCCCGACGATCAACCTGGACAACCCAGACCCTGACTGCGACCTCGACTACATCCCGCATGAATCTCGCAAGAAGCAGGTCGACGTCGCGCTCTCGAACAGCTTCGGCTTCGGCGGCCAGAACATCACCTTGATCCTCAAACGCTACACCGATTGACCGAAGTCTTGCAGCCGACGTCGCCACCGACGACCCGCTCGCCCCGTGGCAGGCGCGGCCCCGGCAGGCCTCGGACGGTCCGGACGAATCCGACGGGAGCCTTGCCGTGATCGGCCTCTCTACGCTTCTCATCGCCCTGGCGGTCGTGGCGACCCTGCCGGTCTTGGTCTTCGGCGGATTCCTGGCGTACACCATCTGGATGTACTGCCCGGTCATCCGTCGGATCTTCGAGGAACGGCCGATGTTCCAGCCGCTGAAGGTCCTCCCCGAGGACGTCGGCGAGACGGCCTCCTTCCGGACCTCGGACGGATTGACTCTCAAGGGGAGCTATTTCAAGGCCCGGACCGACTCCCGCGTGGGCGTCCTCGTCTATTGCCACGAGTTCCTCAGCGATCGCTTTAGCTACGCGCCGTACCTGGACCACCTGCGGGATCGCGGGTTCGACGTCTTCAGCTTCGACTTCCGAAGCCATGGCGCGAGCGGAGTCGACCCCGCGTACGAGCCGCTCCAGTACGCATCCGACCGCGAGGTGGAAGACCTGCAGAGCGCCCTGAACTACCTCCGCTCGCGGCCCGACCGGGACCTGGCGGGCTACGGCCTCTTCGGGGTCAGCCGAGGGGGCGGCACCGCCCTGCTGGTGGCGGAGGCCGAGGCCGACGTCTGGGGCGTGGTCACCGACGGGGCCTTCCCGACTCGCGGGACGATGACCGCTTACATCGTCCGCTGGGCCGAGATCTACGTCCGCAGCCGGTGGTTCCTGGCTATCGTCCCTCGTTTCATCTTCGCGATCCTCGGCGACGTCGCCCGGCGCGGGACGGAGCGGCGTCGCAACTGCGTCTATCCGAGCGTCGAGAAGGCCGTCGCCGGCCTGGCTCCCCGTCCGTGGCTCCAGATCCACGGCGAGCGCGACGTCTACATCGGCCCCGACATCGCCCGCGAGATCTACTCGTTCGCGAGCGAGCCCAAGGATCAATGGTTCGTGGCCGGCGCCAAGCACAACCGCTGCCGCGAAGCCCAGCCCGAGGAATACGCCCGTCGCCTCGGCGAGTTCGTCGACGTGCACGCCCCCCGACGCCCGCTGGCCGAGGTCGAGGCGGAGTCGATGGGGTCGGGCTTCGGCCGCTACGAGACCGCCGAGCAGGGGTGCGGCGAGGCTCCGGGCCTGATCGTCAACGTCGCTTCCTCCGTCAACCGCTGAACCCCCTCCCTCACCCCCGGGCGCCGACCATGCTGACCTTCATCAAGCGGCTCGTCGGCCGCCGGATCGCCAATCGCGCCCGCGCGCTGGCCGTCGAGTTCCACGGCCAGGCCAAGCAAGCGGGTGTGGTCCAGCGCAAGCTTCTCCTGGATCGCATCGCCCGCAACGCCGACAGCGGCTTCGGCCGCGATCATCGCTTCGGCGAGATTCGTACGCCCGAAGACTTCCGTCGGCAGGTGCCCATCGGCGACTACACCCGGCACGAGCCCTACATCGACCGGGTCCGCAACGGCGACGTGTCGGCCCTCTTCGGGCCCGGTACGGAAGTCCTGATGTTCGCAATGACCTCCGGGACGACGAACCGTCCCAAGACGATCCCGGTCACGCGCGAGGCGCTGGAGAACTATCGCCACGGCTGGCTCATCTGGGGCATTCAGGCGTTCGACTCCCACCCGAGCATCATCCAGAACGGCCTTCGCCCGATCCTCCAGATCGCCAGCGACTGGCGTGAGAGCTACACCCCCGGCGGCATCCCCTGCGGGGCCATCACCGGCCTGACCGCCTCGATGCAGTCGCGGATGATCCGGACGACCTACTGCATGCCCCCCTGCGGCTCGCGGATCAAGGACGTCGAGTCCAAGTACTACGTCGCGCTTCGGTTCGCGATCGCCAAGAATCTCGGGACGATCATCGCGGCGAACCCCAGCACCATCCTCAACATGGTTCGGCTCGGCGATCGCGAGCGGGAGACCCTGATCCGCGACCTGTTCGACGGGACGATCTCCTCGAAGTGGGCGATCCCTGACGACGTGCGCAAGGAACTGAGGTTCCGGACCCGATTCCGCCGCAAGGCGGCCTCGCGACGCCTGGAAGCGATCGTCGGCGAGACCGGGCGCCTGCTCCCGAAGGACTACTGGCCCAACCTGGAGTTTCTGTCGAACTGGATGGGCGGGACGATGCGGGCCTACCTGCGCGGATATCCCGAGTTCTTCGGCGAGAAGCCGGTCCGCGACGTCGGGCTGATCGCGTCCGAGGGCCGGATGACGATCCCGATCGAGGACGGCACCCCCGCCGGCGTGCTCGACGTCCGCCACCACTACTTCGAGTTCATCCCCGAGGAAGAGGCCGAACAGGCCGATCCCCGGACGGTGGAGGCGGTGGACCTCGTGGAAGGGAAGAACTACTTCATCCTCCTGACCACGGCGGGCGGGCTTTACCGTTACAATATCTCCGACCTCGTGCGCTGCGTCGGCTTCCACGGCGAGGCGCCGGTGGTCGAGTTCCTCAACAAGGGGGCGCACTTCTCCAGCCTGACGGGGGAGAAGATCTCGGAGCATCAGGTGATCTCGGCCGTCGAATCGGCCCAGCGAACCGCCGGGGTCAGGCTGCGGTCTTACCTGTTGCTTCCGCTCTGGGGCGATCCCCCTTCCTACGGGCTCCTGGTGGAGAACTCCGACCTGGGCGACGACGAGGCGGCCGACCGCCTGGCCGCGGCCGTCGAGGAGCAGCTTCGCGAGTTGAATGTGGAGTACGCGGCGAAGCGAGACTCCCTCCGTCTCGGCCCCGTCCGCACGATCCGCATCCAGGACGGAGCCTGGTCCGATTTCCAGAAGCGCCGGCTCGCCCGCAGCGGGGGGACCGTCGAACAATACAAGCAGCCGCACCTCATCCCCGACGTCGAGGCGATCCACGGATTCCCGATGGTCGCCGCCGTCGGCTCCTGAGACGGGACGGCGAACCTTCGATCGCCTCACGCCAGGCCGTCCCCGGGACGGTTCGGCTTGCCGCATCCGGCCGGATCTGGTAAGGGTTCGGCAGCTTTTCTTTCCAAAGGCCAGGGCTCCAGGGCCGCCGTCCAGATGATTCCGAATCTGGCGGATTTCCCCAGCGAGGGGGAACGTTGCTCATGAATCCGGCGAACGCCGCGCGGCGGGCGAATCCCGCACGACGAACCGTCCTGATCCTGGCTGCCGCGGCGGCCTCGGTGACCGCCGAGATCGGCTGCGCGACCGGCGAGAGCTGGCGCGCGGGAGCCGGAGCGATGTCGAGCATGCTCTGGTCTCGCGCCACGGCCCCGACCCAGCCGGGATACGACCTCTACGCGCAGAACATGGCCCAGTCGAAGAGTGTGAAGGACGCCGAGGCCCTTGCGTCGGCATCCGACCGCCATCCCGGCCTCGACGGCGGCGAGCCCGTGGACGAAGAGCCCGTCGCGGCCGATCAATCCACCGCGGCCGCGATCGCCGAATCGCGGCCTCGGCATCGCGGCACCTCCGATGAGAGCGTTCGGGTGACCCTGGGCCGTCCCGAGAGCCTGCCCGTCCTCCGCGATCCCGACGGCTCGCCCGGACCTCTCCTGGCATCAGCCGCTCCGACCACAACGCCTGCGGTTCCTCCTTCGGTCGCCCCGCGACCGTTCGAGGCCGCGCCCGAGGCCGACATCGCGTCCGCTCCGCCGGAACTCGCCGCCGCCGAGGCGGATCCGACCCCCGAGCCGAGGCCGGCCCACGCCGTCGAGGTCGAGGCGGCCCCCGCGCCGGAACTCGCCCAGTCGGAGCCCGTGGAGGAACCCCGTGCCAGGTCCGCCGAGCCTTCGCTCAAATCCATCCTCGACGAGGCCCAGGAGCGGCTGGAGGCCATGTCGACCTATCAGGTGTCCATCACCCGGATCGAGCGGGTCGGCAACCAGGTGCTCCCCGAGGAGAAGGCCCTGCTGAGCATCCGTCGCAACCCGAAGGCTGTCCGACTGGAATGGCCCGAAGGGGCCAACAAGGGCCGTGAGGTCATCTACTCCGCCGCCATCAACGAGCGGATGATGCACGTCAACGTCGGCAATTCGGCCATCCCGATCCCCCGCATGAGCCTGCCGGTGGACAGCCCGCTGGCGCTCCGCAACAGCCGACACGCCATCACCGAGGCGGGCTTCGATACCATCTTCAAGAACCTCGCCAAGCAGGTCGACGCCCAGGGACGCCCCACCGGCGCCGAAGGTCGGCTGACCTACAAGGGCCTCCAGAAGCCTCAAGACGTCGACCACGCCTGCCACCTCATCCAGCGCATCACGCCGGCCAAGGAAGTCTGGCGGGTCTACCTCGATCCCGAGAGCCTGATGCCCGTCGTGGTCACGGCCCATCAGGCCGACGGCGGGCTTCTTGAGTCCTACCGTTATGAGGGCCTGAAGACCGATCCCACCGAGTTGGCCTCCGCCGACGCGTTCGATCCCGACAAGCGCTGGGGCGAGGCCAAGGGTCTCTTCTCCCGTTTCGCCAGGGCGGCGGCCGGAGGGTCCGATTCCGCCGCGCCTACCACGCAGCGTTGACTGCCAAAACGGCCGGCACCCTGACGCCTTGAGAATCGGCTCGTGACACGAAAGCCTGAGGATCCGATGACTTAACGTCTGATCTTCGATCGGCTTGCTGCGATCACGAAGGACGGTTGGAGGGCCGGTCGTGAGATTGGCCCGCCCTTTGCGTGCGATCTTCCGGATAGAATCCTCGGAGCGGATCAAACGTGGGTCGGGAATATGCCGTCACCAGCAGTACACGATTACTCGATCCTCATCACGGACGATGATGCGGGCGTGCGCGAAACCCTCCGCGACATCCTGATCCCGCACGGCTATCGGACGTTCCTCGCCGAGAGCGGCGAGGAGGCGATCGACATCGTTCGCGACAATCAGGTCCACATCGCCCTGCTCGACATGCACCTCCCCCGCCTATCCGGTTTGGAGACCCTCGCGGTCTTCCGCCAGATGCGCGGGGCCCTGCCGGCGATCCTGATCTCCGGGGCCTGTGACGAGAGCTTGCTTCGGCGAGCGCTTTCCGAACACGCCTTCTGCGTGCTGGAGAAGCCGGTCAGCCGCCATGTGGTCGTCCACGTGGTCCACAAGGCCCTGCGCAAGTTCTACGACAACTGACGCGGGGCCGGGATGGTCCGGCGGATCGTCCCGCCTATCTCCACTCTCAGGCCAGCGGGTCGGCGTCGAAATCGAGGCTCGGCCCCGACTCGGTCGTGTTCTCGGGCGCGCTCCACTGCTTGACGATCACGCGCGAGCCCTGGACGTCGATGACTTCGACGAGACTGTCCGGCTCGATGTAGAAGTTGTCGGCGGTGACGTCGATCAGCAGGTTGCCGAACCGCGCCTTGCCCGTCGGACGCAGCGGCGAGGTGGTGCGTCCGGTTTCGCCGATCAGGAAGGCCAGAGACTCGTAGCCCTCCATCGAGGGCTTGATGGCGGGGTCCGCGGCCTCGACAGCGACCCAGGGTTCCGGCTTGAGGATCAGCCTGTTGAAGATGGGGATGACCGGGAAGTACCGGGCAAGGACCATCGCCCCGATGGAGACGCCGACGAGCGAGAGCGTGAGCTGGATGAGCGTCAGGCCCATCTCGCGATACTCGTACTCCTGGGTCGGCCATGTGAAGGTATGGCTTGCCATGACGATGCTGGCCAGCATCATCAGGATGCCCGACATGCCGAACACGCCGAAACCGGGGAGCACGAAGAGCTCGACGGCCAGCGAGAGCAGCCCCATGAGGAACAGGATGATTTCGAGCTGATCCGCGGTCCCGCTGAGGTAATGGCTCCAGAAGAACAGCATGAAGGCGGTGGCCGAGGTGATCGCGGGGAGCCCGATGCCGGGGAGCTTGAGTTCCAGGACCATCATGAAGAGGCCGATGAACAGGAGGAGCCAGCTCACATAAGGGTCGGTCAGGACGGTCACGAGCGAGTCCACCCACCCCGGCCCTTCCACGCGGATCGCGACTCCCTGCAGGCCGTAGACGGCCTTCAACTCCTCGACGTCGCGCACCGTCTGGCCCAGGTCGAACGAGGAGGCCCGCTCGGCCTCGACGAGCAAAGGGCGGCCCGGCTCGTTGCGGGGCTGTACGTTGGCGAACCGCACTCGGTCCGCCTCGGCCTCACGCCGAAGGAGCAGGCGCGTGGCCCCGGTCGTCTGATCGAGCGCCTCGACAAGTTCGGTCGTCGGATCGACCATGGCGCGGGCGACGGCCTCGGGATGGCCCTTCCTGGAGGCGAGCATCGCGGCCTTCTCGGCTAGGCCGGCGACCTGCTCGTCGGAAAGGGCTTCGAGCCTCCCGCGCGTCGTGATGAGCTGGCGGACGTCGCCCAGCGAGGCGCCATCCTTGAAGACGATGTCGCGGCAGGCCAGGGGGAGAAGCGCCGCGACGCCTTGCGCGCGGTCGCTGATGTAGGCGACGGTCTTCATATCCTCGACCCCGGCGATGAGGTCGGCTACGGAGTCGGCGGCCTCGACCATGCCGCCGGGGCTGTCGATTTCGAAGAAGACCAGGTTCGCCTGCTCCTGGCGAGCCTGCTGGATCCGGCGGCCGAGATACGAGAGCTTCGCCCCCTCGATCGGGCCTTCGATCTTGATCCAGACCGGACGCAGGAGGCTCCCCAGGGTCGGGTCGTCGATCGTCGACCCGCCGTCGATGCGATAGAGATGCGCGACGTCGGCGGGGGTCTCCGCCACGCGCTTGCAGAATCCCTCTTCACGCGCCCGCTCGGACGTGAGGACGCCTCGACGTCCTCCCTCCCAGGCCGGCGGTTGGTCGACGACCTGGTGCGCCCGGAGGAAGTCGGGCATGTGATCGGCGAGGACGTAATGCACCCCCTTGTCGGCGGTGCGGACCAGGCGAAGGTCGGCGTCGGGCTCGAGCATCCCCAGGATGAGGTCCGGGTCGCGGGTCTTGCGGACGGCGAGGAAACGGACCGGCTCGCGCAGGGCGGGGTCGAACGACTGGTTCTCCGGGGTGATCGGGCCCAGGCTGGCGCGCGAGGCCATCACGATCTCGGTGCAGGCGACCACCGGCAGGACGGCGTATCCCGTCAAAGGCTCGGGCACGTAGGCCACGGTGAGCCGCGCGCCGCCGAGATCCTTGGCGATATAGTTCGCGAGGTCGTAGGAGGCGCCGAAGTCGCTCGTGCCCGGGGCGGACTCGCCGGGAAGAAATTGAAAGATCAGGATCGGGCTGCGGCCCTGGGCGCCGCCGGACGCCTTATCCACGAGGCTCTTCGTCTTGGCGCGGACCTTCGCGATCGTCTCGTGGGTGATCGGCTCGACGATGGTGAAGAACTGGCCGGGGGTCGCCTCGTCCTGGACGTTCGGGGCCTCGGCGCGAGCCGCCGCTCCGCCGGCGATCCAGCAACCGAGAGCCGTCGCGAGCCAGGAGACCACAAGGGGGCGTGTCATCGAAGTCGGACTCCCTCCGCGAAGCGTCGACGCCGGGCATTGGGGAGGATCGCGCGTCCGATCGACCGCCGAGGAAGGGGACGGATCTGGTGGGGGCCGTTCAGGCCCCGCAGGACGTCCTCGGCAGGTCGAAGAAGCAGCGGGTCGCCTCGGATGCGTCCCTGACCGTTCGACCGCGCTGATTATAGGGCCGGGCGAAATGACCGTCAAACCGCGACGGCTCGCCACTCGGGCCGCCGGCCGGTCGTCCTCGGTGCACCGCGGCGCAGCGAAGAGCCCTCCGCGGCGGAGGGCTCGACGGGAGTTCAGGGCGCGGCCGAGTTTTCAGCGTCGGGGGGCCGACTGGGCGGGGGCGGGCCGCGCGGCGCTCGCGGGCGGTGCGTTCCGGGGACGATCCTCGCCCGCCGGATTGCGGACCACCTTCCATTTGGGGAACTCTTTCCCCTGGAAGTTTTCGTCCTTCACCGCGGCGTTCGGCTTTACCGGGTCGAGCTGGAAGTCTTTCCGGCTCTTGCCGTCGGGCGAGATCAGGACGATCCGGATCGGCAGCATGTACCGGCGATCGAGCTGGACGAAGGCTTGGCTGAAGCTCTCCTTGTCCACATCGAGCTTGGGCTTGATGTTCACGCCGTAGGTCTTGTCGTCCTTCGTGGCGACGAGGCCGATCTGATAGCGCTGCTTGGCCTCCTCGGCCTTCATGTTGAAGAGGAACGGGAGCGGCCCCTCCTCGATCGCCTTCTCGGCCTGGTCCTTCTCCAAGGGGAAGATGAAGATTTGGGTGGTATCGCTCTTGTACTGCCAGACCTCGCTGCCGGTGCAGACGATCCGCTCCTCATGGGTGCTGTCCCACGAGTCGTCGGCCTTCTTGACGGGCTTCTTGCCGTCGTCCTGCTTGATCTTCTTGAAGTCGATGAAGGCCAGGTTCGGGCTCTTGAAGATGGCCCGGCCTTCATAGTATTCGATCTCGTCCCAGGCGGGGATGACGTCGGTCCGGAAGATGGTGACGTCGAGAGTCTTGAGCTTGGTGCTCTGCTCCTCCCATCGCTTGAGCAAGGTTTCGACGTCGGTCCCGGCCGCGACGGGCGCGGGCTGGGAGGCGTCCTGGGCCTGGCGAGGCGCGGCGGGCGGCTGCGCGGCCTGTCCGAACGCGAGCGTCCCTCCGACGGCCCAGGCCGCCAGCCATCCGCCCGCCCCGTTGATCAGTCCTCGTCCCATCTGGAAATGCCTCCCCATCCTTGCGACACGTCCCGGCCGACTCCGGCCCTCCGATCCGAAGGACCCGCCGCCCTCTCGGCGCGCGTCGTCCCGTTCCTTGAGGAATCTAACTACCAAAGACCTCGAATTCCCACCAGAGCAGCCGGCGAGGTCTTCCAGGGCGAAACCCGCCATTGTCGTTTTTCCCATCAAGCCGCCTGAAGGAGGCGCGAATCTCCGGCCCACGCCTGGCCGTCGGAAGGGTGATCCGGGATGTAAACCAAGTCCTGATTTAATCTTGGGTGAATCGGCTGTTGGTGGACCAGGATTTGCAAAGATTTCAGCCGCCGGCCCATCCGGACGCTTTGGTCGGCCGCCTTCACCGGGCGGCTCGGACTTTCAAACGAGGGAGGAGCAAGAGATGCGACCTCATCCCATCCAGGAAATGGCACCCCCGACGTGGCCGCTCCCCTTGATTGCAATCGAGCCGAGAGGTCCGCGAAAGGGCGATTGAGGCCGACGGCTTGACCGAAGCCGGCGGGGCCTCGAAAATCTCGAAGTCGGACGCGATGTCGACGCATCCTCCATCCGCATCGAGATCTGGACGCCCCATGGCCGTACCCGAACGACCCCGTCTTCGCCCTCTTTCCGCGCGACGGCATGATACCGAGGGCCAGTCGGTCGTCGTGCTGGTCGACCCCCAGCGATTCTGTCCGGCCCCGATCGTCCTTCCCTCCGACGTTTATGAACATGTCGCCCGCCGTCTCGACGGCACCAATACGGTGGAGGACCTCCAGCGCCTGATCCGCCAAGCGACGTCGCTGAGCGTCGACGTCGGTTTCCTGCGCGGGCTGATCGCCGAACTGGATCGGTCGCTGGCCTTGGAAGGCTCCACGTTCGACGCCGTCGTCCAGAGGTTCCGCGACGCCGAAGAACGTCCCGCGGCGCTGGCGGGAAGATCCTACGATTCGGAACCGAGGCGGCTGGCCGCCGAGTTGGACCGGCTCTTCCGATCTCGCGGAGGTGCCGGGCGTCTCGCCTTGCCCGCGCCCAGGCCCGCCGCTGGTGGTGCCGCGACGAGGCCCCGGCTCCGGGCCGTGGTGAGCCCGCACATCGACTTCGAGCGCGGCGGGCCCGTCTACACCTGGGCCTACAAGCATCTCGTCGAGGAGAGCGACGCCGAGGTCTTCGTGATCTTGGGGGTGGCCCACCAGTACTGTCGGAGTCGGTTCGTGCTGACGCGAAAAGACTTCGCCACGCCGTTGGGCGCGGCACGGACGGACCAGGCGTTCGTGGACGCCCTCGTCCGCGAGTGCGGGGACCATCTGTTCGCCGACGAACTGACGCACCGCACCGAACACTCGATCGAGTTCCAGGCCGTCTTCCTGAAGCACGTCCTCAAGGACCGTCCGTTCACGATCGTGCCGATCCTGGTGGGCTCGTTCCACGACCTGCTCCTGCGGCGGTCGGACCCGCTCGCCGACCCGGAGATCGCGCGGTTCATCGCCGCGCTTCGGGAGGCCGAGCGCGCGAGCGGGCGGAAGGTGGCGTACATCGGCGGCGTGGATCTCTGCCACGTCGGCCCCGAGTTCGGCGACCCCGAACGGGTGGACAGGACGATGCGGGCGACGATCCGCGAATTCGACCGGAGTTTGCTCGACCGTGCCGAGGCGGTCGACCCGGAAGGTTGGTTTCGGACCGCTGCCGAGGTGGGCGACCGCTGGCGGGTCTGTGGCCTGGCCGCGACCTACACGATGCTCCATGCGATCGGGCCGTCGAAGGGGGAGGTCCTCCGGTATGATCAGGCCGTCGATGAACGGGGGCGGGGCTGCGTCTCGTTCGCCAGCATGATCTTCCGCGAGGCCGAACCCGCCCGGGCGTAAGGCCCTCGTCCCTGGCCCCCGGCCGTCGCGAGGGCTACAATGATCCTCCCCGGCGTGAGGTCTTCGCGAGGCGGGGTCGATCGACGGCGCGGCGTCGGGTTCACGAGGTTCGATGCGAAAGATGGATCAAGGTATGGCCGTCCCCGACGATGTGGAGCTGGACCTGATCGCCGTGGGGGCGCATCCCGACGACGTGGAGATCGCCTGCGGCGGGACGCTCGCGAAGCTGGCCCGGAAGGGCTACGCGGTAGGGATCGTGGACCTGACCGACGGCGAGCCGACGCCGGGGTCGCCCGGCCCCGACGTCCGCCTGGAGGAGGCCCGCAAGGCGGCCGAGATCCTGGGGGTCCACACGCGCATCAACCTGAACCTGCCCAACCGTCGGCTGTTCGACGGGTTCGAGTCGCGGGTGGCGCTCGCCAAGGTCTTCCGCCGCCACCGCCCCAAGGTCGTGCTGGGGTTCGGCGGCAAGACGGTGATGGCCTCGCCCGACCACTATCAGGCGATGCTGATCACCGACGCCGCCGTCTTCTACAGCCGGCTCACGAAATGGGACGAGCACTTCGACGGCTTGGCCCCCCACACGATCCAGAACCAATTGAGTTTTCCGCTGGCCCTTCATGGGTTAGACTTGCCCGAGGCGTCGGGATTCATCATCGCCGAGATGGGGAGCACGCTCGAGCAAAAGCTCGAAGCGGTGCGGTGTTACCAGACACAGTTTCCGGCGAGCAAGGTAGGTATCTTCAAGGCCGTCGAGACCATGAATCGCTACCACGGTCTGACGGCCGGTTTCGAGGCCGGCGAATTGTTCCTCACCTACAGGTCGGTCGGCGTCGACGACCTCATGCGATGGGCCAGCCCGGCCCACGTCCGCTCCTGAGCCCGAGGGGCGGCGTGGGGTTTGTGGAGCCCTCCACGAGCGCGTCGATGCGCCACGGGCGGCGGCGGGGACGTCGGCGGGGTGACCGGGACGGCGGTCGCAAGATAGACGAAGGCGGTTCTCGTGGCCGTGTTATCGAACCTGAAGCGATGGTGGCGGCGCACGTTCGGCGGCCCTTCCGGCCACGACCCGGAGGCGACCGACGAGTTCGCCACGCTGTCGTCCCTGACGCTCGACCCGGGGAAGCTCCGCCTTCGGGTCGGGGTGGTGTCGGTCCGCGGCAATTACCGCGATCACAACGAAGACAACTATTTCGTCCCCGGCCGACGACCCGTCCGGCACGACGTGCTGAACGAGAGCGGCGAGCACCCGACGATGACGCTGGAACCCTCGAACCTGTTCATCGTGGCCGATGGCATGGGGGGCCAGCAGGGGGGCGAGCAGGCCAGCCTCATGGCCGTCGAACTGATCCCCCGCGAGGTCGCCAAGCGGCTGGCGCCCGACCAGGCCGAGCCCCGGTACGTCCAGGAAGCGATCCGCGAGGCGGTCGCCCACGTCAATCAGGAGATCCTGGGGAGTTCAGGCGCGATCACCGAGTTCTCGAACATGGGGACCACCGTGGTCCTCGCGCAATTCCGGCCGGACAAGGTCTATGTGGCCGGGATCGGCGACTCCCGCGCGTATCGGCTTCGCGACGGAGTCCTGGAACGGCTGACCAAGGACCACTCGCTGGCCGACGCCCTCCTCGACGCCGGCACCATAACCCCGGACGAGCTTCGCAACCATAAGTTCAAGAACGTCCTCTATCTCTACCTGGGGAGCAAGGACGCCAGGAGCGGCCCCGAAGACTTCCGGGTGATGGACGTTCGGCTGGGGGACCGCTTCCTCATGGCCAGCGACGGACTGACCGGGGTCGTCTCGGACGAGGAGATCGGCCGCGTGCTGGGCCAGGTCGAAGACCCGCAGGAGGCGGCCGTGCTGCTCAAGAACCTGGCCCTCGCCAACGACTCCAAGGACAACGTCACGTGCCTGATCGTCCATGTCGTCGCGCAATCCTGAGCGGGCGCGGGCGTCGCGAGGCGACGGGGGGCGGCGGGCGACTCCGGGCGAGCTCCCACGATCCTGGGCGATAAAGGTCGGGCGATGATCGGTCTCGACGAGTTCCTGGAGTGCGTCGACCGCTCGGGCCTGATCCCCCGTGCGACGGTCCAGCCTCTCTGCGCGGCGAACGATCGCGACGACGCGGCGGCCCTCGCCCGCCGCCTCGTCCAGCAGGGTCTTCTCACCCAATACCAGGCCCGCAAGCTCCTGGCCGGGGCGACCCGAGGATTCTTCCTCGGGGGGTATCGCATCCTCCGCCCGCTGGGCGAGGGGGGCATGGGCAAGGTCTTCCTCGCCGCTCACGAGGAAGACGGCCGCAAGGTCGCGATCAAGGTCCTCCCCCCGCGACGCGCCCAGGAGGAGGTGAACAGCCTGGCGCGATTCAAGCGGGAGATGGAACTCTCGATGCGTTGCGACCATCCGAACGTCGCTCGCACGCTCGATTTCGGCAACGACGGCGACGTCCACTTCATGGTCCTGGAGTTCATCCCGGGCCTCAGCCTGTACGACATGATCAAGAGCGAGCGTTTCGGTCCGCTCCGGGTCGCGGCGGCCTCCCGACTGTTCCTCCGGATCCTCAACGGACTGGAGGCGGCGCACGCGGCGGGGCTCGTCCACCGCGACATCAAGCCGTCGAACATCATGATCACGCCCGAGGGGGACGCCAAGGTCCTCGACCTCGGCCTGGCCAAGGCGCTCGGCGAGGAAGGGGGGCTGACCCGCGCGAACACGCTCCTGGGGACGCTCGACTACGCCAGCCCGGAGCAGCTCAGCGACGCCAGTCGCGCCGACGCCCGCAGCGACCTCTACAGCTTCGGCTGCACGCTCTATTTCGCCCTCGCGGGCGATCCCCCGTTCGAGGGGGGCGACGCCATCAATAAGATCTTCAAGCAGCGCATGGAAGACCCGGAGCCGATCGAGCGGGTCGCGAAAGGGGTCCCGGCGGCCTTCGCCGCGATCATTCGCAAGCTGATGGCGAAGGACCCTGCCGATCGGTATCAGAACTGCGCCGAGCTTCGCGTCGACCTCGAACGCTGGACCGACCCGCTTCGCGTCCGGTCCTTGCTCGGCTCCGCCGCCGAGACGGCGCAGGCCTTCCACCCCCCGCCGCCCGTGCTGGAGGAGGACGACCTGCGGCTCCTCGCCCCCGACACCAGCCCCAGCGTGATCTCGATCCGCGATCTCGGGGAGGCCGAGCCCTCCCCGGCCCCGCGCCATCGCAAGGCCCCCCTGCCGATCGCGGCCCGCGTCCGGCCCGCCCCGACGGACGCGGCCCGAGGCGACGGGGAGGACAATCGCTGGTTGATCCACTTCTCGCTGGTCGTCCTGGCGGTGGGGCTTATCGCCGTGCTCGCGATCGCGCTCTTCCTGCATTCCTGACGCCCCCGATGGACCAGGCGGTGGACTTCCGTATCATAGTTGGTGCGGAAGTCCGAACGACGAGGCCGATCGGGTACGAGCATCGCGAGGCGCCATGACGTCGGGACGCAAGCAGCCAGGCGGTCGAGCCAAGGCCGACCCGGACGAGGACGCCGACGTCCTGGACCTATTCCTGCCCCCCGTCGCGACCTGGTTCCAGACGAACCTCGGCGAGCCCACGCTCCCCCAACGCCTCGGCTGGCGTTCGATCGCCTCGGGACGCAACACCCTGATCGCCGCTCCCACGGGATCGGGCAAGAGCCTGGCGGCGTTCCTCGCCGCGCTGGACCTGCTCTGGCGTTCCCCCGAACGCTCGCGAGGCGTGCGGATCCTCTACATCTCGCCGCTCAAGGCCCTCAACGCCGACGTGCACCGCAACCTGCGCGTGCCGCTGCAGGGCATCCTGGAGGAGGCCGAGGCGTCCGGGACCCCTCTCCGCGCCCTGTCCACGGCCGTCCGGAGCGGCGACACGCCGGCCAGCGAGCGGGCGCGGATCCTCCGCAAGCCGCCCGAGATCCTCATCATCACCCCCGAGTCGCTCCACCTGATGCTGACCTCGCGGGCCCGCGAGACCCTCCGCGAGGTGTCGCACGTCGTCGTCGACGAGATCCACGCCCTCTGCGGCGACAAGCGCGGGGTCTTCCTGGCACTCCTCCTCGAACGCCTCGAAGCCATCGGGTCGGGCAGGCCGTTCGTACGCATCGGCCTCTCCGCGACGCAGAAGCCGTTGGAAGAAGTCGCGCGCTATTTGGGGGGCCTGCGGCACGCTGACGGCGGCGACGTGTTCCGCCCGGTCGAGATCGTCGACGCCACGGCCCGCAAGCCGATCGACCTGAGCGTGATCTGGCCTTCGGCCGACCGCGACGCGGCCCTCGGGCCCCCCGGCTCCATCTGGCCGGCGATCGAGGACCGGATCCTCGGCCTGGTGGAGGAGCATCGTTCGACCCTGGTCTTCGCCAACAATCGGCGGACGGTCGAGAAGCTCACGGCCCGGCTCAACGAGCTGGCGACCCGAGACGTCGAGCGCGAGGCCCCCGCCGACGCCGAGGAGCTTACCGCTCCGCCGTTCCGGGCTCATCACGGAAGCCTGAGCCTGGACGAGCGCCGGACGACTGAGGAGATGCTCAAGCGGGCCGAGTTGAAGGCGGTCGTCTCCACAGCCTCGCTGGAACTGGGCATCGACATGGGCGAGGTGGACCTGGTCTGCCAGGTGGAATCGCCGGGGAACGTCGCGCGAGGGCTCCAGCGCGTGGGTCGGTCGGGCCACCTCGTCGGTGGGACGAGTCGCGGCCGGTTGATCGCCAAGACGCCGGGCGACTTGCTGGAATCGGCGGCGCTCGCCCGGGCGATGCTCGCGGGGGACATCGAGCCGCTTCGCGTGCCGAGGAACTGCCTGGACGTCCTGGCGCAGCAGGTGATCGCCTGCGTAGCGATGGACCGATGGGACGCCTCCGAGCTGTACAACCTCGTGCGTCGGGCGTACCCGTTCCGCGAGCTTTCGGCGGACGCCTTCGAGCGCGTCCTCCGGCTCGTCTCGGGTCGGTACTCGACCGGCTCGATCCGCGACCTGCGCGCGCGAGTGGCCTGGGACCGCGTCCACAACCGGCTGGGGGCCCTCCCCGGCACCTCACGGCTGGCGCTCACCGGCGGCGGCACGATCCCCGACGTGGGGCATTATCCGGTCTACCTGGGGGAAGGGGGGCCGAGGTTGGGCGAGCTGGACGAGGAGTTCGTCTTCGAACGCCGGGTCGGCGAGAGCTTCATGCTCGGCAACAGCGCCTGGCGGATCGAGGTCATCGACGTCCACAAGGTGATCGTCGCCCCGGCCGAGGGGAGCCAGGTCGTCATGCCCTTCTGGCGAGGCGAGACGAACCCTCGATCGCTGGAACTCGGACGCGCGGTGGGAGTGCTTTCCCGTCAGATCGCGGCCGGGCTGGACGATCCCGGCCTCCCCGCCTGGCTTGAGGAGGAATGTCGGCTCGAACCCGCCGCCGCCCGCCTGCTGATCCGGCGGGTCGCCAGGCAGCAGAGGCTTGCTGGGGTGGTCCCCGACGACCGCACGATCCTGGTGGAGAGCTTCCGCGATCCGACCGGCGAGATCGCGCTGGCGGTGCTCTCGCCTTATGGGCGGATGCACCTGGGGCTGAAGCTCGCGCTCCTGGCGCGGATCCAGGACCGGTACGGATTCACGGCGTCGTGCCTGCACGGCGACGACGGCCTCCTGTTCCGACTGCCCCAGACCGATGAGCCGCCGCTCGACCTGCTGGACGGGCTCGACGGGGCCGAGGCCGAGCGGCTCATCCGGCGGGTTTTGCCCGACACCTCCCTGTTCGGCCTGAGGTTCCGACAGAACGCCGGCCGGGCCCTGCTCATGCCTCGCCCCGACCCCTCGAAACGGACGCCGCTCTGGCTCCAACGGCTCCGGGCGAAGGACCTGCTCGGCGTCGTCGGAGAGTTCCCCGACCATCCGATCGTCGTCGAGACTTACCGGGAGTGCCTCGACGACGATCTCCAGGTCCCGAAACTGCGGGAATTCCTGGACGCGATCGACGCCGGCGAGATCCGCGTCGAGAAGCGAGCCGCCGAACTGGCCTCGCCGTTCGCCTCCGACCTGGTCTTCCAGTTCACCATGGCCTATCTCTACGAGTGGGACGAGCCCCGGCGCAAGCCCGAACCGTCGTCATCCACGAAGGTCGACGAGGACTTGCTGGACGGGCTCTTGCACGGCCTGGACGCCGGTCGAGGTCTGGACGAGCAAGCCGTGGGTCGGGTGGATAGCCGGCTCCGGCAACGAGGACGTCCGCCACGGTCCGTCGACGAGATGGCCGAGACGCTGCGCATGCTGGGCGACCTCGCGTCGTCCGAGCTGGCCGGCCCGATGGAGGCCTTCGCGAAGGACCTGGCCGGGCAGGGGAGGGCCGCTTGGATCACTCTGGAGGGCGTCGCGGAACCCGGCCGCTGGATCTCGGCCGAGGAGCGCGAGCTTTATGATTCGGCCTTCGCCGCGCCGGACAGGGCCGAGCCCCAAGCCGTCGAGACGATCGTCCGGCGTCACCTGCGAACCCACGCCCTCGTGGGACTTGGCGACGTGATCCGCAGGTACCCCATCGCCCCCGAGACCGCCCGCACCCTGCTTGAAGCCTGGGTGGAGTCGAGCGACGTCGTGCGGGTCGAGGAAGGGGAGGACGGTCCGCGCTGGGCCGAACGGGAGAACCTCGCCGAGATCCAGCGCCTCACGCTGGCGCAGCGTCGTCGCGAGAGCGTGGCCGTGTCGCCCGAGGTGTTCGCCGACTTCGTCGCCCGTCGCCAGCGCGTGCATCCCCTGTCGCGAGGCTCCGGCGTCGAAGGGGTCGAGTCGGTGCTGGAGCAGCTCCAGGGTTTCGCCGCGACGGCGGCGTCCTGGGAGGAGGAGTTGCTCCCTCGCCGCGTGGCGGGTTTCCAATCGGCCTGGCTCGACGAGGCTCTCGCCCGGGGGGGTTGGACCTGGCGTGCGTCCGCCGAAGGACGAGAGGAAGCCCTCGTCGCGATCGTCGCACGCGAATTCGCCGGGGCGTGGCCCGAGGCCGCCGAGCCGGCGCCCTGGTCGGACGACGAGCGCGGGATCCTCGAAGCCCTGGAGCGGCGCGGGGCGTCGTTCGCCGCCGACCTTTCGCGGGCCGTGGGCGTCGACCTGCTCGCAGCGCGTCGGACGCTGAGGGCGCTCATGCGTCGTGGCGCGATCGCGAACGACCGCTTCGATCCGCTGCGGCCGGGGGCTTTCGAGGTGCTCGACGTGGTCGATCGAGCCGTCGCGGGGGCCTCACGCGCGGGGCGTCGGGGCGGGCGTTCCCGTCGCGCCGAGTCCTCTCGGCCCGAGGGGCGGTGGGAGGTCGTGGCGACGGCGGTCGAATCCGAAGAACGGACGCTGGCGTGGATCGACGCCCTGTTCGCACGTTACGGCGTGCTCACGCGAGAGACGACCGGGATGGATCCCTGGGCTCCGCCCTGGTCCGGGCTGTATCCCCACCTGGCCCGCCTGGAACTCCGTGGCGAGATCCGCCGCGGCTACTTCGTGGAGGGGCTCTCGGGGGTCCAGTACGCGACCGAGGAGGCGGCCGAGGCGCTGGCGTCGATGTCGGCCGGCGCGATCGGCGACGGCCCCGAGATCCTGCTGGCCGCGGGCGACCCGGCCAACCTCTACGGGGCGGGGGCTCCGCTCGACATCCCGCTGCTCGAGGGCGGCTCGGCCCGGCTCCTCCGCTCGCCGGGCAACTTCCTCGTGCTGAAGGGGGGGCGCCCGATCCTGATCCTGGAAGGCCACGGGAAGCGGCTCACGGGGCTGGCCTCGGCGTCCCAGGCCGAACTCGATTCGGCGCTGGGCCGGGTGCTGGACCTGGTGTCGCCGGATCGACGGGTGTTCAAGGTCGAGACCTTCAACGGCCAGCCGACCCTGGCGAGCCCGGCGGCGGGCCGGCTGGCCGCGCTGGGGTTCGTCCGCGACTATCCGGCCATGACCTACTACGCCGCCTGGTCTCCGGGCGGTCCTTGAAGATTTCGTGGCGACGGCGGCCGGTGGTTGGCAGCCCCCCCGCGTCGGCTGTAGGCTCGATGCGGAAGACGCCGATCGACCCGCGGAGTCCCGATGGAGTCGACAGAGCACGATGGCCGAGAACTCGCCCGCCAGCCCCGAGAACCGGATCTACGACTGCATCGTCATCAGCGACCTGCACCTCGGCAGCGCGGTCTGCCAGGCGAGGTTGCTGGAGGAGTTCCTGATCTGGGCGTTCGACCATTGCCGAACGATGGTCATCAACGGCGACATCTTCGACGATCTCAACTTCAAACGCCTGAGCAAGCGGCACTTCGCCTGCCTCAAGCAGATCCGACGCAACAGCGATCGCGACGACGTCCGCGTGGTCTGGGTGCGGGGCAACCACGACGGGCCGGCCGACATCGTGAGCCACATCGTCGGCGTCGAGATCCTGGACGAGTACGTCTACGACAACGGGCGGCTCCAACTCCTGATCTTCCACGGCGACCAGTTCGACACGATCGTCAGCGACTATCCCTGGATCACCGACCTGGCCTGCGGGGCCTTCTATTACATCCAGAAGTGGGTGCCGCACCAGGCCGCCCGGGGGATCCGCCGCCTCGTGAAGAAGTTCCAGCGCAACAGCCAGCTGATCGAGCATCGGGCGACCGAGTACGCCCGGAGCCGGGGCTTCCGATACGTCACCTGCGGCCATACCCACCTGCCGCTGACCGCCGAGTGCGATGGGGTGACCTACATCAACAGCGGGACCTGGACCGAGGCCCCGCCTTGCCCTTTCGTCGTCGTGGAGGGCGAAGAAGTCCGCCTGGAATTCTGGCCGCTCCCGGCCTTCGTCCTCGATCCCCCGACGAGGCCTGAGGCGGAGGCGCCGGGCCCATCGCCCGGGGCGAACTTCCCGATCATCCCGGCGATCGGCTGATCGGCACGGGGTTTCCTTGTTAGGGATCCGCCGGGAGGGCCCGCACGTCGACGGCAAATCGACCCTCCCGATCTCCCTCGAACCGAGCTCAGCTGGAGCGTGCCATGGCGGAGACCCGGACCGAACGCGATTCGATGGGCGAGATGCAGGTGCCGATCGACGCCTACTACGGGGCGCAGACCGAGCGGGCGCGGCGGAATTTCGAGATCGGCTCGCTCCGGTTCCCCCGGGCGTTCCTCCGGGCGCTCGGGCTCATCAAGAAGAGCGCGGCGACGGTCAACGTCGGGCTCGATCTGCTCGACCCCGGGCTCGGCGCCTGGATCGAGGAAGCGGCCCAGGAGGTCGCCGACGGCCTCCTCGACGACCACTTCCCCCTGGTCGTGTTCCAGACGGGGAGCGGGACCTCGACGAACATGAACGTCAACGAGGTCATCGCCGGGCGAGCGAATGAGAAGGCCGCAGGGACTCGAGGCGGTCGCTCGCCGGTCCACCCCAACGACGCGGTGAACCTGGGCCAGTCCTCCAACGACGTGATCCCGACCGCGATCCACGTCGCGGCCCGCGAGGAGTTGGAGAAGCGGCTCATCCCCGCGCTGAGCCGGCTCCGCGACGCCCTCGGCGAGCGCGCCCGGGCCTTCGACGGCGTGGTCAAGATCGGCCGGACCCACCTGCAAGACGCGGTGCCGGTCCGGCTCGGCCAGGAGTTTTCGGGATACGCCGCGCAGGTCGAGCACGGGCTGCGGAGGGTCGGCATCGCCTCCGAGGCCCTCGGCGAGTTGCCGATCGGCGGCACCGCGCTGGGGACCGGCGTGAACACCCACGCCGAGTCTCCCGCCAGGATGGCCGAAGCCCTGAGTCGCGAGACGGGGCTGGCCTTCCGCCCGGCCGCCGATTTCTTCGAGGCGATGGCCAACCGCGACGCGGTCGTCGAGGCATCCGCCATGTTGCGGACCGTCGCGGTAAGCCTCTCTAACATCGCCAATAACCTGCGGCTGCTGGGTAGCGGCCCGCGCTGCGGGATCGGCGAGATCCTCATCCCCGAGCTTCAGCCCGGCAGCTCCATCATGCCCGGCAAGGTGAACCCGGTGATCCCCGAGGCCGTCATGATGGTCGCCGCGCAGGTCGTGGGGAACGACGCCACGATCGCCTGGGCGAACGCCCTGGGGTCGAACTTCGACCTCAACGTCATGATGCCCGTCATGGGCTACAACCTCCTGCAGTCGATCGAGCTGCTGACCGCCGCCGCGGAGCACCTCGACCGGAAGTGCATCGACGCCCGGGCGTTCCTGGAAGGCCAGAAGGCGCAAGGCGCGACGCGGATCGAGGCCGACGAGGCCCGCTGTCGCGAGCATGTGGAGCAGAGCCTGGCGATGTGCACCGCGCTCGCTCCCCGGATCGGCTACGACAACGCCTCCGCCATGGCCAAGGCCGCCTACCGCGAGGACCTGACCATTCGCGAGGTCGCACGAACCCTGGAGGGGCAGTCCCCGGCCGAGATCGTCCGGAGGCTCGGCCCGCCGGCGTCCGAGGACTCGCTCCGCGAACACGGCGGCTTCCCCGCACGCGCCGAGGTCGACCGTCTGCTCGACCCGATGCGTCAAACCCGGAGGGGGCTCGAAGGGGGCGGCGGCGGGGGATAATCGTGGTTTCGATGAAACTTCTCTGGGAGTCCAGGCGTGCTATCGGGGAGAATGGAGAGGTGATCGAAGCACGCGACCACGAGGGCGACCTCCCATGACGGACGATGCCGACATCAACCTCGACTCGGAGTGGACCGACCTCCCCCCCGTCCCCGGGCCGGCTGGAGGAGCGAACGCCCCGGAGGGATCCCAACCGGCCGAGCCCGTGGTGGTGATCCAGTACCGGAACCGGGGGATGTCGCCCGTCCTGCTCTTCCCCCTCACCCTGCTGGCCTCTTTGGCCCTGTTCATCGGCTACCATCACTTTTTCGTCGAGCCGATCACCTCGCGCGCCGAGGCACTCGCCCAGCCCACGGCCGCACCTCCCGCTCGCCCCATGGTGAACCCGGATGAGGCGCTGGCGAGGGTGGCGGCGGCGATGCCCGCCGAACTCCAGTCGATCCCGATGCCCTTGACCCTGGAGAGTCAGCCGCTTCCTTCCGGCTTCTTCCTGCCGCCGACGATCGGCGCCGATCCCAAGGTTGCGGAACGAGCCGAGACCGACTCCGTCGCGAACCGGGACGAGGTCACGCCCGCGGCCTCGGCCGAGCCTCCCGCCGACCCGGCGCCGCCCCCCGCGCCGGCGACCCCGATCGTCGGGGCCGAGCCGGAAGGCCCTGCGCCGATCTCGATCGCGTCCGCGGCCCCCGACCGGGCCAGGTCTTTCCCCTTCCAGCCCGAGCCGGCGGCCGCCGATCCCGAGCCCGTCGTCGACCCCCCGCCGCCGACCCGCGAGGAGTTGATGGAGCGCATCCGGCAGGAGGGGCTCCTCAAGCAGGCGCGGGAGGAGGAGATCGAACGCCGCAAGTCGGAGGCGCGGGGTGCGGTCGAGGCGGAGGCCCTGGAGCGGGTCGAGAACGAGCGAGTCGAGTTCCGCCAGGCGCTCCAGGATATCGTCGCCTCGGGGGGGCAGGACGCCGGCGAGGCGATCGACGACCTCTGCAATCGGTTCGGTCGCGGCTATAACGAGGACGTCAAGAATCGGGCGTATGGGAGCCTGGCCCACTACAAGGGAAAGCTCTCCCGCGAGGGCGAGGTGCAGATGCTCCGCGCCATCGGCGTACCCGAGGCGGGCATCCTCGATTACCTGGCCAATCGACTCCACCGCTCGATGAAATCCCGGAACGGTCCCCGCGATCCCGGGGAGGTCCGGCTGTTCGCGGCCCGCCAACTCCTTCGGATCAAGGTCGACCCCTCGGCCGTTCCGGCTCCGGCCCCCGCAACGTCGACCGACCGCAAGCCGGCCTCGGTCCGTCGGACGACGAACGTCCGCCGCCCCTGATCCGCCCACAAGCCCCGGACGTCGTCCGAAGCGACCTCATCCCCATCACCAGCCCCGTCGACCAGGGAAGCGCCCCATGCACTCCTTCGCCATCAACTCCGCTGCGCCGCTCCTCCTGGCGCTCGTGTTCCTCGCCGGTAGCCCATCCCGCGGCGGCGACGTTCATCCCGACGTGAAGGCCGGGACCGACCTGCTGCAGACGGGCGACGGCCTCGCCGACGAGGGAAAGCCCAACGACGCCCAACTCCGCTACAAGGAAGCCTTCGAGAAGATCCTCCCCCGGCTGCGTCGCATCCCTTTCAAGCATGAAGTGAAGCGCGACGTGACGAAGCGCGATAAGCTCCAGGACATGCTCCTCAAGGAGTTCGAGGAGGACATGACCCCGGCCGAGTTCGAGGCGAACGAGAAGGCCCTGAAGGCGTTCGGGATGCTTCCGGTCGAGATGGACCTGAAGAAGCTGCTCGTCGACGTCTACTCCGAGGAGATCGCCGCCTACTACGATCCAAAGACCAAGACCA
Organism: Paludisphaera soli; assembly: GCF_011064595.1. Lineage (GTDB taxonomy): Bacteria > Planctomycetota > Planctomycetia > Isosphaerales > Isosphaeraceae > Paludisphaera > Paludisphaera soli. The sequence continues at coordinate 293,489 of NZ_JAALJI010000003.1, read as the reverse complement.
TGTTCATGATCGAGGAGCCGGAGGCGAAGAAGAACGAGCCGCCGACGTTCTTCGAACGATTCCTGGGCAAGACCGGCGGCTTCGACAAGGACGAGAACAAGACCGTCATCGCCCACGAGATGACCCACGCCCTGTCCGACCAGCACTTCGACCTCGACGCCCTGCACCAGCTCTCGAAGAAGAACGACGACCACTCGCTGGCTGTGTCGGCGCTCATCGAAGGCGAGGCGACCCTGGCCATGATGGCGGCCGGGATGGACGACTGGGAGGGGGACCAGATCATCAAGACCCCCGCCGAGAACCTGGGCCGGGGGCTGAGCCTGATGGCGCCGTTCCTGACCTCGCTGGGAGGGGGCAAGAGCCTGAAAGGCGCGCCGCCGATCATCGCCGAATCGATGCTCTTCCCCTATCTGCGGGGCATGGTCTTCTGCGCGAAGCTCGCCAACGACGACGGCTGGAAGGGGGTGGACGACGCCTACCGCAACCCGCCGCTGTCGACCGAGCAGATCCTCCACCCCGAGAAGTACCGGGCGAAGCCCGACGTCCCGACGTTGATCGACCTCGGCGTACTCGATCCCGGCCAGGGGTGGAAGGAAGTCGGCCGCAACGTCCTGGGCGAGATGCAGACGGCGGTCCTCCTCCGTCGCAACGGCGGCGCCGCCGCCGCGGCCGGCTGGGACGGCGATCGGTACGCCGCATTCGAGGGGCCCGACGGGCGGCTCGGCCTGGTCTGGATGACGACCTGGGACGGTGAATCGGACGCGAAGGAATTCGCCCAGGGCATGATTCGTTACCAGACCGATCGGATGGGCGACAAGAAGTTCCAACCCGTGGAGATCCCCGACTCGCTCTGGCGGTGCGTGGACGACGTCTGCCGGATCGTCGAGCGACGGGGGACCGATGTGGCCGTGGTCGAAGGCTTTCCGGGGAGCACGGCCGGCCTGCTCTTGGAGGCGGCGTTCAAGTCCGAGAGGTCCGAGATGAAGCCGGTCCCCGGGCCGAACCAGGATTAAGTGCCGACAGGGCACTAGACGTCGCTGTAGAATGGATGCGAGGTCATATGTTTTCGGCGTCGCAGCGTGGCGGCGCCGACTCGGACCGACACCCCCTTCAAGGCGACTGGTCCATGCGAACCCTCCTCCCGGCGCTGGCCCCTCCTCGGATCCTCCTGGCGGTCATGGGGTTGCTCATCCTCACCTCACATGTCCGCGCGCAGGAGGTCCAGAAGAAGACCGAGGCCAAGCCGGAAGCCCCGGCCGGGGAAACGATCGCGGCCGGCGACGACGCGAAAGACCCGGCACCGAAACCCGAGTCGAATGAGGCGTCCGCGAAGGAGCCCGAGCGGGTCGTGAAGACCGACGCGGAATGGCGTCGGCTCTTGACTTACGACCAGTACCTCGTCACTCGGATGAAGGCGACCGAGCCGGCCTTCTCCGGGCGTTACGCGCACGGCCGCTTCAAGGGGACGTTCCTCTGCGTCTGCTGCGGGGCCAAGCTTTTCGACTCTCGCCACAAGTTCGACTCAGGCACCGGCTGGCCGAGCTTCTGGCGGCCGATGGCCCCCCAGGCGCTGGAGGAGAGCCTGGATCGCAGCGAGGCTGAGCCCCGCATCGAGGTCACCTGCACCCGCTGCGGCGCGCACCTGGGGCACGTCTTCAACGACGGCCCAGCCCCCACCGGCCTTCGCTACTGCATCAACTCGCTGGCGCTCAAACTGGACTCCGAGCCGACCCGCCCGGAGACCGCGACACGCAAGGCCACACCCCGGCGACGCTCGGGCGCCACGCGCGACGATCGCCCGGAATCGTCGGAATCCACGGCCCCGACCGGGGAGAGCGCCGGGACGAAGGCTCCCCGTCGGCCCTGATCAGCCAGGATGGCGCCGTCTCGCCTCCAGCCTGGGTTTCAGCCAGGCTGCTAGGTCGCGAGCATAGATTTCCGGGCGCGGGTCGAACTCGAAGGTGTGGCAGCCTTCCGGGTACTCGATGATCTCGCGGTCCGCGGCGGCGATCTTCTGGAAATACGCTCGGGTCCGCGTGTTGTCTACGATCCGATCCCTCCCCCCCAGCATCAACAGCGTCGGCTGGAGCAGCTTTCCGGGCGAACGCTTGATCATCCGGTCGATCAGGAAGCTGGCGAGCAGCAGCCCCGCCGTCCCCTGTCGCAGGCTCATGGGGTCGCGGCGGATGAATTCTTGCTTCACGGGATCGTCGGTGAAGAGCGCCGGGTCGGCCAGGGGAATCGGGAAAGTCTTGCGGAGGTCGGTGAGAACCGCCTTGGCGATCCGAAGCTTCTCCCCGAAAGTCACGCCGACCTGCGGCTCCAGCCCAGGGCAGATGAGCGCGAGGACGTCCACCAGTTCCGGGCGTCGGGCGGCCGTGAGTAGGGCGATCTTCCCCCCCCAGCTGATCCCCGCCAGAGCGACCGGCAGGGCGGGATCCTCGGCCTTCAGCCGCTCGATCCATTCGGACACGTCCGCGATCAGCCGTCGTGCCGACGGGGCGTGCCCGCGCTCCTCGCGATTCGGCCCCGAGCCGCGACGATTCGGGAAGGAGACATCGTACCCCGCTTCCGCGAGTCGCGTCCCGAGGCCGGGATACCACCCCGAATGGCTCTGCACCCCATGCAGGACGACGACGCGGCCTCGGACGTCGCCCACGGCCGGCCAGCGAGCCACGAGGCAGCCATAGCCGTCGGACGCGGTGAAGATCTCCTCGTTCGGCGAAACCTCAGACATGGTCGATCTCCAGCGTCTCCGTCGTCATCGCCGCGAGCAGGCCGGCGTCGACGAGCACGCCCGATCCGGGGCCCGCGATGGGCCTGGCTCGACCCCCGTAGCCGAAGGTGAGGTCGTCGGCGGTCACGTTGGCAGCGAGGATGTGGCGGTCGTAGGATCCTTCGAGGTAACGGACCCCCCCCACTCGAGAAGCCACGTGGCGACCGGCGGCCGAGAGGATCGCCGTCTCCCCCGGATGGCAGCCCAACTGCACGCCCAGGCCGTGCCGACGCGCCAGGCCGATCAGCCGGAGCGAGGGCAGGAGGCCCCCGCACTTGGAGAGCCTGACGTTGAAGAAGTCGGTCGTCCTCCGTTCGATCGCCGCCACGCCGTCCGGCCAGCCGCAGAGCGACTCGTCGAGCATCACCGACACGCCGAGCCGAGGACGTAGCTCGGCGAGCGCGTCGACCTCGGCGTGCGCGAGCGGCTGTTCCAGGAGCGAGGGCCGGAAGCGGAGCAGGGGGGCGACCTTCGCGAGCAGCTCGTCCGATCGCCAGGCCTCGTTGGCGTCGAGTCGCAGGTCCATCCTGCGGCCGAGGATCCGCCGCAGGCCCTCCATCCGACGCTCGTCGTCTTGGCCCGCGACGCCGACCTTCGCCTTCACGTCGCGGAAGCCGTAGATGCGGAACTTGATCGCCGAGATCCGCTCCTTCCGTCGCGATTCGGCCGTGATCGCCGCGCTGTAGCGGACGGAGAGCGGCCTCGAGTTGCGTTCCAGGCCTTCGGCCGTGGAAAGGTCGACCGCCTCGCCGAGCGAGGCCCCGAACGACCGGCCGTAAGCGTCGAGGACCGCCAACTCCAGGGCGCACCGGGCGGCGTTCCCGCGCATGCCGCGGGGATCGTCGTCGATCTCCGGCAGGGTCAGCCGTTCGAGGGTCGAGACGACGTCGGCGAACGAGCCGGGGCGACCGATCGCGCGGGGCCATTCACACTTCGCGAGGGCCTGGAAGGTCGTCTCGATGGTCTCGCCGGTGACGTAGGCTCGGGGGACGCCCTCGCCGTAGCCGACCGACCCATCGTCGAGGTCGACGCGGACGACCAGATTCTCGCTCGACGAGCGCTCGTGGGAGGCGTGCTTGATCGGCTTCTTCAGCGGCACCTGCACGCGGAGCAAGACGAGCCGGCGGATCGCGGGACCGCCCCGGCGCGTCGCGGCGAGCGAGAGATTCGAGTCGCGGGTCGTTTCAGCCAAGGCGTGCCCCCCGCCGCCCTCTTGCAACGGGATGCGCGGGGCGGTCCGGGCGTCCGCGAGGGCGACGTGGATTAGCCTATCACATCGACGAGGGGAGGTCGCCCCGGGCGAGGTCGCCGGATCTTTTCGAGATCGTCTCCCTCGTTTGCGTAGAATCACGGCATGGTACAATGAGGCGAATTGCGAGGCCGGGGCGGAATCGGCCGCCGGGCCGTGCGCCGCGAGGCTCGACCGCGGAGGGTGATCGTGAACGAGGCTTTCTGGCCGATCGTCTTCCTGGCGATGGGCCTGCTGCTCCTGACGCTGGAATTGTTCGTGCCCTCGGGCGGGTTCATCGGCTTCAGCGCGGTGGTGTGCCTCGGCCTGGGGCTGTGGAACGCCTTCCAGAGCTCGCGAAGGCTCGGGATCACGTTCCTCATGGTCGACTTCGTCGCGGTCCCCACGACGGCGATCGTGGCGTTCCGGCTGTGGGTGCGGTCGCCCATGGGCCGTCGCCTCTCGCTGGCGCCCCCGGAGCCGGAAGAGATCGACGTCTCGCACCGCGACCGTCGCGTCCGAGACCTCGTCGGCGCCGACGGACGGGCCCTCACGCCGCTTCATCCCTGCGGCCACGTCGAAATTCAGGGGCGTCGCTACGATGGGATGGCCGAGTCCGGCCTGATCGCCGAGGGCGACCGGGTCCGCGTGATCCGCGTCCGATCCGGCCAGGTGGTGGTCCGAACCATCGAAGTCCCCGGCTCGGCGGATCGGACCTCGACGTCCGAGGATCCGGCCCCGTCGCCGCCTCGCGTCGACGTCGGGGCCGGGACCTAGCATCGCCCGTCCACTGAGAATCACCCACGAACCTCGAGGATCCTCCATGACAGCCATGATACTCGCCCAAGCGAACCCGGTCGCGATGCCCGGCCCGACGATGTTCTGGCTGGGGGTGGTCACGCTCGGCGTGATCGCGCTGCTGGGCGGCATCTTCATCACGAAGTACTTCAACCTCTGGATCCAGGCCTTCCTCACCCAGGCCAACGTCACCATCGTCGACCTGGTCGGAATGTCGTTCCGGAAGGTGAATCCGAACATCATCGTCCGTTCCAAGATCATGGCGTATCAGGCGGGGCTGACCGAGAAGGACGGCCTCACCACCCGGGCCCTGGAGTCGCACTACCTCGCGGGCGGCAACGTCCCGAACGTGGTCCGCGCCCTGATCGCCGCCAACCGCGCCGACATCCCGCTCTCGTACAAGCAGGCGACCGCCATCGACCTGGCGGGCCGCAACGTGCTGGAGGCCGTCCAGACGAGCGTGAATCCGAAGGTCATCCCCTGCCCGGACCCGACCCAGGGCCGCAACACCATCGACGGTGTAGCGCGCAACGGCATCCAGCTCAAGGTGAAGGCCAAGGTGACCGTGCGGACGAACCTCGACCGCCTGGTCGGCGGGGCGACCGATGAGACGATCATCGCCCGCGTCGGCGAGGGCATCGTCAACGCCATCGGATCGGCCGAGACCCACCTCCAGGTCCTCGGCAAGCCGGACTCGATCTCCAAGCGAGTGCTGGAGAAGGGGCTCGACGCCGGCACGGCGTATGAGATCCTGTCGATCGACATCGCCGACATCGACGTGGGCGACAACATCGGCGCCAACCTCCAGGCGCTCCAGGCCGAGGCGGACACCCGCGTCGCCCGGGCCAAGGCCGAGGAGCGCCGGGCCTTCGCCGTCGCCAAGGAGCAGGAGATGCAGGCGGCCGTCCAGGAGAACCGGGCCAAGGTGGTCGAGGCCGAGGCCGAGGTGCCGCTGGCGATCGCCGAGGCGTTTCGGCAGGGCCACCTGGGGATCACCGACTACTACAACTTGCGGAACGTCCAGGCCGACACCGAGATGCGTTCGGCCATCGCCGGCACCGGCAGCAACACGCGTCAGCCCGTGGTCTCGACCCCCTGAGCCGAACTCCCAGCGGCCGTCTCGTCCCCTCGTGATCGCAGGAGTCGCCCATGGGCCGGATCGAAGCCCTCTCTCAGTTCATCGTGCCCCTGATCTTCCTGGCGATCTGGGCGCTGACCTCGATCCTGAACCGCGACGCCCAGCCGTTGCCGCAACGTCCCGCCCGGCCGGGAAACCGGCCCGGGCCGAACGCCCTCGGCCCCGCCGCGCGGGGGCAGGCGGCCACCGGCGCCATTCGCGAACGCGAAGTGGCCGCCGCCTCCGCCCCGCCGCCCAGGCGGCTTGGGACCGAGTCGACTCCGAGTCCGGTCGCGTCCAGGCCTCAGGAGCGGCCGGCGCAGCCCCCCGGCCTCCGGCTGGGACGCCGGCCGGCCGGAGACGGCATGGCCGAGGCCGACGTCTACGTCATCGACGACGAGCTGATCTTCGTCGACCCCGTCAGCCGGATGCAGATCGGTTCCGCGCCCGCCCCCGGATTGGGGGGGGCCCGAAACCCCTCGCGCCAGGTCGCGAGGAAGCCCGCCCGAGGACGACGCTCGGAACACCCTGGGGGTCGGGAGCGCCATGAAGATCCTGGGACCCAGCGCGTGCTCTCGGAGCAGGTCGGCCAGTCCATGTCGCTGAACCGCGGCCAGCCCCTGGACCTCGCGCCGCTGACCTCGAAACTCACCTCTCTGGGCGGCGCCTCCCTGCGCAACGCGACCTCGACGGCGGCCACCGTCGCCTCGTCGATCGCCCCGCCCGCCCTCTCGGCGACCCAGGTCCGGGATATGTTCGCCGACACGCCCCGTCTCCGAGAGATGGCCCTGCTGACCGAACTCCTCCAGCCCCCCCTCAGCCTTCGCCAGTCGAGGCGTGGTCGCTGAGGCTCGCCCTCGGTCCGACCCCGGTCCGGTTCGGGATGTGCGGCCCTCGCGCGTCACTCGGCCTGTAAGCGTCGCGCCGGGCGAGGTTCGACGCGACCCCCGTATCGGCGGAAAACCGCTCCAGCCGGGCTGCCGTCGAGTCGATAATCGACCCTGGACTCGGAGAGAGACCGGGTCCGTCGCCAAAGGCATGGCGCCTCTCGAATAGCTGAGCGGCATCTCCACGGATGGAGTGCGTCCGGTTCCCGGACGTTCACTCAATCACGACACCATTGCGAATCGCCCGTCGACGAGGAGATGCGATGACTCCCCAACGATCCGCCATGCGCTTCGTCCATCGGTGCCTGCTGCTCGCCCTGGCCGGGACGTCTCAATCCGTCGCCGCCCGGTGCGACGAACCCTCGCCGGAACCCGGGGTCCCCTGGCGCACCGATTACGCCTCGGCCCTGGAAGAGGCCCGAGCGGCGGATCGCCTGCTCTGGATCCAGTTCACCGGACCGTGGTGCCCGAATTGCCTGCGGATGGAGCAGGAGAGTTTCCCGGCCCCGGACGTGGTGGCTCGCACCCGCTCGGACTTCGTCGCCGTCAAGCTTCGCGCCGACGTCGACGAGGAACTGGCCCTGGGCTTCAACCTGACCGGGCTGCCCGCGACCGTGCTCGTCGACCCCTCGCGCACGGTGCTGGCGGTCCACCAGGGTTATCTGGGCCCGGACGACCTCGACGGCGTGCTCGGGCGAGCCGTCGCCGCGCGCACGCCCCGTTTCAACCCGGAGGACCTCGTCGACGACACTCGAATCGCGTCGGAGCCGGTCGGCCCTCCCCAACTCGCCCGCGATCGCACGGCGGACGTCGCCAGGCCGCTGAAGAGGGAGGACCACGTCGAGTTGTCGGGCTACTGCCCGGTCAGCCTCGTCGCGGAGAAGAAGCTCGTCGAGGGCCAGGCGGAATACGCGGTCTCCCATGAGGGGCGTGTCTACAAGTTCGCCAATCTCGTGACGTTCAATCTCTTCCGACGCGATCCCGAGCGTTACGTCCCGGCGAACGACGGCCGATGCCCCGTCGAGCAGCTTGAGCAAGGGCGAGAGGCCCCCGGCGATCCGCGCTACGGCGCCCTCTACAAAGGCCGGCTTTACCTGTGCGCGTCGGTCGAGGATCGTCTCCGGTTCGTCCAGGATCCCGAGCGGTATTCGACCGTCGGGGTGGAGGCCCAGGGGAACTGCCCGCACTGTCTCGACGCCGAGGGGCTGGCCGTGCCTGGGGACCCGCGCTTCAGCCTGACCCAAGGCGGCCGCCGCTACTGGTTCCCCGATGAATCCCACCGCGACGCCTTCATGTCGCTGGCCCCCTCCCAGACGATCCGCCGCTGAGGCGAGCCATGGGCATCGCGTTTGCGTGCGGAGAAGCTGGTTAAAGTCTGTACGCAAGACGACGAGGCGGTCGACGATGGAAGCATCGAAGCGAAGGTTCCTGTCTGCGATGGATCTCGGAGGCCTGACGCTCCGCGAGGCGCTCCACAGGACCTGGATCAAGCTAAATGAACATGAGCTGATGACCCGCGCGGCGGCGATCACGTTCTACGCGGTTGCGTCTCTCGTGCCGTTCCTCGCCCTGGTCGTGCAGATCGCCGCGCATGTCCTCCCCTGGATTTCCAGCTCCAAGAACGTCGACCCGATGCAGGTGCTGGGAGACATCCTCCCCGCAGAAGCCGCTTCTCTGCTGATCGGCGAGTTGGACAACGTTCGCAGTCGACCCAGCACGGGTCTTGTCTCGTTCGGCACCATCGCGTTGCTCTGGCTGAATTCCAGCCTGTTCATGTCGGTCATGGACGCGGTGAACCAGATCATGGGCGTCGCGGAGCGTCGGCCGTACTGGAAGCAGCGGCTGGTCGCCCTGTTCATGGCCGTTCTGGAGGCGATGCTGCTGATCCTGGTCCTGGCCAGCACCTTGCTTTGGCCCCAGATCATGGGCCTCCTGGGATTGGAGGGTGTGACGGCGTTTTTCGTGACGATCGCGCACGGGCTCTCCGTGTTCGCCCTGATCCTGGTGAGTTTCGCGGCGGCGATGTACTTCGCGCCCGACGCCGAACAGCGCTGGGAGTGGATCACGCCCGGGAGCCTCCTGGGCGCCCTCCTGCTGGTCTCCGTGAGCTACCTGTTCCGGTTTTACGTCCAGCGGTTCGGGGACTACAGCGCGACGTACGGCTCGCTCGCGGGGGTCGTGGTCCTGATGTCCTGGATCTGGCTCTGTTCCGTGGAACTGCTCGTCGCGGCCGAGTTCAACAAGGTGATCGAGGACGCCTCGCCGTACGGGAAGGATTACGGCGAGCGACGCGAGGGCCCCGGCACGCGGGCGCGGGCGGCGGGTTACCTGCGGGCGTTCTTCAAGCGCGGCCCGCTCAAGGAGCCCGCGGGCCGGATGCGTTCGCCCATCCTCGCACCCGGGAAGTCCAACGCCGATCCCGTCGCGAAGCAAGATCGCGCCGGCGAGCCGGGGCCGAATGGGGCCGAGCCGGTCGACGCGGGTTCATGAGTGCTCGGCTTGAGGAAAATCGCCTTGTCCTCGGGGCGAAGAAGCCCTATTTTGTCCATTGCCTGAATGCAGGACGATGCGGCAATGGATTGCGACTTTGAGACCAGGAAGGGCTCGCGGCATCGCCACCCTCCCCTCGCCCCACATCGCACCTCGCCCCCGTCCCGCCGGCGGGCGGATCTCGCGTCGCCCTGAAGACGCCGATCTCGATCTCCTCTGAACTACAACACCCGTCCCGCACGGCGCCACGCGCGAACCCGGAAGGTTCCGCGTCGTGGATCAAGCCCGCGGGCCGGCTCGGCATCTCGAGCTGAAGGAGAATGGCCCGATGACCGTCCGCTGGAAGCCTCTGTTGATCCTCTCGGGACTCTTCGTCGCGGTCGCCGTGGTCGGCGTGATCGCGATCTCGTCCACCCTGGCGCCTCCCTCCGCGCAGAGCGTGCTGAAGCAGGCTCGGGCGTCGCGCGACGCCGGGCGGCTGGCCGACGCCGAGATCTACTACAAGCAGGCCCTCCAGGCCGAGAGCCGCGACGCCGCGATCCACGAGGAGTTCGCGGGCCTCTACGACGACATGCTCAAGTCCGCGCCCGCCGAGCGCCGCGACGCCCTGCGGACCGAGCGCACCGACCACCTGATCAAGGCCGTCAAGTTCGATAAGAACCTGAAGGGCCCCCGCCTCCGGCTGCTCCGCCAGGCCATGGCCGACGACGTGGCCCCGGACGCGGTCTACTGGGCGAAAGAGGTCTCGACCATCGACCCCGAGAACCTCGACGCCGCCTACGTCCTGGCCTTCCACGGCCTGGAGTCCCGCACGCCCAACCTGGCCGAGGTCCGCAAGCTGCACGACCGCCTGGTCGCCGGCGCCGCCCCCGAGGTCCGCCGGCTGCTCATCCAGGCGCGCCTGGCGATCGCGACCAACGACGATCCCGGCCGCGACGCCGCCCTGGAAGCCGGTCGCAAGATCGCCCCGGCGGACGACGCCGACCCGACCGACCTCATGGCCAAGCTCCGACTCGACGCTCTCGACGTGGAGAACCAGACCGACCCGGCCCGACGCGCCGAGATCGTCAAGGGCATGGTCGGCCTCTCCGACCGCTTCCTGGCCTCGGCCGAGCCCGGCTCGCAGCGGGCGACCCGCCTGAGCTACCTGCTCGAACAGACCCAGCGCTCGCTCATCCGGCAGTCGCAGGCCGGAGGCGACCCGGCGACGGACGCGCTCATCGAGACGATCGAGGAGCAGCTCGCGAGCCTCTTCGAGAAGAGCCGCCAGGCCGGCGAGCACGTCGATTACCAGATCTTCCTCACTTACGCCGACCACCTGCGGTTCCGTCGCCAGCGCGATCGCTGCCTCCAGGTCGTCAACGAGGCCCTGGCCTCGCCCCTTGCGACGCGTCCCAGCTCCTCGCTGATCGTCCTGGGCCTCCACACCGTCGGGGCCGAGATGGCCCTGGCCCAGACCGACGACTCGGCCCGGCTCCCGAAGGCCTCGCCGCACATCCAGGCGTTGCTGGCCGCCGCCGAGCCTCGCTACCAGGGACTCGGCCACCTGTTCCAGGGCGCCGTCGAGCTTGAGGAGGCCGGCGTCATCACCTCGGTCACCCGCAAGCCCGAGAAGTCCGACGCGCCGGCCAATTCGCAGCCCAAGCTCCGCGCCAGCGCCCTCGCCCACCTCAAGGCCGCCGCCCAGCAGCTCCCCGAGGTCGCCGAGGCCCAGGCCCGCTACGGCGTGGCCCTGGTGCTCAACCAGGAGCAGGGGCTGGGCCGCCAGTACCTCCAGAACGCCCTCCGGATGTCCAGCCTCGACCCGCAATACGAGTTCTGGGCCGCCTGGACGATCCTCCAGGCCGGCTATCCGGAAGAGGCCGCGCCGATCATCGAGTCGCTCTCGCAGCAGCTCGCCCAGGGGACCATCCCCGGGGAGATGAAGGTCGTCCTCCACCAGCTCACCGGCGAGCTGTACCAGGCCCGCCGGGGCCCCGGCGACCTCGACCTCGCCGCCCAGGAGTTCGAGAAGGTCGCCAAGCTCGGCGACAAGTCCGACGGCGGCTCGGCGCTCCGCCTCGCCCAGATCGACGTCCAGCGGGGCAAGCTCGACGACGCCCTGGCCCGGGTCGACGCGCTCCGCAATACCGGCCAGGCGCCCCCGGCGGCCGAGAACCTGGCCGTGCTGATCCTAGAGCAGCAGGGCAAGAAGGAAGAAGCCCGCAAGCAACTGGCCGCGGCCCGCCAGAAGTTCCCGCGCGCCTCCGAGATCGTGGGGCTCGACGCCGCCTTCCGCACCAAGGACGGCGACCCCGCCGCCGCCGAGAAGATCCTGGCCGAGTTCCTCGCCGAGCAGCCCGACGACGTCACGATGGCGATGATGCGGGCCCAAATCCTCAACGATTCGCTCGACCGCCCCGACGACGCCCGCAAGGTCCTCGCCGAGCTGGGCGAGCGGACCGAAAGCTCCGCCCCCTGGGTGCAGCTCGCCCAGCTGGAGATGGCTCGGAACAACCTGGAAGGCGCCGCCGCCGTCGTCGCCAAGGTCCGGAGCCGCTGGAAGGAAGGCGCCACCGGCGACATCCTCGAAGGTCAGCTCGCGCTCAAGCGGGGCGAGGTCCCCGCGGCCATCGCCCACTTCGACGAGGCCCTCAAGAAGGACCCGGAGAACAAGATCGTCGCCTTCTGGAAGGCCCAGCTCGACGGCCGCTCGGGCTCGGTCGCCGAGGCCGCCAAGGCGCTGGAAGACATCGTCCGCGACCGGCCGAGCAAGGAGGTCGAGACGGGCGTCACGCTGATGTCGGCCGCCCAGTCCGCGCTCGCGAACCTCTCGCTCCAGAGCGGCAACGTCGACGACGCGATCCGCCGCTTCGAGGAGCTGAAGCGGAACAACGAGGCCGGGGCCCTGACGCGCGGCGACCGCTGGCAGCTCATCACGGCCCACGTCGCCAAGAAGCAGTGGCCAGTCGCCAAGGCCGAGATGGCCGCCCTGCTGGCCGACGAGAAGAACCCGCCCAACCCGGACGAGCGCGTCCGGGCCGCGAACCTCTTCCGGGAGAACGGCGAGGTCGCCGCCGCCCTTCAGCAACTCGACCTCGTGCTCCAGAGCAATCCTACCAACGCCTCGGCCGTCGTCACCCGCGCCTTCCTGCACATGCAGGACAAGCACTTCGCGGAGGCCTCGGCCTTGCTGAAAAAGGCCGTCGAGCTGATCGGGGCCGAGGGCCAGAAGGCCCCCGAGGTCTTCTTCTTGATGATGGCCGCGGTCGAGAATGAGACCCCGCCGCTGGAGACCGCCGCCGATCGCACCCTCGACGTCGTCGATCAGGGGCTCCAGGCCCAGCCCGCCTCGATCCCTCTGGTCCAGGCGAAGTATCTCATCCTCGCCAAGGGGGGGGACCCGGCCAGGGCGTTGGAGTTCGTCGAGTCGAAGGCCAAGGATGACACGACGGGCGTCTACCGGCGGATGCTGGTCGACGTCTATCGGCACCAGAAAAACTACGAAGGCGCCGAGCGGCTCCTCCGAAGCCTCGTCGCGGAGTCGCCGGAAGACGGCAACCTGGCGGCCGGGCTGGTCGAGGTCGTCTCCCTCGCGACGGCCGACGCGATGTCCGCGGGCGATGCGGCCAAGCTCCGCTCGCTCGACGAGAAGGCCTCGAGCCTGATCCGCGAGTACCGCACCAAGTTTCCCACGAACCTGGCGATCCTCCAGGCCGAGTGCGACCAGGCCGCCCGACGCGGCGACTACACCCAGGCCGTCGGCATCACCGAGGAGATCGACAAGGTCGCCAAGAATTCGTCGGTCGGCCCTCTGCTCCGGGCCCGGCTGTTCGCCGCCCAGAACCGGCCGGTCGACGTCGCCAAGGCCTACGCCGAGGCGGTCGAGCGTGAGCCCCGCCGCCTCGACGTCCGCGTCTCGCACGGCAAGGCGGCGCTCAAGGTCGGCCAGGTCGACGAGGCCCTCCAGCAGGCGAGCTACGTCCTGAACGTCGAGAAGAAGAGCCGCGAGGGCGTCCTCCTTCAGGCCCGAGCCCTCGACGCCTCGGGCGTCAGCGACGCCCAGCGCGAGGCCGCCCGGTCGAAGGCCGTCGCCCAGCTCGAGGCGGCCGTCGCGGCCGACCCCGCGTTCGCCGACGCCTTCCAGGCGATGGCCGACATCGAGCTGAAGCGGAACCGTCGCCCGGCCGCCATCGCCGCCCTCAAGCGCGGGCTCGCCGCCGACCCGTCCGACGCCTCGATCGTCGCCCAGTACGTCCAGCTCCTGTCCGAGCCCGATCCGGCGAGCCCGGCCTCGCGCCCGGCGGGCCTCGACGAGGCCAAGCGGCTCGCGACCGAGATCCTCGCCCGCGACCAGAAGGGCTCCACGATCCTCGCCGTCGCCGTCGGGTTCCACAAGGCCCGCCGCCTCGAGCTGGCCCTGCCGCTCTCCGAGAAGGCCGCCGGGATGCTCGACTCTCCGGTCGCGCACCTCAACCTGGGCGACCTGCTGCTCTCGATCGCCGAGAGCCAGCCCGACCCCGAAAAAGCCCGTCCCCATTTCGAGCGGGCGGTCGCCGAGTACGACCGCGTGCTCACGCTCCAGCCCGGGTCGATCGAGGCCGTCAACAACAAGGCCTGGGTCCTCCACAGCTCGCTCGGACGGAGCCAGGAGGCGCTGGAACTGGCCCAGGACCTCGTCGCCCGGGCCAATTCCGCCGCCCTCCCCGGCGAGTTCTATGACACCCTGGGCGCGATCCAGGAGTCGGTCGGCCGCGCCGACGACGCCGAGCAGTCCTACCAGGAAGGCCTGAAGCGGGCGCCGGACCTCGCCGTGCTCCACTACCACTACGGCAAGCTGATCGCCGCCGACAAGTCCCGAGGCACCCGGGCCAAGGACCACCTGTCGAGGGCCATCGCCTCGAAGGATCAGCTCAGCCCGGTGATGGCCGAGGAGGCCGTCCGGCTGGTCAACCAGATCGACGACGGCCGCTGAGTCGGCCGTCCGGATCGTCGCGATCGTCGCCCGGGGGGCGGCGGGGGGACTCCCCCCGCCGCCCCCCGGCGTTTCGTAGTCACCGATCGAGACGCCGATGGAGGCATTTTCGCGAAGGCTCGCGGTCGCTCGACAGCCGTTAGCCGCCGTGTTAGGGTGTCGTGATGAATTTTTCACGCGCGAGGTTCGGGCCTCGACCCGGCCCTCGAGCGACGTTTTCGTGCAGGCAGACACGGAGAGAACGACGTGACGACGTCAGGACGCACCATGATTTCGACGAGCTTGCTTTGCGGGATGTTCCTCGGCCTCGGGGCCTGCCTGGCGTTCAGCACGCCGGCCGGCGCCCAGGACGGAGGGGCGAACCCCCGCGTGGAGATCGAGACCACCGAGGGCAACATCGTCCTCGAACTCGACCCCGCCAAGGCTCCGATCACCGTCGAGAACTTCCTCAAGTACGCCGACGACGGCTTCTACAACGGCCTCGTCTTCCATCGTGTCATCTCCGGCTTCATGATCCAGGGCGGCGGCCACGACGCCACGCTCCGCGAGAAGTCGGAAGGCGTCCGGGCCTCGATCAAGAACGAGTCGAGCAACGGCCTCTCCAACAAGCGAGGCACCGTCGCCATGGCCCGGAAGAACGACCCGAACTCGGCCACCTGCCAGTTCTACATCAACCACGCCGACAACGCCCCGCTCGACACCTACGGCGGCGGCTACACGGTCTTCGGCAAGGTCGTCGAGGGCATGGACGTCGTGGACGCCATCGCCAAGACGCCGGTCCAGGACCGCGGCGGTCTCCAGAACGTCCCGGTCAAGCCGATCACGATCAAGGCCATCAAGCGCGTCAAGTCTTGAGGGCTGGGGCGATCGCGGAGGTGGCGGGGCGGACTCGGCCCCGGTGCCCCCCTCACCTTCCCTTGACCCCTCGATGAGACGACCCTAAGATTGCTTTCTTCGCTTCAGGGGTTGCGGCTGCGCGGCCGGCGTACTCCTGGCTGGATCGATACGATCGAACGTTTGAGGAGTCTGGTCATGGCTCACGTCGTCGCAGAGCCCTGCTTCGATTGCAAGTACACGGATTGCGTCGTGGTCTGCCCCGTCGACTGCTTCTACGAGGGCGCCCAGATGCTTTACATCCATCCGGACGAATGCATCGACTGCGAGGCCTGCGTCCCCGAATGTCCGGTCGAGGCGATCTTCCTCGAGGACAACCTCCCCGAGGAGTGGAAGGACTTCACCGCCCTGAACGCCGAGATGTCGCCGCAGAGCCCGAACATCAACGAAAAGAAGGACGCTCTCGAAGCCGAGTCCTGCGACAAGAGCCGCAAGCGAAGCTGACGCCCAGGGCCGCCGGTCGGAAAGACCGGAAGCTCGCGACGAGTCGAATGAACCCCGGGCGACCCCCGGGGTTTTTCGTTTCTCAGGCCGACGCAGCCTCCGACGCGGGACGTCCCGGCCCCTGGGCCAGGATGAGGAGGAATCCCGCGACGAGGCAGACTACGGCCGAGAAGGCCATGACGGGACAGACGCCCCAGACCGTCGCCGCCCGACCAGTCCACAGGGCGCCGAGCGGCACCGAGCCCGAGAAGACGACCATCCAGACCCCCATGATCCGGCCCCGCAGGCGTGCCGGGATCCGGAGCTGGATCAGCGTTTGGGTGGACGAGTAGAAGAACGCCGCTCCGAACCAGGCCCCGAACAGGCAAACCGCGCCGAGGCCGAGCCTCACGAGCGACGGCCACTCCGGAGACGACCAGAGAGGGAAGAGCGAGGCGGTCAGCAGGAACGTCGAGAAGCAGAGCATCCCGTAGATCACCATCCGCTCCTTGCGGACGCCGTCCCCCAGCCGCGCCACCATCAGCGCCCCGAAGGTCGCGCCCGCGCCGCCGCTGGCGAGCAGCAGGCTGTATCCCCCGACCCCCACGCCGAGAACCGTCCTGGCGAAGACAGGCGTCATGGCCTCGTAGCCCATCCCCATCAGGCCGAAGAATCCCATCAGGGCCAGGTGTCCCGAGAGGCCCCGCTCGCTCCGCAGATAATCCAGACCGGCCAGCAGGTCGCCGAGCGCCGCCCCCCGGCCCGATACCGACTGGGCCCGCGTCGGGATCCGAATCGCCAGGACGGTACCGATCGCCGCGAGGTAGCTGACGGCGTTGAGGGCGAAGCACCCCGCCGCCCCCAGGATCGCGAATCCCAGCCCCGCCAGCGCCGGGCCGATCACGCGCGTGGCGTTGAACAGCCCGGCGTTCAGGGCGATGGCGTTGGTCAGGCTCTCGGGGCCCACCAATTCGTAGAGAAACACCTGGCGGCTGGGCAGCTCGAACGTCACGCAGACGCGAGCGGTCGCCAGGATCACGGCCATCTGCCAGAACTGGATGACACCCGTCGCGACCAGTCCGGCCAAGACGAAGGCGCAGGCCATCTGCCCCACCTCCATCGCCAGGATCATCGCCCGGGGCGCGACCCGGTCCGAGATCGCGCCGGCGAAGAGGCCCACGACCAGCCCCGGCATCAGGTTCGCCATCTCGATGACGCCGAGCCGTTCGGCCGACCCCGTCTGCTCGTACACCAGCCACCGCACGGCCGCAGCCTGGAGCCAGGTGCCGATCAGGCTGACGCCCTGGCCGCTGATGTACAACCGGTAGTTCCGGTTCGAGAGCGATCGGAAGGTGCCCCCGTCCGGGCCGCCCCGAGTTTCTCCCGGCAAGCCATCGGTCGTCATGAAGGCGTCTCAGCGACCGCGGCCGGGCTCGACCCGATCGAGGATCCCTCCGGGCTGAACGGGATCGCTGCCAGGGAAGCGAGCCCCGAGGTCAGGTAGGCCAATAGCGCCGCGGGCTGGAGCGTCTGCAACCAGGCGACCTCGGCGATCTCACCCGCCAAGGGGGCGAGTCCGACCAGCACGCCGAGACCCCAGGCCGCGACCCCCGGACACTTCAAGCCTCGGGCGAGCGGCCGCGACCCTCGTCGACGTATCCCGAGTACCGTCAAGACGCCGGCCAGCGACGCGAAAACCGCTCCTGAGATCGTGGCGATCGATTCCACTCGCCAGGCCAGGCCGGTCGCCCCGGGCAGGAAGAGGAGCAGCGAGCCCACGCCCACGCCCTTCCATCGCGACAACGCGGGCCAGTGACCTCGAAACCGTTCGGTGAACACCGGCGCGGCGTAGCAAGCCGGGGCGAGCGAGGCGAGCCCGAACAGCAGCAACAGGCCGCCGGCCGGGCGAGGCCCGATCGCCCCGCCCAGACCGTCGCGGAGGGCGTCGCGAATCGAGCCGTAAGGCCCCGAGGCAGCCAGCACCAGTGCAGAGAGGCATGTCGCCGCTCCCGGTACGAGGATCCCCATCCAGCCGCCGAGCCTCACGTCGCGGCGATCGCGGACTACGCCTCCCCACTCGACTCCCAACACCCCCGCGAAGGCGAAGGCCGAGAAGACGTACTGGAAGGTCCTCGGCTCCAGGCTCATCGACGCTCCTCGAACGCCCGGCCCGATCCCGGGGTGCGGAGCCAGCCAGGACCAAAACGCGGCTCCCACCAGCAAGCACGCGGCGAACGGCGAGTACACCTTCATCATCGCCGTGATAACCCCCATCAACCCGAGCCCGTTGGCCGACGCGATGATGAACGTCCAGAATGCCAGCGCGACGAGGGCGAGCGGCCCTTCCAGGGCGAGCCCGCCCAAGGACGTCGATCGCAACGTATCCGCGCCCAGGAGCCCCCAAACCACCAGGCCGTCGAGCGTCAGCCGGACCGAATAGGCGATCGCGACCGATCCCCAGACGGCCGCGAAAGCCCCGTAGAGGATGCCGGCGATCCATTCCGAGCCATCGGCTCCGAAAACCTCCGCGGCGAGGGTCCCCAGCCGCCGACGCGTTCGCAGCCCGAGCATCGCCTGCGGGAGGTAGAGCAGCCCGTAGCAGCCGATCAGACCCAGGCACGCGCTCGCGAAGCGGGCGAGCACGCCGGCACCCGTCGGCGCCGCGGCCGGCAGTCGATCGAGCAGGGGGAACCAGGCGAGGACGCCGAGGTACGCCGGGGCGATCGTCGCCGCCCAGCTGCGGGGCGGGGGGATTGCGGCGTCCGACTGGGCTCGCACCACGGGGGGGAGCGCGGCGGCATTCGCGTCGATCGTGGGAGGAGGGCTCACGTTGGTTCGCAATCCGATGCGTGCGGGGCCTTGAGTCGTCGCGTTCGAAGGACCATAGTCTACCATGTCCGCCGACACGGCCGGAGTCACGACGATGAGAAGGTCCCGCAGCCTGGCGTCCCGAATCGTGGTCTATGCGTGGGCCTCGCCGACGACGTCCGTCGGCCTCCTCGCCGGGGCGCTCACCTTGGCCACGGGGGGCCGGGGCCGCATCCGAGAAGGGGCGTTGGAGTTCCACGGCGGCTTCGCGACCTGGATGGCCCGACGCGTCGGCTTCGGCGCCATGACGCTGGGCCACGTGATCGTGGGATATGACGCCTGGTGGCTCGACGAGCTTCGCCCTCACGAGCAGGTCCACGTTCGCCAGGTCGAGCGCTGGGGGATCGCATTCCTGCCGGCCTACCTCGCCGCGAGCGTCCTGGCCTGGCGGGCCGGCGGGCACTACTATCACGACAACTGGTTCGAACGCGACGCCCGCGCCCGTTCCGGCCAGGTCGAGGGGCCTGGAGCCTGAAAAGGGGCCGGTTCCCCGACGACGGATCGTTTCAAGCGGGGTCTGGAGCCGCCGAACAGAGGGTGCCGTCGAGCCCTCGAACGCGGCGTCTCGCCGGGATTTTAAGCCTTTCCGCAGCCGCTCCGCGGGATCGTGGCGGGCGTCGGGTAGTCCCTTGACAGCGCTTTCCGGGCGTCGTCTACTGCAGCGTCGTCCCAACCCCGTCCGCCTCTCCTCGCCAGACGATCCCAACGACGCCATGAGCACACAAACGATCCCGGCTTCCAGCCCGCTCCCGGACTACCTCGCCAGCGCGACCCCCAACCCGATGGCGAATCGGGCGCCCTGGTACAAGAACACCGCGCCGACGTTCGCCGGCATCTTCCTCTGGTTCATCTTTTGGAACGAGATGTCCAAGAACACGCTGGGGGTCGGTGGGCTCATGGCGAGCCTGGCCGGAATTGCGGTCGGGGCGCTAATCTGTCACTTCCTGTTCTACCTGTCGCCCGGCCTGCTCGGGATGAAGACGGGGATGCCCCTCTATGTGGTGGGAACGTCGACCTTCGGCTCGACCGGCGGCCTCATCATGCCGGGGTTTCTGATGGGGGCGCTGCAGTTCGGCTGGCTGGGCGTCAACGCCTATGGGTCGGCGCAGGCACTCCGCGAGGCATTCGCGGGCGACGAGACGATGTTCTACATCCTGGCCGTTCTCTGGGCGGTCGCTGCGGCTTTCGTCGGCCTGAAGGGGATCCAGTATGTCGCGGGGATCGCCACCTACCTGCCGATCATTCCTCTGGCCGTCTTGCTGATCGGCCTCTACTACTTTGGAGCCTCAGCGTTCAGCTATACGCCCAAGGTCGACGTCACCGCGGCCGGCGGGGCCCAGGCGGCTTTCTTCGGGATCATCGGGGCGATCGTCGGATTCTTCGGGACAGCTGGAGCGGCGGGCGTCGACTTTGGCACGAACAGCCGGGACGCACGGGACGTCAAGATGGGGGGCGTCGTGGGAGTGATCATCGCGATCCTCATCACAGCCTCGGCCTCCTTGCTGATCGTGGCCGGTGCGAGGGCCTCGGGAGCGATCGGCGAAGATATCGTCCTGGCGACCGACGCCCTCAAGGCCAAGCTTCCAACGAACCTCTATCGCGCAATCATGATCGGCCTGCCGATCGCCGCATTTCCGTCGGCCTGCTTCTCCTCGTTCATCGCGGCCAACAGCTTCAAGACGGTCATGCCGAGGATCAATCCGGTCATCTCGGTCGGCGTGGGCACGGTCGTTAGCATCATCCTTGCCGTTAGTGGCTACGCCGGTCAGCTAGCCAGCGTCTTCGGGATCATCGGGGCGTCCTTCGGGCCGATTTGCGGGGCCATGACCGCCGACTACCTGCTGAATGGCCGTCGCTGGAGCGGTCCGCGCGCCGGCTTCAACCCGGCCGGTTGGGTGTCCTGGGCCGTGGGCTTTCTCGTCGGCGTAACGCCCCAATTGAACGCCCTCGGCGACCGGTTCCCCGCCCTCGCCTCGATCCCGGCGATCCCCGCCGCCCCCGTGGCCGCGTACGTCGTCGGCTTCGTGCTCTACGCCCTCTTGTACAAGGCGGGCCTGAAGACGGCCGTGCTCCACATGCCGCAGCGGATCGACGTCTGATCGTCGACTCGGCGTCGCGCGGGATCTGAACGTTCAAGGGCCGGGGGAGATTGCTCCTCCGGCCCTTTCGCATGCGCTCAGCGGCCCAGCAAGGTCGCGATCAGGCTGGGCGGGCGGGTGCCGGGGACCACGATGCGGTCGCCGGGGAAGAGCTGGTAGTTGGTGAGCGTGTCGCCCCGTTCCTTGATCGCGCACCAATCGATGCGGAGGACCTGGTCGGGCTCGCCGGCCGGGTGGGGCCGGACGAGGTAGGCTTTCTCCGGCAAGCTGTTGGACTTGAGCCCCGCCTGAAGGATGGCGTCGAGCGCCGTCTCATTCCCCTTGATCGGGAACTTTCCCTCGGTGCCCACCGTCCCGAGGACGTAATAGTATTTGCTCTGGGAGTTGCTCAGGCGGACCGACACCCGATAGGGCTCCGACGGCTTCTGACCGCGCCGGAGCGCGTCGAGCGTGAGCTGCTGGGCGATCTTCTCCTCCACCTGGTCGAGCGTCAGGCCGACCACGTAGACGTCGCCGTAGAGGCCAAGGTCGACCAGGCCGTCGGACTGGACGACGAAGGACGCCGGGCTCCAGTCGGCCGGCACGGGCTTGATCGCGACGTCCAGCTCGTCGGGCGGTTCGACCACGTATTTCGGCATCGTGGTCTTGTCCAGCTCGCGAGCCTGCTCGGGGTCGATCATGCCGCGGACGGGGACGCGGTCGGCCTCCCTGCGCAGGCGCTTCCCCGCGCAACCCGGCCCCGCCATCAGGAGGGCGGAGGACAGCCCCGCGAGCATCATCGTCCTGCGCGAGCAGGAGGCGGCTGTCGGCGTCCGTGCGGTCATGAGCCTGGCACCTCGGGGACACGGGGACACGGGTCCGACCTCGCCCGACGGCGCACGGAGGATCCCGATGCCGGCGGTCGAGCGACACTAGACTTCGGAATCGGCAGAAAACGACGCGGGTCTCGATGGAAAGTCGAGATTGACCAAAGATTCCCCAAAAGCTAGTGTCCCGTCGCCTCGATTCCGTATTCCGGCCCGTCGAATCGGCAAGGACGGCGATTTCGGCGGATTCCTTGGGACCATGCCGGGCGGGATGACGAGGCGGCAGAGGCGCTTGCCCATGGCGACGATTCCATCGCGCGTGCTCTTCGTAGGACTCGACGGGGGGACGCGCGCCATCCTCGATCCGCTCTTCGATCGCGGGTGGGCGCCGAACCTGGCGAGCCTCTGGCGACGTTGCGCCGTCGGCGACCTGAGGTCGACCGACCCCATGGTGACGCCGGTGGCCTGGACTTCGTTCAGCACCGGGTGCACGCCCCTCACCCACGGCGTCCACGACTTCAACTACCTGGACCACTCGGACCGGACGGTCCGCGAGCACGACGCGACGACCGTCCGGGTGCCGACCCTCTGGGAGATCGTCAGCGGCCTGGGGGGCTCGGTGGTCAGCCTGGGGCTGCCGCTCACCTATCCCGCGCCGCCGGTCCGCGGCCTGTTCGTCGCCGGTGCCGACGCCCCCGACCCCGTCCGGGCCTTCGACCAGTGCCCCGAGTTCGGCCGTCGGCTCCGACTGGAAGTCCCGGACTACACGAACAAGCTCGTTTGGAAGCGACGCCCTCGCACGGCCGAGGAGGCCGCCGAGCAGGCCGACCGCTGCGCGAGGATCTTCCGGGCCCAGGCCGACGCGGCCGGCAAGGCCGATCAGCAGGTCGACTGGACCGCGATGATGGTCCACTATCACAACCTGGACAGCCTCCAGCATCGGATGTGGCCCTACTTCGACGTGGACGACACCGGGCTCCGTGAGGCCGGTTTCACCGACGCGGTCGAGCGCTGCGTCCGGGCGCTCGACGACTCGATCGGCCGGCTCCTGGAACTGGCCGCGGATCGCGACGCGGCGGTCGTCGTGGCCTCCGACCACGGCTTCGGCCCCTGCCGCTCCCTGGTCAACGTCAACGGGATGCTCCGGGCCGCGGGCCTCCAGCGGACGAGAGTCTATGGGACGCGGTTCCGCTATCGCGCGATCCGGGTCCTGGAGCGGCTCCGCCGATGGCGGGCCCTGCGCGAGCCGGGCGCGTCGGCCCCAGCGAAGGTGCGCCCGATCGACGGCCAGATCTCGTGCGACTGGGGCCGCACCCTCGCCTTCGCCCCCTTCGGCCAGCTTTGCGGCAACGTCTTCCTGAACCGCGACGCCGTCTCCGGCGCGTCGGCCGACCGCGCCCTCGACGAGGTCGTCGCCCTCCTGCGAGACGCCCGAGACCCCGAGCGCGGCGAGAGGCTGTTTGCGGACGTCTACGCGACGGCCGATCGCCTCGACGTGGACCCGGCCCGCGAGGGCATGCCCGACGTCTTCGCGCTCTCCGCCGACGGTTATCA
Source organism: Paludisphaera soli (assembly GCF_011064595.1). Taxonomy (GTDB): domain Bacteria; phylum Planctomycetota; class Planctomycetia; order Isosphaerales; family Isosphaeraceae; genus Paludisphaera; species Paludisphaera soli. The sequence continues at coordinate 270,595 of NZ_JAALJI010000003.1, read as the reverse complement.
GGCCCAGGCCAAGTGGTCGGAGCGTTACCGCAACACGATCCTCCGGCCCGATCCCGGACTCCCGGCGACCCACTGGCTCAACGGCGTCGTCGCGATCGACGCGCCGGGCGTCCAGCCGGGCCGTCGCCTCGAAGCCCAGCTTCCGGACCTGGCGCCGACGTCGCTGGCGTTGCTCGGCCTGGACGTCCCCCGATACATGGAAGGCCGGGTCCTCCAGGAGGCCTTCGAGACGACCATCATCGTTCATCGCTCCGAGACGCCGCCCCGCATCGCGACCGAGGCCGAGCCCGTCGGCGACGTCGTCGCGGCGGGCGTCGAGTGAAGACCCGCGAAGGAATCCCCCGTCCCGTAAGTTCCCCGCACCCCGACTCAACAAGAGGATTTCATGGAAGATATCCAGAAGGACGTCCACTCGTTCATCCTGAACGAGTTCCTCCCCGGCGAGGATCCCTCCGAGCTGACCGATTCCACCCCGCTCATCACCGGCGGCATCCTCGACTCGATCACGACCCTGAAGCTGGTCGTCTACCTTGAGGAGCGGTTCGGGATCACCGTCGAGGCCCACGAGGCGGGCGTCGAGCACCTGGATTCCATCCGCCAGATCGCCGACCTCGTGGCCGACAAGAAGCAGGCCGCCTGACGGGCCGGGACGCCGCGTGAGGGATCAGGGGGGATCGCCCGGCCGAACCTCGTCGACGACCAGTTCCGCGCCGCGGAGGTAGTCGACGAGGTCCCGCGTCGCGGCGCCCCCCGCGTCCATGCGCGGGACCTTGTTCTGGCCGCCGAGCTTTCCGCGCCGCCGCATCCAGCCCTCGAAAGCCCCCGGGCGGGCCGCGAGGATCGCCGGTGCGGGGATGCCGGAGCCGGGATTGCGGTGGGCGTCGTAGTCGGCGTTGCGTCGCCGCAGGACCTCGTCGAGGAGAGAGCGGTACCGCGACAGGTCCGGCGCAAGCTGCTGGAATTCGATCACATATTGATGGAACCCCAGCGTTCCGCTGAACGTCGGGCCGACGTGCCATTCCCGGATCGATGAGCCGGTGGCCTCGGCGGCTGCGGCGAGCGCGGCCTCGACTTCCTCCTGAATCAGGTGCTCACCGAACGCCGAGAGCGAGTACTTGGTGCGTCCCGTGAAGCGGAGCAGGGGAGGGTCGAGCGACTCGAAGCGGATCGTGTCGCCGATGACGTGGGACCACATGCCCGCGCAGGTCGAGACGACGAGCACGTAGTCCACTCCGATCTTCGCGTCGCCCAGCCAGCAGCGGTCGGCGGCGTCAGGGTTCGCGTCGTAATCGGCGATCGGGACGAATTCGTAAAAGATCCCGTGGTCGACGAGGAGCCGGAGCAATCCCGTCTCGGCGTCTCCGAACGCGATGAAGCCCTCGGAGCAGGGGTAGGTCTCCTGGAGTCGCACCGCGTCCGAGCCGATCGCCTCGCGGAAAGCGGCCTCGTAGGGGTCGAACTTGACCCCGCCGTGTACGACCATCTCCAGGTGCGGCCAGACCTCGGCGATCGTCGATTTGTCGGCCAACTCCAGCACGCGCCGGAAGAGCATGAGCAGCCAGCTCGGCACGCCGCTGACCAGCGTGATCCGGCGATCGAGGCTGCGTTCGGCCAGTCGCGCCAGCTTCCGGTCCCAGTCCGACTCCAACGCCAGGTCGAGGGGCGGGAACGTGTAGGGCCTGAGCGCCGGAGGAAGCTCGATCGCCGCCACGCCGCTCAGGTCGCCTTGCCGCACGCCGGGGGCGGGCTCCTCCTGCCTGATCGTCCCGCCGAGGAAGAACACCCGACCCAGGAAGAGCTTCGAATCGGGCCGGGAGGCCAGATGGGCGGCCGTCACCGTCTGGGCGGCCTTGCGGTTCGAGCGGACCATCTCGCGCGAGACCGGGATGTACTTGGTCGCCCCCTGCGTGGTTCCGCTCGTCAGCGCGAGGTAGGGGATTCGGCCGGGCCAGGTCAGGTCCTCGAAGACGGGATATCGGTCGCGCAGGTATTCGTCCCAGAGAGACTCATAGGTGCGGATCGGGACGCGTCGTTGGTAGTTCTCGACCGTCCGGATGGCGTCGAACCCATGGTCCCGGCCGAAGCGCGTGCCCCGAGCGTGGTCGACCAGGCGCCGCAGGATCCGCTGCTGTTCGCGGACCGGGTCGAGGCTCGCGAGCCGCCCCATACGACGCTTTGCATGCAGATGAAAGCCGGCGTTGACCAGTCGTCTAGCCGGGGCCGAGCCGGCGAGGGCCGGGAGCCAGGACTCCCCGATCATGACCGGTCGGCCGCCGGCTTGATCCGTCGACAGAGGTAGACCCCGGCCGGGGGGAAGTTGCGGGGCTCGAAGACGAATCGCACCTCTTCGAAGAAGCGGCGATAGAGCCCCCGATACACGAGCGGCATCTCCGTGATCTGATTGAACGACCCCTCGGGTTTCAAGACCCGCCGCACGACCCGGAAGAGGTCGAGCTGCGATTCCTTCGGGAACGACGGGGTCGGCAGCCCGGAGACGATGTGGTCGACCTGCGCGACGCCCCGATCTCGGAGCATCGCATCCAGGTCGCGCACGTCCCCCTCGACCACCTCGACGTCGGGATGGTCGCCGTGCCGATCGCGGAGGATCCTCGCGAAATCGGGGTCGCGCTCCACCACCAGGATGCGGCTGCGGCCGGCGGCCCGCTCGGCCAGGACGCGGGTGATCGGCCCGGTGCCGGCGCCAAGCTCCACGACCACGTTGGGGCGCGTCCAGTCGATGTTCGAGACGGTCGCCCGCGAGAGCCAACGGCTGCTGGGGGCGAGGCTCGCGATCGCGGTCCCTTGCCGCAGGAACTTGCCGAGGAACAGGGTGAAGTCGCTCATGGTCCGCCGGATCGATCAGGAGGGGAGGGCGGGGGAAGTCGCGGCGAGACGCGGGGTCGCGGAAGTCCCCGCGGCCGCGTTCAGGAAGCGTCCCACGTCGAGGGCCCGGGGGAGGGCGTGGAGCCGATCGATCAGGAAGCGGTCGATCAACTGATTCACGAGTCTCGATTTTTCGATCTGCGGCGCGTGTCCGCATCGAGGGATCACGACCTGGCGGACGTCCGGGATCCGCGAGCCGGCGCGGATCGAGCCGGGGACGTCCGAGATCACCTGGTCCTCGGCGCCCCAGATCAGGAGGGTCGGTACGTCGACCCGGTGCAGCAGGTGTTCCACGGAATGGCCCACCGTCCCGCGAAGCGTCCGCAGGACCCCCTTCTTCCAGCGACGGTCCTGGAATTTGCGCTCGAAGGCCCCGACCAGGCGTTCGTCCGCGAACCGGGCCTCGTGGAAGACGGAGCCGACCAGGCTGTCGTACCGGCTGCGCCTCACGCCGTCGATCATCGGCAGGTTCTCGTCGCCGTGGAAGCCCGACGGGCAGATCAGGACGAGCCGGTCCACCTTCCCCGGATTGGCGACGGCGTAGGTCAGCACGACCTGGCAGCCCAGGCTCGACGCCGCGAAGTGGTATGGGGGGCGCTGGACGAACTCGTCCAGGTAGGATTCGAGTCGACGGGCGAGGTAGCCGACCGTGACGTCGTGGCCGGCGTCGATCCATCGGTGGAGGGCGTCGCCGCCGTAGACGAGGATCTCCGGCAGCTTGACGTCGAATCGACGGCCCAGGCTCCGCTCGTTGGCGAACCAGCTCTCGGATTGCTCGGCCAGGCCGTTGACCAGGATCAAGGGCTTGCGGCCCTCGCCGCCGAGGCGGGGGCGAACGCGGGGGAGGTCGAGCCACTTGAGCACGCGGCGGGGCATGGCGGGGGAGGACTCCAGGGGATCCATCGGGGTCGTCTGCGTCGAACCTAACACGAACCCCGTGCTGAGGCCAACACGGACAGGGCCTCGTTCACCGCGAATTCGCGCGATGCTCACGGCGAGGAAATCCCCACGCGCCGAGGCTCCGGCGCTTGACCGCGCCGGCCGGCGCCGGAACGATGAACTCCAGGTACCAGGTTCAATCCATCGGCCGAGACTGCGAGTAGGATCCCCATGCGCGTCTTGATCACGGGAGGTTCCGGGCTCATCGGTGGCCATCTGGTGCGTCGGCTCCTGGCGGCGGGAGACACGCCCGTCGTCGTCTCCCGCCGCGCCGATGCGCTGCGCCGCGACCCGGCGACTCGCGAGTACGAAGTCGTCCAGGGCGACCCGACCACCACCGGGCACTGGCAAGAGGCGGTCGACGGCTGCGACGCGGTGGTCAACCTCGTCGGCCACAACGTGTTCGCCGAGCGTTGGAACGCGGGGGTGAAGCGAAAGATCCGCGACAGCCGGGTCTACGGCACGGAGCACGTCGTCGCGGCGATCGCGGCCGCGAAGGTCCGGCCCCGCGTGCTGGTGCAGGGATCGGCGATCGGCTACTACGGGCCCTGCGAGGATCAGGAACTCGATGAAGGGGCGCCGTCCGGGTCCGATTTCCTGGCGGTCGTCTGCCGCGAGTGGGAGGACGCCTCGGCGCCGGTCGACGGCCTGGGCGTCCGCCGGGCCGTCGTGAGGATCGGCGTCGTCCTGGCGCCCGGCGACGGGGCGTTGAAGATCATGACGCCCCTGTTCAAGATCGGGCCCGGGGTCCCGGTGGGGGGGAACGGCGGCCTCGCCCCCGCGCGAGGCCGCCAATGGATGAGCTGGATCCACATCGAGGACATCGTCGGCATCCTGGACCTGGCCCTCCGCAATCCGGAGGCGCGCGGCCCGATCAATGGAGTCGCCCCGAACCCCGTCCGGAACGCCGATTTCTCGCGGGCCCTCTCTCGGGCCCTCTGGAAGCCTTACGCCCCGTGGCGGATCTTCCTCCCGTTCGGCCCACCCGACATCCTGCTCCGCCTGACCCTCGGCGAGGTCGCCGACGTCATCGCCAAGGGCCAGCGGGTCGTGCCCCGGAAGGCCCTCCAGCTCGGCTATGATTTTCGTCACCCCGAGCTGACGAAAGCCCTCGCCTCGCTCTTTCAGAATCCTCCCGACGCCAGCTCCCAGCGTCCCGAAGCCGCCCGGAAGGAAGCCGGCCGCTGAAGCCTCGAATTGGGTTCGTTCGCGGCGTGCGAACCCAATTTTCTTGGCGTAAGTCCTTGCCATGTCACGGTTAATCCTGGCTGGCGATTGGCTTCGTTCGGCGCGCTTTCCGCGTGCGGTTGTGGATTGTCTCACCCGTCCCAACTCCATGAAGGCGCGAAACGAGGCCGACGGACGGAATCCGCCAGTTGGACAATGGTCCCGGATCGTCGAACTCGGGCGCAGGGACGCGACTACTTCAGCAGATAGCCGGCGACGGCCCCGGCCGCGAACGTGAGGGCGAAGGCGGCGAGCGTCATCGTCAGCAGCATATTGGGGCTGTCGGCCGCGACGGAGGCGAGGGGGGCGAACCATCCCGGGTAGCTCGGCTTCGCCGGGGCGAGGGGGGCGAGGTTCACCAGCGGACGGGCGGCGACAGCCTCTACCGGGACCTCGGCGGGCTGGACCGGAGGGGTGGGGGGGGCGGCGGGCGCGGGCTTGCGGGAACGAGGGCGGACGAGGGCCTGGAGCGCCTCGGCGGCCTCGGCGGCGTTCTGGAAACGGTCCTGCGGCTTGTAGGCCATCAGCTTGTCGAGGACGCGCTGGGCGCTCGCCGGGAAGTCGGGGATGTGGTCGGTGATCGGGACGTGCCGGTTGTTGATCCGACGCCCGAGGCGGTCGATGGGAGACTCTCCGGGGAAGGCCAGTTTGCCGGTGATGAGGTGGTACATGGAGCAGCCGAGGCTGAACAGGTCGCTGCGGCCGTCGACGTCGCGGCCGAGGGCCTGTTCGGGGGACATGTAGTCGACGGTCCCCACCGCGATCCCGTCGGCCGTGGCGAACGTGGCGCCGTCGTCCGCCTCCATCAGCACCCCGAGGCCGAGGTCGAGGATCTTGACCTTCTTGTCCTCGCTCAGGAGGATGTTCGACGGCTTGATATCCCGATGCACCATCCCCTGATCGTGGGCGTGGGCCAGACCGAGGGCGGCCTGGGCCGCGTATTCGATCATCTCGGCCGCCGGGATCGGCCCGCGTCGCAGGCGGTCGCCGAGGCTCTCGCCGTTGACGTACTCCATCACGATGTAGAGCACGCGGTTGGCCCGATCGGCGTCATAGGCCCGGACGACATTGGGGTGGTCCAGCCGCCCCACCAGCTTCATCTCGCGCTGGAACCGGGCGACCACGCGCTCGTTGCTGGCGATCTCCGGGGCGATGATCTTGAGCGCGACCACGCGGTCCATCATCTGGTGGTGGGCCTTATAGACGCGTCCCATGGACCCCGACCCGATCCGGTCGAGGATGACGTAGCGGCCGACGAGCATGCCGTACGACTTGTTGGCCAACAGGCGTTTCGCCTGGTAGGCGGTGATCAGGCGATCGCGGACCAGCCGCTCGGCGAGCGAGGCGGGCTCGGCGGGATACTCGCCGCGCTCGACGCGGCTGGCGATCTCCTCGAACAGGCGATCGCTGAGCACGCCCGAGCTTTGCAGGACCGGGAGGAGGTCCGCAGGGGTCTTGCCTTCCGATCGGATCTTGTCAGGGCTCGCCATCGCCGATGTCCACCCCCCAGGGACTCGTCCATCCTGGCGACCTCCGTGGAGGCCTGCCGTCCGCAGCCGTCGCCCGCTCGATGGAACGTAAGTCTTATGGTATCAAACGTGCAGCACTGACTCAATCGGCCGATCGCCGACCTTCGGCTCGGGCCACGACCTCGGTCTTGAAAGCGGGTTCGGCACGCGGTGCTCCCCTGGACGCTCGTTCCCTCAGGGGCTACCATCCGTGGAAGACAATACGCCGCCCCGCTCCCCGTTCCGACGCGTCCGCCGCGGATTTACAACTCTCCGCAAAGATCGGCGACGCGCGTGCGAGGCTGGGGGCCGGGCGTCCATCGCGACACGGTTAGAGACATCGTCCCCCGGACGGAAGGAAATTCGGATATGGCGGCGCCGAGCGACCCCCAGCTTGCTTTACGCCAGTTCTCGAAGCGGCACAAGTTCTTCGTCGGCGTGGACAGCGACGGGTGCGCCTTCGACACGATGGAGGTGAAGCACAAGGAATGCTTCATCCCCAATATCATCAACTCCTACGACCTCGCGGCGATCTCGAAGTACGTCCGCGAGGCGGCGGAGTTCGTGAACCTCTACTCGAAGTGGCGGGGGATCAATCGCTTTCCCGCCCTCGTCATGGCGTTCGACCTCGTCACGGCCCGGCCGGAGGTCGCCGCCCGACGGTTCCGCGTCCCCGCCCTCAAGGGCGTCCGCGACTGGATCCAGCGGGAGTCGAAGCTGGCGAACCCGACCCTCAAGCACGAGGTCGAGACGACGAACGACCCCGATCTGGCCCTGGCCCTCGCCTGGAGCGAGGCCGTGAACCGGACGATCGGCGAGATGGTGCACGACGTCCCGCCGTTCCCCTACGTCCGCGAGTCCCTGGAATGCCTCCAGGACAAGGCCGACGTCATGGTCGTCTCGGCCACCCCCGGCGAGGCGCTCGAGCGCGAGTGGGAGGAGAACGGCCTGAAATCCTGCGTCGGGCTGATCGCCGGCCAGGAGCTGGGGAGCAAGAAGGAACACCTGGCGCTCGCGGCCGTCGGCAAGTACGACCTCGACAAGATCCTCATGATCGGCGACGCCCCGGGCGACATGAAGGCGGCCGTCGACAACGGCGTGCTGTTCTACCCGATCGACCCCGGCCACGAGGACGAGTCCTGGCAGCGCTTCTTCGAGGAGTCGCTCCCCAGGTTCCTCAACGGCGAGTACGCGGGCTCCTACATGGACGCCCAGGTCGCCCGATTCCAGGCGCTCCTGCCCAGCGAGCCCCCCTGGAAGTCCAACTGAAGCGCGCCGGGCCGCCCGTCGGCCGGCGCCTCGCCCGGGGCCCGGCCGGCCCTCGATCGCCCCGCATCCGCGGCGGGCAGCCCCGTCGACCGTCGCCGCAATCGGCCTCGGTCGACGCGAACGCCTCGACCCGGGACGAACGGCGCGATAGCCTTGGACTAGTGTCGTAGGCTGTCGGCCTCGGTCCCGGTGATCGGAGCGAGATTCCATGAGAGGCGATCCTGCGGAGAGCGGGTCGGCGTCCCCGCCGGCCGTGGCGACCCGATGGCGACGATGGGCGATGCGGCGTGGGCGTCAGCTCCTGCTGGTCTCGGTGGCGCTCGGCGCGGGGCTCGCCCTGGCGCTGGTCGCCGCCTACGCCAAGCGGGCGACTTGCCTGATCGGACTCCCGGACGTGGGCGATCCGTTCGACGTCGCGGCGTTCGAATCCGGACGCGTCCCTGACGGCCGGAACGCCTTCGCCTTCTATCGGCGGGCCATGGAAGGTCGAGGCCCGCGACCGCAGCTCCCGAGGCCGGCGCTCGACGCGATCCCGACCCTCCGGTGGGCGGAAGTCGACCCGGCGCTGCGCGCCTGGGCGGAGTCGAATCGGGAGGCGATCGCCCTTTTCCTGGAGGGCTCCCGGCGGACCGAGAGCTGGGCTCGCCAGGCCGAGGACGAGAGTACTTTCCACTACGATCGCTTCTACATGGAGCCGCTCGTCCAACTCGCGATGCTCGACGCGGCTCGGCTGGAGGACGCCGGGGACAGCGGGGGCGCCTGGGAGCGCTATCGGGCGATCCTCGCAATGCTCGCGCACCTCATGCAGGGCGGGACGGCGATCGAGCGGGGGGTGGCGAACCAGGACAGCCGGATGATCCCGGCTCGAATCGCCACCTGGGCCTCGGACCGGATGACGACCGCCGAACTCATTCGGCGGGCCATCGAGGAGACGATCGCCCTCGAACCTCGTCCCGAGTGGGAAGCCTCGTCGCTCAAGGTCGAGTACCTGCTGGCGATGCGTGAGCTGGATCGGCCCGATGGCGTGCTGGGCCAGGGTGACGATCGCGATTTCAACGACCGCATTCTCGGGGAGCCGTCGCCGCCCGGCCTGATTCAATGGGCGCATTCGGTGCGTCGGTTCCTGATCCGCGAGCCGGAACGCACGCGCCGGATCCTCCGGCTGGCGTTCGCGAACTGGCTCGACCACGTCGAGTCTCCCGACCGTCGCGGCGCGAAGCCCGTCGTCCGCGTACGGCTTGAGAACGAGGGCCGGGATTCGGGGCTGTTCCTCTACGCGGTCGAGCCTTCCTCGGAGCAACCGCTCGCCCCGAAGGCGCTTGCGGAATGGATGCTGTCGGCGCCGGACCTCCGTCGGCTCGAAGATCGATGGCACTGGGGGGCGTTGCGGCATGCGGAGCGCCGGCGGCATCGGGAGATCCTGATCGCCCTGGCCGGGGAGCTGTACCGTCGGGAGAAGGGCCGGCCCCACGCCGACGAGGAGGAGCTGGTCGGGGCCTATCTCGATAGGCTTCCGGACGATTCCTCCGAGTTGGACGACCTCGCCGAGACGATCGAGGAGGTTTCGCGAGTCGCTCTCCCGGCCCCCTGACGCGAGAATGCGAGGGGCCGCGAGCCGTCGGGCGACGAACGGCCGGGGTCGCGAACCGGGAGGGCGATGCGCCGAGGCCTTGTGGATCTGGGATTCGCGTGTTGGAATCGGGAGGGAATCGGTTCGGGCGACGATCGGGCAGGTGTCCTGGATCCGTCGCCCCGAGAGAGGATCGTACGCGCCATGCCTCCCCGCAACGTCGTCGTGGCCCAGTCCGGCGGGCCGACCTGCGTCATCAACAACTCGCTGCGGGGGATTATCGAGTCCTGCCGCCGCCGTCCCGAGGTCTTCGGCAAGGTCTACGGCGGGCGGTTCGGCATCGAGGGCGTGCTCAAGGAGGAGCTGATCGACCTCTCGGCGACGCCCGCCGAGGAGATCGCCCTGCTGCGGACCTCGCCGGCCGCAGGGAGCATCGGCACCTGCCGGTACAAGCTCAAGAAGGGGCAGGACGAGGACTTCGCCCGCGTCGTCGAGGTCTTCAAGGCCCATGACGTCGGCACGTTCTTCTACATCGGCGGCAACGACTCCCAGGACACGGCCCACAAGATCAGCGTCCTGGCGGGCGATGCCGGCCTGGACCTCGTGGCGGTCGGCGTCCCCAAGACGATCGACAATGACCTGGGCGACGCCGAGTTCCAGCTGCTGGACCACTCGCCCGGCTACGGCTCGGTCGCCCGCTACTTCGCGCATTACGTCAGCCAGGCGAACGAGGAGAACGCCGGATCGTCGCCCGCCGACCCGGTCCTGGTGATTCAGGCGATGGGCCGGAAGATCGGCTACATCCCCGCCGCCGCCCGACTGGCCGACCCCGAGCGGAAGATGCCGCTGCAGATCTATCTCACCGAGTCGGGCCTGACCCTCGAACAGCTGGGCGAGAACGTGATCCGCCAGCTGGAGTCCGACGGCCGCTGCATCGTCGTCGTCAGCGAGGGGTTCGACGTCGGCGAGTTGGGGACGATCCGCGATAACTTCGGCCACGTGCAGTTCAGCTCCAGCCAGCAGACGGTGGCGCAGATCGTGGTCAACTACCTGAACACCCTGAAGTTCCCGGTCCCCGGCAAGGCTCGCGGGCAGGTCCCGGGGACGGACCAGCGCAACGCGATCGCCTACGCCAGCGTGGTCGACCTCGACGAGGCCTACGGCGTGGGCTGCCACGCGGTCGAGATCGCGCTCAAGGAGGGGAACGGCTGGATGGCGACGATCCTGCGGGACCGGTCCGGCTCGGCGTACAACGTCCGGTTCGACAAGGCCCCGCTGGAGAAGGTCGCGAACTCGGAGCGGTTCTTCCCGAAGGAATGGCTCGCCCCGAACCGAATCGACGTGACCGACGCCTTCCTGGATTACGCCCGGCCCCTGATCGGCGAGGACTGGGCGAGCGTGCCGACCGTCGGCGGCCTCCCCCGGTTCGCCCGGATCGCCCCCGTCCTCGCGGAGCGGAAGCTGCCCGCCTACACTCCGCAGACCTACCGCAAGTGACCCCCGGGCCGTTGGGGGCGGCCGGTGGCCACCCTCGCGGCCTGTGGTAGAATCACGTCCGTAACTCTCCTGACTGATCGCCCGCCCGGCCGCAAGGCCGTCCGCAAGACCCTGGGAATCGACGCACATGGCCTCCATCCAACCGACCGCCGATATCGGCCTCGTGGGCCTCGCCGTGATGGGCGAGAACCTCGTGCTGAACATGGCCAGCCACGGGTACACGGTCGCCGTCTACAACCGGACGACCGCGAAGGTCGACGCCTTCCTCGCCGATCGGGCCCAGGGCCATCCGATCGTCGGCGCACACTCGGTGGAGGAACTCGTCGCTCGTCTGAAGCGGCCTCGCAAGATCATGATCATGGTCAAGGCGGGCCCGCCGGTCGACCAGGTCATCGACGAGCTGGTCCCCTTGCTGGAGCCGGGCGACGTCCTGATCGACGGCGGCAACTCGCACTACCCCGACTCGACCCGTCGGACCCGGGCCCTGAAGGAGAAGGGGATCCTGTTCGTCGGCGCCGGCGTCTCGGGCGGCGAGGAGGGGGCGCTCAAGGGCCCCTCGATCATGCCCGGCGGCAACCCCGACGCCTGGCCGCTTGTGAAGCCCATTTTCCAGGCCATCGCCGCCAAGGCCCCCGACGGCACCCCCTGCTGCGACTGGGTCGGGCCCGAAGGGGCCGGGCACTACGTCAAGATGGTGCACAACGGCATCGAGTACGGCGACATGCAGCTCATCTGCGAAGCCTACTTCGTCATGCGGAAGCTGCTGGGGATGGAGCCGCCCGCCCTGCACACCGTCTTCGACCGCTGGAACAAGGGCCCGCTGGACAGTTACCTGATCGAGATCACCCGCGACATCCTCGCCCACAAGGACGAGGAGACCGGCAAGGCCACCGTCGACGTCATCCTCGACGCCGCCGGCCAGAAGGGGACCGGTAAGTGGACGGTCGTCTCGGCCTGCGACCTGGGGGTGCCCCTGACCCTGATCACCGAGGCCGTCTTCGCCCGAATCCTCTCCTCCCAGAAGGATGAGCGAGTCGCGGCCTCGAAGATCCTCAAGGTCCACCCGACCTCGTTCACCGGCAACCGCCAGACGATGGTCGACGACATCGAGCAGGCGCTCTACGCCAGCAAGATCATCTCGTACGCACAGGGCTTCGCCCTGATGCGGGCGATGGCGAAGGATTCGGGCTGGGAGATCAACAACGGGGCCGTCGCCATGATGTGGCGGGGGGGCTGCATCATCCGCAGCGCGTTCCTCGGCCGGATCAAGGAGGCGTTCGACCGCGACCCGAACCTGACGAACCTCCTCATCGACCCCTTCTTCAGCCAGGAAGTCGCCCGCGCCGAGGAAGGCTGGCGCCGGGTCTGCGCCGCCGCGATCCTGCACGGTATCCCCGTCCCGGCGATGACCTCGGCCCTCTCATATTTCGACGGCTACCGGACCGCCGACCTCCCCGCCAACCTGCTCCAGGCTCAGCGCGACTACTTCGGGGCGCACACCTACGAGCGCATCGACAAGCCGCGCGGCGAGTTCTTCCATACCAACTGGACCGGCCGCGGCGGCACCACGGCTTCCACGACTTACAACGCCTGAATTCCGGGGCGAGTCCGGCGATCGTCCATGGCGGGGCGTCCGCGGCGTGAATTGCGTCGCGGGCGCCCCGTCGGCGTCGGTGGCAAGGCCATGCGTCGGATCCCGACGGGCCGCGCAGAGTCCGACGCATCCGACGAAAAAATAGGAATTGTGGAGTGAACTGGAAAAAACGCCGACTCATGAATACAATATGAGTTGTAGACGCTACACGCACTGATTCGATTCAAGTCCGTACGGCGAAGAAAAGTTCGCACCGTCCGCACTCGACAGGCTCGGGTCGATGGTCGGCGTCGACGGGAAGGCCCGTCGGCATTTCAGGGAAGTTCTCGACTTCATCCTGGCCGTCGCGATAGGTTCGCCTGCCCTTGCAGGCCTTTGGAATGCTAATAGGTTGATAGGACTCATGAACCAAGGCCCCCGTGCGGACCTCGCCGCGCCGGTCCTGGACCCCCGCGTGCTCGCCGCTTCGGCCGTGGCCGAGGCCGCGATCGACGACGCTTCGTCATCGTCTCCGGAGGACGATCCCATCTCGAACGAGGGTCTTAATCCCTTCGACATGGAAGCCACGCGGCTTCACGTGCCGCACAAGGGCTCCCGACCGGTGATGAGGCCGGTCGAACCCGCTTCGGAGCGGGAGTGGCACGACGACCTCATCGGTCGGAAGCTCTCCCAGTACCGGATCCTGGAAGATCTGGGACGCGGCTCGATGGCTCGCGTCTACAAGGCCTGGCACCTGGGCCTGGAGCGCACCTGCGCATTGAAAATCATCGATCCCGAACTGGTGACCCGGCGGCCCATGCTCCGGGATCAGTTCTGGGCCGAGGCGCGGGCCGCCGCCAACCTGGTGCACCCTCAGGTGGTCACCATCCACAACCTGGGATCGGACGCCGGCTTCCACTTCATCGAGATGGAGTTCGTCCCCGGCAGCGTGAGCCTGCGCGACTCGCTCGTCAAGGACGGGCCGTTCGAGCCGCAGCGCGCCGCAAGGTTGGTCCGGCAGGTCCTGCTCGCCCTCGGGGCGGCCCACCACGCGGGGATCATTCACCGCGACGTGAAGCCCGCGAACGTCCTCATGACGGCCGAAGGGAACGCCAAGCTGGCGGACTTCGGCCTGGCCCAGACTCGGGCCAAGCTCACCGGCGCCAACCAGCCTCTCGCCGGGACGCCGACGTTCATGGCCCCGGAGCTGTTCAACGGCACCCCGGCGAGCCCCCAGTCCGACATCTACGCCGTCGGCGTCATGTTCTATTACCTGCTCACGGGGCGTCTCCCGTTCACGGCCGACCGCATCGGGGCGTTGATCAACCTCCATCAGAGCGAGGCGGCCCCGGATCTCCGCGACCTGATCCCCGGCCTCCACCCCCGGCTGGCCGAGCTGATCGGCCGCTGCCTGGCCAAGTCGCCGGCCGAACGGTTCGCCTCGGCCGAGGAGATGGTCGAGCAACTGGACCTGCTGATCCACCAGCTTCGCGACACCGAGAGCATCGTCCGCGAGAGCCTGCAGGGGGTGGTCTCGTTCATCCAGGGGAGTCGCGACACCTTCCGCGTGATCATGCCCCAGCCCGGTGATCGCCTGCAGGAGGTCATGATCGAGGTCAACGACGGCGAGGAGGGGAAGGGCGAACGCTACCTCTCCGTCTTCTCCGTCTGCGGCCCGGCCGAGCCCTCCTATTACGGCTACGCCCTGGCCCTCAACAGTCGACTGACCTACGGCAGCCTCTCGATCCGCTACGTGCTCGGCTCGCCGATGCTCGTCATGTCGAGGACGTTCGTGCGCGACCGGATGCGGATCGGCGAACTTCGAGACGCCATCCTGGAGATCGCCCACAACGCGGACCGGATCGAGGCCAAGATGACCCGGCTCGATCTCTACTGAACGCGGGGACGGGCGTCGGCCCGACCCGCCTTCCCCCCTGGTTACGAGTCGAGACGCCCGCCGAGACCCCAAGGATCCAGGAGTTCGCGACATGGGGGCGACCGACCTGCAGTCGGCGAGCCAGGGGCTCGCCATCGGCGTCGCGATGATCGCGACCTTCCTCGGCCTGAGCGTGTGGTACCATCGCCAGGGTCGACTGGATCGGGATGCCGAGGACCAGACCTTCTATGGCGGCCAGGAGGTCCGACGGTGGATCGGCGTCGCCGTGCTGGCGACGCTCGCCGCGGTCGTGTTCTTCGGATCGTGGGTCCATCCCCGCGTCGAGGGCCGGGGGAATCCGGCTTTCGTCATCGTCTGGCTGGTCGTGCTCGGTCTGGTGGTGGCGACGCTCGCCGTCGCCTTGTGGGACTGGGTTGCGACCTGGCGGTTTGCGCGCGAGAAGCGTCGAGCCCTCATGAAGGATCACGTCGACGAACTGGCGCACCACCTCCGGGTCATCGCGGCCGCCGCAAAGCGGCCCGACAGAAACGGAGAGGATCCGTCCTTCGAGATTTCCAACGACGGGTCCGACTGAAGATCCGCTCAGGCCAGGCCCATCCGCCCGCCCAGCTCGGGGATGATCAGTCCGGTCGAGCCGACCGTGATCGGCCGCCCGCTCCGGTCCTGGAACGTGGTCTCCGGGTCGATCCCGAGCCGGTCGTAGAGCGTGACGATGATGTCCTGCGGGCGGATGGGACGCTCGGCCGGTGCGCCGCCTCGGGCGTCCGAAGCCCCGATCGTCTGGCCCCCCTGGAAGCCGCCGCCGGCCATCAGAACGCTCATCACGCGGCCGTTGTGGTCCCGGCCCGGGATCGGATCCTGCGGCAGGCCCTGATTGAGCCGGGGCGTTCGGCCGAATTCGCCCATGACCATGACGATCGTGGACTCCAACAATCCGCGCTGATTCAGGTCCTCGATGAGGGTCGCCACGGCGGCGTCGAGCACGGGGAGGACCGACTTCATGCCCTTCTCGATGCTCGCGTGCCAGTCCCATCCACCGAAGGTCAGCGTGACGAAACGGACGCCGGCCTCGACCAGCCTCCTCGCCAGCAAGGCGCTCTGGCCCCAGGTGTGGCGGCCGTAGCGGTCGCGGAGGTGGTTCGGCTCGCGGGCCAGGTCGAACGCCGCGCGGGCTTCCGGCCCGCTGATCATGGACAGCGCCGCATCCTGGAATGCGTCGAGGTCCCCGCTCGCCGCGGTGCGGTCGAGGCCGGCCCGAGCGGCGTCGAACCGGGAGAGCAGGTCGCGACGCGAGCCCAGGCGGCCGGCGTCGACGCCGGGGGGGAGGTCCAGGCTCGTCGCGTGGTAGGCCTCGTTGTTGGGATCGCCGTCGGCGTTGAACGGGTCGAAGGTCCGACCGAGATACGCCGCGCCGTGGTAGCCGATCGGCAGGCCGACGGTGTGCGTGTTCGGCAGGCCGACGTACGAAGGCATGCCCGAACGCTTCACCCCCTTCACCCGCGAGATGATCGAGCCGAATGAGGGGTTGATCGGCGTCTGGTTGATCCCGTTGGGGCCGCCGTAGCCGGTCAGCATCCAGTGCGCGGCCGTGAAGTGGTCGTCGTTGTCGTGGTGCACCGAGCGGAGCAGGGCGATCTTGTCCTGGATCGCCGCGTGCCTGGGCAGGAGTTCCGAGATCCGGATGCCGGGGACTGCGGTCGCGATCGAGCCGATCGGCCCTCGCACCTCGGCGGTGGCGTCGGGCTTGGGGTCGTAGGTCTCGTGCTGGGGGGGGCCGCCGTCGAGCCAGATGAGGATGATCGAGGGGTCGTCGCCGCCGCGCCTTGTGACGCCACCGCTCGCCTTGACCCGGAGCAAGTCCGCCAGCGTGAGCCCAGAGAGGCCCAACGTCCCCGCCCGCAGGAGGGCCCGCCGCGACAGCCCCGTCCCCAGGCCGCATGCCGATGCCGTGTGGTTCAACATCTCTGGTGGCTCCTTCGCCCGGCGATCGTCACGAAAGACTCCCACGATCACCGGGAGTTTAACCTTGCTCCAACAATTTGCAAGCCCCCGCGTCGATTGATGCACCTTCGAGACGCGTCCGATTGTGCCGTTCGGATCGCTCCGCGTCGCCTTGAAGCCTCGCCGCCGGTGGCACTGATGATCGGAAAAGCCGATGAAAGGAAACGGGGAGTATTCGTTGACTCGATGATTCAGGATTCGTAAAGTTCCTATGAACGAATCCAGGATGGAGCAACCTTTCCGATCTGCAAGCTGGCGAGCGTCCGGACGTCGATGTCTGTGATGTGGCGGTCGGGTCGAAGCGGCCCGGCCAGGATCATGGACGCCTCTCGCGACTCCTGCGCTCCCGATTCCGGGTCTCCCCTCTCCTTGCTCGATCCCGCGACGATGTGACCATTCGGCCGCCCCTGTCCCAGGGAGAACCCGTGCCATGCGATCCATGACGGTCCGGCGAGTTGCGATCGTGTTGGGGCTTGGATGGATCTCGGCGATGCTCGCGGCCTCGGCCGCGGCCGGCGAGCCCGATGCCAAGATGTACTGGGACGTGAAGGATCTTCGGCCCGGCATGAAGGGCGTGGGCCAGACCGTGATGGTGGGCACCAAGCTCGAGGAGTTCGGGGCCGAGGTCCTGGGCGTCATGCGCGACGTCAGCCCGGGGAGGGACATGGTCCTTTGCCGCCTGACCGGCTGCAATCTGGAGCACGCCGGCATCATCCAGGGGATGAGCGGCAGCCCGATCTACATCGAAGGGAAGCTGGTCGGCGCGGTGGCCTTCGCCTGGGAGTTCGCCAAGGATCCGATCGCCGGCGTCACGCCGTTCGAGCAGATGGTCAAGTACGTCCGCGCCAGCGACCGGAAGCTCGCCGCCGAGGCCCTCGACAAGGGGGATGCGCCGATGCAGGCGTCGCTCTCGCTCTCCTACCTCAGGGAGATCGAGGGCCTGACGGGCGAGGAGCCCGCGGCCCATCGCTCCGAGATGCCGCTGCGGGTCTCGGGCGGCGGCGCCGGGATGATTCCGATCGCCACGCCGCTGGCGGCGTCGGGCTTCAGCCCCCGGGCGCTCTCGATGCTGGACGAGAGGCTTCGACCGCTGGGGATGGCTCCCATGTCCGGCGGTCGCGCGTCCGACGAGGTCGTCGAGGCCGAGGGCGATCGGCCCTTCCAGCCGGGCTCGCCGCTGAGCATCGCCATGGTGATGGGGGACTTCGACCTGTCGGGCATCGGCACGGTGACGCACGTCGAGGGGGACCGGGTCTACGGCTTCGGCCACCCGATGTTCAGCCTGGGCAACTGCCAGTTCCCGATGATGACCGGCTACATCCACACGGTGTATCCCCGCGCCAGCGTCAGCATGAAGATGGGCTCGCCGTTGAAGGTCGTGGGCGTGGTGGACGCCGACGTCAGCACGGGCGTCGCCGGCCGGATCGGGGCCAAGCCCGACATGCTGCCGGTCTCCGTGCGGGTCAAGACGAGCAAGTACTCCGACGCTCGGACTTACAAGGTGCAGATGGTCCGCGAGCCCTCGCTGACCTCCGCACTGCTCATGTCGGTCCTCACCAGCGCGATCGACACCGAGGGGAATCTTCCCGAGGAGCTCACCGCCCGACTCCGGGCCGACGTCCACATCGAGGGGCGTGAGACGATCACCCTGCAAGATACGTTCAGCGGGCCCCGCTACACGGGTCAGACCGGCGCCTCGGCGCTCTTCGGCCCCCTGGCGTCGATCGTCAACATCCTCGTCAAGAACCCGATGGGGCCGGTACGGATCGCGTCGATCGACTGCGACGTCGAGATCGAGGACGGTCGGCGGGTCGCGACGATCGAGTCGGTGCGGCTCCAGTCGGTCGAGGTCGCGCCCGGCGGCACGCTCAAGGCGCTCGCGACCCTCAAGCCCTATAAGGGCGAGCGGCGGGTCGTCGAAGCCTCGATCCTCATCCCGGACGACTTCCCCGAGGGGAGCCACGAGGCCGTGGTCTGCGACCTGAACACGAGCGCCAAGCGACGATTCCGCAACGATCCGGTCCTGGCCGAGCCGCGCGACCTGGACGGCATCCTCGAGTCGCTGAAGATTCAGACCGAGCCGAAGCGGACCGAGGTCTACCTGCACGTCGAGACCCCGGAGCGAGGCCTGGCCGTCAACGGTGTGGCGCTCCCGAACCTTCCCGCCAGCGCCCGGGCCGCTTTCGGCTCGAAGCGGCAGGCCCCAGCCTCGGCGATCCGCTCGGACCTGATCCAGGCCGCGACGACCCCCTGGGTGATCGAGGGGAGCCAGACTCTCCAGTTCACCGTGGTCAAGGACGCCGGGCTCTCGTTATCGTTGAAGTGACCGGGCCGGACGCCCGACTTCACGAACGACGAGGATCGACATGACGGATCTCTGTCCCCCGCGGCGTCGGCGACCTTTCGGCAGGCTCCTCACGATCGCGTCGCTCGCGGCGTTTCTCGCCGCGGCCGGCGCGATCGAGCTTTCCGCGAAGCTCGAAACCTGGCGGCAGGAGTCGGCATCGGCCTTCGCCAAGCACCGCCGCGAGGGCGTCGTCGTGTCCGATCAGGGCCGCGTCCGCCTGGGACGGGCCCTCGTCCCGACGGCCCCGCTGAACGCCGAGCGGGTCTGGGACCTCGCCCGCTCCGCCGACGGCTCGATCTATGCGGCGACGGGCGACTCGGGCCAGGTCTTCCGCCTGGACCCCCAGAAGCCCGCGGCCTGGGAGCAAGTCCTCGACGACTCCGACGGCCAGGTCCTCAGCCTGGTCGCCACGCCCGACGGCAAGGTCTTCGCGGGCACCGGCCCTTCGGGCAAGGTCGTCGAGCTGACCGATCCGAAGCGTCCCGCGTCGCGGCCCGATCCGGGCGTCCTCTACATCTGGGACCTCGCCGTCGACGCGAATGGGAACCTCCTCGCCGCCACCGGGCCCGACGGCCAGCTCTGGAAGCGGAGCGTCGAGGGGGCCTGGTCGATCCTTTACGACGCCAAGCCGTCCCATCTGCTGTCGACGGCGGTCGGCCCAGACGGCTCGGTCTACGCCGGCAGCGACGGCGAAGGCTTGATCTACCGCATCGCCCCGGACGGCAAAACGACCGTCGTCTACGACGCGCCCCAGTCGGAGGTCCGCTGCCTCCTGGCCGGACCGGGAGGCTCGCTCTACGCGGGGACGGCGGCCGAGGCGGGGGGCGGTCCCCTTCGCGGGCTGAACCTCTTCTCGCGGAATGAACCGGACGCGGGCTCCGACGCGACGGTTTCAAGGTCGCAGGCCGTCGCCGTGGCAGCGGTGGCGGTGCAGACGCCGCCGGCCGAACCGGCGAAGGATTCCACGGGAGGCGGCTCGGCGGCTCCCAAGCCGGCCGCCCCGGGCGAGAACGCCGTCTATCGCATCGACCCGGCCGGCGTCGTGCGCGAGGTCTTCCGGGCCAAGGCGCTCTTTTTCGCCCTCGCCGTGGTCGAGGACCGTCTCCTCATCGGCACCGGGCCCGAGGGCGTGCTTTACGAGGTCCGTGAAGGGGACGGGGAGCACACCCCGCTGGCCAAGCTCGACAACGGCCAGATCCTCGCCCTGCTGGCCGAGCCCGACGGCGGCCTGCTGCTGGGCGCCGGCGATCCGGGGGCCGTGGTCCGGCTCTCGTCCAGTTTCGTGGAGCGGGGCGAACTGGTGTCCGACGTCTTCGACGCCAAGCTCCCCAGCCGATTCGGCTCGCTGGAGTGGCAAGGCGAAACCTCCGAAGGGGCCTCGATCGCGATCCAGGTCCGGACCGGCAACGTGGGTGAACCCGACGGTACGTGGTCGGACTGGTCCGCCGAGCAGACCGACCCCAAGGCCGCGCAGGCGAACGCTCCCACCGGCCGGTTCGTCCAGTATCGGGCGAAGCTCGCGACCCGCGACCCGAGACGATCGCCGGATCTGCGATCGGTGGTCGTCTCCTATCGCTCCTTGAACCTCCCTCCCGAGATCGAGAAGCTGGAGACGCCCGACGTGTCCACGGCGGACGGGGCGGCGAAGCAGGCGAAGCTAGCCCTCAAATGGGAAGTGGCCGACCCCAACGACGACTCGATGAACTATCGGATCCAGGTTCGCAAGGAGGGCTGGCCTGGCTGGATCGACCTCACGGAGTCGCCGATCACCGAGAAGACCTATTCGTGGGACGCCTCGGGCTTCCCCTCGGGTCGGTATCAGGTCAAGGTCGTCGCCAGCGATCGTCCCTCGAACAGCCCCGAGGAGGCCCTCGGCCGCGAACGCGAGAGCCGGAGCTTCCTCGTCGACCACGAGGCCCCGAAGGTCACGATCACACCCGAAGGCCGCTCGGCCGCCGTTAATCTCGCCGACGATTTGACTCGGCTGGTGAAGGCCGAGTATGCGGTCGACGGCGGGGCCTGGTCGTCGATATTCCCCGCCGACGGCCTGTTCGACGGCACGACGGAAAAGCTCTCCCTCAAGCTCCCCGATCTAAAACCGGGCGTCCACCTGCTGATGATCCGCGTCACGGACGCCGCCGGGAACGTCGGCTCGGGCGATGCACTCCTGACGGTGAAGGACTGATTCGTGAGGCGGTCGCAAGCATCCCGAAGCGGGCTGACGCCGGCCGACGTGGTCGTCGTCTTCTTCGTCGTCCTGGTGGTCCTGCTCTTCGTCATCATGGGTCTCACTCGCGCCCGCGAGTCGGCCCGGCTCGCGATGTGCCAGAATAACCTGGCGCAGATCGGCAAGGCGCTGGCGTACTACGACGACGCGTACGCCGGGCTTCCCGCGGTCGGCGTCCCCGTCGCGATCGATTCGCCGATCGACGGCGCCCCCCCGGGGCCGCTTCGGGCGATGCTGGAGACGTTGGGGGTCGCAAGCTTCCTCGGGCTCGACCCCGACGGGTCGAACCTCCCCGCCTTGCGGGCGCCGACGCCCGAGGCCATCCCCGTCGCGGGTTTCCTCTGCCCCAGCGACGGGAGGGCCATGGCGGGGCTTTTCCCTTCGCCGGTCAGCTATCGAGCCGCGACCGGGGGCGATCCTCGGGGGAGCGACGGGCCGTTCGCGATCGGCCGACGGACCACGCTCGCCGAGGTGGAACGTCGCGATGGGACGAGCTTCACGGCCGCCTTCGCGGAACGCCTTATCGGGAACGATCGACCGGTGGACGCTCCGGAGAACTATGTCGTCGCCGAACATTGGTTCGACCGGCCGATCGGCCGCGTGACAGTGCAGGCGCCCCAGCCGCTGGATTACCGAGGCGACGCCGGGATGACCTGGAGACCGGCCGACTTTCGATACACGCTCTACAACCACACCTCACCGCCGGCCTCGCCGTTTTCGGGCGTGTCGCCCGACGGACGATCGGCCGCGATGGGCGCGTCGAGCGCCCACGTCCGGGGCGTGAACATGCTCATGCTGGACGGTTCGGCGAAACTCGTCGCCCCGACGATCTCGCACGAGGTCTGGCAGGCTTACGGCACGATCGGACCCCAGACGTCCACGCCATCCGAATCGGACCCGCCCCAGGCACCTAGGAACTGAGAAAATGCGTTCGCCGGTCGTCATGTTCGACTTTGGAAACGTCCTCGCCTTCTTCGACTACCGCCTCATCTATTCCAGGTTCGGCGAGCGACTGGGACTTTCAGCCGACGAATTCCAGACGCTCGCCGAAGAACGCGGCCTCAATGCGCTGCTCGCCGATTTCGAGTCGGGTCGCCTGACCCCCGAGGCTTTCGCGGCCGTCGTCCAGCGTGAGGTCGGACTTGAGATGAGCTTCGAAGAATTCGCCGAGTCCTGGCAGGACATCTTCGAGCTGAACGCGCCGGTCGCCGGGCTGGCGGTCGACCTGAAGGCCGCCGGATATACGTTGTTGCTGGGCTCGAACACCAACGCGATCCACGCGGCCTTCTACCGGCGGGAGTTCCGCGAGACCCTCGACCACTTCGAGCACTTCGTGCTCTCGCACGAGGTCCAGGCGATGAAGCCCTCGCGCGAGTTCTTCGACGCTTGCACCCGAGCCGTCGGGGCGCCCGCCGGGTCCTGCCTCTTCATCGACGACGTCGAGGAGAACATACAAGGCGCGCGCGACGCCGGGCTCATCGGGGTCGTCTATCGCGACGCCGACCAGCTCGCGCGCGAACTCCGGGAGCACGGCGTCGAACTGCCTCCAACGCGACCGGCCTCGACTTGAGCCGATTCCGCCCATTTCGGGGCTCGATCCGCCCGAGATCGGCGCGATCGGCCCCTCCCGCGACTTGCGCTCCCACGACCCGATCGTTCTCCTCGCTCCGACCGATGAAGGCCCCACCCCGCCCGGTCTTTCGGCCTCCCCCATGCTTTGACAACCCCGTTCCGTGGGCCAGACTGTCGTATGAGTCGCCATCTCCAACATGGCGCCGGCCCCGGTACGCTCGACGACACTCCCCTTGAATCACATCCCGCCCATTTTCGCGGACCCGGGGCTTGACGAACGGAATCTTCAAGACAATCATTGACTGCATGCATGGAGCCAATCACAAAGAGTCCGCCGAGTCACCCTTCGGAGCGCCGTTCGGCGGTCGCGGGTGCGGGGCGGTCGAGGGATCGCGGGCGTAGGCGCACCGGTCGCGCGGCGAAGGCCCTGAGGGGGGCCGGACGCCGGGGCGCCGGGCCTGGGCCGGGATTGTGACGGTCGAGGGAGCCGCCCCGAGCGGCTCCCGATGGACGCGAAATCGAGAGCGAGCGGCCTCGCGAGAGGGCGGTCGCGATGGCCGCGCGGCCGGCGGGCGAGGGGCGAGGGGTATCCTCGCCGACGCCGGGACCGCGAGTTCGGATTGGGTCACCTTGACGGGGGAGAGCCCGAGTGGGGCGAGTCGACGCGGTGGAACGCGTCGGTCGACCCGGGCCGGGACTTTCAACGCAAACCGGGGGAGTCTGTCGATGGGGAGCTTCAAGCTGGGTGGTGGTGACAAGGGGCCCGATCGGCGTCGCGACAAGAAGCAGGCCAAGCGACAGGGCCTCCCCAAGCTGGAGTGGCTCGAAGGCCGCATCCTGATGGCGAGCGATCCCCTCCAGGGCGGCAACCCGATCTGGAACGCCCGATCGGCGAACATCGCGGACGTCCAGAACGGCCCCATGGCCCCGCTGGGCGGGCAGCTGATCAACCTGTACCAGAAGCAGCAGTCCGGGCTCAGCTCGAACGCCCTGGCCGCCGCCTTCCCCGCCCTTCAGATCCGCAACGGCTCGGTGATGATCGGCCTGACGACCTGGGGCGACCTGAACGCCCTGCGGTCCACGGCCGTCAACCTGGGCATGCAGGTCACGTCGTCCAGCGCGACCTACGGCATGATCAACGGCTGGATGCCTATCAGCCAGCTATACACCGTTTCGCAGCTCCCCAGCCTCGTCAGCGGCCGGCCGATCTACAAGCCGGAGACCGCTTTCGAGGGGCTCGCCAACAACCAGGCGCAGCAGTCGACGTTCTCGGACGTCGCCGCGGCGCAGTACGGCGTCACCGGGGCGGGGGTGACGGTGGGCGTCCTGAGCGACAGCTTCGACTCGCTGGGCGGCTACCAGACCGACATCAACACGGGCGACCTTCCGGCCGGCATCCGCGTCCTCTCGGACCTCCCCGCGGGGCAGGGCTCGGATGAAGGCCGGGCGATGCTGCAGAACATCTACGACATCGCCCCCGGGGCGAGCCTGCAGTTCGCGACCGCGTTCATCGACGACCTGAATTACGCGCAGAACATCGTCGCCCTCGCCGACGCCGGCTCGGACATCATCGTCGACGACGTGGGCTATGCCAACGAGCCCTTCTTCCAGGACGGCATCATCGCCCAGTCCGTCACCGCGGTGACGAACCGGGGCGTACCCTATTTCGCGGCGGCCCGCAACTCGGCCGACAACGGCTATCTGTCGACCTTCCGCGGCGTCCAGGGGACCATCCCGGCGATCAACGGCGGCAATGCCACCCGGTTCATGAACTTCAACGGCGGGGGTGGGGCCGCCGCCACCCAGCTGCCGATCACGACCAACTCGGCCAACGCCTCGATCATCTTCCAGTTCGATCAGCCGTTCGCCACCCAGCAGCCGGTCGGCTCGGGCAACACGGTCACGTCGCACCTCAACATCTACGTCCTGGACTCCACCGGCGCCATCGTCGCCCAGGGCAACGACGACAACACGGCCACCCAGCAGCCGTTCCAGTTCGTCACCGTCCCCAACGCCGGCAGCTACACCGTCGTCATCCAGGTCGTGAGCGGGTCCGACCCCGGCCACGTCCAGATGGTGGAGTGGGGCGGCGACATCAACTTCTCCCAGCAGTTCGGCACCGCGGGCGGGACCTACTACGCGACCAGCGCCGGCCACTCGACGGCCGTCGACACGATCGGGGTCGGCGCCACGCCCTGGTGGGCGCCCTCGCCGTTCCTCAACCAGAACCCGCTGGCCAACGAGCCGTTCAGCTCCTTCGGGCCGTCGATCTACGTCCGCGACGCCAGAGGCAACCCGCTGGCGACGCCGGTGATCCCCCAGAACCCGGTGATCACCGCGCCCGACGGCGGCAACACGACGTTCTTCGGCTTCGTCATGCAGACGAATAACCCGCCGTACCCGGGCAACCCGGCCACGACGACGAACCTCTCGCAGGATCTGCCGAGCTTCTTCGGCACCTCTTCGGCCGCCCCGAACGCCGCGGCCGTCGCCGCGTTGATGCTCCAGAAGGCGCCGAACTCGACCCCCGCCGAGATCCGCAGCGGCCTGATCGCTTCGGCGCAGCCGATGAACGGCCAGGGGGCCGGCACCTGGAACCCGCAGTCGGGCTACGGCCTGATCAACGCCCCCGCGGCGATCGCCGCGGTCGACGTCCTGACGGTGGCCTCGACGACCCCGGCGAACAGCACGGTGGTCACGACCATCCCCAATTACATCGTCGTGACCTTCAGCAAGCCGGTCCGGGCCTCGAGCCTGTCGGCCGGCAACATCCAGTTCATCAACAGGCCCAACGGCGTCACCACGTCGATCGGCACCCCGATCCCGCTGGACGATCCGACCAATCCGACGATGGTCGCGTATCCCTACTCGTTCACCTACGACAAGGCGGTCGCCTCGACGGCGAACGGCGTCTACACCTACGTCGTCGCCGGCCCGGTGACCTCGACCGACGGCCGCGTGCTGGAGCAGTCGGGCCTGATCTCGTTCCGGCTCCAGGACGTGACCTCGCCGACCGTCGCGGCGACCAGTACGCTCGGCCGCCAGGTGACGGTCCAGTTCTCGAAGCCGATGGACCCGTCGACGATCACCAAGAACAACATCCTCGTCGCCCGTCGCAACGGCGCCACCGCCTGGAACGGGCCGGGCGTCATCAACCTGGGCCTCGACCCCCGGGTCACGATCAGCTACAACGCGGCGACCAACACGGCCACGCTGGACTTCTCCGCCCTCCCCCAGACGGCGCTGCCGTCGGATCGCTACGCCATCGTGGTGATGAACGGGCCGAACGGCGTGAGGGACGCCGTCGGCAACCAGCTCGACGGCGAGTTCAGCGGGTCGTTCCCGTCGGGCAACGGCACCGCGGGCGGGAACTTCCTCCAGGACCTGGGCGTCCTGCTGGTGCAGGCCCCGGTCATCACCTCGTTCGCGCTCGACCCGACCGCCGCCAACGACACGGGGATCAGCTCCGACTCCAACACCCGGAACTCGCGGCCTCGGTTCATCGGCCAGGTGTACAACACGTTCCCCGGGACGGTCGCGAACCTCAACTATTACGTCCAGTTCAACTCGCTGAACGGCGGCAACATCGACCTCAGCGTAGGGGCCAACGGCCGCGGGTTCGCGGGCGGCTTCAACGTGCAGGGCTTGACCGACGCCAACGGCACCTTCACGTTCACCGCGCCGATCGCCCTCCCCGAGGGCTTCCAGCGGGCCCGGGTCGTGGTCGTGGGCCAGAGCGATCAGCCGCCGCTCCCCGGCCTGTCCTCGTCCCTTGACCGTTCGTTCCGGGTCGACCTGACCGCGCCCTCGGTCACCGGGGCGGCCCAGCTCGATCAGTCGCCGTTCCCGTTCTTCGTCTCCGACCTGCCCGGGCTCTCGCTGTACGTCCAGGACGTCTCCGCCCAGGCTGCTCCTTACCTGGCGACGCCGCGGAACGTGGTTTTCCCGGCCCTCGACCCGTCCTCGGCCGTGAACCTGAGCAACTACCAGCTCCAGGTCGTGCTCGACAACGGGACGGTGCTGGACGTCAGCCAGTTCATCACCCGGGCGACCTACGTCGACCGGGCCCCGACGTATGACGCCTCGGGCAACTTCATCGGCACCTACCAGGGCCGGATCGACCTCTCACTGGCCCCCGGCCTGCCGGCGGGCACCTACCGGCTCCGGGCGTTCAGCCAGGGGACCACGGACGGCGTCTACCGGAGCGGCCTGCTCGACGCCGCCGGCAACCCGCTGCGGAACGCCGGCGACAACACGCCGAACTACGCCCTGTACTTCCGCCTCCAGCGGGCGCCGGCATACATCACCAACATGGCGATGACCGACACCGCCAACCAGAACAACTACAACTCGGTCGGCGGGCCCGGGGCCTACTTCGACGTTTCCGGGACGCGTGCCCAGGCCCCGCCCACGGCCTGGATGTTCGACTTTTCCAACCCGCTGCCTCTCAGGAACGGCAACGGGCAGGCGATCGACTACTCCGACCTGATCCGCCTGGTCCGGTCCGCCGACCAGATCGGCTCGCCGGCCGACGGCAACTTCGGCAACCTCGGCCAGAGCGGCCTGGCCGACACCGGCTCGGGCTTCACCCGCGTCGCCGGCACGATGGTCGCCCTCTATTGGCAGAATCCGGGCACCGGCAACTGGCAGATGGCCGACGCCAGCCACCCCAGCGGCACCCGCCTGGTGATGGTCGCCCCGGGGGGCCTGGCGACGCCCGACTACTACCGCGTCTACATCCCCAACCAGGTCGACTCCCTCGGTAACGACACCCGGATCTTCGACATCTACCGGAACCAGCTCGACGGCGAATTCCTGGGCAACCCGACCAGCACGATCAGCACCCAGTTCCACCCGTTCACGTCCGACCCGACCCGCCAGTTCCCCGGCGACCGCTCGATCTACAACTACGAGACCCTGCTCTCCACCGGCTACGCCAGCCCGGCCCCGATCAGCCGGATGACCGGCGACGGCGAGGGCGGCGGCGCCTTCATGACGGGCTTCGTGGTCGCGGCGTCCAGCAACATCCTTTACACCCGCCCCGACTACCAGGAAGATCCGCTCGACTCGTCCACCACGCCCGACGGCAGCCTGGCCCGGCCCTACTCGACGCTCGCCCCCGAAGGCGACCCGCTCACCTCGCCGGCCAACCCGTTCCGCAACCCGAACGGGGGGCTCAACGACTCCTCGAACTTCCTGTCGGGCTTCGACCCGAACTACGACCGCAACGGCAACGGCCGGTTCGACCGGTCGGTGCTCTACGCGGCCCAGCAGCTCGCCTACAACGGGCCCGTGGTGATCGTCGCCATCCCCGGCACGCCCCAGCGGAATCCGGTCTCGGGCGTCGTCACCCAGCAGCCGTTCGTGCTCCAGGCCCCGGCCGGGCCGAACTCCTACAACGACGCCAGCGCGTCCGTGCCGTTCAACACCACCCTGGTGTTCACGCCGGGGACGACCCTCAAGTCCCAGAACGCGTCGCTCTTCGTCCAGAACCAGGGCTCGGCGCTCCAGATCCAGGGCAACTCGGTCGCCTCGCAGCAGGTCAACTTCACGTCCTACAACGACGCTTCGATCGGCGGCCAGACCAACGGCAACCCCAACACCACCCCGCGGGCCGGCGACTGGGGCGGCGTGGTCTTCCGCAACTACAACCAGCGTGTCGGGACCCGCGCCAACGACGCCCGCTTCCCGGTCGACGGCGTCCTCCTCGGGGTCGGCACGACGAGCGCATCCGCCGCCCGCCCGGCGATCGGCGGGGCCGACGAGCTGATGTCGCGGATCAACTACGCCGTCCTCCGCTACGGCGGCGGCTCGGTTCCGCGCAGCTCCGGCACGACGTACAGCGGCCTCACCCTGTACAACACCCGGCCGTCGATCACCAACACCCGCGTCACCGACACCGGCACGTCCGGCGGCACGCAAGGGGCCATCGGGGCCGACATGGACTCGTTCCTGCAGGATGACGTCGCGGCCCGCGGGCCGGTCGTCCGGCGGGCCACGGTCCAGAACAACAGCCTCAACGGCATCTGGATGCTCGCCCAGAACAACGGCTTCATCCAGCCGACCGACGCGACCCGCGTCCCGACGGGCGGGGGTCAGGTCACTCCGGCGAGCTACGCCCTGTTCCAGCCGCTGCCGCTGATCGTGCTGGCCCAGCTCATCGTCGGCCAGCAGTTCCAGGTCAACTCGGGCGGCAGCACCCGTTTCGTCGGCGACCGCCTGTACGTCGACTCGGGCTCGATGCTCCGGTTCGGCCAGAACTCGTCGCTGAGCGTGATCAACCCCGCCTCCAGCCTGAACGTCGGATCCCGGGACTACATCCGGAAGTTCGACCTCGACCCGAACTACAGCCCCGAGAGCGCGAACTTCAAGGCCCTGAGCGCCAACGACCCGCAGGTGCTCTTCACCTCGCTGTTCGACAACACGGCGACGACCACCCTGGTCCCCACGCCGATCAACGTGACCGGGAATACCACCCCGGTGACGCTCGGCCCCGCGATGTGGGGAAGCGTCGGCATCCAGAGCGGCGCCCGCGCGGTGGTCAACGCGGCCACCTTCCGATACGGCGGCGGCGCCGTGAACACGCCGAACATCACGCTCCCCACGCAGTCGGTGCTGTCCTTCATCATCGACCAGACGAACTTCTCGGTGCCGTTCCAGTTCGGGTCGGGTTCCCGGGTCTACGTCACGAACAACAACTTCTACAACAACTTCGACGCGGCGATGCAGGTGGAGGCCGACGGCCTGCTGGCGGGCGATCCGCTCCGCCCGCTGCTCTCGGGCCATCCGTTCCTCCGCGGCAACGTGATGCAGGGCAACGGCATCGACGGCCTGGCGGTCCTCGCGACGCGGGCGTACCTCTCGAACGCCTCGACGAACTACTCCGTCGTCGGGCCGATCGAGGCGAGCCTGCTCCCGGGCAGTTCGGGCAACCAGTTCTTCAATACGGTTTGGGACCTGACGGACATCACGTACGTCCTCCGCGGGACGATCGTGCTGGATTCCTTCCAGAACTCCCGGCCCAACGTCAGCGATACCCAGTTCGTCACGCCGCCGCCCCCGCGCTCCTCCCTGACGATCCAGTCCGCGCTGCCGAACACGCTCCTGGCGGACGGCACGCGGATCGCCAGCCCGGGCGCCTCGGTGGTCGTCAAACTGCTGACCGAGAACAACGTCAACGGGGCCGGGAGCCTCGAGGGCTTCGGCTCGACCGGGGCTGCGGCCTCCCTGCAGGCCGGTGCCGGCTTCATCGCCGGCGTCGACGACGGTGCCGACCCCGACGCCAGCCCGCTCGTCGACCCGGGCGTCTGGACGCAGCTCCGGATCCTCGGCATCCCGGGCAACCAGAGCACCGGGCAGCAGCGCGTGCCCGTCATCGTCACGTCGCTCCGCGACACCACGGTCGGCACGTCGGCCCGAGGGGTGGTGAACAACACCATCCTCAACAGCTATCCGGTCGGACCCTTCGGGCGGTACCAGGGCCAGAGCCTGACGACGCCGCAGCCCGGCGACGGCGGCTACATCTACATCGGCGGCAACTCGTCGACCACGTACAACCTGACCGACCCGCGTCAGGGGAGCCTGATCGACAACGCCGACCTCCGGTACATGACCCGGATCGAGGTCCAGGGAGGCGGCATCGTCGACGCCGGCCCGGGTGCCCCGAACCAGGTCAAGTCCGGGTACGTCCAGACCGCGCCGGGCGTCTTCGACCCCTCGGTCCAGCTGAACGCCCGCATGGCCCTGCGGATCTCGGGGACTCGCATCGACTCGTTCGCGGACGCTGCGGTGTTCGCCCATCCGGCCTCGGCGAACGCGATCGTCGGCGGCGTCCGCTCCGACTTCCGCGGCCAGGGCGTGACGCTCTACCTCTACAACAACACGATCTCGAACACGCCCGTCGGCGTCCGGGTCAACGCCGAGACCGTCAACAACGACGCCAGCCCCTCGCCGATGATGCTGGTGTTGCTGAACAACACGTTCTACAACACCCAGACGGCGGTCGCGACCGTCGCCCCGACGTTCAACGGCCAGAACTCGCTGTCGCACGTCTACACGATGGCGATGAACAACATCTTCGTCAATTCGAGCGACACGGCGGTCAACCTGCTGGGCATGCAGTGGAACAGCCAGCTGCAGAACAACCTGTTCTTCGGCAACGTCCAGAACGTCCTCTCGACGAACGCGAACGGCGGCTTCGGCGGGAACGTCAGCCCCCGGTTCGGCGATCCGCGGTTCGTCGACGCGGCCAACCGCAACTTCGCCCTGAGTGCGGGGTCGGCGGCGATCGACGCCGGCCGCAGCGAGATCGGCCCCAACCCGGCCGGCAACGCGGTCTACCCGACCGTCACGCCGCCGGCGAACGGCCTCTCCTACGGCCCCCGGACCGACCCGGGGACGCTCACCGGCAACCAGCAGGCAGGCGCCTCGAACGTGTCCGGTGGATTCGGCAACATCTTCGACACCCGCCAGATCCTGACCCTCCCCGGCTCGGGCGCCTACAGCTTCCCCGACCTCTACGTGCCGACCCTGGTCCTCCCCGCCGGGGCGACGAACGGGCCTTCTTTCGTCCCGGGCTCGCTGCAGTACGAGGCGCTCCGCGGCCAGTTCCTGGGCCGTCGCGACCTGCTCGGGTTCATCCGGGCTGACGAGCCGACGACGCCGGACGCCGGCACGGGCAGCGACCCGTTCACGGACATCGGAGCCTATGAGTACGTCAACCTCTTCCCGCCCCAGGTGACGGCGGTCACCGCGATCTACGCCGCCGCCGCGGGGGTCTGGGAGACCCGCAACTTCTACTCGGTCGGCGGGACCGCCGGGTCGAACCGGACGCCCGACTACGTCCAGTTCAACTTCAGCAGCCCCATCGACCCGAACACCGTCAACGCCGACACGGTGCGCCTCCAGGCCCTGGGTGTGACGAGCAACAACGTCGCGGGGACGTTCATCAGCCTCGCCGGCCTGCTCAGCTACAACGTCCAGGGCCGCTTCATCCGGGTCAGCCTCGCGGCCGCCGGCATCAACCTCGGGACCGACGCCTATCGCTTCGTGCTGGTCGGCGACGGCTCCAACGTCCTGGCGAACCCGGAAGGGATCACGCTCGACGGCGAGAACCTGACCAACAACAACAACCCGGCCACCGGCGTCCAGCGCCCGCTCCCCTCGGGCGACGGCTACCCCGGCGGCGACTTCTTCAGCAGCTTCATCATCAACACGGTGCCTTCGGGGCTGGCCCCCGGGAGCTTCCAGCTGGCCGCGGCCAGCGACAGCAACATCGTCGGCGACCGGGTCACCAACGTCGTGAACCCGACCTTCACCGGCACCATCACCAACCCCAACACCGCCCTGGTCCCGCTCGGCGGCCAGACCGCCATCGTGGACATCGGCGTCGTCGCCCTGGCCGGCAACGGCAACACGACGACCTACTGGAGCGCCGCCACCGCCCCGGCGAACCTGGCCGCGTTCATCCGTCCCAACGCCGGGACCGCGCTGACCCAGGCCAACGGGTCGTTCGCGGTCACGGTGGGCCAGGACGGCGCCCGCACCGGCTTCGTGCCGACGACCGCCGGGCTGCTCTCCTCGCCGTACAACGTCGGGTCGAGCGGCAACCTGATCCCGATCCCGGGCACGGTCGGCGGCTACTACGTGGCCCGAGTCCGGATCGTCGACCAGAGCGGGAACATCTCCAACAACACGCTGCCCGGCGCCCAGACGACCCTCGTGGTCGACAACGCCCAGCCGACCTCGGCCGGGACGCCGCTCGTCGTCACCATCGACTCGCCGACCAACGGCTCGGTCGTGTCGAACCCGTCGGCGAACTTCGGGTTCCAGCTGTCTGCCAACAAGAACCTGGACCTGACGCGCCTCACGGCCTCGCAGATCCAGCTCGTGCGGGCCGGGGCGGACGGCACGTTCGCCAACGGGACGACGATCACGATCGACCCCGCGAGCATCCAGGTCCTCTTCCTCGACTCGGCGGCCCAGGGCGGCGGCGGCGGCAAGGGCCGCGAACGCATCACCTTCCGGCCCTCCACGACCCTGACCAACGGCCTCTACCAGCTGACCATCCTGGGGACGGGCGCCAACGGCGTCCGCGACATCGCCGGCAACCTGCCGGGGGCGGACGTGGTCTCTCAGTTCGCGGTCTTCAGCCCCTCGACCGCCACGAGCGTCTTCGTGGGCGCCGGGTACGCGACGGATCCGACCGCGACGATCGGCACTCGTGCCAACCCCTACGCCACCATCTCCGAAGCGGTCCTCGCGGCGGGCTTCGGCGACCGGGTGGCGGTCCTGCCCGGACTCTACACAGAGTCCGTGATCATGAGGAATCAGGTCAGCCTGGTCTCGGCCGGCGTCTCCAGCACCGACGCCTCGCTGGTGCGGGGGAACGCCCTCACGACGATCATCCGGCCCCCCGCCGCGACCAACGCGATGAGCGTGGTCGCCGACGGCCTCACGGCCTATCTCGACCCCACCACCGGGGCGGCCCTGCAGACCGAACTCGCCGGGTTCACGATCGCCTCGTCGCTCCTCGGCGACCCGGCCTTCGGGTCCCAGA
Source organism: Paludisphaera soli (assembly GCF_011064595.1). Classification (GTDB taxonomy): domain Bacteria; phylum Planctomycetota; class Planctomycetia; order Isosphaerales; family Isosphaeraceae; genus Paludisphaera; species Paludisphaera soli. The sequence continues at coordinate 237,527 of NZ_JAALJI010000003.1, read as the reverse complement.
ACCTGAACTCGGTCGGCCTGCTCCTCACCAACTCGACCATGCTCGTCGACCGGAACTACTTCATCAATTCCGGCATCGGCGTGCTGGCCCAGACCTCGTCCTCCGGCCCGGGGGCCTCGACGTTCGCCAACAACGGGTTCATCGGCAACACGACCGGCGTCTACCTGAACGACCTGGGCGGCACGCCGACCACCTCGACCCACTCCCTGATCAACAATACGTTCGCCTTCAACACCTACGGCCTCTGGGCCCAGAACAGCGGCTCGACGGGTTCGAATCAGGCGAACCTGTCGAACAACATCTTCTGGCAGAACCACGACCAGACTGCCAGCCGCAACGGCCTCGGGGTGTACTCGGCGACGCCGAACCACCTCATCCTCAACAACAACATGTTCTCCGGCAACGGCCAGAGCGACAGCCTGCACTGGTGGGCCGCCTACAACGTCGGGAACGGCTTCGACCTGACGAAACTCGGGCCGAACGCCTCCAACGCCGCCGCGAACCTGGGCAACTTCACGGGATGGCCGGCGTTCATCTCGCCGATCGACCCCCGCCCCGGGTCGGACGGCCCGGCGACCTTCTACCTGAGCGCCGACTTCGGCCTCGCGGCCAACTCGGCCGCCATCAACAACGCCCTGGCGTCGATCGCCGTGCAGACCGACTTCCTCGGCAACTTCCAGAACGTCAACCCCACGACCCGCGGGCTCAAGCTCCCCGGGTTCGGCCCCCGCGACGTCGGAGCCTTCGAGTACATCCCGACCGGCACCACGACGCCCACAACCCCGACCACGCCGACCACGCCCCCCCGGACCTCGCCCCCTCGGACGACTCCGGTCGGCGTCTCCACCAGCGTGGCGCCGGCGACCGCCCCCGCGACGGCCGTCGAGACCCCGGCGACCCCGGTGACCCCGATCGTCGCCCCGGCCCCGACCACCCCCGAGCCGGCCCCCGCGCCGACCCCGGTGGCCGTCAACAGCCGGGCCGCCGCCCGGGCGGCCGCCGCCGCCAAGATGGCCGCCCAGCGGGCCGCTCGCCAGGCCAGCGTCCGCCAGCCGGTCGTCCGCGTGCAGCCGGGCGCCGAGCTGGCCGGGCCCCGGCTCGCGACCCTGCGGCGGACCCCGCCCCGGTTCGCCGCCGGTAACTGAGCCGTCGCGACGACCCTGAGCGAAACCACGACCCGGGAGGTCGGATCGTCAGATCCGACCTCCCGGGTTCGTTTCGAACTCGGGTTGAATTCGGGAGGCCGGACCGAGAGGTCCGGCCCCAAGCGTTCTTGCTTGGATCGGTCAGCCGCCGGCCAGCGACGTGATGAGCTGGATGTAGGGCAGGAAGACCGCCAGGATGATGAAGAGGACGAACCCGGCGATGATGATCACGAGCAGGGGCTGGATCAGGTGGCCGAGGTTCTTGACCATGAAGGCCACCTGTTCCTCGTACTCGTCGGCGAGGTGGGCCAGCGTCTCGGGAAGCTTGCCCGTCTCCTCGCCCGACTCCAGGATCGCGATCACGTCCGGGCCGAACTGCCGGGTGGGTGCCAGGGCCGCGCTCAGCTCGCGGCCCTGCATGACCGGGAGCCTCGTCGACTCGACGGCGTTCCGCATGGGCGTCATGGCCAGGGCCTGGGCCGTCAGCTCGATCGAGCCGCCGATGTCCACTCCGGCGTCGAGCAGGCTGGCGAGGGTCCGGGCGAACCGGCTTACGTCGAGCTTCCGGAGGATCGAACCGAACACCGGGATCCGCAGGAGGATCCGGTCGAGGATGTTCTTCCCCACCGAGGTCTTGTACCACTGGACGAGACCGAAAGGCACGCCGAAGAGGGCCAGGGGCAGGATCCACCAGCCGCCCGAGGAGATGAACCCGCTGAACGCCATGAGCCCCCGGCTGGCCCAGGGGAGTTGGGACTTCTTGCTAATGTCGGCCAGCAGCGAGGCGAACATCGGCAGGATGAAGATCGCCATCAAGCAGGCGACCGCCGAGGCTAGGAACAGGACGATCGCCGGGTAGATCATCGCCGAGCGCGCCTGGCGGATCAGGCGTTGGCGGGATTCGAAGCTCTTGCTGAGCATCCGGAGCGTCTCGGGGACGCCGCCCCGGGCCTCGCCCACGCGGATCATGCTCTGGAAGATCGAGCCGAACACGGCCTTCTCGGGCGCGGTGGCTTCCTCAAGGGTTGAGCCGGCCCTGATCCGGCCCCGCATCCGCTCAAGCACCGGCCCGAGCCCCGTGCCCTGGAATTGACGGCCGAGGCTCGACAAGGCGCGGTCGTAGTCGACGCCGGCGTTAAGATAGGAGGCGAACTGGCGGCAGAACTGGGAGAGCTGGCCTGAGCTGACCCTGCCGAAGAGGATGCGTTCGTACCACTTGGGACCGGGCTCGACGGCCTCGATCCGGCTGGTCGGATCGCCCGACTTCCGGGCGCTCTGGGACGAGCCCGGCCGGACCGGATCGAGATCGCCGCCGGGGCTGGGCCGGAAGACGGATTCTCCATAACCGGCGCGGGGCGGGTGCTCGGGGGGCTTGCGGGGCGGTCGGCCCCCCGGGTCCGCGTCGCGTCGCGCTCGGGGCTTTCTCGGCTGGTTCGGATCGAGGTCGTCCGGGTCGTGACTCATGGAGAGGCTCCGCGATCCGAGGCTCGACGGGGCCGGCCGGATCAGGGCGTCCAGCGCAGGACGGGCGTCTTGGCGGCCTTGACCTCGTCGAGCCGGCTGACCGGCGTGGTGAAAGGGGCGTCGTGCAGCGAATCGGCGTCTTCCGCGGCGATCGCACGGAGGGCCGCGGCGAAGGCTTCGAGCGTGTCGCGGCTCTCGGTCTCGGTCGGCTCGATCATCAGGGCTTCCGACACGATCAGCGGGAAGTACACCGTGGGCGCGTGGAAATTGTAATCGATCAGGCGCTTGCCGACGTCCATCGCCCGGATACCTCGATCTTTCGCCAGCGTCCGGCAGGACGCGACGAACTCGTGCATGCAGCGCGGCCCGCATGGGACGGGATAGACGTCGCGGACGAGGCTCAGCAGGTAGTTGGCGTTGAGGACCGCATGCTGCGCCACCCGCTTCAGGCCGTCGGGCCCCTGGCTGCGGATGTAACAGTACGCGCGGAAGAGGACGCCCGTGTTGCCGAAGAAGGCCCGGACCCGGCCAATCGACAGCGGGCGGTCCTCGTCCAGGAAGTAGGTGCCGTCCTCGCGGCGGCCGACCATCGGCGAGGGGAGATAAGGGGCGAGCTTGGCGCGGACGGCGATCGGGCCGGCGCCGGGGCCGCCGCCGCCGTGCGGGCCGGAGAAGGTCTTGTGCGGGTTGTAGTGCATCAGGTCGACCCCCATGTCGCCGGGGCGGACGACGCCGAGGATCGCGTTCATGTTCGCGCCGTCCAGGTAGAGCAGGGCGCCGCGCTCGTGGAGCAGCCCGGCGATCTCGCCGATCTGGGGGTCGAACAGCCCCACGGTGTTCGGGTTCGTGATCATGAAGACGGCGACGTCGTCGCTGAGCTTGGACTTGAAGTCCTCGATGTCGACGAGGCCGCGGGAGTCGCTCTTGACGGTGACGGTTTCGAAGCCGGCCAGGTGGGCAGAGGCCGGATTCGTGCCGTGGGCGCTGTCGGGGATCAGGACCTGCGTCCGCTTCCGATCCGGCTCCTGATCGCGGAAGTAGGCGGCGGCGACGAACAGGGCGGTCAGCTCGCCCTGGGCGCCGGCGGCGGGCTGGAGGCTCACCGCGTCGAGCCCGGCGATCTCGGCCAGGTCGTTTTGAAGTTCGTGGAGGATCGCCAGCATCCCCTGGAGCGTCGAGTCGTCCTGGTAGGGATGCTGGGCCCCCAGTCCGGGGAGCGCCGCAAGCCGCTCGTTCCGCTTGGGGTTGTACTTCATCGTGCACGATCCGAGCGGGTAGAAATTCCCGTCGATCGACATGTTGAGAGACGAGAGGTTCGTGTAGTGACGGACCACGTCCAGCTCGCTCAGCTCGGGGAGCGGGACGGCCGATTTCTGGAGATGCTCGGCGGGGATCAGCGAATCCAGCGGGACGACGGGCACGTCGCACGGCGGCAGGATCGCGGTGCTCCGGCCGGGTCGACTCGCTTCGAACAGCAGCGGGGGTTGGTCGAGTTTATACATGAAAATTCTTGCGATTGAGGTGTCGTTCGCTGCGACGTCGGCGGCCCCCGGCTCTCAGGACGCGGCGAGCGCGTCCCGGTAGGCGTCGGCGAGGCCGTCGATCTCGTCCTTCGTCCGCTTCTCGGTCACGGCGACCAGGATGTGGTCGGCCAGTTCGGGATACCAGCGACCCAGGCCTACGCCGCCGTGGAAGCCGGCGGCGCCGACCTTCTCCAGCACGGCTCTCGGGTCCTTGTCGCAGCGGATCGCGAACTCCTTGAAGAACGGCCCGGGGAAGGCGAGCGAGAGGCCGTCCACCTTCGCGAGAGCCTCGGCCGCGTAGTGGGCCTTGCGAGTGCTCAGCTCGGCGGCCTCGCGCAGCCCGCGCGGGCCCATGGCCGCGAGATAGATGCTCGAACGCAGGGCCAGCAGACCCTGGTTGGTGCAGATGTTCGAGGTCGCCTTCTCGCGGCGGATGTGCTGCTCACGGGTCTGGAGCGTCAGCACCCACGATCGCTTGCCGTTGCGGTCGGCCGTCTGGCCGACGATCCGCCCGGGCAGCTTGCGGAGGTAATCCTGGCGGCAGGCGAGGATGCCGAGATAGGGGCCGCCGAACGACATCGGGTTCCCCAGGCCCTGGCCCTCCGCCACGACCACGTCCGCGCCGTAGGCGTCGGGACGCCGGAGAACCCCGAGCGAGATCGGGTCGACGCTGACGATCGCGGTCGCGCCGTGCGCGTGGGCGGCGTCGACCAGCGCGGCGACGTCTTCGAGGCGGCCGAAGAAGTTCGGGTGCTGGATGACGACGGCCGCCGTATCGGGGGTGATCGCCGCCGCGAACGCACTCGGGTCGACTCCGCCGTTCTGGGGCGGGACCGTGACGACCTCGGAGTCCAGGTGCGTCAGGTAGGTCTCCAGGATCTTCCGATACTCGGGATGCACGGTCCCGGCGACCACCACCCGCCCCGCGCGACGGTTGGTCGCCAGGGCCATCAGGACGGCCTCGGTCACGGCCGAGCCGCCGTCGTAGAGGCTTGCGTTCGAGACGTCCATGCCCGTCAGTTGGGTCATGAGCGTCTGGTACTCGAACGTCGCCTGGAGCGTGCCCTGGCTGGCCTCGGCCTGGTAGGGGGTGTAAGCCGTGTAGAACTCCCCGCGCGAGGCGAGGCTGTCGACGACGGCCGGGATGAAATGGTCGTAGCTGCCGGCCCCGAGGAAGCAGACGCGGCGGTCGGCGCCCTCGTTGCGGGCGAGCAACGCCCCGACCCGGCGGGTCAGGTCGAATTCCGTCAGGGCGGGGGGGATCCGGAGGTCGCGGTCGAGCCGGTATTCCGGCGGGATCATGTCGAAGAGTTGATCGAGCGAGTCCAGCCCGATCGCGCCCAGCATGACGCGCACGTCGTCGGGCGTGTTAGCGATGTAAGCCATGTTGCTCCCAGCTTGATGAACGCGTCGCGGCCGGATCCTCGGCGGGTCGCGTTCAGTGATCGTCCGAGGCGATCTTCGTCTCGTACGCGGTGTGATCCATCAACTTCTCGGCGTCGGCGGGGTCGTCGACCTTGATCTTGACCAGCCAGCCCTTGGCGTAGGGGTCTTCGGAGAGGATCTGCACGTCGTCGGCCAGGGCCTGGTTGACCTCGACCACCTCGCCGCTCACCGGCGCGTAGAGGTCGTTGACCGACTTGACGCTCTCGACTTCGCCGAAGCTCTTACCGGCCGTCAGGCGGTCGCCCACCTTGGGGAGCTCGATCGTCAACAGGTCGGTGAGCTGATCGACGGCGAACTTCGAGAGGCCCACGACGGCGGTGCCGCCCTCGACGTCGACCCATTCGTGGGTGGGGGAGTAGCGGAGCTTCTTGGGGTCCATGTCTCGGGGTCCTTGCGGCTTCGGGGAACGCCTGCGATGAGAAGGGGAAGGCGGCGACGCGGCCGGCCTCGCCGGATCAGGTCTGGGACTGCGGCCGGGGACGCTTGTAGAAAGGCAGGGGGACCACCTCGGCCGGCTCGGGCTTGCCGCGGACGTCGACGACGACCTTCTTGCCCGGCGCGGCGAACTCGGGGTCGATGAGGGCCATCGCCAGGCTCGCCTGGAGGGTGGGGGCGAACGTCCCGGACGTCACCAGTCCCAGGGAGCGGTCATCCGAGGTCACCGACGATCCCTGGCGGGCGATCCGCTTGCCTTCCAGCTTCAGGCCGACGCGGGTCGAGCCCGGGCTTTGCGCCTGCTGGCGGAGGGCCTCGGCACCCACGAAGTCCCCCTTGTCGAGCTTCACGGCCCAGCCCACGCCGGCGGCGAACGGGCTCGTGGTGTCGGTCAGTTCGTGCCCGTACAAGGGCATGGCGGCTTCGAACCGCAGCGTGTCCCTCGCACCCAGCCCGCAGGGGACGACGCCGAACGGGGCCCCCGCGTCCATCAGCCCGATCCAGACCTTCGCGGCGTCGGCGGCGGGGACGATCAGCTCGAAACCGTCCTCGCCCGTATAGCCGGTCCGGCTGACCAGGGCCGCGACGCCGTCGAGCAACTTGGCCTCGGTCGCGTGATAATACTTGAGGCCGTCAAACGTCACGGAAGAGATCGCCTGGACCGTCGCGGCGGCCGACGGCCCCTGCACGGCGATCATGGCCGTGTCGGCGGTCCTGTCGGAGAGCGCGGCCTTGAAGCCCTCGCGGTGCTCCTGGAACTGGGCGACCACCCGCTCACGGTTGGACGCGTTGCAAACGACGTAGTAACCCTTGGCGAGCCGGTAGACCAGGATGTCGTCGATGAGCCCGCCGAGGTCGTTGGCCAGCAGGCTGTACTGGATCCGCCCCGCTTCGAGCTTGGCGGCGTCGTTGGTGGCGACCAGGTTGATCCAGTCGAGCGCCTTGGCCCCATCGAACGCCAGGCGTCCCATGTGGCTGACGTCGAACAGGCCGACGCCGCGCCGGACGGCCTGGTGCTCCTCCACGATGCTCGTGTACTGGACGGGCATGGACCAGCCCGCGAAGTCGACCATCCGGCCGCCGTTGGCCTGGTGCCAGTCGAACAGGGGGGTCTTCAACGCGGTCGGGTCGGCCATCAACGACGCTCCGGGCGTAAGCCCCAGACTCATGACATCACATCGGAGCGGTGGATTGTATCCGGCCCGCCCGGGAACGACAACCGAACCGGTGCCGACAGACCTTCCCGAACCGGACGAAATCAGCGACCTCGCGCGTGCAGGCGATCGTGAATGCGGCCGAGGAAATCGGCCTCGATCGGGCGATAGGGGCGGAACTTCTCGATGCGATTGTGCTCCTCGCTGGAGAAGAGCGCCCGGTTGGTGCCGAGCCTGGCGGCGGAGGTGTTGTCCAGGAGGTGGCCGGAGTCGGTCGGGCTCATCTGGAAGAGGACGCGCATGCCGAACTCGCGGAGCTGCTGGAGCGAGACGCATCGGTTCAGGTTGTTCACGGTGTCGCACCACGCGACGAGATGGACTCCGTAGCCCGGACCTTCGCGGAGGATCAGGTCGATCTGGTCGGCCGGGGTCGCCTCCTCGCGCTCGCCGAAATGGAAGTCGTCCTCGCGGCGGCGCAGGTCCCGGAACCTCGGCAGGTCGTGGATGAGGAGGAACAGCTCCGGGCCGTCGGCGGCGTCGGGCGTGCGGCGGCGCTCGAGCTCGCCGGTGATCTCGGCCACGAACGCCGAGGCTTCCCGCCAGCCGCCGAATCGGACGTCGTGGGGGAGCGCGTCGGCGGCCTTTCGGAGCGTCTCGACGTGCTCCGAATCCTCGGGGGTGCCGTCCAGCACCCAGAAGCGAGCGCCCTCGCGAACCGATTCCTCGCGAGCCGGCGGGTATTGCAGGCCCAGGCTCAGGAGCGTCGAGGCGATCACGCCGAGCGCGGCCTCCTCGTTCTGACCGACGATCAGCAGGTGATTCCCCCCCTGGCGTCGGAACAGGGCGGCTGTCGGCTCCTTGATCGCGACCGGATCGCCGAGCCAGGCCTGCGACGACCGCGGGGACTCGGGCCAGGCGGCCTGCTCCAGTCGTTCGAGCAGCAGGGGGTTGTTCGCGAAATCGGCCTGGGCGTCCCCTTCGAAGACGATCGGCGCGCGCTCGACCCGGCCGCGGCTTTCGCTCAGTCGGCGGATCCGATCCAGGTAGTCTTCGCGACGATCCTCGCCGAGCCAGACGACCTGGAAGACGTGGTTCCCCTCGGGGGCGCCGTTGGCGTCGTTGTAGATCGCCTCGCCCGGCCGCGAGAGCGCCTTGGCCGCGGGGTTGTTCTCGGAGAGGATCAGGTGCGAGTCCACGTCGCTGCACTGGAGGGCGATCCGCACGGCCATCTGGCCGAGGGTGCTGCGCGCCAGCGTGAACGCCCCGCCGAGGCTCTGCGAGCCCAGGATCGCGTGGATGCCGAAGGCCCGACCCTGGCGGACCAGCCGGTCGAGCAGCCCGGCGGCCTCCTGAGCCAGCTTGTCCTCCTCGACGAAGAACTCCTGGAACTCGTCGACGATCAGGAGGATCCGGGGCAGGGGGGGTGATCCCGGCACGCCCCGGAAGCCCTGGACGTCTTGCACCCCCGCCGCCCGGAAGCGATCGGCCCGGATCTTCAGCTCGGCGTCGAGCCGGTTCAGCACGCTGACGCCGAACTCGCGCTCGCTCTCGATCGCGACGACGCTGGCGTGCGGGAGGCCGTGGGACGCGTAGACCTTGAACTCGACGCCCTTCTTGAAGTCGATCAGGTACATGTCGATCTCGTCCGGGCTGTACGCCAGGGCGAGATTCACGATCATCGCGTGCATCAAGGTCGACTTGCCCGAGCCCGTGCGGCCGGCGATCAGGACGTGCTGCGACGTCCCCTTCCCGAGCGCCAGGTGCTGACGCTTCGAGGCCGCCGCCTTGCCCAGGGGCACGTCGACCCCGGCCCGGCTGTCGCGCGTCCACCAGGATTCCGGCGCGGGCGCGATGAACTCGAAGGGGACCTCGACCCGCTTAGCGGCCCTGGCCGCCTCGCCGATGCGCTGGATCAGCCGGGTGGCGGTCTCGCCAACCGGCGGGGCGTCGGGGAGGAACGGGTATCCGCCCAGTTCCGGGTCGTCCCAGGCCAGGGCGCCGTCCTTCCAGAAGAGACGCGTGCAGTAAGGCCGGAGGTCGGCGGTCCGGCAGCCCGACGGAAACTCGCGGCCTTCGTCGACTGCGATAAGGGTCAGCACCCCGCACGGGGGGCCGCCGGCCACGATCGAGGCCAGTCGAGACGCGGCCTTCTCGTCGAACTTGGTCGGGTAGTCGACCACGACGAGGACGCGGTAGGGTTCGGCCACCTCGCCAGCGGCGGCGTTGTACTCCTCGATCGTGGCGTACTCGTTGCGGAGGTACTTCTGGGTCACCAGCTCCATGTGGGCTTCCAGGTCGGCCAGGCGCTCCTCGATCTGGCGGGCGTCGGTCCACACCTGATTGTTCACCAGGGCCTCGTCGTAGTCGGCGAGGTGCATGAACGCCCCGAAGCCGCGACCGAGGCCAATCGGGTCGACGATGGTGAAGCGGACCATGCCCGGCGGCAGCCCGGCGAGCAGGCGGAGCATGGCCGCCTGGACCGCCGTCGAGGCGGCGGCCCTCCCTTCCGCGGGGGTCTCGACCAGCAGATTGGCGGAACCGGGAAACGGGCGGAGGGCCGGAAGTCGGAACGCTTCCGGGAGCCCTTCTCGGTGGTCCCGACGGTTCGGCAGGCCCCCCGGCAAGGCGGCGAGGTCGAGCGCGACGGTCCCGAACCGTAGCGCCGGGGGGATTGCGCGGTGGAGAGGGCGATCGGCCCAGTCGGGGTCCTCCCACGACAGGCCGAATCCCTCGGCCCGGCGGGCGACCTCGTCGAGCACGGCGGCGGCGGCGGAGACGGACGCGCGCCATCGCGAGGCGACGGCCCTGACGTCGCTCTCGTGGACTGCGCGGGCCTGGGCCTTGGCCGTCGCGTACCCTTCCTCCAACTGGATAGCCCCCGCCTCGGCCTTGGCCTTCAGGTCGGCGGCCTTCCGCGCGTGGGTCTCGGCCGCCTCCCTGGAACGGCGTTCGCGCTCCTCGGCGTTCTCGCGGAGCTTCCGCGCGTAGACCTCGTTGATCTGGCGGAGGCGTTCGTCGCGGTCGGCCTCCCCCTGGGCAATGGTCAGGGTGTGGACCTCTTTCGCCCGCTCCAGGTCCTTGTCCCGGCGGGCGGCGAGGGTCCTGAGCGACTCCTGAAACCGGCCGTCGATTCGGGATTTGCAGTGGTCCCCGAGCGCCGCCGCGGCGGACGACGACTGCATTAAGGGCACGTAGAGCCGTTCCAACTGCTCCTTGGCGAGCGCCGCGAGCTTCATGCGCAGCGCCAGCCCGAGCGCCAGGCCGACTCCGGCCAGGATGAGGGCGACGGTGAAGTCGGCGCCGAGCGCCAGGCCGATCCCGCCGCCGAGCAGGGCGGTCGATACGTAGACCCAGGCCTCGTTGGCGCCCTTCAGAGTGCGGGGGATGATCAGGCGTTCGAGGAGCTTGAGCGGCGGACCCATCCGCGAGAGTCGCTCGAACAGCTCGTCGCCGGGCTCGGCGAACTTGTCGAAGGATTCGCGGGCGGGCGGGGGAGGCTCGGGATCGAGCCCGAATTTGCGGAAGTCCACGGCGACGACCGCGAGCCGTTCGCGATAGGAATCCAGGATCGCTGCCGCGTCCTGGAGGGGCTTGGCGGCGGCCGCGTGTTCCTGGGCCGCGACCTTCTGACCGGCGTCGTGGCCCCCCATCGCATCGGATTTGTCGCGAGCCAGCTTCGATTTCGCGGTCTGGCGCAGGGCGTCGAACTCGGCGGCGATCCGGCGGCTCCCCATCGCGAACTCGTTCTTGGCCCGAGCCTCGCCCGCCGAAGCCGCCTCGGCGACCTCTCGCAGGCGACGTTCGTCCGCGGCGGTCTCGTCCTTCTCGAGCTGGGCCACGCGGCGAGTCAGGGCTTCCTTCTTGACCTTGTAGTCCAGCTCCAATTCGGATTCGCGAGTCTTCCGACCCTCTTCCACCCTCGCCTCGGCCTCGGCCCTTTCGGCGACCGCGACGACGAGCGAGCGGATCGCCTCGCGTTGGGCGAGCAAGGGATCGGTCGGCGTGGCCTCGGTCGGTCGGATCTCTTGAGGGCTGGACGCAGGCGAGCCCTGGACGAGCGGGGAGGGAGGGTGGGTCACGTGAGTTCGCTCCGATCCGAGCAGTCGCGTCGGACTTGGTCCAGGACTTCCGCGAGCTTCTGGAGGCCGATGACGGCCGAGTCGACCGCGGGGACGAGGGGCGCGAGGTGGCGCTCCTCAAAGCGGCGGCGGACGACGTCGCCCCAGGTCGCCTCGGTGAGCATCCAGCGCTCGTTGAGGATGCGGATCGTCTGCTTCAACCGGGTCGAGCCGGCGAGGATCTTCGCGTTCGCCACCTCAGGAGGCCTCCTCGGGGATTTGCGGCTCGGGCGGTGGTTCGGGGGCGGGCTCGTCCTGGTCGAGGATCTCGCGGGCCACCGCTTCCAGTTCTGGAGTCGCGCGGCGGACGCCCCCTCCGACTAGCCCCTCCGAGGGCGCCCCGTCGGGGGCCTGGAGGCGCAGGTAGGCTTCGAGAGCCTCGACGATCCGAGTCAGCAGGCCGATCGCGCGGGGCACGTCGGCCGCCGCGAGATCCTTCAGCCGTTGCGCGCTGCCATGATATTCGAGGACGGCCTGCTGGAGAGCGGGTTGCCACCTGCGGACTGCGGCGAGCCGCTTCTCGGCGTCGGCCAGGGCCGCCTCGGCGTGGCGAAGCCTCTCCTTGGGCTCGGCCAGCGACGGATGGTGCTCGGGCGTCTTCTGGAGTTTGAGTCGGAAGAGATCCGCCCTGGCGGACGCCACGCGCTCGCGACGACGCTTGATCTGCTCCTGCCAGTAAAACGGCCGGTCCTGCTGGAGCCACTGGACGGTGCGGCGGATCTCGGCGTCGGCGGCGCCCAGGGCCGCCTGAACGTCGTCTCCGTACAGCGAAAGGGCGACCCGGAATTCGCGCAGGGCGTCGATGGAATGGACTTCGGCCTGGCTGCTCATGGCGGTCCTCGCTCGCGCCGACGCCCGTCTCCGCTTGAAGCAGTCGGTGGATTCGAGGCGTCTCGCCGACGGGTGCGGACCTCATTCTATTCGATGAAAGGGCGGTTGGGGATGCGGCACCCGCTGGAAACCGGCGTCGGCTCGCGTGGGCCGTGGACGCCTTGAGCCGGCGCGGGGGATCGGCTACGGTTGGACCCTGGCCACCACTCCCCCTCGCGGCGACGACCCCCATCATGATCGACAGCCCAGCCGTCCACCCCGACCTGCACGCCGAGTACTCCCGCCGACTGGCCCTCCACGAGCAGGCCGCGGCCCGATGGGAGAAGCTCGACGCCCGTTTCGCCGACCTCCGGTTGATCGTCTTCGGACTGGGCCTCGCCGTCGCCGGCAACGTTTATCTGGCCGACTATCCCTCGGCCTGGTGGCTGGGACTTCCCGTCGCGGCGTTCGTGGCGATCTTGCTCGCTCACGAGCCGATCCGCCGCCGCGCCGAGCGTTCCGCGCGGACGATCGACTTTTACAAGCGAGGCCTGGCCCGGATGGAGGACCGGTGGGCGGGCACGGGAGTCGCCGGGTCGAATTTCCTCGACGTGGAACATCCCTACGCCGCCGACCTCGACCTTTTCGGCGTCGGCTCGCTGTTCGAGCGGCTCTGCACCGCCAGGACGAAGGCCGGCGAGGAGGCCCTTGCGGCCTGGCTGCTCGCGCCGGCCCCCCCCGACGTGGTCGCCGGCCGGCATGAGGCCGTCGCCGAGCTTCGCCCGCGCCTCGATCTGCGCGAGGACCTGGAACTGCTCGGAGCCGACGTCCGGGCCGGGATCGACCCCGCCGCGCTGGCCGCCTGGGGGGCGACGCCCCGCGTGTTCCCCACTTCCACGCTCCGGGTCGTCGCGGCGGCCCTGGCGGCGATCGGCGCCTCGGCCTTGATCGCCTGGCTCGTCATGCAGGACGGCGAGCGCTTTCTCCTGCTGCTCCTCGTCCTGGCCGTCGAGAGCGCCTTCGGCTTCTGGCTGGCGAGGCGGGTCGATCGGGTCCTGGCGGGCGTGGACGAGCGGGCGCACGACCTGATCGTGCTGTCGGGGCTGCTCGATCGCCTGGAGCGCGAGCCGCTCCAATCCTCCCAGCTGCGAGCCTTGCGCGAGGCCCTGGAGACCGGCGGGCGTCCGGCGTCCGAGCGGATCCGGAGCCTGGGAAGGCTCCTGCACCTGCTGGACACTCGGGACAACCAGTTCTTCCTGCCGTTCGCCCTGGTGCTGCTCTGGCGGACGCAATTTGGCATGCGGATAGACGCCTGGCGCGCGGAGAACGGTCCGCAGATCGCCGGCTGGCTCGCTTCGGTGGGCGATTTCGAAGCCCTCTCGGCCCTCGCGGCCTACTCGGCCGAGAACCCCGACGATGTCTTCCCCGAGCTGGCCGAAGGGCCGGCGATCTTCGAGGCCCAGGCCCTCGGCCACCCCCTGATCCCGCGTCGCGAGTGCGTTGCGAATGACGTGGAACTGGGGGGCGAGACGACGGCCCTGGTCGTCAGCGGGTCGAACATGTCGGGCAAGAGCACGCTGCTCCGCGCGATCGGGGTGTCGGCCGTCATGGCCCAGGCCGGTGCGCCGGTTCGGGCGACGCGGCTGCGGCTGTCTCCGCTGGCCGTGGGGGCGACTTTGCGGGTGCAGGATTCGCTCCAGGCCGGGCGGTCGCGATTCTACGCCGAGATCACCCGGGTCCGGCAGATCGTCGACGTCTCGCGAGGTCCGCTCCCGCTGCTGTTCCTGCTCGACGAATTATTCAGCGGCACCAATTCGCACGACCGCCGCGTCGGCGCGGAGGCGGTCATCCGCGGTCTCCTGGCGCGTGGGGCGATCGGGCTGGTCACTACCCACGACCTGGCGCTGGCGGAGATCGTCGCCGGGCTCGGCCCCAGGACGCTCAACGTCCATTTCGAGGACCACTTCGAGGACGGCGTGATGCGGTTCGATTACCGCATCCACCCGGGCGTCGTCCAACACTCGAATGCGCTGGAGCTGATGCGGGCCGTGGGCCTGGAGGTCTGAGCGACCCCCAGGCCTGACGGCCCGCGGGTAGGTCGAGGTCAGGCGAGCTTGTCGAGCCGCCCCGTGCTGTCGCCGAGGCGTTCGCAGGGGACGTCCATCCGGTCGAGCATCGAAAGGTAGAGGTTGTTGAGCGGCTGCGGCTCGTAGACGACGTGGCGCCCGGTCTCGATCGTCCCGCCCCCCTTGCCGATCAGCAGCACCGGCAGGTCGTCATGGTTGTGGCGGTCGCCGTCGGAGATGCCGCTGCCGTAGACGATCATCGAGTTGTCGAGGATCGAACGGTCCCCCTCCTTCGTCTCCTTCAGGCGCAGGAGCATGCGGGCGAACTCTTCCATGTGGAAGCGGTTGATCTTGCGGATCTTCTCCTGCTTCTTCGGGTCCTTCCCGTGGTGCGAGAGGTCGTGGTGCCCCTCGGCGACCTCCAGGAACGGGTAGGGGCGGGTGCTCCCCTCGTTGCCGTACATGAAGGTGCAGATCCGCGTCGTGTCGGTCTGGAAGGCCAGCACGATCAGGTCGAACATCAGCCGGACGTGCTCGGCGTAGTCCTTCGGGACGCCGGCGGGACGCGCCACGCCGACGTCGACGCTCGAATCGTCCGCCGCGTCGGAATCGGCCCGCGCGATCCGCTGCTCGACCTCGCGGACGGCCGTCAGATACTCATCGAGCTTCCGGCGGTCGTTCATGCCGATGCGGTTGCGGAGGGCCTGGGCGTCTTCCAGGACGAAGTCCAGGAGGCTCCGTTCGTAGAGGCTCCGCTTGCGGCGGTCGGCCTCGGAGCCGCTCCGGCCGCGGCCCCCGAACAGACGGTCGAAGACCAGTCGGGGGTTGATCTCCTTGGCCGTCGGCGTGGTCGGAGTGCGCCAGGAGATGTTCGAGGAGTAGGCGCAGCTATAGCCCGAGTCGCAGTTGCCCGACTGGCCGCCGCGTTCGATCCCCAGCTCCAGGGAGGGGAACCGCGTGGCCGCGCCGATCTTCTGGGCCGCCACCTGATCGACGGAGACGCCGGCCTTGATGTTGGCCCCGTCAGTCTTCACCGGGTGGACGCCGGTGAGGAAGCACGAGAGCGAACGGGCGTGGTCGCCGGGGCCGTCGCCCAGGGCCTTGGCGTTAAGCTGGGCCAGGCCCGAGAGGACCAGCGTGTCCTCCTTCAGGGGGTTGAGCGGTTCCAGGATCCAGGGGAGCTGGAAATCCCGCCCTTCCGCGCCGGGACGCCAGTCCTGCATGTGGACGCCGTTCGGGACGTAGAAGAAGGCCATCCGACGAGGACCGGCCGGGGCCGAGCCCGAGAGGTCGGCCGCTGTCGCCATGGCTTCCATCCACGGGAGGGCGACGGCCGCGCCGGCGCCCCGGAGGATGGCCCGCCTGGAGATCTTCGATCGGCTCATGGTTCAGCCCCTTCGCTTCAGGAATGGCTCGCTCTTGACGATTTCCAGCACCATCCGGGAGAGCCGATAGTCATCGGCGGCGACGCCCTTCACGAGGGCGTCGACGGTGCAGGCGTCGGGGTCTTCAAGACCCCGACCGAGGGCGTAGGTCAGCATCTTCTCGCCCAGGCAGCGGACGAATTCGGACTTGCGGGTCTTGAGGATCGCCTTCAGCTCGGCGGGCCCCCGGAACGACTCCCCCGTCGGCAACTGTGCGGAGGCGTCGATCGGCAATCCGCCGTCCTTGTCGCGCCAGGCGCCGACGGCGTCGTAATTCTCCAGGCCGAAGCCCGGCGGGTCCAGCCGCGCGTGGCAGGAGGCGCAGCTGGGGTTCGAGCGGTGCTGCTCCATGCGCTGGCGGAGCGTGCCGACGAGCGGCCCCTTGGCGTCGTCCGCCAGGACCGGGACGTCCGGCGGCGGCGGCGGCGGCGGGCTGCCTAGGATCTGTTCCAGCACCCACTTGCCGCGCTTGACGGGGGAGGTCCGCGAGGGGTTGGAGGTCACGGTCAGCACGCTCGCCTGGGTGATGAGCCCGCCCCGATCGCCTCCCTTGAGCTTCACGCGTCGGAACTCCGGACCCTTCACGCCGGGGACGCCGTAGTGGGTCGCGAGCCGTTCGTTGAGGAACGTGTAGTCGCAGTCGATGAAGTCCAGGAGGCTGCGATCCTCGCGGAGGATCGAGGCGAAGAACAGCTCGGACTCCTTCTGCATCGCCTCCCGGAGCGGCTCGTCGAAGCTCTTGAACTGCTCGCGATCGGGATTCGCGGTCTTCAAGTTCCGGAGCTGGAGCCACTGTCCGGCGAAATTTTCGACGAAGGCCCGCGACTTGGGGTCTCGGATCATCCGCCGGGCCTGCTTCTCCAGCTCGGCCTCCTCGTGAAGCTTACCGTCGAGCGCGAGCCGGAACAGCTCGTCGTCCGGCATGCTGCTCCAAAGAAAGTAGGAGAGCCGCGAGGCCAGCTCGAAATCGTTGATCGGGACCCCGCCGGGAGCCTCGAGGACCTTACCCTTCTTGTCCCGCTTGGGCCGGTACAGCTCCACCCGGAACAGGAACTGTGGCGAGGCGAGGACGGCCTGCACGGCGAGCTGGATCCCGCGCTCATAGCTCTCGCCGTTCTCGCGGGCGAGGTCGGCCAGGCGGACCAGCTTGGACACCTCGCCCCCGGTGACGGGACGGCGATAGGCCCGGCGCAGGAAGCGATCGAGCACCTCGGTCGTGCACTCGTAGAACTCCTCCGGCTTCGAGGGCCTGCGGAAGACGACCAGCTTGTGGCTGGCGGGGAGCGGATCGCCCTTCGCCCCGATCGGCCCCTGGACCTCGATGCTCTGGACGACCAGATTCCGATCGCGCCGGGAGGGGTCGGGATTCTCGGGCTCCCAGTAGTCGTTGAGGAACTCCGCGGCGATTCGCCGCCGGCCGCCCCGCAGCTTGCCCTGGAACTCGTAAGTCCCGATCGAGCCCTGCACGGCCTTCACATCGAAGCTCTGGAGCGTCTTGCCGTCGAGCTTGATCGCCATCCGGGCGGGCTGGTCGCCGGCCTGATGGGCGTAGGCGTGCACGCGGACGACGTAGGAGGCGTCGCGCGGAAAATCGTGCGCGAGGGCGATCTCGCCGTTCGTGCCCAGGAACCGCCCGTCGTCGTCGGCGGCGGTCCCGCCGGCGTTCTCGAGGTCGGGCCCCTCGTACGTCTTGACCGGGACTTCCGAGGTCCCCGCGGCGACGATGGCACGCGCCGCGATCGTCTCCGCGGCGGCCAGATACTTCTCCATCAGGATCGGCGGCAGGCTGAGGACGTCGCCGATGTTGTCGAAGCCGTAGCCCACGTCGTCGGAGGGGAAGTCGTCCGCGGGCTGGAAGTCGACGCCCACGAGGTCGCGGATCGTGTTGTTGTACTCGGCCCGGTTCAGCCGCCGGATCGTAACCCGGCCGGGGTCGACGGTCGCCCCGCAGTCGATCTTCTTCAGTTCGGCGTCGACCCACGACGCGAGCGCGGCCACCTGATCCTCGGTGGGCTGGGGGTTGTCCTCGGGCGGCATGAGCCCCCCCTCGACATTCTCCTTGACCCGATTCCAGGCCTTGCGGTTGGTCGATGGAGGCCCCTTGGCCAGGAGTTTGGCCACGTCGAATCCCCCCTCGGCCTGGTCCCCCTGATGGCAGGAGACGCAGAATCTCGTGAAAAGCTCGCGGACCGGCTCGGGGGCGGGGCCGTCGGGGGATTGGGCCCGGAGCGGGACGGCGATCGCGACGAAGGAGGCGAGGAGGGGGGCCAGGAATTTCGTCATCCCAGGCGAATGCATCATGGCGTCTCCGGCCGGGCGAGCATGGCGGGCGGTCGGGTCGGGAATCGAGAGGCGGTTGCAACAAAGTTTAACAGGCTCGTCGGTTGCGGCCAATCGCGATCCCATGGGCTTTGAAGAATTTAAGCTTGCGACCTCGTGAGGCAGCGGGCCGAAGTCCTGGGGAGAGTTCGGAGGCCAGGCCGTGGCTGCGTTCTGAAAAAAATCGGAAATCCACACTGGAGCGGGATCGGCGTGCTGGATCCGGGAGGGGTAGGGCCCGAGGTGGCACGTGTCGGACTCCATTCAGGAACGCGATCGATGAACGGCAGGGATCTCGGATCTTGAGCCAGACGGGTTATCGGTTCGTCCGCCCCATTCGGACGCATGGCCGTCGAATCGTTCGACTCCAGGAACCTGCCTGGAAGCCTCTCCGCGGCGTCGGTCATCGATGGGGGTGCGGATCAGGAATTCTTACCCGGTATCCATCAGCACTTGGAGAAACGCTGGCGGGATCGACGGAGGAGGGGGATGGGGCCAACGTCTTAAATCATTGGGAGTTAAACTCCTGGATTCCGTCGATTTTTTGTTGCCGACTTCGATTGTCTGATCTATGCTCATCCCGCGTCGCCGGATCCTCTCGGGAGGAATCGACAAGCCCGGACAAACGACCGGAACGGCGGCCCGACGGGGGACGTGAGGCATCGGCCCCCTCGGGCTCTCGGCATCGATCGGCGGGCAACTCGATCGCTCGGAGATCGCGAGGACGTCTCGGCACATCGAGGCTGCCTCGTCGGCGTCGCCGTCGGTCCGCGGGCTCGTCCCGCAGCACCTTCATCGTCTTTTCTTTCGGTCGTGCATCGCCCCGTCATCCTCGACAGCTCGCCGCGGGCCTCCCGCGGACGAGGGGAGACTCTCGCATGGAATCAAGATTCCAGCCTCGTCGCGCCTTCACATTGATCGAACTGCTGGTCGTCATCGCCATCATCGCCGTGCTGATCGCGTTGCTCCTGCCGGCCGTGCAATCGGCACGTGAGGCCGCCCGCCGGTCGCAGTGCATCAACAACCTGAAGCAACTCGGGCTGGCGGTGCACAACTACCACTCGGCGATCAACGCCGTTCCTCCGTTGTTCGGGAATTTCGGCCAGGCACCCAACGGCCCGAGCGAGCCGGGAGGCCCCTGGCCGCTGGGCTGGATGGTCCACCTGCTGGGTTACATGGAGCAGCAGGCCCTGTTCAACTCGGCCAATTTCTCCTTCGGCGCCTTCGGCGTGGCCAACATCAATACGCTGAGCACGACCAAGGTCAACGCCTTCGTCTGCCCGTCCGAGAGCCTGAAGATCGGCGGCTGGATCGCCTCCACCTTCACGAACTACCACGCCAACTTCGGCGGGCCGAGTTCGATGGCGTCGTGGAGCGGCGCGTTCGTGCCCTTGCGGAGCGATCCCGGCGACCGGCCCGGCTACACCAACGCCGTGACCACGGCGAACCTGTCCACGCTCGGGTTCGAATCGTTCACCGACGGCACGAGCAACACGGCCATGATCAGCGAGAAGCTGATCGGCCTGGCCGGATTCGTCCCCAACGCCGTGCCCGGCTCGCAGAACGGCAAGCGGGTCTCCTTCCAGTCGAGCCTGAGCCTCGGATGGGATACGGCGACCGGTACCGCGGACGCCCAGGCGTTCCTCAACGGCTGCAAGGCCATCCCCTCCACGACGGCCCCGACCAACCCCACCCAGTGGTCGGGCGCTTGCTGGAACGGCAGCCACGCCGGCACGCTGCACTTCAACTCCTACGGTCACCTGATGACCCCGAACGGCCTGTCCTGCGTCGCCGCCAACTCCTGGGGCGGGGCCCCCGGCGGCTTCAACGACGCCATCACCGCCACGAGCAACCACCCCGGCGGCGTCAACGTCGTCATGGTCGACGGCTCGGTCAAGTTCGTTAAGGACTCGGTCTCCCCCCAGGTGTGGTGGGGCATCGGCACCCGCAACCAGGGCGAAGTCATCGGCTCCGACGCGTTCTGAGCGAACGCCCGGAGAGTCCGGCCTGCACCGCACCCGCCCTCCTCGGGCGGGCGCGGCGGGCCGAGGCCGGGTCGAGCGGATCCGGCCGGGATCGACGAAGCAAAGGGCCTGGCCCTTCACATCGAAAGGAACCGGATTATGCGACGATTTCGATCCATCCTCGTCGGCGGGGCGATCGCCGTCCTGGCGGGGGGTTGCGGCGAGGACCAGCCGAACACCTCGACCCCGCCCGAGCAGGTGAACGAGGATTTCGCGAAGAAGACCGCCGACATGATGAAGGCGGCCAACACGGGCATGGACAAGAAGAACCTGAAGTCCGCCAGCAAGGGTACTCCGACGGCGACGCCGGAGACGCCGGCGGAGCCCAAGGCCGAGTAAGGTCGCCGCGCGGATCGGCGTCCGACCGAGGATCGACCGGGTAGATCCTTGGCGCGGGGGCTCGACGAGAGTTAGGCCGGCTTGAACGCCGACGCGACTCGTCGAGCCCCGGCGTCGTTGTGGGGAGAGCGGGTTTCTCATGGGACGGACTCGACGACGCATCGTGTGGGCGACCGTCGCGGCCCTGGCGGCCTCGGGGCTGGGATCGTGGGCCGTCGCCAACTGGCGGTTCGCCAGCGGGCTGGAACGGGCCCGACTGATGATGGAGGCGGAACGCTTCCCCGAGGCCCGGGAACGCCTCCTCGGACTTCGCTGGTCGCGACCGAGAGATCCCGAGGTCGGCTATCGGCTCGGAGTCTGCGAGCACGCCGCCGGCCGCATGGACGCCGCCCTCGCCGCCTGGTCGAGCGTGCCCGCCGGCACGGAGTGGTCGACCAAGGCCGGTCTTGCTCGCGCGCGGACGCTCGTCGGGGACCTGGGCCGCTTCGCCGAGGCGGAGGCCGTGCTCGATTCGCTGCTGGCCTCGGCCGAGGTCTCGTCCGAGCGCGACGAGGTCCGCCGCACCCTCTCGGAGCTGTATTTCTGGGAAGGCCGCCGCGCCGACGTCCGGCGCCTGATCGAGCAAGCTTGGCGGAACACGACCGACCCGGTCGGCGACCTCCGCGACCACTGGAGGGCCGACAGCTCGCCGACCCTGCTGGAGGCCGTACGCTCCGAAGTCGAGCACGCGACCCGGATGGCGCCCGACGACGATCGCGTCTGGCTCGCCCAGGCCGACCTGGCGTTCCAGACCGGCCGGTTCGACGAGGCGGAGCAGCTCCTCGGCCGATGCTTGAAGGCACGGCCGGAGGATCCGGCGGCCTGGCACGCCCGTTTTGAGCTGGCCCGGGCGACGAACGACCTCGATGCGGCTCGGGAGGCCCTGCCGCGCCTCCCGGTCGATCGCTTCACCGAGGCCGAGCGGCAGGGCGTCCTCGCCTGGTTGGCCCGTCGCGAAGGGGACCGCGAGGCGGAGCGCGCGGCCCTCGAAACCCTGATCGCGTCCGCGCCCGGCGACACCAGGGCCCTGGATCGACTGGCCGCCATGGCCGCGGAGTCGGGCGACCTGGAGCGTTCGCGAGAGCTTCGTCAGCGGAAGGCCGTCTGCGACGCGGCGAAGGACCGGTATCGCGCCCTGATGGACGAGGAGATCGTCCCCGCCCGCTTCGTCGAGCTGGCCACGCTGGCGGAGACGATCGGGCGGACCTTCGAGGCCCGGGGCTGGTGGAAGCTCCGCGCGGCCTTCGTCCCCACCGACCCCCGTCCGCCCCAGGCGCTGGCGAGGCTTCGGGAATCCGACTCGACGTCGAGCGGCACCCTCGCCGAGTTGCTCGCCTCGAAGACCTCGGGCTCGGCCCCGGAAGCCGCGTCGGGGACGTCCCGGACCGCGACGACCGCCGCGGTCAGCCCGCCCAAGTTCGTCGACGACGCCGAGTCCGTCGGCCTGCGCTTCGAGTTCGACAACGGCCGCTCGGCCAAGCGGCAAATCCCGGAGACGACCGCCGGCGGCGTCGCGATCCTCGACTTCGACGGCGACGGCTGGATGGACGTGTATGTGGTCCAGGGGGGAGCCTTCCCGGCCGACCCGGCCCGGCCGTACCAGGGCGACCGGCTCTTCCGGAACCTGGGCGACGGCCGGTTCGAGGACGCGACCGAGTCGTCGGGGATCGCGGCCATGGCCCGCGGGTTCGGCCAC
The DNA here is from genome assembly GCF_011064595.1 of Paludisphaera soli. GTDB lineage: Bacteria > Planctomycetota > Planctomycetia > Isosphaerales > Isosphaeraceae > Paludisphaera > Paludisphaera soli. The sequence goes on along the minus strand of NZ_JAALJI010000003.1, from coordinate 215,525 downwards.
GGCGTCACCGTGGGCGACTACGACAACGACGGCCGGGCGGATCTCTTCGTGACGCGATGGCGGTCCTACGCCCTCTATCGCAACCGCGGCGACGGCACCTTCACCGACGCGACCGCCGACGCCGGCCTCGACGGCGATCGGGACTGGCCGACCTCGGCCGCGTTCGCCGACCTCGACAACGACGGCGACCTGGACCTCTACGTCTGCCACTACCTCGTGTGGGACGCCGAGAACCCCACGCTCTGCCCCCGCGTCACCGTGGCCAAGGAAGCGGATCTTTCCGACCCGGGCCAGCGCTACAACTACTGCACGCCCCGCCCGTTCACCGCCTTGCCGGACCACCTGTTCCGCAACGACGCCGGGCGGTTCGTGGACGTGACCGAGGAGGCCGGGATCGTCGACGTGGACGGCCGGGGGCTCGGGGTCGTGGCGGCCGACGTCGACGACGACGGACTCGTCGACCTGTTCGTCGCCAACGACACGACGGCGAACTATCTCTGGCGCAACCTGGGCGGGATGAAGTTCGAGGACGTCGGACTGATCGCCGGCGTCGCCTGCAACGCGGGGGGCGCCTTCCAGGCGGGCATGGGGACCGCCTGCGGAGACATCGACGGCGACGGCCGCCCCGACCTGTTCGTGACGAACTTCTACGGCGAGTCGACGAGCTGCTTCCGCAACCTCGGGGACGGCATGTTCGGCGACCACGGCGGGCCCCTCGGCCTGGCCGCGCCCAGCCGCTACATGCTGGGATTCGGCATCTGCCTGTTCGACGCGAACAACGACGGCCGGATGGACGTCGCCACGGCCAACGGCCACGTCAACGACGACCGCCCCGACTATCCCTACCAAATGCCGACCCTGCTGCTGCTCGGAGGCCGGGATGGCCGGCTCACCGACGTCACCGAGGCCGCGGGCGAGCCCTGGACCGTGCCTCGCGTGTCCCGAGGGCTCGCGACCGGAGACCTCGACAACGACGGTCGGCTCGACGTCCTGGTCCTCGCGCAGAAGTCGCCGCTCGGATTCTTCCATAACCAGTCGACGCCGGCTCGCCACCTCACGCTGCAACTCCAGGGCACGTCCTCGAATCGCGACGGCGTCGGCGCGGTCGTCAGCGTCACGGCCGGCGGGCGGGTGCTGCGAGGCTGGCGGACGGGTGGGGGCAGCTACCAGTCCGCGTCCGATCCGAGGCTCCACTTCGGGCTGGGCTCGGCCGAGCAGGCCGACCAGGTCGAGGTCCGGTGGCCCTCGGGCCGCGTCGATCGTTTCGAGACGGTGGCCGCCGGCCGGGGCTTCTTGCTGCGCGAAGGCGACGCTGCACCGACGCCCCTCCCCGGCCCCTGGGGCGGCTGACGCTTACGGTTCGATCCCTCTCCCCGACACGATCACAGGTCTCCGCATGCATCCCAATCCCGAATCCGAACCGACGACGCCCGAGGTCCTTAGGGTCGACTACGCCACGAACGGTCCGCCGGCCGTCAGGCCTTCGAGGCTCTGGCTGCTGACGCTGACCGGCTCGCTCGTCGCCGCCGTCGCGACCTGGTTCGCCGGCGAGACGAGCCTGGTCCGCGTCGAGGCGAAGAAAGTCCCCATGGAAACGATGGGGCAGAAGCACGAAGGGACGACCGGCGCCACGGAGCTGGCCGCGCTCATCTCGACGGCGGGCCGGAGGTACGGGCTGCTCGGCGCGCTGTTGGGCGTCGCGTTGGGCGCGGCCGGAGGCCTTGCGCGGGGTTCGGGCGCCGGGGCCGTCAAGGCGGCGCTCGTCGGGGCGGCGGGAGGCCTGGCTTCAGGTCTTGTCGCTTACGTCGGCGTGAGACTGCACGCCCGGGCTGTCGGCTCGTTCGAGGACGACCTGATCCCTTCGCTGATCCTGCACGGGGCGATCTCGATCGTGATCGGCCTTTCCGGCGCCTTCGCCCTGGGGCTCGGTGCGCAGGGGCCGAAGGCTCGGCGCGTGGCGGCCCTGATCGGTGGCGGGGCGGGCGGGTTGCTCGGGGCAGTCGCCTTCCAGATCGCCGGGGGCCTGCTCCTGCCGACGGACGGGATCTCCGACCCGATCGCGACGACCTCGCAGGCCCGCCTTTTCTCAACCCTGCTCGTCGCCGGCCTGAGCGCGATCGGCGCGACGGCGGGGCTCGTCCGCCGCTGAGGTCGAGCCCCTTGGCGCGGGGCGGGGAGCCGAGAACCGGCGTCACGCCCCGCTCCGCGTCGCGGCTCAGAATTCGACGTTCGGCCGGATCAGCTCGTCTTCCCAGGCGTCCATGAGCGGCCAATCCACCGCGCACGTGCCGAAGTCGGACATGTGCGAATACCCCTCCAGCCGGGCGATGGTGCGATCGAGCAGGGCCGGATCCTTGCGGAAGATCGGGCCGTGTGAGGGGAGGAGGAACGCGGCGTCGGAGTCGCGGATCCGCTTCAGGCTGGCGATGTAATCGGGGATGTTCGAGCCGTGGTGGGCGTCGATCGCCCCGACGCAGCCGTCGCGGAAGATGTTGTCGCCCGAGAAGAGCAGGTCGTCCATGCGGAAGGCGAGCTGGCCCGCCGCGTGGCCGGGCGTGCTCCAGACTTCCAGGGTCCGCTCGCCCACCTGGATCTTGCTCCCCTCGTCGATCTCGACGTCGACCTTGCACTTGGGCATGGGGATGCTGATCCCCTGCGCGTCGATGCGGGCGAACGTGAAAAGCTCGTCACCCGATTCGATGGCGGCGACGCTCTTGGGATGGGCCGCGACCGGACATTTGAGGACGTCGCGCGCCCGGGCCAGGCCCTGGGTGTGGTCGACGTCGGCGTGGGTGGCCAGGATCATCTTGCATTTGGAGAAGCTGTAGCCCAGCTCGCGGATCAACTGGAGGACCGCGACGGCGTCTTCGAGGAAGCCGACGTCGATGAGGATGTACTCGTCCCCCCCGTCGATGAGGTACACGTTGACCCCCATCCGGCGACGGGCCTGGTAGTTCATCTCGATGACGTTCGGGAACAGGTAGCGACGCTGGCTCATTTCAGGCATCCAGTCTCCGGCGGACGGCGAAGGCCGCCGGATCGGTTTTCTGGGATCGGCGGATCGGGCCCGTGATCCGAGGGAACGATTTCCTCGCGACGTGCGTATCTGATTCTAGGGAGGGAACGACGACGGCTCAACCCGACCCGCGTAGGAGCCTGAAGGTCCGGCCCGCGAACGGGTCGGCGGCGCCGCCGCGATTGGTTTCGGAGCAACGCCCCGAGGCCGGTCAAGTCCGGTCGCGAGGAGCCGGGCGGCGACTTGACAGGGGCCGGTCGGCGGGGTAGCCTCAACTTCAGGTTTCGTCGTTGGAAGTGCCGTGAACCAGACGAGATGAGTTGACGACGGGGCCCTCGACGGGACGATCAGTCGTCCGGATTCCCGAGCAAGCCTGCGCCGCCGATTCCCCTTTCTCCTTCTCTCGAAATCTTCCCGGGGCCCGCACGGCGCCGCGACGGGCCGCCCCGCTCCGCGGGATGCGGCGGGTCGCCGCGAGAGGCGTCCGACCTCGCCGGGGGCGTACGGATCGTGTTCCCTGGCCGAGCATGCGTCCGAGGGGCTTTTCACGAGGTTTGCCGCAATGATCAAGGTGTTCACCGCCCCGGGGCGCGTCGCGCCTCATCTCGAAGGCGTCCGGCTGGGGCTGATCGGCCTCCTGGCGTGGACCTGGTTGGGGGCCGCCCCCGCACCCGCCCCGGCGCAAGAGGCCCCCGCCAAGGCGGCGGACTCGAATCCTCAGGACCCCACCGCCAAGGCCGCCGAGGGCGAGCCCGCGACCGAGGCCGAGGCGGACGGCCCGCCCGTGGACCCCTCGGCCTCGCGCAAGGCCGCAGCCCTCGAGGTCTACAAGGATCCGGCCGTCGAGCCCCTCCTCGACCCGAAGAAGTTCCCCGAGATCCGCGCGCAGCGGACCGCGACGCAGCAGGAGATCGATCAGGTCAAGCAGATGGCCGTCAATCCCCTCGCGGCGGTCGACGTCAACGTGATCACCAATGTGGTCAACGGCATGATCGGCCAGATGACCAACACGCGGAACCTGCAAGCCGTCGTCGACCCCGCGTCCGAACAGAATGCGAGCGTCTCGAGGGCCATCCAGGTGGCCACGTCGAACCTGCTCGAACCCGTCTTCACCTCGCGAAGCGCCAAGAACTCCGCGTTCCAGGCGAAGTACAACCAGATCCTGCTCCAGAAGCTGCCGCCCCTCCTCAAGCACCACCTGGTGGCGCGGATCCAGGCCATGATCATCCTGGCCCAGTCCGCGAATCCTGACGCGCTCAAGCTGTTCCTGGACGAGATCAAGAACCCGACCCAGACGGTGTGGGTCAAGCTCTGGGCGTTCCGCGGCGTGACCAACATCAAGCTGCTGGCCAACCGCCTCTCCGCGTCTCAGGAGAGCGAGGCCGCCAAGACGATCGCCGACCAACTCCTGAAGAACAAGGCCTGGCCGTGGTGGGTCCAGCATCGCGGTTTGGAGGCCCTGACCGCCCTCCGTCAGGGCTTCATGCCGACATCGCCACGCACGGCCGACATGGCCGCCGCCGCCTTCGCCTACCTCATCGACGACTCCCTGCGTCCCGAGGTCCGCGCCGAGGCCGCCCTGGCGCTGGGCTCCATGCAGATCACCTCGGCCGTCCCGAAGTACAACGTCGAGGTCGTCGCCTACGCCGCGGCGCAGCTGGCCGCGAGCCTGATCGAGAAGATCGGCGACGGCTTCACGGAGAACCGGACCCGCTCGCAGCAGCTCACGACCGTCCTGGTCGGGCCCGTCCTCCAGGCCTTCGAAGGGCAGCCCGGCGTCCGCGACAGCGGCCTGCTCAACAGCCCGGCGCTCGCCAACAAGGCCGACGTCCAGAAGTACCTGGATGCGATGAAGATCCCGTCGAAGACCGCGACGGCGCTGATCGGCGCCCCGACCGGGCAGATCCCCGCCCTGACGGCCGAACTCAAGACGAAGTTGGCGGCGTTCAAGGCATTCCTCGCCAAGACGCCCCCCGCCGACCCGGTCCTCTTCCCCAACGGCCCGTCCTACGCCGCGCCGGCCGGGGAGGCCGCCCCCCCCCAGGCGGCGGCGACCCCGAACGCCGGAGCCGGCGGGATTCCCCGTGCGCAATGACCACGAGCCCGAGGGGGAGCCGGCCGCGCCGGACTCCCCCATCTCGGTCACCGAGCTGCGCGACTACCACCAGATCAACGCCGAGGTCGTCCGCCGCCTCAAGCGAGGGGCGACCCGCATCCGCCTCGAAGGCCCGGCGGGCCACCGCCTGCTCCTCGCGGGACTTCGCGGACCCTGGCGGGCGGTCATCGAGGTGGAGGGCGACGCCGGCCCCGAACTGGCGGCCGGGATGGACGCCCCGAACCTCAACGTCGTCTGCAAGGGAGCCTCGGCGGACGGAGCGGGGAGTCGCCTGATCGCCGGGTCGTTGCTCCTCCTCGGACCGACGGGCAGCGCGGTCGGGTATCATCAACGTGGCGGCCTGATCGTGGCCGCGTCGCGGGTCGGACCGCGGGCCGGGCTGGGGATGAGCGGGGGCGATCTGGTCCTCTTCGGGCCGGCGGCCTCGATGGCCGGCGAGCGGCAGTCGGGAGGCCGGCTGTTCCTGCCCGATTCGGGAAGCGGCCCCCATCTCGGCCGCGACTCCCGGGGAGGGCGGAGGATCCTCGCCTCGCAAGCCGGCTCCCATCCCGACGACCGCCGCATCCTCAGCCTCGCGGAGCAATTGCGGGACCGCCACGCCGACGAGACGACCGCCGCCTGAAGGGGCCCCACATGGAAGCAAGCGTCCCGACCCGAACTGCGCCAGCCTCGGCTCTCGCGTGCCTCCTCGGCCTGCTCACGGCCGGCTGCTCCGAAGAACTCGGGCGCGAGGCCATCCCGTCCACCCCCGTCTCGGGCGTCGTGACCCTTGCGGGCAAGCCGCTCGACCGAGGATGGGTGGAATTCCAGCCGCTGGACGGCACGCTGGGGGACCCGACCTCGGCCCGTATCAAGCCGGACGGATCGTTCACGATGCCCAGAGCCCCCGTCGGCCTCAACATCGTCCGGCTCGTCGACGTCCCGATCGACAACCCCGGCGCGATCTGGCGGCTTCGCAACAGCTCGCCGATAAGGAGGACCACGCAGGTCCCGCCGGGGCCGCCGATCCGCATCGACGTCATGGAGGAACTCCTGCGATCCCAGATCAACCCGGAGGCCGGGCGATGACGACGCTGTCCGATCCGCCGCCGGCCTCGTGTCAGGCCGCCCCCGCATCGGGCCTGAAGCTCCGGGCGCTCTTCCGAGACGGGCAGGGGGAGATGCATCTGGACTGGCCGATCGCCCGGCTCGACGAGGCGATTCAGGACGTGCGCGGGACGCTCTGGCTGGACATCGAGGACAATCCCGGTGAGCCGTCGCCGGCCGCCGAACACCTGCTCCTCAACGTCTTCAAGTTCCACCCTCTCGCGGTCGAGGACGCACTTCGCGAATCGCACATCCCCAAGATCGACGACTGGGACGACTACCTGTACCTCGTCTTCCATTCCAGCAGCATCGACCCGATCTCGGACGACCTCTGTCTCCAGGAGTTGGACGTCTTTCTCGGGCCGAACTACCTGGTGACCTACCACGAAGCCCCGATCGCCTTCCTCAGCGAAGGTCGGGAGGCCATCGAGCATGACCCGCGGGATCGGATGAAGCACGGCGCGGACCACCTGCTCTTCCGCTTCCTCGACCGGTCGGTTGACCAATCGCTCGCGGCCATCGAGGTCCTCGACGAGCGGGTGGATCAGGTCCAGGACGCGGTCATGGAGAGCCTGGGGCCGCAGAATCTCCATCAAATCTTCCGGATCAAGCGGTCGGCGATCCAGCTCCAGCGGACGTTCAGCCCCCAGCGCGACGTCTTGAATCGGTTGGCCCGCGATCCTTACCGCGTCGTCAAGGAAGGGCATCGGATTTACTTCCGCGACGTGTACGACCACGTCGTCCGCATCCACGACATCTCGGAGAGCCTGCGCGACCTGATCGCCGGCACCCTGGACACCTATCTGTCGGTGATGTCGAACCGCAGCAACGAGATCATGAAGACCCTGACGATGGTCACGGTCATGTTCATGCCGATGTCGTTCATCGTCGGCTTTTTCGGGATGAACTTCTTCGGCGAAGCCCTGGAGCTGGAGGCCCGGCTGCCGAAGTGGTTCCTCTTCTTCGCGTCCCTGGCGGTCATGAGCCTCTCGCCGGTGGGGATGCTCGCCTACGCCAAGCGACGCCATTGGTTCTGACCGGGGCGGGCCGCCTCGCGGGGATGGTGTATACTTCTCCAGAGGCGGCGGGGCGGCGTCGAGGCCCGGCGTCGTTCGTCCGCCGACCGCGAAGGTCAGGGAGTGGGGCCGGATGTCGACCCGATGGAAGGTCAAACCCTTTGATCGCGACCAGATCGCCGCGCTGAGCCGCGCGGCGGGGATCCCCCCCCTGGTGGCGCAGGTGCTGATCAATCGCGGCGTGACCGACGCCGACCGAGCGCGGGCCTTCCTGGAATCGCGGCTCAACGGGCTGAACGATCCCGAGACGCTTCCCGGCGCCGTCGACGCGGCCGACCGCGTCGTCCGGGCGATCCGAGCGGACCGGCCGATCGTCATCTACGGCGACTATGACGTGGACGGCGTCTGCGGGGTGAGCGTGCTCTGGGCCGCGCTCCGGCTCGCCGGCTCGAAGGGGGTCGCCTACTACATCCCGCATCGCGTCCAGGAAGGCTACGGCGTCAACCCGGAAGCCATTCGACGGATCGCCGCCGAGCACCCCGGCGCGTTGGTGGTGACGGTCGACTGCGGAATCTCGGCGGTGGCCGAGGCGCGTCTGGCCCGGGAACTCGGGCTCGAGTTCATCGTGACCGACCATCACACCATTGGTCCCGAACTACCCCAGGCCGACGTCGTGGTCCATCCGCGTCTGCCGGGCGGGTCGTACCCCTTCGGCGACCTCTGCGGCGCGGCGGTCGCATTCAAGCTCGCCTGGCAGATCTGCAAGAGCTTCGGCGACGGCAAGAAGGCCTCGCCCCACCTGCGCGACTACCTCGTGAAGTCGCTCGGCCTGGTGGCCATGGCCACAGTGGCGGACGTCGTCCCGCTCAGGGACGAGAACCGGATCCTCGTCCGGCACGGCCTTGCCGGCGTCATGGCGTCGCCGACGACCGGGATGCGCGCCCTGATGCGGGTGGCGAACTGCCTGGGACGGTCGAAGATCACCGCGGGCACGGTCGGATTCAACCTCGCGCCTCGGATCAACGCGGCCGGGCGTCTCGAACGCGCCATGCGGGCCGTCGAGATGCTCACGACCGGCGACGACGCCCTGGCCGACCTGATAGCCGACGAGCTGAACGCCGTCAACCAGCGTCGACAGGAGGTGGAGCGGGCGATCGTCCAGGAGGCCCAGGAGCAGATTCGTGCCGAAGGGGGGCTGAAAGATCGCGGGGCGATCGTCCTCGGCCGCAAGGAATGGCATCCCGGCGTCATCGGGATCGTCGCCAGCCGGCTGGTCGAGATCTACCATCGGCCGACCATCCTGGTCGCCTTCGGCGAGGAGTTCGCGCAGGGGTCGGCCCGGTCGGTCCCCGGGTTCAACATCTACGACGCGATCCAGTCCTGTGCCGAAGGGCTGATCGGATTCGGCGGCCACTCGGCGGCGGCCGGCGTCCGCATGGCGGAAACTCACTTCCCAACCTTCGCGGAGCGGTTCGACGCGCGTTGCCGCGATCTCCTCACCCCGGAGCTTCGCGAGCGCGTGCTGACGATCGACGCCGAGGTCCCCTTGTCGATGCTCAGCCTGAACGTGGTCGAGTCCCTGGAGAAGCTGGAACCTCACGGGATGGGCAACCCTCGCCCGTTGTTCCTCGCCAGCCAGGCGCGCGTCGTGGGCGAGCCCCGGGCCGTCGGCGAGGGGAAGAAGCATCTGCAGCTCAAGCTGGGACAGGGGAGCGCCGTGTTCAAGGCCGTGGCGTGGAACATGGCCGAGAAGGGGAAGGACCTGGCCCACGACGTGGAGTGCAGCGTGGTCTTCCACCCCTGCGTCGACGAGTGGAACGGCTACCGCAAGGTCCAGCTCGAGATCAAGGACTTCCTCGTCTCCGGGCCCCTCCCGTCACCGGTCGAGGCGGCCCCGGCCGTCGTCGCGGGGGCCTGAAGCGCGAGACTCTTCGCCGGTTCCGGGGTTTGATGATCAGCCGACACTCCGACGGCCGGGCCTCGCGGCGACGAGGCGGCCCCGAGAGCCTGCGGCGATCGTCCCGGAGCTTTCCCCATGCCGTTGCGTAACGCCTCGAAGGCGGGCCTCGCCCTGTTCACCCTGAGCCTCGCGCTGGTCGGCCGCTCGTTCGGCGAGGAGCCGAAGGCGGGCCCGGCCCGGCGGCTCGGCGAGCTGTTCGCGGACCTGGACGTCGACAACGACGGCGCCCTCGACTCGAAGGAAGTCGCCGCCAACGAGAAGCCCGCGTTCGGCAAGCTCCTCGCGCGAGGCGACTCCGACAAGGACGGCCGAATCGACAAGGCCGAGTTCGACGCCCTGGTCAAGAAGGTCGCCGCCGCTCGCAAGGCCGAGGGGAAGGCGAAGCCGAAGAAAGCCGCCAAGAAGGCGGAGGCGCCGAAGGCCGAGGAGGCCAAGGCCGCCGAAGCCGAGCCGGCCGAGTCGGGCCCCGCCATGAAGGTCGAGCGCGCCAGGGCCCTGATCGAGCGGTTCCGCACACAGGACGCCGATAAGGACGGCAAGCTGAGCCGCGAGGAATTCCGAGGCCGGCCGGCGGCCTTCGATCGGCTCGACGTCGACGGCGACGGGCATCTCGACAAAGCCGACCTCAAGGTCCTGCGCTCGCGGCAGAAGGCCGACGGCGGCGGCAAGGGAGAGAAGGCCAAGGCCGAGGATAAGGTCGACGCGGCCGAGTGAACCGCGGGAGCGTCCGGGCCGGATCGGCATCGAAGCCCGTCCGGCCCGTCGTCGAGCCTCTCGCTTTCAGCCTCAGCGACCGAAGGCGTCTCGGGCGCAGCCGGCGGCGCCGATGAAGCCGGCGTCGCCGCCGAGTTCGGCGTAGTCGATCCGCGTCCCCTTGGCGACGGCCGGGAACGCCATGTTCTGGACGTGCTGGCGGATTTCGTCGAGGAACGGCTGACCGGCCGCGATCATCCCGCCGCCGAAAAGCACGATGTCCGGGTCGATCGTGTGCAGGAGCGTGACGGCTCCGACGGCCAGATAGTAGGCCGTCTCCTTCATCAGCCGGCGGGCCAGCGGGTCGCCCGCGTCGGAGGCCTCGCTGATGGCGCGGCTGGTCAGCGCCTCGGCCGGGATCTCTCGGAGGACGCTCTGGGTGGATTCCTCGTCGAGGAGGTCGAGGGCGCGCTTCACGACCGCCGTCGCCGAGGCGTAGGCTTCGAGGTGGCCGTAGGCGCCGCAGCCGCACCGCCGGCCGTTCTCCATCTGGATGATGATGTGGCCGCACTCGCCGCCGTGGCTGTGGCGGCCCTCGATGATCCGGCCCTCGGTGACGATGCCGCAGCCGACGCCCGTTCCCAGGGTGAAGAGCACGAGGCTCCGGGTGTTGCGTCCCGAGCCGGCCCAGTACTCGCCGTAGGCGGCGGCGTTGGCGTCGTTCTGGAGGATGGTCGGCTTCTGGAGCTTCGCCGCCAGCAAGTCGCGGATCGGTAGCTGATTCCAGCCGGGAAGGTTGGGCGGCTCCAGGAGCATCCCGCGCGACAGGTCCATCGTCCCGGGCGATCCGAGGCCGACGCCGGTGATCTGGTCCCATCGCAGGCCGCTGGCCTCCACGGCGAGCCTACCGGCGCGGGCCAGGTTCTCGATCCCGACCTCGGGCCCGAGGTCGGCCTGCGTCTCGATGCTTACGGACGAGAGCGGACGCCCCGTATCCTCGACCACCCCGCTTTTGATGTTCGTCCCCCCGAGGTCGATGCCCAGGTAGAACGGCGGGCGGGGATCGAACGCGTTCATGAAACTCAGCCTTTCAATGCTTCCCTGGTCGAACTTTCCGGTGGGGGGACGATCGACGGCCGGGACCGGCCGGCACTTGCGCAGGACCCCAGCTTAAGGCGTGCCGCGCGCCCGGTCAACTCCGCGACGCGACGACGGGGTCCGCCCCGGAACGGCCTCGGGAGAGTCAGGCCGGACGCTTCTTGCGGGCCAGGACGAAGATCGTGTGCGAGTCCTTCCAGGGCGACAGGAGCGTCGCGATCAGCTTCAGGAGGGGGAAGGTCAGCACGGTCAGCGGGTCGATCTTCGATCGGAAGACGTGGTGCTGGATCCAGGTCACGACCGTCGAGCCCAGCGTGCCGAATCGAAGGCGGTCCACCGGCTCGAAGCCCGACTCCTCCAGCACCCGTTCGAGCTGCTCGAACGTGAAGCCGTTGCGGACGTGCCAGCCGTCCTCGTAGCGGGTGACGCGGATCCGATCGGCGTTCCCCTGCCAATCGCGGTCGGGCGTGGTGATGTAGACCAGGCCGTCGTCGTCCAGCAGGTCGTGGATCTGGCGGAGCGCCTTGGGGGCGTCCAGGATGTGCTCGATGACGTCGAGCAGGATGACCTGGTCGTACTGGGAGTGCTGCGAAGGATCGGCGGTGAGGGTTTCGAGGCTCGCCCGACGGAACGCGAGCTGGTCCTCGGTCAGGCCGAGGAAGCTGCGGATCTCCTCGCAGTGGTGCTTCTCCCAGTCGTGGATGGTGATGCCGAGGCACTTCGCGCCCCGCTTCACGGCCTCTTGGGAGAAATAGGCGTTGCCGCAGCCGCAGTCGAGCGTGCGGACGGGCCGCTCCGGCGTCCCGGTGAGGAACATCCGGCAGACCTTGGACTTGTCCCGGCTCACCCAGTTGGTGCCCGGGAACATGACGTATTTGAGCCAGAGGCGGGCGCGCTTCGTCGCGGACAGATTCTCGGTGTAGGCGCGGAGCACGGTTCATCCCTCCATGATGTCGACTCGTGCGCGGCCTCGCGGCCGCTGGGGCAATCCATTGGGACGATAACATAGAGGGAAAGCCCCCGGGCGACAAGGTCAGATCGCCCGTCAGGGGGCGGCTCCCGGAGGGCCGACTCGGGCCAATCCACGTCTCGACTCGCCGAAGATTTCCGAAGCGATCCGGCTGAGGCTTTCGGGCGTGACTCGCTCGAAGTCGCCCTTCAGCCGCTCGGGGTCGATCCCGAGTTGTTCGCGGCGGCCGAGCGTGAACGCCACGCCGTAGACGTTGGCGGACAAAGCTTGATCGGGCAGATCGGAGGTCCCGAGGAAGAAGCCCAACGTCGCCTGCGCCTCCCGAGCTTCGCCGGGCGAGAGTTCGGCCGAGACGATGTGCGTGAGACGACGGTCCAGCCGTCGTGCAGCCTCCTCCGCAGTCTCTCCGGCCGCCGCGACGGTCGAGACGACGAGCGCCGCCGGGTCGTCCAGGATCGGCATGTAGATCTGCACGCCGCCGGATCCGTCCTGGCCCTCCTTCATCAGCCGGGCGCCGAGGACGAGGTACTCCGCATAGCCAGGGGACCCTGGGAGCGGCGCGGCGACGGCCGCGGCGGCGACGGTCGGATCGCCGGGCGGACGGGGGATGAGCCGTTCGCGAGGCGTCGCGATCGCGCCGGGGTCGCCGGGCGGGGGGACCGCCTCGCCCTCGGAGATCGCATCGAAATGGCGACGGACCAGGGTCGCCGCGTTGGCCGCGTCGATCGCGCCGGTCAGGACGAGGCGGGCGTTGCGCGGCTTGTAGAAACGTCGCCAGCGATCGACGAGTTCGCCCGTCGTGAGCCTCGAGACTTGCTCGGCGAGGCCTCCCCGGCGTCCTCCGTTCGGCGTCGGTCGGACGACCTCGCGGGCGGTGTTGATCGCGGCCAGGTTCGGCGACTGCTCGAACATGGAGGCCAGTTCCGCCGCAAGGCGGGGCTTCTCCCGATCGAGGTCAGCATCGGTGATCCGGAGCGAGGCCATCCGCGCGGCGGCTTCGGCGACCTGGGCTTCGAGGTCCTCGGGAGGCCCGACGGTCGCGAAGACCGTGTAACGATCTCCCGTCTGGGCGTTACAGCCCGCCGGATAACGCTGGAAGAAATCCTGGGCCGAACGGGCGGGCATCTCTCCCGCGGCGGCCGTAACGTAAAGGTGCTCGGTCAAGTGGGCCAATCCGGAACGCCCCGCCGGGTCGTGGTCGCCACCTATATCGTATAGGACGACGACCGCCACCTGCGAGGCCCCGGCCACGGGTCGCAAGAGGACCGATAGACCGTTGCCCAGCCGGAGCCGGGTGGGTGAGGCCGGGGACGCGGGGCTGGAGCATCCGGCCAGGCCCGTCAGCAAGGCCAGGCCAAGCGCCTTCGAGACCGATCGTGGGGTCGCGGCGTGTCGCCGGTACAGGATTCGAAGTCGCAGCACCTCCAGGGACACGGCCACCGCGCCGACGCCGATCCCGAGCGGCCGACCCTGGCCCAGCATCCAGCGTGCGGCGCGGACGATCGGTCGATCGAGGGCGGGGACGCCGATCTCGCTCCCGGTCAGCAACCGTGCGGCGGCCTCCGGGGCGACGACCACGTGGCGAGCGAATGAGGCTCCCCCAAGGGCCGTCTCCCTGGCGACGGCCAGGCCGCCTACGGCCACGCTCCACCCCACGGCCGCCCCGCCGAAGGCGAGATCGCCGACGGCCAGGCCGCCGATCGCCAGGGCTCCGAGGGACGCCCCACCGGCGGCGAGGAGTCCGACCGCCACCCCGCCGACCCCCACCAGGCCGACCGCGACGCCCCCGAAGGCGACGAGGCCGACCGCCGCCCCGCCGATCGCCACGCCGCCGAAGGCTCGATGGCCCATCGCCAGCAGGACCCCCCGCGCCTCGTCCCCGACGGCGATCCAGCCCGTGGCGGTCCTTCGCGGGGCCGCGGGCTCCAACTCCCGTCCTTCCTGGTCGAACTTCGGGGGATCGCCCGCCTGGATGTCGAGGAGCGGCAGGCCAAGGAATCGGAACCGGCTTCGGTAGGCTCGGCCCTCCACATTACGGACCAATGATTCCAGGGCCCGTCGCACGGCCGTCGCGTTCCGATCGTCCGGCGGGACAGGCGTGGAGCGGAATTCCCGGATGCGACGGCTCAATGTCCAGGACTCGCCGATCACCCACGCCTGGAAGGCGAGCATCGCGACGAGCCACGCGGGTAGATAGGCCGAAGTCCCGCCCAAAGTGCGGACGAGGATCAGGATGACCGCGGCGAACCCGATCGAGACCACAAGCATGCGGCGACCGGACCGGAGGATGAGCTTGCGCTCGGTGAGCGAAGGCGCCGCCTGGGCCGGCAGCCACGCGCCGAGCCATCCGCCGCCGAGGCCCGCCAGCATTCCGAGCAGGCCGCCGGCTGCGAAGGGGGCGACGGCCGCCTTCGCGGCGAGGCCTGCGGCCGCAGCTGAGGCGGCCTTCGGGCCGGCGGCCAGGGACAACCCCGCCATCACCCCGGCGGTGAACGACCGGCCGGGACGGCTTCGCCGCAGGCCGTCGGCGATCCGGTCGGCCAGGCGATCGCGGAGCAGGGCCCGTCCCCGCGACAGCCGCTGCTTGACCGCGGCTTCCGACAGGGAGAGACTCGCGGCGACTTCGGCCACCGACTGTTCCTGGCGATGATAGAGGACCAGGGCCTCGCGGTAGATCGGCGGGATCGCCGAGAGCATGGCCCAGAGGAACGCTTCCTCCTCGCGCCGGAGGGCTTCCTCGACGGGGGAGAGATCGGGCGCCTCGCGATCCTCGATCCGTTCGACCGCGACCGAGGTCCGACCGGCCGACCGGCGGGCGGCGTTCGCGGCCTGACGACGAGCGATGCCGCAGAGCCAGGAGCCGAGACGGGACGGGTCCTGGAGCGTCTCGCATTGCCGCCAGGCCGCCCAGAAAGTCTCCTGGGCGACGTCCTCGCTGGTCGTCAGGCTGCCGCAGGTGCTGTAGGCGACCCCGGCCACCTGCGACTGGTAGCGTGCGACGACCTCTTCGAACGCCGAATGACTCCCTTCACGGACCTGTCTCCACAACTCCGCGTCCGAGTTCGTGGCCCGGTCCTCGCACATCATCGAACCCCCCCCGTCCTGTTCCGTCCCATTCGTCCAAGGGCCGCTCCGGGCGGCCTCCCATCGCTCGACAGGGAGTGGCACCTCGCGTCATTGCGGTGACGGATTTCCGCGAAATGAAGACGGCTGAGATTCCACCGGACCTCTCGGACCCCCGTTCAGCCGGGCACGGGACCATGCCCCGGGGACCATGTCCTCGACCCACCAGGGACTGACCGGCGATTCCGAGACCGTCGAACGGGCGGCCTGGGTCGCTCGCGGGAATTAGGTTCGTTCGCGCCGGCCTCAAACGAACCCAATCGACATAAATTTCTTATTGGTAATACTTAAGGTTCGTTTTTGGCTCCAGGAATTGGGTTCGTTCGGCGCGCTTTCGATGGTGGCTTTGGTCACGCAATCGGGCCTCTCAGCATCGCGAGCGGCCGGGAGGTCGTCACGCGATCGGACGGCGACGAACGAGTTGTGATGACGACGCGCGTTCTGGCCGCGACGGTCCTCGTGCGACGATCCCGGCTTTTCGAGAACCTCTCACCTGGAATCTACTATGGATGCTCGTGATACGAAACCGGCGCAGGTCGTGTCACGCGATGACGATGCTCGTCCGGGGGAATTCCGGCGCGGGGCTTCGCGATCGGAGGCGGGGCGGAGCCTCAGGCGCGCGAAAACGCCCCCGGCGCGAGGGGGCGTCGGAGGCGTCTTCGGAGCGTCGATCGACGGACGTCGGTTCAGTTGCGGGCGTCGGCCTCGGCCTTGTTGGCCATGTACCACTTAATCGTCTTCTCGAGACCGGCTTCGAGGCTCGTGGGGGGCTTCCAGTTCAGGACGCTCTCCATCTTGGAGACGTCGAGCACCTTCCGCATGACGCCGTCGGGCTTGGAGGTGTCCCAGACGATCTCGCCGTCGAACCGGGTGAGGCGGGCGACGATCTCGGAGAGTTCCTTGATGGTCGTGCCGATGCCGGTGCCGAGGTTGAGGGGGTCGGTGTAACCGCTCTCCAGCAGCCGGGCCACGCCTTCGGCGGCGTCGCCGGAGTAGATGAACTCGCGTACGGGGGCGCCGGTGCCCCAGCAGACGACCTGCTTCTTCTTCTCGATCACCGCGTCGGCGAACTTCTTGATGAGGGCGGCGGCGACGTGCGAGCGATACTCGCCGAAAACGTCGTGCTCGCCGTAAAGGTTCGTGACGATGGGCATCTGGCCCATCATCCCGCAGCCCCGCTGGTAGGCCCGCATGCCGACTTCCATCACCTTCTTGGTGAACCCGTACGACTCGACCGAGGGGTGGAGCGGGCCCGACCAGAAGTCGCTCTCCTTCATGTCGCCGTTCACGGCCCCGGCGTAGGCGCACGCGGAGCCGATGGTCAGGAACTTCTTGGTCCCCACCTTGGCGGCGGCGTCCAGCAGGTTCACGCCCATGATGACGTTGCGCTGGAAGATCTGGACCGGCTCGGCCACGCAGATGCCCAGGCCGCCGTAGTGGGCGGCGGAGTGGACGACCGTGTCGGGGCGGACCTGCTCCAGGGTGCGGGTCGTGGAGGCGGGGTCCATCAGGTTGAAGTCGGGGCGGCCGGGCGTGACGACCTGGTGCCCTCGGGCGCGCAGGACCTCCGCGATGCGACGACCGAAGAAGCCGGTTCCACCGGTCAGCAAGATGCGCTCAGGCATGTCCATCCTCGCAAGCGTCCCGGCATGTGGAGCTTTCGTCGTGGGGGGCGAGCTCGGCACGCGAGGGAAACTAGGTGTTGCGTCTTGATCCAAAACCATCCCTGTCGAGCGCGGGGTGCCCGGCGCTCTTACTCTGGACGGAGCGGAGTATAATCGAGTCGTCGATTTGCGCCGAGGTGAGTTCCGGACCCCATTTCCCCCCTCAAAACGGGCTATGCCGCATGCATCAAGACCCGGACGCCCTTTCGTCCCGAAGGCGATTCCTCTCCTGGACTTCAGGGGGCCTGGTCGTCTCGGCGATCGGCCTGGCGAGGCCGGGTCGATCCATCGGAGAGTCCCAGTCACGCGTCGAGGCGGGGGACGCCGATCGGGTGGCCAAGCTCGCCGAGCAGGCGAGGAAGGCGGGCCTTGGACCTTTCGGGGTCTCGCGGACCGCGCACTTCCTCGGCGTCGGCGACGCGCCCGAGCCGTTCCGAGACGCGGCGCTGGAGATCTGCGAGGGCCTGGGACGGGTCTTCCTGAGCCACCTGCGTGATCGGGGGTTCCGGGTCGATTTCCCGGAAGACCGCATGACCGTCGTCGTGTTGAAGGACGCGATCTCCTACGGGGCGCTCGTGGGGGAGGCTCCGGGGAAGGACGTGGGGGGGCACTTCGACCTCGACGCCGACCGGCTCGTCGTGTTCGATTTCCGGCCCGACCAGGGGGTCGGCGGCGCGGCGGAGCGGATCAACACGTTCACGCTCGTCCACGAGACGACGCACCTGCTCTGCTTCAACACGGGGCTCCTCTCGTTGACGAAAGAGCCCCCGAAGTGCGTCACCGAAGGGCTGGCGACCTATTTCGAAATGTGGCGCAGGACCTCGCGGGCCCCCGTGGGTCGCGTCAACCAGCCCAGGCTGGAAGCCATCCGCGCCTCGATCCGGGCGGATGAGGCGTGGATCGAGACCTCGCGACTGCTGACCGAGGACGCCCTGTTCGACGACCCAGAAACGGCCCAGCTGGCCTACGGCCAGGCCTGGCTGCTGATCTACAGCCTGCTTTCGTCTCGTTCGATGTACCGCCCGACGGTCGCCTGGCTCGACGACCTGCGGACGATCGGGGGCGGCGACCGGATCGCGACGATGGAGAAGCATCTCGGGCCGGTCGCGAAGCTCGACGACCGCCTGCGGCGACTGGGCCGCGAGCTGGTGCGGGGGTGAGGGGGATCCCGCTCGGCCGACCGGTTACTTGATTTCGAGCTTCAGCGGCTTCATGCGTTCCCTAAGGATGGTTCGATCGACTGCGGATCCCGGGGCGAACTTCTGGGTCTCGACGACGAGTCGGCATTCTCCGACCCTGGTCGGTGCCTTGATGTTGATCCAGAACAGGTGTGACGTCTTGGTCTTCTTGTAGGTCCCCGAGTCGGTCTCCTGACCGAGCGTGAGGGTATGGGATCCGAGCAAGGCGTCCTCGTCGTCCAGGAAGCCGATCGTCACGAGGTCCGGCGCCAGCTCGCCCTTGGCGACCTGGATCGTCCCGTTGACCGTCATCGAGGAGCCACTCAGGATAGCCAGGCCCGATGTGGGGCAGGTGACCGTGACGTTCTCCGACTCCTTGTCCTCGACCCTGGCCTCGTCCGCCGTCGCGAGCGAGGTCATCGAGATCCCGACGAGAAGCGCCGCGAGTCCGCGGGCGGAAGTCCAGACCTGCATGAAGGGCCCCTGATTTCGGGTGGAGTGGGACGGGAAGCCCGCGGGGAGCGGGCCCGAAGCGAAGCGGCTCCAGCCTATCGCGCCATGGAGGCTCAGCCAAGCACGGGATTAAGGCCCATGTTCTTGCGCATCTCGGCCCGCTGCTTCTCGTAGTGCATGAGGAGCTTGCGGTCCCGGAAGTGTTGCCGTTCCTTGCGGGCCTGGGCCTGGATGAAGAAGCGCCGCCAGCGGGCGTTGGTCAGCTCGCCCCGGCTGTCGTATCGCTTGCGGATGCGGTTGGCGGGCTTCTCTCCGAAGGACTCGACGATCTCGTCTTCCAGGCAGACGAAGAACTGACAGATGCCGGGATCCCCCTGGCGGGCGGAGCGGCCGGCGAGCTGCCTGTCGATGCGCCGCGACTCGTTGCGTTCGGTGCCGATGACGTGGAGACCGCCCAGCTCCGCCACGCCCTCGCCGAGCTTGATGTCGGTGCCGCGGCCGGCCATGTTGGTGGCGACCGTCACGCGGCCCTTCTGGCCGGCCTGGGCGACGATCTGGGCCTCGATCTCGTGGTTCTTGGCGTTGAGCACCTGGTGCTCGATGCCGGCCGCCGCGAGCAGGGCGCTGAGGTGCTCCGACTTCTCGATCGATCGGGTGCCGATCAGGATCGGCGCCCCCTTCTTGTTCCACTCGACGATCTGGTCGGCGACGGCCTGGAACTTCTCCTCCTCGTTGGAGAAGACGCGGTCGGCGAGCCAAACGCGGCCGTTGTGGCGATTGGTGGGGATCTTCATGACGCCCACCTTGTAGATTCGCCGCAGCTCCGCGGCGTCGGTGGTGGCGGTCCCGGTCATGCCCGCGAGCTTCTTGAACCGCTTGAAGAAGTCCTGGACCGTGACGCGGGCCGCGGTGATCGTCTCCAGAGTGATCTCCAGCCTTTCCTTGGCCTGCAGGGCCTGGTGGAGCCCGTCCTGCCACTGGCGGCCGGGCATCATGCGGCCGGTGAACTCGTCGACGATGACGATCTCGCCCTCGTGGATGACGTAGTCGCGGTCGCGGAGGTAGGCGATCTGGGCGCGGAGGGAACGCTCGACGTACTCGTAGAGCGAGTCCACCGTCAGCATTCCGAACGAGGAATGCGCCGCGCGGGCCTGGACCTTGCGGCGGCCGGCGGAGGTCAGCTCGGCCTTCTTCTCGATCGGGTCGTACTTGTAATCCTTGATCCGGACGAGGGTCGCGGCGAGCTGGTCGGCGCCGTAGTAGGCGGAGGCTTCCTCCTGGGTCGGCTGGTTGTTGGCGCCGATGATGAGCGGCGTGCGGGCCTCGTCGATCAGGATGCTGTCGGCCTCGTCGACCATCGCGAAGTGGTGGGTGCGCTGGACCGGAGTCTCGGCCTCGGCATGGGTCCCCTGGCCGAGGAAGGCCTGCTCGAACGACTTGCGATGGGTGTCGCCCAGCTGGAGCCGCTTCAGCTCGTCGCGGAGGAAGTCGAAGCCCATCTCCTTGCTGGTGCCGTAGGTGACGTCGCAGTTGTAGGCCTTGCGACGCTCGGAGTCGGCCATCCCGGTCTGGATGCAGCCGACGGTCAGGCCCAGGTGGCGGTAGACCTGGCCCATCCACTCGGCGTCGCGGCGGGCGAGGTAGTCGTTGACGGTGACGACGTAGACGCCCTTGGCCTGGAGCGCGTTGAGGAAGGCCGGCATGGTGGCGACCAGGGTCTTGCCCTCGCCCGTCTCCAGCTCGGCGATGCAGCTGTTGTGGATGGCGACGCCGCCGAGCACCTGCACGTCGAACTGGCGCTGGCCGATCGTCCGCTTGGCGGCCTCGCGGGTCAGGGCGAAGGCTTCCGGCAGCAGGGCGTTGAGGGAGTCGCCCTGCCGGGCGCGCAGTCGGAGGGCGTGGGCCTTCTCGCGAAGCTCGGCGTCCGTCAGGGGCTCGAATTTGGGTTCCAGGGCGTTGACGCGGTGGACCTGCACGGCGAACGAGGCGAAACGTCCCGCGGGCGTCGGCCCGGCGATCCGGGACACCTGGTTGATCCAACCCGAGCCGAGTCGGCTTGCCATGGGTGCTTCCTCTTCCATCCCGTTACGAGAGATCGGGCCCGGGGCGGGCCGATGCGGGGCCCGCGGGCGGGGACGGTTCGCCCCCGCAGGGAACGGGACGTCCACCGCCGCGGATTTCCCGGATTTTTTCGGTGGATTCGCCGCAACCGGTCTCTGGGCCGGTTCAGGACCCGGACGCGACTCGCTTGAAACGCATCTCGTTGCGGCCGAACTCCCAAAAGTCGCCGAGCTGCCCGGGCTTGAGGAGGTTCCGGCCCGCCTGATCCACCAGGATCTCCCATTTTTCAGGGGCCGTCTGCTCGCCGGGCTGTTCGTCGCCGGGACCTCGACCCCAAAGGATGGTCGTCCCGTCGGCGTTGCGGATGAAGAGGCCTCGGTTGGCGGGCGGGTCGGTCGCGTAGATCGTGACGATCCGGAGCGCCGACGAGGACTCGGCCTGCTCCCGCCGGGCGGGCTCCAGGAGGAATCCCGCGAGGTGGGCGGCCTGGATCACGCCGCGGTCCACGACGGCGCCTCGCGAGGTCTCCGACGCCTCGGTCCGCCAGAGCTTGCCGACCCGGTCCTTGGCCGGCGCCGTCAGGCCGTCGCCGCGGATCCAGATCAGCCGCTTCACCTGCTCGACGTCGATGTCGTCGACCGGCAGGATGCACCCCTCGCGGTCCAGGAGGAGCTGGTCGGCGCCGGGGAGTTGCACCTTGGCGACGGGCTCGCGGTAGGCCAGCCGCACCACGAGCCCCCGCGGCGGGAACTCGACCGAGAGGACCTGCTCGACCCAGGGGAAGCGCTTGAAGGCGGCCCGGATCCGCTCGGGGTCCACGTCGAGGATCGGCAGCACCTCGGATTCCTCGGCGTTCCGGCGGACTCGGTCCAGGAAGGTCGAGGTCCCCCCCCGGAAGCAGGCCGGCGGCGGAATCGGCAGCTCGATCCGGTCGAAAGGGAGTTGGTACTGCGGCTGCCGGTGGAGCCAGGCGACCCCGGAGTTCAGGGCCTGCCCTCCGGCGTAGAAGAGGACGCCGAGGAGGCTCGCGGAGAGCAGCAGCGCGGCGGCGAGCTTGCGGAGGTCGAGGCGACCGGTCGAGCGGACGAACTCGAACCGGCGGACTCGGGCCGGAGGATCCACGCCGTCGTCGGCGTCGGAGGCGACGATCCGGGAAAGGTCGCGGTACTCCATCTCCCCGGCTCCTCCCTGATCGGCCGGCGCGCGGCGGCCCGAGCGCGGCGAAGCTCGGCCGTCGCGTGTCGCCGTCGTCCCGCCGTGGACGCGATAGCTTACCAGATCCGGAGCTGGAGTTCCAATTCGTAGCCGAACTGCTGCCAGACGCGCTGCTGGATCTGGTCGATCAGGTGGAGGACGTCGTCGGCCTTCGCTCCTGGGTGGGCGATGATGAAGTTGGCGTGGCGGTCCGAGACCTCGGCCCCGCCGTGCCGCGTCCCCTTCAAGCCGGCCTGGTCGATGAGGGCCCCGGCGGAGATGTCGGCCGAGGGGTTCTTGAAGATGCAGCCCGACGACTGGTGGCCGTACGGCTGGTTCTCCTTCTTGACGATCCAGATTCGCCGCATCCGGCGGACCACCGACTCCGGATCCTCGGGGGTGAGTTCGAACTCGGCCGAGAGGATGACCGGCTCGTCGAGGTTCGACCCGCGGTCGACGAAGCTGAGGTCGTCGCGCTCGCGTTCCTGGAGTTCGAGGGCCGAGTCCAGGACCGTCACCCGGCTGACGAACGGACCGATAGCACCCTGGCGACCTCCCGCGTTGCCCCGCAGGGCCCCGCCCACCGTGCCGGGGATGCCGGTGAGGATCTCCAGCCCCGCCAGCCCGGACCGCGCGGCCTGCGAGATCAGGGCGGTCAGCGGCACCGCCGCGCCGGCCTTGATGCGATCCTCGCCGACGGTCACGTCCGAGAAGAACGGGCTCTCCATGTGGATGACGAGCCCTTCGACCCCCGGCTCGCGGACGAGGACGTTGGTCCCGCCCCCCAGCAGCTTGGAGGGGATGCCGGCCTCGTGGGCCCGGTTCAAGACGCCGCGCATCTCTTCGATGCTACGCGGCTTGGCGAAATAGGCGGCGGGGCCTCCCAGTCGGAACCACGTCAGCGGAGCCAGGGGTTGGTCCTCGGCGACGAACTCCTGGTAATCCTTGAAGGGATGCTGCAAGCGACCAACCCCGATTGGCGAAAACGTTCCCGAAAAATGACCGCCGCATGGTAGCCGTAAGCCGCGCGACCGTCAAGCGCGCCGTCCCCCCGGCGGCGTCCGGCTTGAGGGGGCGAGCGAGGGGCGTCGCCGCCTCGGCACCCCGCCGAAGTTCAGGGACGGGCGACCCTCGCGACGGCCTTGGGCCGCGATTTCCGGTACGCCTCCAGCGTGCGGGCTCCGTCGAGGAGCCACCCCGAGCCCTCGTCGCCCGAGAGGATCATCGGGAATTCCACCGCGCCCCCCGACTTCATCTCCGCGGAGACGTCGGGCACGGCGAAACCCATCCGGCCGACGTGCTGGTCCGTCTTGATGGATGTCACGAGCTCGATCAGTCCCGGGCCGGGGTCGGTGGGCGAACGCGTGAACTCGACCCGGGGCGCGACCGTGTGGGGCGTTTCGGCCCGAGTCCCGAGTTCCGGCCGGACCGCCTCTGTCCACTCCGCGACCGCGTCCCCGCTCCCCGCGACGCTGTGATCCCGGAGCGTCGCCGCGTCGCCCCGGATCAGGGCCTGGGCGATCGTCATCGCCTGCTCTTCAAGGCTCAAGGGGCGGGAGGCGTGGTAGAGGGTCCGGGCCCCGATCGCCAGGACGATGAGGACCACAGCCCCGATCGCCCAGGGGACGGCCTTGTGCAGCCGCGCCAGCCAGTGATCGACCTCCTCTTCGACGTGGTCCAGCGCGTGGGCCTCGGGGATGAGGTGGTGGTGATGGGGCGTCCCGACTTCGGCCGGCGAACCGGCGACGATCTTTCCTTCCGCAGTCAGGTAAAAGCTCTTGAGGCACTTCTTGCACAGCAGTCGCGTGTTGACCTTCTCTTTCGGGATTCGACCTTCGGCACCGCAGGAGGGGCAGTTCATGTTGATCACGACGGACCTCCTTGGATTCCTTCGACGAACCGACGTCTCACGGGATTTCGCGTGAAGTCTCCATTTATTACGATACGAACCGCGGCTTCCCTTGTGTCGACGCAGGATAACATTGGTGGATTTTTTGGATCTTAAGTTCATCGGAGCCGTCCCCGCCGGGCGTACTCCGGACAGGTTAGGAAATCCCGCTTGAAGACGAAGCTCTTCGCTGTCGCCGCGCCCAAAGCCGCCCTGGGGTGCACCTTGGCGCTGACGGCCGTCGTCCTCGGCGGGCTCCTGGTGGGGATCGAGCCGGTCGGGGGCGATCCGGACCGCATGTATAGGCCCATGAAAGCGGAGTTGGCCCGATCTCTGGCCGAGGGGGGGCTGCCCTACTGGTCGGATCGCATCGGACTGGGCTTCCCGCTCGTCGCCGAGAGCCATGCGGCGGCCTTCTACCCCCCGAATCAGCTCCTTTACCGAGTCTTCTCGGTCCCGCTGGCTTACCGCCTGGCGATGTTCCTGCACTACAGCTTCCTGGCGGGGGCGACCTATGCCTATGCGCGCAGGCTCGGCCTGACGTCGAGCGGATCGGCCCTGGCGGCGCTCTCGTTCACCTTCTGCGGTTTCCAGTCGATCCATTCCAGTCACGAGGTCTTCTATCACGCCTTGCCGTACCTTCCCCTCTGCTTGTTGCTGGCCGAATGGATCATGGCCGAGGGCCGGCCGGTCGGAGCGGCCGCCTTGGCCCTGGCCTACGGCTTGCAACTCACGGTCGGGCACTTCCAGGTGCAATCGTGGACGGCGGGATTGGTCGTCGCGACGGGGATTTGGCGGGCGATCGGGACGCCGAGGCGGGCCTGGCGTGTCGCGCTCTTGCTGCTCGGGTTGGGCTGGGGGGCGGCGATCGCGGCGGTGCAGCTCGGGCCGAGCTGGGAGCTGGCCCGGTTCGTCGGCCAGGACGAGCGGCCGTTCCTGGCGCTGGCGTTCTATGGCTTCCCGCCGGCCCACTGGGCGGAACTCGTCGTGCCGGGGTGGTTGCGCGGCATCCCCGGAGGTCCCGAGGCGAATTACTGGTATGCACTCGGGACGACGGGCTACGAGGCCTGCTTCTACATCGGCACGATTCCCCTCATCTTCGCCTTCGTGGGCGTCATGACGAAGCCCAACTCGGGGTCGCGATTCTGGATCGGGGTCGCGTTGGCGACCTTCGTGCTGGCGATCTTGCCCGGGGTGTGGCTCCAGGGCTTCGCGTGGGTCGCCGCGCTGCCGGGGATGGGGCTGTTCCGGGCGCCGGGGCGATTCCTGGCCGTGACGAGTCTCGGCCTGGCCATCCTCGCCGGCAAGGGGCTCGATCGCGGCGGATCGCGGGCGCTCGCCTGGCTGGGGCTGGGCCTGGCCGTCGCGTTCGCGGCGGGGGGCACCTGGTGGGTGGCGTCCTGGTCGTGGCGGGCCGATCACATTCGGGAGTTGGGGGGCGATCGGCTTCTCATCCGACTGGCGACTGCGGCGGGCGCCTGGCTGATCGCGGCGGTGCTCGCCGCCGGTTGGCTGAGGGGGCGCGTCCCCGCCCGGGTCCTGCTCGTGGCGACGGCCGCCGAACTGGGGACGCTCTATTACACTTCCACGACCGAATGGGGATGGGCGGCTTCGATCCCCGAATCGAGCCCCGTCCTGACGAAGCTCGCGGAAGAGGAGGGTGCGGGCAGGCTCGTCGGGTTGCTCAGCGACATCCCTCTGCGCCTCGGCATGGGCCCGCTCTTTCCCTACACGGGATTCGCGCCTCCGGACCCGCATCCGTCGCTGGCGGGGCTCGCGCAGAGGAACGTCAGCTTTCCTGGTTACGCCGACTCCTTGATCCGACACTACGGGGCCACCCACGGCGTCTGGGACGGTCCGATCGACTCGGCGACCGCCGAACTCATCCTGACGTCGCGCGACGAGACCCTGGATCGAGTCGTCCACAAGCCGGTCGGAGCCCCCGCGCACGCGACCTGGCGGCTCTACCGATTCACGGACCCCGCCCCCATGGCCCGCGCGGTGGGCAAGGCGATTGCCGAACAGGATGGACGTCGGCTCATGATCCCTGATCGAAGCGTCGTCCGTTACCGGGTGGAGGAAATGCCGCCTCCTGACCAGCGGCCCAATGCGACTCGCGCCGAAGTCGTCTCCTGGGACGGCCGCACGGCGACGGTCGAGCACGACGGGCCGTGCGACGTCGTCCTCAACCGGACCTTCTATCCTGGCTGGATGTCCAGGATCGAGGGGGACGCGGAGCGGCCCGTGCGCCGCGCCGACGCGGGAGTCCAGGCGGCCCACGTCCCCGGCGCGGGTGTGCACCAGGTGACGTTCACATACCGGCCGACGAACCTGCTCTCCACCGTCCTCGTCAGCGCCGGAGCCCTCGCCTCGGCGCTGGTCTTGCTAGGCTGGGACGCGGCTCGCCGTCATCGCCTCGAAAGAAGGACGCCGACTCCCAGGATGACCAGTCCCAGGAGCATCGCCTGAGCGGGCGCGGCGAACCGGGGGGCCAGCCAGGCGCTGGTCAGCCCTAACCCCGGCCCGAAGACCACCACAGCGGCGGCGAGCAGCGCGAAGAGGCCCACGAGGCGCGAACGGAAGACCGCCGACGCAATGAGGAGCAGCCCCGCGGCCCCCACGTTGGCCGCGAGGATCGATCGGAATGGGGCGGATACCCAGGTGTCGCCGAGCGGTTGGAACCAACGCGAGGTCTCGACGGGGATGTCCACCCGCACGTCCCGCAAGGCGTCCGGATCGGCGTTCTCGGCGGCGGCCTTCGCCGCGCGACCGATGTCGGCCGCGGCGCGACCGACCTGGTCGGCGGTGACGACGTCGTGCGAGTGCATCCAGTAAGCGAAGACGGCGAAGAGCGACGCCCCCAGGATCAGCCTGGGGAGTCGGCCGAATAACCGATAGGACCAGCTTTCGAGCTGCGGAGCGAGGAGCCCCGGACCGGCTTCGCGTCCGGCCAGGACCCGATCCGGATTCTCGACCGCGTCGCGGAGCTGCTGGGTGATCGTCGGCCCGGCCGCCCCCGGCGCGCGCCGACCGGCCTCGAGAGCGGCCTGCTCGTCGCGCCACTCGGCGGCGGCCCGGATCAGGGCGCGGGAGACGCGCCAGGAGAGCCGGCGGGCGGTGAGCAGGTTGAGCCCCTCGGCCTCGAACCGCGCCTCAGCCGCATTCTGAAAGAGGCGCCGGAGCCGGGCATCCCGACGCATCGCGACCAGGGCGGCGAGCCCGCGCTCGACGCCCCCGCGCCACCACGCACGCCCCTCGCCGCTCGGTGCGGACGGGTCGTGCAGGCCGCGCAGCCTCTCGGCGGCGAGAGCCCGCTCGCCGAAGAGGGCGGCGAAGAGGGGTTCCCAACCTCGACCTGCGGCGAGGATCAACGCATCGCGAAGCCGTCGCTCGTCGACGCCGACGCGTCGGAGCCTTCTCAGGGGATCCTTCACGGCGCCGACGGCTTCGTCCTTCGCGACGAGGAACGGCCGCTCAACGTAAAAATGGAAGGCGCCGATCAGCCCTCCGACGGAGGCCGCCAGGAAGAGCAGCGGGCAGAGGAAGCCGCCGTAGACGGTCATGCCCAGGAGCACCAGGGCGGCGGCCGCGGCGACGAACCAGGATCGGAGGCCGTCGCCCAGGAAGACCTCGCGGATCAGTTCGGCCAGGCCCGACGGCCGGACCGACCTCGACGTGAAGGCCAGGGCAGCGGCGGTGAGCAGGCCGAAGCCGGCGATGACGAGCATCGGCCGGTACGCCCCGAACGCCAGGAGCAGGACCAGGAACGCCAGCCACGCGCCCCCGGCCGCCATCAGGACCCCGCGACGCAGACGCGCCGCCGGCGAGTCGCGCATCAGCACCGCCGCGTCCATCGCCGCCGCCTGATAGGCGGCCTCGTCGGCCGTGACTCCGCCCTGTCGAAGGCCCAGGGCGTTCTCGAGCACGTCGATCACCACGTCCATGCTCAGGTAGCGTTCCTCGGGGGACTTCCGCGTCATCGCCAGGATGGCCTCGGAGATCGGGGCGGGAAGGCCCGGCGCGAACTCTTGCGGCGGGATGAGCGGTTGGTCCTGATGGCTGGCGATCAGCTCGGTCGCCGTGGTTTTGGCGAACGGCGCCCGGCCGGTGACGAGCTGGTAGAACGTGCAGCCGAGCGCGTAGACGTCGGCCCGGCCGTCGATCACCAGGGCGTCGCGCGCCTGCTCGGGCGCCATGTAGGCCGGCGTGCCGGCGGCGGCGCGCTGGATCGTCGGGGGCTTCGCCGGGGCGTCTTCGGAGGCGGTCTTGCCCCGTCCCTTCGGGCCGCGACGACCGGCCGCGTCGCGAGCGCTCTCGGCCGCCGCCATCGAGGGGGTGGTCTCCAGCCCCAGGTCGTCGACGACCACCAGGCCGTCGGGCGTGAGCCGGAGATTCTCGGGCTTCACGTCGCGATGCCAGATCCCCTGGGCGTGCGCGACGGCCAGCCCGCGCGCCGCCTGCAGGATCCACGCGGCCGCCGTGCGGGGCTCGATCTTCACTCGCCTGGCCAGCTCCTCGGCGAGCGACGAGCCGGGGACGTACTCCATGGCCGTGAACGTCGAGGACCGATCGCGGCCGATGTCGACGATCGGGATGATGTGCGGGCTCGAAAGCTGGGCGGTCGCCAGCGCCTCGCGCAGGAAACGCTCGACGAAGACGGCGTCGCGGTCGCGGTCGGCGGAGACGACCTTGAGCACGACCCGGCCGGCGAGCGAAAGGGGACGCGCCAGCAGCGATCTCCCTCGCGGGCCGTGTCCGAGCAGCTTGAGGACCAAGCAGCGGCCGAGGAGGCGCGGCACGCCGCGGGGGAGCCGACCGTAGCCGAGGACGGCCGCCGGCGCGTCGAGCGTCGTCGGGATCGCCTCAAGCGACGGGGCCGAGGCGTCGGCGTTCCCGGTCCTCGTGGTCTCCACGATCGGCCCGCCGCCGTCCCCATCCGGGATCGTCAGGATGAACGGCGCCCGGCAGCTCGGGCATTTGGGCGTGAATCGGCCGGGATGGACGTCCACGACGCGGATCGGGTGCCGACACGAGGGGCAATGGATCACCAACGAAACAACCCTCCGAAGCTCGCCCCCCGGGGCGTCGCCTCAAGAACCCTAGGGACCTTCCACCGACTTATGCTCGCGCGAGGATTCGACGGCCGCTTCCAGCACCCGCACGACCTCGCGAGCCTGCTCGGCCGTCACGGCCAGCGGCTCGCCACGAGTCAGGTGCGCGGCGATGTTCGCATAGTAGCCGTCCCAGTGCGTCCGCACCGAGGGGAGACGACGCCGCAAGGTCTCCGGATCGCGCGTGTCGGGGGCGGGGTCCGCGGCCGTGCAGAGATAGCCCTGCTGGCTCTCCGTCTCGTAGGCCGCGTCGATGTCGCCGGCGCGGAGGGCCTCTTCTTGCGGGTCGACGCCGTACTTGACGTAGCCCCCCGCCGAGCCGACGACCCACCATCGCGGGCGGTCGATGCGGCAGATCCGGCTGGTCTCGGCCTGGAATATGGCGCGGTCGAACTCCAAGATCAGGCGACCATGGCCGCCGATGTCGACGCCCTCCCACGGGCTTTCGAACAGCCAGGAAGTCACGCGTCGGCAGGGGCCCAGGCCGAGTTGGAGCGCGTGGTCGACCATGTGCGCGCCCCAGTCGTGGAGGATCGTCCCCGAGGCGCCAAGCTCGCCACGCCAACCTTGCGGGGCCTTGAAGCGGCAGACGGCGCTCTCGATCAACAACGGCCGGCCGATCGTCCCCTCGCGGAAGAGCGACCGGATCGTGGCGAAGTCCCAGTCCCAGCGGCGATTGTGGAAGACCGAGAGCATCCGGCCCGATCGGTCGCGGGCCGCGATCATTCGGTCGGCCTCGGCGGTCGTCAGCGCCATGACCTTGTCGACCACGCAGTGCCGGCCGGCGTCGAGGACGCGGCCCGCCATCTCGGCATGAACGTCGTGCGGAGTCGCCAGGACGACGAGGTCGACTTGCGGGTCGTCCAGCGCCTCGTCGAGGTCCGCGAACGTCTTCACGCCGCGCTCGGCCTCGACGCGCGCCCGGACCTCGGGCTTCCGCGCGACGACGCCGTGGAGGCTCATTTCCGGCTGGCGGAGGATCAGCGGGACGTGCAACTCACGCCCCGCCATGCCGTATCCGACGACGACGGTTCGAATCATGGAGACGAGATCGCATGAGGAGTCGAGGGCGGGGCTCGAACCGCTCGGCCCGACGACCCCGAAATCCTGAACCTCCCAGTATCGCGACGGGGCGCGCGACGTGCGAGCCCGGTCTGCGAGATCAGCCGTCTCTCGCGATCGCGGGCCGGGGCCGACCCCGCGCGGCGACGCGGGCTCGGATGATCCAGGAGCGACGCCCGCGATGCATCCGGCGGTCGAATCGCTGACGCAACCCCCTCGGCCCAGCGGCCGATCGAGCGGCTCGCGGCGGTGCGGAACCAGGCGTGGCCGCAAGCGGTTCGATCAACTAAGGAATTAAACCTACATTTGCCTGACCTCTGTCTGGGCAAGGGGTTCCGGCGATTCGATCGATGAAATTCGATTTGACGATGGGCGTCGTTTCGGAGATAATACTTGCATGCCACGCGAGCCTTCTCCCGGCCGGCGACGACGCCCGGTCCGCTCCGTCGGCGTGTTGAAAGGTCGCTGCGAAGGTCCGTCCGGACGTCCCTCGAAGGCCGGCCGACTTCCGCAGACGCATTTGTCGAATCCGCATGTCCATCTCGCGTCATGGGTTCGAAAATCCTGGACGATCCGCTCAAAGAAAGGGAGAAGGCGATGGTCGCATTGCATCGAGACGAACCCCGGATCCTCGGGCCGCTGCCGGGACCCAAGAGCGCGGCCTGGCTCGAGCGCGACGATCGCGTGATGTCGCCGTCCTACACCCGCACGTACCCCCTGGTGGTGCGTCGGGCGAAGGGGGCGATGATCGAGGACATGGACGGGAACCGATTCCTGGATTTCACCGCCGGCATCGCGGTGACGAACGTCGGGCATTCCCACCCCAAGGTGGTCGAGGCGATCGTCCGCCAGAGCAAGCGGCTGATCCACATGTCGGGCACGGACTTCTACTACGCCCCTCAGATCAAGCTGGCGGAGAAGCTGGCCGCGATCGCCCCGGGGACGGGGCCGAAGCGAGTCTTCTACACCAACAGCGGGGCCGAGTCGATCGAGGCGGCGCTCAAGCTGTCGCGGAAGCACTCGGGGCGCCCCCGGGTGATCGCGTTCCTGCGGGCCTTCCACGGCCGGACTTACGGGGCGATGTCGCTCTCGGCCTCGAAGCCGCTCCATCGCCAAGGGTTCGCCCCGCTGGTTGCCGACATCCACCACGCCGTCTACAACGACCTAGAGAGCGTGAGGCGCTTGTTCAAGACGGTCTGCTCGCCCGAGGAGACCGCCGCGATCTTCGTCGAGCCGATCCAGGGGGAGGGGGGGTACATCGTCCCCGACGACGACTTCCTTCCCGGCCTGCGGAAGATTTGCGACGAGCACGGCATCTTGCTGGTAGTCGACGAGATCCAGGCCGGCTTCGGGCGAACGGGCACGATGTTCGCCTGCGAGCAATGGGGCGTCGAGCCCGACATCCTCTGCCTGGCCAAGGGGATCGCCAACGGCCTGCCGCTGGGCGCGATCGTCGCCAGGGCCGACGTGATGGACTGGCCGCCGGGGAGCCACGCCTCGACCTTCGGCGGCAACCCCGTGGCCTGCGCCGCGGCCCTGGCCTCGATCGACCTGATCGAGGCCAAGTACGCCCGGAACGCCGTCGTCCGGGGCGGTCAGCTGGTCGCGGGCTTGCAGGAGCTGGCCGTCGGCGACCCGCACGTCCGCGAGGTCCGCGGCCGGGGGCTGATGATCGGTATGGAGATCCAGGATGAGGAGGGCCTGCCCGCGCCGGAGCTTCGGGATCGGATCATCGACGCCGCGTTCCACCACGGCCTGCTGCTCCTTCCCTGCGGGCCCAGCACCCTGCGGTTCTGTCCCCCCTTGTGCCTGACGGAGCGTCAGGTTGAAATCGGGCTGAAGCTGCTGGGCGCCGCCATGGTCGACGTCCGGACGGCCGACAAGGCGGGCGTCTGACGCCCCGGGAAGGAGCTTCGAGATGGTGCTCGCGACCGAGCCGGAGAAGGCCGCGCCGTTCCAGTGGCGGCGGTGGCCCGACACCGAGACGTTGATCAACGAGTTGACACGCCAGGCGCTCGACGGCCACGCGTTCGCGAACGAACTGGCCGAACGCCTGATCCCCGAAACGGGCACGATCTTCGAGAACTGGCTGGACCATTTCCTGGTCGCCGCTCCCCCCTCGTTCGCCAATCGGCTGGTGACGCTCGGATACGAGCGGACGGCCGACGTGCACGGCGTCGGCGTCCCGGTCTACGCGCATCCGGGAGGCGTTTTCCCCCGAATCGCCGTCTCCTCGAAGGCGGGAGGGAGCGGGGCGGTCGTGAAGGAGGTCGGGATCAAGGTCGAATCGGTCGCCGCCTTCTCCGGCGCGCACGGCCTGGGGCTCAAGCTCCAGGGCTACCCGATGGGGCCTCTCCGTTCGGCCCGACTCGCCGGAGAGCGGGTCGATTTCGTCGTGGTGGAGCGTCGGGCCTATCTGGGATTTGAGAACTATCCCACGGCCGCCGCGAAGCAGGGCCTGATGAAGCCCCATGCCGCGCGGGAGGCGCTCGCCGCCCGCGACCTGTGGCTGGCCCGCCGCCGTCGCTTCGAAGACGACGCCGAGGGCTTCGCCGCGACCGAGGCGCTCGTGGACGAGGTGATCGAGACGGCCGGGTCGGCCGACCTGGCCTGCCACCTGATCTTCGAGGTCGAGCGCCAGTACTGGGAGTCGCGCAACCGCGCCGCCCAGGTCCAGAAGGCCCGGCAGGACCGGCTGGGACTCGGGTGGGCGAACCACGACCACCACACGTTCCGCAGCTCGCGGAAGTTCTTCCCGAACCTCATCCGCATCTTCACGAAGCTGGGCTTCTTCCTCCGGGAGAGCTTCCACGCCGGCGAGCACGCGGGATGGGGCGCCCAGGTCCTGGAGCATCCCACGACCGGGATCGTGATCTTCGCCGACCTCGACCTCGCCCCCGAGGAAGCGAACCAGGATTTCGCCCGCCGGTCGCTCCCCGACCTCCCCAGGCCGGGGACCGTCGGCCTGTGGGTCGCGCTCCACGGCGAATCGATCCTCGAAGCCGGGCTGCACCACCTGGAGGCCCAGTTCGAGTTCGACGCCCTGCGCGACGGCCTGAAGGCCCAGGCTGGAATCGAGACGATGAAGCCGTTCTCCGATTTCCCTTTCCTGCGCCAGGCGTTCACCGCCGGCGAACGCTGGTCCGTCTCGCCGAGGCGGGCCGATCGGGCGCTGGCCGCAGGTTGGATCACCCAGGAACAGCGAGACAAATTCGTCAAGGAAGGGACCATCGGCAGCCACCTGGAGAACCTCCAGCGCCGCGAGGGTTACAAGGGCTTCAACCAGCAGGCCGTCTCCGCGATCATCGCGGCCACCGACCCGCGTCTGCACTGATCCGTCGAGTCCACCTACGTTGGAAACGAAAAGAGGGCGGCCCCAGGGGGGACGCCCTCTTTCGCATCACCAAGAGCGTCGACGTCGATCAGGGAGCGGCGGCGGCCAGGCCGTCCTTGGCCGGGGCGGCTCGCTCCTTCTCCTTGTCGAGCAACTCCAGCTCGACCTTGAGGGCCTGCGCCCGCACCTGCGCGGCGGCGGCCGGGTTGGCCTTGTCGGCCAGAATCTTTTCGGCCGCGGTGCGGGCGGCCGTCGCCTGGTCGAGCTTGGCCTTGAGGTCGGCGACGACGGCCACGGCCGACTGCGCCGCGGCGCGGGCGTCGGCCAGCGATTTGTCCGCCTCCGCCTTCTGGGCTTCGAGGCCCTGGACGACCGCGACGGCGGCGGCGTGCCCGAGGGCGGCGGCTCGGGTGCGGAGCTGGGTCGGCGGGACCGCCTGGGGCGCGGCGGCCTTGGCGGCGGCGGCCTGCTTGACCGAGGCGGCGGCGGCGGAACGGCCCGTCCCGGCGGCGGCGAGGGCCTGGAGAAGCTCGCCGGCCTTCTGGGTCTGTCGACCGAGTTCCTCGGCGGCCGCGGTCGCGGCGTCGGGATCGGCGGCGTTGGCGAGGGCTTCGGCGGAGGCGGCCAGGGCCGCGTCGTGGGCCGCCTTGTCGGCCAGGGCCTTCGCCACGGCGGCCTTCGAGGCTTCGAGGGCCGCGGCGGCGGCCGTCCCGGCGGCGTCGGCGTCGGCGACCGCCTTCTCGGCGGCGGCCTGCGCCTCGCGAGCCTGGGCGGCGAGTTGTTCGGCGGCCTGGGCCGTGGCGGCGGCGTCGGCCACGGCGGCCGCCTTGGCGTTCACGGCCGCTTCCCGTTCGACGACCAGGGCGGCCTGCTGGGCCGACGCCGCCTCGGCGGCCGTCAACGCCTGCTGGGCCTGGGACTGGGCCTCGACGACGGGGACGACGGCCGCCTGGAGGGCCGGCAGTTCCTTCGTCAGCGCTTCGGCCTCGGCGGTCACGGCGGCCAGCTCCTTCTGGGCCAGGTCGATCCGGACGGCGATCGGCGCGGGGGCCGGGGTGAGCGACGCCAAGCGGCGGCCGTCCTTCACGTCCCAGAGCCGGATCGCCCCGGACCAGTCGGATCCCGCGACCGCCGATTCGTCGTGCGTCAGGGCGACGGCGAGGGCCAGGTCGCCGAACGGCTCAAGCTCCGTTTGCTTCCCGCCGTTCGCGTCCCAGATCCGGACGACCCGATCCCGGCCGGCGGTGGCCAGCCGGCCGTCCTTCGCAAACTGGACGGCGGCGGTCCCCGGCGGGTGGGCAGCGATGTTCTTGATCGCCTTCCCCTCGTTCATCTCCCAGAGCTTGACCGTGCCATCTTCGCTGGACGAGGCGAGCACGTTGGAGTCGAGACGCCACGAGACGTCGGTGATCGACCCGGTGTGGCCGCGAAGCTCCAGATACTCCCGGCCCGTCTCGGCCTCCCACACGAGGAGGCCGTTGTTGCGGTCACCGGTGGCGAGGAGGACGCCGTCGGGGCTGAACTCGATCGCCGTGATCCACTCGGTGTGCTTCTTGATCTCGTAGAGGGGGCTGCCGTCGGCCGTGCTGTAGACCCGGACGATCCGGCCCGGCCCGCCGAGCGCGACCTGGCTCTGATCCGGGCTGACGTCGGCCGCCAGGACCGCGTCGTACTCCCGGCCGACCTCGAACACCCGCTCGCCGGTCTTCACGTCGAAGCCGACCGCGATGCCCGACTGGCCGCCGCGACCGCCGCCGACGAGGAGCACGTCGCCGCCCCGGCTGAACTTGAGGACGTGGATCGTCCCCTCCGGGAAGGGGAGGACCCCCATCAGGTGCTGGTCGGTCGTGCGGTAGAGCAAAACCTGCTTATGGCCGCCAACGGCCAGCAGGGGGGCCCAGGGGCTCGCCGCCAGGGCGACGACCGCGCCGGGACGGGCCCCGGGAGTGAACGGCTCGACGGCCAGGTTCCCGGGCATCGCCGGCTCGCCGGCAGGCTTGCCCAGAGCGTTCGGGTCGAGCTTCAGTTCCATCTTGGGCTTGGCCTTGGCCGCGACCTTGCTCCCCGAGGACTCGAGCGCGCCCCCCTCGATCCACTTCTTGATCACCTCGATCTCGGCGTCGGGGATCCTCGCCGAATTCGGGGGCATCTTGGGCTCCTCGGTGTGCAGGATCACCGCGAGGAGCGTGCTCGAATCCGGGTCGCCGGGCTCGACCACCGCGCCAGATCCGCCTCCCTGCATCGTGCCGCCGAACGTTTCCAGATTCAGGCCCCCCTTGGCCTTATCCGGGTTGTGGCAGGAGCCGCAATGATTCCGGAAGATCGGCGACACCTGATCCATGAAGGTGATCTTGGCGGCCCCTTCCTCGGCTCCCGCCGTGGTGGCGGCGCCGAGGGCGAGCAGCGCGAGCAGTGGGGCGGACTGGGTTCGGGATCGCATGGCGTCGGGCCTCTCGAAGGTCGAACGAAGGCGGGGGGCGGTCGGCCGTCGGGATCGGGGTCGGATCAGTGGTTGAACAGGAACTCGCGGCTGTTGAGCAACGCCCAGAAGACGTCGCCCAACGCCTGGGCCTGGTCGGCGGCCTGGGAGACGACCGGAGTGAGCTTCGCCAGTTCGTCCGGGGTCGGCTTGCGTGAGAGACACCGGAGATACAGGTCGGTGAGCCGCTCCTCGGCCGTCGGCCGGGCCTTCATGACCTCATCGAGCACGCCCCCCTGCTTGATCTTGGCGTTGACCGTGTCGCCGTTGAGGAGGTGGAGCGCCTGCGAGAGCGTCGGCTCCATCTTGACCTCGCACGAGCAGGGGGTCTCGCGAGTCGCCCTGCCGAAGGTGGTCAGGAAGTAGGTTGAGCTGTTGCCGTCGGCGATCTGCACCGCCCGGGCGCCCAGCGGCAGCCCGCCGAATTTGTCCTTCGTGTTGGTGACGTGGCTGATTGCGTCGAGCAGGTTCTCGGCCTTGATCCGGCGCACCAGGGCGTGGGAGAAGTTCTTGTCGTCGCCGGCGTTGCTGTCGTTGCGATGGGTCGACCGCTGGTAGGCCCGCGAGGTGCAGATGTCGCGGACCAGGCTCTTGAGGTTGTAGTTGCTTTCGGTGAACCGCTTGCCGAGCGCCTCGAGCAACTCCGGGTTGGAGGCGGGGTTGCTGATCCGGAAGTCGTCCACCGGCTCGACCACGCCGACGCCCATGAAGTGGGCCCAGACGCGGTTCGCGAACGAGGGAGCGAACCAGGGGTTCTGGGAGGAGGCGAGCCACTTCGCCAGGATCACGCGACGATCCTTGCCGGCCACGTCGGGGGACTCGCCGCCGAGGAACTTGGGCGCCATGACCCTGCCGTCGACGGGGTGCTTCATCTCGCCGCCGCCGGCGTTGAAGACGATCAGCTCGCGGTAGTCCTCGCCCTGCTTGCGGCCGATCTGCGAGAAAAAGGCGGCGAACTGGTAGTACTCGTCCTGGGTCCAGCGGTCGAACGGGTGGTTGTGGCACTGGGCGCACTGGATCCGCATGCCCATGAAGACCTGGGCCACATTCTCGGTGAGCGGCAGCGTCTCGGTCGTGGTCTGGTAGAAGTTGGTGGCCGGGTTCTTGAACGTGCCGCCGTTGGCCCCGAGCAGCTCCTGGACCATCTGGTCCATCGGCATGTCCTTCGAGAGCTGCTCGACGAGCCAGTTGTAGTACAAGAACATCGACTTGTAGCTGACCGTGAGGCTGGTGCGGATTTGGAGCAGCTCCGCCCATTTGCTGACCCAGATCTCGGAGAACTCCTTCCGCTGGAGCAGCTCGTCGACCAGCTTGGCCCGCTTGTCCGGGTCGGCCGAGGACATGAAGGCGTCGAACTCCTCGACCGTCGGGGTGAGGCCGACGATGTCGAGGAACACGCGGCGGACGAACGTGCCGTCGTCGCAGATCTCGGAAGGGGCGATGCGGAGCTTGCGGAGCTTGTCGGCCACCAGCTCGTCGATGTAGTTGCCGGTCGACTCGTCGGGGTAGGTGAACTGGAGCGCCTTCGGCAGGACGATGAACTGCGACCCGACGGTGTAGGTCTCGAAGCGGGCCATCACGAAGGCCTCGCCGCGCTCGCCGGCGGTGACGAGGCCGTCCGGCGAGACGGCGGCGGACGAGTCGTTGTTCGTGAGGAACAGGGCCAGGCCGGTGACGTCGCGGTCGGTGCCGTCCGAATACCTGGCGAGGACGGTCATCTGCTGCCGCGCCCCCTTGCCATCCAGGACGCCCGCCTTGGGGAAGAGTTCGACGCCGACGACCTTCGGCAGCTTGGCGACGTCGTCGTTGGGGGCGCCGGCCGTGATCCATTCGTGAACCGTGTTGTAGAGCGCGTCGCCCAGCTCGAACCGCTTGCCGCCGGTGTGCTGGACCGCGCCGATGGACTTCTCCAGGAGCGTGCTGTCGGCCGGGACGGCCAGGTTGACGCGGCGACCGACCATCTCGCGGGTGAGGCGGAAGTAGTCCCCCTCGGCGTCGAAGCCGAAGAGCGAGAGGCGGA
Source organism: Paludisphaera soli (assembly GCF_011064595.1). Classification (GTDB taxonomy): domain Bacteria; phylum Planctomycetota; class Planctomycetia; order Isosphaerales; family Isosphaeraceae; genus Paludisphaera; species Paludisphaera soli. Next base: position 178,003 of record NZ_JAALJI010000003.1, on the reverse strand, counting down.
AGCCGTCCTTGCCCCGGGCCGCCCCGTGGCAGCTGCCGGTGTTGCAGCCGGCTCGGAGGAAGACGGGCATCACGTCGAGACGGAAGCTGAGGGGGTCGGAGGTCGCACACCGGGCGACCTTGACCGGGATCGTCGCCGACTTGCCTCCGAAGGCGACGGTCAAAGTGGTTTCGCCGTCCGCCTTCGGGGTGAAAAGCGCCCCGTCGCGGACCGTCAGGTCGGGATTCGCCGCGGTGAACGCGGACTCGCGCGTGAGGTCGCGGGTCAGGCCGTCCGCGTAGAAGCCCTGGACGACGATCGACTGGCGGTCGCGGGCGGTGGTCAGGTCGATCGCCGGGGGCGAGACCTGGATCTCGACCAGCCCGGCGGTCGGGGCGGGTTCGGGGGCGAACGGCTCGTCCGGGAGGGGCGCGTTGGCCGCGAGGTCGGGGGCGTTCGGCCCGCCGGCTCCGGCGGTCGCGACGGTCGGCGTCAGGCCGCCCAGGACGAGGCCCGCGAGGGACGTTCGGAGCGCTCGGGCGAAGGCCGCGGTCGACTGGATCATCACGAAAGCGTCCTCAACAGGGTCCGGGGTGGTTCGACGAGTGTTCCCAGCGTGTTTCGGGAGGCCGGTCACGGCGTGCCGCCGGCCTGCTTCTGCTTGGCCTCGAGGCGCAGCTTCTCAAGACGGTTCAGCGGCTTGGCGGGGGCCTCGGTCGGGGCCGGCGCGGCGGCCTGCGCCGGGGCCGGTGCGGGCGCGGCGTCGGCCTTGGGAGGGAGCGGGGCGTCGATCTGGAGGATCCCGGTGCCGATGTTGTGCACGATCGGCTCGCCGTCCTGGGTGACGACCACCTGGCAGAAGAGGTTGGCGTGCTTGCCGACCGGCGAGGCGGGGTCGGTCTTGATGTGGAAGATCAGGTCGGTGGTGTCCTTGGTGATCGTCTTGAGGTCCGTCGTGGCCTTGTTCGGGAGCCCGACGAGCGTGACGCTCGCCTCGCCCGCGAAGTCCTGGTTCTTCGCCACGGCGACGGCCATGTCCGTCTCCTTGCCCTGCTCGACGCTGGCGGCCTGGTAGGTCAGCCCGACGTAGGGGGCGGCGATGGTCAGGTCGGCCAGCTGGGAGGAGACCATGATCGGCCCGGTCGGGCCGCTGGACGAGCCGTTGACGACGATCTTCCAGGTGCGAAGTTCGGCGTTGCCGTCGGCGTTCATGGGGATGACCGCCTCGTCCTGACCATCGGGGATCGCGACGCCGCCCCCCGAGCCCACGCCCGGCGGGTTCCAGGGGAGCGAGACCGCGATGGCCGCCTTGAAATCCGGCTTGCGGATCGCTCGGACCTTCAGCCCCATCTGGCCGCTGCGGACGAGCGGGACCTTGGGCTGGACGATCTCGATCGCGAAGGGCGCCTCTTCGGTGACGGCCACGGCCAGCCGGTCCACCGAGCGGGACCACATGATGATCCCGTTGTTGTTCGGCGCCAGCACGAAGGCGGAGAGGGCGTTGAACTCCGACTTCACGGCGACGTTGGGGTCGACCGACTTGCCCACGACCTCCACCAGGGCCCCGGCGGGCGCGGCATCGGCCTTGGCGGAGAAGAGCACGGGCACGATCGCCTGGCTGGCGGCCAGGGGGGGGGCCTCCATCTCCAGGCCCGGCGGCAGGCCGTCGACGCTGAACTGGACCTCGCCCCCGAAGTCGGCCCGGCTCCCCTGGATCAGGACCGCCTGTCGTCCCCCCTTGGGGACGCTCGCCGCCATGACGCCGGTGCCCAGCATGATCTGCTCGGCCGGGGTGGCGACGGTGAGCTTCGGCTCGGGGACGGTGACCTCGATGCGGTACACATAGTCCGGCCCCCCCTTGCCGAGCTGGTCGACGATCGAGACGACGTACTCGCCGTCCTCGGGCAGGGCCTGTCGGAAATAGCTGTCGGGACCGGTGGAGTCGTCGCTGCCGATCATGGCCCCGCTCCCCTTCTTCGCCAGATACATCACGGCGTCGATCGGCGAGCGGACCTGGCGGCCGTAGACCTTGAAGTCGAAGACCTGCCCCTTCTTGCCGGTGAAGACGAAATGGTCGACGTCGCCTGCTTTTTCCAGGACGCCGTTCAGGGCGGCGGGGGCGGTGAAGGGCGTAGCGGTCGCCTGGTCGTTGTTGGGCTCGACCTCCATCGCGTTGTCGAGATTCGTCAGCCGGAAGGCGTTGGGGTAGGGCGAGACTCCCTTGTCGTCCTGGCGCTGGAGGCCCCAGCCCAGTCGAGCCTCGGCGGGGAGAGGAAGCTCGGACGACGAGTCGCCCGACGGATCGCCGATCCAGCGGACGGCGACGGTTTCGCCCGGCTTGCCGCCGGCCGGCAGGACGCCCGTGGACCGGGGGAAGTTGCCGACGTGGAGCCGATAAAGGCAGGAGGCGTTCCCGGCGTAGGCGCTCTCGCGGACCTGGACCACGTACTTGCCGTCCTCGGGCGCGACGATCGAGGCGAAGCCGTCCTGCCAGAGCAAGGCCGCGTCGTCGCTGGAAGCCAGCTCGAACCGCTTGGTATTCAGGATCGCCACGTAGGGGTCGAACAGGGTGATGCCCAGCCGCATCCCCTCGACCTCGACGGAGATCCGGTCGCCTTTCTTGGCCTCGACGACGAAGTAGTCCACGTCCTCGTTCTCGGCCACCCCGTTGACCACGACGTTCATGGCGATCGGCTGAGGCGCCTCGAAGTCGTTGTTGGGCTCCACCTCGACGACGTCCGGCATGGCGCCGACGCTGAAGCCGCGAAGCTCGCTGACGCCGGTCGCCGTGCGGACGCGGAGGTCGTGGTAGCCGAGCGGGGAGTCGGCCGCGATCTGGAGCTTGGCCTTGAAGCTGTTGTCGTCCACCTTGGCGATCCCGGTCGCGACGACGCCGGGCTGGTAGAAGAGCACCTCCTGCGCGTCGCCGAGCCGGGCGCCCGAGAAGACGACCTCGACCTCGGTCCCGCGCTGGCCTCCCATCGGCCGGATCGCGGTCAGGCTGGGGGACGAGCCCCGGGCGGCGGACGCGAATGCGGCGGCGAGCGTCAAGGCGACGACGAGGCGAGGCAGGCTGGCGGGGCGAGGTCGGCGCATGGTCGAGGCTCTCGGGGGGGCGGGTCGAGCGGTGGAACGCGGCGCGACGGCTGGGGCGGGGAGTGGCGGGGGGAGGCCGGCGGGCCGTCCCCCCGGATGCGGGCCGAGGCTCAGGCGAGGAGTTCCTTGACCACCTTGCCGCCGTCGACGATCTCGATCGGGCGGTCGCCGGGGGCCATCAGCTCCTTGTCGGCGACGATGCCCATCATGTGGTAGACCGTGGTCGCCAGGTCCTCGGGGCCGATCGGGTCCTTCTCGGGCTCGGTGCCGGTCGCGTTCGACGAGCCGTAGATCAACCCCTGCTTGGCCCCGCCGCCGGCGAGGACGACGCTGAAGACCTTCGGCCAGTGGTCGCGGCCGCCGTCCTTGTTGATCTTCGGGGTCCGGCCGAACTCGCTGGAGACCATGACGAGCGTGCGGGCGAGCAGCCCCTGGCGGTCGAGGTCGCGGATCAGCGTCGCGAAGGCCTGGTCGAACGGCGGCATCTGGTTCTTCATGCCGGAGACGATCTGGCTGTGGAGGTCCCAGCTGCCGTATTCGAGCGTGACCATCCGCACCCCGGCGGCCACGAGGCGACGGGCGAGGAGCATCCGCTGTCCGGCCGGGTTACGGCCGTACTCGTCGCGGATCGCGTCCGGCTCGGCGGCGATGTTGAACGCCTCGCGGGCCTTCTGCGAGCTGATCAGGCTGTAGGCGCGATCGTAGAACGTGTCCATCGCCTCGATGTTGTCGCTCTTCTCGCGCTCTCGGAAGTAGGAGTTGACGGAGTCGAGCACCGTGCGACGCGAGGAGAAACGATTGTCGTCGATCCCCTCGGGGAGGTTCAGGTCCTGGACCCGGAAACCCTGAGAGGCCGGGTCGCTCCCCAGGCTGAAGGGCGAGAAGGCTGAGCTGAGGTAGCCGGTACCGGCGTAGACGTTCGGCATCCGGGGGATGCAGACGTAGGGGGGTAGGTTGTTCTTCGGGCCGTACTCGTGGGACACCACGCTGCCGAAGCTGGGGTACTGGAGCGCCGGGCTGGGGCGGTAGCCGGTGAACATGTTGTGCGTGCCGCGCTCATGGGCGGCCTCGCCGTGGGTCATCGACCGGATGACGGTCAGCTTGTCGGCGAGCTGCGCGGTCTGGGGAAGCGTCTCGCTGAACTTCTCACCGTCGAGCTTGGTCGCGATCGAGCCCATGTCGCCGCGGTATTCGACCGGGGCGAAGGGCTTGGGGTCGAACGTCTCCTGGTGGGCGATGCCCCCCGGCAGGAAGATGTGGATGACCGAGTCGGCGGTCGCCTGAATCGCCTCGTAGTTTTTGAGGTCCGCCCGCGCCTGGCTTCGCAGGAGGTCGGCGAGCGTCAAGCTCCCCAGCCCGAGGGCGCCCACGGTCAGGAAACCTCGACGACTCATCGGCCCTTGACATCCGGTCGCCATCTTCGAGTCTCCTTCAGGGGATCTGGGGTGGGGCGTCGGCCGGCCGGGCTTGTCTCGGGGGCCGCGACGGGGGGAGGTCGCGTCGCGTCTTGCGAGGAGCGGCCTGGCGGGCGACGGCGCTTGCTAGCGGGCTTGGGCCTCGACGTCGGGCCACCGCCGGTGCGGTCTTCGCGCCGGGATGGAAGCGATCATGCGTCGAGGCGGGTAGAATTATTATCAAACAAGTCGGCGAGAACGCAAGATCTTACGTCGGCGAATCGGTCGCCGTTGGCGCGATTTCCGAAACCGATGGTCGATCGAACCGCGGCGACAGCACTCTGATAGAAAAATCCCGCAGTCGCGCCATTTTTGGCGCGACTGCGGGATTTGTTCGAGAGGACTGTCGTCTCGACGTTATCGGTCGACCGCCGGGGTGTTCCGCGAGAGCCGCGTCAGCTGAGGCTCGAGCAGGTGGCCGACCGGATACCGTCCGGGGGGGCCGGCCGTGAACTCCTCGTCGGCGATGAGGGGTCGGATCAGGCGGTCGACGGCCCCCGTGGAGAAGGCTTTCTGGAGATAGTCGTCCGCCAGGGCGTTGGTGACGGCCGCCATGATCATCCCCTGATCGAGCGCGAGCACATAGCCCGAAACCAGGCCCGTGCTGACATCGACCGAATCCTGAAACCCGAGCGGGCCGTAGATGGGGAAGCGGTCTTCCAGGGTCCGGAGGTTGTCCATCGCCTCGCGGGCGGCGAACGGGAGCGCGAGGAACGAGGCGTGGGGCGTGACGACGCCGTGAACGGCCTGGGTGGTCAAGGTCGCCAGGAAAGCGGGCTGTCCCCAGGCCACATCGTAGGACAGGTAGCCCTCCGAGCTGGTCCCGAGCCCCTTCACGCCGTAGACCTCGTAACCGCCGGTGGGACGGAAGGCCGGCGAGAAGCCCCAGGAGCCGTAATTCATCTCCCGCAGGCCGTGCTCGATCTGGCCTCGGACGTACAGGGGATGATTGACGCCCCAGCTTTTCGGGGCCCACTCGGCCTCCGGCAGGAACAGCGTGACCATGAGGGCCTCAAACATGCTGCCGCCCCAACTGGGGACGACGCGGGAGCCGAGGTACTCATAAGCGCCCTCAAACACGCGGACGCCTTGGTAATCCCGGACCAAGCCGGTCGGGGTCTGGCTCTGGGGGGCCACCTCGGTCGGCAGGGTCCGGTACATGCGGTAATAGTGGTCGGGCGGGAGTTGTCCACGGGCGATCGCGAGGTAGCTGGCGATGCGCGCCTCGGTGTTGAGCATCCCGTAGTGGCCATAGAAGGCGCTCTCGTCCACCCAGTATCCGACCCGGAGCAGGCCGGGCTGGTGGATCGGGTCTTCCTCGTCGTAGAAGTCGTAAAAGAAACCGAAGTCCATCGCGTCGAGCAGCCGGTTGGCGCCGGGGGCGAGTTCGGGCTGAGTGTTGACGATCAGCGTGAGCGCCAGGGCGAGCCAAGCGTTGTCGACCGTGGAGAGCAGGGGACGCCGGGGCGAGCCGTCGACCGGAGAGGCCGAAAGCGCCTTGCCGTCCCTCGGGTCGATGTCGTTGACGAAGAAACCGTGCGGCCGGTTCATCGATTCGAGGGTCTGGAGAGTCCGGGTCAGCCTCGACCTGGCCTCCTCCGGGCTGATCAGCTCCAGCCGTTCCGCCCCGATGACGCTCCAGATGTAGGACGCGATGTTGGTGGGCGTCGTCTCGAAGACCGGCTCACGCCAACCCGCCCCGTCGCGATGGACCCGATCCGCAGGGAGCCCGCTCGGGAAGGCCAGCTTCTCCATCGACCGCCAGGTGTCTGCGGCGTATCGTCGGAGCTGGACCCGATCCTCCGCCGTCAATCCCGGCCCCCGATCCTGGGCCCTCGGCGACGTCGCGCCGAGGGTCCCCAGCACGCAGCAGGCCAGAAGCATCCGGACGGACCGCGAAACAGGCGATCGAGTCATCGCACCACCTCGGGAAGAAGGTGTTGGTCGATGCGGGGGATCCGCGGCGATTCCCCACGAACCCATCGGATCGAAGCGTCGGCGCGGCGCGTTCTCTATGAATGACTATAGACAATTTAACGTGTCAGGACAAACTCCGTGACACGACTCAATCAAGCATTAGTGCGTGGGCGTCTTGCTCCGCCTGGCAAGCCCTGGCGTCGCCGAGGCGACGGGGGTAGATTGGCGGACGGTCGTGCCAAAGGGCGCGGAAGCCGCACCACCTGCGATTTCCGGGCCGGTCAGCCAAGTTGACTGGGATATCTTAAGAGTCGCGGGCTCGCACCCCCGCTTCCCTTGAGGGATCGTCCAGATTTCGACCGGGCTTGAAGAACTAGAAGAAAGGATGAGCGATGGCGGACGTGTTCCTACCCGCCACGGTGATCGGAAGCTGGTCCTTCCCCGGTTGGTACGAGAAATTCGTGCTCGACGTGAAGGAGCATCCCGAGCTTTACGGCCCCGTGGATCGCGAGGAGGCCGTCCGCGACGCCGTCCGCCTGGTGGTCGATGATCAACTCCGCGCGGGGCTCGATCGGATCACCGACGGCGAGATGCAGCGGGTCGATTTCAACCTGGGGTTCTACGAGTATCTCGGCGGTCTGGAGCCTCTGCGGAAGGCGAGGCACTGGGGCGCTCCGGCCCACGACCAGCGCGACCGCTACCGCTGCGTCGCCCCGCTCTCCGCGCCCGACGGCCTCGGCGTCCTGACCGAGTACCATCGGTTGCGCGAATACGTCGCGGCGCCGGTGAAGTCGCCCGTCCCGGGCCCGTTCACCCTCGCCGGCTGCATCGACGGCGGGGACGTTTATCCCGACCGCCAGGCGGTGGCCGAGGCCCTGATCCCGATCGTCGGGGCGGAATTGAGGGCGCTCGCGGCCGCGGGGGTGGACTTCATCCAGCTCGACGAGCCGAGCTTCGCCTGTCACCCCGACGCTCCGGACTATTTCCTGGATGTGGTCGCTCGGACCGTCGAAGGGGTCGACGCCTACATCAGCATGCACATGTGCTTCGGGAACTACCGGGCCCGGGCGGTCGGCCGTCGTTCGTATCGGCCCCTCTTCCCGCATATCGGCCGCGCGAAGGTCCATCAGCTGGCGTTGGAGTTCGCCAGCCGTGAGATGGCGGAGGTCGCGATCCTCGCAGAGCTTCCCGAGGGGATGGACGTGGCGGTGGGGCTCGTGGACGTCAAGAATACCTGGGTCGAGCCGGCCGAGCTGGTCGCCGAACGGCTCCGCGAGGTCCTGCGGCACATCGCCCCGGAGCGAGTCTCGGTGACGCCCGACTGCGGGTTCTCGCAGACCTCGCGACACATCGCCGTGGCGAAGGCCCGGTCGCTCGCCGAGGGGGCGGCGCTGGTCCGCCGCGAGTTGGGGCGGTCCTGATCCATCAGTCCAGACGGGGTGAGCACGATGATTGAACCCGTGCGGATGGGCGAAGCCCTGATCCGCGAGATCGAAGCGGTCGACCCGCCGCGAGACGGCCTGGCGGTCTGGTGGACCGGCCAGAGCGGTTTTCTTTTCAAGTCCGCCCAGGGGCTGCTCGCGGTCGATCTCTACCTATCCGAGCACCTAACCCGGAAGTACGAGTCCACGAATCGCCCCCATGTGCGGATGACGCGCTCGCCCCTGCACGGCGCAGATCTCAAGTCGGTCGACCTGCTGCTGGCGAGCCACAAGCATTCCGACCACCTGGACCCGGGGACGGCACCGGACCTCCTGAACGCCTCGCCGTCCGCGATGCTCGTCCTTCCGGAGTCGATCCGGGATTATGCGATGAGCCTGGGCCTGCCCGAGGATCGGATGATCCCCGTGGACGCCGGCTCGGAGGTCCGGGGGGCGGGGTTTCGCATCCGCGCGGTCCCCTCGGCGCACGAGGAGTTCGACCGCGACGCGCGAGGCCGGCACCCCTATCTCGGGTTCATCATCGAGTCCGGTAGTTTGAGGATCTACCACAGCGGCGACACGCTGGCCTACGAAGGGCTCGCCGAGTCACTGGGCAATGAGGGCTTCGACGCCCTCTTCCTGCCGATCAACGGCCGCAACCCCAGCCGGGGCGTCGCCGGCAACATGAGCGCGACCGAGGCCGTCGACCTGGCCCGGCGCGTCCGACCGCGGTACGTGGTGCCGCACCACTACGACATGTTCACTTTCAACACGGTGCCCGCCCAGGAGTTCGAACATCAGGCGCGTCGCCTGCCCTCCGGGGTCGAGCCCAAGGTCCTGCAGTGCGGCGAGCGCTGGGAGATCCGCCCTTGAGCGTCACAATCGGCATCGACGTCGGAACGTCCGGGACCAAGACGTTGGCGATCGACGAATCGGGGCGGATCCTGGCCTCGGCCTCGTCGGAGTATCCGTGCTCGCACCCGAGGCCGGGCTGGTCGGAGCAGGACCCGGAGCTGTGGTGGGAGGCGACCCGCGAGACGCTGGGCTCGGTGCTGAACTCCGGAGCGTTCAAGCCATCGGACGTGGCCGGCGTCGGGCTGAGCGGCCAGATGCACGGTTCGGTCTTCCTCGACGCCGACGGTCAGGTCGTTCGGCCGGCGCTCCTCTGGAACGATCAGCGGACGGCCGCCCAGTGCGCGGAGATCGAGGAGCGGGCCGGCGGCCGCGAGGCCCTCATCCGCATGGTCGCCAACCGGGCGCTGACCGGCTTCACCGCGCCCAAGCTGCTCTGGGTCCGCAAGGAGGAGCCGGCGAACTGGGATCGCGTCCGGCAGGTGCTCTTGCCGAAAGACTACATCCGCTACCGCCTGACCGGGACCTACGCCACCGAGGTGAGCGACGCGTCCGGGACCCTGATGCTCGACGTCGCCAACCGACGCTGGAGCCGCGAACTGCTGGGCAAGCTCGATCTCGACCCGGCGCTGCTGCCCGAGTGCTTCGAGAGCCAGGAAGTCTCCGCGACCGTGGGGGCGATCGGGGCCGAGGCCACGGGGCTCCCCGTCGGCACGCCCGTCGTCGGCGGTGGCGGCGACCAGCCGGCCGGGGCGGTCGGGAACGGCATCGTGAGGCAGGGGGTGGTCTCCGCGACGATGGGGACGTCGGGCGTCATCTTCGCCCACTCGGACCACCTCGGCTTCGACCCGGCGGGGAGGCTGCAACGGGGCTGCCACGCCGTGCCGGGCGCCTATCACGTCATGGGCGTGGTGCTCTCCGCGGGGGGCAGCTTGCAGTGGTTCCGCAACGAGCTGGGCAAGGCGGAGGTCGCGCTGGCGAAGTCGCAGGGGGTGGACCCTTACCAGATCCTCACGGCCGAGGCGGCGCTCGCGGGGCCCGGGGCCGAGGGCCTGTTCTTCCTGCCTTACCTCACCGGCGAGCGTTCCCCCCATTTCGACCCCGACGCGAAGGGGGGCTGGATTGGCCTGACGGTCCGCCACGGCCGTCCGCACATGATCCGCGCGGTGCTCGAAGGGGCGACGTTCGCGATGCGCGACAGCCTGGAGCTGATCCGCGACATGAACGTCGCGATCGAGCAGATCCGCGTCTCCGGCGGCGGGGCCCGCAACGCCCTCTGGCGGCAGATCCAGGCCGACGTCTACGGCGCGGACGTCCACACGATCAATGCCAGCGAAGGCCCGGCGTTTGGCGTGGCCTTACTCGCCCAGGTGGGCACCGGCGGGTTCTCGTCGGTCCCCGAGGCGTGCGACGCCACGATCATGACCGTCGAGAGCACGAACGTTGATCCCCGGGTGAAGGCGTACTACGATCGAGCCTACACGGTCTACCGGGGCCTCTACAGCCATTTGAAGGGGAGCTTCCGGGAGATCAGCGAGCTGGTGGCCGAGGGCCTCTGAGCCAGCTTCCCCGACCACCCGCAGGAGTCTTCGCTTGGCTCGCAAGCCCCGAGGCGCGGGCGACCGCCGCCGAGAGCCGGATCGTCCCCTTCCCGCTCCACCGCCGGCTCCGGCCCCCCCCGATCCCTCGGGGCCGGAGGACGGCGGCGGTCTCGGACGCCGCAGACTGTGGATCGGACTGGCCGTCGTCGCAATGCTGGGCCTGCACCTGGCGCTCGCTGAGCGGAGCCTGCTGACCGAGAATCCCACCGTCGACGAGGTCGTGCACATGCCGGCCGGGTTGACGTACTGGGACCGCCACACGTTCCGGCTCTACCCCCACAACCCGCCGCTCGTGAAGCTCGTCGCGTCGCTGCCGGTCTGGCTCGCGGGGCCGGTTTTAGAGCCGCTCTATCAGCGCAAGTCCTGGAGCGACCGCAACCCGTCGCAGACGAGCTTCTCGCAGGATTTCGCGTTCGTCAACGCCGACCGCTACTTCGAGCTGTTCACACTCGGACGGATGGTCATGCCCTTGTTCTCGATCGTCGGGGGCGTCGTCGTCTTCGCCTGGTCGAGCCGGCTCTATGGGGCCTTCGGAGGGCTCTTGAGCCTCGCGCTCTGGGCCACCTGCCCGAACATCCTGGCTCACGGCCGGCTGATCACCTCGGACGTCGGCTCGGCGGCGCTCGGGGCGGCGGCGACCTATCTCTTCTGGCGATACCTCACGAGACCGAGCTGGGCGAGGGCGGCGCTCGCGGGCTTCGCCCTGGGCGTGGCCCAGCTCTCCAAGTTCAGCTTGCTGCTCTTGTATGCGGTTTGGCCGTTCCTCTGGCTCGTGCGACTGGCCCTGACGCCCGACGCGGGCCGCATTTTGCGTCGGATCGGCCAGGCCGCCGGTCATGGTGCCCTCGTCGTGGCGTTGAGCATCCTCGTGATCGACGCCGGCTATCTCTTCGAGGGCGTTGGAAAACCGCTGGGGAGCTTCGAGTTCGCGAGCAAGAGCCTGACGAGCCCCCCGCCGGGCGGCGTGAGGACGCCGCCGGCGACGATGAATCCGCTCTTCGATACCATCTGGCCCTTCGCCCGAAATCGGTTCCGGGGGACCATCCTGGAGAACTTTCCGGCCCCCCTGCCGGAGCATTACCTGCTCGGCTTCGACGAGCAGAAGATCGAGGCCGACGGGATTCCGCTGCGTTTCGTGCGGGCCCGCGAGGCCCTGCGGTCGGGGGACGTGGATCTCGCCCGCCGCGAGGCCGCTTCGCCGGACCGCTCCGTGTCCGGATACCCCGTCTATCTCAACGGCGTCCTGCGCGATTCGGGCTGGTGGTACTACTACCTGGCGACCCTAGCCTACAAGGTCCCCGAAGGGACCTGGACGCTGGTGCTGGCCTCCTTGCTCGCGCTCGCGGCCGTTCGTCGCCCCGGCGCGGCCTGGGCCGACGAAGTCGCGCTCTGGACCGTGCCCTCGGCCGTTCTTTTCGCGATGAGCTTCCTCACCGACATCAACCTCGGCCTGCGTTACGTGCTCGCGATCTTTCCCTACGTTTACGTGCAGACGGGGAAGCTCGTCCCCTGGGTCGAGTCGTTCGGCCGACGCGGGAGGCTCGCCGGTCGGGCGGCGCTGGTGGGCTGCCTTGGGCTCACGGCCCTTTCAACCCTGAGCATCCATCCTCACTACCTCGCGTATTTCAACCAGGCCTCCGGAGGCCCGGACCGCACTCCCGCGAGGCTGATCGACAGCAATCTCGACTGGGGCCAGGATCTGGTCGGCCTTCGGGAATGGTGTCGAACGAACATCCCGAACGAGCCGATCGGCTTTGCGTACTTCGGTCAGATCAATCCGGGGATCTTCGCGGCGCGGGGCGATCGTCTCAACTGGTTCCTGCCGCCGGTCAAGCCGGGCGCGATCACGGGGACGTACACGAATCCAGAGACCCGACTCATCGGCCCGGCGAAAAGCCTGGTCCCCGGCTACTACGCCGTCAGCGCCACCCTGGTCTACGGTCTCCACTGGAGGCTCTACGACCCGACCCCCGCCTTCTACGAAGCCTGGCCCCCCGCCTGGTCGAGTCGAAACGAGGCCTTCGGCTACTTCCGCCTGTTCGAACCCATCGATCGCATCGGCCATTCGATTTACATCTACAAACTCAGCCCGGAGGACGTGGCCCGCGCGGCGCCGCTCCTCAACCCGTAGGCTTGCGGCAGACGTACACCTGCGCGAGATCGTCGTCGGAGACGGGGCCGAAGCGAACCTCGGTCTCGAAGCCCGCGTCGCGAAGGATCTCCGGGAAGTCCATCCCCAAATCGGTGAAAACCTGGTAGCCGACGTCCCCCCCCGGGTGGCGGATCGGAGGGGCGAGTTCCTCGACCGAACCGTCCCGACGCAGCCGGGCGCGTGGGAAGGTCCTCGCGACATGGGGCGCGACGGGGGCCGTGAAGACGTGCGAGCCGCCCGGGACGAGGACGCGGCGGACCTCCGCCAGGGCCCGGCCGAGGTCGGGAACGTGCTCCAGCGTCTCGGACGTCAGCACGAGGTCGAATCGGTCGTCCTCGTAGGTCAAACCGTCGAGGTCCTCGTGTCGGACTCCGTGGACGTAACCGCCCCGGTGGGCGTTGGGGATGAAGTCGGACGGATGAAAATGGGCCAGGTCGTGCAGCGTCTCGTGGATGCCGTCGATCCGGTTGATCTCGGCGATCCGCAGGCGGCCCGCCTCGTGGCTCCCGGCCCAGGTTCGAAGATCCGACGCGCGTCGACCGTTGATCGGGTAGAGGTCGAGCAGGACTTCCGCCATCCTACGCGCGCGGAGCTTGGCTCCGCAGTTGGCGCAGTCGCACGACTCCTTGCGGGCGAGGGCCTCGGCCTGGCGTTCCGTCAGGCCCCAGAGCTGGACGAGCCGGGGAGGAATCACGCGACGACGATAGAACATCCGGCCCGTCTTCCCGCACACCGTACAATGTTCGTGACGACCCGAGGCGATAGCCGAGGCGTAGTCGCGGGCCAGCCAGCCCAGGCGGTGGGCCTCGTTCCAGGCCCTCACCAGGGGACGCTTGACGACGCGGGGCAGGGGGATCTTGCTCATGTCGGGAGGGTCCGGCCGGCTCGCGCAGGGTTGACCGTGGGACGGCCGTCGATTACGATCGATTCATGCGTCCACGACGACGATGTGCGCGTTAAAGTCTGATTTGACGACAAATTAGGGCGACGATCAATGGCCTACGCGACGACCGTCCAGCGCCACAAGACGAAGGAGGTCGGGCTCGGCGACCATGTCGTCGGCGGCGACAGCCCGATCCTGGTCCAGTCCATGACGACGACAAACACGTTCGACGCCGAGGCCACGCTGGCGCAGATCCGCCGGCTGGAAGAGGCCGGCTGCGAGGTGGTCCGCGTCACCGTCCCCAAGAAGGAGGACGTCGAGGGCGTCAAGGCGATCCGCGATCACATCAAGATCCCGCTGATCGCCGACATCCATTTCGACTACCGGATGGCCCTCGCCTGCCTCGAAGCCCGCACCCCGTCGGGCCGCCGCGCTGTCGACAAGATCCGGATCAACCCCGGCAACATCGGCGGCGAGGAGCGATTCAAGGAGGTCGTCCGCAAGGCGCGCGACGCCGGCGTCCCGATGCGGATCGGCGTCAACTCGGGCAGCCTGGAGAAGGACCTGGTCGAGAAATACGGCTTCCCCTGCCCGGAGGCCATGGTCGAGAGCGCACTGCGGTATATCGAGATGGCCGAGGGGCTCGGCTACAAGCAGATGATCATCAGCCTCAAGGCCAGCCACGTCCCCACGGCCGTCGCCTGCTACACCGAATACGCCGCCAAGGCCGACTACCCGACCCACGTCGGCATCACCGAGGCCGGGTCGAAGGAGTACGGCACGCTCAAGAGCGCCGCCGGCATCGGGGCCATCTTGCTGAGGGGCATCGGCGACACGATCCGGGTCTCGCTGCTGGGCGACCCCGTCCCCGAGATCGAGGCCGGCTTCGACATCCTCCGCGCCTGCGACCGCCGGGTGACCAAGCCCGAGGTCGTCGCGTGCCCGACCTGCGGCCGGCTCGATATCGACCTGGAGCGGATCGTCGCCGAGGTCGAGGCGCAGATGAAGAACCTGACCGCCCCGCTGCGGATCAGCATCCTCGGCTGCCTGGTCAACGGCTTCGGCGAGGCGAAGGAGGCCGACCTGGGGATCGCCGCCGGCTCCGGGAAGGGGATCATCTTCAAGCGCGGCGTCCCCATCCGCCAGGTCAAGGAGGCGGAGATGGTCCAGGCGCTCCTGGAAGAGGTCGAACGCTTCGACGAGGAGACCAAGCCGCTCGCCTCCTTCGTCGAGAAGGAGAAGCAGAAGCAGGCCAAGGCCGGCCTCCCGGTCCTGAACTGATTTCCGCCGCCCGAAATCCCGATCAACCGAAACGCCCCGGCTCGATCCGCCGGGGCGTTTCGCATTCGACCCCTCAGTTCTGGCGGAGGCCGACGGCGACGTACTTGGTCTCGAAGTAGGCGTCGAGGCCCTCGCTGCCCAGTTCGCGACCCATGCCGGACTCCTTCATGCCGCCGAACGGGCATTGCGGCGTGGCGGGGATCGGGTCGTTGATGCCGATGATCCCGGCTTCCAGCCCCTCGGCCATCCGGGTGGCGACCGTCAGGTCGTTGGTGAAGACGTAGGCCGCCAGCCCGTAGGGCGTGGCGTTCGCGGCGGCGATCACGTCGTCGAGCTTGCTGAAGTCGAGGATCGGCATCACCGGGGCGAACGGCTCCTCGGTCAGCAACTTCATGGAACCGTCGACGTTCGTGAGCACCGTCGGCTCGAACCAGTAGCCCTTGTCGAACTTCGAGGACTTGCCGCCGCCGGTGAGCACCTGAGCGCCCTTGCCACGGGCGTCGTCGATGAGCCCCTGGGTCTTGTCCAGGGCCCGGGCTTCGAACATCGGCCCGACCTGCACGCCTTCCTCAAGGCCGTTGCCGATCTTGAGCTTCTTCGTCAACTCGACGGCGGCCTCGGTGAAGTCCTTGGCGATCTTGTCGTGGACGTAGAAGCGCGAGGGGGCGATGCAGACCTGGCCGTTGTTGCGGAACTTGCCGATGACCGCGGCCTGGGCCACCTGCTCGACGTCGGCGTCCGGGAAGACGATCAGGGGGGCGTGGCCCCCGAGTTCGAGGCTCATGCGCTTCACCTGATCGGCCGAACGTCGAATCAACTCCTTGCCGACCTCGGTCGAGCCGGTGAAGCTGATCTTGCGGACCGCGGGGTGCTCGAACAGGGCGTCCGCGAAGGGCCGAGCCGGGCCGACGACGAGGTTCGCGACGCCGGCGGGGAGGCCGGCGTCGGCCAGACATTCGAACATCAGGATCAGCGTGATCGGCGTCTGGTCGGCGGGGCGGCTGACCACGGTGCAGCCCGCGGCGAGCGCCGGGCCGATCTTGCGGCTGGGGAGGGCGGCCGGGAAGTTCCAGGGGGTGATCGTGCCGACGACGCCCACAGGATGCTTGATCGCGTAATAGCGCTTGGCGACGTTCGTGGGGGGGATGATGCGACCGTAGGCGCGCTTGGCTTCCTCGGCGAACCACTCGAACGTGTCCGCCGCGTGCAGCGTCTCGGCTTTCGCCTCGGCGAGAGGCTTGCCCTGCTCCATGGTCATCGCCCGGGCGATTCGGTCGGCCCGCTCGCGCATCAGCTCGGCCGTCCGCTTGAGGATCTTCGCACGGTCGTAAGCGGAGGCGGCACGCCAGGCCGGGAACGCCCGCGAGGCGGCCTCGATCGCCTGCTTCGCCTCGTCTCCCCCCGCGTAGGCGACCTCGGCGACGGTCGACTCGTCGGCCGGATTGATCACCGCCAGCGTCTTCCCGCCGTCTCCGTCGCGCCAGACGCCGTCGATGTACATCCGGGTGGGGAAGGCTTGGGTGCTGGCGTCGGTCGTGGCGGGGGGCATTTTCGGACTCTCCGTGAGATGGGCGAGGGAGCGTGGCGGTCAGGCGTGAAGCGACCCTCCGCCTCACGATACTCCGAGCGGCGGCCGCGCACAACGAGACCCGAACGGCCGGGGAGAGGTTGCGGCCCTCGGACGAGTGCTACAACCCGCAAGCTCCCCGCTGCAATCCTTCGATTCGCGTCAATAGGCGAGGCCGGATGGGCCGATTTTTCTGGTGGCACGCGAGGCGATCGGACGTGCATCGGATGGACGTTGAGGGATGGATCCCAACCGACGGCAAGGCGGGTGACGCATGGACGCGAACGGGGCGACGTGGAACATTCGAGCCAGGCGACGAGGCGGCGCGGCGTTCGCGGCGATCTTCCTCGTCCACTCGGCCGCGACGGCGGAGGCCGCCCCGATCCGCTGGAGCCCGCGGCCCCGCGTCGCCGCGCAGCAGCTCGGAGCGGCGAGCGTCCGGACGGCCCCGAACGCCTGGGCCTCCTTCCTGTCGGGGGGCGAATCGACCTGGGCTTCGCGGCCTTCTCCACCGTTCACGACGGCCGTACGTCAGGCGGTCCTTCGCCTCGTCAACGGCGATCCGTCGATCGCGGCCTCCAGCCCGCTCATCGAGTACATGCTCTGGCGTCGGAACCTGGACGTCGCCCGGTTCGACTTTTACCATCCCTTCGTGGGTCCCAGGCTACCCCAGGGCCTGATTCCGCCCGTACCCCAGGTCGTCCCGCCGCTGACCCCGCCGGTCGACGTCCCCAGCATCCCCGTCGACCCTCCCCTCCTGCCGCCGGTCCCGAGCGTCATCCCCCCGGTCGTCCCGGAACCCTCGGCGTTCCTGGTGATCGCGCTGGGGGCCGCCGGAGCGATCGGGATGCGTCGACTCCGGGAAAGGGCCTCGTCGCGGTAGGTCTTTGGGGATTCTGGTACACTTGGCACTCGCGCGCGGGCGGCCGGCGAACCCTCGACGCGAGCGAACGCTCCGAGATACAGGGAGCTTCGCCTGCTTCTAGGCAAGGAACGGGTTATGGACGAGCAGCAGCGTTTCTACATCACCACGGCCATCGACTATCCCAACAGCCGCCCACACATCGGCACCGCGTTCGAGAAGATCGGCGCGGACGTCCAGGCCCGATTCCGTCGCATGGAAGGGGCGGCCGTCCACTTCCTGATGGGCAACGACGAGAACACGATCAAGGTGACCATCCGGGCCCGAGAACTCGGCCAGGATCCCAAGGCCTACGTGGACGAGATGGCCCGGCAGTTCCAGGAAGTGTGGTCCGCGCTCGAGATCTCGAACGACGATTTCATCCAGACGAGCGAGGAGCGGCACCATGTCGGCTGTCGCAAGTTCATCCAGGCGGTCTTCGACGCCGGCGACATCTACAAGGGCGTCTACTCGGGCCACTATTGCGTCGGATGCGAGTCGTTCAAGACCGAGAAAGAGGTCGCCGAGGGGAACGGCCGTTGCCCGAATCACCCCAACGCCGAGCTTTCGATGGTCGAGGAGGAGAACTACTACTTCCGCCTCTCGGCCTACCGAGACCGCCTGCTGGCCTTCTACTCGGCCAATCCGGATTTCATCCGCCCGGAGTCGCGCCGCAACGAGATCGTCAGCCTGGTGGAGACCGAGCTTCGGGACGTCGCGATCTCTCGCAAGGGCTTCACCTGGGGCATTCCGGTCCCGTTCGACCCCGAACACACGATCTACGTCTGGTTCGACGCCCTGCTCAACTACGTGACGGCCGCCGGATACGGGACCGACGAGGCGCGGTTCGAGCGGACCTGGCCGGCCGACGTCCACGTCATCGGCAAGGACATCACGCGGTTCCACTGCGCCCTGTGGCCGGCCATGCTCATGTCCGCCGGCGTGCCGCTGCCCCGCAAGGTCTTCGGCCACGGGTTCGTGTATCGCAAGAACGAGGAGAGCGGCGAGGTCGCGAAGATCGGCAAGAGCATGGGCAACGTCGTCGAGCCGATGGACCTCATCAACGACTTCTCCGCCGAGGCTTTCCGGTACTACTTCATGAGCCAGTGCCCCTTCAGCGGCGACGGCGAATTCTCCTTCGAGCGGTTCGCCGACGCCTACAACAGCGGGCTCGCCAACAACCTCGGCAACCTCTACAGCCGAATCCTGACGATGTGCCTCAAGTACTTCGGAGGCGACCTCGGCGAGGTCGGCGAGGTCGACCTCACCGCCTGGCGGCGCGGTCTGGATCTCCCCGCCCTGGTCGAAACGCTCCGCGATCGGGTCGGCGCGTTCGATTACACCACGGCGCTCCAACGGATCTGGCTGGAGGTCGTCGACGCCGCGAACAAGTACATCCAGGAGACGCAGCCGTTCAAGCTCGCCAAGACGGACCTGGAAGCCACGCGCGTCGTGCTGGCCAACCTGGCCGACTGGATGCGCGTGACGGCCATCTTGATCAAGCCGTTCCTGCCGAAGACCGCCGAGACGTTCCATCGAGCGTTCAACTTCGAGTCGCATCAGCCCTGGGAGGCCGTGTCCTACGGCTCGGCGTCCAGGCCTTACTCCGCCGGGCAGCCGTTGCGGGTGGCCGCTCCCGTGGTGGAAGGGAAGCCCACGCCGTTGTTCCCGAAGGTGGAGGCCCGCTGAAAACGGGGTCGCCACCTCCGGCTTAATCGATAAAGTCGTGATGCCGAGCGGCACGAACGGCCGAAAAAATGTAACGCAGGTCTCCGCCCCGGGAGACGCCGGGCGATTCGCGCACCAATCACGGATGGTTCGAGGTGGATGTCATGGATGGACCGAATCGCAAGCTCGTCGTCCTCTTGTGCATGCATCGCAGCGGTTCGAGCCTGACGGCGAACATCCTGCAGAAACTGGGCCTGTCTCTCGGTCCGTTCGAACTGATCGAGGCGGCTCCGAGCAACCCATACGGTCACTTCGAGGCCATCCCGTTCCACTCTCTCAACCGTCGAGTCCAGGAATGGGCCTTCGGGTTCGCCGACGACATCCCGGATGAACCGGCGGTCCTCGCTCGATTCCTGGAATCCCAGGGCGAGTGGCCGACCGACCGCCTCGTCCCGGAACACTGGCTCGACGAGGGCGAGCACATCACGCGCCTTCTGATCGAGAGCGGCCCGGTGTCGGGATTCAAGGACCCCCGTACGGTGCTCGTCTGGCCGTTCTGGCGACAGGTGTTCTCCCGATTCCAGGGCGTGGACGTCGTCGCCTCATCGCTCCTCCGGTCGCCGCACGAGATCGCGATGAGCCTCTGCACCCGAAGCCAGGGCAGCATGTCGTACTGGAACGCGCTGGACGTGGTGGGCGTCCACCTGTCGAGGATGAAGGCGGCGTCCGACGAGGAGAGCCGATCGCTCGTCGTCCGTTTCGGGACGCCCGCGTTCTGGGAAGACATGCAAGAGCTGGCCGACGCCTGCGGGTTGCCCTGGTGCGAGGACACCGTACGTCGCCTCTACGACCAGTCTTGCGTACATCACTTGCCGGCGGTCGTCGCCCACCAGGCCCAGGACACTCTGAACGCCCTGGGACGCGAGGCCTGGATCGAAGTCGACCCCGAGGCCAACGCCCAGCGAATCGCCCGCGACGCCCGCCGTTACGAGGCCGCGATGCACGGCCAGCTCAAGGCGGCCCGAGCGGAACTCGGCAAGACGATCGTGCTGCTCCGCGAGGCCGAACGGAACAACCCAGCGGAAAGAATCCACGACCTGGAGCACAGGGCCGCGCTCGCCGAGCATGGACTCGCCACGACCCGACAGGCCCTCAACGAGACCGAGAAGGCCTTTCTCCTCGCCAAATCGTGCCTGGAACAGACCGAGAAGCAGCTCTGTCGCGTCATGGAGTACTCGGTCTCCAATCAAGAACGGCGCGTCCAGGCCGAGCAGCTGCTCGCCCATACCCAGGGGATCCTGGCTCACAAGGAGCAGGCGCTTCTGGAGACGCAGCGTCGACTCGCCGAGTCGCTCGACCGGCAGGAGCGGAGTCTCAAGCTGTTCCAGCAGGCGCTCGCCACGTCGCAGGGGGGCTGGGATTCCGATCGGACTCGTCTCGAAGTCGCTCTGGATCAGGCGGCGAAACTCCAGGAGACGGCCACTCGCAAGGAGCAGCAGCTTGTCCGCTCGCTGGAGCGCGAGGAGAAGCGATGGCAGGAAAACGTGGCCCTACGTCGCAGGCTGGACCGATTCGAGTCGAACGCCCTGATCGGCGCCGCCGTGAAGGGGAAGCGGCAGATTAAGCAGATCTGGCTCAAGTTCCGGCATCTGGGGCCGAACGGCGAGCCGAGGTCCTCGCGAGTGGACCGACCGATCTGATCCTCGCCCGTCGTTTCAGACGCCGACGGTCGTCGGCGCCTCGACGTGGAGCTTGCGGTGAAGGATCGAAGCGATCCGGGCCGCGGCCCGGCCGTCGCCGAACGGGGTCGCGAAGTCCGAGCGACGATCTCCGTCGGTCGCCTCGGCGAGCCGTCGCCCGCCCTCTCGAGCGATCGCGTCCGGATCCGCGCCGACCAGCCTCGCGACGCCGCAGCGGACGGCCTCCTGACGCTCGCTGACGTCGCGGAGCACCAGCACCGGCGTCCGGAGCGCCGTGGCTTCCTCCTGGACGCCGCCGCTGTCGCTGAGGATCATCGTCGCTCGCTTCATCGCCGTCACGAACGGCCCGTAATCGAGCGGCGGCGAAAGATGGACTCGTTCCAGGCTCCCGAGCGCCTCGCGGACGACGGGCTCCACGCCGGGATTGGGGTGGACCGGCCAGAGGAATTCGACGTCGGGATGGAGGTCGTGCAGGCGGCGGACGCCCTCGCAGATCCGCCGAAGCGGTTCGCCCAGGTTCTCGCGGCGGTGGACGGTGACCAGGACGAAGCGGGCCCCGGGGGCCGGCCCGTGAGGCAGGGCGGCCTCGCGCTCGGCCGCGAAGTGGAGGGCGTCGATGCCCGTGTTGCCCGTCAGATGGACGGCCTCGGGCGCGATCCCCTCGCGGAGTAGATTCTCCCGCGCGGTCGGCGTCGGCGCGAAGTGGATCGACGCGAGGTGGGTGGCCGCGACGCGGTTGGCCTCCTCGGGAAAGGGGGCGTCGAGCCGGTGCGTGCGCAGCCCGGCCTCCACATGCGCGAACGGGATGCCCAGCATGTAGCTCGCGAGGGCCGAGGCCAGGACCGTCGTGGTGTCCCCCTGGGCGACCACGCAGTCCGGCCTCTCGCGCATCAGGGCCTGATGCACGGAGACCAGCAGTCGGTTGCTCAGGTCCGGGAGCGACTGGCCCGGCCGCATCACATCCAGGTCGACGTCCGGCCGGACGTCGAAGAGTTCGAAGATCGGATCCGCCAGATCGCGATGCTGGGCCGTGAACACGAGCCGGCAGCGGGCCCACGACTGGTCGCGAAGGGCCCGGACGACCGGCGCCATCTTGATCGCCTCCGGCCTCGTCCCGACGACGCAGACGACGTTCGTGCGTCGACGCTCAGGATCGCTCGAAATCATGACATCCCTCCCTGGAGTCGATCATCAAGTGCGGATGGGCTCGTCGGGACCGTTCAGTCGACCTTGGCCAGCTTCCGCCAGGCCGACCGTACCGACCGAAAGGCCTTGATCGCCGGCTCGGGGGCGTGGGCTCGCAACGCCCGGCGGAGACTCGGGGCCGATTCCGCGGGGGCGAGGTCTCGGCCTTCGGGTTCCGATCCAGGCCGAGGCTCGACCGGTGCCGGGGAGGCGGGCGCCTCGACGTGGACCCGATACCAGTCGCGGTACGAGTTCGACGGGTCCGAATCGTCGAATGGGTCGGCGAAGTAAGTCATCAGGTCGTCGCGTCGGCGGTAGGTCACCCGATGGGCGTCCTCGATCTTCGAGCCGCCGGCGTACCGGGTGTAGCGACAGGGGATCTTGCCCAGGGTCGACTGGCCGAACCGCTCGCACTGATCCAGATACCACTCGCGGAACTCGTAGAGCACCGGGCTGTGCGAGCCGTAGCGGTCCAGCATCATGAGCTGGGCGCCGCTGTCGAAGCCGGAGAAATGGTAGAAGACCAGCGGTCGGCCGTTGATCGCGATGTCGTAGGGGGCCTCGCCGGTCCCTCGGCGGTGGCTCAGGTTCCAGGTGGAGACGTTGTACTGGGGGTCGCGAAGGATCTTGATCCCGTCGAAGATGGCGGGGGCGAGGTCGACCCACCGCTGGTCCGTGAAGAGACCGGCGGGGACCTCGTCGTAGCACCAGCGGGTCAGGCGGTCGGCCCACCAGTCGATGAATCGGCGGCCTTCCGGATCCATGCGTACGGCCAGGAAGCCCAGGTTGTAGACGCCGTGCTTGAGGCAGGTGATCTCGTTGTCCATCATCGCCATCGGATCGGTCTCGGGCTCGATCGAGTGCGGCGTGAGCAGCACGCTCGCCGAGTCCAGGGCCCGTTCCAGGTCGTCGAGCCTGTTGGTGACGATGATGTCCGGGTCGAAATAGTAGATGCGATCCGCGCCGTGGACGTCGGCGATATGCTGGAACGCCCTCCCCTTCACGGCCGTGCAGAGCTCGACCACGCGATGACGGAAAATGAAGCGCGGGAGGTCCGGGATCGGCAGCTCGCGGATGTTGATGATCGAATCGAAGGCCGCCGTCACCTCGTCCGGGCAATCCGGCATGTCGTCCGAGAGCACGATGTGGAAGACCGCCTCGGGATGCACACGCTTGACGGAGTGGGCCAGCGCCGCGGCCTTGGGAAGGTAATTGGCCGTGATGCTCGTGAAGACGTGCATGGGCATTCCTTTGCGTCAGACGGGATAGCGGCGTCGGCCGGGCCTGGAGCCGAGGCTCTGCGATGCATGCAAGGGCGGCGGGTCCCATCCTGGGCCGTCGCGGGCGTCGGGAGAATCCAGTCCACCTGAGGCGGACGTCGCGCCTCGAATCCATCGCGGACGACGTCCTGCGCGAGGTGGCCGAGTGCCGTGCTCGTCCGCTTCACCTCGCGGCCGCGTGAATCTAAACCCTCTCGCAATCCCTGTCAATCGACGCCGGGCCGACGCGGGGCGGCGGGCTCGGAGGAGTCGCGGCGCGAGTCGTCGGGGAGGGCCTTCGGATCGAGAAATCTGAAGAAGCGGATGCCGGAGGCCGAAATAAGCCAGGACGGTTATGACCAGGATGACGACCATGACCCCGATGCTACGATCCTGACTTGCGAGCCCTCGGACGGATCGGCCTTCGGATTGACACGGGGCGGGCGCGATGGCATTTAAGTCCGGATGACTCAGGAGCGGTCGTTCCCACCTCCCGAAGTACGAGGCGACGGCGAGCAACCGACGGCGCGAGCGTCCGATCGACGGGACGCCCGGGCGATCGGGCCGGCCTCGCGGATCGTAGGGCGAGGGGGGGATGCGAGGAGCGTGAAGGACATGGACGTCTCACA
This sequence comes from Paludisphaera soli, assembly GCF_011064595.1. GTDB lineage: Bacteria > Planctomycetota > Planctomycetia > Isosphaerales > Isosphaeraceae > Paludisphaera > Paludisphaera soli. The sequence continues at coordinate 154,458 of NZ_JAALJI010000003.1, read as the reverse complement.
ATATCTGTCGCCGGCGTCTTTCTGGACGCCCGATCACGCCTTCGATCCGATCGCGCACGCCCAGTTCAGCCCCATGATATTCTGGACGGTGGACGCGGCCCGGCCGCGAAGGGTCGCGCAGCTCGGATTTCGCGAGCCCGCCGTCTACTTCTCGATGTGCGAGGCCGTTCGTCGACTCGGCCTCGACGCCCGATGCGTCGCCCTGGAGCCGGAACGCGACGACTCCTCGAGCTCGGCCTTCCTGGAAGCCTCGATCCAGCGCGTTCGGGACGCCCACGACCGCCGCTACTCCTCATTCTCGAAGCTGCTCCGCCACCATGCCGTCGGAGTCGAGGCGTTCGACGACCGGTCCCTCGACCTCGTCCACCCGTCGGACGGAGCGGACCTCGAATCGTTCCTCGAAGATTTTGATCGATGGCGAGCGAAGCTCTCCGACCGGGCCGTCCTGATCCTGTCGCGGACCTGCGTCCAGGGTCGTCGGTTCGGCTCCCACGCCGCATTTCGCGACCTGGCCGAGCGGCATCCGAGCTTCGAGTTCACGCACGGCGAAGGTCTCGGTCTCGTCGCGCTGGGTCCCAATCCCCCCGAGCGGCTCAAGGGCCTGTTCGACGCCGACGCCGTCCCCGGGCGTCGCAACGAGATCCGATCCGTCTACGCGAGGCTGGGCCGGAGCCTGGCCGATCGCATGGCGATCGAATCCGAAGGGCTGGACGCCGACTCCGCGATCCTCGAACTGGGCGGCGGGGACGCCGACGCAGATGGCGGGGGATCGACGCCGGACTGGTCCTCGCCGCCTAGGACGAACACCGTCGAGGAGGCCTTGGCCCTCCGCGAGGAAGTGCACGTGCTCCGTGAGGAACTGGCGATCCTGGAGGAGCGGCACCGGGCGATCTCGATCGAGCACGCGAACCAGGGCCGCGAGATCCCCGGTCTGCGGCAGCACCTGGCCCACTACCAGTATCATCACGCCGCCGCGATGGCCCAGCTGGAAGTCTTGCGTCGAAGCACGGCATCGAGATGGATCGAGCGTTGTCGGGGCGTGAAGACTCGGTTCTTTCCGGAAACCCGGCTTCACGGCCGCTGCGTCGCCCTCTCGATCCGGTTCCTCCGCGTGGCGGTCTCCGAAGGACCCCGGCCGGCCCTGAGTCGAGCCTCCCGCCGGTTGTTCCGGAAGGTCGGAAAGTCGCTCGGCGTCCAGGTCGAGCCCGCCGCGAAAGCCGAACTCGCCGCGCCTGTCGCGACTCCCACCGCGCCGCCCCGCTTCGAGGATCTCCCGTGGAGCAAACCCCGGGTCGATTCCGACGACGCCGCCTCGAGGGTGCAGGCGTCGTTCAAGGTTCTCCTGGTCTCTCATTCGGCCTGCCGCACCGGCGCCCCCTTCAGCCTCCTCCGGCTTTGCGAGGAGCTGTCGCGTGTCCCGGGGATCGAGTGCTGGGTCGTCCTGAAGACCGGCGGTGATCTGGTGGCGGAGTTCGCCCGTCGGGCGCCGACCCTGGTCCTCGCCAAGGTCGTCGAAGCCGGCATCGCGTCCTGGGCTGCTGCCCCGTCCGTCATCGCCGAGCGATTCCGCGAGTACGCCCGCAATGGGGCGGCGGTCTGCAATACGATGGCCGTGAGCGAGTTCCACGAGGCTTTCGAGGCCGCCGACGTCCCGGTCCTGTCCTGGATCCACGAGCTTCCGACCTTCATCGAGATCCTCGGCGGCGTCGAGGCGATCGAACGAATCAAGGCCGCGAGCCGTCGAACGATCGTCCCCGCCGAGGTCGTTCGCAACGCCCTCATCAACCGATTCGACGTCGGCGCCGACCGCATCCAGACGGTCCGATACGGCCTGGACGCGAAGACGCGGGGCCTCTCGCGCGAGGAGATGCGCGAGAGCGTGCGGGCCGAGCTGAACCTGCCCGACGACGCGCGGATCATCCTCGGATGCGGCACGATCGACCTCCGCAAGGGGGCCGATCTCTTCGTCCAGGCCGCGCGGACGGTCCTCTCCGACCCGAGTACCGCCGATCTGGCCGAGCGGACCTATTTCGTCTGGTTCGGCCATGTCGTCCTGCCGGACTTCTTCCAGTGGCTCCGGCACGACGTCGAGGCTTCCGGGTTCGCCGATCGGATCCTTTTCGCCGGCGTCCGCGGCGACCTGTCTCCGTATTTTCTCGCCGCCGACGTCTTCGCCCTGACCTCGCGAGAGGACCCTTGCCCGTTCGCGAACCTGGAGGCGATGGAGAGCGCCTTGCCGGTCGTCGCCTTCCAGGGCTCCGGTGGAGCGCCCGAGGTGCTCGACGGCGGCGGCGTCGCGGTCCCGTACCTGGACGTCCCCGCGATGGCCCGCGCGATCCGCGAGCTCCTGAACGACGACGACGCGAGGTCGACGATGGGCCGTCGAGGACGGACCGTCGTCCGCAGCCTGTTCACCTGGCCGCGCTTCATGGACGAGTTCCTGACGATCCTCCGCGCCGATTACGGTTACAGTCCGGCGCCGAGCCTCAAGGTCTCGGTGATCGTGCCGAACTACCGCCACGCCCCCTTCCTCGAGACGCGGCTGCGAAGCCTGTTCGAGCAGACCGTCCGGCCGCATGAGATCATCTTCCTCGACGACGCGTCGCCCGACGACAGCGTGGAGGTGGCGCGACGCCTGGCGCCCGAGTCGCCCGTGCCGATGCGGATCATCGTCAACGAGGAGAACAGCGGCAGCACCTTCCGCCAGTGGATGAAGGGGATGGACCTGGCCACCGGAGACCTGATCTGGTTCGCCGAGTCCGACGACTCCTGCCGGCCCCAGTTCCTGGAACGTCTGATCCCCGAGTTTCACGACCCCGAGGTGATCCTGGCCTACTGCCAGTCGGGGCTCATCGGCCCGAACGACGAGCGCTGGGCGGCCGACTTCCTCGGCCACACCGACGACCTGGATGTCGCGAGATGGCGGAAGGCCTACCGCGCCGAGGCGGCCGAGGAGGCTGAGGTCGCGCTGAGCCAGAAGAACACGGTCCCCAACGCCAGCGCCGTCCTCTTCCGCAAGCCAGAGCGGCTCGATTTCGCCGACGAGCTGGCGGGCATGCGGTTCGCCGGCGATTGGCTGTTTTATGCGTTGATGATCCGCGGCGGGAAGATCGCGTTCGTGCCCGAGTCGCTCAACGACTACCGGCGACACGAGCAGACCGTCTCCTTCCAGTCGATCAAGGCCGACACCCACGCCGAGGAAACGCTCCACGTCAAGCGACGCATCTTCGAGACGTTCGACGTCTCGCTCAACGCCATGGCGCGCAGCCTCGGCCAGACCCTGTTCGAATACGAGCTGATGACGGAGCGGTTCGCCCTCAAACGTCCCTCGCTGATGAACAACCCTCGCACCGGACGTCCGTTGGGCGAGATCCGCGAGCTTTTCCGCCGCAAGCTCGACGCGACCGGCGAGTTGAAGATCCTGCTCGTCGTCGACGGCTCCGAATCCGGCCTCGCCGCGACCGCCACGATCGACCTCGCCGACGAGCTGGCCCGCGACCATCGCGTGTTCCTCTGCGCGGCCGCTCCCGGCGAGGCGGGGCTGGCCTTGCAGGAGCGACTGAGCGATCGCGTCGTCCTCCTCGAAGGGACCCTCGGCACGACTCCCTGGTCCGCCTCCGAGGCGCCTGAAGGCTCGATCGCCGGTCGCGTACGCGTCACGGTCCTCCAGGAATTGATCCGATTCCACGAGATCGACGTCGTCCACTCCCTCAATCCCTCGGGCGACCGGCTCGTCGCGCAGATCAACGCCGATCTGAACCTCCCCTGGTTCGTCCACCACGAGGCGGGATGCTCCAGCCCGGAACTGCGTCCAGCTCGAACGAAGGAATTGATCTCCGGCGTCTTCCACCAGACTCCCGTCGCGCCGGCCCTGGACGAGCATTGGGCCGAGCTGGCCTCGCGCCGCTGGCTCCTGCTCTTCCCGGGCCTCAAGAACGACGACACGCGGGTTGAGAAGACGGGCCCGATCGTCAAGAGGCAAGGCGAGTTCCTCGTCTATCTGGTCCCCGGGGGCGCGGGCTCGTCCCGGGCGAGCCGGGACGCGATGACGGCCGTCCGAATCCTCAATCGACTACCGGCCGTGGAGCGGGGCGGTCGCCGCGTGCGACTGGTTCTCACGGAGCCCGGAGCCGACCCCCGAGATTCCGCTATCGCCGCGTCCGCGGACCGCGACCTCCGCTGTCTCTTGGGCCAGTGCGACGCGGCCCTGGCTCCGGCCGGGGAACTCTCGGCCGAGACGTCGATTCACGTCGCGGCGGCCCTGGCGAGCCACCTCCCCGTCATCGCCCCCAACAGAGGGCCGATCCACGACATGCTGACGCTCGACGGCTGCACGGCCGGGATCGCCCCGAAAGCGAATGAGCACACAGGGCTGGACGTGCACCGCATGGTCGCGGCCATGCTCCGCTACCTTCGCCAGGCCGACCTCCACGCCGACCACGTCTGCAGGGCACGACAGCTCTTCGAGGCTCGGTTCGACGTCCGACACGCGGCCCACGTCTGCGTCGAAGCCTATTTCCACGCCCGCGACTTCCTGGTCTTCCCACGCGAGGGACTTCCGACGACCAGCGCCCCCGAGCGGACGAGTTGCGCCTCTCGCGAGAGCGCCTGACGCCAGAACGTTCGCGCGACCAAGTCGCCCGCCGAGGCTCCGGGTCGACCGAGGCAGCCGGCCCCGGATAGGATCCTTCGTTTCAGCATCTACGGCGTCACCACCCCGATGCAGGTAGCAATCGAGAACCGAGCGAAGGGTTTCGGATCGCCGGCCTGTATCTTTGCGTCCTTCGCCTTCTGACGATCGCTTTTCGGAGTGAGGCTGGATCCTGAATCGACCAGACGGCCGCCGTCGCGATGATGCGAGGGCGGCCGTCTGGTCGTTTGCGGTGAGAGGCCCACTTGGAAACGCTCAGGCCCGGACCCTCGCCGATGCGATCAGGGTGGGTCCCGCGATCATCGGCCCCGCGGGTTTGGTTGCCTGCGGCCGAGCCTGTTCACAATCCGCTTGCATCGCGAAGTCGAGACGGCTCGGTTCCTCGAACGGCAACGCTTCTCGTCCGTCTTGATGCCGCGAGCCCGAAAAGCATAAGCCTCGGGGTTTCCCACCGAGAACGCTCTCGATCCCTCGAACTATTCGGAGATCGTGGCCGAGATCGACGTCCGAACACGCAGGATGCTCGCGTGCCCTTGATCGAGTCGATAGAGGTCGTCGGCCCCTCCGGAAGCGGCGGGGATCGGTCGCGACGCCTCGCCGGCCACGGAGCTCTCGGCCGCGGCGCGGAAGAGCTTGCCATAGCGCTCGATCATGTCGGCGTGGCTCGGGAGGGCGCGGAGGATCCAGGACGAGGCTTCGGCCATCGCGGCCCGCTTCGAGTCGTCGCGGGCCAGGACCTCCAGATGCTTCGCCAGCGCCCGCACGTCGCCGGGCCCATAGAACAACGCGTTGAGGTTCGGCCTGACCTGCTCGGGGATCCCGTAGACCGGCGTCGAGACGATCGGCAAGCCCCGGCCGAGCGCCTCCAGGATGACGTGGGGGTAGCTCTCCACCCTCGACGTGCAGCAGAAGACGTCGGCCGCCTGCCAGTAGGGCGCGGTGGCCCCGGTCTCGTCGACGATGTGGAAACGACCGCGACGATCGGCCCCGAGTTCGGACGCGAGCCGCCTCAGGTGGCGGCTGTATTCGAGCGAGTCCCGAGCCCCGACGACGACGCACCGAATCCGGCTCGCCGCGTCGGGTGACAGGCTTCGGAAGGCGTGGACGAGATCGTGCTGACCCTTGCGGTCGCAGACCGTGCCCAGCAGCAGGACGCAGACCTCATCCATCGACAAACCCAACGCCGCGCGGGCGGAGTCGCGCGGGCAGTCGGCCAACTCGGCCTGGAATCGCCCGACGTTCAGGGCGTAGCGGACGAGGTCGAAGTTCCCCCGGGTATTCAGGTCTTTCCAGACCTCGGCCGAACTCCGAGCGGTGAAAACGACGCGGTAAGGGTCCGCCATGCAGCCCAGGGCGATGCGGCCGATCTCTGCCGGGAACTGGTCGAAGTAGGTCTGCCACGATTCGCTCTCGTGGATGCTCCAGATCGAAGGGACGCGTGCCCGCCGCGCCGCGTCGACCGCCCAGAAGCCCTGGAGCGTGTTGGCGTGGAGGACGTCGCAACCCTGCTCGGCCAGCAGGCCGATCGTCCGATCTCGGGCCTCGGCATAGGCGACTTCGCCTCCGAACAGGCAGACGATGGAGGGGTCGATGCGGACGGCGACGCCCGCCTTTTCGTACTCCTCGCGAAGCGGTCCGTCCACCGGGCTCACCACGATCGGATCGACCTCGCCCGACGCCTTGAGCCCGCTCGTCAGCTCCAATTCGAAACGCGACGCCCCTTCCCAATTCAGATTGTGCGAGACGGCCAGTACTCGCACGGGCCGTCCGGCCGCGGAGACCGGGACGACGGTCGGCTTGATCTCGAAGGATTCGCTCAGGGCGTCGTAGTGGGGGCTGAAGTACGGGTCGCGGCGATGGCCGTGGATGCGTCGATAGTTCGCCTCCTCCCGGGGGTTGTCGCCGAACCCTCGCGTCGCGCCTTCATGGTGGAACAGCTCGGCCTCGGCGCACAAGACGTTGCGACGGCCCGAGTCGTGGATGCGGTAGCCGTAGTCTGCGTCGTTGTAGGCGACGCCGAACTCCGCCTCGTTGAAGCCGCCCAGATCCAGGAACAGCTTGCGAGGCGTGAGCATGCAGGCGGCGGTTACGGCCAGGCAGTCGCGCGTGACCCGCGCCAGCCCCATCGCGCCGCCGTCCCACCACGGGAGGAGCTTGAACGCGTGACCGGCCAGGCCCTCGTGGAGCCCGTGAACGATCCCCGCGTGCTGGATCCTCCGGTCCGAGTAGAGCAGCCGCGCCCCGACGGTGCCGACGCCCGGCAGCATGGCCCATCCGACCATCTGGCTCAACCAGCGCGGCTCGATGACCTCGACGTCGTTGTTGAGGAAGAGCAGCATCTCCTCCTGCACGCGGGCCACGGCCGTGTTGTGGATGGCCGCGTAGTTGAAGCAACCGTCGACGTTGGGGATGTGAAGGACCGTGTGAGGGACCTTCGCGAGGTAATCGAGCGTCTCGGGGTCGTCGCTCTCGTTGTCGATGATGTAGACCCGGTAGTTGCGATAGCTCGTCTTCTCCAGCGACCTGAGGAGGTTGTGCAGGAGCTTCTTCTGGTTTCTCGTCGGGATGAGGATGGCGACCGACGGACCGTCGTCGGGCATGACGGGTTGAAAGATCCCGCATCCGGCCGCGACCGCCCACTCGGGCTGCTCGACGCGGCAGGGGACGCCCCGGCGCGCGAACGCTTCCTGGACGGCGCGGCGGCCGGCCTCGAAGCTGTGCGGCTTCTCGTGTCCGCTCGCCGCCGTGGAGCCCGGGAGCACCCGCCAGTGGTAGAGGAGCTGCGGGATGTGCTCGATCCGTCGCGCCTTCTCGGACGCCCTCAGCCAGAAGTCATGGTCCTGCGACCCTTCGAACCCCAGCCGCATCCCGCCGACTTCGCGGTAAAGGCTCGCCCTCACCGCGGTCAAATGGCCGGTGTAACAGAACGACAGCAGGAGCTCGGGCGACCAGTCCGGCTTGAATTGCGGGGCGAGGCGCGTACCGTCCGTGCCCAACTTGTCGTCGTCCGAATAGACAAGGTCGACGTCCTCCGCCCCAGCCAACCCGATCGCCAGGTGGGACAGGGCCTCGGGATGGAGCACGTCGTCGTGGTCCAGGAGGACGAAGAACTCCCCGGTGGCCAGCTCGGCGGCCGAGTTCGTGGCGGCCGAGATGTTGCCGTTGACCTCGCGACGTACGAGCTTGATGCGAGGGTCTCGCGGCAGGCCCGTCGCAAGATACGCGGCCAGCGACGGATCGGTGCTGGCGTCGTCGGCCAGGATCAACTCCCAATCCTGGTAGGATTGGCCCAGCACGCTCGCGACGGCCGCGTCGAGAAGTTCGGGCGCCGTGTTGTACACCGGCACGAGGATCGAGAACGCGATCGGCCGGTCGAGGGCCTCGACCTTCTCGGCGAGGCTCGCGGCCCGTAAGGCCGAGGGGCCGTTGATCAGCCGCCAGGCTTCATAGGCTTCGAGGGGCTGCTCGGGCCGAAAATAGGAACAGCCCGATCCCCGAGCGGTCCGCGCGGGCCAGAGCCGACGCACGGTGTGCCGAACCTTGTTCTTGGCCTTGCGCGTCGCCTTGCCGTACGCGGCCCGCAGCCCGTCGGTCCTGGCGACCTGGAGGAAGCGATGCGTGAGCCGTTTCAATCGGGCCAGGCGGGCCCGCTGGATCGTCGCCCGACGCGTCAGGTCGCGCCGAGCCCGGCGTCCCACGGCCGCCTTCAGGGCCTGGCAGGCGCCAATGACGCCCAGAGGCTCGGGCTCGATCGTCGGCGGAGGGTCGATGAAGGCGGCGATGGGGACCTCGACCGGAGCGGACGGTTGGGTTTCAACCTGGAGCGCTGGCTCGGACTCGATCGCCTCGATCGGCTCCGGAACGATCTCGACCTCGACCTCCGCTTTGCTCGGAACCTCGACGGCGACCTCGGCGACCTCGGCGACCTCAGGAGCCGGGATCGTCGTCTCGGCGGGAGGCCGGGACCAGAGGACGATGGCCTCGCTCAGGGAACGTCGGGCCTGGAGCGTCCGGGGCGAGGGATTCAGGAGGACCTTGCGGTAGACCTCCACCGTCTCTTTCGCGGTCTTCTCCCACGAAAGCCCTTCCGCCCGCCCCCGACCTCGGGATCGAAGCTCACGGCGCAGGTCCGGTTCGGCCGCCATCCGTTGCATCGCCCGGGCGAGGTCGACCGGCGACAGGCCTTCGGCATACAGGACCGCGTCGCCGCAGACTTCGGGGATCGACGAGAAGGGCATCGCGATCACCGGCGCGCCCGCGGCCATGGCCTCCAGCGGCGGGAGGCCGAAGCCTTCATACAGGGATGGGAAGACGAGGGCCTCCGTCATCTGATAAAGGACCCGCAATTCCTCGTGGCTCACCACGCCCAGGAAGTGGACGCCCGGGATCGCGCCTCCGGGACGGTCCGCGAAACCGGCCTCGGATCGCGGGGCGCGGCCGGCCAGGGCCAGCGCGGGGGGCTCGCCCGCGGTGCACCACTTGCGGAACATGGCGTAGGCGTCCAGCAGCCCCGCGAGGTTCTTGTGCGGGTAGTCCGACGCCAGGCTCAGGAAGAATCGGCCGGGAAGATCGAACTTCGCGAGCGTCGAGACGGTCTCCTCCACGTCGACGTCGAGAGCGAACGCCTCGACGTCGACGCCGAGGAAGATCGGGTGGATCACCTCGGGGTCGAGGCCGAATTCCGACGCCGCCTCGTCCGCGGTGTTCCGCGAGTAGGTCAGGACGGCCTGCGCCGCCGGGAGGGTCAGCCGGCTCGTTTTCTGGTAGGCGTTGTATTCGACCTCGTCCGCGAAGACGTGCGCCATGCGATAGGCGATTAGATCTTGATACGTCAAGACGACGTGGGCCCGCGATTCGAAAAGCAGCCGGGCGTGAGTCCGGTCGAAGATCTGGGCGGGCTTGTGGACGATCGCCACGTCGTCGGCCCATTCGTCGGGCGAGACCAGGCGCCCCTCGATCCCGTCGGCCTGCAACGGATGGACGGCCAGGAGCGTCAGGTCGACCTCGGGCGTCGCCGCGAGGGCCTTGCCCAGGTTCACGGCATACATCTTCGTGCCGTTCATCTCCAGGGGGAGGTGCCGGAGGTCCAGGGCGACCTTGATGCGTCCGGTCGATTGGAACTCCACCGCGTGGGCCGCCAGGGAGCCGTCGAGCGTGCCGGCATCCCGACTCGCCTGCCCGCTCATGTAGCGATGGCGGGCGTCGAGGATCCCTCGGTCCGCAACTTCGTCGCCCTTGGCGTCGTCGGCCCCGTCGGGGTCTCGAAGAACCACCGACCGGCCGGAGCGCTTGGCGAAGAAGCCCAGCGAACACGCCCGCATCAGCCAATCGTCCAAGGCCGCGCGTGGCGAGCTCAGCGACGGGTCCAGCAGGCCCACAGCGTCGAGGACGTCGCCCCGGAGGTAGCTGCACACCGCGCCGGACCGAGGCGTGAAGACGCTCTCGGGCAGCCCCGTGATGGCCAGCTTCACCGCCGTCTCGTCAGATCCCGCCGCGCCGTCGAAGCCGTCGCCGTCGGTCAGCGGGACGGCCAGGGCGACGCGCTCCTCGGAGTGGGCCGCGTCCGCCAGGGGCTCGATCCAACCGGCGGTCGGCAGCGCGTCGGGGGCGAGCAGGATGACGTCGCCTCCGCGTTCCGTGAGCCCGCGGTTCGCGTAATCGGCCCAGCTCAGGCTTCGCGGACACCGCAGATGCTGGAGTCTCGGGTCCGTCTCGCACAGCTCCGCGAGCCCCTGGGAGAGGATGCGATCGGCGCAGCCGTCGTCGACGACCAGAAGTCGTCGCAGGGGGGGGCCGCTGCAGTCCAGGATCCTGCGGAGTCGGCTCAGGATCGCTGGTCCGCCGAGCGTGACGGGCACGATGACGTCGGCGGATCGTTCCTGGGCCATGTCTTCCTCCGATGAATCTCTGGATTCGACCCGGCCCAGAGGCTCGCTGGCCGGGCCGTTTTCGCCTTCCGTGGCGGCGCGGACGGCGGCTTGTGTACCATCCCCCCGACCGGCCGGTCAAGGCGGGTCGGGCGAGGTGGGCGACGGCTCAAACTCGCCTTGCCCGCCCGGGCGGCCCGGCTATAATCCCGCGCCAAACCCGCCCTCAAGGCGCCTCGCGTCGGGCCAGGGCGTCGATCACTTCGTCGGTCACCTCCCCCGGTCACGAGAAAGGTAGATAGCCCGCATGGCGAACCTGAATGCGACTCAGCCCCGCAAGGGCCTGCTCGGCACGCTCTTCCCGCGGATGTCCGCCGTAGGCCTCGCCGGCGAGGGCGCGGGCAAGTCGGCGAACGTGCAGGCCCTGGAGATGGAAATCTCCTGGCTGAAGATGCAGCTCGCCCAGTACCAGAAGGAGCAGGCCCAGTTCGAGGGGCCGGACCCGTACGTCCTCGGGACCGAGCACCTGTCGGCGATCATCCCGCCGATCCCGGCCGCCGGCGTCCGGGCGACCGCCGGTTCGCCGTCGATGGCGGGCTACATCCTCAGCGCGGACGCTTGGCAGATCCTCATCAGCAAGTTCCTCAAGCCGAACTCGCTGCTGCTGGACATCGGCTGCGGCAGCGGCAAGATGGCCCGCAATCTCGCCTACCATCCGCACGTCCGCAAGTACGTCGGGTTCGACGTCCTCAAGGACTCGATCGACTTCTGCAACCAGGTGCTCGTCCCCCGGATCGGCGACAAGTTCGAGTTCCACCATCTTGACGTCCTGTCGTGCTACAACCCCCAAGGGGCGATCAAGCCCACCGAGGTGACCTTCCCGGCGAAGGAAGGCTCGGTCGACTTCGCCTGGGGATGCTCGCTCTTCACCCACCTCCTGGAGCCCGACGCGCGGCACTACCTGCGCGAGGTCCGTCGCACCCTGGCGCCGGCCGGCATGTTTCTGCCCACGATCCACATCCACCCGGCCCCGGGCACGCGCTACTCGGGCGACGAGGTCAAGATCGACGTCGACATCGACTACTTCGTTGAGATGTGCGACGACGCCGGACTCCAGCTCGCCGTCAAGCTCGGCGAGGTGCTGGGCCAGTACGCGATGCTCTTCAAGGTCAAGCCGGGCAGCCCGGCGACGACCATCGTGAACGTGGGCGGCGTCAAGAGCGAGGCCGAGGTCGCCGAGGCGTCCAAGCCCAAGACCGGCGGCGTCCCGGTCCCGCCCAACGACGGCGCCCTGACCGAGGAGATGCTCCGCCTCAACCGGCACTGGGCCGAGCAGGAGCAGGTCACCGCGAGCGTCCACCCGAAGGACTTCATCTTCTGGTTCGTGGCCACCCACCCGGAGATGTCGCTGGAGAACGCCACGAAGTACTACTTCGAGGACGGCGCCCGCTCGGCGGCCAAGCTCGACGGCCACTTGACCCGGCTGTTCGGCGAGGAGAAGAAGCCGATCAAGCTGCTCGAATTCGCCTCCGGCTACGGCTGCGTCTCGCGGCACCTCAAAAAGAACCCCCGGTTCGACCTGACGAGCTGCGACATCCACCCCGAGGCGATCGAGTTCCTCACGAACGAGATCGGCGTCCACGCGCTGCAGTCGGCCCACACCCCGGAAGGCTTCGCCACGCCGAAGAAGTACGACGCGATCTTCTGCCTGTCGTTCTTCTCCCACATGCCGAAGTCGACCTTCGGGCGCTGGATCAAGGCCCTGTACGATTCTCTGGAGCCCGGCGGCTACCTGCTGTTCACGACCCACGGCGTGAAGAGCTGCCAGGGACTGCAGATCACGCTCGACGACGCCGACGAGGAGGGCTTCTGGTTCCAGGCCCGCAGCGAGCAGCACGACCTCGACGCCGCCGAGTACGGCCTGACCCTGAGCCTGCCGCAGTACGTCGTGCCGATCGTGCACAAGTCCGTCGGCGCCCCGATCGCCGATTTCCGGCAGGCCGAGTGGTGGTACCACCAGGACCTGTGGATCGTCAAGAAGGCCGACTGACCCGAGTTGCGTCCTGATGTCGACATGCAAGCCCCGGCCGACCATCGGCCGGGGCTTCGCTATGCGCCCGTAGTCGCATACCGCCCGGCCGGTCGCTCCTGGATGACTCTCCGAGAGAGCCGCCTGCACGGGCCATCGCCGAAAACCTCGTGAACCCGGCCGGGGTCAGATTTGCGGTTTGGGCCGGAGGATGGCCGAACCGGGGACGTCGTCCGACCCGCCGAGGTCCTGGGCTGGTTCAGCCCGAACGGTTATCATGGCCGGAGATCGGGCGATAAAGCCGACGAATAACCTCTCCTACGACGCTCCTCGATGCGGATATGACCTACCTTCCTTCGTAGAGAGGCCGGATCACCGAGCGCCGCAACAGTCGATGGGGGACGCACCTTGTTTAATACTTCGTTCATGAAGAGGCGGCTCGATCGTCAGCGATCCTCGGCGGGGATGATCGGGCGGCGGCGGGCCGTGGTGCCGCACCTGGAGGCGGTCGAAGCCAGGCTTTGCCCTTCCGGCCTGACTCCCGGCCTCGGGGTTTCGCGGGCGTTCAATGGCTACCAGACATACCACATCGACAACACCATCACCGGCCGAGTCGACACGATCCGAAGCTACGGCCTGGCCTCCGACGTCCCGGTCTTCGGCGATTTCGCGGGCACGACTTTGACGAACATCGGCGTCTACCGTCCTTCGACCGGGACGTGGCACCTGGACCTCAGGAACGACGGCTCGACGACGATCGCCGTCCCGTTCGGCGGCCCCGGCTGGCTCCCCGTCACCGGCGACATCGACGGCAACGGCACCACGGACCTGGGGGTCTACAACCCCTCCAATGGCGTCTGGCAGTTCTGCACTGACCTGAGCGGTCGCGCTTCGGTCTCCTTCGGCTACGGAGGATCGAACGGCGACGTGCCGCTGCTCGCGGACTTCAATCACGACGGCAAGGCCGACCCGGTCATCTACAACAACGGCCAGTGGCTCGTGGACACCAACTCCGATCGCATCCCCGACCAAGTCTATTCGTTCGGCGGCTTCGCCCCGGGGGCGACCCCCTTGATCTTCGACCTTTACGGGACGCACGATCCCGCCCTGGCCGTGGCCGCACCGCAGGCGAACGGCTCCTTGATGTGGTACATCAACCCGAACCGCGACGGCCGGACGGTCGGCCGGTACAACTTCGGCGTCGCCGGCGATCGGCCGATCAGCGGCTATTTCTCAACGGCCAACTCGCTGTTCGTCAACCCGTCCACGGGGGCCGACGTGTCGGGAGCCGGGACGTACGCCGCGCCCTATCGGACCATCAACGCGGCGGTCGCGGCGGCGGCCCCCGGGACGAGCATCCGACTCATGTCGGGAGCCTATGTCGAGAACGTCCAGATCATTCGCAAAGCGAACTTGAAGATCGTCGGCACCGGGCTGCAGTCGTCGGTCATCTACCCGACCCGAGGCGACGCGGTCCTCGTCCACAGCTCGGACAACATCTCGTTCGACAATTTGTGGTTCGCCGCGGCGGGGACCGACGGTCGCGGGCTCGTGCTGATCGGCTCGTCGGCCGACACCGGCCTGGTCCGAACCAACCTGACGCGCTGGATCGGCGTCCTCGCCACCGATACTCCCGGCCGCGCCACGACGCTCGACGCTCGGTACAGCCGGTTCGACGGCGTCCAGGTCGGGCAGGGGATCTATCTCCAGAGCGGGACGAACGCCGTGCTGATCGGCTGCACGGTCAACGGCAACGGGTTGGGCGCCAATCCCCGGGCCGACAGCGGCGGGATGGTCCTCGTCTCGAACACGACGGCGCGGATCGTCGGGACCACCTTCATCGGCAACCTCAACTCGGGCCTGATCGCCCACGACTCGGCTCGGGTCGAGATGAGCGGCTCGTATTCGGCGAACAGCATCCAGGGCAACGGAGCACTCTTCTTCGGCGCGACCACTGCGATACTGAGTGGGAATACGTTCGCGAACAACGGCAGGACCTTCGGCGCGGTCTCCGGCTTCAACGGCGTGGAGTTCTACGTCAACTTCGTGGGCTACGCCTCGGTGACTGGAAACAACTTCCGGGGGAACACGGCCAACGGCCTCTTCATCGGCAGCGCGCCCAACCTGATCCGGGTCGTCGGGAACGTGTTCGACTCGAACCTGATCGGCCTCAACTTCTTCGCCGAGACCAACGCGGCGAACGTCCAGATCCTCGGGAACCGCTTCAGGGTTCCTGCGAACCTAGGCCAGGAGCGTTTCGGCGTCGCGGGCGTCGGGCGTCTCGTGAACGCTCAGATCGGCGGGTCGGGCGCCGAGCAGAACGTCTTCGACGACTTCCCGAACTACCTGTCCATCGACCCGAGCCACACCGGAGGCACGCCGCTCCAGAACCTGGGGTGTCCGAACTTCGTGATCCTGGGGAACATCTATCGGCGCAACGGCGTCGCCCTGGACCCCGCGCTCGCCACCCACCCCTGCTGATCGTCCGGACCCGACGCCCGAGGCTCAGCGCTTCACGCCGCGGACGATCGCCCGGACGCAGTCGAGGCGGATCGAACTGCCGGCCTCGGGGACCGTCCGGAAGCCTCGCGCATCGAGGCCGCGGAGCATGGCCTCGCGGACGTCGTCCTTGGCCTCGCCGGGCGTTCCGCGATCGAACCACTCGTCGAAGTCGAGCGTGAATTCCTCCTCGACGTACCGGACGTCGCGAAGGCCCGCGGCGGCGAACAGGTCGACGATCTCGCCGCCGGTCAAGTTGCGGGTGTGGGTGCGGTCTCGCGCGACCTCCAGCTTCTGATGCAGCCGCGCGAGGGCCGGGTCGGGATCGGTGAGATGGTCGCACAGGACCACGATCCCGCCCGGTCGGATCAGCTCGACCTGCCGCGCGAGGAAGTCGCGCGGGTCGACGACGTGGTGCAGGACGTATCGCGAGTAGGCCCCGTCGAACGGGGCCAACTCGTCGAGCGCTGGGCCATGGACGGAGCCCTGGAGGAACCGAGCGGACTCGCGCGCGAATCCGCAACGCAATCGCGCTCGGTCCACCATGACGGGCGAGAGGTCGACGCCGACGACCTGGAACCCCGCCTTCAAGAAGGCCTCGCTCACCAGCCCCGGGCCGCAGCCCGCATCCAGGAGGCGGGCGGCGGGGTGGAAATCGGCCGCGCGGACGAGACTCTCAAGGGCCGTCGGGTCGGTCTGGACGGGGGCCTTTTCGAATCGAGCGGCCTGGTGATCGAAGGCTTCGGAGAGGTTCTCGTCGTGGGCGTCGTTCATGGCGGACTCGGCCTCAACTCCCGAAAAGGTCCCGGAGGGCCTTGCGGAACTTGCTGGGGGGGGTGGGACGCTGGGCGGGCAGGTCGCCCTTACGGTAGACCAGGACATCCTGGAAGCTCAGGAAGTTCGGCCGGCCGCACCAGGCACCGTAGTGCTTGCCCTCGACCTCGAAGCCTCGCTCGGCCAGCCAGCCCAGCAGGTCGCCCTCGTCGAAGCCGATGGCGTCTTCCGGGTCCGCAGGATTGCTCGTGTATCCGTCCCCGACCGGATGGACGAGCTCGAACGTGCTCCTCTTCGCGCGAATGAGCGGTCGCGACTCGTCGTTCAGCAGGAAGCAGGTCGTCAGGCAGCGTCCCCCTGGTCGCAAGACGCGACGGAACTCGTCCAGATAATGCCGAACGTCCTTGCCGAACATGTGGGTGAAGACCGACGTGAGGAAGATGAAGTCGAAGCTCTCGTCCTCGTAGGGGAAGCGGAATTCCTCGGCCTTGAACGCGCCTTGGGGGTTGTAATGCTTGTTGTAGACGTCGGCCTTCTGGAAGTGGAAGTTGGGGTAGCTCGGCGTGATCTTGGCCGAGGCCCAGTTCACGAGCTGGTCGATGATGTCGAACCCCTCGTACCGCGCCTCGGGCTTCAGGTAGTGGGCGAGCATGTAGGCCATCCGGCCCACGCCGCAGCCGACGTCGAGCACGTCGGCGTCCGACTTGAGGTCGGCGAGCTGGATGAAGTGCGTCAGGAACTCCTTGGACACGTCCAGGAACCCTACGCCGATCATGTTGATGTCTTCGACGCTCGGCTCGGGCAGCGAGGTCTTCGCCAGGTGGATGTGCACCTTGCCCCGACGGCCCTGGACGAGCGGGGTCACCGCGATGACCCCCGTCTCGGCCTCGGCGACCTGGGCGGGGTCGAGGCGGTATTTCAGGCGGAAACGGCAGGCGTCGGCGTGGTCGAGGCTGGGGTGGGCGGCCTTCACGTCGGGGCTGGGACGATCGCGATCGCCCGAGACCAGGGGGAGGTCGCGGCCGCGTAGGCTGACCCGGAAATCGTCGATTCGACCAGCGCCCCGGGTGGCCGACCACCCCTCCAGGGTCAACGTGTCGCCTTCCACCTTGACCGCGTCGAGACTGCCAGTCGTTTCGATCATCTTCCTGGATGCCTCCATGTTCGGGCGTCGCCCCGGCCGATCCTGACGCCGCATCGCACGACCGCGGCGGGGCGAGGCGCGCGATCCCTCGCGCGCCGCCGATCTTAATCAACCCTCGACGCCCGTCAATGCGGACCGAGGCTCGCGGGCCGTCAGTCGCCTTCGGATTCCTCCAGGATCTTGCGATAAGCGACGCGGGCGGCGTCGTACGCCTGGCGGGCGGCCTCTTTCTCGGAGGTGCGGATGGCCGGTTCCTTCTGCGACCAGCACTGATCGACCGACTTGAGGCACCACTCGGCCGACTTCCTGGACGCCCGGATCGGCTTGTCGCCGACCACCACGAACACGGGGTTGGTGTGCGACGTCGGGAAGATGCGGACGGCCACCCAGCTCGACTTGGCGACGGGGACCTCGAATTCCAGGTCCTGCACCGAGCCGTCGGCCTCGATCTCGCGACGTTCCACGGCCAGGCCGTTGACGACGACCTCGACGGGGACCTTGCGGGTGGCCCCCACCCGCGCCCGCTCGACGTGCCAGTACGGCTGCACGTCCAGCGGCCTGCTCCGGATCGACTCGGTGTCGATCGTGGGCGAGGGCGCCAGCATCGCCGCCGCTTTCACGCGAAGCTTGACCTTGCCGGGGCCCGCCAGCTTCAACTCGCTGCCGGCGTCGCCGAGCTCGCGATCGTCGACGGTCAGGTCGATGAGGTGGCTCTTGCCGTCCGAGACGTACGATCGGCCGTCCTTCAAGCCCTGGCACCAGCGGTCGAAGTCGAGCTTGCCGTCCTCCAACTGGACGTAGACGCGGCCGAGGCCCACCCGCTCGCCGTAAATGCACGGGAAATCGGTCTCGCCGCTGATCCGGGTGCGGTAACCGCAATTCAGCGTGTGATACCAGATGTTCAATTCCCAGGGGATCGGGGTGTCGACGGCGGACAGGAAGTCGACCGCGTCGTGCACCACGTCCACGATGTACTCGTTGCCGCCGATGCCGTCGAACGGCGGGATCTCGTCGTTCGGGATCGCGTCCGACTTCGTCTTCAGGCCCCATCCGGTGTGGGAGAAGCCGACGACTCCGCCTTGCTCCTTGCCCCATTTGAGCACGGGCAGGTCCCAGCTCGGCCATTCCTCGATCCGGGTCGTGCCGGGGAAGTCGTCCTCCTTGAGCCGCAGCAGGCAGAGGTGGCCGGCGTGGGACGAAGGAAAGCCGGAGACCTCCACGTCATAGCGCATCAGGTTCTCCGGCGTGGAGAGCTTGTGCACCTGGCCGTCGAAGAACGCCTTCTGGGCGTACCAGCACGGTCCCCAGCTCAGGACGCAGCCGACGTCGAGATCCTCGCCGAGGATGTGCCGCCACATATCGTCGGGCGTCACCCCTTCGGTCGGGCTCTCATAATGGGCGCAGCCCGCCGCGTGGACGTGGTGGTCGCCGGAGAACCAGTTCCGCTTCGCAAGGTGGATCCAGCGTTCGAGCTTGAAGCCCTCTCGATGCTCGCTCGCCTTCGGGACCGTGATCGACTTCGTGAGGACCTGATACTCCGGCCCTCGGGTGTACTCGACCTGGAATTCGCCGGCGGGCAGGAGTACGGTCTCGCCGTCGGCCCGGTAGATCTGGGGATGGAAGAAGAAATCGGGGGCGAGCCGCCGGCTGGGGGACGGATAGACCCGGCCCAGGCGGTCGCGGAAGATGAAAGAGGCCGTCGTCGGCCGGCCGTCCTCGTCGCGGACGTCAAGGGTCACCGCGACGGCGGGCTCGCAGGTGAAGAGGATGTCGACGTCGCTGCGGAACCCCAGGTCCTGGCTACCTTGCCCGACGCTGAAGGAGAACTTCGCCTCGCGACGGCCGGCGTCCCGGCTGGCGACCTGGAGGATCCGGTACTCCACCGACAGCCCGGAAAGCGTCCGCGTCATGGGGCGATCGCGGTAGAGGACGGCGTCGCACCAGCGCTCCACGAGGTCGGCCTTGCGGATCGTCGCCTTCGGCTCGGCGCTGCTGGTCGACTGCTTGTACATCGGCCCGGCGTTGGGGCTCTCCACGAGCAGCTCGGCGGTGACCCCGGGCTCGTTGTGGACCTTGACCAGGAAGACGGTCCAGCCGCCCTGGACCAGCCTGGGCGCGGCGGGTCCTTGCATCGACTTCACCCGGCTCTCGGGATTGATGCCGACGCCGACGAGGCAGTGGGCGTCCAGCACCTCCTGGATGGCCTTGACCCCTGGCCCGTCCTCGCCCGCCCCGACGGCGGCGTCGATCCCGGCCTTCTCCTCGGGGCTCAACGGCTGGCCCAGCATATCCAGGGCCTGGACGACCCGGCGGGCCTGGGCGGCTAATGGCTGAAATTCCACGTCCGCCACGATGGGAAGCGCGTCCGCGACCGCCGGACCGACGCCGATCGACGCGGAGAGTGCCAGTCCGACGAACAGCAGCGAGGCCAGGCGCGCGCGCGATGTCATGGTCGGCGGTCTCGATGGGGACGATGGAGATCCTGAAGAGCGTCCGCAGGCGACGATTGTGTCGCATCCCAGGGGGCGAAGCAACCGTCAGGCTCAACGCATCGGGCGACGGGCCGGGACCGGATCGGGTCGGACTTCGATCCTGAGGCGGCGTCGGATTCGTCAGGGCTCGATCCAACGCCTCGACCCTCAGGACGGCCCGCTCGCTACGGGCGCGGGGCCGCCCGGACGATCAGCCTGGGGCCCGAGGTTGATCGAGGGGCCCGCCCGGTCAAAGTCTTCTTGCACCCTCCAGATGATTCGCTTATGGTTCGCGGCCTATCGGGGACGACGCTCGTCGTTTCTCGACGCGTTCGTCGCACCGGCCGGGAGGGCCGGGGAAGGGCCGGGCCCCTCGGGTGCTCGGGAGGGATTCCGATGAGATGCCGTTGGTTCCGCCGGCTCCTGCTGGTCCCCCTTGGGATCGCCGTCGCGCCCGTCCTGATCTGGTCCCTGCTCGTCCTGGTCGCTCCGACGAACTGGGCGAGGAAGCATGTCATCGCCGCACTGGAACGCTCCAGCGGTCGGACGGTCGATTTGCAGAAGCTGCGACTCTGCTTCGGCGGCGGGCTCGACCTGGAGAACCTCAAGATCGGCGCGCCCGGATCGGCGGGAGACCCCTGGCTCGACGCCGACAAGGTCCACATCGACGTCAGCATCCTTCAGCTCGTCTGCGGCCGGCTCGACGCGACTTCACTGGACGTCGATGGGGTCCGGCTGCGCGTTCAGCGGCGTGCCGATGGGACGTTCGAACTGGCCGACCTCGTCCACTCTCAGGAGCCCGCCGCGCCTCCCTCGGGGAACGAGCCCTCCTGCGGCCCCACGAATCTCCAGATCCGCGTCCAGCGCGGCGAGGTCCACCTGATCGACGAGCCCACCCAGACCGACGTCGTGCTGAAGGACGTCGGCGGGGAGGGGACCTGGGAGGAAGGCAAGACGATCGCCGGCAGCCTGAGCGGCGAGGTCAATCACGGCGAGTTCCAGTTCTCGGGGTCGCTCAATCGCATCCCGGGCCGTCCCAGCTTCGAGGGTCAGTTGTGGGCGGACCGCGTCGTCCTCGACGACGGGATGTCGTTCCTCCGCTACTTGGTCCCGGTCCTCGCCGGCGCCACCCCCCGCGTTCAGGGCGACCTGACGATGGATCTCTACCTCCGGGGCGACGGCGAGACCCGCGAGCTCCTCAAGCAGACGCTCGTCGGCCAGGGCCGCATCCTGATCGACCCGATCGAGCTCGACGGCACCGAGCTGCTCGCCGAGGTCGAGAAGACCGTCACCCTCCCCACCAAGAGCCGCATGGGCTCGCTCCGCACCGACTTCACGGTGAAAGAGGGGCGGGTGAACACGAGCAAGCTTGCCCTGAACATCGCCAAGGCCCCGCTGGTCATCACGGGCTGGACGGACTTCGACGGCCGCCTCGACTATCGGATGAGCCTCGAAGGGATCTCGGAACGTGTCCCGGCCCGGGCTCGACAACTCCTCGCCGAACTGGACCTGGACGTCGACGCCCTCAGCAGCCTCCGGCTCAGCGGCACCGTGGACGACCTGAACGTGAGCGTCCTCGGCCGCGACGCGTCCACGCAGGCCCCCCTCGACGGACTCAACTCCACCCCCGACAAGCAGCGGCTCAAGCTCCTCGACCGCGAGCTCCTCGGCCGAAAAATTCGCGACAAGCTCCTGCGCTGAAGGCCCCCGACTGTGCGACCTGCGACGCCGTTGACGGCTCGCCTCCGCGTGTCCGGTCGTTTCGCCTGATAGCGCGAGGTCGTCCAGTCCGATCTGAACGACACGCACGAGCCGCAGGTCCGGGCCCCGCCACGACGATCTCCCACGCCGGGAGAAGCCAAGGGCTTGCGATTGCATGCATGTGTCGGAATCTTGATTCACGGCACGACGGAACCTAGAATCAGGACGTTCGAGCCTCGTTTGTGAGGCGCGAGAATCCAGGGAGGAGCCCACGGTGCCGAGGCGAGCTTGGATCGGGCTGTTGTGTTTCTGGCCGGGACTGCCGCAGATCTGGACCGGGCAGGAGGTCTTCGGGCTGCTGCTGGCCGGGCTGTTCGCGTCGACCGTGAACCTGGCGATCGCCGCCCGGTGGGTCTGGGTGGAGGCGTTCGCCCCAGGCTGGGCCGACTTCTTCGCCGCGGCCGCCGTCCTGACCTGGTCGGCCTCGTTCTGCTACACGGTCTGGTGGGTCTGGCTCTGCCATCCCGAACGGCATCGCGCCGAGATCGAACGGCTGTACTATGAGGCCGTCGAGGCCTACCTGCAAGGGCGTTGGAACGAGTCGCGACGCCGCGTGGAGCGGATCCTGGCCCTGGACGACACCGACGCCGACGCGCTGCTGCAACTCGGCGCGATCCACGTACGGACCCATCAGCCGGAACTGGCGCGGCGCGCGTTCCGGCAATGCCTCGAACAGGACGGCGGCGCGAAGTGGCGATGGGAGGTCGAGCGGGCCCTCCGATCGCTCGATCGGCCGGATTCCTGAGCAACGCCGAGCGAGGTCCGGATCGTCTTCGACCGGGAAGCGCGGACGGCCGACGGGGCGGGCCGGCGGGGATTGGCGACGCGGCGGTCGGGACGAGGGGCGGTGCCGGCGGCGGCGGAAAACCCGACCGGCGGCGTAGGCCGTATTGAACGGACGACCGTCCCCGGGTGTACAATGAAAGCATCAAGGAACGGCTCGTCGCCTCGATGGGGACGTCGGCCCGTCGCCGCTTAGAACGTGGGATCGGAGTAGACCGCATGTTTGAACGCTTCACCGATCGTGCCCGCAAGGTGATGCAGCTGGCCAACCAAGAGGCCCAGCGCTTCAACCACGAGTACGTCGGCACCGAACACGTCTTGCTGGGACTGATCAAGGAGGGGAGCGGGGTCGCCGCCAACGTCTTGCGGAATTTGGACGTGGACCTCCGCAAGATCCGCAACGAGGTCGAGAAGATCGTCCAGGCCGGCCCCGAGATGGTCACGATGGGGAAGCTCCCCCAGACGCCCCGGGCCAAGAAGGTCATCGAATACGCGATCGAGGAAGCCCGCAACCTGAACCACAATTACGTCGGCACCGAACACCTCCTGCTCGGCCTGTTGCGCGAGCAGGAAGGGGTGGCCGCTCAGGTCCTGATGAACCTGAACCTGAAGTTGGAAGAAGTCCGCGAGGAGGTGCTGAACTTGCTCGGTCACGGGATGGACGCTGGCGGCGAGGGTGGTGAACGCGGCGCCACGTCAAAAGGCAATAAGTCCAAGACGCCCGCCTTGGACTCGTTCGGACGCGACCTGACCGAACTGGCTCGGCAAACCAAGCTCGACCCGGTCATCGGCCGCCAGAATGAAATCGAGCGCGTGATCCAGGTGCTGTCGCGGCGCACCAAGAACAACCCCGTTCTCCTCGGCGAGGCGGGCGTGGGCAAGACGGCGATCGTCGAGGGGCTGGCGCAGCTCATCGTCGACGGCGGCGTCCCCGAGCTGCTCCGCGACCGCCGCATCGTCGTGCTCGACCTCGCGATGATGGTCGCCGGCACGAAGTACCGCGGCCAGTTCGAGGAGCGGATCAAGGCGGTCATGAACGAGGTCCGCCGGGCCAAGAACACGATCCTGTTCATCGACGAGCTGCACACGCTGGTCGGTGCCGGCGGGGCCGAGGGGGCGATCGACGCCTCCAACGTCCTCAAGCCGGCCCTCGCCCGCGGCGAGGTGCAGTGCATCGGCGCCACCACCCTCGACGAGTACCGCAAGTACATCGAGAAGGACGGGGCGCTGGAGCGTCGGTTCCAGATGATCATGGTCGAGCCCCCCAGCAAGAGCGAGGCCCTGGAGATCCTCCGCGGCCTCCGCGACCGCTACGAGGCCCACCACCGCGTCCAGATCACCGACGACGCGTTGGAGGCGGCCGTCGAGCTGTCCGACCGCTACATCACCGGCCGCTGCCTGCCGGATAAGGCGATCGACGTGGTCGACGAGTCGGGCGCCCGCGTCCGCCTCAAAGCCATGACCCGGCCGCCCGACCTCAAGGAGCTGGACGAGCAGATCGAGCGGCTCAACCAGGACAAGGAAGAGGCCGTCGCCAACCAGGACTTCGAGCGGGCCGCCGCCCTGCGCGACCAGGCCGACAAGCTCAAGAAGAAGAAGGAGACGATCACCCGCGAGTGGCGCGACCGCTCCAAGGAGATCGACGGCACGGTTGACGAGGAGGTCATCGCCGAGGTCGTCAGCAAGATGACCGGCATCCCCCTCACCCGCCTGGAGACCGAGGAGACCGCCCGCCTGCTCCGGATGGAAGAGGAGATCCAGAAGAAGGTCATCTCCCAGACCGAGGCCATCAAGCGGATCAGCGAGGCCGTGCGGCGCAGCCGGGCGGGGCTCAAGGATCCCAAGCGGCCGATCGGCAGCTTCATCTTCGCCGGCCCCACGGGCGTCGGGAAGACCCACCTGGCCAAGGCCCTCGCCGAGTTCATGTTCGGCGACGCCGACGCGTTGATCCAGATCGACATGTCGGAGTACATGGAGAAGCACAACGTCTCGCGGCTGATCGGCGCCCCTCCGGGCTACGTCGGCTACGAGGAGGGCGGCCAGCTCACCGAGAAGATCCGCCGCCGCCCCTACGCCGTGGTCCTCCTCGACGAGATCGAGAAGGCCCACCCCGACGTCTACAACATGCTCCTCCAGATCATGGAGGAAGGCCGGCTCACCGACAGCTTCGGCCGCAACGTCGACTTCAAGAACACCATCATCATCATGACGACCAACGCCGGCGCGGAGGTGACGTCGAGCACGAACATCTTCGGGTTCGACCGCGGCCGCGACGAGGCGGGCAGTTATGAGGAGATGAAGGAGCGGCTCAAGGTCGCCATCGAGAAATACTTCCGGCCCGAGTTCCTCAACCGGCTCGACGACGTCATCGTGTTCCACACGCTGACCCACGCCGATCTCAAGCGGATCGTCGACATCGAGCTGGCCAAGATCCGGGGCCGAATGGCCGACCGCGGCCTGGAGCTGGCGCTCACGGACGCCGCCAAGGACCTCATCATCGCCAAGGGCTACAACCCCGACTACGGCGCCCGACCGCTCCGTCGCGCGATCGAGAACATGATCGAGAATCCCATGTCGGAAGAGATCCTTCGCGGGACCTTCTCCGGCAAGAATCTCATCACGGTCGACGTCACGGGTGACGGCGAGAACGAGCCCAAGAAGCTCAAGTTCGACGCCGTCAACAAGGACGAGGCTCAGGGCCAGGAGCTGGCGGCCGTCGGCGGCGGCGACGCCTGACCCGACCAGCTAGCCGTCCTACGGCAGCATCGCAGTCGACGAGAGGGGGGCCCCGGCCCCCCTCTTCGCGTTCGAAGCCGGCGAGGCCCCGGGGCGGGTCCGTCCTATTTCGAGCGCCGAGCCGCCTCGAGCGGCCTGCCTCGGCGAATCATTCACATCCTCGCTAAGGGTGGTGCGTCATCGAAGCCCTGACCGTGATGCTCAGCGTCGCCGCCGCGATCATCGTGGTCGTGGTCGTTCTGACCTTGTTCTTCGGCCTCTTGAGCTGGCTGAGCAGGAGAGGCGGCTCGCTCGCCCGGGGGGTCTTCGGCTCGCGAGACCTGCTGAGGCCCGAAGCGTCGATCACGATCCACCTCGTCGACGGTGGCATCCTGAAAGACGCTCGCTATCTGGGGAACCTCCCCGATGAGCTATCCAAGTTCAGCGACATTCCGTTGGAACTGCGGGCGATGATCTTGATCCAACTTTCCGACGGTCGACGGAGCCTGATCCGGCCCAAGTCGATCAAATCCATCGACTTCAACGATCCGGAACCCAACGCCCCGTCCTCGGCCCGGACACGAGCCGACTCTTGAGGATGATGGGTTATGGGGAGCGTCGGCCGACATCGGCCTCGTCTCATTCCTCGTAGAATTCGCCCAGGCAGGAGTCGACGGCGTCGGGGACGAGCGACTTGTCCTTGTCGGCCGCCGGGGTCTCGCCGTTGGGAGAGACGGACGCGGGCATCTGCGGTCCCGAGGCTGGGGCCGCCGGCTTTGCAGGGGCCGGAACGTCGTTCCAGAGCCTGTCGACGACGACCACGAAGGCCGGCACGAGGATCGGCCGGACGAGGAAAGTGTCGAGCAGGATCCCGAGGCCCAGGGAGAAGCCCAACTCGCGCAGCGACGTCAGGCTGCCGGTGAGCATCGACCCGAAGGTGCCGGCCATGATGAGCCCGCACGAGCTGATGATTCCGCCGGTGTGGGCCACCGCGCGCCGGGTCCCCTCGACGACGCCGTACTTCGCCTCCTCCTCGATCACCCGGGCCATGAGCAGGATGTTGTAGTCCTCCCCCACGGCCACCAGGATCACGAACAGGAAGAAGCCGACGGTCCAGTCCAGCCCGCCCCAGGGCTCGGTCCCGTGGTGAAGGTTCTTGAAGACCAACTCCGTGATCCCCAGCGAGGCAAGGTAGCCCAGCACCACCGTCAGGATCAGGTAGAGGCACGTCCCCGGCCGGCGGATCAGGGCGACCAGGATGACATAGACCCCGAAGGTCACGAGGAAGTACATCCGGTGCTCGTCGCCCGTCGTGACCCGCATCAGGTCGTTCACGGCCGACGTCGATCCGGCCAGGCCGATGCCGACGCAGCCGTTGAGCGGGCCCTCGGGTCGGCTCGCGGCCTGGAGCGTCTCCTCGACCAGTGAGAGCGAGTCCAGGCTGGCTTTGGAGAACGGGTCGGTCTTGAAGACGATGTCGAACCGGGTGATGTGGTTCCGCGACTTCGTGGGGGCGGAATCCGGCTGGCCCGGCAGCTTTTCTTCGGCGGGATTGATGCTGACGTAGCGACCGTCGGCCGCCGCGCGGAGGGCCCGGTCGGCCATCTTCTGGAGGAACGTCATGTCGCTTTCGGGGATGGGCGGCTTCCCGAGCGGCTGCGAGAGCGAGCGGACCTCGGCCACGCCGGGGACGGCCAGCAGACGTTGCGTGACCTCGGCCACGCGGGCCCGGCCCTCGGGCGAGCGGAAGTCGAGCCTGGGGTTCTCCACCACCGCGATCGTCGGGCTCAACTCGCCCACCGCATAGTAGCGGCGGATCACCGAGGCCCCGATCACGCTCGGCCGATCCGGCGACAGGTCCGCGAGCTGACTGTAATTCGAGGTCGTCCCCGCCCCGATCACCGCCAGCGGCACCAGCGCGGACAGGCTGATGAGCAGGATCCAGATAGGATGTCGGACCACCAGGCTCGACACGGCCACCCAGAAGCCGGACATCGGCATCTCGTCCAGGCTCTCGGCCTCGCGGTCGGCCCCCCGTTCGTGGTGCGGCGGTCGGAACGGCCAGAAGATGATCCCGCCCAGCCACGAGAGCAGCATCGGGGCGAGCGTCAGCGCGGCCAGCAGGGCGATGGTCAGGCTCAGCGCGATGGCGGGCCCGGTGTAACGGATCTTCGCGAAGCTGGAGAAGTAGAGCATCCCCAGGCCGACGATGACCGTCCCCGCGCTGGCCACCAGGGCTCCGCCGACCTGCTCGATCGCCTCGCGCAAGGCGTCGTGCCGCGACCTGCCGCGCGCCAGTTCCTCGCGGTATCGGGCGATCAGGAACAGGCAGTAGTCGGTCCCGGCCCCGAAGAGCACCACCACCACGAAGACTCGCGTGATGTTGATCACCTGGAACGACATCCAGGGGATCACCGTGAGCGCCGCGATCGCCTTCATGGAGACGAGGACCGAGAACGCGATCGTCACCAGGGGGACCATGGCTAGCAGGGGGGATCGGTAGACGATCAGGAGGATGGCGACCACCAGGACGATCGTCGCCGTCGTGGTGTTCTCGATGCTCTCGTTCGCCGCCGTGTTCATGTCGTGGCCGACGACCGCCGAGCCCGACACCGATCGGGTGAGCCCCTCCGGGAGCGGGGGCTGGGCCGCGAGGTATTCCAGGATCTTGTCGACGGCGATCCGGGTCTTCCGCGACAGGTAGGTCCCGTTCAGCGAGACGATCGAGAGCACGGCCTGGCCGGGGCCGTCCGGGTCCTTGCCGATCAGGCGGGGGCCGATGACCGGGGATCGGTGGGTGTCGAGCTTCTTGACGCCGAGCGTGGGGTCGGCCTCGCTCCACTTGTAGAACTCGGCCGCGTGCTTCTCGACGAACGCCAGATCCTCCGGCGTCAGCGGCCCGGACTTCCGGTCGAAGATGAAGACGACCTGAGAGCTGGAGGCGTCGCGCGGGAAGCCACGCTCCAGGAGATT
This sequence comes from Paludisphaera soli, assembly GCF_011064595.1. GTDB lineage: Bacteria > Planctomycetota > Planctomycetia > Isosphaerales > Isosphaeraceae > Paludisphaera > Paludisphaera soli. Next base: position 126,791 of record NZ_JAALJI010000003.1, on the reverse strand, counting down.
CTGGCCGACGACGCTCGGGTAATCGCTGGGGAAGAAGCGGACGTCGTCGTCCTTGGTCACTTCTTCCCATCGCGGTGCGTAAAGAAACAGCAGGGCCGTCGCCGAGATCCAGAGCAGGAGGATCACCCAGGACCGACGCTGCACCAGACCGGCGAGAAAAGGAAACATGGTCGGACTGGTTTCCCGAGGAGGTGCGATCGAGCGACTTCCACCTTGAAGTCGTCGTGAGGACCAGCCGTCGACCGGTCCCAAGTCGTCCCACGGCAAGCTTTTTGGTTGATCGGGACGAGCATAGTCGATACCCGTGCCGCTGTCAAAGCGAAACCCCCCGGCGGGCGGGGTCTGGCATCTTTCGGAGATCGGTCGAGGCCGCCGCACCCGGAACCCGTCGGCTAGCTTGGCCTGAAACTTGCCATGAGGAGTATTATGCTCTAGAAGAGACGGATCGGGCCGAACATCCGGCCCGAGAATGGGCCCTTGAGGAAACCTGCCTTGTCGCTTTCATCGCTTCGCGAGCTCTCAAGCCACTGGACGGGCCGCCTGGCCCACTACAACACGCATCGTAATGATGAGCATCTGAACGCGCTGTACGAAGAGACGCGCCGCTTCGTCGGCCTTCACCTGGAAAACGATCTCTGCCGTTCCGAGTACTGGTCGCGAGTCTCGCTCCACCGCAGGCTTGCCGTGCTCCTGTATCTGGTCGACCAGGGCGCCGTCGAATGGACGGTGCGTCACGGCCGCCACGTCTTCGCAGCACTCCCGAACGCCGAGGAATGGGTGGGCCGCCAGCCCGCGCTTCGCCCCTTCGCGAAGGCCACCCTGGAACTCGTCGCGGCCCTGCGTCACGACACCGCCCGCCGCGCCCGCTCGCGCAAGTCCTGATCCTGCCTCCGGCTTTCAATCGACCCCGCCGCGGTGGCTTCCCACGGGCCGCGGCGTGCTCAGCTGCTTCTCCCAGGTCGGCGACGTGGCCCGGCCTTCCCCCGCTCGACCATCCGCCGATACGCTTGGCGGCCCCTCCACTGCGCCCGCACGTGGGGGTCTCGGCTCCAGAAGCCTCGCCAGCGCAGCCAGGCCGTCCGAAGTCGGTATCGCCAGGGGACGTGCAATCGCCCGTCCCCGGCGAGGACCACCCCCGTGACCTGCGGCCGTCCGCGGGCCTCCCTGACGAGCCAGCCCTTGCGCGGCTGGATGGAATAGCCCGATCGTTCCAGGGCCGCTTCGATGGATCGCTGAAACCCCGCCGGCATGGGCCGTTCGACCCAGGAAAACGCCAGGTCGTCGCCGTAACGCGTGTAGCGCCCTCCCGATCGGCGGGCGAGGACCCGAAGCCGATCGTCGAGCCGCTCGTTCACGAGATTGCTCAGGCAAGGGCTCGTGGGCGCGCCCTGCGGCAGGCAGCCGCGGTAGGTGCAGAGGCGCATCAGCACGCCCAACGATTCGCCTCGCCAACCTTTCGAGACGAAAAACCGACGGACTCGCGCCGCGGTCGTCGACTCGAAGAAGTCGCGGAGGTCGACCGTGGCGATCCGCGTCCCGCGGGCGTGGGGGAGCGCATGCCGCACCGTCGACGCCCCGGGATGAAAAGCCGTCGCGCAGGGATGGACCGGAAGCCGGCCAAGGTACTCGTCGAGCAAACTTCGCTGGAGTCGTTTCAGGGCGGCGGATGGGGCGAGGAGCCGTCGGTTGCGGCCGTCGGGCTTGGGGATCGTGAACGGGCGATAGTGGTAGCGAGGGCCCAGGCGGAACGCGCGGAGTTCGTCCTCGGACAACCCGAGGATCGTGGAAAGTCGTCCCATCGCGCCGGAATCGTGCTCGAACCTGGGCAGGATCGACCGCAAGGCCGTCGGGATCAGGCGGCCGAGCGGACGCCAGGGGCTCATGCCGGGCGGTCCGGCTCGGAGGGTGGGGAAACCATCGGCGGCTTCGCCAGGAATGAGTCCAGGCCGGGGATGATGACGACGTTCCCGGACTTTGAGGCGAGCCGGGACAGCATCTCCAACTCCTGTAGCCGCAGGAGCAGGGGATTCTCCTGGAAGAGTCGAGCCGTGTTCGCCCGGGCCCGCGCCGCGGCGACCTCGTGGCGAGCGGTGGCCAGGCCGGCCCGTCCTTTCAGGTCGGCCTCGACCTCTTGCAGGAAGACCGAGCGGACCGAGCCAGGCAGCACCATGTCCTTGACGCCCACCCGGGTCAGCTCCAGGCCGTAGGACGTCGCCCGGGGCGCGACGCTTTCGAACAGGTTCTTCCCCAGCAGCTCGCGCTCCTTCAACAGCTCTTCCAGGGTCCGCCCGGTGATGGCTTCGCGGAGCGTGAGCTGGAGGTCCTGATAGAGCTGAGAGTGATAATCCTCGACCCGGTGTTTCGCGGCGACCGGATCCGCGACCCGATATTGCGCGATCAGGGTGACGCGGACTCCGATCTTCTCGCTGGTGAGGATCTCCTGCGCCTCGACGGTCTCGCTGACTTCGCGGACGTCGATGCGTTCGATGTTTCGGTCCTGCCAGAACCACGACCGATAGCGGCCCGGCGGGAGCGTCTCAAGGAACCGGCCGTGCTCGTAGAGCAGGCCCCGCTCATATTCGCGGACGATCACGGTGCGGCGCAACACGACCGGCTCCTCTCGACGACGAATGTCCCTCGTGGGACCGACGCTGGGATGACGGCGAGTCGGAGGGGGCGGCCGGGCAAGCCGGCGATCGCGGGCCGATCCTTGATGCCGGGCGCCGGCGAGCCTAAGGCCCTCGGCAGCCCGACAGGTATCCGGTCCGACGCAGGGCGATCGCGAGCCGCGGTCTCCCGCGGCCGGCGAGAGGACCCTCGCCCTGAGGCTCGGGCCTCCCTGTCTTCCCTCCGACGTTAGGCCTGCGACGCATCGCGTCGCAGGCCTAGCAATGCCCTCGACCGCGGTACGCTCGATCCAACCGGGGAGCGCCGCTAGGGCTTGAGGCGGCTCGATTCTATAGGCCCGCCCGCGGCCCCGCCAGTGTCGATCGACGGGCATCGGCGATCCGTTTCAACCGACGCCCGCGAGGGTGCCGCAGGCGGCCTGGATGTCCTTGCCGCCGGAGTAGCGGCGGACGATCGGCTGTCCGACGTGACGCGTCAGGGCGTCGCGAAACGCCTGGAGTTCCTCCGCCGTGGGCGGAAGGTAGCGGCCGGTCGTGTCCGTGACCTCGATGAGGTCGACCCGGACCGGCGTGTCGCCGATCAACTCGCCCAGGGCCCGGGCGTCCTCCTCGCCAACGTTCACGCCGCCGATGCAGACGTAAGCCAGCGTCACGCGGGCTCGCCTGGCGAGCGCATGCCGACGCGCCGCCGCCACGACCTCGGCGACCGGCCAGCGCGAGGCCACCGGGACCAGTTCTTTGCGCTTCGCGTCGGTCGCCGCGCCCAGGCTGACGGCCAGTCGGTAGCGATGCCCTTCCCGAGTATAGCGGTCGATCTCCGGGACGAGCCCCACGGTGCTGATCGTGATGGCCTTCGCGGCCACCGACCCCGCCGACGAGCTTCGCAGGAGGTCGGCCGCCGTCAGGACATGGTCGTAATTGAGGAAAGGCTCGCCCATCCCCATGAACACGGCGCCCGTCACCCGTCGCCCCTGAGCCTGCACCAGCTCGCGAGCCTGGAGGAACTGGTCGATGATCTCCCAGGCCTGGAGATTGCGCCGGATCGCCATCCGGGCGGTCGCGCAGAACGTGCAGCCCATCGCGCAACCGATCTGAGACGAGAGGCAGACGCTGACCGCGCCTTCTTTATGGAGGGGGATCAGGACCGTTTCCAACGCCAGCCCCTCGCCGGTCCGGAATCGGAGCTTCTGGAATCCGTCCTTCGGCGAGACGACCGACCCGTCGAGCGTCAGGCGGGGCAGGGGGGACGGCGCGACGGACAGGGCGAGCCGCTTCGGGATCTGCGACTCCGCCATCCACCGTCCCGGTTCGAGGACGCCGCGTCGAAAGATGGCGGAGAGCAGTTTGCGAACGACGGTCGCGTCGCAATCCCGCTCGGCGGCCCAGACCTCCAGTTCGCTCGGCCTGACGTTCCTGGGGTCCATCTTCGTCCACTCCACCACTTCTCGGACGCGCCGCAATCATGCCCGCCCGACCAGTCTAACGAAGTCAGGCTCCAGGATCGAACCCGACCGGCGCGTGCATTGCCATTATCCATCGTACAGTAAGGGTGGGACTTTCCGTGCGTACCCGGCTTCGAGGGGTCTCGCCTTCAGGAGAGGACTTCGCGACCCCACCCGTTGAATGTTCGCGGGCAGGATCCGAAGACCACGACGAGAGCCTTGGCCCTAATGAAAGGTCGTGCGGTTCGATCAAGCCTTCCGTCGAACGGGAAAGCACGCCGAACGAAGCCAATTTCTACGTGTCTTCCGGTGTCGCAAGGCGAATCGGTAAAATGAGTTGTGGAGATTTGGCTTCGTTCTCGGTGGGGACGAACGAACCCAAATGGGAATGGTGCCCGCCGCTCGCGGGTCGAGGCGGTTGGGACAGTCACTCGCCTGCGGCACCGAGAGTTCGATCCGAATTCCGGAGATTCCATACTCTTCATCACGCCGAGGATTCTCGGATTTGATGAACAAACCTTTGGGCAAGACCCTTCGTAGGAATGGGGAATTGCACACGATCAGGCCGGAAAGCCCGAGGCGAACCCCCTCGGGACTTGCCGGATCATGCGTTTCGGGCGGGCCGGTCATTCTCGGAGCCCGTCGCTATTCAGGATTTTCAAGAGGAGAAGGCAGAATATGAGTCGAAATCCCGTCGCCTGGGCGGCCCTGGTGGTCTCCTCGGCCGCCCTGGTCAGCTCGACGGGCGTCCTACGGCCGATGCCGGCCGCGCCCAAGGTTTCCCCCGAGGGGCAGAAGGTCGCCGAGGCGCTCTCGCAGGCCTACGAGTCGGTCGCCGAGTTCGTGAAGCCCTCGGCGGTCCTGATCAGCGTCAAGAAGAAGGCTTCGGGCCCCAACCTGAGGAACTTCCAGTTCCCGTTGCCGGGCAACCCGGGCGGTCCCGGCGGTAACGGTCGCGGTCCCCAGTCGCCGCGTGACATGAAGGACCTTGAGGAGATGCTCAAGAAGTTCTTCGGCCCTGAAGGCATGCCCGAGAAGAATCAGTTCGGCGGCCCTGGCAGCGGCGTCGGCTCCGGCTTCGTCTATGACGACCAGGGCCACATCTTGACCAACAACCACGTCATCGAAGGGGCCGAGAAGATCACCGTCGGCTTCCACGACGGCATCGAACTCCCCGCGACGGTCGTGGGGGCCGATGAGAAATCGGACGTGGCGGTCATCAAGGTCGACACCACCAATTATCCGGCCCTGCCGCGCGGTGACAGCCAGAAGTTGAAGGTCGGCGACCTCGTCATGGCCGTCGGCTCCCCCTTTGAGCTGAGCCAAAGCGTCACCACCGGCATCATCTCCGCCACCGAGCGGAACAACGTCCGGATCAACGACTACGAGTCGTTCCTCCAAACCGATGCGGCCATCAACCCGGGCAACTCCGGCGGGCCGCTCGTCAACATGGCCGGCGAGGTGGTCGGCGTGAACTCGGCGATCGTCACCGGCGGTCGCGGCAACGACGGCATCGGCTTCGCGATCCCCATCGACATGGCCGAGAACGTGGCCGATCAGCTCATCAAGTCGGGCAAGGTCAGCCGCTCGCGGATCGGCATCAAGCTCGACCCGCTCACCCCGGTGCTGGCCAAGCAGCTCGGGATCGAGAACGGTTCCAAGGGCATCCTCGTCGGCGACATCGTCGCGGGCAGCCCGGCCGACAAGGCGGGACTCAAGCAGGGCGACGTGATCGTCGGCTTTGGCGGCGAGAAGGTCGACGGCATCCCCGCCTTCCGGCTCAAGGTCGCCTCCAGCCCGGCCGGCCAGGAATACCCGGTCGAGTACTATCGCGACGGCCAGCGCAAGACGACGACGATCATCCCGGCGCCGGCTGAGAACGTCGTCTTCGACATCGAGCGCGAGATGGAGAAGAAGTCCGAGGCCGGTGAGCAGGCCAAGGAGCCGGAGAAGACCCCGGTGGGCGACTTCGGCCTGGAAGTCCAGCCGCTGACGCCCGAGCTCGCCAAGACCCTGGGCCTGGGCGAGGACGTCAAGGGTCTTCTCGTCTCCGACGTCAAGGAGAACAGCCCCGCCGAGGCCGAAGGGCTCAAGCAGGGCGACCTGATCACGAAGATCGTCAGCGACAAGAGCATCCAGCCGGTGGGCGACGTCAAGTCGTTCCAGGAGCTGGCCGCCAAGAGCGACGTCCTGTCGTTCTACGTGCAGTCCAGCTCGGCCCCCAGCCGGTTCGTCTCGCTGAGCAAGGGATCCAAGTGACCCCAGTTGCGCTCGGCACGCGGTGCTGAAAGCGAGAAAGGGCGGGTCGGCGTGAGCCGACCCGCCCTTTCGTCGATTTATGAAGATCCAAGTGACCGGGGGCCGCGGGGTCGATCAGTGGGTGCTTGCGACGATGTCGGTGGGTCGTCCTGGTGGTAAACGAGTTATCGACCCGCCACGCCGCCGGAATCACAGAATCCGCGGCCTTCCACGCGGAATCCGGACCTACTGGGTCGGCTCGTCGGGAGAGGGTGCACAATGCCGCACGCAACCCGAAATCCGGCCGGTCGGACTGGTCCGCGAGAAAGGAACTGCCCGCTTCGGCCGATCTGATGTATTGTAATAGGGAAGTCGGGACGAGGCGTCCGCGAGGCGACGGCCCGACCTCCGTCGAGAAACCGAAGAAGAGCCTGCCGGGGGGTCCGATGGACGGCAGGCTCTCGCCATTTCCCTCCCGCGGGCCGAGGACGAGGGTCGCGATGATCGATCCGATAACGAATCCCGGATCTGAAGAGCACGAGTCGACCGAACGCTACGACATCGAAGTCGCGCCCCGGGTGCGCAGCCTCCCGCCGTACCTGTTCGGCAAGATCAACGAGCTGAAGTATCGGAAGCGCACGGCCGGGATCGACGTGATCGACCTCGGCATGGGTAACCCGACCGACCCGCCCGGCGATTGGGTGATCGACAAGCTGTGCGAGGCGGCCCGGGACTCGCGCAACCACCGCTACAGCGTGTCCAACGGCGTCTACAACCTGCGTCGCGAGGTCGCCGCCAAGTACGAGAAACGGTTCGGAGTGAAGCTCGACCCGGACCATGAGGTCGTGGCGACGATCGGTTCGAAGGAGGGGTTCAGCCACATGTGCCTGGCCCTCCTCGGGCCGGGCGACACGGCCCTGGTGCCGGCCCCGAGCTTTCCGATCCATATCCACGCCATCGCGCTGGCCTCGGCCAACGTGATCTCGCTGGACGTAAGGGACTCGCAGTCCTTCCTCACGAACATCGCCCGGGTCTGCGAGAGCCTGCACCCCAGGCCCAAGATCCTCGTTTTGAACTACCCGCACAACCCGACATCCACCGTCGTCGAGCCGGCCTTCTTCGAGGAGATCGTCGGGCTCGCGAAGAAGTACCGATTCTTCGTGATCCACGACTTCGCCTACGGCGACATCGGCTTCGACGGCTACCAGCCGCCGAGCTTCCTGTCGGTCAAGGACGCGATCAAGGTCGGCTGCGAATTCACGACCATGTCCAAGGGCTACAACATGGCCGGATGGCGGGTCGGCTTCGCGGCCGGCAACCGCGACATGCTGGGCGCGCTCAAGGCGATCAAGGGTTACTACGATTACGGCCTCTTCCAGGCGGTCCAGGTCGCCGCGATCGTGGCCCTGCGGCACGGCGAGGAAGGCCGGCTCGCCCAGGTGGCCGAGTATCAGGAGCGTCGGAACGTCATGGTCCGGGGCCTGAAGCGACAGGGCTGGGAGGTCGAGGCTCCGCGCGCCGGGATGTTCGTCTGGGCGAACATGCCCGAGCCCTGGCGGAGCCAGATGGGCTCGATCGACTTCGCCATGAAGCTGCTCGAAGAGGCGAACGTGGCGGTCAGCCCGGGCCGAGGCTTCGGCGAGGCGGGCGAAGGCTCGTTGCGGCTCGCACTCGTGGAGAACGCCCACCGCCTCCGTCAGGCCATCCGCCAGATCGGCCGCTGCCTGCGTCTGGAGCAGGCCGTCAACTGATTTGAGCAGGTTCGGGATTCGAAACGAAATCGCCGCGGGCCCGGACCCACTTGGTCCCGGGCCCGCGGCGGCTTTTTGTTTCAACGACCGCGATCGGATCAAGCGTCGCGGTTTCGCCCGTGCGAGGTCGGAGGCGGGTTCTCGTGATGCGAGGGCCCGCTTGCGACCGCATTCCCCTTCGGAGGCGGGAGCAGCTCCATGCGGCCGAAGATCATCCGCCCGGCACTCGTCTGGAGCACGCTGGTTACGATCAGTCGCACGATCTCGCCGAGGTGGTGAGCCCCCTGCTCGGCGACGACCATCGTGCCGTCGTCGAGATAGCCGACGCCCTGGCCGGCCTCCTCGCCCCGCTTGATCAGCTTGACGTTCAGGTTTTCGCCGGGAAGGACGATCGGCTTCATCGCGTTGGCGAGGTCGTTCAGGTTGATCACGTCGACCCCCTGGAGCCTTGCGATCTTGTTGAGGTTGTAGTCGTTCGTCACGACCTTCCCCCCCAGATGCTTCGCCAGGATCACCAGCCGCTGGTCGACCTCGCGGACGCCGGCCAGCTCGGGGATCTCGGCGTCGTCGATCCGTACCTCGACGCCCGGCGACTTCTGGAGCCGATTCAGGATGTCCAGCCCGCGACGGCCGCGATTGCGCCGGAGCTTGTCCGAGCTGTCGGCGATGCCCTGGAGTTCCTGGAGGACGAACCGCGGGACCACCATCGGCTGGTCGATCACCTTGGTCTCGGCCACGTCGGCGATCCGCCCGTCGATCACGACGGAGGTGTCGAGGACCAGGGGCCTGGCCCCTTTGACTTCCTTGGAAAACTCGACGTAGGGGATCACGAACCGGAAATCGTCCTTGGTCTGCAACAGGGTCGAGATGCAGATGTACGTGACGAATATCATCAGCACGCTGGCGATCGCCGAGTGGATCTTGGGGTTGATGTAGAGCTGCAACGCGGGCTCGACGGCGTCGGTGATCAGGTTGCTGAGGAAGATGCCGACGATCACCCCGAAATAGATCGCCGAGATCGTCTGGATCTTCTTCCGCGGCGTCAGCAGGTCGCCCATCACGAACGCGATGGCGGCCAGCATCAGGCCGATGAAGAAAACGTACGGCTTGCCGATCTCGTTCTCGCCGACGACCCGAGCGACGCGGACGCCGAGCCCGGCGACCACGAGGATGAACGTCAGTCGAATCAGGACGAGCAACATGGGATGGTGGACCTCGCTACGCTCGAACCGCCGGGATGGTCCGGCCATTGATCCAAGATGGGGCGCAATGAAATAAAAAGCTAGATGAAATCATTCGGTCAAAGTCGCGCCGGCCTTGAGGTCGGCCTCGATCTCGCGTCGCAGGCGCTCCTGGAACGAGCGGAGGCTTTCGGTGACGACCTTCGTCTCGCCGAGCACCGGCATGAAATTCACGTCTCCGTCCCAGCGCGGGACGATGTGCCAGTGGAGGTGCCCCGGCAATCCCGCGCCCGCGGCCTTGCCCTGGTTGAGCCCCACGTTGTATCCCTGAGGCCGCATCATCCGGTCGAGGATCCGAAGCATCCAGCGAATCGTCTGGACGGGCTCGACGAGCGATCGGCCCTCGAGGTCCTGAAGGCTGCCCTTGTGGACGATCGGGGCGACGAGCAGGTGGCCGTTGTTGTACGGATATCGATTGAGGATCACCACCGTCTCTTCGCCGCGCCAGGCGATGAGATTCTCGCCATCGCGATCCTCGGCCAGGCCCTGACAGAGGAAGCACGAGGAGGCCGGCCGGGACTCCGGGTCCGTGCCGGAAACATACTGCGCACGCCAGGGCGCCCAGATTCGATCGATCACGGTCGAGGTCCTCGAGGCTCCGGAAAGCCCGGTGCCCGGATGAGGCCGGCATCGAGAGCGAGCGGATGTTTCGCACGACGGTCCGTCACGCCCGAGAAGCCGGGCCCACGCCGACTCCTAATGGATCATAACAGGCGGGGGTCGGAGATGTCTCTCCAAGACCTGATCAAAACAAGGGAAAGGATCGGATGGGCGGGGCGTTCGGTCGGCGAGGGCTCGCACCGGATCGGTCGACTTCCCATCGGCTCACAGCAAGCTGCGTCCCCAGAACGGGGAGCAGCGGGCCCAGACCCGGCCGGTGATGTGCTCGCTCTCGACGACCATCAGGGGGGCCCGGGACTCGCCCGGGCGCGGGCGGGTCTCGGGGTCGAGGAGGACGTGATTGCCTGGAACTCGGAACTTCCAGCGCCTCGGATACCCGGCGAACGCCTGCCCCGACTTCACGTCGATCTCCTCACCGTTGACGGTCCATCGCTTTCCCGTCCATTCCACCTCCTGGCCGCCGACCGCGACGACCCGGGCCGCGCTCTGCAGCCCCGTCGCCGAGCCGTCGAGCCAGACCCACTGGCCGGGCGAGGGGAGGCGATCCTTGTACGCGAGCCGATTGACGAGGTAGGAGCCGTCCCCCGGATCGGGGCCGTGACTCGGCCAGGCCAGGAGCGTAAGCAGGGCGAACGCCGGCGCATGGAGGGCCAGCCCGAGTCCGGCGCCCGTCACGGCGAGTACCGGAGTCGGCGTCAGCCCGGAGAACGGATTCTGCCGGGCCGCGTCCACCCAACTCAGGCCCTGGAACGCGATCGAGGCGACCAGGAAGAACCAGGTCGCCGGACTCCCCCAGAGCAGCAGCGAAGTCGCCGCCGAGACCGCATACATCCCCGCCAACGCCGCACCCCGAGCCCGACGGCCGGACGTCCACTGGGGATATCCCGGGACGAGGAAGGTCAGCTGCGGCACGTTCGTGGAGAACGGCGACGCCGCGACGACTCGTCGTGGGGTTGTCGGCGGGTCCGCTGGGATGGACGTCATACAGATAGCCTGGGGACTGCGCACGGGGGGGCGAAGGGGGGCTTATCGGCCTCTTCGATGGAAGTCCGCCGGCCCGGAAGGCGTCATGGACGACCGCTTCCGGGACGCGTCGCACTCAAAGTGTACACGAGGAGGACGAAATCTCTCCTGTGAATTGTAGGATCACTCACGGAAAATACCAGCCAAGGCTGGTGGTCGAGCCGCGAAACCGCGAGCCTCGGGGGCGACTTTGCGAGAACGATTTGGCGGTTCGCTAGCCAATATGCGTAGAATAGTTGCGACGAGCGGACGTGCCTTGACGGCCCCGCGACGGTTGTTAAGATGATTCGTCCTTGATCTTCGCGAGCCTTCAGGATCGATCCGATCCCGCACCGAGCCTTCCGGCCTTCCGTGCTCGATGCGCCCCGCTTCCCTCGGATGGCCGACGGTCCGTTCTTGGAACGGCGGACCCCACGGCTCCCGTCTCGATGAGTTCGGCGTGTGGTTTCTGGCCGCGGGAAGGGCGTTCCACCCTTTCGGCGCCGGTTGAGATGTGATTGGACCATGGAAAACCTGCGAAACCTTCGAAACATCGGTATCTCGGCCCACATCGATTCGGGCAAGACCACACTGACCGAGCGGATGCTGTACTACACCGGCCGCACCCACGTGATCAAGGAGGTCAAGGGTGAAGGCGCGGTGATGGACCACATGGAACTGGAGAAAGAGCGGGGGATCACGATCACCTCGGCGGCGACGACCGTCCGCTGGGGCGAGAGCGAGATCAACATCATCGACACCCCCGGCCACGTCGACTTCACCGTCGAGGTCGAGCGCTCGCTCCGCGTCCTGGACGGCGCCGTTTTGGTGCTCTGCGCCGTCGCCGGCGTGCAGTCCCAGTCGATCACCGTCGACCGCCAGATGAAGCGGTACAACGTGCCCCGGATCGCGTTCATCAACAAGATGGACCGCACCGGCGCCAACCCGGCGAACGTCATCAGCCAGCTCGAATCCAAGCTCGGCCTGACCACCCTGCCGCTCCAGATCCCGATGGGCGCCGAGTCCAACTTCCAGGGCATGATCGACCTGATCGAGCGCCGGGCCATCTACTTCGACGGCGAGAAGGGCGAGGACGTCCGCTACGGCGAGATCCCGGCCGAGTTCGCCGACGAGGCCGCCCGCGCCCGCCAGGGCATGCTCGAGGCGCTCTCGATGGTCTCGGATGAGGTCATGGCGCTGCTGCTGGAGGAGCAGGAGGTCCCGCTCGACCTCATCCACAAGACGATCCGCGAGGGGACGATCGCCTCGCAGCTCTGCCCGGTCATGGTCGGCACGGCGTATCGCAACAAGGGCATCCAGCCCCTGCTGGACGCCGTCTGCCGCTACCTGCCGAGCCCGCTGGACCGCGAGGTCTTCGCGAAGGACAACAACAACGGCATGGCCGAGGTGCCGCTCTCGACCGACCCCGACGCCCCGCTCGTCGCCATGGCCTTCAAGCTGGTCGAGGAGTCCTTCGGCCAGGTCACCTACATGCGGGTGTATCAGGGGACGCTCCAGAAGGGGACGTTCTACTACAACTCCCGCCAGAAGAAGCGGGCTCGCGTCAGCCGCATCCTGCGCGTCCACGCCGACCAGAAGGAAGACATCGACGCCGCGAAGGCCGGCGACATCGTCGCGGTCATGGGCATCGAGTGCGCCACCGGCGACACGTACTGCTCCGAAGGGACGAACTACTCTCTGGAGAGCATCTTCGCCGCCGAGCCGGTCATCGACCTGTCGATCCAGCCCAACAAGCGGGCGGACTACGACAAGCTCTCGAAGGCCCTCAACCGGTTCATGCGCGAGGACCCCACGTTCCGCGTCCACGTCGACCAGGAGACGAGCGAGACCATCATCTCGGGGATGGGCGAACTTCACCTGGAAATCTACGTCGAGCGGATCCGCCGCGAGTACAAGGTCGACTGCACCGTCGGCATGCCGAAGGTGAGCTATCGCGAGGCCCCGACCCGCGAGACCCCGTTCAACTACAAGCACAAGAAGCAGACCGGCGGCTCGGGCCAGTACGCCCACGTCGTCGGCAAGCTCGTCCCCACGGAGCCCTCCGCCAGCGAGCCGTTCGTCTTCGAAAACAAGGTGACCGGCGGCCGCATCCCGACCGAGTATATCCCCTCGGTCGAGAAGGGCTTCCGCGAGTCGATGCACAAGGGGCCCGTGGCCGGCTACGAGGTCATGGGCGTCCAGATGGTCCTCGAGGACGGCTCGTACCACGACGTCGACTCGTCGACCATGGCCTTCGAAATCTGCGCCCGCGACTGCTTCCGAGAGACCTTCCGCAAGGCCGAGCCGGTCTTGCTGGAGCCGATCATGCTCGTCGAGGTCGAGGTCCCGACCGAGTTCCAGGGGCCCGTCACGGGAGCCGTCTCGTCCAAGCGGGGCGTCATCCTCGGCACCGAGAGCCGTTCGGGATACACGGTCATTTCCGCCGAGGTCCCGCTCAGCGAAATGTTCGGCTACTCGAACGACCTGCGGAGCATGACCCAGGGCAAGGGAGGCTTCAGCATGGAGTTCCTCAAATACCAGAAGCTCCCGCTGCGGTTCCAGGAAGAGATCGTCAAGCGCGTCCAGGCCGAGGCCAAGGCTTGATCGTCCTTCCTCAGGCCTAAGTCGTCCTGATCCACCCCGAAGACCGCCGGCGACCCCGGCGGTCTTTTCGCGCGCCGAAGGCTTTCGTGACGCGGATGCACAATCCTCCACCCGGCCGACCCGGCCGGTTGACGCCGAGGTCGGGCTCTGTCATAACGACGCGACACCCTTCTTCACGTGTCCCCGCGTTCGTCCAGGACGGCTTCGGAGGGATTCACGGCCATGTACCCGCGCGACACCGCTCTCCATCTCGACTCCTCGAACGTCGACCCCGTCAGTCCGACCCCCCGCATCACCTCGCGCATTCGCGCGACGGCCCGAGGCGCGCTCCTCGGCTGCACCCTCGTGCCGCTCGGCCTCGGGGGGAGCTACGTCCTCGAGGAGTGGAAGAGCCTCCAGGTCGAGGAGCAAGCCGCCGCGGCCTCGGCGGTCATCGGCTATCCCAACATCTTCCCCGCGGTCTCTCAGGCCGCGAAGCCCGTCCCGGCCCGCTACATCGACGGCGATCAGGTCCGGATCTGGTCGGGTTGGGACGCCCAGCGCGGCCATTGCTGGTTCTCGGTCGGGTGCGACGAATGCGACCCGGCGAGCCTGGGCGACCCGATCGGGCGCGACGTGGCCCGGGCGATCGACTATCCGGCCGTCGAGACCGGCGGAGGCGAGATCTGGGAGCGGATCCCCGCCGCGGCCGACATGATCGGCCTCTCGGTCGGGAAGACCGCCTGCGCGTATCCGAGGATGGTCCTCGCCAAGGTCCTCGTCGTCAACGACCTCGTGGAGGGGACCCCCCGGCTCGTTCATCTCGATCCGTTCGCCCCCGCCCTCGAAGCCGTCGCGGTCTACGACCCCCGGCTCGACGGCCGCAGGATCACCCTGGGCTCGACCGGTTTCAGCATGGGGGGCAAGCACGTCCTTTACGACCGGGGGACGGAGAGCCTTTGGGCCGACGGCGAAGGCGCCCTGGTCGCGTTCAGCGGTCCGCACAAGGGGAAGAAGCTGGCCCTCGTGGAGCGAGGCAAGTCGGTCTCTTGGAGCGAATGGCGGGACGAGAATCCTGGGTCGCGACTGGTCGTCGGCTCGCTCGACCGCCGCGCCGCCCCGCCCTCGGAGTGAGCGAAGCGTCGGCGTCGATCGGGGCGGTCCGGCCGGGATCGCGCCGCGCGCGGCGATCGCCGGACTGCCTCCTTGACGAGGCCAGGCCCGACCGCTAACTTGTATCTTGACAAGAGAATACGATCCCGCACGTTCTCGACGATCGGCCGCGCGCAAGGCCCGGCCTGGTTCGTCGTCGTCCCGTCCAACGGCCCTCCCGAGTCGGCGTTTTAGCCGGATGGAACCGGCTCCCTCCCTCTCCAAAAGAGGCGTGCATGCAGGCCCCGAGGCCCCCGGCTTCGTCATCGTCGGGAGCTGTTGGACTTTCTTGACCGGCCCTGTCCAGGAGTTTTCGAGTCTGATGTCCACGTCCAAATACGTCTATTCCTTCGGCGGCGGCAAGGCCGAAGGACGCTCCGACATGAAGGAAATGCTCGGGGGCAAGGGCGCGAACCTCGCCGAGATGAGCTCCATCGGCATCCCCGTCCCTCCCGGCTTCACCATCACCACGGAAGTCTGCCACGAGTACTACGAGACCGGCCGCAAGCTCCCCGAAGCCGTCAAGCCGCAGGTCGAAGAGGCCCTCGGTCAGGTCGAGAAGCTCACGGGCAAGAAGTTCGGCGACCCCAAGGACCCGCTGCTGGTCAGCGTCCGATCCGGTGCCGCCCTCTCGATGCCGGGCATGATGAACACGATCCTCAACCTGGGCCTCAACGACGTCGCCGTCGAGGGCCTGGCCGCGAAGACCGGCAACCCCCGGTTCGCGTACGACGGCTACCGCCGCCTGATCGACATGTTCGGCTCGACCGCGATGGGCGTCGACCACGAACACTTTGAGCATGAGCTGGTGAAGCTGAAGGAAGAGAAGAAGGTCAAGCTCGACACCGACCTGACGGCCGACGACCTCAAGGAGCTGGTCAGCCGCTACAAGGCCGTCTACCAGAAGCACGTCGGCGAAGGGTTCCCTCAGGACCCGAAGGACCAGCTGTGGAAGGCCATCATGGCCGTCTTCAACAGCTGGATGGGCAACAAGGCCGTCCAGTACCGGCGGATCGAGCGGATCACCGGCCTGAAGGGGACGGCGGTCAACGTCCAGGCGATGGTCTTCGGCAACACCGGGACCGACTCGGGCACCGGCGTCGCCTTCACCCGCGACCCGAACACGGGCGAGGACGTCTTCTACGGCGACTACCTCATCAACGCCCAGGGCGAGGACGTGGTGGCCGGCATCCGGACCCCCGAGCCGATCTCGCAGCTCGACTCCGAGATGCCCGTGGTCTACGCCCAGCTGATGGAGATCCGCAAGAAGCTCGAGTCGCATTACAAGGAAATGCAGGACATCGAGTTCACCGTCGAGAGCGGAACGCTGTACATGCTGCAGACCCGCACCGGCAAGCGGACCGGGTCGTCGGCCGTGCGGATCGCGGTCGAGATGGTGAAGGAAGGCCTGATCGACGAGAAGACCGCGATCAAGCGGGTCAACCCGGACAGCCTGAACCACCTGCTGCTGCCCCAGCTCGACCCCAAGGCGAAGGTCGCGGCGATCGCCCGCGGCATCGCCGCCAGCCCGGGCGCCGCCTGCGGCAAGGTGATCCTCTCGGCCGACGCCGCCGTCGCCTTCCATGAGGAGCACCCGAACGAGCCGATCATGCTGGTCCGCAAGGAGACCAGCCCCGAGGACGTCGCCGGCATGCACCTGGCGAAGGGCATCCTCACGGCGACCGGCGGCAAGGCCAGCCACGCGGCGGTCGTCGCCCGCGGCTGGGGCAAGCCCTGCGTCGTCGGCTGCGAGGCCATCGCCATCGACGAGAAGAACGGTCGGATCACCATCGGCGACACCGTCGTCAAGGTGGGCGACTACCTGACGATCAACGGCACCACCGGCGACGTCATCGTCGGCCAGGTCCCGACCGTCGACCCGAGCATCTCCGGCCACTTCGCCGAGCTGATGAGCTGGGCCGACAAGGTCCGCACCCTCAAGGTCCGGACCAACGCCGACGCCCCGGCCGACGCCAAGAAGGCCCGCGAGTTCGGCGCCGAGGGCATCGGCCTCTGCCGCACCGAGCACATGTTCTTCGAGGGCCAGCGCATCGTCGACATGCGCAAGATGATCTTGGCCGACGACACCGCCGGCCGCGAGAAGGCCCTCGCCGCCCTCGAACCCTACCAGCGCGAGGACTTCGTCGGCATCTTCGAGGCGATGGACGGCCTGCCGGTCACCATCCGCCTCCTCGACCCGCCGCTCCACGAGTTCCTGCCGCACGACGACGCCGGACAGCAGGAAGTCGCCAGGCAGCTCGGCATCCCGGTCGAGAAGGTCAAGCGCCGGGTGGAGCAGCTCCACGAGGCCAACCCGATGCTGGGCCTCCGCGGCTGCCGCCTGCCGATCAAGTTCCCCGAGATCGGCGACATGCAGGTCCGGGCCATCCTCGAGGCCGCGATCGAGGTCAAGAAGAAGGGCAAGAGCGTCCTTCCCGAGATCATGATCCCGCTCGTCGGCACCGTCGAGGAGCTGTCGATCCTGAAGAAGCGGGCCCTCGCCGTCGCCGAGCAGGTCTTCGCCAAGGCCGGGACCACGGTCGAGTTCCTCATCGGGACCATGATCGAAATCCCCCGCGCCGCGCTGACGGCCGACCAGATCGCCGAGGAGGCCGAGTTCTTCTCGTTCGGCACCAACGACCTGACGCAGCTGACCTTCGGGTTCAGCCGCGATGACATCGGCTCGTTCATGCCGGCCTACGTCGACCAGAAGATCCTGCCGATCGACCCCTTCCAGACCCTCGACCAGAAGGGCGTCGGCCAGCTCGTCGAGATGGGCACGCAGAAGGGCCGCAAGGCGCGCAAGGAGAAGCACAACCAGCACCTGAAGGTGGGCATCTGCGGCGAGCACGGCGGCGACCCCGAGAGCGTCGTCTTCTGCCACGAGACCGGAATGGACTACGTCTCCTGCTCGCCGTTCCGCGTCCCCATCGCCCGCCTGGCCGCGGCCCAGGCCGCGCTGGGAGCCTTCCAGCGCGACAAGTGACGAACGGGCCGAGACCCGGCTCCCGATGAATCGCCAAGGCCGCCGGACGCTCGTCCGGCGGCCTTCTTTTTTCGGCCCGCTTTTCGCTCACGCCCAAGTCACGATCCCTCGGATTCGCTAAAATACGAAGATCAGGATCGCCCCACCCTTCTACACCCATGGGACGCCCTCCATGACGATCCGCCTGAGACATGCCCTGCAGTCCGCTCTCGCACTTTCCCTTCTCCTGCTCGCCGGGACGATCCTCGCCGCTCGTGCCGCTGAAGAACCGGCGACTTCCCCCACGCTCAAGGGGAAAGCGGCCCTGGGCGACTGGACGACCGACGCCCCGGGCGTCCGCCGCCTGATCACCCTGGACGACCTGTCCACCCCGTACGACACCCCTTCGGCCCGGAACAACCCCCAGGTCGTCAAGCAGCCGGAAGGGGCCTGGCCGAAGGCCCCCGCAGGCTTCGAGGTGACGAAGTTCGCCACCGGGCTCAAGCAACCGCGCGTGATCGTCCGGGCGCCCAACGGCGACCTGTTCGTCGCCGAGAGCGCCGCGGGCCGGATCCGCGTCCTCCGCGACGCCGACGGCGACGGCAAGCCCGAGGTCGACGAAGTCTTCGCCGACGGACTCAAGCGGCCGTTCGGCGTCGCCTTCCACCCCCTGGGCGGGGAGCCGGAGCACGTCTACTTCGCCAACACCGACTCGGTCGTCCGCTTCCCGTACAAGAACGGCGACGTCAAGGCGACGGGGGAGGGCGAGGTCGTCATCGACGACGTTCCGACCGGCAACGAAGCGGTGGGCGGCGGCGGCCACTGGACCCGCGACATCCAGTTCTCGCCCGACGGCAACACGCTGTTCGTCTCGGTGGGCTCGCGGTCCAATGTTGACGACGACGACCGCGAGATCCGCCGCGCGGACATCCTGGCTTTCGACCCCGACGGCAAGAACGAGCGCGTCTACGCCTCGGGCATCCGCAACCCGGTCGGTCTGGCGGTGGACCCGAACACCGGGCGGCTCTGGACCTCGGTCAACGAGCGCGACGGCCTGGGCGACGACCTCGTCCCGGACTACATCACGCACGTCGAGGAGGGGGGCTTCTACGGCTGGCCCTGGTACTACCTCGACGGCGCCCATCAGGATCCTCGACACGCGGGGAAGCACCCGGAGTTGAAGGACAAGGTCATCACCCCGGACGTCCTGCTCCAGTCGCATTCCGCGTCGCTCGACCTCACCTTCTACGACGGCGAGTCGTTCCCCGCCGAATATCGCGGGCACATCTTCGCCGCCGAGCACGGGTCGTGGAACCGCGCCCGTCGCACCGGCTACAAGGTGATCCGGGTGCCGGTGGAGAAGGGGGTCGCGACGGGCGAGTATGAGGATTTCCTGGTCGGCTTCGTCACCCCCGAGGGGGACGTCTGGGGGCGGCCGGTCGGCGTGGCCACGTCCAAGGACGGGTCGCTGATGGTGACCGATGACGCCTCGGGCACCGTCTGGAGAGTCGCCCATGGCGGCAGCAAGTGACCGTGATCGGGACTGGGCCTCGGCGCTCGCGCGCCGGGGCTTCACCCTGATCGAGCTGCTCGTCGTCATCGCCGTCATCGCGGTGCTGATCGGACTGCTCCTCCCCGCGGTCCAGGCTGCGAGGGAGGCGGCCCGCCGGGCCCAGTGCGTGAACAATCTCAAGCAGATCGGGATCGCCCTGCACAATTATCACGACGCCCTGGGGAGCTTTCCCGTCGGCTTCCTTGTCCCCTCGCGTCCCGTCCCGGCCACGACGTCCGTCTCGCAGTATCGGTGGTCGGCCCTGGCGCAGCTCTCCCCGTTCCTGGAGCAACAGGCCTTGTTCCAGGCGTTGAACTTCGATTTCGCCCTCGGCTATCGGCCCTCGGGCGCCTCGCTGTTCTGGCCGTTCCACCCCGCCAACTCGACGGCGATGGGGATCCGTGTCGGCCTCTTCGTCTGCCCGAGCGACGGAGCGTCGCCGCCGGCCGAGGACTCGGGCCCCACCAGCTACGCTTTCTGCACGGGCGACGGATCGGCCGGGGGGGAGGCGAGCGGGGCGAACGGGATGTTCGTGATGGGCCCGGCTCGTTCGATCCGCGATGCGCTCGACGGGACGAGTACCACGTCGGCAGCCTCGGAGCACCTATTGGGTCTCGCTGGGCCGTACTCGCAGACGACGCCCACGCCCCTCCCCTCGGAGCCGGGCCGAGCTTCCGCCCGCGCCGCCGCACCGCTGACCGACGAATCCTGCGCCGGGGCCCCGCTGGGATGGCTGTTCAATAAGGGGGCGGGCTGGTGGGACGGGAACTACTTGAACACCCTCTATAATCATCACGAGACGCCCAACGGCCGCGGTTACGATTGCATCACCTATCACAATCCCGGCTGGACGGCGGCGCGGAGCAAGCATTCAGGGGGCGTGAACGTCCTCTATGGCGACGGGCATGCGGCGTTCGTCGGCGACGGCGTCGATCCCTCGGTCTGGCGGGCCGCCGCCACGAGGGCCGGCGGAGAGATCATCCCCAGCACGCTCTGAGGGCGGAAAATTCCGTTATTCCGAGGGGAACCTCCCTCGCGACGCCGGGTCTGAGATCGGGACGACGACCAACGTATACTCCAATTCGATGTATTCGTGAGAGAAGGGGATAGGTCCGGGATGGATGGACAGGCCGTCGAGCAGGAGGCGGGGCCCCGAGTCAGGGCCAGGACGCCGGAAACCGGCGTCGAAGAGAGCGACGAGGCCGCGCGACGCATCGCGATGCGTCGGGAACTCATCCTCGTTTTGATGCTGGCTTCGGTGCAGTTCACCAGCATCGTCGACTTCATGATCGTGATGCCGCTGGGTCCGCAGCTAATGCGCGTCCTGGGGCTGACGCCGGACCAGTTCGGCCGGGTCGTGTCGTCATATACGATCGCAGCCGGCTGCGCGGGGTTCTTCGCCTCGTTCGTGATGGACCGCTTCGGCCGCAAGGCGGCTTTTTTGACGCTCTACGCCGGATTCCTGCTGGGGACGTTCCTCTGCGGCATGGCCTGGAACTATTCGACGCTCCTGGCGGCGCGGGTGGCCACCGGCGTCTTTGGGGGGATCCTCGGCGGGTTGGCGCTGGCGATCGTCGGGGACGCGGTGCCGGAGAATCGCCGAGGCCGGGCGACGGGGGTCCTGATGTCGGCCTTCGCGATCGCCTCGGTCGTGGGCATCCCGGTCGGCCTGAAGCTGGGGACCGACTACGGCTGGCAGACGCCGTTCTTAATTCTGGCCGCGCTGGGGCTTCCCGTCCTCTTCCTGGCGATTCGCGTCCTGCCGCCGCTCCGGGGTCACATCCGTCACGGCGAACCGACTTCGATTTGGCGGCGGACCCTGGACATGTTCGGCCATGCGAACCACCTCCGCGCGTTCGCCCTGACGGTGGCGATCATGTTCGGCGGGTTCTCGGTGATCCCTTATATCAGCGTCTACTTCGTCAACAATTCGGGCATCCGCGAGGATCAGCTTTTCTGGGTCTTCGTCTCGGGGGGGATGCTGACCTTGGTGGGGGCGCCGGCGATCGGGCGGGCGGCGGATCGATTCGGCAAGCTCCCGGTCTTCCGCGTCGTCGCCTCGACGACCTTCTTCCTGCTGCTGGCGATCACGAACCTGGGCGTTGTGCCGATCTGGACGGCGGCGGCGGTCTTCGGATGCCTCATGCTCAGCAACGCGGGACGCATGGTCCCGGCGATGGCCATGATCACGGGGAGCGTCGAGCCGTCGCGTCGCGGCGGCTTCATGAGCGCGAACTCGGCCGTGCAGCACCTGGCGGCGGGCGTCGCGGCCGACGTCGGCGGCTGGATCCTGGTCAAGGCGCCCGACGGCTCGCTCCAGCATTTCGGCCGGGTCGGCTGGTTCGCCGCGTGCTTCACGCTCGTCAGCTTGTGGCTCGCCGGCCGTCTACGATCCGCGACCCCGACGCCCGTGGCGACGACGGATCACCCGCCTTCGAGCCGGTAGTGTCCGCAGGTGGTCTCCACCGCGCGTCGCCACCGCTCCAGGGCCCGCGTCCGCCATTCAAGACCCCGAACGGGTTCGAACGTCTTGCCCCCGGAGGCCAGGAGCGCGAGAGCCGTCGCGCGATCGGGCCAGACTCCAACTCCGAGCCCCGCGAGCAGGGCCGCCCCGAGCGCGGTCGACTCGGTCTCCGGGCTTCGGACGACGGGCCGTGCGAGGACGTCGGCCTGGAACTCCAGGAAGGCGTCCGAACGCGACATCCCGCCATCGACGTGGAGCGCGGCCAAGGGCTCCTGGAGATCCTCCTCGATGGCCTGGATCAGGTCGCCGATCTGGAAGGCCACCCCTTCCAGCGCCGCTCGGGCGATGTCGGCGAGCGTCGTGGCACGGGTGAGACCGAAGATCGTCCCGCGGGCGGCCGGCTGCCAATGCGGAGAACCGAGCCCGGTGAAGGCGGGGACGAACACGACGTCGCCTTCGGCATCCCCCTTGCGCGCCACGTCGCCGATCTCATGGGCGGCGTCGATCACCTTGAGCCCGTCGCGGAACCACTGGACGGCCGCCCCGGCGACGAAGACGCTCCCCTCCAGCGCATACTGGGCGGGCTCGTCGCGGATGGTCGCGGCCCGGGTGGCCAGCAGGCCGTGGGTCGAGGGCACGATCCTCGACCCGGTGTGGGCGAGCAGAAAGGCCCCAGTGCCGTAGGTGCACTTGGCCTGGCCTTCCTGGACGCACCCCTGGCCCATGAGCGAGGCTTGCTGATCGCCTGCCACGCCGGTGATCGGGATGCCGTCCGGGAGATAATCCAGCCCCCGCGTCTTGCCGAAATCGCCGGCGCTGGGGCGGATTTCGGGCAATAATCCTTTCGGCACCCCGAAGACTTCACAGAGTTCGTCGGACCATTGGTCGGTTTCGAGGTCCATCAACAAGGTGCGGGAGGCGTTCGTAACGTCGGTGAGATGTTCACCGCCCGTCAGGTGCCGGATCAGGAGCGTGTCGATCGTCCCCGCAGCCAACTCGCCCGACTCGGCCCGACCCCGGGCTCCGTCCACGTTGTCGAGGAGCCAGGCGATCTTGGTGGCGGAGAAGTAAGGGTCGATGACGAGCCCGGTCTTGCGGGAGATCCAGCCCTCCTGGTCTCGCAGCCGGTTGCAGAGGTCGGCCGTCCGCCGGTCCTGCCAGACGAGCGCGGGGGCGATCGGCTCGCCCGTCCGACGATCCCAGACGATGGTCGTCTCGCGCTGGTTCGTGATCCCGATCGCGGCGATCTGCTCCGCCCGCACGCGGGCATTGAGCAACGCGGTCGTGACCTCGGCCCCGACCGAGGCGACGATCGCACGCGGGTCGTGCTCGACCCATCCGGAACGAGGATACGTCGGCGGGACTTCCTCCTGGCCCTGGCCGACGGGCCGGAGCCTGAGGTCGTAGACGATAACGCGGGTGCTGGTCGTGCCCTGGTCGATGACGAGCAGATGGTCGCGGGCCATGGGAGAGGGCCTCTTGCTGAGGATACTGGTCGGGGGCCGGGCCTCAACTTACCATCAATCAAGGGCCGGGTCGCCGAGTTGGCCGCGAACGGCAGTGTCTCCAATCGAGGTCCATGCTATGGATACGATGATTATTCCGCTGGTTGCCGTCTCGCTTCCCATGATTCTGGTCCCCCTTATCCTG
This sequence comes from Paludisphaera soli, assembly GCF_011064595.1. Taxonomy (GTDB): domain Bacteria; phylum Planctomycetota; class Planctomycetia; order Isosphaerales; family Isosphaeraceae; genus Paludisphaera; species Paludisphaera soli. The sequence continues at coordinate 103,503 of NZ_JAALJI010000003.1, read as the reverse complement.
CTCTTCAAGCACGTCGGCCAGAAACGGCAGTACCAACACCTGGAGCGGATGCAGGCGGTCAAGTCAGGTCGGCCGTTGCCGAACTCGTCGCAGACGCCTGGGCCCGGATCCGTCGTGGCGATCGGAGGCGGAGTGCCCGCCGTCTCGATCGTCGGCGCGCTGATCGCGACGGCGAACTTCCCGAGGGACGTCGATCATCTGGTGCCGTTGCTCGGCATCGTCTGGAGTTGCGCCGCGTTCATCAGCCTGAGCGGGATGGCGACGGCCTTGATCCTCGGCGTCCTGGCCCATCGGGCGCACCGTCGCGAGAACTCGCAGACGCTTGAAGCCTCAGCCAAGCCGGCCTACGATCCCGACCTGTTCGACGTGGCGAGCCGGGGCTACTGACCGGGTCGGTTTGAGCGAGCCCAGGAGATCTATCACGGCGACGACACCGGATCCAGCCCACACCGCCATCAGGGGCTCGATCGGGATGTGGAACCTGGCCGAGACGATGGTCATCGCGTGGAAGCCGCTGAGCGCCGCGACGGTCGCCAGCAATGGGATCGACCGCCTGCGAACGGTCGGGCCGCCGATCAGAAGGCCCATCAGCGCCAGGCCCGTCAGGGCGAGATGGGAGACCCGATAGACGAGGACCCGAGAGCGCGGGTTGGTCTCGTCGAACAGCCAGAAGTAGCGGAGCCTCCTTGCGCAAAGCTGGAGATACCGCGACGGATCATCCTGGATGTCCTGGATTGCCATCTTCAGGAGCACCCGCGACCGCTCGGGTTCCGAGAGCCTTCCGAGTTGCCGCTTGAACTCGGGCGTGAAGGCGACGTCGTCGATGTACCCGGCGGTGTGTCGCGCCTTCCACACGGTCTGGTTGAAGGAGGCGAGGCTCCCGGCCTCCCTGGACTCGTCCATGACCGTGTCGACGGCCTCCCGGACGACCTTGTCCGTCCCTTCGCTGATCGTGCAGTTGCCCTGCCAGAAGGCATATCCGAACGTGCTCTTGATCGGCACGAACTCGCCATGCACCAGCGCGTTTCGGATCACCCACGGGGTGATCGCGAGGGCGGCGACCGCGAAGACGATCGAGCCGAGGGCCCAGGTCCGCCGCACGTCGGCATCTCCGGCTCGCGAGATCCACAGGGCTGCACAGACACCCAGGCCGACGAGGCCCAGGATCGGATCCGCGAGGGCGGCCATTGCCAGCAGCAGGCCCGTCGCGACGGCGGATCGGACGGAACCGGAAGCCGCGGAGCGATGAGCCCAGACGAGCGTCCAGACGACGAGCGTCGCCGCGAGCAGGGCGACCTGGACATGCGTCGCGGCGTAGACGAGCGTCGGGTGCAGCGCCGCAATCCAGGCCGACCACCAGGCGATGGCCGTTCGATCGCAGGCGATGTAGCTCGCGAGCCGGAAGACGCCGAGCACCATCAGTCCGCCGAGCATCGCCTGGCCAAGCTCCAGGATCAACAAGGCTCGGGGCTGCTCGACCCCTCCGATCGAGTAGGCGGCGGCGACCAGGAACGGGTACGCTGGGGCCTGTTGCGAGGTGGGGCCCTCGGCGCCGAGGAAACGCATGGAGAACCCTCGCCCTTCGACCAGGGATGCGGCGATCTCGCCGTGCTCGTAGGTGGAGCGAGGGACCAGGTGGCTCTGGAGTACCAGCACCGCTGCGGCCCTGGCGGCCACGGCCGCGAGCAAGACGATCACGAGCCGACGATTAGTTCCCTTCACGATGAGCCCCTCGAAGGCCTTGGAGTTCCCCGACCGCCCACCGTCGGCGCGGCGATGATGGTCGAAGAGGGTCGGATGGTCAATGTCGAGCGTTCGGGGTAACCTCGGTCCATGATGCACCTGGCCGAGGACCTGGAACTCCTGCGTGGCTTCCCGCCCTACGCGTTCAACGTGTACCTGATGGGGGGCGTCGTCGTCGACGCGGGGACTCGCTTCGCGAAGCGTCGCATCCTGCGACAACTCCAAGGCCGTGAGATCACGGCGCACGCACTGACCCATGCCCATCCCGACCACCAGGGGGCCAGCCGCGCGATCTGCGAGACCTTCGGCGTGCCGCTCTGGTGCGGCGAAGGCGACGCGGAGGCTGCTGAGACCGAAGGGCTCATCATGAGTCGGATGCCACGCCACTGGCTCAGCGCGGCCGTCGGCCCGCGTTGGACCGGACCGGCTTACCCCGTCTCTCGCAAGCTCCGCGAGGGGGACGAGGTCGGGGGCTTCACTGTCCTGGAAACTCCGGGGCATACCGTGGGCCACATCTCGTTCTGGCGCGAACGCGATCGCGTCCTCGTGCTGGGCGACGTGGCGTCGAACGTCCATATCTATCTCGGGGTTCCGATGCTCCGGGAGCCGGAGCGCGTGTTCTCGCTCGACCCGGCGTGGAACCGGCGCTCGGCTCGGCGGCTCGCGGCTCTGGAGCCCCGCCTGATCGCGTTTGGTCACGGGCCTCCGCTCCGCGATCCGGAGCGTTTCGCCCGTTTCGTGGAGCTGTTCCCCGAATGAGTCGGGCGGGAACGATCTTGCCGATTTGCGCGATTTCGTGTGAAGTGCCCCCCGCCGAAAGTCGATCACTAGACTGAGATGCATTTCTTCGCGCCCCGCCGGCACGCTTCCCGCGTCCCGTCGGGATGGATCGACCCATCGGCTCCGCGACCGCCTGCTTGGCAGGGACGCTTTGATGCAGCCGACGGACGCAGCTGTTCACGAACGAGGAGAGGCGGCGTAGGGCTCATGCGCAGGGGATGGCGCGAGGTCCTGGCGATACTGGCGGCGTCCGCGATAGGGACTCTGGGCCCCCTCGCGGCCTTCGCCGGCGCTCGCGCCGGGGAGGACGCCCCCCAGCGTGTCGGCCTGACCATCGACCTCAGCTGGAGCGTCCCGGTCGCGCCGGAAAAGAAGCTCGCCCTTGAGGCGCCCGCCCAGGACGTCCTGCTGGAGTTCACCGACGGTCGGGGCCTTGAAGCCGCGGCCTGGCCCTGGGACTTCGATCATTCGCCGTCCGGCCCCGGCGATCCGGGCCCGATCGAGGCCGGTGCCTGGAGGCTTGGATCCGAGCCGAGCGGTCACGTGCGGATGCGAATCGAGGCCGGGTTGGAGTCCGTCCTCGCGGTGCGACGAGGGGACCAGATCATCCGGCTGCCGATCGCGGCCGTCCTGGAACGCCCCCAGGCCGTCGCACTCGAATCGGGCCTGAGCGTGACCCTCGAACGCGTGCCCTGGGACGCCCTCGCGATCGATTTCGGACCAGGGGCCGAGCAGGGAGTCGCCGAGCCGGGGGCGGCCGTGGCGGTGACGATCGGCTACAACATCCTCCAGGTCGACGCGACCGAGGTGACGGTCCGTACGACCGCCGTCCTTCGGGCGATTGGCAAGCAAGATCCGCTCTGGCATTTCGAGCAGCGCGAGCTCCTGCCGGCCAATCGCCTCGATCCGCCCGCCCGGATCTGGTCGGTGCCGGCCCCGGCGATCGAGGGGACCTACGTCCTGGAGGTCGAGGCGGCCTGGGAGCCCGCGGGGACGCGAGAGGGCTCGCGTCTGGGCCGGTTGATCCGACGACGCAGGCCGACGGGCGGCGCCGCCTCGACCTCAAGACGGGTCGTCCTGGCGGTCGTCGCCCCGCAGGCCGATCGGGGACCGGCCTCGTTGCTGGATACGGTCGCTCCGCCCCGCGAGACGGAGGTCGACGCCTTCGACCTTTCTCGGGTGCGCAACACCCGGTTCTCGGCCTGGGGCCGCACGGCCACCGCGACTGGGGGCTCGGCCTGGGAGCCCCCGGCGGAGATCCTGGCGATGGCCACTCGGCGCGAGAAGGAGCGGGATTGGCTGCGGAGCTTCATCAGCAAGGCGGGGGCCGAGCCCGCCCGGCTGGGGTCGGCGGAGCTCTCGGGACTCGCCTGGTCGGCGGTCGCGCTGCGAGCCGCGCCCCGCCCCGACCGGCCTCACCGCCTCTCCGTCGCTGTCACCGGCGGCGATCCCTCGGGCCTGGCGGTCTTCCTGATCGATCCCGGGGCGCCGGACCGCCGCCCCCGAGTGTTGCTGGACGCCTGCGGGGCCGAGGGGCCGGCGAAGGACGCCGTCCCTCCGACCCTCGATTGGATCCTCTGGCCGGGCTCGACGGAGCCGCTGCTCATCCTGATCAACCGCAACCCCGCCTCGGACGTGACCATCGGCTCGGTCAAGCTCGTCGAACTGGAGCCCCAGGCCGACGCCCCGACCCCGCCCCCCGCCCAGTCGGAGAGTCGCAAGGTGGGGCTCCAACTGGCGGGACGCGATGCGCTGGAACGCTTCGCGGTCGTCCCCGAGCCGGGCCTGGAGGATACGCTGGCTGAGGCCAAGAACCTCGCGACGTATTTGACGACCTGCGGAGCCTCGTTCGTCGTCCTGCCGGAACGGCTGGAGGATCGCTCGAGGCGAAGACGCCTGGCGGGCCGACTGAGCGAGGACTCGACCGGGCCCGACCGCCTCGACATGGTTCTTCGCGTGCTCCACCGTCAAGGGGCGGCCGCTTGGGTCGAGCCCGATTTCGAACGCCCCGACTCATTCCCCGAACTCCCCCCTCCCGGATCTGCCGAGGCGACCCAGCAAGGGTTGGCCCGGCTTGGGGCCGCCGGACAGTCCGACGGGGACGCCTATCAACCGCTGCATCCGAGGGTTCGCGATGCCCTGAAGCGGCGGCTCGTCGAGGCCCTGGGAGATCGCTCGGGCCGGCCTGGTTTCTCCGGTGTTCTCGTCCGTTTGGGTCGCGGCCCGACCCTCCTGGGGACCCCCGATACCGGCATCGACGACGAGACCTATGCCCGATTCGTCCGCGAGACATTCGGGCCTGAGGTGGCCAGCGAGGTCCCGGGCCTGGACGTCTCGAAGCCCGAACGGTTCGCCCTGCGTGCGAAGTACCTCGCGGGCGTCGGTCGGATGCCCTGGCTGACCTGGCGGTCTAGGGCCGTCGCATCGCTCTACGCCGAGTTGAACGACGCCGTCCGCAAGGCGTCGCCCCGCGGAGTCCTGGCCCTCGCCACCCCGTCGCTCGAGGATGGACCCGTCGGCGCGGAGGCGCGGCGTGTCGACCTTGCGGGTCTCGCCCCGAGCCACGCCTGGCGGAGCATGGGCCTCGACCTGGAGCAATGGCCTCGGGGCCCGGAAGCTCCGGTCCTGTTCCGTGGCACCGGGCTTTCCTCCGACGACCTGTCCCGCGACCTGGCCGCCCACCCCGACCTCGACGCCCAGTTGCAAGCGTTCCCTCGTCGCGGATTTCTGCTCCACGCCGAGTCCTCCTCGTCCGTCGGCGAGGGGGCCGGGGCTCCTCGGCTTGCGGCGATGGCCTCGGACTCCGGCAAGGCCGGTTCCGTCGACGCGCCGATGGCTCACGCCGTCGCGGCGCTCGACGCCCGTTGGGTCGTCCTGACGGCTACGGCGGTCGCCGGTCGAGAGGATCGGGTCCGCCGATTTTCGGAGGCGTTCCGCCGCCTTCCCGCGGTCGAGGGCCCGATCTCCGCGGCTTCCGTCGAGGCCAGGGATTCGGGCGTGGTCGTCCGAACGCTCCCGGATTCGGGGCGGACGATGCTGGAGATCGTGAACGATACGCCTTATGCGATCCGGCTCGCCGGCGTACTGAAGGGCGAACCCTCGGCGGCGGTGGAGGACCTCGGCCGGCGGCTCAAGCTGGCGCCTCAGCCGGTCGAGGGGGGGCGGCAGCTCGTCCTCGACCTTACACCCTTCACCGTGTCGGTCGTCCGCGTGGGGGCCGAGGGGGCTACTTTCGAGAAACCGACGCTCTATCCGCCCGAGCCGGAATTGGCGCGGATGGAAACCCGTTTTCAGGACCTCTCGGCGCAGCTCGCCTCGCTGAACCGCGGTCTCGCGGACCCGCTCGTGGAGCCCCCGAACGCCGGTTTCGAGCAGGAACCGGCAAAGGGATCGACCGGCGGGCCGGGCGCGTCGATCCCCGGCGGCTGGAAGCTGGACGTCGGGGCGCGGGGCGGAGCCACGGCCTCCGTCGACGAAGAGCACAGGCACGCCGGCGCACGGTCCCTCCGGGTCGACTCCCCACAAAGCGCGGCGTCGGTGCTGAGCGGCGAATTCAGCCCTGGGGCCGGGACCAGTATGCTCGTGCAGGCGTACCTCAAGGGAGACAAGGCTCAAACCGTGCGGGTCTGGATCGAGGGCGAGCGTCAGGGCCGGCCGTACGTCCGACGCTCGGAAGTGTCCGTCTCGACGGATTGGCGCCCAATGGTCGTGCGGGCCTCGGACATCCCTCCCGGCGGGCTCGGCTCCGCCCGAATTCGGTTCGAATCGACCACCCCCGGCACGCTCTGGGTCGACGACGTGAAGATCCTCGGCGAGATCGCGCCCAAGTCGGTCCGGCTCAACGCCCAGCGCACGCTCCTGGCGGCCTTGCAGGCGTTCCGCGAGCGGCGCTACGCTGAGTTCGCCCGGCTCGCCGACTCCCACTGGGCCAGGCATCCGGGGCTCCTCGCCTTGATTCGGGGCGGCCCGCCCGCCGAGCTTTCCACGGCGCGGCCCCCGCCGCGCGAGGTCGCGCCCGCGGCTTCTGCCCTACCCGACGACCGCACGCTGCGGTAAGATCGGCCCGCCCGGTGGAGGACCGGGGCCGACTCGCGATTCCGCTGAATTCGGCGCGCCGCAAGGCCGCCGAGGCGACGTGGACGACGTCCGGCGCGACTGCGGTGGGAAGAAGGAGGAGATGCCGGTGTTCGTAGCCTGTAGCACGCTCTGCTTCGCGAATGAGCCCCTGGAGGCCGCGCTGCGGCATATCGCCGAGTTGGAGTTCGACAAGTTCGAACTCGCCGTCGTGGAGGACGGCCAGCACCTCCGACCGTCCGAGGTCGGCGAGGATCCCGAGGGGGCCGTCCTCCGGCTCAAGCGGGGACCGGCGCTCATCCCCTCCACACTGTATCTCGACTTCGGGCCGGTCGACTGGGCCGACCCCGTTCAGAAGAAGCGGTTCGACAACCACTGCCGGTTCGCCAAGTCGCTGCACGTGGCCGTGCTCACGATGACCGCGGCACCGGCCGGAACACCTCTCGACGCCGAGATCCGCCGCTTGTCGAGCCTCTCGGCCACCGCCATGCGCGAGGGCCTAGTCCTGGCCCTGATCACCCATCGGGACTCCGTGACGGGCGACGCCGCCGCCGCGCTCCAGCTCTGCAAGTCGGTCCCTGGACTCGGCCTGACGCTGGACCCCAGCCACTTCGTCGGCGGCCCTTCCAAGGAATCGGACGTCGATCAACTCTACCCATATGTTCAGAACATCCACTTGCGCGACACGGGGAAGCAGGCGAACGAGTTCCAGGTCCGTATCGGTCAGGGGCAGATCGAGTACGCCCGGATCGTCAACCTGCTCCAGCGGAACGGCTACAATCGCGCCCTGACCGTCGCGATCCTCGACCGACCCGACAACGCGTTCGACCGCGAGGTCGAGGTCCGCAAGCTCAAGCTCCTCCTCGAAACCCTGCTCTGAGCCCTCCCCGATCATGCACGAGCTGACGTCCGAGAACACGGCGGAGTATCTGCGGCGGTCCGGCAGGATCGCCGCGGACGTCGGGATGAGCGTTCGCGAACTGAGCGGGGGCGTGTCGAACGTCGTGCTGCGCGTCGACGCGGCGGATCGCGAGCCGTTCGTCGTCAAGCAATGTCGCGAACGCTTGCGGGTGGCCGTCGAGTGGTTCGCCAGGCTGGACCGAATCTGGGTCGAGCACGCGACTCTCCGCGTTCTGGCCGAGATCCTGCCCGAAAGCGCGACGCCTCGAATCCTGTTCGAGGACCGCGACGAATACCTGTTCGCGATGACCTGCGCCCCCGACGATTCCGAGACCTGGAAAACCCGACTGATGCGAGGCGACGCCGACCCCGACGTCGCCGCCCGGCTCGGGACGCTCCTGGCGACGATCCACGGGAAGGCCCCGGGGCATCCCTCGTTCGATCCGCGGCTCCTCGACGTCTCGCTCTTCGAAGAATTGCGCATCGACCCGTATTATCGCACCACCGCTCGCGCCCATCCCGAACTCCGCGACGAATTCGACGCCCTCATCGCCGCCATGAGCCTTGCTGAAGGCAGCCGCGCGTTGGTGCTCGGCGACTTCAGCCCGAAGAACATCCTGGTCCACGCCAGCGGCCTGGTCCTCCTCGACTTCGAGTGCGCGCATCTCGGCGATCCGGGATTCGATCTGGGCTTCTTCCTCAGCCATCTAGTGCTGAAGCGGATCCATGGCGTGGTGAGCGACGAGGATCAGCTTCGACTCGCGGACGCGTTCCTCACGAGCTATTTCGCCGAACTCGACGATCGCCTGGGCTCGCACGCCGACCTGACCGAACGCGCCATTCGCCATACCGCCGCCTGCCTGCTCGCGAGGGTCGACGGCAAGAGCCCCGTCGAGTATCTCGACGAGAGGGGACGGGCGACGGCGAGGCGGTCGGGCCTGGCGCTGTTCGACGGGGCGCCGAACGACTGGGACGAGATGCATCAAATCCTGGATCGCGTCGTCCGTTCCGCCCCTTGATTTCGTTTCGCACTCCGAGGTGTTCCGCGATGCCGACTCTCCGGTCCCTGCACGCTCGTCAAGTCCTGGACTCACGAGGTCGCCCGACCGTTGAGGTCGACGCCGTGGCGTCGAACGGAGCCCGGGGGAGGGCCATCGTCCCCTCGGGGGCCAGCACAGGTCGCCACGAGGCTCTCGAACTCCGCGACGGCGATCCGGCCCACTACGCGGGGCTCGGCGTGTCGAAAGCCGTGGCGAACATCCACAACGTCATTGCACCGGCGATCGTCGGGATGAAGCTCGACGATCAGCAGGCGATCGACTCGGCCCTGATCGAGCTCGACGGCAGCCCGAACAAAAGCCGACTTGGCGCCAATGCCATGCTCGGCTCGTCGATGGCCGTGGCGCACGGCTCGGCCGCCTCGAGGGCCGAGGAACTCTACCTCCACATCCACCGTCTGTGGCAGGCTTGCGGGAGAGGTCTTGACCCGTCGATCCTGCAAGCACCGACTCTCCCCCTGCCGATGGTCAACATGATCTCGGGGGGGCTCCACGCGGGACGCAACCTGGACATTCAGGACGTCCTATTCATCCCGACCGGGGCCGCGAGCTACGGCGAGGCCCTGGAGATCATCGTCGCCATGTATCGGGCGGTCGGGGGGGGGATCGCGAAGCTCGGGCTGGAGTCCGCCCTGGTCGGCGACGAGGGGGGATACGGGCCCAAGCTGAAAAGCGACGAGCAAGCCCTCGAGATCGTCGTCGACGCGATGCGTGTCTGCGGCCTGAAGCCCGGCGAGGACGGCGCGATCGCCCTCGACGTCGCCTCCACCCACTTTTTCGACGAGGCCACGCGGACCTACCGCCTGTCGGCGACCGGTTCGCGCCCGCTCGAAGCAGGAGCCATGATCGAGATGCTCGCCGACTGGACGGACCGCTATCCGATCATCTCGATCGAGGACGGCCTGGCCGAGGACGACTGGGAGGGTTGGCAGGCCCTGACCGCCCGTCTCGGCGACAAGGTCCAGCTCATCGGTGACGACCTGTTCGTCACCCAGACCGCCCGGCTCGGCCGGGGGATCGAGGAGAAGGCGGCGAACGCCGTGCTGATCAAGGTGAATCAGGTGGGGACGCTCAGCGAGACGTTGGACGCCCTGGCAATGGCCCGTCGGGCCGGGTTCCGCCCGGTCGTCTCGGCGCGATCGGGCGAGACCGAGGACGCCACGATCGCCGACCTGGCGGTCGGGACCGCCGCCGGGCAAATCAAGATCGGCTCCGTCGCGCGATCCGAGCGGCTGGCCAAATACAACCGCCTGATCCGCATCGAGGAAGCGCTCGGGCCGAACGCCCGATTCGCCGGCCGTGCGACGCTCCCCTAAGGTCTAACCGGAGGCGTGAAGGCGGGCCCTGAGATGCACCGCCCGCACGCGGCGGTCGCTGTCAGGACACGACGGGGAGCTGCGAGAAGAACTCGTTCCCCTTGTCGTCCACCAGGATGAACGCCGGGAAGTCCACGACGTCGATCTGGTAGACGGCTTCCATCCCCAGCTCGGGGTACTCCAGCAGTTCAACCTTCTTAATACTGTCGTGCGCGAGCAGGGCGGCGGGGCCGCCGATCGAGCCGAGGTAGAATCCGCCGTGCTTCTTGCAGGCGTCGGTGACGGCCTGGGAGCGGTTCCCCTTGGCGATCATGATCATCGAGCCGCCCTGCGACTGGAACAGGTCCACATAGCTGTCCATGCGGCCGGCGGTCGTGGGGCCGAACGAACCGGACGGCATCCCCTCGGGGGTCTTGGCCGGCCCGGCGTAATAGACGGGATGGGCCTTGAGGTAATCGGGCATCCCCTCGCCCCGATCGAGACGCTCCTTGATCTTCGCGTGGGCGATGTCGCGGGCCACGATCATCCGGCCGTTCAGCTTGAGCGGGGTCGACACGGGGTAATTCGAAAGCTCGTCAAGGATCTCCCGCATCGGCCGGTCGAGGTCCACTTTCACGCCATGCTCGGCCCCAAGGCCGGACCGATAGCGGGCGGGGATGAACCGAGCGGGGTCGCGTTCCAGGACTTCGAGCCAGACGCCTTCGCGGTCGATGCGACCCTTGATGTTGCGGTCGGCCGAACACGAGACGCCCAGCCCGACGGGGCACGAGGCGCCGTGCCGAGGGAGTCGGACCACTCGCGCATCGAGCGCGAAGTATTTCCCTCCGAACTGGGCGCCGATCCCGCTCTTGCGGGCGATCTCCATGACCTTGGCTTCCATCTCCAGGTCGCGGAAAGCCTGGCCGAGTTTGTTCCCCTCGGTCGGCAGGTGGTCGAGATACTTCGCGCTGGCGAGCTTGACGGTCTTCATCGTCGCCTCGGCCGACGTCCCACCGATGACGACGGCGAGGTGATAAGGGGGGCAGGCCGCAGTGCCCAGCGAGCGCAGCTTCTCGGTCAGGAACTTCTCCAGGCTCGCCGGGTTTAGGAGGGCCTTGGTCTCCTGATACAGGTAGGACTTGTTCGCCGAACCGCCCCCCTTGGCGATGAACAGGAAGTCATAGCTCGATCCGTTCGTGGCGAGGACGTCGATCTGCGCGGGGAGGTTCGTCCCCGAGTTGACCTCCTCGAACATCGAGAGCGGGACCGTCTGGGAGTATCGAAGATTCTCTTTCTGATAGGTCTCGTAGATGCCGCGCGAGATCCATTCCTCATCCTTCACGGCCCCCGTCCAAACGCGCTGGCCTTTCTTGGCGACGACGGTCGCGGTGCCGGTGTCCTGGCACATGGGGAGCTGGAAGCCGGCGGCGACGACGGCGTTCTTGAGCAGGGCGATCGCCACTCCCTTGTCGTTGGGCGAGGCGTCGGGATCGTCGAGGATCGCCGCGACTTTCTCCAGGTGCCCCGCACGGTAGAGGAAGGACACGTCGCGGAGAGCTTCCCGGGCCAGCAGGGTCAGCGCCTCGGGCTGGATCTTGAGGATCTCCGCCCCCTCGAACGTCGCGGTCGAGACCAGGTCCTTGCCAAGGTTGCGATATTCGGTCGCGTCGAGGCCGAGCGGGAAGGGATTCTGATAGACGAATTCAGGCATTGCGGTTCCTCCAGCGGCCCTCCGCCGCGGAGGCGCGAGGCGGCACTGCCCGCAATGTTCCGCGCGAAGGCCGATGAGCCTTGATTTTATGCCTTTTCCGCCCGACGCGACAGGCGGTATGGAGCATCCCCAGCAGGCTTCAGCCCTTGAGCTCCAGCGTCGACCAGAGGCTGGGGTTCTCGCCCAGCGGGAAATCGCGGCCCACGCCCAGGTACTGGTCGTCGCGCTCGGCGTCGGAGACCTGGTAGGCGAAGCCGAGCCGACGGTTGTTGTCGGCGTCGAAGCCGTGGAGGGCCTTGGCGGGGAGGAACAGCTCGAATCGCCAGCCTTTCTTGAGCAGTTCGGCCCGATGGACCAGCAGCGAGGGTGACGCGAGCGGGGCGTCGGCCGTGGCCCTCGCAATCGGTCGTTGCTCGACGATCGATCGGAGCGACTTCCTGTCGCGGGAGAGCGTGAGGCGGGCCTGGAATCGCTGGCAATAGCGGGTCGCGCGGCTGACGTTTCGGGTGTCGCGGGTGTCGATCCAGAAGGCGACGTTCGCGAACCCCTCGGGGCGGTCCGGCGACTTCGCGTTCATCCCCAGGCCGTCGGCCTGCACGGCGATCCCGAGCCCCCCGACGTTCCAGCCCACGCGGACAGTTGCCCACGACTTGCGGCCCTCGAGCGCGGCGAGATCGGGGATGGCGCACGAGGCCGGAAGGTCCAGCAGCGCGCCCTCGGCCGCTTCGCGCGGGATCTTCTCGACGCGCGGCGACGAGGCCGAGATCCGGAACCAGAAGGCTTGCGGCAGAAGTGCCGAGGACATAGAGGGCTCCGTGGTCGGGGTCCCGGGGTGGAATCAATCCAGGGTCTGATCGACGTAGGGCTTTCTGGCGGGTGCCACGGCCGATATCGCGGAAAGGATCATCCCCACGCCGATCGCGACCAGCAGGAACGGGACGCTGAAACGCATGATCGACCAGAGGCCGAGCAGGATCAGAACGATGCCGGCGCGGGCGGAACCGCGACGCTCGGGGTCGAAGTACGCCCCGATCAGAGCGGTCGCGCCGGCCAGGAACAGGATGCCCGGCCAGAAGCTCCTGGAAGCGAGCAGCAGGCCGATCCCGATCAGCCAGATCCCGGCCGAGAGCTTGCCGGCCTTTTCGCGATGATACGGGTGCACCGATCCCTCCCCTTTCCTTAAGTCGGAACGCTGACGCGCGTGACGACGGGGAAGCCGTCGGTATCTGTTCGCACCGCGGATCGATTTATTGGGCGTCCAGCTTGCTCAGCAAGTTGACCATCTCGATCGCCGCCATCGCGGACTCCCCCCCCTTGTTGCCGGCCTTGAGCCCGGCGCGATTGAGGGCCTGCTCGACGGTCTCGGTGGTCAAGACTCCGAAGATCACAGGAACTCCGGTGGCGAGCCCCGCCTGCAGGACGCCCCCGGCGGCCTGTCCCGCGACGTGGTCGTAATGGCCGGTCTCGCCGCGGATCACGCAGCCGAGGCAGACGATCGCGGCATGCGACGCCCGCTCGGCGAGCTTGCGGGCGACGAGCGGGACCTCGAACGAGCCGGGGACCCAATAGACGTCGAGGCGGTCGTCGGCCACTCCGTGACGCACGAAGGCGTCGCGGCATCCCGAAAGCAAGGCTTCGGTGACGAGCGAGTTGAAGCGCGAGACGACGATCGCGAACCGGCCCGAGGGGGGGGAGAAGTCGCCTTCGTGGATCGGCATGTTCGGTGGGGGGGTTGGAGTTCGTCGAAACGGAAAGGGTCCGGCCGGGCCTCGTGCGAGGCCCGGCGCGGACCCGGGCGTGGGTCGGTCGAGTCCGAGAGGATCGATCTTAGGACAGGTTCATGCTCGTGAGAAACTCGCCGTTGTTCTTGGACTTCTTCATCCGCCCGGTGAGCAACTCCATCGCCTCGACGGGGTTCATGTCGTTGAGGACGCGCCGGAGGATCCAGACGCGACGGAGTTCGTCGGCGTCCATCAGCAGCTCCTCGCGGCGGGTGCCCGACTTGTTGACGTCGATGGCCGGCCAGATCCGCTTGTCGACCAGGCGGCGGTCGAGGTGCAGCTCCATGTTGCCGGTCCCCTTGAACTCCTCGAAGATCACGTCGTCCATGCGGCTGCCGGTGTCGACCAGGGCGGTGGCCAGGATCGTCAGGCTGCCGGCCTCCTCGATCTTGCGGGCGGCCCCGAAGAAGCGCTTGGGCTTCTGCAGCGCCGAGGCGTCGATGCCGCCGGTGAGGATCTTGCCCGAATGGGGCGCCTCGGTGTTGTAGGCGCGGGCGAGCCGGGTGATCGAGTCGAGGAGAATGACGACGTCCTTGCCGAACTCGACCATCCGCTTGGCCTTCTCGATGACCATCTCGGCGACCTGGATGTGCCGCGAGGCGGGCTCGTCGAAGGTCGAGCTGATGACCTCGGCCGTCGGCCCCTTCACCGACCGCTCCATGTCCGTCACTTCCTCGGGCCGTTCGTCGATCAGCAGGACCATGACGTAGGCTTCGGGATGGTTCGTGAGGACGCTGTTGGCGATCTTCTGGAGGAGGATCGTCTTGCCGGTCCGCGGCGGCGCCACGATCACGCCGCGCTGGCCGAAGCCGATCGGCGTGACCATGTCGACGACCCGCATGTTGATCTCTTCGGGGGTCGTCTCCAGCTTGATGCGACCTTGGGGGTGCAGCGGGGTGAGGTCGTCGAAGCCGACCTTCTCGCTGAGCTTGTCCGGGTCCTCGAAGTTGATCGCCTCGACCCGCAGGAGGGCGAAGTACCGCTCGTTCTCCTTGGGGGGGCGGATCTGGCCGGAGACGATCGCGCCGGTCTTCAGCCCGAAGCGGCGGATCTGGCTGGGCGAGACGTAGATGTCGTCGGGGCAGGGGAGGTAGTTGTAATCCGGGCTGCGGAGGAAGCCGAAGCCGTCGGGCAGGACCTCGAGGGTCCCTTCGCCGTACATCAGCCCGTTTTGCTTGACCCGTTCTTTGAGGATCTTGAAGATCAGGTCCTGCTTCTTCAGGCCCATGTACTCGGCGATCCCCTCGGACTTCGCCGTCTTGATCAGTTGGGGCATCGTCATCTTCTGCAGCTCGGTGAGATGGATCTCGCCGCGCTTGATGTCCTCGTAACGATCATGGATCGCCACGTCGCCGAAGACGTCCTCGTCGTCGACGTCCGAGAATTCCCCGGACGGGGCCTCTTCAAGGACCGGCGGCGGGGTGCGCTCGGGCTTCGTCTGCGCGCCGTAGTCGCGGTCGCGCGAGTTGAACGAGGCCTCGCGATCGGCCCGGTCGCGGGGGGCGACGGCGGCCTCGGGATCGCGGACCTCGCGAACGCGCTCGCGGACGGTCGGGGCCGGTTCGCGATCCCGATCCCGATCCCGATCGCGGTCGCGTGAAAGAGGGACGCCGTCGTGGGCGGGCGGTGCGCTGGCGGCGTCGCGTTCGGCGCGATCGCGGGCGAGCCGCTCGCGGAGCGTCATGCCCGGCTCGCGTTCCGGACGCTCGGCGGCCGGCTCGCTCCGGTCGCGAGATCGGATGAAGCGGATCGGTTCGCGGTCGGCGGGGCCTTCCTCGCGATAGGGCTCGCGGGAGGGACGCTCGCGCTCGCGATAGGTCTCGGCGACCGGAGGCGTCTCGACGGCCGGGGGATAGCTGGGGCTGGGGGCGATGTTCCCGGCATTCTCGTCTTGGGCGGGCGGGGGGGGGGAGCCGGCGGTCTTGCGGATGCGGGAGCTTCCGGAAGACTCCCGGCGGGGGCGTGTCTCGTTGGGCATGATGAACCGATCTCCTGGACAGACTAGACGAGTGATTCAGCCGAGCCGCGGATGCGGGATATGGCACGGGGCGGGGTGGTGTCGACTTGGGCCCGAGCGCCGCGACCGTTCGGCGTCGCGACCGCGGATGGGCGTCGTCGAAGGCGGGGATCGTCGGATGCGGGAGGGGTTGTCGACGTGCATGACCGAGGAGGTGCCTTTGGAAAGCGAGGAACGGTGACAGGAGAAACCAGGTTGGCTGAAACTCTGGGCGAGGGCCGGGTCGAAGCGGACTTCACTTGGGGAGTCGAGACCGGCGACGAGGAGGCGACGGTGGGTCGCCGGACGCGTCGCTCCCGGACTCCTCGGGCGGGATCTCGCAGCCGGGACGGCCCGGCTCGGACTCCAGCCAGTCCACGAAGCGATCGACGTCCGCTTCGAGGCCCTCGGCGTCCCCTTCGTTCTTCAGGACGTAATCGGCGCGGGCCTTCTTCCGATCGATCGGCCATTGTGCGGCTTCCCGGGCCGCCAGCTCCTCCTCGGTCCAGCCGCGACTCGCCCGCACGCGCTCCAGGCGGGTCGCCCTGGGGGAGTCGACGAAGGCGACGAGGTCGCACGCCCCGTCCCATCCCGATTCCAGCAGGATCGCCGCGTCGAGGACCACGAACCGGGCCTCGCATCCCCGCTCCGCCTCGGCGATGGCCCTGGCGAATTCCTGGAACATCGGAGGGTGGACCAGCGCTTCGAGGTCGACCCGCGCCGCCGGATCGGCGAAGACCAGGCGTCCGAGGCTCCGACGGTCGACGGCGCCGTCGGCACCGAGGACCTCGGGGCCGAACCGATCCACGACCCGTGATGCGATCTCGGGTCGCTTCAGCACCGCGTGCCCCACGGCGTCGGCGTCGATCACGGCCGCCCCGCGGCCGGCGAGGAGTGCGGCGACCGTGCTCTTGCCCCCCCCGACGCCGCCGATCAGGCCGACGACGGGGATCTTCCCCGCCTTCCATCGCCGCGACGGCGCGGCGGGTTCGCCGATGGTCGTAAACGACTCGGACATGACGGACCTGTTGCTCAACTCGGGGGAATTAGGTGGATAGAGCAGACGCGGCCCGCGACGGGTCGACCCTGGTGGGCCGACGCCTCGGGGCGCAGAAGAAGCTGCCGTGTCAAGACGCGGGGACGATTAGGCTCGACCGGCGTCGTGGCGGACTATCCGGCCCATCCGCGGCGGCACGAGTAAGGCGTGCGACTTCGGATGAGCGGGCGGGCGAAGGAGAAATCTCATGGCCGTCATCTCGATCCTGGGCGAGTCATGGAGTGCAGGCCGCAGGAAGGACATGATGGGGGGGTGATGGGAAAGCGCCGGAAACCGACAGCAGGCCAGTCACGATCGACTCATTAACTTATACGCCCTCGGTGGCGGGCCTGCAATGGCGCTTCGTTGAAATCACGAGGGCCCCGGGGAGGCTCCGATCGGCCGTCCGGAAAGACCGTCCGCATCGTCCCCGTCGCCTCAATAATCGGGGGGTTCCACGTCCAGCCAGTTCGGCCCCACGGCGAGGTCGACCTTGAGGGGGACGGACAGCGCCAGGGCTCGGGTCATCTCCTCGCGGACCAGGGCGGCGAGCGTGGGCAGCTCCTCGACCGGGCTCTCGAATAGGAGTTCGTCGTGGATTTGGAGCAGCATGCGGGCCTTAAGCCCTTCCTCGCCGAGTCGCCGATCCACGAGGATCATCGCCCGCTTGATGAGGTCGGCCGCCGAGCCCTGGATGACGGTGTTGACGGCCGTCCGCTCGGCGAGGTTCCGATTGCGGCCGGTGGTCGCCTTGATCCCCGAGATCGGCCGTCGACGGCCCAGGATCGTCTCCACCCGTCCCGAGGACTGGGCGGATTCGAGGGTCCGCGTGATGAAGCGGTCCACGCCCTGGTATTCCTGGAAGTAGGCGTCGATGAAGGCCGCGGCCTCGGCCTGCTTGATGCCCAGCCGTCCGGCCAGCCCGAACGGGCTCAGGCCGTAGATCACCCCGAAATTGACCGTCTTCGCCACGCGCCGCATCGCGTTATCGACTTGATCCTCGGCCACCCCGTAGATCCGGGCGGCGACCGCCCGGTGGATGTCGTGGTCGGCCTCGAAGGCCCTCTGCAGGGCGGGGTCCTCGGAGAAGTGGGCGAGGACCCGCAGCTCGATCTGGGAGTAGTCGGCCGTGAGTAGCCTATGATCCGCCCCCTCGGCCACGAACGCCTGCCGGATCTGCCGCCCCTCCTCGGTCCGAACGGGGATGTTCTGGAGGTTGGGATCGCTGGAGCTGAGTCGGCCGGTCGCGGCGACGCCCTGGTTGAACGAGGCGTGGATCCGGCCGTCGTCGGGATGGACGAGGAGCGGCAGGGCGTCGAGATACGTCCCCTTGAGCTTCGTGAGCTGGCGGTGGCGGACCAAGAGGGCCGGCAGCGCGTGCTTGCTCGCCAACTCCTCCAGGACCTCGGTGGCGGTGCTCAGCTCGCCTCCCGGGGTTTTCTGAAGCTTGGGCAGCTTCAACTCCTCGAAGAGGATCTGTCGGAGTTGCGGGACCGAGTTGATGTTGAAGGGGCGTCCGGCGAGCCGATGGATCTCCTCCTCCATTCCCGCGAGGCGAGCGGCGAAATCCTCCGAAAGCTCCTTCAGCCGCGGGACGTCCACCTTGATCCCGACCTCCTCCATCCGGGACAGGATCGAGATCAGGGGACGCTCCAGATCCGCGTAGAGATCCCACAGGCCCTCCTCGCGGACGCGGGGGGCGAGGATCTCGTACACGCGCCAGGTTGCATCGGCGTCCTCGCCGGCGTACTCGGCGATCCTCGGCACGTCGACCTGATCCATGCGGAGCTGATTCTTCCCCTTCCCGATGAGGTCGCTGATCGGGATCATCGCGTGGCCCAGGAGACGGTCCGCAAGCTGGTCCAGGCTGTGGTTGCGCTCGCCGCTCTCCAGCAGATAGCTGAGGATCATCGTGTCGACGATCGGCCCTTCGATCGAGACCCCCGCGCGTCGGAAGGCGAGCATGTCGTACTTGATGTTCTGGCCGACCTTCTCGACGTTGGGGTCGGCGAGGACCGCCCGCAAGGCGTCCAGGACCATCTCGGGGTCGAGGATCTTGAAGCCGATGGGCGCCCGCAACGGGATGTAATAACCCTCGCCGGCTTTCCACGACACGGCGATCCCAACCAGGCTGGAGAGGAGAGGGTTGATCGACGTGGTCTCGGTGTCGATGCAGAACCGCTCCTGCTTCCGCAACTCCCCCAGGAATTTCTGGAACGCCTCGGGAGTGTCGATCGTCGAATACCGGGCGACCCACTCGACCTTCGCGACGGCGGGCTCCGCCCCCTTGGCCTCGGCGAGTTCGGCCACGAAGCGATGGAAGCCGCATTCGAGGCAGAGTTCGCGAAGGACCGGGACGTTCGGGGCCGAGGTCTGAAGGGCATTCCAATCGAGGGCGATCGGGAGATCTTCCCGGAGCGCGACGAGGCTCCTAGCCCTGAGCGCGACCTCGGCGTTCTCGCGGAGGGCCTGCTGCTTCTTGGGGCCCTTGACCTTGTCGGGATTGGCCAGCAGGGTTTCCAGGTCGCCGAACTGCTTGAGGTAACCTGAGGCGAGGACGGGGCCGATGCCCGGAACGCCCGGCACGTTGTCGACGGCGTCACCGGTCAGGGCCAGGAAGTCGACGACCTGCTGGGGGCGGATCCCCCAATCCTTCTCTAGGGCTTCCGCGTCCATCACCGTGTTCTTGCGAATGTTGAGGATCTTGATGTGATCCGTGATGAGCTGGCGGGCGTCCTTGTCGGACGTGCAGATGAAGACGTCGAGGCCGCGCTCCTCGCCTCGGCGGGCGAGCGTCGCGATCACGTCGTCGGCCTCCATGCCGGGCTGGATCAGCACGGGGATCTCGAACCCCTCGAAGACGCGCTTGATCAGCTCGATCTGGGGGACGAGGTCCACGGGCATCTCGGCCCGATTGGCCTTGTAGTCGGCGAAGATCTCGGAGCGGAAGACAGGCCCGCCGCCGTCGAACGCTGCCGCGATGTAGTCGGGCTTGCGATCCCGGAACAGGTTGAGGAGGTCCCGGAAAATCCCGAAGGTCGCGTTGGTCGGCCCCCCCGTCGGGCTCGTCATCGAGGGGATGGCGTGAAAAACCTGGAAAATCAGAGAATAAGCGTCCAGAATATAGAACGTCGGGCGGTTGGCCATCGTAGTTTCCCGGAGGGGATCGGGGCGCGTTCCGAGCGTACGGCCCGCCGTTCCTGTTGTCGGTCCGCCGGGCGGCGTTCTGGAGCCTTGCGGCCCTTCCGCCCACGCCAATTCTGCCGAAGATACCGTTCCGATCGGATCGCCGGCGTCGGAATTCCCGGCGCAGGTTTCGTATTCTCCCGTCTCATGTGACATAGTATCTGCAAACCGGCCGACCGCATGCGCTGTCGCCTCCGCTCCGCTCCGAGGAGTCTTCGTTCATGGCCGCATCCAACGAATCCCAGGGTCTCAAGATCGCCGTGGCGGTCTTCGTGACGCTCACGGTGATCCTGGCCGTGACGTCCTACTTCCTGTACTCGTCCTACGCCCGTTCGGAAGGCTTGCTCGCGTCGGAGGCCGACAAGGCCTCGAAGTCGCGTCGCGAGGCCGACGAGGCGCTGACCCAATACGACGAATTCCGCAAGACGATCGGCGCACGCGCCACGGAGTTCGACCCCGCCAAGACCGAGATCGCGACCCACCTGAAGAAGGTCGAGGACCGCCTGCTCGGGATCGCCAACATGGTCAACGCCTCCGTCTCCCGCGCCCAGGCGGCCGGGGCCCAGGGGCCCGAACTGGAAGACGCCAAGCAGAAGGTCCAGCTCGCGATCGAGTCCTTCAAGAAGGAACCGAACAAGAACTACATCTCGGCGC
Source organism: Paludisphaera soli (assembly GCF_011064595.1). Lineage (GTDB taxonomy): Bacteria > Planctomycetota > Planctomycetia > Isosphaerales > Isosphaeraceae > Paludisphaera > Paludisphaera soli. The sequence goes on along the minus strand of NZ_JAALJI010000003.1, from coordinate 83,289 downwards.
TCGACCGCCTGGTCGAATTGCTGGAGAACCTCTCGCTGGTGGACGCCGAGCTGGCCGCCAACGAGGCCGCCCTTCGGAACAACCTCGAATCCGCGACCAGCGTGGCCAAGGACCAGATCTCGGTCCAGTCGAAGTCGGCCGAGGGCACCCGGGCCGACCTCGAGGCCGAGCACAACAAGCACGAGCAGGAACGTCAGGTCCTCCTGACCAAGGTCGACCAACTCACGACCGACCTCGACCAGGCGCGAACCGACATCGCCAATTTGACCACTCAGCTCCGACAGACCAAGGAAGAGGACGGTCGCAAGGTCGATCAGCTGACCGCCATCCTTCGCGAGCAGCGCGACGCCCTCGACAAGACCGCGAACGTCCTCGATCGCCCCGACGGCCGGATCACCTTCGTCGACTTCGATCGCAACGAGGTCCACGTCGACGTAACCCGGCAGCAGGGCGCCCGTCCCCAAATGACCATGACCATCTTCGATCAGGGCTCGCCTGGCATCCCGACCGAGAAGCCGAAGGGGAGCATCATGCTGACCCAGGTCGGGGACCGGTTCAGCGTGGCCAAGATCCTCAAGACGAACAGCCCGATCGAGCCCATGCGTGTCGGCGACATCGTCTATTCGCCCAGTTGGTCCCCCAACGAGCCCATGAAGTTCGCGCTCATCGGCAAGATCGACGTGAACCGCGACGGCCGCGACGATCGGGACGACCTGAAGCGGATGATCGAGGGAGCCGGCGGGTCCATCGAGTACGATCTGCCCCCGCCCGAGGTCGGCAAGGAGAGCGGCAAGTTGTCGGCCCGGATCGCCTGGTACGTCACCGACGACGTGAAGGAGCGTCCGCCCCTCCGCGACACCTACGTCGCCAAGTCCGACGCCTCGATCGCCCAGCAGGCGCTCTTCGATCAGCGTTTCGGGGAGATGGTTAAGGAAGCTCGCCAGAACGGCATCAGGCCGATCAGCTTGGGACGCCTTCTCGCCTACCTCGGATATGACATGAATGCGCCCATCTCGGGCCGCTCCGAGGCCGTCGACGATCGGGCCCTCCAGCGTCTCACGGAGCCCCGAACCAAGAACAACGAGGCCCAGCCCACTCCCCCCGCGGAGGGGGCGGGCATGGACGAGCAGCCCTGACGAGCTTCTCTCCCTTGACCGACCCACGACCCCTCGCGTCCCCTGCGGCCGCGAGGGGTCGTTTGCGTCTAGATCGGCCCGTCGTCGATGTCGTCTGACAGGAGTCTGCCGATCTCGACGAGGTCCCCGGAATCGAGGCGCATCAGCCTCGTCGACAGGCCGTCGATCGCCCCCAAAAGATTCCGCAGCGTCTCCACCCGCCCTTGCAACTCGCGAAGCTTGGAATCCACCTCGGCGGCCGCAGCAAGGTCGTCGAGGACCCTGACGGTCGGGTCCAGCTCGCGTCGCTTTCGCTCGGCCATGATTCTCTGGAAGAGAGTCCACACGTCCGCTTCGGCGCGATAGAGTTCACGCCGCTCTCCCGGCCGGTGGACCTTGCGCACGACCCCCCAGCCCATCAACTCGCGAAGATTCATGCTGACGTTTCCGCGAGAGACGTCGAGCCTCGCCCGAAGGTCCTCGGCGGTCCAGTCGGCCCCCGTGATGTAGAGCAGGGCGAACAATTCCCCCATCGTGGAATTGATGCCCCAGGCGCGCGCCATCACGCCCCAATGCTCCACGAAGCGACGGATCAGCGTGTCGGCCGAGGAGCCGGAGGCCGACTCGTCGGTCGAACGGTCGATGGGCGATGAATCCATGGATCCTCCTGCGAACGCGATCCGGTCCGCCGGCAGGTCGAGCAGATCGAACCGACGCCTCAGAATACGACCTGACAGGGAAGTCCGGAAGGCGTCGCTCGTCGGGTCCGTTGACGACGGCAGGGGCCGAGGGAATTCGTTCCCGAATCGATCGAGGAGATTGCTCCGCGGGGGGAACCCGAGGATGGCGACCGGTCGTGCGATTCCGACGGGTCGTGCGAGCATCTCGGGACGAATGGGCAACCGCATCGCTTGGAAGACCTTGCATCCAGGGCCGGAAGTCCCACAATAGGAGGTCGACGTATCTCCCTCTCTCAAGTAAAAAACTATAAGAACGAGTCCGGACGCGTGTACAATGCCCTCGATCGCACCGGCTAGCCGGCGTCGAGAGGGCGTTTCATGGCGTGTCGCGCCTCCGCGTCACCTTTCTCCTCCGAGGAGTCGATCCCATGCCCGAGACAGTCGTCCACTTCCAAATCCGGATGCCACCCGTACTCCATGAGCAGCTGGCCAGCTGGGCGAAGGAAGACAAAGCCTCGCTCAACGCGCTGATCGTCGGGATCCTCGAGAAGGCGATCGAGCAGCACAACAAGGCCGCCCAGGCCAGCTGAACAGACGCCGGGCCGCGCGATCGGCCGTCAAAATATACTTTTGCGAAGATGAGAGTTCCCAGGAATTCTCGAGATTGCCCTTGAGCCTACCCGATCCAACCGGTATCCTCTGGGGCGTATTCCCCGATAGCTCAATCGGTAGAGCGAGCGGCTGTTAACCGCTAGGTTCAAGGTTCGAGTCCTTGTCGGGGAGCTGAGGCGTGTACTTCACGCCTCCAGCTCCGGCGTAAGAATCGACGCCCCCTCGAGACGGGGCGTCTTTTATTGCGCGTGTTGCTGCTAGTCTGAATCCCCGATAGCTCAATCGGTAGAGCGAGCGGCTGTTAACCGCTAGGTTCAAGGTTCGAGTCCTTGTCGGGGAGCTGAGGCGGATAACCCGCCACATACCACTTCGTCGCGGCGGCGCTCCTCCGGATCAGGGAGTGGCCGTGCCCAAAACCTCCTGCGCGTTCGCTTCACGATCGAGGCCTCAAGCCTGAGACGCGAGGATGATGAGCGAGCGAGGCCCGACGCAGTAGCTCGACATCACACCGATCTCCGGGCCGTCGTCCACCGGACTGATGTCGTGGGGCGGACTCAGTGAGGTGTCCACCACCCGACGCCAGCGGCGGCCAGTCGGAGCGGCCGGAATTCGAAACTCCAGGGCGACATCGTCGGCATTCATCGCCACATAGAAATCCCGATCGATCACGCCCGGTCGATTGCACTGACGTCCGTCCAACGCGAAAGCCAGGCTCCGTGAGGTCGACGAGAAGTCGGGCTGCACTGGCATGACGCCGTGCCAAAGGATGTCGGGGGGCCCGACCGAAGCCGCTCCCTCGAAGAAATTCCGTCGTCGAAAGACCGGGTGCGCCTTGCGCAGAGCGATCATCTCCCGGACGAAACGTAGGAAGTCGCCGTGCGATTCCGCCAGCGACCAGTCCACCCAGCTCACGGCGTTGTCCTGGCACCAGGCGTTGTTGTTCCCCTTCTGCGTCCGGAGGAACTCGTCACCCCCGAGGATCATGGGGATCCCTTGCGAAATCAGCAGTGTGGCCATCAGGTTGCGGGCCTGCCGCATCCGCAGAGCCAGGATTTCCGGATCGGAGGTCGGCCCCTCGATCCCGCAGTTCCAGCTGTAGTTGGCGTTGTTGCCGTCGCGGTTGCCCTCGCCGTTCGCCTCGTTGTGCTTGTGGTCGTAAGAGACGAGGTCGTGGAGCGTGAATCCGTCGTGGCAGGAGATGAAGTTGACGGAATGCAGCGGGCCTCGACCTGAATACAGATCGTCGCTGCCGCAGAGCCGCGTGGCCAGCTCCGAAGTCATCCCGGGCTCTCCGCGCCAGAACCGCCGCACGTCGTCGCGGTAGCGCCCGTTCCAATCCGACCATCGACCGCCGCCGGGGAACGTGCCGACCTGATAGAGCCCGCCCGCATCCCAGGGCTCAGCGATGAGTTTAGTCCCGTAGAGAAGCGAGTCCTCCGAGATTCGGTTGATCGTCGGCGGGTTGAGGAGGACCTCACCGCGACGGTCACGTCCCAGGACGGAGGCCAGGTCGAAGCGGAAGCCGTCCACCCCGGCCTCGGCCACCCAGTTCCGCAGACATGCCAGGAGAAAGTTGCGGACGACCGGGTGGTCGGTGTTGAAGCTGTTCCCGCATCCCGTGAAGTTGAGGTACCTCCCCCGCTCGTCGAGGATGTAATAGAGCGGGTTGTCGAACCCTCGGAAGCTGTACGTGGGTCCGTCGTCGTCGGACTCCGCAGTGTGGTTGAACACAATGTCCAGGTAGACTTCGATCCCACGCTTGTGGAACGCGTCGACCATCGCGCCGAACTCTTCCCAGGGCTCCAATCGCCCCGACCTGACCGCGTAGGTCGTCTTGGGCGCCGAGAAAGCGATCGTGTTGTAGCCCCAGAAGTTAAGCAGTCGCTCTCCGGTCAGGGGATTGACGTAGGCGCAGTCGGTCTCATCAAACTCGTCGACCGGCAGCAGTTCGACGGCCGTCACACCGAGGTCGTGGAGGTAGTCGATCTTCTCCGCCAGACCGGCGAAGGTCCCGGGATGGCGGACGCCGGAGCTGGGATCGATGGTATAGCCCCGGACGTGAAGCTCATAAATGATCGTGTCCTCGAGGGGCGTTCCGGGCCCGACCACCGGCTCGCGTTCGGTCATCGCCTCGTTGACGAGGCTGCGGCGGGGCGTTGGCGACGGCTCCCCCCAACGACCGGAGCAAGAAACGGCGCGGGCGTAAGGATCGAGCAGGATGATCGTCGGATCGAAACGGAAGCCGTTCCCTTGGGGACCTTCCACGCGGTACCCATAGCAGAATTCGTCGGGGAGCCCGTCGATGCGGACGTGCCAGTGGTCGCCCGTCCGATTCAGTCGCGCATCAAGCTGGACCTCAGTCTCGAAACCGACCGTCAGGGGATCGCCCAGGACCAACCAGACCGCTGTGGCGTGGCGGCAGACCACGGCGAAGTTCACCCCGCTGGTCTCGGTGATCGCCCCCAGGGGGAGGGGACGGCCCCGCTTCACGGTCAGGACGCAGTCGCGGAAGAGATACTCGGCCTCGACGGACTCGCCCGAGATGAACCCAGAGATGGCGTGTTGTCCTTGGGAAGGAAGCGGCGACGGCGGAGGATCGCGGGCCGGCCGCCTTCGGGTCAAAAAAAAGGCCGAACCACGCCACCCGACGACGTGTCGGGGAGAGGGTCCGGCGATCAAACCGACGGCAGGAGTCGAAATTCAAGCGAAACCAGATCGGCGGAGCCAGGAAGAGACTCGACGCCGGAGGCTTCGTCAGATGAAATCAACGGCCGTTCGCGGTGCGATCCGAGGCTCGACCGCCCCGGGAGGAGTTCGCGTAGGCGGCGGTCAGGGCGCCCAGCAGGGCGGCCCGGCGACCCGCGCGGACCGACTTCCCGCCCCGGCGGACGCGGGCCACGGCACCCGCCCACTCGAAACCGGCCGGCGTGGAAGTGGCCTTCTTGACGTTCTCGTCGCTCATCGAATCAGCTCTCCCGATAGGAGAAACGCCGCCCGGGAACCTCGGGCTGACGCTCCACCACTCCCTTGGGCCGCGAAGGACCCGAATCCCGCGCGACGTCGCTTTCCCTAGCCGGATGACCGAGTCGGTCCATACCTCGTCCGTCCCCGGTTGCGACACAGGCGTCCGACAGGGCGAAGCCCGCGTCGGGCTTCCCGTCGGCGCACCCTATCACAATCGGACGGACCTGGCTATTTCTTCAGCCAGGGATTACGCGGCGAGTTGAGCCGGCTCTCGGCGTCGACCTGTCGGAGAATGTTCATCCGACCGACGGAGTCATCTCTCAGGAAATCTATCAGCCCGCCCATAGCTCGTCCAGGAAAATAGCCGATTGCTTTACGCTTTTCCGAGACGACGCGTCAACCTTATTCAAAGCGACGTTTTCCGATCGCTTATCTCGAGATCTGAAGGAGGACGTCCCAGATCGCGGCGACGCCACCGACGGCCGCTCCGACCTCGACGTCGGGCTGTTGGACGGAGCGGGCGAGCTGTTGCGTCAGCAGCAGCAGAGTGCTGCAGCCGTTGAACAGCCCGTGGATGGCGATCGACGCGATCAGGCTCCCCGAGTGCTGATAAAGCGCTCCCATGATCATCGAGAAGAAGAACAGGGCGATCGGCGCGGGCCATTGCGGCCCGTGGAGGGCGGCGAATAGGCATGAGGTCACGACCACGGCAGGCCAGCAGATGCGATTGGGAGCAGCGACCGGACGCGAGCCAGAGCCCTCGCCGGGGCGGGCGGCGGACGTCGGCGGCCCGACTTGATCTTGCGGCGGCATCGAGCCCGCGCCCCCTGGCGGGGAGGTGCGGGAGGGATGCGCGGTGAGGGTCGACCAGGCCCGCGTCAACCAGCCTTGCAGGACGCCTCGAAACATGAGCTCTTCGGTCAGCGGCGCCAGGACGACGGTCGAGACGAGGGCGAGCATCGCCAGACCGCCGTCGAAGCCTTCCTGCAGCATCTGCTCGATCGGATGGGCGTTGACTTCGAAGATCGTGAGCGACAGGAACTGGATCGCGTAAATCAACGGGGCGGCGATCAATCCGGCGACGACGCCCAGGCGCAGTTGTTCGGGCCAGCGTTCCAGGCTCAGCCCGAGTTCCTTCGCGTCGGCGCCCGAGGCGCGCCGGAAGAACCAGGGAAATGCCATAAGGAAAAGTGCGTTGTAGCTCGCGTTCCAGATCATGAGCTGTCGGGCCGACGCCGACGACCGTCGAGCATCCGGGCCTTCCGCGTTTCTTGCGGCGGGCTCCGCCCCGACGTCGTGGATCGGAACCGGAGGCTTCTCTCGGGCGACGAGTTGCCCGAGATCGATCCCGAAAAGCTCGCGACAGGCCACCCCAGCCGCGCTCCCGGCTCCTACGTGCAGCAGGACCACGAGGAGGACCGTCCCCAGGCCCCACCGCGCCATGGGAAGCGTTAGGAAGGCGTCCTCCGGGAGTACGGGAAGTCCGCGGACGAGCCTTTGGAGAGCCCATCCCCAGGCGACGACCATGCCGATCAGGGCCGCTTCCAGGAGTAAGGAGACGAAGAAGAGCAGGAACTCCAGGATCGACACGGGCGGCATGGAACCTCGCGGCGGGAAGGGGGGGCGTCGTCGGGATGGAGAGGGTTACCCGCGATCGTAGCAAGCCGCCGCGGCTCCGGCCACCTTGAGAAGTCGGACCTGGGTCCCTAGAATCGGCGAATCGCTTTCGACGCCGCCGCGAGACGTCGATGATCTCTCAGGAGCCCAACGAACCGATGCTGGACGTCGCAAGCCAACTGGAAATCCTCCGCAGGGGGGTCGAGCAGATCGTCCCCGAGGCCGACTTCCTCAAGAAGCTGGAACGCTCGGTCCGCGAGAACCGGCCACTCCGGGTCAAGTACGGCATCGACCCCACCGGCATCGACGTCCACCTGGGCCACACCGTGCCCCTGCGCAAGCTCAGGCAGTTTCAGGAGCTTGGGCACACCGCGGTGATCATCATCGGGGACTACACGGCGATGGTGGGGGATCCTTCGGGTCGCGACAAGACCCGCGACGCCCTCACCAAGGACCAGGTCGATGCGAACGCTCGGGATTATCTCAAGCAGGTCGGGCGGATCATCGACCTCGAACGCGCCGAGGTCCACCATAACGGCGACTGGTTCGGGAAGTGGTCGTTCCTGGACGTACTGGACCTCATGCGGCGGATGACCCTGGGCCAGATCTCGGCCCGCGAGGACTTCGCCAAGCGGATCGCCGAGGAGAAGCCCGTCTATCTCCACGAGTGTATGTACCCCTTGATGCAAGGCTGGGACTCGGCCGAAATTCGCGCCGACGTGGAGCTTGGTGGGACGGAGCAGCTCTTCAGCCTGATGGTGGCCCGGCAGCTCCAGCCCCTCCGCAGCCAGGAGCCGCAAGTGGCCATGACCATGCCCATCCTGGTGGGGACCGATGGCGTCCGCCGGATGGGCAAGAGCCTGGGGAATTATATCGGCGTGGCGGATTCGGCCGAGGACATGTTCGGCAAGATCATGAGCGTGCCCGACGAGCCGATGGCGCAGTATTTCACCCTGCTTACGGACCTTCCGGCCGAGGAGGTCAAGGCGCTCCTCGCCCCCGGGTCCAACCCGAGGGACGCCAAGGAGGTGCTCGGCAAGGCCGTGGTCTCGCAGTATCACGACGCCGAGGCCGCCGAGCAGGCGGCCGCCGCGTTCCGTCGCCGCGCGTCGGGCGAGGATCCGGTGGAGATCCCCATCGCCTACCTCACGGCCGACAAACTCGACGCGGAAGGGCGGATCGCGGCCCCCAGCCTCATCAAGGAGATCGGCTTCGAGTCGAGCACGTCGAACGCCCGGCGTGTGATCGAGGGGGGCGGCTTCAACGTGGGCCCGCGCCGCGAGACGGTCTCCGACCCGAGGGCCCTCGTCTACGTGAGCGACGGCCTCGTCGTGCGGGTCGGGAAGCGGAAAATCGCCGAGATCCGCCTCGTCTGAACTGAAGGAGCGACTCGGTCGCCTTCCCCGCCTTGATCGTCTCCAGCCCCGGGTGGACTGCATGGCCGAACATGGGATTGGAATCATCGGATGTGGCATGATCGCGGAGTTCCACACCCACGCGATCAACGAGATCGAGGGTGCCCGCGTCGCCGCCGCCTACAGCCGGTCGCGGACGAACGCCGAGAAGATCGCCGGCCTCGCCGGCCGCGACTGCCAACTCTATGATGATCTCGGTGCGATGCTCCGCCAGCCGGACGTCGACGTCGTCTGCGTGTGCACCCCCAGCGGGGCCCACATGGAGCCGGCGGTGCAAGCGGCCCGGGCCGGGAAGCACGTCGTCGTCGAGAAGCCGCTGGAAGTCGATCTCGACCGCTGCGATGCGATCATCCGGGCCTGCGACGACGCGGGCGTCCGGCTTTGTGCGATCTTCCCGTCGCGATTCTCCCCGGCCAACCGGCGGCTAAAGGAAGCGGTCGAGGGCGGACGCTTCGGCCGGTTGACCCTCGGCGACACGCACGTCAAATGGTGGCGCACGCAGGAGTACTACGACTCCGGCGGCTGGCGAGGGACCTGGCGGTTGGACGGCGGCGGGGCCCTCATGAACCAGGCGATCCACAACGTCGACCTTTTGTACTGGATGATGGGCGACGTCGAGTCGGTCGTGGCCCACACCGCCACCCTGGCGCACGTCCGGATCGAGGTCGAGGACACGGCCGTCGCCAGCGTCCGATTCCGGAATGGGGCCCTGGGGGTCATCCAGGCGGCGACGAGCGCGTACCCTGGTCTTTCCAAGCGGATCGAGATCCACGGCGACCGAGGCTCGGCCCGGATCGAGCAGGACGACGTGACCCTGTGGGACTTCCAGGAGAAGCTCCCGAGCGACAACATCCTCCTCGCCGCGATCGCCGGCCGCTCGGCCGGAAACTCAGGGGCCAGCGACCCCCGCGGCATCGCGCACGTCGGTCATCGCGACCAGATCGCCGACTTCCTACAGTCGATCGACGAGGGTCGAGACCCGTTCGTCGACGGCCGAGAGGGCCGCAAGTCCGTCGAGATCATCCGCGCGATCTACCTTTCGGCGCGAGAAGGCCGAGCCGTCCAACTCCCCCTGGCGCACGACGCGCCGTCGTTCTGAGCCGGTGCGGCGAGCCTTGACGAGAGGGGGCTTCCGCGCCATACTCCCCGCAGATTCCCCGCGCGCTCGACTGGTCAAGGAGTGACCGCACATGGCCCGCCGCAAGGTCCAACGCCACTGGCTCGACTATCTCGTCTACATCGCCGTGCGGTCCCTGGTGTTCCTCGTCCAGTCCCTCACGATCGCCCAGTCGTATGCGCTCGCCCGGTTCCTGGGCTGGACGCTGTACAAGGTCGACAAACGCCACCGCCTTGTCGGGCTGGAGAACCTTCGCCTGGCTTACGGCGATGCGATGAGCGAGGCCGAGCGCGACGCCGTCGTGCGGGGCGTCTACCGCCATTTTTGCACGATGCTGATGGAGATCTTCCACACGCCGAAGACCATCAACCTGGAGAACTACCGGCGCTACATCACGCTTGTCGGCCATCCGCCGATCCTCGACCGGATGATCAGCGGCGAGCCGATGATCCTCCTCACCGGCCACTATGGCAACTGGGAGGTCGCCGGTTACCTCTTCGGGCTCTTCGGCTTCCCCACATGGTCCGTAGCGCGGACGCTCGACAACCCGTACCTCGAACGCTACCTGAGGACATTTCGAGAGAGCACCGGCCAGCGGATGATCCCCAAGGCCGGCGGTTACGACCAGATCGTCGAGGTCCTGGAGTCCAACAAGACGCTCTCCATGCTGGCCGATCAGGACGCCGGCCAGCGCGGGTTGTTCGTCGACTTCTTCGGCCGGCCGGCGTCGACCCACAAGGCGATAGCCCTCCTGGCGATCGAGCACAACGCCCCCGTGGTCGTCGGCGTGGCTCGTCGGGTCGGCCCTGGATTCCGCTATGAGATGCGGTGCGCCCAGATCATCGACCCGGCCGAGTTCACCGGCGGGTCCGACGACGCCCGGCTGCTGACCCAGCGTTATACCAGCGCCCTGGAGGAGTTGATCCGCCAGGACCCGAGCCAGTACCTCTGGCTCCATCGTCGCTGGAAGCACCAGCCGCTCGCGCGGAAGAGGGCCTCGAAGCCCGACTCGGCCCGATCCGAGCTCGCCGCCGGCTGACAGCCCCCAGGGGCCCTCACTCGAAGATCTTCTCGACCGGGATGACCCGCACCTTGAGGTCCCGGAGGGGGAACACTTCGATCTCCTTGTCCTGGGCGAGGACCTCGTCGGCCGTCCCCTCGGTGTCGTAGACCATCGGTGAAGGCTTTCCGGACGTGAGTCGCTCGCGAAGCGCTTCGGCGTCGCCTGCGACCATCGCCACCTTCATCCCGCCGACCTTCAAGTGCTTGCGAACTGCTTCATTGACTTGCTCCAGCGTCAATTTCGGTAGGCGCTCGGCCAACTCGGTCACGAGGTCTTTCCTGCCGTATAGCCGCCCTTCCAATTCGTAGCCGAGCCTTCGTGAGAGGGTCTGCACCCACAGCTTGCTGTAGTTCAGCAGGAAAGAACGCGTGCCTTCAAACTCTTCGAGGGTCATGCCTTTCTCGACCAGTCGATCCAGCTCCCAAAGGGCCGCGCGGAGGGCGAAGACCGACTTCTCGGTCGGCACAGGCCGGATCCAGATCGAGAAATACTGCCGGGAACGGTGGTTGTTCGGGATCGGGAATGTCGACTGGCCGTCCTGGATGAAGTCCTCGATGTACGAGTAATCGCCGTAATTCAGCCCGCGTTTCCCTCGAAGATCCCGCATCAGCCGGCCATTGAAGGTCCGGTGCTCGCCGAGGAATGAATTGGCCACGACCAGGGCGTAGAAATCGTCGTCGGCGCGGGTGATCGACAGCGGAAATCCCAGCGAGATCGCCGTCGCCTCCGCCGGCTTGGACACGATGGTCACTTCCAGGCCCTTGATCGGTTCCGCATTCGGGATGAGGGCCTCGGCGCGGACCTCGCCGGGGGGCAACTGGGCCAACCCCTCGCGAACCTGCTGGATCGTAGCCTGATCCACGGCCCCGCAGAGTCCCAGTCGAAGTGCGGCTTGAGTGAAGTGGTCTCGGTGGAACGACTTCACGTCGTCCAGAGTGATCGCCTTGAGCCCGGCGACGAGCCCTTCGTCGGGACGACCGTACGGGTGCCCCTCGTAGAGAGCGGACTGGAGCGTCCACTTGCCAAGGGCCTCGTCGTTGTTGCCTCGCAGCGTCTTGGTCAGGTAGTCCAGGGCCTCGTCGCGAAGCCGCTCGAAATCCTCGGGCGCGAATCGTGGCGAGGCGATCATCTCGGTCGAAAGTCCGATGTATGCAGCGAGGTTGTCCCGGTGGACGGTCCCGGAGAAGATCGTGACCTCTTTGAGACAGGCCCCGTCCAGGCTCGCGGCCATCGGGAAGAAGCGATCGAGGACTTCTTCATAACGGAGGGACGTGGTCCCGCCACGCGCGACCATGGACGCCGTGAGGGCGGCGAGCCCCTCCTTGCCCTTGGGGTCGTCCTTCGAACCGACTTCGAAGAGGTATCGGACAGAGACGAGCGGCCCGGACGTCGGGACGAGGACGACGCCGCCCTGGTCTTCGGCGAGCGGAGCGGCGGCCGTCGAGGGGAGGGGGAGCAAGAGGGCGAGGGCTAGGGCGAAGGCGACCGTCGACGCGACCGATCCACGCCAAAGTCCATGCGAGGGAGAGCTTATCATGGGGCGTCCTTCGTCTCCAGGGTGACGGCCGTCTCGTTGCCGGACGCGAAATACTTCGCGGCCACGCGCTGGAGGTCGGCGGGGGTGAGGCGGTCGTAGGCCGCGTAGGTCTCGTTCACGGCGTCCGGCCTTCCCGTGATCGCGATCGACTCCCCGACGGCGCGGGCGACGGCGTCGGCGCTGTCGAGCTCCGTCGCGAACGCATAGCGCAGGTGCGACTGGATCGACCTCAGCCGGTCGTGCTCGATCGGCGTCCGGGCCGCCGAATCCAGGGCTTCGCCGATGCGCCTGCGGATCTCGGGCATGAACTCGATCCTTCGACCGCGGGCGAAAACGGTGAACAGGTGCGGATCCCGGTGCGGGTCGGCGTAGGCGGTGAGGGTCTCGGCCTTCTGCTCGTCGAGCACCAGGGCCCGGTAGAGCGGGCTGGTCTCGCCGAAGACGGCCTCCTGGAGCGCACGGAGCGCGGCGACGTCCGGGTTCGACGGGTCGGAGGCCGGGACGTGGTAGGCCAGCGCGAGGATCGGCAGCGTTGGAAGGGGCCAGGTCAGCGCGGCGTTCCGGGGGCCGTCCTGCGCGGGCTCCTCGGGGATCGTGACGCTCCGCCCTCCACGGGCCCAGCCGCCGTACTCCTTCCGCGCCAGCTCGACCACCTTCTCATGGTCGACGTCGCCGGTGACGACGATCGTGCAGTTCTCGGGGCGATACCAGCGGTCGAAGAAGAGCTTGCTGTACGCGTACTGATTCGGCATGTCCTTCACGTCGGCGAGGAAGCCGATCGTCGTATGCTTGTAAGTGTGCGTCGTAAAAGCCGTGTCGGCGATCGCTTCCTCCAGCTTGAGGAACGGAGACGAGGCGCTCTTGTTGTACTCGCCCAGGACGGCCCGTGCCTCCTTCTGAAAAGCGGCCTCGTCGTACCTGAGATTCTGGAAGCGGTCGGCTTCGATCTCGACGGCCGTCGGCAAAGCGGTCGCCGGTATGGTCATGTGGTAGCATGTCCAATCGTCGGTCGTGAAGGCGTTGGAATCCGCGCCGAGGGCCTTGAGGACGTCGTTGTAGGCCTCCTGGCTGTAACGTTCCGTACCCCGGAACATCATGTGCTCGAAGAAATGGGCGAAGCCCGACAGCCCCTTCTCGACCTCGTTCCGCGACCCCGTCCGGACGACCGTGTAGTAGGCGATGATCCCCGGCGAGTCGAAGGGGACGGTCACGATCTCCAGCCCGTTGTCGAGCGTCGCACGGCGGATCGGGTAGGGGAGGGCCGCGGCCTTGGGCTCGTCGCCGGCGAGGGCCGGGACCGGCAACGACGCGGACGCGAGGACGACCGCGAGGAGGATCTGGGGCTTCATCGGCTGTCGGTCTCCGGCGAGGTGCGGCGTTCGGCGGCCAGGCCGAACGAGCGATCAGTGCGAGGTGAACGTACGCTCGGGACCGTCAGCGCCCAGCTTGACCTTGTAACTGGAGCCGTCCGGGGCGACGGAGACGCGGATGTAGCGCCCTCCGGCCGGGTCGGCGTTGGCGATCATCTCGGCCGCCGTGTTGTCGGCCTCGCCGGTCGCGGCGTTGCGATGGAGCTGGTACGCGGCCTGGAGCGAAGGGATCTCACGCAGACGCTGGACGGTCGCGGCCGAGCCCCCCTTGCGGGGGCCGTTGTTCATGATCGCCACGCTGGGGGCGATCGTCTTGAGCAAAGTGGGATGATTCGAGATGTCCATCCCGTGGTGGGTGACCTGATAGAGGTCGATCTTGCCGACGAGATCCACGGGGCAGACGAGGTCCCGCTCGATGTTCCATGTCAAATCGCCGCAGTCCAGGAAGTCGAAGGAGCCCAGGTGGAATCTCAAAACGATGCTCAGGGCGTTGTCCGATCCATCCTTGGGCAAGGCGCCGGGAGCGGTGGAGCAGGCCGGATTGGGGCCTGCCCCCGCGGGAGCCGCGATGACCTTGCCCGAGGCGGCGAGGACGATGGCGGACGTCTCGCCCCGAAGCGGGAGGGAGTCTCCGGCCTTGAGGATCTTTCGCTTGCCTTGCGAGGCCTTCCGATAGGCGATGCCGAGAGGGTCGTCGGGCTTGGGACCGTCCGGATAAGACTCGCCCGGCAGGCCGTCCTCCGGCAAGCCGCGGTCCCAGAAGGTCCCGATCGGCAGTCGCTTCGCCAGCCCGGCGACGCCGCCGAAATGGTCGATGTGCCAGTGCGTGGTGACGAGGTGGTCGATCCGCTCGCAGCCGGCGTCCCGGATGGCCTGGACGATCCGCTCGGGGTCCCGGTCGTCCTGGCCCGGCCAGCCCGAATCGATCAAGATCGTCTCGCGTTCGGGAGTGACCACGAGCGTGGCCGCCCCTCCCAGGACGTCGACGAAATAGATCCGAAGCCCGGTCGACGGCTCCTCAGCCGCGACGTGATTCGCGATCGGCGGAAACAGGGCCGTCAGGCCCGTGAGGAATACGCCGAGGATGGCGATCCGGATCGGGGGCATGGTCCGATGTCGTGACTGGCTCATCGCGGTTCACCTCGCAGCGAGATCGTAGCAGCCCGCGAGCATCGAGTCGGCCCGGGGTCGAGATCGATGTTCGCGCGACGAATCCTCGAACGCAAGCGACCAGCCGCGAAATCCCCTCCGTCACCCGCCTGGATATCTCGGAGATTGCATGCTTGCTGCTAAGGGGTGATCCACGATTCGATTGAAGCGAAATCACCTCGCGGCGATGTTCCTAGGCACGATTGATTGCGATTCGCGTCAAATCTCGTCGTCCAAGTCGAGCGTCCGTTTGAAATTTTCAAGATCATGTAAACGGCAGACGGAACTTCACTTACATTAGCCCCGCCCGGAGAGAAGGCCGGTCCGAGGTCTCGTCAAGGATTCGGTGAATTACGTTAGTTCACGGACGAATCGACCGGCGCGGAAATTCCAGGAGGTTGGCGTGTCGCCGCGAGGCCGGAATCGCGGTCTCCAGGATGGGGGGCCGCGAGAAGCTCGCTTTCGACTTCCGTTCTCGGCCCGCCCTGATCGTTGAACATCCCTGGGATGCAAGCCGCACTCGTACCGCGGGGGATCACGTTTAGTCATGCAAAGCACCACTATCCTGACGGTCACGAAGGACGCCGAATGGCTGATCGGCATGCGTCCGTTCCTCCACGCGACGGGAAGGGGTCGGCTCGTCGTGGCCGAGTCCATCGAGGAGGCCGAACGGCTCCTGGAATTCGCGCGGCCCCGATTGATCGTCGTCGACTGGAAGCGCGAGGACGGGAGCTTCGACGCGATCACGTCGTTGCTGTGGAAGAACTCGATCCAGGGCCGGCCGGCCTCGGTCATGATCGTCGCCGAAGACTATCGGGTCGACGAGGCCACCCTCCTGTTCCAGCTCGGAGTCGATGAGTATGTCGGCAAGTGCGAGCATGGAGAGGCGATGGCGACCGTCCTGGTCGCGCTGACTCCCGAAACCAACGGCTGGAGCCTGCCGGTCTGGGCTCATGAGTATGCGGGCGAGGATTCAATTCGACAGGCCGAGCCGGCGGCGAAACTGGGATCGATCGCCACCGCACTTTGATGTGAAGCCTCCTGTCGGCCCCGACGCCGAGGCCCGTCCGCTGAGGACGGGCCTCGGCGTCGTGACGTTTCGAACATCAGGGGGCGCTCGCCGCCCGGGGGCGAACGCCCGGGCCGGGGCCGATGCGGTCGGCCGAGGTGCGGTCGAGGCCCATCGGCGCCTGCCCTCGCTTCACCTCGTCGAGACGTCGTCCATACTTCTCATACAGATCCGTATGACGATTCGACGGCGCGACGGGCTTGCCGTCGATGAAGACCAGGACGACGGGAGTCGTCGGTTGGAGGAGATGGCCCGAAGTCACGACCACATTGGCTCGCTTCCCGACCTCGAGCGAGCCGAGTTGATCGGCGACTCCCAGGATCTGCGCCGGAGCCATCGTGACGGCCTTGAGCGCCTCTCCCTCGGGAAGCCCGAACGCGGCCGCCGTCGCCGCCTCGTACGGCAGGAGACGGCTGTTCCGAGGCGAGGAGGCCCCGGGGGCCGACCGGATGGCGAAGGGGACGCCCGCCGCGTGCAGCCTGGCCGGATTGGCGTAGGCCGCATCGTACGGGTCGTAATCCCGTGCTGGGATGTTGAGGGTCCCGGCCACCAGCACGGGGACGCCGGACTTCTTGATCTCCTCGACCGCCTTCCAGGCGTCGGCCGCGCCGGAGAGCGCGGCTTTCAGCTTCAGCTCCTTAACGAGGGCCAGGGCGTCCAGGATCTCCATCCGCTCGTCGGCGTGGAAGATGACGAGCTTCTCCCCCTTGGCGTATGGAGCGAGGGCCTCAAGTCGGGGATCGAGTTTCGGGACGGGAAGATTCTTGGCCTTCGCTTCGGCCACGACCTCGTCGTATCGCCGTGCCCTGAGGAACTGCTGCTTGAGGGCCTCGAGCTGTTCCTTGCGGCGGGCGTTGGGATCGGAGGCGTCCGGACCGCCGCCACCCGGGCCCCCGGGACGCGACTGGGAGCCGAGGGGCCGTCGGTTGTACCGAGGAATGTTCACCGACAGCGCCGCGGGATCGACGAACGCCAGTTCGCGAGGGACCCAGCCGTGGAAGTTGGCGAGCGCGGCCTGGCCGGAGATCGTCCCTCCCGAGGGCTCGACCAGTCCCGCGAGGACCCCGTTGGAGCGGGTGACGGGGATGTGCTCGCTGTCGGCCTTGATGGCCGTCCCCGCGCGCAACTCGGGCTGGAAGCGGCTGGCGTCGGCGAAGTCCTGCGTCTCGTTGAGGCTGCCGATCTCGGCCAGACCCACGGTCGTTCCGGCGTCGATCATCCCCGGCCACACGTCGAACCCCCTGGCCTCGATCGGCTGGCATTCGGGGGGGAACGGAGACCCCGCGGGGCCGACGACGGCGATCTTGCCGTCGACGATCGCCAGGACGCCGTCCTGGATATCGGGCCGGCTGACCGGATGAATCGTCGCGCCGATCAGGGCGTAGGCACGCTTCGGCTGCGACGTGAACGCGAGGTCGAGGCCCCGCGGCGGCTCGGGGGCGACCGGCATCCTGGACCGGTCGCCGGGGCGCGTGACGGTCTTGCCGTCGGCGGGCGCCGGCCTCTGGAAGTAGACCTCGCCGTCGATAAGGGTCATCTCGCACCGCGCGAAGGCGTCGAAGGGGTGGCCGTTGAACAGGGCGACGTCGGCGTCCTTGCCGACCTCCAGCGACCCGATGCGATCCTCTCGACCCAGTTCCAGCGCTGGATTGATGGTGACGAAGGCCAGGGCCTGTTCCTCGCTCGCACCCCCGAATTTGACCATCTTGGCCGCCTCATGATAGAGGTGGCGGATCAGCTCCTCGCTGTCGCTCTTGATGCTCACAGCGACCCCGGCCCGAGTCATCAGCATGGCGTTGAATGGGATCGCGTCGAAGGCCTCGATCTTGTACGCCCACCAATCGGAGAACGTGGATGCGTGAGCGCCGTGGGCGGCGATCTCGGGGCCGACCTTATAGCCCTCCAGGACGTGCTGGAGCGACTGCACGCGGACGCCGTATCGCTCTGCGGTCCGCAGCAGCATCAGGATCTCGTCGGCGCGGTAGCAGTGGCTGTGGATCTTGATCGATCCGTCGAGCATCCGCTCCAGGGCTTCCAGGCGGAAGTCCCGGCGCGGGGGCGGGCCTGCGGACTCGCCCCTGTCGGCGAGGGCTTCGTTGTAGTCCTTCCACGTCTTTTTGTAGGCGAGGGCCTGCTCGAACGCGCCGCTGATCACGGATTCGACGCCCATCCGGGTGTTCGGGAAACGGCCGGTCGACCGGGTGACGTTCTCCCCGAGGGCGAACTTCACGCCCTGAGGGCCGTCGCGCAGGATCAAATCGCGGCCCGGCAGGCCGTACTTCAGCTTGATCACGGCGTCCTGGCCGCCGATGGTGTTCGCCGATCCATGGAGCACGCGGGCCGTCGTGGTCCCCCCCGCCAACGCCCGGTAGATCGAGACGTCGTCGCCGGTGATCACATCCTTGACGCGGACGTCCGGGACCACCGACAGGCTGAACTCGTTGACGCCCCCCTGCACGGCGATGTGCGAGTGGGTGTCGATCGCGCCGGGGGCCGCCACGAGCCCCTCGGCCTCGATGACGGCGACGCCAGGCGCGGCCGTCACATCGGGGCCGATCGCCTTGATCTTACCCTTCTCGATCAGGATCGATCCTTTGGCGATCGTCCCCTTGGTCCCGGTCAGGATCACGGCGTCCTTGATGAGGACGTCGCCGCCGGTCCGGATCCTCGGCTTGCGATCCGAGTCGAGCTCGGTCCCCACGTCCACGAACGGCGGCGCCGGCTCGTCCTTGGGCTTCTCGTCCTTCGCGGGCTGGTCCTTCTTCTCCTCGGGCTTGGTCTCCTGCGGCTTCTCGTCCTTCGCGGGCTCGTCTTTCTTCTCCTCGGGCTTGGTCTCGTCGGACGTGGGACGGCCGCCGTCCGGCGAGCGGCGACCTCCGGGTCGGCCCTCTCCTCCGGACGCGTCGTCGGACTTGACCTCGAACTTGCGACCGTCGATGAACGTGTACTTGACCTTTGATTTCTCATCTTCAAACGGCGCCGAGAAGATCGCGACGTGCGCGAGCTTGCCCGGTTCCAGGGTGCCCAGCCGCCGGTCGAGGCCGGCCAGGGTCGCCGCCGAACGTGTCAGCGCGTCGAGGGCCTTCTCGGGGGGGAGACCTTCGGCGATCAGAGACCGGAGCTTCGCCGGGACGTTCTCCAGCTTGTCGACGCCCTCGGTCCCGATGGCAAATGGGACCCCTTCCCGGGCCAGCAACGCGGCCGTGCCGACCCTCTCCTTCCATCGTTCCTTGTACTCGGCATGGATCCGCAGCGGCTCGTCGCGCTGGGCTTCGGGGCGCTTGCGATATTCGTCCTCGGTCGGGAGCTTCGGCTCGTCGGGGAAGTCGAGCCTGAGCACGACGGGAGTCTTCTCGGCCTTCAATCGATCGACGACCTTGGACGCTTCGCGACCGCCGACGATCACCGCCGAGGTCCCGAATTCCTGGGCCAGGTCGAGCGCCCGGTGGATCTCGTCGCGTGTCTCGGCCTGCCACCAGACCGGGAGCGTCTTCGCGCGGGCCTCGGCGAGGACGGCGAGCGCCGGGTCGTCCGGGACGGGCGCGCCGCCGTGAGCCTTCTCATAAGCCAGCAGCTTTTGATGATGATCGGCGTCGCTCATGGCCTGCCGAAGGTGTCCGACCGACCCCATCAAGACTCGCGGGTAGGGGTTCTCGACCCCTCCTTCGCGGGCGCCGAACCCCCGCCCTCGCTGCCCGCCTGGGCCGGGCGTCGGCTCCCCGGTTCCGGTCGTCGGCTCTTGCGGCGGCGCGACCTGGATATGCAGGGCGACGGGAGAGCGGAGCAGGGCGTCGCGCCGTGGGAGCCCGGTCAGGCTCACGACGGCGCTCCGGCCGGTCGCGATCGCCCCGGCCGGCGCGGTGAGCAGGCCCGTGAACCCGAGGCGACGGCGGGGATCGGCGAAGCCGTCGTTCAGGTCCAGGGCGTCGGCGACCAGGAACTCCGGGGTCAGACCCTTGCGGTTGTCGGTCGGCGTTGCGGCCAGTGTCGTCTCGGAAAGGTCGACGGGAGCGCCGCGTCCGGTGGCCGACCGCTCCACGCCGGATTTCTGGCCGGCCGAGGTGAACAGGTCGAGGAAGCCCGGATAGACGAAGAGGCCCTTCCCTTCGATCACCTCGGCGTCGAAAGGAACGGCGACTTCGGCGGCTGGGCCAGCCGCTTCGATCAGCCCTTTGCGGATCACCAGGACCCCGTCGTCCACAACCTTGCCGGGGGCGATGAACAGCTTGGCGCCCTTCACGGCGTACGCGGAAGGGAACCCGGCGTCGCTCTCGTCCGCCGCCCGGCTCGCGACGGAGAAGCAGGCGGTTGCGAAAGCGATCAGGAGGGCTGGGAGGCGGAGGACCGCGCTCGGTCCGGGGCGTGCTTGCGGTGCGGACGGCCTGCTCATCGATGACCTCTTCGGAGAATGGCTGGGAGCGGCGAGCCCTGGCTGTCGGAGCATCTTAGTCGATGGAGAGCCCCGGAAGCCAATCTTTCGGGCCATGCGGCGGCCGACGCGGCGGGAGGCGGAGCGTTGCCCACTCCTCCGTGGCGCGGCAGACTGTGTGTCGATTCGGAGCGTGCCGGGGCGTCGCGTCCGCGACGTCGCCCCTCCAGGGTCGAGCCTCATCCCAGGAGCTATCTCGCCATGAGACGTCTGATCGGACCCTTCGCCGTCTTGCTCGTCGGAGTCGTCACGGCTCCGCCCGCCTGGGCCCAGTCCCCGGCCGAGTTCGCACAGACGGCAGCCTACGTCGCATCGCTCCAGAATCCTGACGGCGGCTTCGGCCCGGCGCCGGGGCAACCTTCCAATCTCGGGTCGACCAGCGGGGCGATCAGGATCCTTCGTTACGTCGGCGGCTCGATCCCCGACGTCCTCGGCTGCATCCAGTACGTGAAGTCCTGCCGGGCCGGGGGCGGATTCGCCCCGACCCCCGGCGGCAAGCCCGACTCGCTGACCACCTCGATCGGCCTGCTCGCCGTCGGCGAACTGAAGCTCACCGATCGCGCGGTCATCGAAGAGTCCGTCGCATTCTTCCGCGAGAATGCGAAGGAGGACGAGCAGGTCCGCATGGCGATCGCGGGGCTGGAAGCGGTGGAGGGGAGCTCCAGCGACATGCCCCGTTGGGTCGAGCAGATCGAGAAGCTCGGCAACCCGGACGGGACCTTCGCCGACGGCCCCGGCCAGGCTTTCGCGGCCGGGACCGTTGCGGCGACCGTCCTACGCGCCGGCGGCAGCCTCAAGAACCGAGAGGCCGTCCTCAACGCCATCAAGGCCGGACAGCGGCCCGACGGCGGCTGGTCGAAGGACGGCGGCCCCTCGGACCTCGGCGCCTCCTATCGGGTGATGCGCGCCCTCTACATGCTGAAGGAGAAGCCCGACCTCGACCGCCTGCGGGCCTTCATCGCGCGTTGTCGGAAGTCGGACGGCACCTATTCCAATACGCCCGACGGCGAGGGAAACCTCGGGGCCACGTACTCCGCCTCGATCCTCACCTACTGGTCGCGTCGGCTGGATGGCGAGCCCCCCGTCGTGGAAACGGCCGGCTACACGCCGCTCTTCAACGGCCGCGACCTCGACGGCTGGGAGGGCGACGAGTCGGTCTGGTCGGCCCGAGACGGCATGATCGTGGGCAAGTCGAAGGGCCTCGACCACAACGTCTTCCTGGCGTACAAGGAGCCGTTCCGCGACTTCGTCCTGTCGCTGACATTCCGCGTGATCGACGGCAAGGGGAACAGCGGCGTGCAACTCCGGAGCGTCCGCGTCCCGGGCACCGAGATGTCCGGCTACCAGGCGGACATCGGCGAGGGGTACTGGGCGAGCCTCTACGACGAATCGCGACGCAACACGACGCTCGTGAAAGGCTCGCCCGAGGCGCTCGCGAAGTTGAACAAGTCCGGCTGGAACCACTACGTCGTCCGTGCGTTCGGCGATCGCATCACGATCTACCTCAACGGAGCCGTGGCCGTCGACTACAAGGAGACGGATCCGGCGATCGCCCGAGACGGCCTCATCGCCCTCCAGGTCCACTCCGGCGAGCCCATGGAGGTGCAATTCAAGGACGTCATGATTCAGCGCGTGCCCTCGCCCGACTCGGCCGACCCGAAGAGCCCGGGGTTTCACGTCCGGAGCGTCAAGACGGAGCATGGCGATTACAAGTACACCGTCTACGTCCCCGAGGGATTCGACGAGTCGAAGACCTATCCGGCCATCCTCTTCCTCCACGGCGCGGGCGAGCGCGGCGACGACGGGACGATCACGGCGCAGGTGGGGCTCGGACCAACGATCGTCCAGCGCGGCGGCGTCCCGGCGATCGTGCTCTTCCCCCAGGCCAGGAAATCCTGGCAGGCCGATTCGGACGACGCTCGCGCGGCCCTGCAGGCGCTCGATGAGGTCGTCAAGGATTACCACGTCGACCCGAATCGGATCGTCCTGACGGGCCTCTCCATGGGCGGGATGGGGACGTGGAACCTGGCGGCCCGGCACCCCGACAAGTTCGCGGCGATCGCCCCGATCTGCGGGCCCGGACGTCCTGAAGACGTGACCCGATTCCTGACGATCCCGATCCGAAGCTTCGTGGGAGACGCCGATTCTCCGAGGCTCCACCTCGGGATGCGGGCGCTCATCGAGGAGCTCCGAACCGCCGGCGCGAATCCGGAATACACGGAGTATCGGGGCGTCGGCCACAACAGCTGGGACCGCGCCTACAACGACCCCTCGACGATCGACTGGATGCTCGCGCAGAAGCGGCCCTGAGCGAGGAAGGAATCCCGAAAGACGGGCCGCGGTCAGGTCAGGGATTGACCTCGCGGCCCGACCATCTTCCCTGGGCGTCGGCTTCAAACTGCCAACGATGGTGGGGGGAGCTGTGCAGTTCCAGGTGGTCGACCTCGGTGGCCGTCAGGATCATGAGGCAGAACGAAGCCACCGGCTCGGCCCGGTTCGGAGGCGTCGAGGGGAAGGGGCGACCCACGTCTCGCGCCTCGCCCGGCGACGGCCAGGTGAAGGTGGTGCGGGTCTCATCGCTCAGTTCGGCCCAAAGGTCCGCGCGGGCTTCGCGAAGGGCCGGATCGGGCGTCGAGGCGTCGACCAGGCTCAACAGCCCCGTCACCCGGAACTGCTCGCGGGTCTCGGGGAAATACCAGCAGACCGCACCTCCGGGGTTGGCCGCGATCTCGGCCCGCTTGGCGCTCCGGCCGTCGGTGCTGAAAGCCAGTTGCCGGGTGTCGTCCAGGAAGCCTCGGAAGACGACCGTTCGGATCGCCGGGCGGCCGTCCGGCCGGACTGTCGCAAGCTGGACCAGACGGAGCCCGGGGTTGTTCCGGTTCCGGTGCAACGCCAGGTCGAGCGACGGCCGCCACAGTTCCGCGGGCATGGGTCCCCCCAGCGTCGAGGCGTGGTCAGATCGGGGACCACCCTTCCGCCAGCTTGGGGCTCGAGGGCGAGCCCGAGGCGGCCTTCAGGGCGTCCTGGACGACGGTTTCGAGGACGTTGATGTATTCCAGGAAGCGCTGGCGGCCCCCCTCGGTCACGCGGCAGAGGGTCTGCGGTCGCTTCTTGTGGAAGCCCTTCCAGATCTCGACGAACCCGGCCTCGTGGAGGATCTGGAGGTGCCGACTCAGGTTGCCGTCGGTCAGCTGGCAGAGGTCCTTGAGGTCGGCGAAGACCAGCCCCCGCGAGTGGGTCACCAGCGAGGTCATGATCCCGAGTCGGGCCTTCTCGTGGAAGATCCGTTCCAGCCCTTCGTAGGCGAAGCGGCCGGTCGGCTCGTCTGGCTTGGGATCAGGATGCGTCATGATCGCGCTCCAGGGTCCGGTAGAGCACGGCGGCGGCGAGGAGTTGGCCCAGCCCGAAGGGCAGGCCCATGGCCAGGGGGTTCAGGGCCCACTCGCCTTGCGAGGTCGCCAGGACCGTGGCACCGCACGCGGCGTAGAACACGGCGACCCCGGACATCGGTCGCGGGAGGAGCCGCGAGGTGGCGAAGATGCCCAGGCTGTAGAATAGCTGCCAGAGACCCGGCAAGATCCAGACCAAGGCGGGCGCCGAGCGGGCGATCACCAGCGTGACCAGGGCCCCCGCCGCCAGGCAGGGGAAGAACTGCTCCATCGCGAGGGCGGTCTGCTCGCGCGTCAATGACGAGCCCGCATTGCGGGCCCGAATCAACATTTCCATCACCGCCGAGCCGCCGCTGACCACCGCCGTACCGATCCAGAGTGCCAGATACGCCGGATACTGCTGCATCGGGTCCGGGATGGTAAGAGCCTGCACGGCCGCGGCGGCAAGTGCCACCGCGCCGGAGAAGGCCGCGGGCACGGCCCGGTAGCCGCGGAACACCTCGGACCGCGCCATCTGGGTGCGGATTTCGGTGATCTGTACCAACGCTTCCTTGAGTTCCATGCCCGCCCTTCCGTCGATCATCGTCGGGAGATACCCGAAATTCGACCACGACACCTGCCGGCTTTATAGAGTAAAGCGTGTCTCCACGAGCGCCAAGGCTTCCGCGGACGACGCGACGAGCCTCCCGGCAGCGGGAGGCTCGTCGCCGATCGGGTCTCGGATTCGGGGTCACTCGCCAGAGCCGAGATTCTCGAACAGGTACAGCCCGCTCTTGCCGGGGCAGACGAGGTCGATGTCGCCGTCGCCGTCGATGTCGACGGCGGAGACCTGGAGCCCGGTCCCGGCGGTCCCAACGGGGAAATCGCGAAGGGCCAGGCGCTCGGCCCCGTTCTCGGGGGCGTTCTTCGCGGGCTCGCCCTGGAAGACCACGTGCTTGGCCCACCGACCGGCCTTGGGATCGAACTTGTACCAGGCGACGAGGGAACCGTCGGTCGCTCCGGGCTCGATCTCGTGGGCGTAGACCCGCTTGCCAGAGATCAACTCGTCGGCCTTGCCGTCGCCGTCGATGTCAGCCCAAAGCTGGGTGTGGACCGAGGCGACGGTCTCGTCGATCGGGGCCTTCGTCCAGGTGGCCTTGCCGTCGGCACCCTTGGCCTGCTTCGCCCAGTAGAGCCCGAAGTCGTGGCCCATGCCGTAGACGAGGTCCGAGAGGCCGTCGCCGTCGACGTCCTTGGCCAGGATCTGGATGCCGGTCGCGCCCAAATTCCAGTCGGGGTGCCAGGTCCAGGTCTCGCGCGAGGGGTCGGCCGGGGCCTCGAACCAGCCTTTGGGGGTCAGCAGGTCGGTCCGGCCGTCGCCGTTGACGTCGCCCGTGCCGACGCCGTGGCCGGCCGCTTCCGTGCCGAAGTCGTGCTTCTTGAACTCGACGCCCTTGCCGTCGGCCTTCTTCGCGACCTCGTACCAGACCACGACGTTCGTCGAGTTCGGCAGGATGTCGGGCACGCCGTCGCCGGAGAGGTCGACGGCGACGGCGGCCTCGCTGGTGCCGGGCGTGTCGATCTGATGGTACGTCCAGGTCGCGCCCGGCTTGCCCGGATTCTCGACCCAGGCGACGTCCTTGCCGAAGTAGGAAGCCGTCACGAAGTCGCGATCGCCGTCGCCGTCGACGTCGATCGGGACGACGGCGAAATCGTTGTAGTAGGTGCCCTGGCGCTGGACCTCGCGCACCGGATTGCGCTTCCAGTCGGGGGCCTTGTACCAGGAGTCGCCGGACAGGACGTCGAGCTTGCCGTCGCCGTCGACGTCGAATGCGGCGGCCGCCTCGAACTCGCTCTTGCCGTTGATCGTGTGCTGCTTCCAGCGAGGCTCGCCGGCCATCGCCGGGGAGGCCAGCCACGCCCCCGCGAGGACGGCGGCGGCGATCGAGATCCGTTTCATGGCTCATTCTCCGGAGGTCGAGAGGCGGACGATGTCAGACGGTGGGGAGGACCCAGGGCTTGCGATATTCCTTGGTCAGGAACTGGTTGGCGTCCGCGTGGTTCGTGATCCGCTCGGCGGCCGGGTCCCACACGAGCTTCTCGCCGGTCCAGAGCGAGATGTTGCCGAGCTCGCCGACCGTGGTCAGGCGATGGCCGTACTCGAAGTTGCACGAGCAGGTCGCCCGCGTCTTGATGGCGTCGAGCCACTCGCGATGGTGGCCGACCGACCGCGGCAAAACCCGTGGGGCATCCGCGATCGTCTTCCCCTTCACCGGGAAGATTTCGTGATGGTTGTAGTTCGTGACCAGAGTACCCTCGGTTCCCTGGAACATCACACCGGAGGGCTTGCCGTCGAATCCGTGATCGCTGACATCGGTCTGGCTCCAGGCGAGGAGGAACTTGTCGCCCCCCTTCTCGTACTCGTAGGCGACCTCCAGCGTATCCGGGGTCTCGGCGTTGTCGTCGGTGGCGAACCGGCCGCCCGTCGCGCTGATGGTGCGCGGGGCGTCGACCTCCATGGCCCAGTGGACCAGGTCGATCAGGTGGCAGCAGAAGTCGGTGAGGATGCCGCCGCCGTAGTCCCAGTACCAGCGCCAGTTGAAGGTGAATCGGTTGATGTTGAAGGGCCGTTCCGGGGCGGGGCCCAGCCAGAAGTCGTAGTCGCAGCCGGCCGGGGGCGTGGCGTCGGCGGGCCGGCCGAAGCTCTCGCGCGAGGCCGACATCCAGGCGCGGGTCTTGGTGATCTTGCCCAGGACGCCGGACTGCACGATCTCGGCCACCCGGTGGTAGTTCTCGCCGGCGTGGATCAGGTTGCCCATCTGGGTGACGCGCTTGTACTTGGCGGCGGCGTCCGAGACGGCCCTGCCCTCGGCCACCCGGTGGGCCAGCGGCTTCTCGCAATACACGTCCTTCTCGGCCTGGCAGGCCATGATGGTCGGGATGGCGTGCCAGTGGTCAGGGGTCGCGACGACCACGGCGTCGATATCCTTGCGATCGACGACCTTGCGGAAGTCGCCGTAGACGTCCGGCTTGCCGCCGGCGGATTCCTTGGCGCGCAGCGCGTGGGGCTCGTACACGTCGCAGACGGCGGCGACGCGGACGTCCGGGAAGCCCTTGAAGATGTTCAGAAGTCCTGAACCCATGCCCCCGACGCCGATGAAGCCGAGGACGATCGCCTCGTTGGGCGAGTCGCTCGGCTTGGGCGCGGCCGGCTCGTCCTGATACGCGAGGGCGCGAGAGCTGAGGCTCCCGGTCGCCGCCCCGAATGCCGAATACGCCAGCAACTCCCGCCTGGTCCACCGATCGGTCATCACTTCCCCTCCGAGGTCGTCGGACCTCCCGGCTGTGCGAGGTCCGGAAACGGACTCCCAGCTTCGTACCAGACCCTAGCCCCGGACTCAAGGACCCACCCCGGCCCGAAGCCCTGGCAGGCCCAGGGCCTCGGCCATGAAAAAACCCGGGCGGCGATTCGCATCGCGGCCCGGGATTCGTCGTTCATCATTCGGCGAGAGGACTCGCCGTCGGGATCAACCGAACTCGCGGTCGCGGATGATGCCGGGCTGCGGGATCGGGTACTTGCCGTTGGGCTTGGTCTGAAGCGGCGCCGGGCCGTCCATGGTCAGCTTCTCGAGGTCGGGGGCGAACTCGTGGCTGCAGTTGAGCATGTCGTCGAACGTGACGACCTCGCCCGTGTGGGCGGCCATGCGGCCCATCGAGGTCACCAGGCTGGCCTCAACGCCGCGCTTCACCTCGTTGTAGGGATGGTCGGTGCGGATCGCCTCGACCAGGTGGTCCCATTCGAGCTGATAGGGGTTCGGCTCGGGCTGGGGGAAGGCCCAGGCGAGGTCCTTCTTGGAGCCGAGCTTCTGGCCGTTGTAGATCCGGCACTTGGCCGGGGAGTGCGAGTTCGACGAGATGACGGCCGAGTTCTTCGAGCCGTGGGCGTAGCTGGCGAACTCGGACTTGCAGCCGTCGATGTTGCGGCCTTCGAGGAAGAGCTTGGTGCCGTCGTCGAAGGTGTACTCGACCGAGTAGGTGTCGAAGTTCTGGTCGATCCAGTCGTTGCGGTAGGTGCGGGCTCCGCTGGCCTCGGCCTTGACCGGCCAGGCGTTCTTCATCCAGCAGCACTCGTCGATGTTGTGGATGAGGAAGTCGCTGTAGGCACCGCCGCTGGCCCACAGGAAGCCGTGGAACTTGCGGATCTGGTACATCAGCTCGCTGATGTCGTTGGGCTTCGGCGGGACGTTGGCCGAGCCGACCGGGCCGGTCTGGCGGTAGGCACGAAGGGCGATGATGTCGCCGATCTCCCCCCCCTGGATCCGGTCGAACAGCTCCTGGCGGGCCTTGCAGTGGCGGCACATGAGGCCGACGCCGACCTTCAGGTTCTTCGCCAGCGCCTTCTCGTTCAGCTCCAGCATCCGCTTGGAGGTGGGGCCGTCGACGGTGACGGGCTTCTCCATGAAGACGTTGACGCCCTTTTCGATGGCGTAGGCGTAGTTGACCCAACGGAAGGCCGGGGGGGTGGCGAAAATGGCCACGTCGCCGGGCTTCAGGCAGTCGATGGCCTTGCGGTAGGCGTCGAAGCCGATGAACTTCCGCTCGCCGGGGACGTCGACCTGCTTGGACTCGCTGAACGTCTTGTCGAGCTGGGCGAAGCTGTCGTTCAGCTTGTCCTCGAAGACGTCGGCCATCGCGACCAGCTTGATCGGGCCGCTGGTGGTCAGCAGCGCGTTCTCGGCCGCTCCGGTGCCGCGACCGCCGCAACCGATCAGCGCGACCTGGATCGTGTTATCCTCGCCGGCGTGGACGAGGGGGGCGGCCGTCTGCGCGAGGGCCGCGACGGTGGCGACGGCGCCGCCGGTCTTCAGGAAATCTCGACGCGACGCGCCGCTCTGAGGATCAGTCATATGCTCGCTCCAGCGATTGCAGGTGGCGGGGGGGGAACGTCCGAGGTCGACGGCCCGTGCATCACGCCCAAGCCCGGCCGGGCGGCGGGACCGCCCCCCGGGCATGCGCACGACCAGGGGAGGGATGGACTAGAGCTTCGAACCAGGACTCCAGGGGATCCGATGCCGTCGGAAGAGGGGGCGGTTCCGCACTCGAGATCTCGATCGCCAGATCGAGGATCCATGGCGACTGGCGGAGCCCGGGACCCTTCAACAACTTTTGAATCATAACCCCGCCCGGAGGCGAGCTTCAAAGGAATTCATCGAATTTCGGCGCCGCCCGGACCGTCGGCGATGTCCCGACGAAGCGTCGCGCCGGCCCGAGATTCTGCTATCTTGGCTCCTAAGTCCCGGTTGGAGAGCCCGCGCAAGGGCGATGATCCGGGCCCTGAATGCCACGGAAAGGATCGCATGACGCTCGCCGTCGAAGACATCTTGGTCACTCGCAATCCCGCGACGGGCGAGGAGGTCGGCCGAGCCGCGGCCACGCCGGCTTCGGACGTCGCCCGCATCGTCGGACGGTCCAGGACGGCCCAGTCGCTCTGGGAGTCGACCCCGTGGAGCGAGCGTAGGGCGTTCCTGGAGCGTTGGCGGCGGATCCTCAGCCGGGACGCCGACGCCTGGGCCGAGACGATCCGCGCCGAGATCGGCAAGCCGCCGAATGAGGCCGCCGCCGGCGACGTCATCCCCACGCTCGACGCCCTGCGCTGGACGGTCAAGAACGCCGGGGCGGCCCTGGCGGACGAGCGGGTCGGCCCGTCGTGGCAGCGCCTGCTTCTGACTCCGGTCGGCAGGCTTCGATGGAAGCCGCTGGGTGTGGTCGGGATGATCGGCACCTGGAACTATCCGTTGTTCCTGAACGCCGTCCCGATCGCCCAGGCGCTCGCCGCGGGGTGCGGCGTCGTTTGGAAGCCTTCGGAGTTGGCGATCGCTTCGGCCGACCGCCTGCAAGCCGGCCTACTCGAAGCGGGGATGCCGGACGGGCTCGTGGGCATGATCCACGGCGGCGGCGAGGTGGGTCGGGCCCTCATGGAAGCGCCCATCGACAAGATGGTGTTCACCGGGAGCGTCGAGACCGGGCGTCGCGCCCTGGCGACCGCGGCGGCGAACGGGGTGCCGGGCCTGGTCGAATTGTCCGGCTTCGACCCCGCGATCGTGATGCCCGACGCCCCCCTCGACGCCACCGTCCGCTCGATCGTCTGGTCGGCGTTCGTGGGATGCGGCCAGACTTGCGTCGCGGTGAAGCGCGTCTACGTGGTGGGCGACGCCGCGCCGTGGGTTCACGCCTTCGCCGAGGCCGTGAGGGGGCTTCGCGTGGGCGATCCGGCGGGGGCCGGCATCGACGTCGGCCCCTTGATTAACGAGAAGGCGCTGACCCGTTTCGATCAGATCCTCCGCGAGACCACGGCCGCCGGGGCCGAGATCATCGCGGGCGGCCTTCGGATGGACCGTCCCGGCTCGTATTACGAACCAACCTTGCTGAAAGCCGATTCTCCGGGGCCGGAGCGGGCCCTGGAAGGGGCGTTCGGGCCGGTGCTGCTCGTCCGCGGCGTCGCCGACGTCGAGGAAGCGGTCGCCGCCGCGAATTCCAGCCGGATGGCCCTGGCGGCCAGCGTCTGGGGACGCGACCGCTCCGCCGCCCGGGAGATGGCCCGCCGAGTCGTGGCGGGTATGGTGTGCGTCAACGAAGCGGTCACGCCGACGGCCTCCGCCTCGGCGCCATTCGGCGGATTCAAGGCCAGCGGTTTCGGCAGGACTCACGGGCTCCTGGGGCTCCGCGAGTTCGTCGCCCCCCAGGTGCTCTTCGAGAGAAGGGCGGGGGGCTTCCGGCCCCAGCTCTTCCCTTATGCGGACTCGGCGACGGTCGACCGTTTCCTCAGGTTTTACCGTCGCCTGTTCCATCCCCGCGCCTAGAATGTCCCCGGGAGGATCCAACCGACATGCGAAAGCGAATCGCCTTCACGGCCGTCCTCGGGCTTCTGGCCGCCTTCGGCCTCGCCGCGGCCCTAAGGCCACAGAACGATGTCCCCGTCAGCCAACCTCCGACGGAGAGCCCCACGGTCATGCCGACTCGAGACGAGACCCCCGCGAGCGACATCCCCCAGACCGAAGCGGAATGGCGCGCGAAATTGACCCCGGAGCAGTACCACGTCGTTCGCGAGAAGGGCACCGAACGCGCCTTCACCGGTAAGTACTGGGACCACAAGGAGGACGGCGTCTACCGCTGTATCGGCTGCGGCACGCCCCTGTTCGACTCGGAGACGAAGTTCGACGCCCACTGTGGGTGGCCCAGCTTCTACAAGCCGGTCGGCGATTCGGAAATCAAGGAAGAGGTCGACAAGAGCCTCTTCATGACCCGGACCGAGGTGATGTGTCGGAAATGCAACGCCCACCTGGGCCACGTCTTCGACGACGGGCCCAACCCGACCGGACTGCGATACTGCATCAATTCCGCCTCGATCGACTTCGAGAAACGCGACGCCAAGCCCGCCGACGCCACCGCCGAGAAGGCGGATAAGCCATGAAATCCGCAAGTCGGGATTTTTGATGGAACTGATGGTCGTTTCATCTTGTTCGGAGGTTTT
This sequence comes from Paludisphaera soli, assembly GCF_011064595.1. Lineage (GTDB taxonomy): Bacteria > Planctomycetota > Planctomycetia > Isosphaerales > Isosphaeraceae > Paludisphaera > Paludisphaera soli. The sequence goes on along the minus strand of NZ_JAALJI010000003.1, from coordinate 52,253 downwards.
ACAGGGAGTACATTTTCTGTAGAAACAGTTCAACCCGACAAAGCGGTGATCCTGTGGAAATGACACCTGCCGCGCAGAAGTTCGTGCTCCATTGGGGCGAGATGGGCCAGGCATGGGGCATCAATCGCACCATGGCTCAGGTCCACGCCCTGCTGTTCATCGCGCCGACTGCGCTGGACGCCGAGGAGATCAGCACGCTCCTCGACGTCAGCCGCTCGAACGTCTCGACCAGCCTGCGCGAGCTGATCACCTGGGGCGTAGTACGCCGGGTCCATATCATCGGCGACCGCCGCGACCGCTTCGAGGCGCTGAAGGACGTGATGGACACCTTCCGGGTCATCATGGCCGAACGCCGCCGCCGCGAGATGGACCCGACGATCTCCCTGCTTGAACACTGCATCGACGAGGCCAAGGCCGGCGGCGCGGCCGAGGATTACACCCGCGAGCAGCTCGAGAAGATGCTGGCTTTCACCCGAATGGTGACCGACTGGTACGGGCAGATCGAAAATCTCCCGACGCCGGCCATGCTCCGACTGTTTCGTGGGGGGGCCATGGTCGCCAAGCTCTTCTCCCGAGGTTCTCGGAACGGCAAGGTCGGCTTCGATCCGGCCGACTCCTCCGAGGAACTCCCCGAGGACGAGCCCGAAACCTCCGGCAAGTGAATCCGCGGACCCCTCAGGGCACGTTCGCGGGCGAGTGCTGCTCGGGGGGTGGCGAGGCCTTCTTGACCGCCGGCTCTTCAACCGGTGCCGCAGGAGTCGCGGGGGGCGAGGGCTTCTTCTTGGCTTGTTCGACCGCCTCGCTCTCCCGTTTCTTCTCGCGGAGAGCTTCGGCGAACGCCTTGTAGGCGTCGTCGGTGAGATAGCCCTCGATGAGGCCCTCCAGTTCGCTGAACTCGGCCTGGAGATTCCTCGTCAGGACGATCGTCTTCGTCGTTTCGTAGGAAAGCTTGGTCGCCTCGTCTTTCAGCTTCTTCAACGTCTCCGCGAACGACGAGGGGGGCGGCAGTAGGTCGTGCTGCTTGAGCAGTTCCTGTAGCCCCGTCCAGTCCTCGCCTTCGAGCCGGACCTGCATCAGCCGTTCGAGCCGGGCTCGGAGCGCGACCTGATCGACGACCGCGTCGCGTATCGCGTCGAGTTGAACCTGATACCTGGCGGCCAGCGGCAGCGGATCGACCGTGATCTCGCGCTCCTCGGCGCTCTCGCCGGGCATGATGGGGAACTCGGCGAGCGGTTCCGAGTCGCCGGCGAGCAGTCGGAGCTTGACCACTCCCTTCGTGGGACCCGGCTCCACGACGATGCGGCCCGATCGGTCGGTCATGCCGACCTGACGGATCGGGCCGTCGGGCGCGGGACGCTCCGTGAGCGTGTAGCCCGAGGCCGGTTCCCGGGTGGCCTTGTCCACGAATCGGAGGCGTAGCGCAGTCTCGCCAGCTTTGATCCCCAGCGCCGCCAGGGTGTTCGGACGGGAGATGCGTTGCGAGAGGGGGTCGCGATAAGCACTGAGGATCGCACAGCGGGCGATGGAGCCCTCGACGGACTCGGCCGCGAGATAGGTATAGGCGATCCGGGTGATTCCCACCGACTCATCGCGCAGGGTGACGAGCCGCAAGGGGATGAACGTCGTCCCCTTCGTGACGACCGCCCCGAGGTCGCTCGCGGGGGGTATCGACGCTCCCTGGACCTTCAGGAGCGCCCGGCCGCCCTCCTGGCCGACGATCAGGGCTGAAGGGCTGAAGAGGTCGAGCGTGAACCGGAAGAACGTCCGGGTCGCGTCGAGGCGGGCCGTGGCCTTGCGGCGCTGCAAGGGTCCCAACCATCGAGTCGCGGCGTCGTACTCTCGGCCCGAAAAGACCAGTCCGGCGTCGTCGCCGTCGACCGACACTCGAACCAGCCAGATTTTGTCCGAGGCGGGATCGAAACCCGAGAGGGCTCCCGCCTTGAGACCTTCCAGGTCCGAGACCGCGAGCGAGCTGGGGCGATCGGCGATCCGAATCGACCAGGACGGGCCGACGTACCGCCTCACCATTTCCAGCCAGGACGCGATCAGGGCTCCTCGCCGCCCCGAGTCCAGCCGAGCGTCGGCATCCGACGCCAGATGGACCTCGATGCGGTAAGGGCGGTTTTCGAGGGGTTCCGGCTCGGAAGCCGGCGCCGTCGACGGCCCCTCCTGCGTCCGGCCGATCGACCCGACCGCGAGGAGAAGCGTCAGCACGGCCGCCGTCAGTCGCCGATCCAGGGGTCTTTGGCGATCCACGGCGTGATCTCCCACGTCTTGATTCCTCGATAGAGGCGGTCGGCGGAGGCGGTCGGGCCCTTGAGGCGCGACCGCCAGGCATACTGTTCGGTGAGCTGCCAGAGCGGAATCACCGGGAGTTCGTCGCGCAGCTCGCGATCGATCTGGAGGGCCAGCCCGCGGGCGGTCGGCAGGTCCGTGGAGCGTTCGAGCTGGAGCAGCAGTTGGAGGATCCGAGGGCTGGCGGCCGACGCCAACGCGTCGGCCGATGGGGGAGCGTCGTAGCCCGGGCAGATCATCAGCCCCGCGTCGAGCACCGGCTCGTCGCAGCGAAGGACGCGGTAGGCCAGGTCGAAGCGTCGGCCGGCGCGTAACTCCGATTCCAGCCGAGATTGGGGGACCGCGACGGCCGCGACCTCGATCCGAGCCAGCCGGAACGCCTCGACCAGCCGGGCGACGACCGCCTCGACTTCCGCGATGGGGGGGTATTCCAGCTTCAGTTTCACGGCTTCCAGCTTCATCTCGCCCCGGGCTAGCGAGGCCAGGGCGACCGCCAGGACGGGATCGTAAGCGAGCGGCTTGACCCCCGGGGCGTCTGCATAGCCGCCCCGCGGGAACACGCCGTCGGCCGGCGCATCGCCATCGCCGCCAGGGCTCTTGAGGATCGTCTCTTCGAGTAGACTCTTGCGATCGAGCGCGTAGGACAGGGCCCGTCGCAAAGTCCGATTGCGGAGGAGCGGCGAACGGCCGTCGAGGGCCAGGACGTGCACGGCGGGCTGCGAGTAGCTCCCCAGACCGACGCCCGGCGTCCCTCCCAGCTTGGCCCGCTGATCGGGCGGGACGTGGGCCAGCAAGGCGACGTCGCCGCGATTGAAGGCGGCGAGAGCACCGGCGGGCCGGTCGTATCGGACCTCGCGAAGTCGGCGAATGGAGCCGGAAGGGTTATCCGCCGAAGCCTCGGATCGAACCCGGAGTTCGATCGACTGGGGCGACGAGTCGAAGCAGATGTAGGGCCCCGAACCCACCAGGCGACGCTCCTGCGACGAAACCACGACCCGGCCGTCGGCTCCCGCGTGCGCGGCGCCCACTGGGGCGTCCAGCCAGAAGGACGGCTTGAGCAGCGGTCGCTTCAGGCGAAGCTCCACCCGGGCCTCGTCGATCGGCTGGACCTTCTCGAGGACGTCGGCCCACCTCGCCTGATACTTGGCCGCGTCCCTCGGGTCGCAGCGGTCGATCAGCGTTCGGGCCACATCCACCGCCGACACGTCGCGCGACCCGTCGGACCAGGGGATGTTGGGCCTGACTCGGACGACCAGGCGGCGTCCAAGGTCGGTGGACTCAAGTTCGGCAGCGATCTGGCCCGAAGCTTCGCCCCGCCTCGCCTCCTCCGAATCATCCGCGAGCATCGGCAGGAACAGGAGCGGGGCGATTCGAGCATCGGCCGGAGAGCGGGTCCAGGGGCCGGCGGGCCAGGGGACGTCGACCACCGCAACGTCGAGGGTCGGGTCCGCCGCGAAGGCCTTGCCGTACTCGGCCTCCGCGCCTTCGAGGGTCGGCCAGATCTTCAGGGCTTCGAGCAGGGCGTCGAGTCTCTCGGGGTTGGATCCCGATCCAACAAGGCCGGCCCGATCTCGGGCCAGATCCACGAACTTCGAGCGTAACTCCCGAGTCCGAGGCAGGTCCTTCGCCACTTCCTCCAGTTCGTGGAGGAGCCGGCGGCCCTCGGGATAGAGCTTCAGCTCGATCGCTCGCGTGATGCGGCCGGCGTAGGCCGAGGCGAACTGATCCAGCAGGCCGGGGTAGTCAGGCTTGCGGACGTGCAGCTCGCGCAGGAGGCGAAGGCCTCGGGTCACGTCGCCGTCCCCCAGCGCCTGCCGGCCTTCGGCGAACAGCAGGGCGTCGACGTGGTCATCGAGTCCCGGCCACTTCGGATCTCGATTCCGCACCCTAAGGTAGTGCTCGAAGGCCCGAGTGAAGTCGCGGGCTCGGAGCAGACGCTCGCCCTCGGCCAGGAGAATCTCCTCAAAATACTCGATCTTCTTGATGGCGGTTCGCTTGAGCTTGAAATCGCGGGCGTCGCCCCTGCCGGTCGCGGCTTCCTGGGCGAGATGGATGGTGATCTGGGTCTCCGGACCGGGCTCCTCGGCCTTCCTGGCCTCGAACGCCTCGAACTTGCTGGGCTCGCCGGGCAGACCGATGTTACCCCCGAGGGGGATGGCCGGGCCCCGGGTCGGGGGCTTCGGCGTCTCGACCGGCGGCAGAGGGCGCGGGCTGACCGGCTCGACTAGGAGCGTCGAGTTGTCGATGAGGGTGATCCGGTCGAAGGGACGCGACACGAGGAGATCGGCCGGCATCGCCGCCGCCCTCGCCGCTTCCTGGCCCGTCGCGGTCGCGACCGAACCGGCGAGCAGGCCGAGGCAAGTCGAGGCGACGAGCGCCGGTCCGATCATCCGGTGGGCGACCTTTGAGCGCGAATCGGGCCGCGGGGAGCGTCTCATGGCTTCGTTCCTCCGGCGGCTTCCAGCTTGATCGGTTGCAACACGCCTCGACCGGTCGGCGCGAGCACGTCCGGTCCGACCGCGATCAATCCGCCGGTCGGCTGGGCGCCCAGCTCGATCGAGCCGACCTCGCGGCCGTCGGCGAGGGCCAGGCCCCGAGCATGGGCCTCGCGGTCCAGGATCCAGACGACGTCGCCGCGAATCAGCGGGGCGCCGAGCGCCGGCGCGCCTGGGGTCGACGTCCAGGCGCGACGGCCGTCGGTATCGAAGAGCGTCACGCCGCCCGCCGCGTCGAAGGCGACGACGCGGCCGTCGACTTCCATCGGGGCCCCCAGCAGCGGGGCGTCGAGCTTCCAGGACCCGACGGGGCTGAGGTCGCGGGCCGCGAGCGAGCGCACCGAACCGTCCGCCATCGCCAGCACGACGGCCGTGCGCGTGCAGGCCGGATCGGCGAGGATCCTCTGGTCGAGCGTCGCCTCGGCCTCGATCACGATCCGACGTTCCGGGGCGGCCTTGAAGCCCAACCGGCGGACCCGGCCGGCGTCGTCGGCGAGCAGGACCGAGTCGCCGTCGAGGGCCGCCGGCGCCAGCCATCGGCCCGTCCGGTCGCGTTCGAACTCGGGCACCAGCGGTTCGGCGTCGGATCTTCCCGACGTCGGGTCGATCAGGTAGGCCCGACCGTCCTCGCCCGGGATCAGCAGCCCGCCCGACCACGGGAGGGGCGACGCGGCCAGGACCGAAGGGAGTTCCGACCGTTTCCAGCCGCCGTCGGACTCCGTCCAGAGCTCGGAGCCGCCCCGGCCTGGGGCGAGGAGCGTCAGTTCCCGCCCCTCGCGAGCGACTCGCGTCAGGAGGCCGTCTGGGGCCTGGGGATCGCCCGGCCTGGGGAGTAAGGTGGTCACGAAGCCGCCGCGCTCCAGGTCGGCCCGAGGGATGCGGATCTGGCGACCGGCCCGATCGACGCTCGCGAGCGAGTCGCCGTCGCCCCAGGCGACCGGGGGGACCGGCCACGGGCCGCCGATGACGGTCTCCCATTCGATCTCGCCGGCCGACGGATCGACGCCGCGCAGCGAGACGCCGCCGCGTCGCGATTCGAAGCTCAGGATCAGCCGCCGCCCCGCGGCCCGGATCGGCCCGGCGGCCGGGCCCAGGTCGCCGAGCATGTATCGGCTCGCCAGCCGTCCCCCGTCGCCGTCGAGGTCGTAGCGGGCCGTGCGAGAAGCGGCGACCCAGATGTCGCGCTCGGAGGATGTGAAGCCGAAAGCCGGTCCGGTGCTCGTGAGGTCGGGGCTCAGCCGCGCGATCGACCGGAACGGGTTCGCGCCGGCGTAATCGCCCGCCGCGAAGACCTCGAGCCCGCCGCGATCGCCGACCGCCCAGATCGACGAGCCCGAGGTCGGCGGCGAGTCCCAGGTCCAGCCCGCCACCTCGATCGTCTGCACGGCCCGAGGCCGCGAGCCGTCCTCGTCGAGGACCAGGACGCGCCATCGGCTGTCGCCGATCCCGTCGTTCTCGGCCACGACCAGGAACCGCCCGAGCCGCGCGGGTGGGCAGGGGATGGACCCCTCGCCATGGCCCAGATACTGCACGTCCACGCAGGCCAGCGGGTCGCGGGCGATCACGAACAGGCAGTCCTTGCGGCCCATGACGTAGAGGAACCGTCCCGATTCGTCGGCGACCGGCGTCCGCGTGACGGGGAAGCCGAGGTCTACCGTGGCCTCCACCTCGCCGGTCGCGAGCGCAAGCACCCTCAAGCGGCCGCTGGGGAGCGTCTGATAGACCTGCTCGCCCATAACCAGCGGGGCGGCGTCGACGTCTTCTTCGAGACCCTGGCGCCAGATCAATCGTCCGGTCCGGGCGTCGCGGCGGCACAGTTCGTGATGGCGCGCGTCGAAGGTCAGCACGCTGGCGTCGCCCGGAACGGGCGCGGGGACGACCGTGCAGGCGAGGCCGACCGGCGTCCGCCAGAGGGGCGCGCCCGTCGCGGCGTCGATCGCGTACGCCGCGCCGTCGGCCAACGCATAGGCGACGCCGTCGGCGGCGAGCGGCGAGGCCGGCGCGTCCGACCGCGAGCGGGAGACCAGCGACGTGGCCGGCCCCAGCGGCTCCGGCCTCTCCGTCGTTTCGCCGGGCCGCCGCGAAGGGTCCACCCTGGCCGCCTGCCGCATCAGATCGTTGGCGAGGACCATCCGCTCGACGACCTTCGGGTGCTTCGAGAGATCGGCGTAGGCGAGTACCAAGCCGTCGCGCGCCTTGTACACCTCGGTCGCCGACTTGCGACCTATCGCCCGGTCCATCGCCGCGATCGCGGCCGCGAGAGCGTCGGCCTTGCGGATCGCCGCCCTCGCTTCGTTGATCAGGTCGGGGAGTCGGGACTTGGTGAGGAACGCGGGCGCCGACTCGCCGGCGATCCTGGCGTGCAGTGCGACCGCCTCCTCCGCCTCGGCCAGAGACTTGGCGTCGGGGGGCGTCCGACGGGCGCGGTCGGCCAGCCCTTCGCCGATCCGGATCGTCAGATCCCCCAGCTCCGACTTCTCGTCCCGATACTCGGGCAGTTCGCCGACCGTGTCGACCATCTCACGCGCGGCCTCGAGCGCTCGGGACCACGTCGCGCCCGAGACGGAGATGTACTGCCGGACGTTGGCCAGGGCGCGGAGGGTGAGGGCCTTGCCGGCGCGGGGGTCTTCGAGGTTCTTCTCGAGGAAGGAGTCGAACTCGCGGATCGCGGTCGCGTTGTCGCCGTCCTCGAGCAACTCCATCGCGTGATTGAAGGTCCTTGAGGCGATCGTCCGAACAATGATCCCGTTGAGCCAGAAGCCCATCGCGATCAGGAGGCCGAGGAGGGCGACCAGCGCCAGGACGGTCGGCGAGGCCGCGATCACCTCGCGACCCGGAGCGTCGGCCTCCCGAGGATTCCGCCACCGCGCCAGGAGTCGGGCGATCGTCCCGGCCCCTTTCCCTTTTGGCGGCCGACGGGCCGAGCTGGCGATCGGAGGGGCCTTCGCCTCGTTCGGCGGCAGGTCGAGGTCGAGTGTGGCGAGGACGTCGTCCTTTTCGAACACCGAGACGCGACGCGGGGGGGCTTGGATCACGGGCGCTTCGACGTGCGAGCCTTCGGCCGGCCCCGAGAGCACCCTGGTCGGCTCGTCGGCCTCGGCCCGCGCCGGACGTCGCCGATCGCGACGGGGGGCGGACTCGGTCCCCGGGTCGTCGAGCCGCAGAACGAACATCCGACAAGGGCCGACGGTCAGCTCGTCGCCCTGTCGGAGGGTCGCGGAGACGATCTTGCTGCCGTTGACTTCCAGGAATTCGGCGTCGGGCGAGGCGTCGACCTTGAAACGGCGTCCTCGCCAGCGGATCCGGCCGTGGACGGGCAGGACGCCCTCGCCGGCGAGGACGATGTCGCATGCGGCCCCCGAGCCGAAGAGGATCGGGTGCGACCTGTCCAGGTCGACGAACCGGACGCGGCCGTCGGCGTCGTGGATCTCAAGCGTGGCCATGGGGCGTCCGGGCGCTCCGGTGCGAGGGGTCGAGGGTCATCGGAGGGTCTCCTGGGCGACCACCTTGAAGTCGTAGCCTTCCCCCCTGGGGACGACCGCGAACCGGGTCACTCGGATCTCTGCGGGCGACCGCCCGCGGTAGCGAATCTCCAGGTCGGCGAGCCGTTCCTCGATGCCGGCGGGATAGAACTGGAACACGGTCCCCTCGCCGACCTCGATCCCCGCCTTTCGCAGCAGGACGAGGTCGGACGCCTTCCTCGCCCGGCCTTCCCAGATGAAGTAGAGCCGGCCTTCGCCGCCGCTGCCGCCATTGCGACGGGTGGGATTCGGGCTGGAGAAGTTGGAGGCGTACACGAGCTGGTCCTTCCCCCCGACCACGGCCAGTTCGACGCCGAGGGAGTCGAGCTGGCGAGCGTACTCCTCGGGCCGCTGGCCTTCGGGATAGAGGATGCTCCAGCGGTTCTCGCGGCTGACGCCGCCGTCGCCGGGGCCGAAGCCCAGGCCGGGGCCCCCGGTGCCGATCTTGGAGGCCCGACGCCCGCTGGCGACGGCCCCGCCGCTCGGCATGGCCGGGCCGACGTCCACCTCGGCGACGTCGCGCCCGGCCTCGAGCGCGGCGTCGAGCATCGCCCCGGGGGTCGACTGGACCGAAGGCTGTTCGAACTCGCCCGGCGTCTCCTCGTTGTTCGACGCCTGCGGCGCGGCGTCCGCCCCGGCCAGGTCAATCTTCTCCGTGGAGCCGGGCGCTCCGTCGGGCGATCCGCCGCCGCCGCCGAAGACCTCGACGATCTGCAGCGGGGACGTGACCCGCGAGGCGAATTCCTGGTTAGTCACGAAGATCAGGGCCAGCCAGCCGACGACCAGCATCGCACCGAGGACAACGGCCATTAGGAAGGACGTGACGCGATCGTACCGGGATTCGCCAAGGATGCGGACGTCTCGGGCCGGGGACGCCGCAGGCCTCTTCGGGGATTCGACATGGGGGGCGGTCGCGCTCAAGGCCCGGCCCTCCCCGTCGCGCCGGCGGCCGCCTCGTCGATCGCCGAGGCGTCCAGGGGGCGGACGCTCTCGTACCACCCCCGCCAGGCTTCGGCGGCGGCCCGCTTCTGCTCGGGCGTCGCGCCGGGCTCGGGGCCGGGACCGTCGATCTTCCGCCCGATGAGCTGCAGGCCCTGCCTCGCCGACGCGACGACCCGCTCGTCGGCGTCTTCGAGCGCGGCGATCAGGTCGGGGGCGGCGTCCAGGTCGCCCGAGCGGCCGAGCGCCCAGGCGCCGACCTCGCGCAGGCCGGGGTCGCGGGAGCGGAGCATGCGTCGGAAGCGGTCCTTGAAGGGCTTCAGCGCCGCCGCGCCCTGCGTCTGGTAACGGTCGAGGATCCCCGCCACGGCCGTCTCGGCGTCGGCGATCCGCGGGTCCTCGAGCACGTCGAGCATCCCCTCGACGGCGCCGTTCATGGGCCGGCTGATGATCCGACCGCCCGCGACCGTCATCGTGGTCAGGTCGTTCGGCAGGTAACGGCCGCCGAGGAGCGTCCCGGAGCCGAGCTTCTTCGCATCCACCCGCGCGAGCGACTTCTTGGTCGATCGCGTCAGGAAGAGTACGGCCCAGACCGTCGTCACGTCGTCCGAGTAGGGGGGATAGCCCCAAGAGCCGTCGGGCCTCTGGTTGGAACGGATGTACGCGGCACCCTTCTCGAACCAGTCGATCCGGCCGATCGCCTGGCGGTCGGCGAGTCCCCCGATCCGCTCGATGCCGTAGAGGCCGTAGTACATGGACTTGCCGAAGGTCTTGGCGTCCGCCGTGCTGAAATGCGAGCCGATCCACGACAGGCCGCGGGCGATCGCCGCGTTGATCTGAGCGGCGGTCGCAACCGGCTTGTAGTCGCCGCGAGGGCCGCCGTCGTCCACCGGGGTCAGGTGAGGGTTCAGCCCCTTCTGGAAGCTTCGGTAGCTGTCCAGCTGGCGGCCGCAGATCAACAGGCTGCCGACGCCGGCCGCGGTCATCGAGACGGTTTCGGCCTCGTTCTCGTCGCGATGGTAGTTCCAGCTCCCGGCCGAGCTTTGCGACGACATGTACCATTGCGCCGCGCGATCCCAGACCGAGGGGGGGACCTCGACGCCGTTGTTCTCGCACTCCCAGAGGCCGAGGACCGCGTACTGGGAGATCGACGTGTCGCCGTGGGGTCGGCCTTCGTAATCCCAGCTGCCGTTGGGCTTCTGCTTCCGCATCAGATAGGAGCCCACCGTTTCCAGCAAGCTGCCGCGACCGGAAGAATCCACGTTCGAGAGCGCGAGGGCCACGGCGGCGGCCTCGTAGACGTCGGCCCCACCCGACCGTTCGGGGGTGTAGCCGCCGCTGACGAATCGGGTGCGGATCTTCGCCAGGCAGGCGGCCAGGGCCGGGTCGTCGACCGGCGTCTCGGCTTTGAGGAGGCCCAGCGCGATCATGGCCGTCTCGCCGACCTGCTTCCCCGAGGAGGCCTTGCGCAGGTATTGCACAGCGGCCGACACGGCCGGCTCCTGCTGCTGGGCGCGGGCCGACGGGGGCCCGACCGCGGCCAGGATCGATATCGCGCACCAGGCGGTCGCGAGCGTTGCGATTCGAATCGTCGGGATCATGGCTTCACCGAAGGATCGACGGTCGCTCGCCGAGACGGCTGGAGAGGTCGTACCATGATTCTAACCTCATGACCACGAAATGAATCGGGGGCTCGCCTTTTTTCCGAGATTCGCGCTCGACGCTTCGGCGCGGCCGGGTCGTCGGATCGGGCCGCCCCGCTTCCGGCTGGTCAGAGGGGGATTTTCTTGCTACAAGGGGGATGCGTGGGTGGCCCGGCTGGGCGCCGGCCGGTCGTCGTCGACGTCCGGCCCGCCGACAATCGCCCGCGCGACACCTCTCCCACGGCCAGAGACCCGTTCCCACGCGCCCCGGTTCGTGGGGTTGTCGATATTGCGCACACCCGCTCCGCCGATGGCTGCCCATGCAAGCGACCCACTCGGATGAAAGCGCTGCCTTGTTCAGCGGCTACAACCTCGCGGCCTATGACGAGATGTTCGGATCGGACCGGACGCCCAGGCCGCACTACGCGCCGCTCCACGACCGACTGATCGACCTGGGGCCCGCCGAGATCGAACGCCGCCATAAGGTGGCCGACCTCACGATGCGCAACCAGGGGATCACGTTCACGGTCTACGGCCGCGATCAGGGGGTGGAGCGGATCATCCCCTTCGACCCGATCCCTCGGCTGGTCTCCGCACCCGAGTGGGACCGGATCGAGCGGGGGTTGAAGCAGCGCGTCCGCGCCCTCAATTTGTTCATACGAGACATCTACCACAATCGTTCGATCCTCAAGGACAGGGTTGTCCCCGCCGAGCTGATCTTCGGGGCCTCGGGATATCGGCGGGACTGCCTGGGTCTGAGGGTCCCCAAGGACATCTACGTCCACGTCTCCGGGATCGACCTGATCCGCGACGCGAACGGCGAATACCTGGTGCTGGAGGACAACTGCCGCACGCCCTCGGGCGTCAGCTACGTCCTCAAGAACCGCCAGGTGATGAAGCAGATCTTTCCTTTCCTGTTCGAAGAGTACAACGTCCGGCCGGTCGACGATTACACCGACAAGCTGCTCTCGGTGCTCCGCTACATTGCGCCCGACGGGTGCTCCGACCCCACGGTCGTGGTCCTCACCCCCGGCATGTACAACTCCGCCTATTACGAGCACAGCTTCCTCGCCCGCCAGATGGGCGTGGACCTCGTCGAGGGCCGCGACCTCGTGCTCGACCGCGGCCAGATCTTCCGGCGGACGACGCGAGGGCTCGAACGCGTCGACGTGATCTACCGTCGGCTCGACGACGACTTCCTCGACCCGCTCTCCTTCCGGCCCGACAGCATCCTGGGCGTCGCCGGGCTCATGGGGGCTTATCGAGCGGGGAACATCGGGCTGGCGAACTCGCTCGGGACGGGCGTGGCGGACGACAAAGGGATCTACCCATTCGTCCCCGATATCATCAAGTATTATCTCGACGAGCAGCCCGTCCTGAACAACGTCGAGACCTTCCGCCCGCTCGTCCCGTCGCACCGCAGCCACATCCTGGAGAACCTGGAGTCGCTGGTGGTGAAGGCGGTCGACGCGTCGGGAGGCTACGGGATGCTCATCGGCCCGGCCTCGACGAAGGCGCAACGCGAGGAGTTCCGGCGCAAGGTCGAGGACAACCCGCGCGGCTACATTGCCCAGCCGACGATCCAGCTGAGCCGACACCCGACCTTCGTCGACGGCCACCTCGACGGCCGCCACGTCGACCTCCGCCCGTTCGTCCTCTACGGCGAGGACGTCTTCGTGCTCCCCGGCGGCCTGACTCGCGTGGCCCTGCCCGAGGGGAGCCTGGTCGTCAACAGCTCGCAAGGGGGGGGGACGAAAGACACCTGGGTCCTGCAGGGCACGTCGCCGGCCGACGCCCGCCGCGCGTCGACGCGGCCGACCGCCGCCGAGGAGGGGCCCTGAGATGCTCAGCCGCGTCGCCGAGAGCCTGTACTGGATGGGCCGCTACATCGAGCGCGCCGAGAACGTCGCCCGACTGCTCGACATCGGCCTGTTCATCGAGCTCGACTCGGAGATCGGCCCGGGCGAGGGCTTCGCTCCCGTCGAGATCGCCCTCACCATCCTCGCCTGCCGCGACGACTTCCCGATGGACGTCAGCGCGCCGTCGCGGGACGCCGTCCTACGCTTCCTGACCTTCGACCGCGCCAATCACCAGTCGATCCTCAGCATGATCTCCCGCGCCCGCGAGAACGCCCGCGGCACCCAGGAGGCGATCGGGGTCGACGTCTGGAGCGAGGTCAACCGGCTCCACTTGTTCCTCGGCGGCACCCGCGCGCAGCGCAAGTTCGTCCGAGGGCCGTCGAGCCTCTTCAACGCCATCAAGAACTCGTGCCTTCTCATCGACGGCATGATCCAGAACACCCTGCCCCGCGACGAGGTCTACCATTTCCTCGAGCTGGGCCGTCATCTGGAACGGCTCGACGTCCTCTGCCGGATCCTCCGCGCCAAGTGCCCGGTGCTGACCCAGCAGGTCGAGGACCATGAGGCCCCGATGCAGCTCGTGCGGTGGACGAGCCTCCTGAGGAGTTGCTCCGCCCACGGGCCGTTCCTCCGATCCGAGCGCGAGCGGATCGAGCCCGAGGGGGTGATCCGCTTCCTCGTGCTCGACTCCGAATTCCCACGCTCCATCCGCTATAGCGCCGCCCGCTGCCAGGAGTCGCTGGAGTCGATCTCCGGCGGCGACGAGGACGCCTACGGCTGCGAGGCGGAGCGGATCCTGGGCCGCCTCGAGAGCGATCTCCGCTACCTCGACGTGGCCGAGATCTTCGACCGCGGCCTGCTCAAGTTCCTGGACTCGCTCCAGGTCACCTGCCATCGCGTCAGCGACGAGATCCAGCGCTGCTTCTTCCTGATGTGAACGGATGGGAGGGGACGAACCGCCATGCTGCTCCGAGTCCAGCACGAGACCAAGCTGACGTACACGCAAGACGTCTCCGAGACCGTCTTCGAGGCCCGCATGGGCCCGCCGTCCGAGGAAGATCAGACCTGCCTGGGGTATCGCCTACGGATCACCCCCTCGGCCCCGGTGACGGTCTACCAGGACGGCTTCTTCAACCGCGTCGACCTGTTCAACATCTACCGGCCGTATCGCGAATTGCTGATCCGCGCGACGAGCGTGGTCCGCACCCACCGGGCGGCCGGCGAACCCAGACTCGCCGAGGTCCCTTTCGACCCCGAGGCCGACGAGTTCCAGGCCGTCGAGGCCCTCGAGTACCGGCTCCCTAGCAAGCTCGTGAATCAGAGCCCGGAGATGTCGGCGTTCCTCGAAGCGATCCCCAGGCCCTCCGGGTCGCTCCTGGACGCGGTCCAGCAGCTCGCCGACGCCACCCGCGCGCGGCTGGTCTACGAGAAGAAGGTGACCTCGGCGCGGACGCCCGTGAGCGAGGCGCTGGCGCTGGGCCGCGGCGTCTGCCAGGATTTCGCCCACCTGTTCCTCGGCGCATGCCGAGGCTTCGGCCTGGCGGCCCGCTACGTCAGCGGCTACATCCACGAGCCGGGCGAGATCGCCACCCACGCCTGGTGCCAGGTCTGGGCCGGCCGCAACGGCTGGGTCGACGTCGACCCGACCCGCGGCCACATCGTCGACGACGACTACGTCCGCATCGCCCTGGGGCGAGACTACCTCGACGTCCCGCCCAACCGAGGGATCTATCGCGGCCGGGCTGAGGAATCGATCAGCGTGGCGGTCAAGGTCGAGCCGATCTCCCGCGTCCCGACCGATTGGGGCGAGTGGTCGGAACGCTCGGAGGCACCCTGGTCCGCGGCCTCCTGGATCCAGTCGGGCCGCCAGGCTCCCCGCGGCCGGATGAGCCAGATGCAGTCGCAGTCGAACTTCCGCCAGCAGCAGGGCCAGCAGCAGCAATCCTGAGGACCCCTCAACGGTTCGCCGCCTCCAGCTCGCCCGCCTCGTCGGCGTCGGCCGCGTCGTCGCCGGTGCGGGAGAGGCTGGCGTCGTAGCTCGTCCCTCGCCAGGCCACCTTGCCCGTGAAGCACATCCGAATCGCCCTGATCAGGATGTAATCGGTCAAAATGTTGCCCAGCGGGAACGTCGCGACGTACCGGGAGCCTGGGACCGACACGTTGTAGATGATGCGGAAGACCGCGTACATCAGGCCGTGGTGCAGCAGCGAAAGCCCCAGCAGCCAGTACGCGAACGCCCCCCCTCGGCCGACGGCCGTCAACGCCAAAGCCGCGACCAGCGCGACATGCCCGGTCTGGCAGAAGACGATCGGGTCCAGCAGCTTCAGGATCAGCCGTCGCGGACTGCGGTCGAGCGCGTCGTAGAGGATGCGGCTCCAGCCCCGCACGAGCTGGCCGATCGACGCGTACATCCGGCACGAGACAAGCCCCTTGGCGATCGCCAGCCTGATGGGAAGGCCCAGTCCCTTCACCTTGCCGGCCAGGCCGATGTCCTCGACGAAACGGTGGCGTACCGCTCGATGGCCTCCGGCCGCGTCATAGGCCCTGCGGGTGACCAGGATCGACTGGCCGTTGGCGAAGGCCAGCGGAGAAGCGTCGTCGTTGATGTCGCGAGGCGGGAACGATTGCATCAGGACGATACCGGCGAGCGGCTGGATGACTTGTTCCCAGAACGTCTCGCACTTCAACTCGGGCAAGAGGCTCACGAGCGCCGCATCGTTCTCGCCCGCGTACCGGAGCATGACTCGCAGGAACGCCGGCTCATGCTTCGTGTCCGCGTCGAGGAACCAGAGCCACTCGCCGCGCGCCATCGGGGCGTGGCGGTGCAGGACGTAGGTCTTCCCGGTCCATCCCGGCGGCAGGCGGTCGTTCTGGAGCACCCGGACCCGCTCGTCGGCGTCGGCGTGGCGCCGGGCTATCGCGAGCGTGTCGTCGTCGCTCCGGTCGTCCACCACCAGGATCTCCAGGTTCGGATAGTCCTGGGCGCGCACCGCAGTCAGGCATTCGTCGAGCGTCGCCTCTTCGTCCTTCGCCGGGATCACGGCGGAGACGAGCGGCAGATCCGTCCCCTCCAGCTTTGGGGATTCCGGCGTCAGGAAGCGCGTGCGGCCGAGGACGATCTTGAGGACGACCCAGCGAACCGGCCAGATCAGGATGATCCCGGCGTAGGTCCAAAGGATCCAGGATTCGAGGCGATTCATGCGGCGGACTCCGACTCCACGGCCATCGGTTCGTCGAATCCTTCCAGCTCGACCGCCGAGGGATAGGCGAGCTTGCCGAGCACCATCGCCGCGAGCCAGAACGGGGCGACGCCCCCGAGGTTCGGATCGATCGCGAGTCCGTAGGCCAGGCCGGCCGGCAGCGCCAGCCAGCCGATCGCCGCCGCGCCGACGTGCGACGCGAAGAACCGCGAGGCCCGCGTCGACGGCTCGGCGAGGCGTTCTCGGCCGCCCAGCCGCCGGAGCACGATCATCGCGCCGGCGAAGACGACGAACAGGCCGCCGAGCAGGATCTTGCGGAGCGACTCCGGATCGGCGTCGACGGCGATCGGCCCGATCCCGCGGATGACCAGGGCCGAACCGAGGATCGAGAGGCCGTCGACCACCAGGACGTTCAGCACCCAGGAACGGGTTCGGCCCAGGCATCGCGAGGCCTCGGGTTCGAGGGGCTCGGCCCCCGGGCCGGCGTCAAGCGGGTCCGTCATGGCGTCCCTGGAGATGCGAGGCCTGGTGCTGACGGTAGAGGCCCACGATCAACTCAACCTGGCCGATGGGCCGACCCGTCGCCAGGGCGATCTCGCCGGGGGTTCGGCCGGCCTCGACCAGCGTCCAGATCTCGTGATGCTTCTCCGCGAACCCGGCGGCGTCGTCGGCCCCGCCTTCTACCCCCAGGTCCGGCACGGATATCAACGCCGCGGGGGGAGAGTCGTCCTCGGCGTCCCGATCGCGGCCCTCGCCGTACGACGAGCCGCTTGCTCTTCGTCGCTCGATCTGGCCGGCGAGGTGCTCCAGCCGTCGCAACTCGTAGGCGAGCTGGATCACTCGCTGCTCAGTCGCGTCATGGGCGTGGGATAGCACGTCGAGCCGACGGACCAGGAACAGGCAGGTGGCGGTCGAGAGCAGGACCAGGGCGAAGAGGCAGGCGAGGCCGCTGGTCAGCCAGAAGTAGGTGTAGTTCACGGGGCGACCGCTCCTTCCCGGGAGGCTGGTCAGTGGGCGAGGTTCTGTTCCGGGGCCGAGCCCGCCGGTCGGCGTGCGTAAGCGGCGTGGGCGGCGTCGAAGACCTCACGCAGGGCGACCCTGCGTTCCGACGCGATCTTCGCGCAGTCGTCGAACTCCGGGCTGAAGGTCGGCGGACGGCTTTCGAGCCAGCCCAGCTTGCCGCGGACCACGCCGAACTCGGTCTCGACCTCGACGGGCTTGCGGTTCAGCTTGTGGCGGCTGACGGGGAACCGCCGCACGCCCAGCGTGGTCGTCTCGCGGAAGAGGATCTCCTCCATGGCGGGGATCCTGGCCTCGTCGCAGAGGATGCTGACCATGACGCCCGGCCGGTTCTTCTTCATCTGGATGGCCGTGGTGAAGACGTCGAGAGCGCCGGCTTCCAGGAGCTTGACGGTCGTGTAGCCGATCACCTCGCCCGGCAGGTCGTCGAGATTCGTCTCCAGCATGTACACGCGGTCGCCGTGGGGCGAGGGCTCCAGCACCCCGACGAACAGCCGGAGGATGTTCGCCTGCCCGTGGACCTCGCGGGTCCCCGCCCCGAGGCCGATCGACTCGACGGTCAGGGCGGGCAGGGGGCCGAATCGCTCGCAGACCGTCGTCACGATCGCCGCCCCCGTGGGCGTGGTCATCTCCATCTCGACGGTCGACTCGGCGAGCGGCACCCCCTTGAGGATCTCCGCCGTGGCCGGGGCCGGGAGGGCCATGCGGCCGTGCTCGGCCCTGATCGAGCCGCGTCCCGGCGGCACCGCGCTGCATTCGAAGCGGTCGACGCCCAGCAGGTCGAGGCCGACGGCGGAGCCGACGATGTCGATGATCGAATCGACGGCTCCGACCTCGTGGAAGTGGATCTTCGCCAACTCGACGCCGTGGACCCGCGCCTCGGCCTCGCCCAGCCTCAGGAAGATGCTGGTGGCGAGATCTTTCTGACGCGGGGTCAACACCCCCTTCTCGATGATCGCCTCGATGTGGGGCCAGTGCCGGTGGGCGTGCTCGCGGGGCGTCTCGACCCGGGCGTAGGTGGCCCGGAAGCCCCCTCGCTTGACCGTTTCGAACGAGAGTTCGCCGGGCAGCCCGAGGCTGGCGACGGCCTGCTGGATCGCGCGACCGTCCACGCCCGCGTCGACGAGCGCGCCGAGGGTCATGTCGCCGGAGACGCCGCTGAAGCAATCGAAGTATCCGACGCGCACGACCACGCTCCTCGTCTCATTTCCGTTCGCTCGAAGGAGTTCCATTCTAGCCTCCCCGCCCCCCTCCGCAACCCAGGAACCGCCCGAGCCGACGGTCGTAGGCAGCGCCGTCGGGGTGGTCGAGGGCGGGCGAGGAGAGGGAACCACGGGGGCCGTCGCGGCCTCAGAGGTCGAGATACTCCTCGGTCGCAAGCCGGCGGATGTACGCCAGGGTCTCTTCCAGCGATTCCACGGCCGAGCCGGGCACGCGGCCGGCGTCGTCGCACTCGCGAAGCAACTTCAGGTCGTCGGCCCACTCGGAATCCTCGATCTCCCGGCGCTGCTTCACCCCCAGGGCGCGGTATCGAGAGGTGACGAGGTCCATATGGTGGGCGATCAGCCACAGGGTGCGGTCGGTGACCGAGCCGCGCAGGCCGTCGACGGCCGCGGCGATGTGGTCGCGCGGGTCGATCGCCTTGCCGACGTCGTGGAGCAGGGCGGCCAGCAGGAACTCCTCGTCGTACGGACGGGCCTCGCGGGCGTGGTGGAAGACTTGCAGGCTGTGGTAAAGCGCATCCCCCTCGGGATGGGTCTCCGCGTCTTGCTTGACCCCTTCGAGCGGGATCAGGCGGAGGCGGTAGACCGCGAATCGATCGATCGATTCGGAGAGGGCGGGCGTCGGCAGGTCGTCGGCGGGCTCGGGCGGAGTGGGCTCGTCGTCGTCGGCCTCTTCCACGTCCTCGGCGCGCTGCTTCTGGATAACCACGAGTTGCTCGCGGACCTCGTCGTCGGAGGGCAGGTCGCCAGGTCGGATCCGGTGGCCCAGCACGGCGGCGGCCTTCCGCTTGGCGGCGTAGTAGTCCGACTCGGAGGCGGCCTCCAGGCGGTCGAGCGGGGCCGGTTCCTCCCTGGGGACGTCGAACGCGTCGAGGAGCCGGCGCGCGGCCTCCAGGGCGATCTGCTTGCGGAGCTTCGCCGTGGCGGCGGCGACGCGGAACGGCTTCTTGAATTTGTCGTGCATGATCCGCGAATTTTAACACGATCCGCCGTCGTCGACGCCAGAGGATCCGGGTCGAACTCAGCTCTCGGGAGCGGTCGCGGCCCGCTCGATCGGAGGCGGCGGCGGCGTCAGGCCCTCCTTCCGGGGCTTCGGCGAAGCCGGCGACTCCGGAGCCGTCGGCACTTCGACAGGCTGTTTGAGGAGGAACCAAACGCTGGCCGCGACGAGCGCGACGGCCAGAGCCGGCAGCACCCAGCCCGGTATGGCGGGGCCTTCCTCGACGGCCGGAGTCACGGTTGTAGGCACGCCTGGGATCGAGGGGAGGTCGGCGAGCGAGAGGCCTTCGGGGAGAGCCCCGGTGATCTTCGGCTTCTCGGCGGTGAAGACGTGGATCAGATGCTCGGCGTCGAGCCCGCCCTCGGCGCGCGCTCGAGCCGCTATCGTGTCCAGGACGACCGGCCCGAGGGCTACCAGGAGCTTCCGGACCGCGGATGGTTCGAGTCTCGTCGTCCGGGCGAGGAGATCGATCAACTCAGGGAGGTTCGCGCCAAGCGCGGGCCCCAGCAGGTCGGAATCGTCGATCACTTTCGGCTCGGCCGAGGCTTCGGGGCGCTCGCGGAGGGAGCGGAGCAGGGCGTCGAGGGCGTGGCCGTCGAGGACCTGATTCGAAAGCGAGGCCAGCACCGCGGGCAAGGCGGCGGCCGTCGCCGCGCGGGCCTGGTCCTCGCTCTGGTCCAGGTCGACGGCGAGCTTCCGCAGGCCCTCCCCCGAGATCTGATCCTGGATCGCATCCACGAGATTCATCGCGCGCAGGCTCCTGGGCCGGATCGGTTCGCGTTTCGGTCAGCCCCGGACGCCGGCGGGTTCCTTCGCGGCGAGCGATTCCTCCGCCAACTTCTGCACCGCGCGGAGGTCGAGCTTGCCGCTCCCCAGCATGGGGATGGCGGGCACCTTGAACACGTGGTCCCGGCGCGGGATGAACAGGTTGGGCAGCCCCATCTCGCCGAGCTTCTTGAGGGCCTCGTCCACCCTGGCGTCGTCCAGGGTGGTGAGGACGGCGAGCTTCTCGCCCTTCTTCGGATCGCCAACAGAAGTGACGGCGAACTGCTGGGTGTCGGCCTTCACGGCGTCCTGGAGCGCCTCCTCGACCCTTCCGTGGGGGACCATCTCGCCGCCGATCTTGGAGAACCGCGACAGCCGGCCGGTGATCTTGAGGAAGCCGTCGTCGCTGAGCATCCCCAGGTCGCCGCTGTTGTACCAACCCTCGACGAAGGCTTGCCGCGTCAGGTCCTCGCGTCCCAGGTAGCCGGACATCACGTTCGGCCCTTTGATGAGCACCAGGCCCTCGGTGTTCGCCCCGAGCGGCTCGTACGTCGTCGGCGAGACGATCCGGATCGCCACGCCCGGGATCGGCTGGCCGACGTATCCCCGCCGCGAGCCCGGCTGGAAGAAGCCCGGGGCGCGGTAGTCGAAGCAGTTCACGGCGACCACCGGTGCGCACTCGGTCAGGCCGTAGCCCTCCATCGGTCGGATGCCGAAGGCGTCCTCGAAGGCCAGGCTGAGCGAGTCCGGCAGACGCTCCGCCCCGGCCAGCACGAGCCGGAGCGAGCCGAACTGTCCCGGGGCGCAGCGACGGACGTAGAGGTGCAGGAACGTCGGCGTCGCCATCAGCACCGTGACCGAGAATCGCTCGACGAGCGTGCCGACGGCGAGGGCGTCGAGCGGGGTGGGGTGGAACGCCGACCCCATCCCGCTCGTCTTCGCGAACCAGAACATGGTGTAGCCGAACGAATGGAAGAACGGCAGGATCGACGCCAGGCGGTCGTTCGGCAGCACGCGATACATCCGGCGGATCGCCTCGATGTCCGCCACGATATTGTAGTGGGTCAGCACCACGCCCTTCGGCTCGCCGGTGCTGCCACTGCTGAAGATGATCGTCGCCGCGTCGTCCAGCGAGACCGGCCGCTCGGCCCCGGCGTAACGCTCCAGCGCCCGGATCGGCGCGAGCAGGGCCATCGCCATCGCCTTGATCTTGTCCTTGCGCGTGATCCCCGCCATCTCGTCCTCGGCGTAGATCAGCTCCAGGCCGCCGGGCGGCTCCAGCTTGGCCTTCTGGAGGAACTGCCGACTGGTGACGAGGGTGGTGAGCCCGGCCTGCTTCGCGCTCGACTCTATGCCCGCGCGGCCGCCGGTGAAATTCAGGTTGACGACCGTCTTGCCGGCCATCGCGGCGGCGATGTTGACCACCGCCGCGCCCATGCTCGCCGGCAGCATCACGCCGACGTTCCGTTGCCCCGCCCAGCGTTCCCGGAGCTTCCGGGCCAT
Source organism: Paludisphaera soli (assembly GCF_011064595.1). Lineage (GTDB taxonomy): Bacteria > Planctomycetota > Planctomycetia > Isosphaerales > Isosphaeraceae > Paludisphaera > Paludisphaera soli. Next base: position 30,790 of record NZ_JAALJI010000003.1, on the reverse strand, counting down.
CGCCAGCGAGGCGGCCAGCGTCCGGCCGTAGGAGAGCGAAGGCTTCTGCAAGTCCGCCAGAGCCAGCCGCCCCGCATTGCGTCGGGCCTGGCGGATGAAGCCGTGGTGGAGCGGCCGGCAATCGGCCTTGCGGTAGGCCTCCGCCGCATTGTCGAGGTCGCGGATCGACTGGCGGATCTCGAACAGGGATGCCGTCGACGGCAGCGGGTCGCCGACCGAGACCGTCACCGGGAACGGGACCCGCTCGGGGATGCGACGGCCGCTCACCGGGGCGAAGACGCTGTCGTAAAGCCGGTCCAGGTGGACCGGCACGATCGGCGTCGTCCGATTCTTGACGATCCGCTGCAGCCCGCGTTGAAAGGGGCCGATGAGGCCGGTGCGCGAGAGCTGGCCCTCGGGGAAGAGGCAGACCAACTCGCCCGCGTCGAGGGCCTTGCCGGCCTCGCGGAAGGCCTGGAGGATCATCCGGGGGCCTCCGGAGGGCGAGATGGGGATCGCCCGCATGGCCCGCAGCAGACGGCCGACGATCGGCCGCTTGAAATACTCGGAATAGACCACGAACCGCACCGGCCGGTCGGTCGCGGCCATGATGAACAGGCCGTCCATGAACGAGACGTGGTTCGGGACCAGGAGCGCCTGGCCCTGGCTCGGGATGTTGGTGCGGCCGATGACCCGGACGCGGTAGACGGTGTTCGCGAGGCCCAGCATCAGGAATCGCAGGAAAGCCTCGGGCACCAGCTTCAAGGCCCAGAAGAATCCGATCCCCAGGCCCAGGCCGATGAGGACGAAGATGCTCCGGCCGGAGACCTCCGCCCAGGCGAGGCCTAGCGCGAGGACCGAGACGCTGAGCATGCCGGCGTAGACCAGCACGTTCGTCGCCGCGATCACGGCGCCTCGACGATCCGCCGGGGCTCGCCACTGCACGATCGCGTTCAGCGGCACGAGCAGGAAGCCGGCGAAGAAGCCGAGCGCCCCCATCAAGATCAGCATCCCGACGAGGCCGGGCCCCCAGATCCCGAACGTCAGGGCGCTCAGCGACATCCCCAGGGCGCCCAGCGGCAGCAGCCCATATTCGACATTCTTCCTCGACAGTCGGCCCGCCAGGTAGCAGCCCAATCCGATCCCCAACCCCAGGGCGCCCAGCGGAAGGTTCGACTTCCATTCCTCCAGGCCCAGCACGATCTTGGCGTAGGGAAGCAGGGGGGGCGGGATCAGCGTGGCGATGCTCCACACGATCACCTGGCCGACTACGGCCAGCCGGAGGACGCGGTCGCCTCGAATCGCGTCGGACGCCATGCCCAGCGTGTCCATCAGGCCCCCTTCACGCCGCGCCGGCGCGACCGCGGGAATGTGGAACGCGGCGAGGAGGCCCACGGCCGAGAGGGCCACCAGCGGAAAGGCGGCCAGCCAGGGCCGGCCGGGACTCATGGCGAAGAGAGGGCCGGCCGCGACGGTCCCCCCGATCAAGGCGACGTTCGTGAGCATCTCCAGGAGCCCGTTCCCCCGCGACAGCTCGGCGTGCGGCAGGATCTCGGGGAGGATGCCGTACTTCGCCGGGCTGTAGAGCGCGGCCTGCACGCCCAGGAGCCCTAGCACCGCGAACATCGGCCAGCCCCCCGCGGGTTGCATCAGGAGCGCCGCGGTGCCGAGGGAGATGAGGGCCAGCTCCGCGACCTTCATCCAGACGATGATCGTGCGCTTGCCCATGCGATCCGCCAGCACGCCGGCCGGCAGCGAGATCGCCATCAGCGGGATCAGCAGGATGATCTGGGCGATCGACGTCCGGGTCTGGCCCTGGCTCTCGCTGGCCGCCGCGGCGAGCGCGAGGAGGATGACGAGCTGCTTCCAGGCGTTGTCGTTGAAGGCCCCCGCGAACTGCGTCGCCAGCAGCCCGCCGATCGGCCGTAGGCTCCCCGGCGCGGTCGTCGACCCGAGAGTCTCTTGCGTGTCCGCCGCGTCAGCCATCAACCCGACTCCTGGTCGCTGTGCCATGATAGGAGGGATGAACGCAAGGCCCGCCGGCCGAGTGTCGCAGAATGTCCTACGTCCGGATTATGAGCAAGTCCAGCTCGCGAGCGACAGCCGAGGTCGGATTTCCGGCCCCCCGTCCGCGTTCCCGTGTTCCTTCGCGGCGCGGGGGGCGATACGCTGGACGGGGGAGTCGCGGGCGGCCTGGAGCATCACCGGCGGGCGACCTCCCCGGAAGAAGAGGGGGATCGGGTTACCCATGCGCGTGCTCATCACCGGGGGCGCCGGCTTCATCGGTTCGCATCTGGCCGACGCCTATCTGGAACGGGGCGACGAGGTCTACATCCTCGACGACCTGTCGACGGGAAGCATCGACAACATCCGCCACCTCCGCTCCCGGAAGGGCTTCCATTACACCATTGAAAGCGTACACCACGCCCCCACGGTGGCGGAACTCGTCGACCAGTGCGACGTGGTCTTCCACCTGGCCGCCGCCGTCGGCGTCAGGCTGATCGTCGAGAGCCCCGTCCGCACCATCGAGACCAACGTCCATGGCGCGGAGGTCGTCCTGGCCGCCGCCAACAAGAAGAAGAAAAAGGTCCTGCTCGCCTCCACCTCCGAAGTCTACGGCCTGAGCGAGGACGTCCCGTTCCGCGAGGACGGCAACCTCGTCCTGGGAGCCACGAGCAAGGGACGCTGGAGCTACGCCTGCTCGAAAGCGATCGACGAGTTCCTGGCCCTGGCCTACTGGCGCGAGCGCAAGCTGCCGACGGTCCTGGTCCGGCTGTTCAACACCGTCGGCCCCCGCCAGACCGGCCAGTACGGCATGGTGGTGCCGACGTTCGTCAAGCAGGCTTTGACCGGCCGGCCGATCACCATCCACGGCGACGGCGCGCAGTCGCGCTGCTTCACCGACGTCTCCGACGTGGTCGCCGCGCTCGTCGGCCTGATGGACCACCCCGGCGCCGTCGGCGAGGTCTACAACATCGGCTCGACCGAGGAGATCAGCATCCTCGGCCTGGCCGAGCGGGTCCGATCCCTCACCCAATCCGATTCCGAGATCGTCCGCATCCCCTACGAGCAGGCCTACGGCGACGGCTTCGAGGACATGCCCCGGCGCGTCCCGGACATCTCCAAGATTCACGCCCTGATCGGTTACCAGCCCCGGAAGTCGCTCGACGAGATCCTCCAGGGCGTCATCGACTACTTCCGCGACTCGCCGACCGCCCCGACGCGGCCCGAGCCGATCGCGAGTTGAAGTCAGGGAGGGCGGGGCGAACTTCGCCCGAGCAGGGCCTCAGCGACCCCGCCGCTCCTGATCCTCGCGGAACAGGTTGAAGAACGACTGGATGTCGACCAGCTCGAACCGATCGTCGGGATACTTCGCCCGAAGTGCGTCGAACGCCCGGATAACGTCGGTCGGGGACATCCAGACGAGGCGTGAGAGCAGGAACCCCGTCTCATGGGCCGGACGTTTTGCGATCCGGCCGTGGATCACGTCGGCCGCCCCTGCCGACTGCGTGAAATCCCAGGGCTCGCTGATGAGTTCCGTGACGGGCATCCCCTTCCAGAGGTGCGGCTTCGGGGGCTTCCCTCCCTGGTTGTATATGTCCATGACGATCGTCGCGAAGCCGTCGGGCGCGAACTCGTGGAAGGCGTCCTTCACCGCATCCGTCGGCTGGTCCCAGTCCAGGACCATCGGCGCGATGGTCATGTCGGCCTCGCGGAAGAACTTCCGGTTGTGCACCACGAAAAGCGGGAGCAGCGACGCCGGGAGCTGGTTGGGGTTGAAGTACCCCGCCGCGCTGGCGTCGGCCGTGAAGAGATCATTGGGGGTCGCCGTCGCGTAGACGTGGGCGACGAGGTCCGGGTAGGTCTCTAGCAGGTTCGGGTTGATCCCCCAGGCCAGCGGCACCTTCCCCCGATGGGGCGAATCCCATTTCGAGGGCAGGATGTCGTACAGCGCGAAGGAGGAGTCGTAGTCGGCCATGAACATGGCGATGTAGGTCGTCTCGCCCGGCCCGGTCCGGAGCGTCGGCCTCCGCTGCGTCAGGGGCTTTCGCGGCGCCTGGCTGTGGAACGACTGGTTGAAGCTGTCGCCGGTGATCGTGTTCTGATAGCAGCCGAACGGCGAGATCAGCCGAACTGTCTCCCATTCGGTGAAGACCGGGTCGTGGCGGCTCTCATGGCCGGGGACGGCCGCGTACTTGGCGAACGAGAAGAAGCCGGCTAACTCGGTCAGTTGCCGCCCGGCCGCATTCCGCGAGATCGATTGGAGGATCATCCGATACGTTTCGAGATCAAGCCCCAGCCGTTGATGCGGGTCGTCGGCCGGGACCTCGTCGCCCCAGGGGGACAGATCGAAGACGAACCCCCGATTCTTGACGGCCCAGTCGCGGGTGACGACGTCGCCCAGGGCACCTTCGGCCCGCCTCGTGGCGGCGTCCTCGTTCAGGAAGAGCCGATGGGACGAGCAGAGCCCCTTGTCCAGGTATTCGCGCACCGCCCAGCGGTAGGCGTCGTTCTTCTTGCTCCCCGTCTCCCGGCCGTCGAACTTCCCGCGAAGATCATGGAGGATCGGCAGGCCCCAGGCTTTCAGGCGAGCCTCGGCCAGCTCAGGGCTCAGGACGATCCCGTCTTCCACGCCCGCAATCGTCGTCGCCACGTTCACGGTCGCCGGGACGACCGGGTCCCAGATGACGGCTCCCCGAACTCGCCCGCGAGCCGATTCGACGAGGCGGTCGAGGTCCACCGGCTCACCGACCGCGCGGCCTTCCAGCCAGCCGCCGGGACGGCGCAGGATCTCCAGCCAATGGGCGGGTCGCGGGTGGGCGTTCGAGGAAACGTAGACGTTGGGCGCGTCGCGGTTGAGGATCCCCTGGAGCGTCGCGGCCGCCATCGCCTCGTCGTACGAGGCGACGTCGCCCCGCGCGGAGAGCTTGTGGGCGAGGATGGACGGCGTATCGGCGTGTGACGCCGCGGCGGTCGCCAAGACGATGAGGAACGGCAGGCACCTTGAGGCGGCGGAGCGGGCGATCATGGTAGGCCTCGCGGGGTTATCCGAGCGGCGAGCCGATGGCGAGTACGCTGGATCGTCAATCGCCGTGCCGCCGTTGTCAACAGTGCCGGCCTCCGTTCACAACTTCCATGTTCTGCGAAACCTCGGGATCACCGATCTCATCGGGAGCGGGCGCTGTCTCCCAGCGTTCGGGATGAGAGACTTTGCTGCGAACCGAAAACTCGCGAACGAAACCCAGGGGTTTTCGGTCCAGGTGTGAGGCTGTCGTCGGTTCGGGCCGTCGACCGGTCCATGGGTGGGACCGGCAGATCGCTAACCAAGTGAGAGGAGGTTCGCCGATGCCCTCGACACGCGAAGGCGTCCGGGACACCGTCAGGCTCTGGTGCATCGCACCGACTGGCCTCGAGAATCTCGTCCCCGAGATCAACCGGCGTTTCCGGTGGGCCCGTCTTTTCGTGCCCCTCGGCGAGCCATCCCCGGCCTGGAGCGGCTCCCTCGGCGGCAAGTCATGGTCCATGAACGAAAGCCACGGTGAGTACGAAGGTAGCTTCGGATTTCCAGGAACAGGCTCCGAGCAAGCGGGCGATGAGGAAGGGTTGATCCGCGACCTCCGTCGCAAGCATCCGTTGTGGAGCGAAGCCAAATTCGAGCGAGCCCTGGAGGATCTTCGACGGGCCGGCTCCCGACGAATCGATGCAAATCGACACCGGGGCCTCAAGCCTGAAGACCTCTGGGAGTGCCTGAGGCTCATCACGTCGATCGGTCCGGTGCTCTTCCTGCTGGACGACGGCGGGCTGATCCCGGTCGACCGGGGCGGAACGTGGGGACTCTCCTGCGAGAGCCGATCGGCGCGATGGAACCAGTCCTACCGGATCGACGTCGCGGTCGATCCTCCCGGGTCGGGCCTTCCCCTGCCTTACTGGACGCCGGCGACCGTCGGTTCTCACCTCCCCCGGCCATCGCGCGATCCGCTATTCCGGGCCTGACCGCTCCGGGCGGGCCGCGAATCGACGCACGGTCGCGTCTCGGCGCTTGCGTCGGGCGGCGGCTTGACTTACAACCGTTTCGGCCCCGCATTGCGAGTGGCGGGGCGGTTCGCGCATGGCCTGGCCCTGGTGACGGAATCATCGGGGCCGCAGACGACGAGTGAGGGTGGGATGAGCGATCAGAACGTGGCGGCGAAGACGCGCGCGGCGCTTGACGCGGGCGAAGGGATCTTGCGGCTGGCCCCCACCTGGGTGCCCCGATCCTTCCTGATGCCGGGCGCCCGGCTCAAGCTGTCGCGCGAGGACCTCTACGCCCTGGGCACGCACCGCGGCGGCATCGACGAGCGTTGGTTCGGCTCGACCACCCCCGCCGCCAACGAGGGGGCCCCGCCGGACGAGGGACTCAGCTACGTCGTCCACGACGGCGGCAAGTTCACCCTCCGCGACGCCATCGGCGCCCACGGCGAGGAGATCGTCGGCCAGGCGATCTGGGCCAAGTACAAGCGGTGGCCCGTCTACAGCAAGTTCTTCGACAACCTGGGCCCGATTCCCCACCACATGCACCAGTCCCAGGAGCAGGCCGAGAAGATCGGGCTGGAGGGGAAGCCCGAGAGCTACTACTTCCCACCCCAGCTCAACTGGACGGGCAACAACTTCCCCTACACCTTCATGGGCCTGGAGCCGGGCACCAAGAAGGAAGATGTCCGCCGCTGCCTGGAAGACTGGAACAAGGGCGACAACGGGATCCTGGACCTCTCCAAGGCCTACCGCCTCAAGCCCGGCACCGGCTGGTTGATCCCGCCCGACGTCCTCCACGCCCCGGGCTCTCTCGTGACCTATGAGCCGCAGTGGGGCTCGGACGTCTTCGGGATGTATCAGTCGCTCGTCGAGGGCCGCCGCGTCCCCTGGGAGCTGCTCGTCAAGGACGTGCCCAAGGAGTACCACCAGGATCTCGACTACCTCGTCGACCAGCTCGACTGGGAGCAAAACGTCGACCCCGAGTTCAAGGCCAACCACTACCTGGAGCCGATCGTCCGCTCCGGCTCGGAGCAGGACGGCTACCTCGACAAGTGGATCGTCTACGGCACCGTCGCCGGCAAGCAGGTCTTCAGCGCCTGCGAGCTGACCGTCCTGCCGGGCCGCTCGGCCACCATCAAGGACCCCGGCGCCTACGGCCTGACCGTGGTGCAGGGGAGCGGGACGATCGGAAAGCTCGACGTCGACAGCCCGAACTTCATCCGCTTCGGCGAGATCACGAAGGACGAGGTCTTCGTCGCCCACAAGCGGGCCGCCGAGGGCGTCACCTTCAAGAACACCGGCAGCGAGCCGTTCGTGAGCCTTCGCTATTTCGGACCCGACGCCCACCCGAACCTGCCGAAGGTCGGCGATCACCTGAAGGGCGGCTGATCCGCGACCCGATCCATCGCGACCACGATCTCCGGGGCCGGCCGCGTCAGGGCGGGGCCCCGGGGCTCGGGGACGACCCGAGGCCCCCGCATGTTGCTGGAGTGGACCCTGATCGCCGTGGCGGCTCTGCTGATCCTCGGCGGCCTGTTCGCGGTGCTCCTCGTCATCGGACTCTCGCGGTCGGCCGGCGGCGGCGACGTCGACTGGCAGCTCGCCCGCATCGAACGCAAGCTCGACCTGATCCTGACGAACCTGGGCATCGGACACGACGAGCACGTCCCGTCGGTGGTCGTGGAACTCGTCCGGCTCGGCAAGACCGCCGAGGCGATCGCGGAGTACCGGCGGCTCACCGGCGCCCGGCAGTCCGTCGCCCAGCGCGAGATCGACCACCTGGCCTCCCGCGCGGGCGTCGCCGCGGCGACGCCCGAGGACGACCACTGAGGCCGACCCACCCCGCCAGACCGCCCGAGGGAATCCCGCGATGGACCATCCAGGCTGGTGCGATGCGGACGACTTCGACGACCCTCTCGCCGAGGGCTTCAAGCCGGAGCTCGCCCCCGGCGAGACCCTGCTCTGGTCCGAGCGGCCGAGCCTCCCTCGGATGCGACCCGTCCGGGTCGTGCCCCTGATGTTCGTCGTGGCGCTCACTTCCCTCTCGGGGGTCTCCCTGGCCGGGATGCTCGGGATCTTCGAACAGCCGGTCGTCAGGCCGTCGGCGGTCTTCCTCGGTTTTTGCCTCGCTCCCTTCGTCCTCGGCGGCCTGATCGCGGCGAACGCCCTCGGTCGCACGGGGTCCTGGATCGCCCGCCGCTGGACGCTCGCCCGGACGATCTACGGCCTGACCGACCAGCGCGTCCTGATCGGTCGGTTCGACCCCCGCGACGGCGGCCTGGCGGTCTGCTCCCTGATCCCGGGGATGATCGCCGACACGTCCTGGTTCGAGTACGCGGACGGCACCGGCGACCTCTACTTCGAGGGCCTGGAAACGCATTCGAGGTCCGCGGCCGGATTCTTCGGCATCCGTCGCGTCCGCAAGGTCGACCGCCTGCTCCACGAGACCCTCATCGACCCGTACCCTCGATGGTGAGGGCCCCCGGCCCGACCCCTCGACACGCGGGAACCTTACCCTCCCCTCCCCAGACGATCCGACGCGCGAGGTGCCTCCGATGACCGCGAGCCATACGCACGACTTCCCCAAGCTCCACAACGCCGCATGGCCCGGCGTGGTCGGGAAAGGGGGCGACGGCGGAGACCCCTGCATCGACCTCGACGTCATGCTCGACCTGACCGCCGCCGCCGAGGTGGACGGCGTCAAGTTCGACGGCTTCGACCTGTTCCTCTTCGCCCCCCACGTCGACATCGACTCGACCGACGACCAGATCAAGCAGCTGGCCGAGAAGGCCTCGCGACGCGGCCTGGCCATCGGGTCGGTCGTCGCGCCGGTCTGGCCGCCGACCGGCGGCGGCTCGGCGATGGACGAGGGCGAGGGCCGGAAGAAGTTCCTGGAGCAGGTCCGCAAGGGCTGCCGGATCGCCAAGAAGCTCCGCGACCTGGGCGTCCGCCCCCACGGCGTCGTCCGGTTCGATTCCGCGTGCAGCCCCGAGGACTGGGCCGCCGACCCGGACGGCAACCAGAAGAAGATCGCCGAGACCTTCAAGCAGGCCGCCGCGATCGCCAAGGACCACGGCGAGAAGCTCGCCGCGGAGGGCGAGATCTGCTGGGGCGGCATGCACTCCTGGCGGAAGATGGTCGACCTGCTCGAACGGGTCGACGAGCCCGAGACCGTGGGCTTCCAGGCCGACATGGCCCACACGCTGCTCTACACCCTCGGCGAGAACGCCCAGGAGGACCGCATCCTCCCCGTCGGCTACGACTGGAAGGACAAGTCGGTCCTCGACGACGCCCTCCGCACGCTCACCGACGCGCTGCGGCCCTGGACGCTCGACTTCCACGTCGCCCAGAACGACGCCACGGTCTTCGGCTCGGGCTCGCACGACCACACCGGGCGGCACTGCCTGGCGAGCGACCCCAACGGCAAGCTCGACATCCCCCACCACGCCAGTTTCTGGCTCCGCGACGAGACCGGCCGGCCGACGCGGAAGTTCCGCCACATCTGCTGGGACGGCTGCATGTTCCCGAACGACGTCATGATGAAGCCCCAGACCTGGAACGACATCCTCGCGGCGATGATCCAGGTCCGCGACGCGCACGGCTGGAGCGAGTGACCGCCGGAGCCGAACGTCCCCCTCGCATTCGCCCCCATTCCCAGGTGATCTCATGTCCGAGAAGAAGAACCTCAACATCGGCCTCGTCGGCTACGGCTTCATGGGCCGGACGCACTCCAACGCCTACAAGCGCGTCAACGACTTCTTCGACGTCCCGTACCGCCCGGTCCTGAAGGCGGTCTGCGGCCGCGACAAGGCCGCCGCCCAGGCCTTCGCCGACAACTGGGGCTACGAGTCGGTCGAGACCGACTGGCGGAAGCTCGTCGAGCGCGAGGACGTCGACGCGATCGACATCTGCACGCCCAACAACACCCACGCCGAGATCGCCATCGCCGCCGCCGAGGCCGGCAAGATGATCCTCTGCGAGAAGCCGCTGGCGATGGACCTGGTCCAGGGCCAGGCGATGGTCGACGCCGTCGAGAAGGCCGGGGTCGTCAACACGGTCTGGTACAACTATCGCCGCGTGCCGGCCGTCAGCCTCGCGAAGAAGCTGATCGAGGAGGGCCGCCTCGGCCGGATCTTCCACTACCGCGCCCAGTTCCTTCAGGACTGGACCATCTCCACCGAGCTTCCCCAGGGGGGGGCCGGCCTCTGGCGGCTCGACGCCGCCGCCGCGGGCTCGGGCGTGACCGGCGACCTGCTCGCCCACTGCATCGACACGGCGCTCTGGCTCAACGGCCACATCGAGTCGGTCTCGGCCATGACGGAGACGTTCATCAAGGAGCGCAAGCACAACCTCACGGGCAAGGTGGAGCCCGTCGGCATCGACGACGCCTGCGCGTTCATGTGCCGGTTCGACAACGGGTCGCTCGGCCTGTTCGAATCCACCCGCTACGCCCGCGGCCACAAGGCGCTGTACACGTTCGAGATCAACGGCGAGAAGGCCTCGATCCGCTGGGATCTGCACGACCTCCACCGGCTGGAGTACTTCGACCACGGCGACGACTCGATCATCCGCGGCTGGCGTTCGATCCACGTCACCGACGGCGACCAGCCCTACATGAAGAACTGGTGGGTGCCAGGCCTCCAGATCGGCTACGAGCACACCTTCGTCCACCAGGTCGCCGACTTCCTGGAGAACCTGGGCTCCGGCAAGTCCACCCCGCCGACCTTCCGCGACGCCCTCGCCACGCAAGCGGTCTGCGACGCCGTGCTGGACTCGGCCGAGCACAAGAAATGGGAGACGGTCGTCCCCGTCTGACCCCCCGCCGGATCGACGCGCCGCCGGCCCTCTCCCCGGCGGCCCCCTTTCGCCCTCTCCAGCCCGAGGACCGTCGCGATGAAGACCGGCATGAATCTGCTCCTGTGGACCGATCACGTCACTGAGGCGCAGGACGGCGTGCTCGAACGGATCAAGGCCGTCGGCTTCGACTCGGTCGAGGTCCCCATCTTCCAGACTGCCGACCTGGCGGCCTACAAGCGGCTGGGCAAGAGGCTCGAAACCCTGGGACTGGGGGCCACGGCCGTCACGGTGATGGGGGGCCCTGAGATCAACCCGATCTCGGCCGACCCGAAGGTCCGCGAGGCGGCCGTCGCCTACCTCGACCGCGTGCTGGAGTGCGGCCGCGAGTTCGGCTGCGAGATCCTCTGCGGCCCCTTGCACTCCACCATCGGCCTGTTCTCCGGCACCGGGCCGACGGAGGATGAGTTCCTGCACGGCGTCGAGACCTTGCAGAAGGTCGCGGAACGCGCCGAGGCGCACGGGATTCGGCTGGCGATCGAGTACCTGAATCGCTTCGAAAACTACTTCCTGACGACGGCCGAGCAGGCGTCGAAGTTCGTCCGGGCCGTCGACCACCCGTTCTGCAAGATGATGTTCGACAGCTTCCACGCGAACATCGAGGAGAAGGACCAGGCCGCCGCGATCCGGTCGTGCGCGGCCGAGACGATCCACGTCCACGTCTCCGAGAACGACCGCGGCACGCCCGGCACCGGCCAGGTCGCCTGGGGTTCATTCTGGGAGGGCCTGGAGGAGACGGGGTACGACGGCTACCTCACCATCGAGGCCTTCGGCCTCGCGCTGCCGGCCCTGGCCGCCGCCACCCGCGTCTGGCGTCCCCTCTTCCCCGACGCCGAGGGCCTCTGTCGGGAAGGCCTGGCCTTCATCAAGAAGCACATCGACTGACCTACATACCCCGAAGGACAGACCGACCATGCCCGCGAGAACTTTCCGAGGCCTCGCCGTCGTCTGCTCGATGCTCGTCGTGCTCGGAGTGGCCCTCGGGGCCTGGCCCGGCGACCCCCAGGCCCCCTCCCCGCCGCCGGCCGCCGGCGCGGGTCAAGGGCCCGCGTCGAAGCCCCAGCCCCGGCCGCAGGGCCAGCCCGTCCCGGTCGATCCTGCGCTGGTCCAGGTCGACGACGGCGACACCGTCCTGATTCGCTGGGCCGTCGGCGATGAGGAGACGGTCCGCATCCTGGGGATCGACTCGCCCGAGACCCGCCACGACGAGCACAAGATCCCCTTCGACCAGTCTTTCGGCCTCGAAGCCCGGGCTTTCGCCATGGGAGCGTTCGCGACCGCGACCAAGGTCGAGCTGATCCGCTCCGCGACCCTCGACCCCTACGGCCGGACGCTCGGCTACTTCGTCCTCAACGACAGGAACTATTCCGTCCTGATCGTGAAGGCGAGGCTCGCCGAGGAGACGATCACCTTCTACGGCGACAACGGCCTCCCCCAGCTCGCCGCCAAGGTCCTGGAAGCCGCCAAGGCCGCAGGGCCCATGCCCTTCGAGCCGCCGCACATCTACCGCAAGCGGATGAGGACGGTCTCGGAAGCTTCAGGACCTCTTAATGTAACTCCGTGAACGCGGAGATCGATCCGAGACGGCCCGCCGTTCCCGCCCGGCTCGGCGTGCTCAGGCAGCCCGACTCATCGGGCGGCGTCGGCGGTGATGCGGGAAGGCCTCGTAGGCTGGTCTCCAGGTTCAACCGTCGGCCAGCGGGACGAGGGCTCGAAGCCGGCGGTCGCGGAAATAGAGCCCCAGCCAGGCGATGACGCCGATCAAGACAGGCACGAAGAACAGCCCATCCTTGGCTTGTACGTGCGTCGCCACGGCGCCGCCCAGGTAGGCGAGCAAGAGGAGCCCGCCGAGATACCGAGTCTTCGGGATCAGGTAGAGTACAAACACGACCAGCTCAACGACCCCGATCGGGAGGGCCGATTCGACCGGGTAGGTCTTCGACCAATTCTCGAGGAATCCCGGAGGTTGAGCGATCTTGAAATAGGCGCTGGGGACGAAGGCTACGGCGAGGATCGCCGAGAGGATCCAGCCGGTGATTCGCTGCCATTTCGGAACGGGGTCGATGGTCATTTCACTGGCCCACAAGGTTTCGACTGCGTCATGATGCAGCTTCTAACCCTCAAACGAGCCAATCGCAAGGCGATTTCTCGCCGTGGTTGTTGTCCCCTTGTCTCATCTGGGTCCCGGACACCGGATAGACCACTCCTCCATGGTCACAGTATCGTTTCCGAGCTTTCACCATTTGGATCGGAACGATGTTGCCGAAAGCTGGACCTGCCGTCGTGAGTCTGCTGCGATAGACACCATGCGGATGGGTCGACCTGTCCAAGAACCGAGCTTGCTCCCATGCCTGTCGCCCCCTCGGAAGCCTACGCCACGCTCTCGGCGATGATCACGCCCGCGCTCTTCATGACGGCGACTGGGTCGCTGATCATCTCGACTTCGAACCGGATGTCGCGGGTCGTGGATCGGATCCGCCAGCTCAACCTGGAGGGGGACGAGCTCGGCCGGGGGACCAAGGCGGTCGATTACGTCGAGGATCGGCTGGAGCACATCGCGGTGCAGCTCGACCGGATGGTCCAGCGCAGCGACCTGATCCGGCTGACGCTCACGCTGCTGTACCTGGCGATGGCCATGTACGTCGGCACGAGCCTGACCCTGGCGTTGAACACGCTGATGGGGGGCTGGATCCTCATCGTGCCGACGACGCTGGCGATCCTGGGCGTGGGGCTCATGCTGGCGGCCTGCGTCCAGCTGATCCGCGAGGCGCACATCGCGCTGCGGAACAACCGGCTGGAGATCCTGTTCTATCAGAAGCTCCGCAATCAGCGCGCGGTCGGGGCGACGCCGACGGCCGGAGCCGCGACGCCGCCCTCTTCGCATTCTTGATCGCGTCGGCTTAGACGCCGACCTTCTTGCCGCCGCGGCTGGACCGCTTACGGGCTTCCTCGGTCAGGAACTTCTTGCGAAGCCGAATCTTGGAGGGGGTGATCTCGACCAGCTCGTCGGCCTCGATGTATTCGAGGGCGATTTCCAGCGAGATCTCGCGGGGGGGCTTGAGCAGGATGTTCTTGTCCGAGCCCGAGGCCCGCATGTTGGTCAGCTTCTTTTCCTTGCAGGGATTGACCACCATGTCGTCCTCGCGGGCGTTCTCGGCGATGATCATCCCTTCATAGGTGTCGTCGCCGGGCGCCACGAACATGATGCCGCGCTGCTGGAGGTTGTCGAGGGCGAAGCCGACGACCTGGCCTCGCACCATGCTGATCATCACGCCGTTGGCACGCGAAGGGATGTCCCCCTTGAGCGGGCGGTAGTCGTGATAATTGTGGTGCATGATCGCCTCGCCCTGCGTGCCCGAGATGAGGCGGTTACGCAGGCCGATCAGGCCGCGGGCGGGGATGAGGAACTCCAGGTGGGCGTAGGCGCCCTTCACGTCCATCTTGCTCATCTCGCCGCGTCGGCTGCCCACCAGCTCCATGACGGGGCCGATCTGGCCGTGCGGCACGTCGACGACCAGGAACTCGTAGGGCTCGTGGTCAACGCCGTCGATCTTCTTGACGATGACCTCCGGCTTGCCGACCGACAGCTCATAGCCCTCGCGCCGCATCGTCTCGATCAGCACCGAGAGGTGCAGCAGCCCGCGTCCCGAGACGATGAAGGCGTCAAGGTCCTCGGCCTGCTCGACCCGAAGGGCGACGTTCGACTCCAACTCGCGGTCGAGGCGTTCCTTGATGTGCCGGCTCGTCAGGTACTTGCCCTCGCCGGCCAGCGGCGAATCGTTGACCGTGAAGAGCATGCTCAGGGTCGGCTCGCCGACCTCGATGCGGGGCAGGGGCTGGGTGACTTCGAGCGAGGCGATCGTGTCGCCGATGTCGACCGACGCCAGGCCGACGATCGCCACGATGTCGCCCGCCTCGGCTTCCTCGACCTCGACGCGGCCGAGCTTCTCGAACTCGAGGACGCCGGTGATGCTACCCTGCGTGACCACGTCGCCGCGCTTGAAGAGATTGGCGCGCTGGCCCCGCTTCACGGCGCCGGTCATGATCCGGCCGATCGCGATCCGGCCCACGTACTCGGAGTAGTCGAGCGTGGTGCAGACCATCGAGAACGGCTTGTCGAGATCGACCTCGGGCCCGGGGACCTTCTGAAGGATCAGGTCGAAGAGGGGCCGCATGTCGCCCTCGTGGACCTTGGGGTCGTGAGAGGCGAAGCCGCCGCGGCCGGAGGCGAAGATGTACGAGAAGTCCGACTGCTCGTCGGTGGCTCCCAGTTCGACGAAGGTGTCGAAGATTTCGTTGAGCACTTCCTCGGGGCGGGCGTCGGGCCGGTCGACCTTGTTGATGACGACGATGGGCCGGATGTTGCACTCGAACGCCTTGCGGATCACGAACTTGGTCTGCGGCATCGGCCCTTCGAAGGCGTCGACCAGCACGAGCGCGCTGTCGGCCATCTGGAGCGTCCGCTCGACCTCGCCGCCGAAGTCGGCGTGTCCCGGGGTGTCGATGATGTTGATTTTGACGTCGCCGTAGGTGATGGCGATGTTCTTCGCGAGGATGGTGATCCCGCGTTCCTTCTCGATGTCGTTGGAGTCCAGGATGCAGTCGCCGGTCAACTGCGAGGCGCGATACTGCCCGGACTGGCGGAGCATCGCGTCCACGAGGGTCGTCTTGCCATGGTCGACGTGCGCGATGATCGCCACGTTCCGGATGTCTTCCCGTCTCTTCATCGTGTTCCTAGCTCGCGTCCCACGTTCGAGGCGTCAGAGCGGTCGATCCCAAATCAGCGGACGGCTCGTCGCCGCCCCCCGCCTTTCCGGCGAGAAGCCCGACCCTCGCCGCCGCTCCACCAATTCGAAGCCATCCCCGCGTCCCCCAATGGTACGAAAAACACCCTGACTTGATCCAGCATGAAAATGCAACCGGTTCATCCGTTCATGCGGCGAGGCTGATCAGGGGTCCCCCTCCGGAGGCCATCGGGACGAGGGCGTCGCCGCCTGAGTTCGAAGAATTCGACGATGGCCCGGCCGAGATCGCGGGCAGACGCGGGCCGCTCCGTCGATTACGATGCGGTCCTGAGGCGAAAGCGACGGCCGACATCGGGGCTTCCGCATATTCGCTCGATTACATGAATCTGGCTCAGGGAAAGGCGGTGTCGTGCAACATCTGGAACCCGCGCAGTTCTTCGCGATGCTCGTTGTGATGCTCCTGGCGGCGAAGATCTTCGGCGAGCTGGCGCAGCGGATCGGCCAGCCGGCGGTCCTCGGCGAGTTGATCGGCGGGATCGTGGTCGGCGGCTCGGTCCTCGGCAAGGTCGATCCGCACATCGAGACGATCCACTTGCTCTCCGAGTTGGGGGTGGCGATCCTGCTGCTCGCGATCGGCCTGGAGACCGACCTGGGCTCGATGATGAAGGTGGGCGGCACCTCGGTCGCGGTGGCGATCGCGGGAGTGGTCGCGCCGTTCGGCCTGGGCTACGCAGGCTGCCGCATGATGGGGCTGGATAACATCGTGGCGATCATGGCCGGGGCGACCCTGACGGCCACGAGCGTCGGGATCACGGCCAGGGTGCTCTCGGACATGGGCAAGCTGAAGGCCCCCGAGGGCCAGGTGATCCTGGGGGCGGCGGTCATCGACGACATCCTCGGCCTGGTGATCCTGACGGTCGTCGGCGGCCTCGTCAAAGGCGGTGTGGTCACGCCATCGACCGTCGGGCTGGCCACTCTCCAGGCCTTCGGCTTCCTTGCGGGAGTCCTGATCGTCGGCAGGCTGACGCTCCCCTGGATCATCCGAGTCGCCAGCCGCTTCGACCTCCCCGGCACGCCGACGATCCTCGGCTTGATCCTGGCGCTGTTACTGGCCTGGCTGGCGGAGAAGTCAGGCTCGGCGCGCATCATCGGAGCGTTTGCGGCGGGCGTACTGATCAGGGGGACGGCCAAGGCCCAGGAAATCGAGCACGGCATCACGGCGCTCGGCCATTTCTTCGTACCCCTCTTCTTCGTGGCCGTGGGCGCCTCGGTCGATCTATCGGCCCTCGATCCACGCAACCCCGAGGCTCGAATGGCCCTGGGCTTGGGCGCGATGCTGATCGTCACCGGCGTCGTCGGCAAGATGGCGGCCGGCTACGCGCCCTGGTGGTTCAAGGGGGACAAACGTGTGATCGGCGTGGGCATGATCCCTCGCGGCGAGGTGGGCCTGATCTTCGCCCAGATGGGGCTCGCCAGGGGGATCTTCGACAGCGGCCAGTTCGGCGGCGTCACCCTCATGGTCATCGTCACGACGTTCCTCGCCCCGCCGCTCCTGAAGGTGCTCCTGCCCAAGCGTCGCGAGGCCGAGCCGTTCGAGTCGGACGACGACGGGATCGGGTATCTCGTCAGCGAAGCCTGACGGCCCGACGCTCGGCACGGGCCGCCCCGGTCTCGGCGGCCTGGAACTCCGCCTCGCCACGCCGACTCGATAGGGCCGGCGAGCGACCGGCCCCGTCGCAATCGGGCGAATCGGTGGTAGTGTCCCCCTGGGGGTGCGCGCCTCGTGAACCCGCAGGGACCACGACCCAGCTCGCGCTGCTCGCGACATCGTGGGGCCTGCAGATTCGAGGGCGGAACTGCGCCGAACGAAGCCAATTCCCTCACGCAAAATCCAAGGTTAACGCCATGCCATGCAACGGCTTACGTCGAATGGCTTCGTTTTCGAGCTGGCGCGAACGAAGCCGATTTCGGCGTCAGAGAAGGGGGGCGAAGAGGCGGAGGACGTTCTCGGCGATCTCGCGGACGCCCCCGCGTTTCGGCTCGTAGACGGTGCAGCCGGCAGCCAGGCGTTCGACCCAACGCGCGACCTCGGCGACGCGTTCGGTCGAGAAGACGTAGAGCGCGACTTCGTAATTGAGGAAGAGGCTGCGGTTGTCCATGTTGGCGGAACCGATGACGGCCAGGCGGTCGTCGAACATCACCGCCTTGGCGTGGAGCATGGTCGGCCGATAC
Source organism: Paludisphaera soli (assembly GCF_011064595.1). Taxonomy (GTDB): domain Bacteria; phylum Planctomycetota; class Planctomycetia; order Isosphaerales; family Isosphaeraceae; genus Paludisphaera; species Paludisphaera soli. The sequence goes on along the minus strand of NZ_JAALJI010000003.1, from coordinate 12,968 downwards.
AGGAGCACCTCGGCCCCGGCCTCGTGCAACTCGCGGATGAATCCCTCGCGGGCCAGGTCGGCGATCGGGTGGTTCGACTTCCAGGGCACGATCAGGCGGACGTCGACCCCTCGACGCGCCGCCAGGACGAGGGCCCGGACCAACATGTCGTCGGGTACGAAGTAGGGGGTGACGATCCAGATCCGCCGCCTGGCGAAGAACGTCAGCGCCAGGAGCGACTCGAACAGCGGGTCCCCCTCCACGTCCGGCCCGCTCGCGACGACCTGCACGACGGTCTGGCCCGGACGGTCGCGTCCGGTCGGGATCGAGGCCTGGTCCGATCCCAGCGGGACCCGACGACGTCCCGCGGGGAGGTTTTCTCCGGTGGTGAACCGCCAGTCCGACCGGAAGAGCCACTCCAGGTCCTCGACGGCCGGCCCCTCGACGACGATCGCCAGGTCCCTCCAACGGTGAGGGTCGGGCAGGGGCCCGATGTAGGAGGCGGTCAGGTTCATCCCGCCGGCCATGGCCGCCCGGCCATCGGCGATGACCACCTTGCGGTGGTTCCGCAGGTTGGCCCGGCCGCGAAACGGCAGGTGGATCATCGGCATGAAGTAGGCGACCCGCCCCCCCGCCTCGATCAACGGGACCAGCCGCCGACGCCGCAGCCACCACGACCCGACGTCGTCCAGCAGGAGCCGGACCATCACGCCTTGCCTCGCCTTCCGCGCCAAGGCCTCGATCACCGCCAGCCCGACCTCGTCGTCCGCCAGGATGAAGGTGGTCAGGTAGATCGTGGACCGGGCCTCGTCGATCAGCTCCATCATCCGGACATAGGCTTCCTCGCCCGACTCCACGATGGCGACGATGTTGCCGGCCTTCGCCTCGGGAACCCCATAAGAACGCAGCAGGCGTTCGGTGTCCGAATCGATCGAGGGGGCGGTGCGGTGGGCGGCCCCGGCGTAGACAGGCGCCTTCCGCGCGGCCATGCGGCTCATTTTCCGGCCGCCGAACAGGATGTAGAGCGGCACCCCGACGTAAGGGGCCAGGATGACGATCAGCAGCCAGGCCAGGGTGCTCGCCGGCGAGCGTTTCTGTCGGATCAGATAGGCGACGAAGACGATGGCCAGCCCGAAGCCCAGCAGGGTCGTCAGCTCGGCCGCGATCCAGTAATACGCCTTGGTCAGGACCTCGTGCACCGTCGGGCGGACTCCTCGCGACGCGGCGGGACCTCGGCCGTCCCCGCTCGAATGACAGGAGCCAGGCTAACATCATCGACGGGACGCCGACAGGGGCCGAGTCCTCGCCGCCCGCTTGTCCCGCGGCCACGGCGCCGGTATGAACCAGGACGTGGATTCGACGCCCCTCGACCGGAGGTGACCCCGTGCCGTACGCCCTGCCCACCCGAAACGCCGCCTTCTCCTGGCTCGCGTCGCTGTTGACGGCGACCTCCGTGCTCGGGCAAGACGTCGGTCCGATGGAGGCCACCCCCGCGATGCTCACAGCCCCTCGCCACCGACCGGCCGAGGGCTTCCAGGCCGAGGGCCTCTCGGCCGTCTTCTACGAAGCCTCACCCTGGAAGGGGAAGCCGACCGAGACCTTCGCGTGGATCGGCCTGCCGGCCCCGCGGCCGGGCGAGAAGGCCCCGGGGGTCGTTCTGGTCCATGGCGGCGGCGGCACGGCCTTCGAGGAATGGGTCCGGCTCTGGACGAGCCGGGGCTACGCCGCGATCGCGATGGACACCTGCGGCACGGTCCCGCGCGGCTCCTATGGCAAGTGGGAACGCCACGAGAAGGGCGGGCCGCCGGGCAATCGCTTCGCCGACGCACTCGCAGCCCCCGAGGACCAATGGACGTACCACGCCGTGGCCGACGTGATCCTCGCCCACTCGCTGCTCCGTTCCTTGCCCGAGGTCGACCCCGACCGCATCGGCCTTACCGGGATCTCCTGGGGCGGCTACCTCACCTGCATCGCGTCCGGACTCGATGAGCGGTTCCGGTTCGCCGTGCCGGTCTACGGCTGCGGGTTCCTCGGCGAGAACTCGGTCTGGAAGCCCGAGATCGACAAGCTCGGCCCGACGGGCGAGCGGTGGCTGGCCCTCTGGGACCCCTCGCATTACCTACCGCTCGGCAAGGCACCCAAACTCTGGGTGACAGGCACGAACGACTTCGCCTACCCGCTGGACTCGCTCCGCAAGTCCTACCGGGCCTCGGGTGGCGACTCGACCCTGAGCATCCGCTTGCGCATGCCCCACGGCCACGGCGGCGCCGGCGAGAACCCCGAGGAAATCCGAACCTTCGCCGACTCGATCCTGAAGCACGGCCCAGGGCTCCCTCGCGTCGGACCGATCCGGGAGGACGGCGAAATCTTGACGACGAACTACGAGGGCGACTCCCCGATCGTCCGGGCCGAGTTGCTCTTCACGAAGGCCGACGGCCCCTGGCCGGAGCGGCTCTGGGAGGCGGTCGACGCCGCGGTCGACCCGACTTCGAAGACCGTCACGGCACGTCGGCCGGAGGCCGCGCGAGCGTACTACTTCAACCTTCTGGACGAACGAGGACAGGTCGTCAGCACGCCCCATCGAGAAAACATGGATCGCGACTGAGCCGAACCGAAATCCTCGAAGCCGGCATCTCCGATGGAAACGCTTGGCACCGGCTTTGCACTATTCGGAAACAACCATCACGACCTGCTGATGGCAAGCCCCGCGAGCGGGGCTCCACCTGGACTGAGACCTCTCTTCACCTCAGGAGTTCGTCATGGCCGAATCCTACACCGACAAAGCGAAGGAAGCCGCTCACAACGCTGCCGAGAAGGCCAAGGAGGTCGGCAGCGCCGTCTCCGACAAGGCCTGCGAGATCGGCCAGGACGTCAAGGAGAAGGCCACCGAGCTGGGCCAGGCTGCCGGTGAGAAAGCCCAGGATGCGAAAGATTGGGTCAAGGAAAAGGCCCATCAGGGCGGCGAGAAGCTCGAAGAAGCCGGCGAGGCCGTCCAGCGCAAGTCCTGAGGTTCGACCGATATCGTCACCATCGTGACTCCTGAGCGAGGACCGGCCCCCGGTCCTCGCTCTCGTTTCGAAGCCGGGCCCAACGCACCTTAACCAAACTCCCGCCTTTTTCGCCCAAACTGCGCATCTTGCTATTCCGCATGATCCTCGCTAGCCTCGATCGTACGACATCCAGGTCGGCATCACGGGATCAGATGGGGAAGCTTCATGCTCAAGTCGAGGCGATTCCGGGCGTTCCTGGTCCTCATCATCGGGCTGGCCTCGCCTCGCATGGCGCAAGCTCAGGAGAAGGCTGAGACAGGCGGGGCCGGGTGGCTGCTGCCGATGCCCGAGGTGGACGCCGATCCCGCGATCCCGACCCTCGCCCAGGTCGTCGGCCACTCGTGGGGCGTCGACGTCTCCAGCGTCTCGGAGATCGAGCGGTACCTGGCCGCGCTCAATGCGGCCGCGCCGGATCGGACGAAACTCGTCCCATATGGCCGGACCATCGAGAAACGGCCGCTGGCCTACCTCGTCATCAGCTCGCCCGCGAATCTCGCTCGACTCGACGAAATCCGCGCGGCCAACTTGCGGCTGGCGGACCCGCGCAAGACTTCGCGCGACGAGGCGCGGCCCCTGCTCGACGAACTGCCCGCGATCGTCTGGATGGCCTACGGCGTCCACGGCGACGAGATCTCCTCGGGCGACGCCGCGATCCTCACGGCTTATCACCTGGTCGCCGACCGTCGCGAGGAGACGCGTCGGCTGCTGGAGAAGCTAGTCGTCGTCATCGACCCGATGCAGAACCCCGACGGCCGCGACCGGTTCGTGAACTTCCACCGCGAGGGGAGGGGAGTGGAGCCCGATCCCGAGCCTCTGGCCGCCGAGCGGGTCCAGCGCTGGGCGACGGGCCGCCACAACCATTATCTCTTCGACATGAATCGGGACTGGTTCCTCCAGACCCAGTCCGAGACCCGCGACAAGATCGCCGCCTACCTGACCTGGCAGCCCCACGTCCTGATCGACGCCCATGAAATGGGCACGAACAACGAATACTATTTCGACCCCCCGGCCGATCCGATCCTGGACCTCATCACGCCCCGCCAGCGCGAGTGGTTCGAGAGGTTCGGCAAGCGTCAGGCGGGACGGTTCGACGGCTTCGGATTCCTCTACACCAGCCGCGAACTTTACGACGGCTTCTACCCGGGCTACGGCACCACATGGCCCGCGCTCCACGGGTCGATCGGGATCCTCTGGGAACAGGCGGGGACGCGCGGACTGGTCGTCGACCGCGAGGACGAGCGCAAGCTCTATTACCACGACGGCGTCCGCCGGCATTACGTCAGCGGGATCTCGACGGTGGAGACCGCCGCCGCCAACGCCCGCGACCTCGTGCGCGACTTCTACGAGTACCGGGCCTCGGCCGTCACCCTGGGCCGCGAGGGCCCGGTCCGCGACTACCTGCTGCTGCCCGGAGCCACGCCCGCCCGCGCCGCGGGGCTCGCCGAGCTGCTGATCAAGAACGGCGTCGAGGTCCGCAAGCTGACCGCCCCGGCCACCGTGCAGGCCAGGAAGGACGCCGACTCGACGGTCAAGGAGTGGACCGCCCCGGCCGGGAGCTACCATGTCTCCATCGCCCAGCCGGCGGGCCGACTCGCGCGCTCGCTGCTCGACGCCCGGTTCGACATGGGCGAGGCCTTCCGTAAGCGCCAGCTCGACCGCAAGAGCCGCCGGCTCGACGACGAGATCTACGACCTCACCGCCTGGTCCCTCCCCTTGACCCACGGAGTCGCCTCGCTGGCGGTCGAAGGCTCGTCCGCCTGGCAGAGCGAAGTCGTGGAGAAGCCCAAGGCGGCGGGCGAAGTCTCCGGCCCGGACAGGGCGCGCGTCGGCTATCTGATCCAGGCCGAGGACGACGCCGCGATGCTCGCCCTGGCCGAGTTGCTCCGCGCCGGCTTCCGCGTCCACGTCCTGGACGAGTCGATCCGACTCGGCGGCGTCAGCTTCGCCAAGGGGACGTTGCTCCTGCGGACCATCGAGAACCCCGACGCCCTGCACGAGAGGATTCGCGAGACGGCCGCGCGACTGGGTCTGAAGGTCGTGGCCACGGATACGGGCCTGGTCGACGGCGGCACGGGTCTGGGCGGATTCCACATCACCTGGGTGAAGCCACCGAAGATCGCCATGCTGGTCGATCGTCCGGCCTCGCCGTTCGTGGGCCACTCCTGGTATCTCTTCGATCAAGTCTGGCGTTATCCGGCGACGCGCGTCCCGGGCGGCTCGATCGCCGACCTGGACCTGACCAAGTACAACGTGCTCGTCCTGCCGGACGGCCGCTATCCCGGCTCGCTCCCGGAAGCCTTCGCGGGAAAGCTGAAGGACTGGGTGCGATCCGGCGGGACCCTCATCCTCGTGAAGGGGGCGGCCGCCTGGGGGGCCGGGAAGTCGGCGGGCCTGCTGGCTTCGAAGGTGGTCAAAAAGCCGGTCAAGACCGCCACGGAGCCCGACCCCAAGGCCGACGACAAGGGCGACAAGCCGGGCGTCGCCGACGAGCCCCGGACTGGCGCGGAGGAAGAATCGCCCGATCCGGTCCCCGGTGCCTTTTTCCGGGCTGATGTCTATGACGACCACTTCGTCACGTTCGGTTCGCCGGCCGAGGTCTACCCGTTGATGAACACCGACGTCGTGCTGACACCATTGAAGCCCGCCGACGGCCGCAACCTCGTGAACCTGGCCGCGCGCGACCTGCTCGTCAGCGGCTTCTGCTGGCCCCAGACCCTGGAATTGATGGCCGGCAAGCCGCTCGTCGTCTACCAGTCGCTCGGCAAGGGTCACGTCATCGGCTTCGCCGACGATCCCAACTATCGCGCCATGACTCCCACCACCCAGCGTTTCTTCCTGAACGCCGTCTTCTTCGGGCCCGGACACTGATCGAGGACGAGTCGCTTCGCCGCGTGCCTCGCACCGGTTATAACGAATGACGATCCGGCCGAGAAATCGTGGGTCCTCGCGAGGCCTGCCCTGGAAACGTCCGCAAATCCTCCGCGATCGGATCGCCGACGCCGTCGGAGGATGGACGCCTGGGCGGGCACGAGGCCCATGCCGCCGAATCTCGGCGGTGGGCCGTCCATCGATCCCTCCCGAACGTCCACAGAGAAGGAGACGACTCATGCGATCCCTGACCACCGCCGCGATCGTCTGCGTGCTCATGCTCGGCTTTCAAGCCGCCCGTTCGCAACAAGGCGGCGCCCCGAACCATAACGGGGCGGCGCAGGTCGCGGCCTCGACCTACGAGCACCTCGCCACCGCGATCATCGAGATCGAGGCGACCGAGGACGAGTTGGTGAAGAGCATCCTCATCGGTTACCACCAGGCCGCCCAGGGCCACCTGAAGGCCGCGGCTCGCGACGCCCAGGGCCGGGTCGCCCACCTGGAAGCTGCGGCGGCCGAGATCACCAACATCGGCAACGAGGGTGACAAGCGGATCCAGGCCGTGCGGCAGCGGCTGGCCAAGGCCGGCCACACCCACAACACCGACATGGAAACCAAGGCCGATTACATGTTCGTGACCAACAAGGAGAAGAAGGGCCTGCTCGACCTCGCCGCCAAGATCGCGCGAGCCGGCGCCGACGCCGACCTCGGCGCGATGGGCGTCGAGCTCGACCGCCAGTTCGAGGCTGCGATCGCCCCCGAATGATCCGCGCCGACCCACGGCCGCCGGGGAGACGAATCCTCATGAAACGCCTTCGATCACTCCTGGCGGCCGCCCTGCCGTCCCTGCTCTGCGCCTGCGGCGATCCGCCGGCGTCGCCGCCCGAGCGGGTCCCCTCGCCATCGGCCCCCGTCCCCCTGGATCCCGCCCCCGCGGGCCGGGCCGGCCCGCGGTTCGTCGAGGTGGCCGAGTCCGCCGGCCTGACCCGCGTCCTCCACGGCGGCGGGCCCGACAAGGACCACATCCTGGAATCCGTGGGGACCGGCTGCGCGTTCGTGGATTACGACGCCGACGGGCGGCTCGACGTCTTCCTGGTAAACGCCTGGGCCCTGGACGAGGAGCCCTCCCGCGTTCGGGCCAAGGGCCGCAACGCCCTCTACTGCAACAAGGGCGACGGCACGTTCGAGGACGTGACCGACAGGGCCGGCGTGGCCGACGAGAGCTGGGGATGCGGCGTCTCGGCGGCCGACTACGACCACGACGGCCGCGTCGACCTCTACGTCACCAACTTCGGCCCCAACCGGCTCTACCGCAATCGCGGCGACGGCACGTTCGAGCAGGTCGCCGAACGCGCCGGCGTGGCCGACCCCGGGTGGGGCGGCGGCTCCTCGTTCTTCGACGCCGACGGCGACGGCGACCTCGACCTGTACGTCGCCAACTACATCGACGCCACGATGGACGAGGTCCTCGCGGCGCGCCGCACCACCGTCTGGCGGGAGAAGGTCAAGGTGCTCTCGGGCCCCTTCGGGATGAGGGGCGGCCGCGACCGCTTCTTCCGCAATAACGGCGACGGCACGTTCATCGACGCCACGGACGACGCCGGCATGACCGACACGGCCGAGTCCTACGGCCTTGGGGTGCTCGCCTCCGACCTGGATCGGGACGGCGACGTGGACGTTTTCGTCGCCAACGACTCCAATCCCAACTTCCTCTACCGCAACGACGGCGGCGGCAAGTTCACCGAAATCGGGACCTGGAGCGGGGCCGGGGTGAACGGCAACGGCGTGGCCCAGGCCGATATGGGAGTGGACGCCGCCGACTTCGACGGCGACGGTCGACCGGACATCCTGGTCACGACCTTCGCCCAGGACACCGCCACGATTTATCGCAACCAGGGCGATCTCGCATTCCAGGACGTCGCCGTCCCGGCCGGCCTGAAGGCGATCACGTACAACGCCCTCAAGTGGGGATGCGGCTTCTTCGACTACGACCTCGACGCCGACGTGGACGTGGTGATCGCCAACGGCCACATCTACCCCCAGGTCGACCAGGACCCGGAGCTGCACGAATCCTACCGCCAGAAGCCGTTCCTCCTCCGAAACGACGGGGGTAAGCTCGTCGACGTCTCGGCGAGCGCGGGCCCGGGATTTCAGGTCGCCTCCTCGGCCCGAGGTCTGGCTACCGGCGATTACGACGACGACGGCGACCTCGACCTCCTCATCACGGCCATGGATTCGCCGCCGTTGCTACTCCGCAACGATACGCCGCGCTCCGGACGGTGGATCAAGCTCCGCGTGGTCGACCGGCACGGAGCCCCGGCGATCGGGGCCCACGCCACGATCTTCTGCGGGGGCGCAAAGCAATCGCGGGAGTTGAGGAGCGGCTCGTCGCACCAGTCCCAGAACGCCCTGGAGATGCACTTCGGCCTGGGCGAAATCGCGACCATCGACCGGATCGAGATCGCCTGGCCCGCAGGCGGCAAGTCGACGCTGGAACACGTCGACGTCGACCGGACGATCACGCTCCGCGAGCCCGCCCCCAGTCCGTGAGCGCGAAGCAGACCTTGTCGTCACAGGCCCGGGGGACGATCTTGAGAAAAATTCGCCGTCGGTGGGAACTTCGGCGCTACGGTCGGCATTAACCATCCAGACGACGAATCTTGGAAGCCCTCCCAAGGACCACTCCCCACCTTCGACCCCAGCAGGCGTGAAGATCTTGAACCTCGGCCGCCGTTTGACGTTGCTCCTGATGCTCGCCCTGCATGCGACGACGTCGCTGTACGGTCCGGGGCATCACGCCGTCGACGGCTTGATCGAGCGGATCGTCGGCGTCGGATGCTCGGCGTCAGACTGCGAGACGCCGGGCGACTCCCTAAGGGCCGAGAGCGACTGCGCGGTCTGCGACTACTTCTCGAGCACCCCGCTGCCGGTCGAGCAGCTCCCCGCCGCGACGATCGAGGCCGTTCGGCCTTCGCTCCTCCGCGTCGAGACGGTCGAGGTCATCCAACCTCCATTCGCCGTCTCCATCCCCCGCGCGCCGCCTTCCGCCGCGTCCTGAAGCCGCCCGGCCTCTCCGACGAGACCTCCGTCATCGACCTCGGCTTTCCGCAGGTCGCTGCCCGGTCGCATCTCGCACTCCGCCGGGCGGTTCCGTCGCCGTCTCTCTCGCCCGAATCGGGCGGGGCGGGACCGTCGCGTCGCCAGGTCGAGGTTTGGACAGCTAGGGGGTCGGATGAATGGCCGTACCATCGGGAATCTGTTTCGCCTCCGGGCGGCGTCGTCCTGACGTGCCGCCCGGCTTGTTCGGGCCGTCCGGTGAGTCGGTCGGCGGACGCCTTGGGAAGTTCGGGCCGGTCCTCCATGGGGCCGAGAAGGACGAGTTCGCCGCCCTGGTGCGACCGTTTCTGGCCGAGCTGGTCCGCGTGGCGCGTCGCCAACTCGGTTGCGACCACCTGGCCTGGGAGGCGGTGCAGGATGCGCTGCTCGGCCTCTGGAGCCGAGCCGAGGCGCCCGCGAACCCTCGGGCCTGGCTGATCCGGGCCGTGCTCTACCGGAGCCTCCACCTCCGCCGGACGATGCGCCGCCGTCACAAGCACGAGGGGGTCGCCTGCAATTTCCGCCGCGAGGCCATCGATCGCGATGACCCCGCGCAGGCGCTGATCGTCCAGGAGCTTCGGGCCGAGGTCCGTACAGCCCTCGAACGACTGGGGCCCCGTCATCGCGACGTCCTGAGCCTGCACCTGATCGACGGCCTGGACTACGAGTCGATCGGCCGCCGGCTGGGCGTGCCGATCGGCACCGTTCGCTCGCGGCTCTCGCGGGCCCGGGAGGCCCTGAAGGCCCAGTTGGATCCCGACGCCCACGATCGCCCCTGAATCGCCTCCGCCATCCATCACACCCAAATCGGGGAACCGTCATGCAACGACTCCCGCGACGGGCCTTCACGCTCATCGAGCTGCTGGTCGTCATCGCCATCATCGCCGTGTTGATCGCGCTCTTGCTGCCGGCGGTGCAGGCGGCCCGCGAGGCCGCCCGCCGGGCCCAGTGCACCAACAACCTGAAGCAGATCGGCCTGGCCCTGCACAACTACCACGAGGTCAACGGCGTCTTCCCGATGAGCACGACCTCGGCGCAGCCCGCACCGAACGGTCGATGTCGCAACGGCCTGTTCAGCTGGCACGCGAGCATCCTGCCCCAGCTTGACCAGCAGCCCATGTTCAACGCCGTCAATTTCTGGGTGGGCAACGCCGACGACTGCTCGAATCCCGACGTCGTCATGTACGCGGCCACCATCGGCGCGAATCATCCCAACGGGACGGTCGCCAGGACGGCGATCGCCGCGTACCTCTGCCCTTCGGAAGCCTATCAGCCCGCCGAGACGATGGGCGGCTCGCGGCCGGCGCCGCAGAGCTATTCGGGGAACGTCGGCTGGACTCCCGACACCTCCGGCCCGGCCGCCGGGGCCCGGATGGGTCGCCACAACGGCTTCATCGGCCTGGACGATCCGGTCGGCAAGGCCGCCTGGCACGTCGGCCCGATCCGAGCGGCGGCCGTGTCCGACGGACTGAGCAATACCGTCGCCGTGGCCGAGCGACGACTCCCCAGGGCCACCGATCCGAACGACGTCGAGGCCATGTACGGCGAGCCCGAGCCGACGCGATCGTATTGCGCCGGCGGCTCCGGCTCCTCGCGGACGCTCCACGCCTGGCAGCGCTACTGCGGCTCGGTGAGCTTCCCGGACCCGGCCTGGACGGTCTACTCCGGGCGTGCCTGGATCTCGGGGTGGGGCCACGCCGGCGGGACCTACATGCAGGTCATGCCGATCAACGCCCGGAGCTGCCACATCTACGGCGGCGAGAGCGATGGCAACATCCTGATCACCCCCGGCAGCCTGCACCACGGCGGCCTCAACGCGCTCTTCGGCGATGGCAGCGTCCGGTTCCTCAAAGAGAAGATCGCCCTCCCCGTGTGGTGGGCCCTCGGCACCCGAGACGGCGGAGAGGTGGTCGGCGGCGATGCCCTCTGAGCGTTCGAGGGCGGCCCTGGCCGTCGGCCTGGTGGCCTGGACGCTCTTGGCCCCCGGCTGCTGGGGATCAGGCGCGGCGAGCCTGGAACTCGTCGGACCGGAGGCCCTCGCCCGGCTCCCGAGAGCGGTGGCCTCGCAGCTCCCGGATGATGTCGTGCTCTGCCTGGACGAGACCGGGCACGACGGCGACTACCGCCTCTGGATCCTCCGCCGGCCCGAGGGCTCGCGTCTCCAGCTCTCGCCCAAACTGAAGGGCCTGGAGTCGCACGAGATGCCGGCCTCGGCCCTTCGGAGTCTGCTCGTCTTCCGGATGCCGACGCTGGACCTCGGCGGCCCCTCGGACTCGCACTGCCGCCTCTCGCACTGGCGGCTCCCCGACGGCGCGGAGATCCAGATCCGCGAAATCGTCACCGAAAAAGGCTGGTTCGCCAGCGTGGAACGCGTGGCTTTGTGAGCCTCGCGACACCTGGAAGCACCCGGCGGCGTCATCGACGAGGCCGCCGGCGTCGGTCTGGATTCGATCCCCAGTGAAAGAGGAACGCATCGTGATGACTCGATTCTTCAAGACGACCTTCATCGCCGGCCTTGCGGCCACGTACGTGGCGGGGGCGGCCTCGGCCGCCGACTTCACCGACCTCTACACGGCGGGCCACGCGGACATCGCCGTCGGCTACGATGCGACCGATGGGCTTTATCTGTACTACGAGTTGGCCAGCAGCGCCCGGATCAACGGCTCCTTGCTCGGCGGATCGGGAGCATCGGCCGACCCGGCGACGGTATCCACCGTCGTACCCGAGTCCGTCCTGACCACCGGAAACGCGGGCCTCCCCGCCCCGTTCGCGGGCAACCCCTTGTACGTGCTCGGGCAGACCAGCGCCGGTAGCACGACCCGGCCCTACGTGGGCTGGGGCGCCGAGGACATCGACGTCGGACTCTTTGTGGGCGACGCCCTGACGCTCTCGCTGACCGGAGTCTCCAACTCCACGGGCGGCCAGTTCGTGCTCTGGGGCAACGGCTTTGCGTCCAGCCCGGCCATGAACACGGCGGACGGCCTGTCGCTCGACGATTCGATCGAGCTGACCGCCACGGGTCACGACCACTACAACTTCGGGTTCACGGCGGCCGGCGTCTATGACCTGACCTTCACCGTCACGGGCACCCTGGTGGGCGGAGGGGTCGTGACGACTTCCGACGTCTTCCGGTTCGTGGTCGGGAACATCCCCCCGCCTCCCGGCCCGGCCGTCCCCGAGCCGAGTGCCCTGGCCATGGCGGGCCTCGCGGTCGCCGCCGGCGGCCTGTTCGCCGGTCGCCGCGGCCGCGCCTCGCGGACGACGGCCTGACGTCCCGTTGAAGCCGCCGCTCGGCCCCGGCGACCGTCGCCGGGGCCGACTTTCGGGCGGAAACGAAGGAGGATTCGTCGATGAGTCGGGGGACGGCGATGCAGCCTCGCGATCGATCCATCGGCGGCCGGATGGCCTGCTGGGGCGATTGCCTCACACGGGATCGGGCCTCGCGGCTTGACCCCTACATCCGCTGGGTCCGCCGGCCCTGGGCGATCCTGGCCGTCGCCTCGCTCGCGGCGATCCTCTGCGGGGTCTGCATCCATCCGAGGGCCCTGATCCTCGCGCCGGGGTTGCTCGGCGTCCTGGCCATCGGGACGGCCTGGCCGTGGGCCGCGCTTCGTGCACTCTCGGGCGAGCTGACCTTCGACCGCTCGCGAATACGCGAGGGTGAGTCGGCGACCGCGCGGCTTCTGGTTCGAAATCGCCTGCCCTGGGCCGCCTGGGCCCTGACGGTCCGAGGCGTCGAGTCGGCCCAGTCCGCGGCCACGTCGGGGGGCGCCTACGCCGCCGGATGGTGCGCGACCGAAACCTCGTGGAAGCTGACGCCCGATCGCCGAGGCGAGTTTCCAGGGAGGTGCCCTCGACTCGTCTCCGGTTCCCGTTCGGGCTCTGGCAGGCCTCCCAACCCCTCGTCGCGCCCCATTCGCTCCTCGTCTGGCCGCGCACCTTCCCCGTCGGGCCGCTGCCGGATGCGGCCGGGGG